>NZ_JAWLVH010000002.1:0-656902 GCF_033100315.1 Roseovarius sp. 10
TCACACTGAATTATAAAAATAATTCCCAGCAGAAGCGAGTTGTTACCATAATGGCTCCCTAAAGAGAGATGCCATTACCCCCCCCCTCTTTTGAAGAATCTGCTTTCTGCGCTACCCCACCCCGGGGGCACCCCCAGATTTCAGGGTTTGCCTCAGGTTCACCTATGCATGATATTTTGCATTAATAACGGTATCCGATAAATTGACCGAGTGACATTTTTACGGTCGGGCTTTGGGATATCCGTCATATCAATTGGACCATAGAACCTTGGAGACGTGATATGGATTTACAGCGGGCAATTGAAATCGCGGTTGAGGCACACAAAGGTCAATTTGATAAAGCGGGCGCACCTTATATCCTGCATCCTTTGCGTGTTATGCAATCTTTGGACACTGAGAACGAGCGCATAGTAGGCGTTTTGCATGATGTCGTTGAGGATGGGCCGGGCTGGACATTCGAACGACTGGAGGCGGAAGGTTTCTCTCCTGAAGTCATTGCTGCACTAGAGCTGGTGACAAAAAGAGCGGAAGACGAGGGAGGCGACGATGAGACATACCTCCGTTTTGTGCGTCGCGCCCTGACTAACCCTATCGCGCGCCGCGTGAAGGCAGCGGATATCCGTGACAATCTTGATTTGAAGCGGCTCGGTGAGATCACCGATAGAGATGTAAAACGTTTAAAGCGTTATCGCAGGGCACTAGCGGAGCTTGAGGTCTTACAGCTGGTTTAGCGCGCATCGTTTCGTGTTTGGTTGCGCCTGCCGCGACGACTTTAGCAAAGGGAGCATTACGAATACGAGATGTATAGTCTTTCGTAGTCATGTGTACGGCTTGGCCAACCAGCCCTCTGAAGCATGTTTATACTCACGTGTTTTTTCGACAGGGATGAGAACTTTATGCGTAAACGGCCTCAACAAACAGTATAACCTTTGTAGTTGACTCGAATCTCCCGTCCGGCCCACGATTTTCTATGGAGAGATTGTGAGGTTGAGATGAAGATGAACAAGTATTTCGTTGGATTTTTAATCGTTGTGGCTACAGCGATCGCCTTAACAACATTTTACATTATTGAAGCGCGTTCCTCTCAACCAACCGCGGATAATCCATCTGACGTTTCAGCTGTAATATCAGCCGAAACCAGTGTGTCAGCGGAGCAAAGTGATGATGCCTCAGAAAATGTGCCGCAGCAGATTGTTGAGAATGCTGGTGCCACCAACTGGATGCTACTGATCCAAGCCTTGAGCATCGTTTTGTCCATCATCCTTGCGGGCATTTCATTTTTTCTATTCCGCTCCAGAATAAGCTTGGATACGACTGGTGCCCTTGTCCCAGAGCGATGGGGCCAAACCATTGTCGACCTCGCTTCAGTCATCGAGAAACAACAAGAAGCCCTCTTGGACAGCTCTAGCGCTTCGGCTCATGCGGCTCAGCGCGCGGAGGGAGCGTTGCAGCAGATTGGTGAACAAACAACGTCATTGAAAGAAATGCTGCTCAGTTTTCAAGACGCGCTTAACGCGAAGGATGCGGCTATTGCTGAGCTTGAGAAGGGGCGCGATTTTCAGGTTAACAAAAAGCTTTTGGGAGAGTTGGTAGACCTTCACTCTAAAGCGCTGAACTATTGCGCATCGGAGCCAGATAATAAGCTTTTGAACAGCTTCGCGGTGCTTTTGGAGCAGGTTTTGGAGGACAACGAAATCGAAATAGGATGGCCTGAGATCGGGACGCAGTTTCAGGATCACCCTGAGTTATTGGAAGCGATAGGTCATGTCCAGCAAGCAGAAGACGCTTTTAAAACAGGCGATATAGCGGATGTTTTGAGCCCCTACTACAGACATCAGGGCCTTAAGTTCGCAACTGTTATTCGCAAGGCAAAAATTAAATATTACTTAGGTTCGGAGGGTTGAAATGAGTAGTGTTGTTGGCATTGATCTTGGCACGACTTACTCGGCCGTCGCTACTGTCGACACTACTGGGCGGCCTGTCATCATCTCGAATGACGGTAAAAACATTACTCCGTCCTGTGTCATGAAAGAAAATGACCAATTGGTCGTTGGATACATTCCTGAGGCAAGATACGGGAACCCGGGATTTCAAGTGGGTGCACGTTTCAAGCGGCAAATGGGTAGCGAAGCCACCACTCGATTGGGGAGCACAGATTTTACTCCGACGGACTTGAGCGCGGCAGTCCTATCGGAGATGAAACGTGTTGCTTTGGCGGAGATTGGCAACATCACCGAGGCGGTAGTCACCATTCCAGCAAACTTCCAGCAGGAGGCTCGCGATGCAACTATGCTTGCTGCCAAGAAGGCGGGTTTGCCTGTCAAATATATAATCAACGAGCCCACTGCTGCAGCACTCTATTACGCGCATATCAATGGCGCCAATCTCAATGGCAACTATGCAGTGTATGACCTTGGCGGCGGCACTTTCGACGTTTCAATAATACGTGCAGTGGGAAATGACATTGAAGTGATTGCCAGTGAGGGAGTAGCAAAACTCGGAGGCGACGATTTTGATAAAGCGTTACGGGCGCTTGTAATTGAAAAGGCCAATGTTCAATTAAGTCTAAACCTTGATGCTGAAAACAACAATTTACCAGAGCTTGCTCTATCAGAGATGGCAAAACGGAAAATTACTTTGTCCACGCGCGGCAGTGCAAAGTTTTTGGTTGAAGGTGAGATTGTTGAGGTTACGAGAGCGGAATTCGAAGAGGCTATTCGGGCGCTGGTAAACCAAGCAGAGTTACTGTGTGAAACAGTAATGGATGATGCGGGCATAAAGCCGACTGATATTCAAGAAGTGTTTCTTGCTGGGGGCAGTACACGTATCCCGCTTGTGAAAGAGTCGGTGAAAAAAGTGTTTTGCAAGGAGCCAACTGCAACTGCAGATGTTGATGAAGTTGTCGCTCTTGGTGCAGCTCTTTATGCCGCACTCAAATCCGACCCGACCAGCTTAAGTGCAGCCCAAGCTGCGACCATAAGCAAAATGAAAGTGTCCGAGATATCAACGTATTATTTTGGCACCATAAGTATAAACTATAATAAAGCTCGACAGGTCGACGAAAAGCAAAATTCGATAATAATCAGCAAAGGTGAAAAACTGCCTTGCTCAATAACCAAGCAGTTTGAAACCATCGCGGATGGCCAAACATCCATACACTGCCAAGTAACCAAGTCTGGCTCCCCGGAGAGCGATCCGAGATTTGTTACTGTAATTTGGGAGGGTGACTTACAGCTCCCTCCAGATCGTCCAAGGGGGCAAAAAATCGATATTACATATGAGTTCGATGAAAATGGCATGATGAAATGCAGCTTCTTGGATGTCGCAAGCGGTGAGCAAACAAAAGTTGATTTGGATAGCCTTGGTGGAGAACCTGCATCGAGTGCTATTGATAAGTTCTTGGTGGATTAAATGGAAATTTTAGGGGCCATTATCGTCATAGTTCTGTTCAATCTGTTGTTGCGCGGGTTCTTTACGGGCGCGCGTGTTGCAGCGGCCGGAGCGAAGGCTGCAGTTACCGGTAAAGAGTTCGATCTGAACGCGGCTCTTGGCCGTATCCCTCCCTTCGATGCTCGAATAATGTCAAAAAACACCGAAACTGATGGCTCGGGTTTGGAGTATTATGCCATCGAAGTTATGGGCCTCATACCGACAGCCGTAGCACGAGAGCTGACTGTTGCAGTTTCTTTGTTTGATGTCACCGATGGTAAAGATAAGCCGGCAATGGTCTTGAGTTTGGTGGATAGAGCTCGGGAACCGCATTCTCCGGTGTTCTTTCAAAGAGCAGACCTCGGTCTAATTCAGCCAAACCAAGGCTTTACAAAATGGGTTGAAGTCGGACGAATTTTCCCATTGTTCGTTCAGCCTCCCAAATCAGGAAGAAGGACTATTGAAACCTTGGTCAGGGTGATCCCGACTGCTGAGGTTCACGACATCAAATATGGTTTCCAAAGCGGTAAGTATGACAAGCCTCTCTGGGGAAAAGCTATCGATAAAGAGTTCAATTTTATTGCTTCTGGATATGAGGAAGCGTTCGAAAACAGAAAAGAGAGTATGGCTCTGGGTGTCAAACTCGCAATGTCTGTTGCAATGTCCGATGGCACTATAGCGGATGATGAAGGGCATGCCATTAAGCACTGGATGGAATTCAAGGCCATGAGCGTGTCAGAGAAGTCGCAGCCTGAGCTTAAGGAAAAATTAAATGCTGCGATGAAAGAGGCGCACGCTGAATTGACGAGCGGCAAGTTCTCCAACTCCCAGATAATCTCAAAAATAAACGCTATTACTGAGATGCCTGAGAAATACGAAATAATGGAACTTTGCTATGATGTCATGGCTGCTGATGGAGTCGCTGACCCAGAAGAGCTGAAGATTTTGCATCGAATTGGTGAAGCACTTGAGCTTGATACAAAAGAGCTCGAGCGCATAAGGGATACGCGAATGGTGTCCCTAACGAGTGCACTTGAGAACGATGCAAGCAGTGAATCACTTTTGGGTATGGATCCAAGTTGGGATGACCAAAAAAAGCAAAACTACTTAAAAGCAGAATTCAAGAAGTGGAATGCTCGCTTGAATAACGTATCGAATGACGCAGACCGTGAGCATGCCCAAAAAATGCTCGACTTAATTGGTGAGGAACGAAAGAAATATGGCTAATGAACGCACTCTTTTAGAGGCGCGAAATAGGGCAAATATTGTTCGGTATACGGGCGATAAGCACGACAGCCATATCGATTATCAGCCGGAGCGACTCGCAGATATTGTAGCTGAGTTCTCGCGCTCTGCGCTTGAGATAAATGCTGATGTTACACCCGATCTTGATAAATGCGTTGCAATCGCTTGCTTCAGGCTCGGCGTGCCGAGAGAAGCTGTAAACGTCTTCGTCTATAGCTCCCATGAAATACAAGCAGCTTGTTATTACACCTCTACTGAGCAGTGTCTGATACGCCTGTCATCGTCACTCGTGAACTTGCTTTCTCCGGAGGAGATTTGCTTTGTGGTTGGTCATGAGCTGGGCCATTTCCTACTCCAACATTCGCCAGTGGCTACATCATCGAATTCATTCGAATATTTTGTCTTCCAGAGGGCTAAAGAGATTTCTGCGGATCGAATAGGCTATTTTGCAACAATTGATAGAAGTAGCTCACTGAAGGCTTTCATGAAAACAGCAAGTGGACTTCTCGACCATCATCTTGGTGATCTATCTGACCGCTATATCGAACAACTGAAAAATTTAAAAAATTCTAAGTTGAGAGAAAATCCGTTCAGCACCCATCCACCAATGTTGCTACGGGCACATATATTGGACAAATTCATCAGTCACGTTGGAGATTTAGATTTTCAATACATCGAAAACTCGCAAGTCATTGAAGCCAACAATGAGACAGATGCTATCGTCTCGCAATTCCTTGATCAGGATTATAATGAAAAGCTAGCTGAGCTTGATGAGAATTTTAGAATTTGGAGCGCAGCAAAAATTGTTTGTTCCGATGGACGCTTCGACCGCTGCGAGCAAGAGAAGTTCAAGGAGTTGTTTGGAGAAGAGACCCTGAAAAAGCTGATTGCGTTCATTGGAGGTCTTGGCAACGATGATGTGATGGAAAGTATCAGTAAGAAAATCAGATTAGCAGAAGATGCACTGCTGAATTTCTCTCCCGAACGCTCCAACCATTTAAAATCAGAAGCTCTGGCAGATTTGGCAAAGGCGTTTCAATGAATGCGTAATGCTTCATTTTCATCCTTTTTAACTGCGGGTGTAGCCAAGGAAGCAGCTCAAGGTCAGCCACGCATGATATTTGGCGCAGACGCATACAAGCTGCAGATGTTTCAGAACGGTCTGTTTGTATTTTTAATCTGATGGGTAGTGTATTTTCCAAATTCGTTTCGTGTCTTTTCGTGGTGGTAGGCATGTGCCTAACAACCGGCTCTTTGGCGGATGAAAGTTTCGATCCGATAGCAGAATTTGATGAGTGGGCACTATTTCAAGGTGAGGGTGCCTGCTGGGTGACGTCGAATCCAATATTCATCAGCAAGCAGGAGGAAGCAGTAGAGAACTACTATATGTTCGTGTCGTTCTTTTTCGGTTCCGCAGAACCGGAAATTTCCTACTACCTGAACGGCTCAGGCGAGGATGACCTTGTTGCATATGCTGGTGAAGAGGTCTCCGATCTCTTCTTTCACGAGGGCACGTATTACCCCCACTCAGAAGATGACATCACGTTCCTAATGGGCATGCTGAAGTCTGATCGAGTATCCATCCACCAAGTCGGATCAGATGTGCCAGAAGTGAAGTTCTCACTGGATGGCTTTAGAGAGGCATATAACGAGGCTGCACGCGTTTGTGAGTTCAATTCGTTCGATACAGACAACAAGGTATAATCACCCAGTAATGACCGTCTTAACGAGCTCCCCGCGCACGATTGACAGGAATGCCGGTAAAGAGAACCGATAGGCTAGCTTGTCGGCCTCCTGTGATGGCATGTCCCCGATAATGAAGGCATTGCCGTGAAAGTGGCAGCTGTCGCTGCGCAAGATCATCGCGATATCAAAGTTCAATCGTTGCTCTCTGCAATAGTTAGCAAATGCTAGCTCTCGTCCCTTGGCCTCCTGATCGATGAAGAAGAAGGCAGCTGCCGCACTCGTGCTCAGGTAATCGAGTTGTTTCGCGGCACCCTCAGACCACGTTCCGGGGATAATGCTATCTGCCGATCCATCCACTGAAACAGAGAGCCGTAGGCCCGCGTAATCGTCCAGAATGTTACTCATGCCCTCATCAGAGCCCAGTGCCGTTCTGACGGCACCTGCGCGGGTTCTCAGAGCCAGTTGCTGTATGATGGGGTGTAGTTTGTTCACGATGCTCTCCTTTTCCGGAGAGCTGATGCCACTTGCGACCTATAATTGCCTCTTGGCCATATCCCCCAGTGGGAACCACCTTGCCGGTCGGGCAGGTTGGTGTAAGCAACAGCTCAGCTCTTGATGCATCACACTCAATGCCATTCACATCAGGAACAAGCAACGGATTTCGCAGGGCGATTAAAAGCGCATTTGCACTTTGGATATTCCGCTAGCTCTTTTCGAGGCATCACTGTCTGTAAAGTGATGTTTGGATATCAACGAACGCCTTTTTGATCGTCGAAACGTCACCCAGCTTTCGTTTCGCATCCGCTATTGAGCCGTAGCGAGCTGTGAGGAAATGGTTCAGCTTTTGGGTGGCAAGCTCTGTCTCACCACGCTCCTGATACGCTCTCAAGACGCCAATCAGGAACTCACGCATGTCCTCTTGGATGTCCTGCGGCATACTCTCTTTGGTTGCCTCAGCCCGGTCTGTGCGTGTCTTTGGCGGTGTTGTGAAGCGGATGTAAGCAAGCACATCAAACAGGTCGCTCTCGGGAGCATCCACGAGGCGGCGCATGTCCGACAATTTCTCAGCATCATAACCGCGCTGTTCGAGCAAAGAGAGGAATTGTTCTCGGCTGTCTGGGTTGCTCCATTTTTTGCGCAGCTCGTCTTCCTGAGAGATCATTCCTGACAGGTCGCCAAACAAGCGCTCAAGGAACTCCTGAGCGGTCATCGGTTTCCCATCTGGGCCCCAGTAGGTGGTGGCAGAGATGTATCGTATGGATCGTTCTTTGCCGTCAGCCAGCTTTATTATCAGCTTGGATTTTGCGACCTCACCGCCGTCTTCTCCACCCCCATCAATTGGGGCCTCGATATCTGGTTCGTCTGGTTGTGTAGGTGGTTTGGATGGTGGATCACCCACTGGTGCTACCGGCTCTCCATCCCACTCTGGGTCATTGAATTTCTCATGAGCTTTGACAAAGTCGTAGATCGTGAAGAAGTCTTTGCCGTCATACGTGCGCGTGCCTCGCCCAATGATTTGCTTGAATTCAATCATTGAACCGATGGGTCTCATAAGGACGATATTGCGCACATTCCGTGCATCAACGCCGGTTGAAAGCTTTTGCGACGTAGTGAGTATTGTCGGAATCGCTTTTTCGTTGTCTTGGAAATCCCTGAGGTGTTGTTCCCCACGTTCTCCATCGTCAGCTGTGACGCGGTGGCAGTAGTCCGGGTTAGGATCAATTTTTGTCTGATTGATGTAGTCCCGCACCCTTCGCGCGTGGTCTTGATTGGCACAAAATACCAATGTCTTTTGCTTCTGATCAATTTGGCTCATGAACTCAGCTACTCTGCTGCGTTCGCGTTCTTCGATAATAAGGCGCGTGTTGAAATCGGACTCCGTATATTTGTCCTTTACAACCTCACCCTCAACGACCTCATCTGTTCCATCCCAAACATATTCATCGATGGTGCTTGCCATTTGGCGCACCTTGAACGGGGTTAGGAAGCCATCCTCAATACCATCCCGGAGACTGTAGGTGTAAACAGGATCGCCAAAGTAGGCGTAAGTGTCTGCGTTATGCTTACGGCGAGGGGTTGCTGTTAGGCCAAGCTGCACTGCGGGCGCAAAGTATTCCATAACAGCGCGCCAATTGCTTTCGTCGTTGGCTCCACCTCTGTGGCACTCATCGATGATGATGAAATCGAAGAAATCAGTTGGATATTCTTCGTAGCTTGGCTTTTCGTCTCCGGTCATGAATGTCTGGAAGATTGTCAGGAAGATGCTCGCGTTTTTGGGCACGCTGCCCTTCTTGCGAATGGCATCTGGTTTAATGCGCGCAACCGCATCTGATGGGAAGGCAGAGAATGAATTGAAGGCCTGATCCGCCAAAATATTCCGGTCAGCAAGGAACAGGATGCGTGGGCGCCGTGTCGGCTCTCCCGATAGGTTCCAACGCGAGTGGAATAGCTTCCAAGCGATCTGGAAGGCGATAGAGGTTTTCCCTGTGCCAGTGGCCAAGGTCAACAGAACCCGCTTCTCGCCTTTGCTAACGGCCTCCAGAGCCGCAGTAATTGCATTGTGCTGATAGTAACGCAGCTCCCATTTTCCGCCTGCGATTTCAAAGGGCACTTCTCCAAAGCGTTCACGCCAAGTGTTGGCATCACCAAAGCAACGATCCCAAAGCTGATCAGGGGTTGGGAAGGGCTCAACATCACCCTCATTACCTGTCGCCATATCAACTTCATACCAGCCAACGCCGTTGGTCGCGTAAGCCAGCCGAGTATTTAGGCGTTTGGCATATTCCTTGGCTTGAGCAAGCCCCTCAGTGGGCTCAAGTCCCGCTCTCTTCGCCTCGATGACAGCCAGTTTCTGATCGCGGTATATGAGGACGTAATCAGAGTTGAGCCGATCTCCCCGCTTTCCACCGGGCATAATGCGTCCCGGACAGATGACCTCACGGCGAATTTTAGCGCCCGGAGTCGTAGTCCAGCCCGCTGCTGCAAGGGCAGGGTCTATACGCTCGGCACGTGTATCGGCTTCGGTTTCGTCCTGAATGCTCATATGCTTCGATTATTACGTTGTGTTAATTCGCCCGTGAAGGCTTTTTGCAAAAGGGATTGGCGAAGTTCATCAAGGTCACCAATTGTTCGAACATATTGCCTTTCCAAGCGCTGCACACTCTCGGAAAGACGATCCAGTTCTGCAGCAATATTACGTTGCGACTGGATTGAAACGGGGAACACAATCTCACATTTTTTCAAATGACTGAAATGACGCGCATACCCCTTACCCTCCAGATTAATTGTTTTTAAGGCATAATAGTAATACTTGGGATCGAGTCGCTCTATGGGCGCCATTATTTGCGTGCCGTCTGCTCCAACCACAAAATCGAAGTCGACGTATTTCAGAATTCGAGTGTGATCACCAAACACTACAACGGGTCGTTTCACATGGACTACATCACTTTCGTTGTTCCAGTAGCCATTAATTAGCCCTGTTTCTTGGGAAACGATGGGGAATGTGCCCTCCGCTAAGTATGCCTTGCGTTGAATTTTCGATGGAACTTTCGTTCGTGTCATTGTTTCGGCAACTGCTAGTTTTTGCCAATCGGAGTTTCCTGACTGGAGGGCTCTGATCAGAGTGCTGGAAAACAACTCACTTGCACTCTGAAGGTTGGCTTCGGCATAAGAGCGGGCGCGGGCCAGACCCTCGAAGGCTTCGTCCAGAACCGCAACAATCCGCTGTTGTTCTTCGAACGGCGGGAGGGGAATTGAAAGGCCCTCAATACCAGCTTTGTTTATTGAGTCAAAAACCGCCCCAGAACTTCCCCTGATTGTTGGCTGTAGCCATAATAAAGCATACCAGAGAAAATCGCGAATTAGTCCTTCTTTAGCCCGGATTGCTGCCAAGCCGCGACCAATACAGATACGTTGAGTAGCCATATTGATAGGCCCAACCGGGGCACGGACAGACATAAGAATATCTCCGGGCAAGCCCTCTTTAGTGACCACAGAAGTCCATGTGGTGGGTGGGCCAATGAGACGATCACGAAACTCTTTCTTTCCTTGGTAGAATGGCAATCCAACGCCTTGGTCGTTGTATGCTGACCCACTTGGCGATTGCCCTGCAACCACAGTGCAGACATCACCAATCTGTGCTGCCTTCCATCCCACCTTCACAGCATCCCCCGAATATCTTCAAGGATTTGCGCCGTCTCGGCATCCCGCTTCAGCATTTCGGTGATGATCTCTTCAGGGCTGCGCAAGGCCTCAGCCTCAGGCGCGTTGGGGTTCTTGACCGACAGGTCATATGTGCTTTCATCCAGATCGGCGCGGCTCACTATCCAGCTTTTTGGCCCATTTGGGCGAGTGCCCTGAAGTTCGACGAACTCAGCCAGATCATCATCATTGAGCGGATTGGTTTTACCAAGGCTCCGACCGGGGTCGAGTTGATAATACCAAATATCCCGAGTGGGCGCGCCTTTCTTAAAGAACAGCACAACGGTCTTTACGCCGGCGCCCTGAAAGGTGCCCTGAGGGCAGTCGAGAATTGTATGCAGCTCAGTTGTTTCAAGAAGCTCCTTCCGCAGGGCTATGGACGCGGCATCAGTGTTGCTGAGGAAGGTATTTTTAATAACGATTGCAGCACGGCCTCCGGCCCGCAGCCGACGAATGAAATGCTGCATAAAAAGATATGCCATCTCACCCGATTTTATCGGAAAGTTTTGCTGCACTTCGGGGCGCTCACCGCTACCAAAAGGCGGGTTTGCAAGGATGATGTCGTGGCGATCCTTTTCTTGAATATCCATGACATTCTGATTGAGAGTATTGCCCCTGACGATATTAGGCGCCTCTATCCCGTGCAGCACCATATTCATGATGCCAATCACGTATGCGAGGGACTTCTTTTCCTGACCATAAAGTGTGTGGCGCTGCAGTGTCTCATAATCGCTGGCTGATAGGTCGCCGCTGCGCATGTAGTCGTATGCTTCGCACAGGAAGCCTGCCGAGCCCACAGCACCGTCATAGATCGTTTCACCAATTTTGGGTCGATCACTTTAATCATCGCGCGAATTAATGGACGCGGGGTGTAATATTCACCTCCGTTGCGCCCTGCATTACCCATCCGCCTAATACGTGTTTCGTATAGTGATGAAAGCTCGTGCTTATCCGCCTGTGTCTTGAACTCCATGCCATTCACGACTTCCAAGACATCGCGGAGGATGTAACCGGATCGAAACTTTGATCTGAGCTCAGTAAACACCTCACCGATCTTGTATTCGATTGTGTCTGGATCAGTCGCGCGATCACGGAATGATGCCAAATGCGGGAATAGCTCCTGATCCACGAAGCGAACCAGATCATCGCCGCTGAGCGCCGTGTTATAATCTATGCCACCGTTACTCTCGGGTGCGGCCCAGCGATCCCAGCTGTAACGCCCATCGATGATGGGGGCATACTGTTTACCCTCCAGCTCCGCTCGATCGCGCCTTTCGCTCTCAAGGTCATGCAAATACTTGAGGAACAGAACCCAAGAGGTCTGCTCTACGTAGTCTAATTCGTTTGCAATGCCTTCCTCAGCGCGCAGGGTCTTTTCAATCGAATTGAAGGCATTCTCATACATGCGTCGTTCCTCTCAGCAGTCATGATGATCTAAAACCAATCGCTTGGCTTCTGGAAGACTAAATGCCTCCTCAAGAGAGGATTTAATGCGAATAGCACATGCAAATTGCCGTCCGATTAAGTATGTTGGTGATAACTAATTCAGGATGTTATGCATGACACCCAAGCAAGAACTCTTCGCTTTGAGCGTGGCAGGAGGCGCTGATCAGACGGCAGCTTTCTGTGAGGCCTACAATGCCGAAGGCATGAAGCCATCTACGATCTGGTCAGAGGCATCTCGCTTACGCCGGCACCCCAAGGTTGCCGCACGGATTGATCAGCTCAAGGCTGAAGCAGAGATCAGTGCCGCAGAGAAGAGAGAGGGTGTCCGAGAGTTCGTGCTTCATGAGCTCACAGAGATGGCCTGTGAAGCATCCACCCCCTCTGCGCGCCTGAAGGCGCTTGAGCTGCTGGGTAAGTCTGTGGGGCTATTCAGTGACCGTGTGGAGGTCTCCGCGCCTGAACGGTCGATCGAGGAGCTGGAAGCTGCGATCATTTCTCGCTTGAGGTGAGACTTCGGACAATCAGATGTTGCCTTATGAGTTGAGCGTTGCAAGTCTGGGTGCAATTCATCCGTGGGAGTTCGTCCAATGCTTGTCAGAATATTTTTCATTGCCGCTTTAGCAGCGTTAACCGTGCCATCGCCGTCAGGAGCAGAAACGCTATCGGAACTGCTGCGCACGGGGAAGTTGGAAATATTGAGCATGAGCGGCAATGGGAGTTCTTCTGGAGCTGCATTGGAAGGGCAAGTATTCAATCCGACATCAGCGCCATTGTCAGTAGATGTTCACTTATTGGAGCCAATTTACTTCCGCAATCTTGGTCAGGCTCAGAATATGATAGAAACGAGAGTTTACGAGGCTGATGGTGGCTACTTTGTGCTCGGCGACAGAGCGTTCATAGAGGTGCCTGCGGGTGAAGTAATTGAGGTTTTGTTCGTTGCATATTGCGCTGATTTTGAACTGGACAATCCGGGCCGTGACAGCAGGTTTGTGATGGAAGCAATGCCGCCTGAATTACTCGATACAGCTCGAAAGGTGGCGGCTTATGAAGCAAGCCGGCCTGACGAAGATGCTATGGTTGCGTTGCAGTTAGCCGTTTGGCTGGCTCAAGGTGTGTCCCCAGCACGCATCGAGAGGCAATTCACGTTCAGCCCCGCCGACTTATCATTAGCCCGATTGATTTTGCGTTAAGTGAACCACACGTGGATAATCAGCGATTTCAGCAAAAACATGCATCTACAACAGCTCTTGGACAACCGCATTCGCACCCTAGAAAACGAGCTCGCGCTTGCTCGCTGTGGCGCGACAACAGAGAAAACAAATACAATCATTCGAGAAGTTTGCATTGATATTTGGAATATATTTGTTGCCAAAAAAGTTGGCTATCATGCCCCAAGCAAGCCAGACCACGCCTATATGTCCGAGGCCTTTTTCATGCTCTGGGAACAGTCGGGCCGACAATCGAAACTGATGACTAAAATTGGTGTTCTTGAGCATGAGACACCCATGGTGGTTCTCCGAGACAGAATGTTGAGCACGACGGATGCTCATGATTTGTGTAATCTGTTACTGCGGGATTTGAGGCTCGTATGGGTGACTAAACAGGAGGATGTGAAATTGTCACGAGCTGGTTTGGCCTTATCGCTTCCGGCTGATGGTTCCAGTCGATACACCGCTGTGGGCATCCAAATTCTTCCGGACTTGGTGCAATATAAAAACTTATAATGCGACTTGGATAAATCAGCCTTACACCCATTCGGGCTGACACCCCCTACGTCACCTCTTGGCGCCGCTTTATTCGCGCCAGCGCTCCCAACCAAGAATAACTCTCAGCCACATTCTTGAGTTATACTCATCCTGTTCCAGTAACAGGTCAGTCATCTTGGCTAGGTCTTCATCTGAACAAGCATTGACGTTGGTGCAGACGCTGTATTCCTCAGCCATACTGGAAAGGATTATGGTGCCATCATCATATAGCTTGGAGATAAAAAACAAGCATGCTGCGCAGCTCAATATGAGAGTAAGGACGGTTTTCATTGTTTCGTTCTTACTTTTCTATAGGCGGCTATTGCTAACACTAATGGCCACACCCCAGCCCAAATTAATGTGCTCAGCAATATGCCCACAAGATGCGGTCTTCGATCCTGATAAGTGTAAAAAAATGCCATATATAAAAAGAAAACGGGCCAAGCGCAGAAAAGGGCTATTCCCATGTAAAGTTGTTCAGCGTCCATCTTTATTCCATCAAATACGGCTTGGTGAGCATTTAAGCGTAAGAGCAGATTTTACTACGATCCATTAAAAAAACTATTTTGATACCAAAATTTGTTCAGCGCCCATGATGCGATTGACCAAGGCTATTGAGCGATTGATGAACAAATCATCGCAGAGCAATTGAGTGAGCAGATTCCTGATACTATGCCACAATCGAATAGTGTGTGACTGTCGCCCCGAAAGGGCGACACGATTCATTTGCAAGAATAGCGTTTTAACAATGGTTTCAAAATTATTACATCACGCGGGTCTACATCGCCACCGGCACGTAAGCCTTGCAGTTTTTTGTAAAAACTGATCAGCGTTTGCATGTCATCTTCAGCGCGCATGTCGCGCGCTTTGGAATATGCTGTCAGCAGATTTTCAAGCAGACGATCAATCTGTCCGCTCGTCATATTGTAATACATTTTAGCGCTCCTGATCTTGGGTGGAAGTTTGTCAGGAGCCCGTCTCAGCCGAACTCCAGACACACTTAGCCTGTTACGGCTAAGGCGCGTGATCTCCGGAGCCAAGCCGCCGATCACCCGTCTCACTTGGCATCACCCGGATCGGGTAGGGGGCGGTTGCGCGGTCTCCCCTTTACGTGCCGCTCTACAACGCGGAACCATCATCAAGCTAAGTGAACAACCCGATGACTATCTGTGGGTTCTGCCCCCACTCGTGAAGCGTTTGACGCAGTCAACGTCGAGGTCGCTACTTCCTCAGCCGAGATCAACACCACTCCATACGCAGATGCGTAATCTTGGCTCCCTTATACGGCCATTTGTAGAACATTTTCAGAGTAAGCAGGCATTCAAATGGAGTCAATATATGTTTTTTAATTATATACATTTTAGAATCCATTCTAATTTGAGCTGGTAGCACAAGAGCAGCCTTTTTAATTCAAGGTTGATGCGCCACGGAAGATTGTTTCTTGCTCTCCTGAGAAGGCGCGCTCAACAATTTTTTAAGACTTTCGGCCGGTATTACCGTCCGCCCACCCACGCGCACCGCATCGAGCCTTCCAGCTTTGATATGGCCATAAAGGGTGGTTTTGCCCAAGCTACTGACTTCGCAAGCTTCTTTCATGCTATAGGCCAGTCGATCGATAAAACGTTCGTTCATATGCAACCTCTTTCGATTTTGAACGAGGTTGGCTTAGCCGAGCTTCTATGAGGCTAGCCGGGCTAGCGTGAATCTTTTTCCCGTAGCCGTTTTTTTGCATTGCTAACGCGCCCGGCCAGTGCGCGCTCGTTTACAGCAGCGCGATCAGTTTTATGTATGTATTGATCGCGATCATACTCGATCTCACCGGTGCATAGGAGATATTGTCCGACCTGTTTCGCGGACACTTTTGGATTGTCTTCAACGATCTCGTTTATCAGACGCGTGATGCTGTCCTGCCGCGAGGGTCGTTCGTTGCTCGCGCGCTTACTTTGAGCGGCACTTTTGCGTTGAATTGCATCTGCTAAATACTCATAGGCATCTCTCGGGCTTACCTGCCATCGGCGCAAAAAGACCTCAGTCAGCGAAAAATCTCCGTTAAGCCGGTCAGGCGCGGCAATCGCCGCGAGAGTTCGCTTGTCCACTGCACCTGCTTCAGGGCTGCCATCTGTCACTTTGTGCCGTGCCCGCTCCATGCATAGGATAAGGTTTTGGAGACTGGCGAGCAGCTCCTCTGGTGTTTCGTCATCTCTGCCTTGTGTCTCCCACTCGCGTGCAAGACGTGCCGCAATATCCTTGAAGTCTTCCAAGAACTTTTCCCTCAGCTTTTTCTTTTCAACGGCAAGACAGTGGTTTGTTCTTTGTCATCACTTTCGCAGTGCCGAGCCCATGCATTCATGAGCTGCTTTCGTTTTTCAAAAAGGTCTCCGCGCCGATATGCAGCCTCAGTTGCGCTGGCGATCGAGTGAGCCAGTGCCATTTCGCACACTTCGTGCGGATAAGAAGTCGTTTCTGATGCCCAGTCTCTGAAGCTACTTCTGAAGCCATGGACAGTGGCTGCTACCTTCATTCGGCGCATTTGCATTGTCATAGCCATACCTGAGAGCTTATTGCCTCCGCGGCCCGGGAACAGATACGTGTCACTAATTTTTTTCGTTTCCTGCAGAATTTGCAATGCCCGCTTTGACAGTGGCACGCGATGCTCTTTACCGGCTTTCATGCGGCCTGCGGGGATTGTCCAAGTTTCAGTCTTGAAGTTCACCTCATCCCATGTGGCCCCAAGCACTTCACCTGTGCGGCAAACAGTGAGAATAGTGAATTCAAGCGCCAGTGCCGCGATAGATTGCTGCTTTCGGAGTTTTTGCACGAAAGATGGAACTTCATCATGCGGTAATGCCGAGTGATGCCCGCGAGAGAGTTTCTGGCGAGCTGCAAGGGTATGTTCAAGGTGCCCTCGCCACCGGGCGGGGTTCTCACCACTGCGATACCCTTGAACCTTTGCTGAATCCAATATCACCTCAATACGGCCTCTTACTCTGCTTGCCGTTTCTGGCTTGGCCTGCCAGATCGGTGTGAGCACTTCGAGCACTTGCTTGGTCTCAACATCTTGCACTGGCATCATCCCAAGTTTGGGATACACGTAAGTCCTGAGTGTGTTACGCCACTGTTGTCGGTGCTTTGGGTTGCGCCACTGATTACTTTTTGCCGCAACGTAAGCTTCTGCAACCTCTTGGAATGTCACACGGCTGACAGCATCCGCATGCTGCTCTTTGGCAGATTGCTGTGTAGCTTGCTGACGCTCGGTGAGAGGGTCTATGCCGAGTTGCACTTTGTGCCGATATATCGCGGCTACATCACGCGCTTGCGATAGGGTGAGTTCATGAGCCCCAGTCTTCTGCAGCAGAGCGATTGCCTCAGGGCATTTGGATATCCCTACATCACGGGATTTGCCGTTCAGCATGTAGCGAAAGACCCAAGAGCGGGTCCCGCTTTCTTTTACCAGAAGTTGCAGACCTGCGCCGTCTGTGTGTCGTCCGGGCTTGGCATTCTTCACTTGCTGGACAGTCAGAGCGTTGATCAGTTTCTTGGGCATGCTGGGTGCTCATCCACATCGTTACCAAAAACGTTACCATAAAAATACCATGGTTGTGCGCGAACGCAAGCGATCATATTGGAACACTTTTATTAGAAGGAACTCTAATTTATTGAATAAAATCGTGATTTTTTGATCGTATCTGATTGGGGGTGATCAATAGTGAGGCGGACACCTCCTCCGCCATCAGGCTCCAAGCCGCGGCTCTTGGGCCACCGCGCCGTTCTGGTTGCTGGCCTGGCCCTTAAATGATCAAATTATTGGTAAGGAACGTCAGGTCATCTTCGGCAATCACTTGGCCGATGATCACCACCAGATCACTCTGCGCATATGTGCCACCGCCTGCATCACGGTCGATTGATATGGTGGTGTTTCCTGCGCTTGATGTGAAGGTCAGATAATCCCCGATATTGCTGGCATTTTGGTTGCCATCAAGCAGCCCCGAGATGTCAAGGCGATCATCCGCGCCAAAGCCTGTGATCGTATCAAGACCATTGCCGCCCCTATTGTCATCCACGACAACTTGGAAAGAGACAACATCAGCGCCACCATCGCTGAGATTGATTGCATCATTTCCAGCACCGCCCTGAACTGTGTCATCCCCCAGACCACCGATGAGGCTATCATTGCCATCGCCGCCATCAAGCGTGTCATTGCCCAAGCCGCCATCAATCGTGTCGCGGTCAATATTGCCAAACAGGCTGTCATTGCCTGCACCGCCCACAAGGCTGTCATTGCCCGCACCGCCGTCAACGATATCGTTGCCCTCTGCGCCCGTGACAGTGTCATTGCCGATGCCCAAGATAATGCGCTCAATCTCGGTGAAGCTGGCTGTGGGTGTCCCTGCCCGCGCACTGGTGATGTTACCCGCTTCGCTGCCTGTCATGGTGATCGTGACATTCGCCGCAGCTGCATCAAGATCAAGCGTGTCCCCATTGACCTCGTCCGCTTCGCCGCCCGAAATCGTGTTATCGGTGCCAAAGTTGATACTGAGCACAAAACGATCATCGCCCGCGCCGCCCAGCAATTGATCGGTGCCGTCCCCTGCGTTCAAAACATCATTGCCTGCCCCGCCAGATAGGGTGTCATTGCCCGCCCCACCCGTTAGGGCATCGTTGCCTTGCCCCCCGTCTAGGCTGTCATTGTCATCACCCCCTTGCAGGTTATCATTGCCCACCCCGCCAAGCAGCGTGTCATTCCCCGCAGCGCCGCTGATAAAATCATCGCCCGCACCGCCATCAATATTTTCAGAACCCGTATTGCCGTTTGCCGTGTCGTTGCCGCCCCCAAGGAGAATGCGTTCTACCTCGGAAAAGGCCAATGTATCCCCGCCCGCAGCAGCCGAACCTGTTTCAGACCCACCAAAGCTGAGTGTGATTGCGCCTGTCACTGCCGACATATCAAGCGTGTCACCGCTCGTCTCGACCGCCTCACCGCCCAAAATACTGTCATTGCCAAAGCCATCTGTGACAACAAAGAGGTCATCCCCATCGCCGCCCGACACACTGTCATTGCCGATATCTGCAATGATTGTGTCATTATCCGCGCCGCCCGCAATCGTATCATTGCCAGCACCACCGATAATGCGGTCATTGCCCGCCTCGCCATCAATGAGGTCGTCCCCTAGGCCACCATCAACCGTGTCGCGGCCGCCGCCTGAGGTGATTTGGTCATTCCCCTCGCCTCCATCAATTGTATCATTCCCGATGGACGAGACGAGCGTATCATTTCCCACACCACCTGAGATCGTGTTCTGCCCACCGCCTGCATTGATCGTGTCATCTCCCGCACCGCCATCAATCAGATCATCATCTGAGGCGGCCGTGATTGTGTCATTGCCATCGCCCCCATTGACCGTATTATCTCCCAATGCGGCATTGATAAGGTCATCCCCCTCACCCCCCTCAAGACTGTCGGCACCATTGGCAACGATGATCGTATCATTGCCTGTGCCGCCTGAGATACTGTTGTCGCCAAGCGCGCCTTCGATTGAATCATCGCCCGCACCGCCATCTATCGTGTCATCCCCCACTGAGGTGGTGATGGTATCGTTGCCCGCACCGCCAAATATAACGACACTGTCCGTTGGCCCGCTTAGGATGCTGTCATTGCCAGCACCACCATCAAGGGTATCGCGTCCATCCGTCCCAATAATAGTGTCATTTCCGTCACCACCGCGAATGCTGTCAGCGCCGTCCGTGCCACGGATACTGTCATTGCCTGCGCCCGTATCAATCGTGACGGGGTCGGAGAATATATTGATCGTCACGGTATCATTGCCAGAGCCTGTGAAAAACGTCTCAATATCGGAAAAGCTCAGCGTATCCGTGCCGTCTGTCAGGCTGCCTGCGGTCGTGCTCGTGAAGCTGACGGTGATGTCACTGGTGACACCACTGGCATCAAGCGTATCGCCCGCGGTCTCGCCCCCAGAACCACCAAATATGCTATCTGCACCAAAGCCCGTGCTGATGGTGAAAACATCGTCACCATCGCCACCCACTAGACTGTCATTACCCGCTTCCCCCGCAAGCGTGTCATTGCCAGCCTCGCCATCCAAAGTGTCATTCCCTGCGCCACCGCGCAGCAGGTCATTATCGTCATCGCCCAAGATACTGTCATCGCCGCTGCCGCCCTCAATGGTGTCATTCCCCCCATCCCCAGAGAGCGTGTCATCGCCCGATGTGCCGAAAATCGTTTGATTGGGGTTAAAAGGCGCCTCTTTGGTTTCGCCTTTTCGGTCGTCAATGATATTTCCCAAAGCACCCGCCGCTATGATCCCTGAGAGGGCCGATATGGCATTGAGGCTGCCACCGACTGCGCCCTCACCGGTAAAGGCCAATGTCTGTGATGCAAGGATGCTCTGAAGCGCAGAAAACCGTGGTGTCTCAGCCAAAATCGCGGCCGCAAGATCCGCCCGCCCTCCGAAACTCAACAGCGCCGGATCATCCATAAGGCCCATGGGGGGCGCGTTTTGCGGCAGGGCTGTTGCGCCACTCACCCCCTCCAACACAAGGACGGCATCCCCCAAAAAGTAATCAGTTAAGATCACTTGCGTGCCATCGGCATAGATCAGGATGAGACTGTCACCATCGCGCAGCGCGACATAGGCCTGCTCAATCACACCGCCTTGCGCATTGACCAAAGTGAATTGGTCAAGCCCAAAGTAATCTTCCCGCAACAGGCCGATGCTTTGGCCCTGCAACACGGCAATCCGTGCGATTGATGCATCCAACATAGCTGCCCTCCCAATGATTTTGCTTTGTACTCACATCGGCCAATCAAGGAATGGCGTCCCATTAATACGCAACAGTTTCATAATTTGATGCATGAATTTAATGCCAATGAAGGCATTAAAACCCTACTTAGAACCGCATGCCTAAATTCACGCCAATCCGCCGCGTGTTTGTCTCGCCTTGGCGGGTGGTGCCCGCAGTTAGGCTGAGGGTCGCTGCATTGGGCAAGGTGATGTCATAGCCCAGACCCAGATCCACGCTTGTGTCCCGCGCGGCATCGCCCTCAATCGTAAAGGGCGTGGAATTGCCAAGGCGGTAGGTGGCCTGCGCGCCTGCGCCAAAGGATTGGGTCAGCGCAAAATTGGCCGAAAGCGTGCCGATGCCAAGCGCGCGCTCCACCTCCGCGCCAAGGCTCAGCAGGGTTTGGTTGGTGGTCTCAGCCCCCCGCGTCAGGGCGGCCGTGCCGCCCGTCTCCGCAAAGCTGTCATTTTGCAGCCATTGCTGCGTGATCCGCGCAAAGGGCGTGGCAGACCAGACCGCCCCCTCAAAGCGCCGTGCGACCTCGCCAAAGCCCGTCAGCATTCGGGTGGAATAGCGCGCCTGCAACGTCTGGTTCAGCGCCCCCACCGCCAGTGTGCGGGTCGATTGCACATCGCCCCAAGTGGCGATCAGGCCAAGGTTCACATCCATCTCGCCAAAGCTGCGCGCGGCATAGGTGCCAAGGCTGAAACTGTCGGTCTTGGACGTGGTGCGCAAGGTGGTGGTGTCGGTGCGGCTTTGCCCAAAGCCGACCATCACCCCGCCTTGCCATGCGCCGAAATCCAGATCATGGCCGATCATCACGCCGCCATTGCGCAGATCGGTGGTGATGCCATCGACATCGCGGCTGGCGCCTGTGCCATAGAGATTGGCCCAAAGCGGCGCCGCGCCACCCGTGCCACGGCTTGACGCGGTCACAATCCCGCCGCCCGCGCCGCCCATCTGGCCCGACAGCGTGTCGACCATCCCCTGACCTTCGCCCAATTGCCCCGACCCGATCGCAGCCAAACCCGCGCCCGAGAATTGATCCAGCGCATTGCGCGCGGCATCGCCTGAAAGGGTGACAAGGGTGTTATAGGGATCACTGCCCGAGATCGTGCTGATCCCCCGCGAGGTCTCGCGTTGGTTGCGGGTGCGGGCGATGCTTTCAAAGGAGACATCATTGCGCATCAGCCGCAGGTCCACGAAATTCGGCCCATAAATCGCGGTCGGGTCCAAGAAGGTATAATCCGAGGTGACCGTGCCAAATGTGCCGCTGACCGCGCCCGTGGTGGTGACGATCCGCCATGTGCGGGAGGGCACATAAGTGCCTGCCTCCCCCACATGGCGCAGCGTTGCGCCATTGATCGTGAAATCGCCCGTGACATTGATCAGATCGGCGCGGGCCGCATCGCTTGGGTCAACCTCGACCTCCAAGATCGCCCCCGCGTTCAGCGTCACGCTGCTTGTGTTCAAGGTTCCAATGGAATTGCCCGCCGCCAAGCGCCCGCCCGCGTTGACCGTGACCGCCCCTACCGTGCCCGAACCGCCAAGCGTGCCGCCCGAATTGACCGTGCTGGCCGAGGTGATCGACCCGTTCACCGCCAAGCGGCCCGCGTTGATGGTCGTCGTGCCTGTGTAGGTGTTGGTGCCCGATAGGGTCAGCGTGCCCGTGCCTTGTTTGGTCAGGTTGCCGTTGCCACCCGAAATCACGCCCGAAATCTCGGTATCGGTCGTATCGCCAAGGGTCAGGTGGCCAGCCCCCCCCAATACGCCAATGTCAACATTGCCCGCCCCCGATACATTCCCAACGGTTTCAGCCCCGTCTATGCGAAAAGTCCCGCCGCTGTTCACGCGCACCAAGACCGTATCGGCAATCGCGTTGCCATTTCGAACCCAAAGATCACCTTGGTTGATCACAACATCGCCCGTAAAGCTGTTGGTTCCAGTAAGAATAACCCGTCCCGTCCCCGATTTTGTGATGCCGCCTGTTCCAGTGGCAATGTTGCCATTCAGGGAAAAACGGCTGTTGCCGCTGAAAGACAACGTGTGACCTGCGCCTGAAATGCTACCGTTCAGATCCAGACCGCCTGTGATAAAACTTCCCGTGTTATTGTTCAGCAGTGTGTCGCCCATAAGGGTGATCGCGCCGCTCAACACATTGTTACCGCTGATGTTGCGCAGCGCGCCGCCACCGCCAACACCTGTGCCCGATAGGGTGATGTTCTCGGACGTGGTGATGCCGCCTGAGAATTCCAAGCTGGCCCCGCTGGCCACCACCGTGCCGCCCGCCGTTGTGCCAAGGGCCGCGTTATGGGTTGCGCGCAAAATGCCCGCGTTGATCGTGGTCACGCCCCTATAGGTATTGGCCCCCGAAAGGGTCAATGTGCCGCTGCCTTGTTTGGTCAGGTTGCCCTCACTACGCGTGCTATCCGAAATCACCCCCGAAAAACTTTGGTCACTGCCATCGCCGAGGGTCAGCGTGCCATTGGCCAGCTCCAACCCGCCCGCGCCAGAAAGATTGCCGATCGAATTGTTGCCAACCAAATTCAGTTGCGCGCCAGAGGCCACGGTGACAAGCCCTGTCGAGGTAAGATTGCCGCCCGCTACGAACTCAACCCTGCCTTCATTGACGGCGAATGTCCCCGAAAGACTGGTGCTGCCCAATAGATCAAGCTGCCCGCCCCCTGTTTTGATCAGCGACCCCGTGCCAAGTATGATATCGGCTTCGACAATCATCCGGCCCGTTCCGCCGAAGGTGAGGTCGTGATTATTGCCCGTGATGTTATATAGAGCACGGCCGAACGCGTCTCTGTATTCGCCTGAGAAGATCACCGTGCCCGACGCGACACTCACAATAGACGCGTTCGACCCAAGGGAGATGTTTGAGGCGATGTTGCCACCTATCCCCGAAAAGCGCAGCGCGCCGCCGCCCCCAACGCCCGTGCCGTTCAGCGTGATCGTGCCTTCCCGCAAAGGCGCGCTTCCGCCCGTTTCGACCTCAAGCGTTGCGCCATCGGAGACGACCGTATTGCCCGTTATGCCCCCAAGCGCATTGATATTCGTGACGCGCAATGTGCCTGCGGTGATCGTCGTTGCGCCCGTATAGGTGTTCGCCCCTGACAGCGTCAGTGTGCCTGTGCCCGCCTGCGTGATCCCGCCTGTGCCAGAAATCACATTGGTCACCGTCAAATCATCGCTGCGGTTAAAGGTCAGATTGGCGTTATTGACCACATTGCCCGTACCCAAACTGCCCGTTGTGCCGCCATCACCGATTTGCAACGTGCCTGCGTTGATCGTGGTTGCGCTGCCGCTTAATGTGCCGCTGACAACGACACTGCCCGTTACCGATGTGGCCCCCGCCCCGCCCAAAGTGCCCGCAATCGTGCCACCCGACAGAGTTTTCGTGCTGCCCGAATTTACCGTTGCGCCCGAATTGATGCTGCCCCCCGACATGGTGAATGTGCCTGCCGTGATCGTGGCGGTATTGCTCACGGAACCGCCGCTGAGGTTATAAGCCCCCGTAATCGTCAGGTTTTGATTGCCCGCCAATGTGCCAGTGCCACTTTGCGTCAAGCTGGCGATGGTCTGTGTTCTGCTGTTGGAGAAAGTGCCGGTATCCGAGATCGTGAGTGTGAGACCGCTCCCCAGCGTTCCGGAAAGGGTCCCGCCAGAGACGACGGCACTGGTCGATCCATTCGCTCTCAGTAACAGGCTTCCGCCGGTCACACGGACTTCCCCGGTAAAGGTATTGTCGAGACCGCTGGTACCACCAATCAGTTGATGGGTGCCGCCGGTCACCGTTATGCCGCCTGAGCCGGTGATGGCCCCGAAGTATTCGGCGTCAACCCCCGTCCCCGACGTGAGAGTCAGCCTGTGGGTGCCCAACGCGACCGTGCCCAACGCAGGAATGGCCACCTCAGAAAGTGACCCGATCGTCTCGTCCCCCGCAAGTGTGAGGGTCGCACCTGCCGAAAGTATGACCGTTGCATCATCCCGCAGCGAGGCTCCATCCACGCGGAGTTCACCGCGGAAGAGGTTGATGCGAGACGACGCGATGGACCCCGTCACGTCCAGCGTGCCCGCGTGGATCTTGGTGACACCCGTATAGGTATTCGCGCCCGAAAGCGTCAGCGTGCCGCTGCCGCGCTTGTTGACGTCACCCGCGCCCGATACCACGCCCGATTGCGTCGCGGCATCGGCGCCATTCACCGTCAGGTCAACACCGCCTGCGGTGTCCACAGTATCGGTGCGGTTTTGTCCGTCGGTATAGGTCACGCTTTGCGCCGCAGCCCCGCCGCCGATCATGACCGCCGTGCCAAGGGCGGTGATAAAGACCAGCTCGGTCGCCCGGCCAAGGCGGCAATGTTTGCGCAGGCTGCGTTGGCGGATGCCTGTCTGTTTGGCCAATGAAATCGGCGCAGCGCAGACAGCGCGTATTCTGTGTGTCATGCAATCCCAAGCCCGCATCCCCATGCACGCTTGCCCCTAGATGTAACCCCAAAAAGATTTCTGCCCGCGCGGCCAGATTGAGCCTGAGGTGCAGATCGTTTTGTATTTTAATTTAATATATAAAATATAATCAATATAATTATTGTTATCTGGGGCATATTTCTGAGGGAAGACTGCCCTGGCATGACAAAGGCGCATAGAAAAACCCCGCCAAGCGTCATGCTGGCGGGGTTGTTTTTGATAGGATCTTGCGAAAGACGCGCGGGGCTTTATGCGCTGATTGAGGCGGCCTTAGCACCCGCAGCCAATTCTTTGCGGGGATCAAAGAACGGTTTTTCCACAACACGGGCCTGCCGTGGCCCCTCATGCGTTGTGACCTCTAATTCTGTGCCAAGCTCTGCGGCGGCCAGATCGACCATGGCCAATGCGATATTGGCCTGCAACCGTGGCGAATAGACCGCAGAAGTCACTTTGCCCACGGGTTGCCCCTGATGCGACAGCGCCCAGAAACGGGTGTTTGGCGTGGCCAAGGGCGCCCCATCCAAAATCACGCCCACCTGACGGCGGGTGATCCCATTGTCACGGATGCGTTGCAGCGCGAATTTTCCGATGAAATCTGCCTCCATCTCGAGATCGACCAAGCGATCAAGGCCCAATTCGAACGGGTTGGTCTGGATATCTGCATCCGCGTGATAAGACAGCATCCCCCCTTCAATGCGGCGGATTGTGGAGGTGTGACCTGGCTTCAACCCCATCGGCAGACCCGTGGCCATGATCCGTTCCCACAGCGCATCGCCATATTCCGAATTGCGTAGATAAATTTCATAGCCAAGCTCGCTTGACCATCCTGTGCGGGACACGATCAGGGGGATGCCGTCCAACTCCATCTCACGGAACCAGTAATAGCGCAGATCGGCAATCTCATCGCCAAACAGCGCCTTCATGATCTCGCCCGATTTCGGGCCTTGCAGCTGAAGGGGCGACACATCAGGCTCGGTGATGGTGACATCCATCCCCGAATGCACCGCCACGCCCTGCGCCCATAGCAGGATATCGCTATCGGCAAGCGAGAACCAAAAATGGTTTTCACCAAGGCGCAGAAGGATGGGGTCGTTCAAAATCCCGCCCGAGGCATTGGTCATCAAAACATATTTGCACTGGCCCACCGCCATGTTGGACAAATTGCGTGGCGTCAGCATCTGCACGAATGCCGCTGCATCTGGCCCCGTGACCTCAACCTGACGCTCTACCGCCACATCGCACAAGATGGCGTCATTGACGAGGTTCCAGAAATTCGCCTCAGGATCGCCGAAATCGCGGGGGATATACATGTGGTTGTAAACCGAAAACCCCTGCGCGCCCCAGCGCACGGTTGCGTCAAAATAGGGCGATTTGCGAATTTGCGTGCCAAAGCCAAAATCCTGAACCTGCATCTGTGCCTCCCTCAGATGATATGGGCGGGGGGATACCCGTCCCTGATCAGCGGGATTTAAGGCAGGATGGTCGCGCGGCGAGACTAAAAATCGGCCCATTCAAAGACCAGTCAGACTGAAAAAATCGGCATCGCTAGTCTGGCTGGACTAGACCGGCCTAGGGGGTTTTGCGCGCTTGCGTAACAAGCTTGGCCAGATTGGGCTGTTCGGCCTTGACCAAACGCGTTGCAAAATAGGTCATGTAGCGCTCAATCAGCAGATCAGCCTGCAGCATGGTTTCCATCAAATCTTGGAATTCCGCCATGGATGTGGTGACAACTGTCATCACATAGTCAGACCCACCCCCTGTTGAGACGCAGTTGATGATTTCATCGCGGCCAAGCACATAGGCCTCGAAGCGCTCAAAATCCGTTTTGCGGTGGCGTGATAGCGAGAGGGTCACAATCACCCGTGTGGTGTCGAGCACCGCATCAAGAACGATATCTGCGTGATATCCTTTGATATATCCCGCGGCCCGCAACCGTGTGAGGCGCGCCCAACAGGGCGTAGCAGACAGGTTCACCAGTTCCGCCAGTTTTGTTTTGCTTAATTGACCATGCTTCTGCACCGCACTGAGAATGCGGATATCCGTTGCATCAAGGCCTAGTCGATCTCGCAAAACACATCCCCCACTCATCACCCTTCTCCCCTAGCATGGGCGCAGGCGCAGGCAAAGGCCGCGATGATTGCGACCCTTGGGGCGGCCGTGGCGGCAGGATTGGCGCAAAGGCGGTGACAATGCCCAAACACGCCCTATCTTTGGCCCATGACCGAGCATAGCACCCCTTCGACCCCGAAAATCGAACTGCTTTACAATGCCGATTGTCCCATCTGCAATTGGGAGATCAATCAGTATAAGAAACACGCGCCCGACCATCTGCGTTTTGTGCCCATCACCGATGAGGCCGCCGCAGATTGGGGCATCAGCCCTGATACAGCTTTGCGGGCGCTGCATTTACGCGACACAGGCAACCCTGATCTGCATCAAACGGGGGTTGCGGCCTTTTTGGCGCTTTGGCAGGCCATGCCGCGCACAAGATGGATTGCGCGTCTGGTTGGGCTATGGCCGCTGCGCCCCTTAGTGGATTGGGCCTATCGCAAAGTGGCGGCACCCGCCCTTTACCATTTGCACCAACGGCGCAGGGCAAAACGGGGGGACAGATCGTGAAGCCTATCCTTGCCGCATGGGCCCTCTTGGGTTTCACAGTCGCGGGGCTTGCTTTTGCGACCGCCACCCCACCCTATCAGCGTGAGCTGACCTGTCGCGCGGGGGATGTCACGGCCACAGTGCGGGTCGATCAACCGCGGCGCTATTTCGCGTCTCTGCGTGCCACGGCACTGCCACAGGCCGAGATTGATGATGGACGGGCGCGCTTTACCGCGCAATTTGCACATCAACACTCGGATCGGGGCGAGGAAGTTACTTTTTATCTCGAGAGCGGGGCATATTTGGGCGCTTGGACGGATGCAATCAATGAATTATGGCTCTATCGCGATGCCGCGGGCGCAGTTTATGACAACGCCCTTGTCCTGCCCTGCACATAGGGGCAGAATGACGGGCGTCTGTTATTGCCCCTTTACGCATCGGCCTTGGCAGATTAGGCAAGCGCTAACGTAATCCTTTCAGGAATTGCCAAAATGTCGGTTTCGATGCTCTCCACCTTTGTCAAACCCATGCATCCCGAAGGGCGCAAATTCGTGGCCATTGCAGCGGCAATCACGCTTGTCCTCTTCGCGCTATGGGAACCTTTGGGGTGGATTGGCACGGGTCTGACAGTGTGGGTCTATTACTTTTTTCGCGACCCCGAGCGCGTCACCCCAGATCGCGCTGGCGTGATGGTCTCGCCCGCCGATGGTGTGGTGTCCCTGCTTGAACCTGCGACCCCGCCCGCCGAACTTGGCTTGGGCGAGGCGCCGATGACGCGCATCTCGGTTTTCATGTCCGTCTTTAATTGCCATGTGAACCGTATCCCTGCGGCGGGGCGGATCACGGCCGTGGCCTATCATGAGGGCAAATTCCTCAACGCCTCGCTTGACAAAGCCTCGACCGATAATGAGCGCAACGGCATCGCCGTTGAACTGCCCGATGGCCGCAAATACGGCGTGGTGCAGATTGCGGGATTGGTTGCACGCCGCATCCTGTGTTGGAGCGTTGTGGATGAGGCGATGGAGCGCGGTCAACGCTTTGGCCTGATCCGCTTTGGCTCGCGGCTTGATATTTACCTGCCAGAGGGCGCAGAACCTTTGGTCGAGATCGGACAAACCATGGTCGCAGGCGAGACTGTGATCGCCACGCTTGACCCTGACACGCAACACTAAGGCCCGCGGCAATGAAACGTCTGTTTTCGCGCAATTCTGGAAATGAGGGGGTGCCTTTCGCCCTTCTACTGCCCAATCTTGTTACTTTGACAGGCATGTGCTTGGGCCTTACCTCGATCCGTTTTGCGATGGATGGGCGGTTCAAAACGGCGGTGGTGTTAATCCTGCTTGCGGCTGTGATGGACGGGCTGGACGGGCTGATCGCCCGCCGCCTCAACGCCACCTCTCGCCTGGGCGCAGAATTGGACAGCCTGTCAGATTTCCTTTGCTTTGGGGTCGCGCCCGCGCTGCTTGTCTATCATATGATCTTGGATGGCACTGGATCTTTAGGATGGATCGCCGTTTTGACCTTTGCGGGGGCAAGTTGCCTGCGCCTTGCGCGCTTTAACGTCATGCGGGCCGAACCTGAGAAAACCGAGGACAGCACACCTGATCTCGATGATGTCATCGAAGAGGTTGAAAACAGCAAACCCCATTTCGTAGGTGTCCCTGCCCCAGGTGGCGCAATGTTGGGGCTATTGCCGCTTTATCTCATTTTTGCAGGTTGGGATTTCCCAATCATGCACCCGTTCGCTGCCGCGCTTTGGTTGGGGATTGTGGCGATTTTGATGATCTCGACGCTAAAAACCTTTTCGCCAAAGGCGCTGAAAATCCCGCGCTGGTCAATCGCACCTTTGATGATTGTCACAGTGGTCTTTATCGGCTTGATCTTTTCGATGCCTTGGACGCTCTTCGCTGCAATCTGCGCGGGCTATGGCGCGCTGATCGCGGGCAATATCATCACGGCCCGCGGCAGGCTGTTTGGCTGATTAAGCGGTCTTATCGCCCTCAGGCTGTGCGGGTGGATCGTTATAGGCGGCCCAGCCGTAATCCCCACCTGATGGCGGCAATTCCGTTTCGCGCACCCGCCGCGCCATATAGGCCTTGGCAATGAAATGACCCGAAATCGGTGCGGTGAGGAACAAAAACAAGGTGATCAACAGCTCGTGGAAGCTCAGATGCCCCTTGATCAATAGGAAGTAGAGCATCGAGGCCAGAAGCACCCCACCCACGCCTAAAGTTGCGGCCTTGGTCGGCGCGTGCAGCCTTTGCAACGTGTCTTGCAACTTGATCATCCCGAATGACCCAACAAGGCCAAAAATCCCGCCGATGACCAAGAGCGCGCTGATGATAATCTCTGCCAACATCGCTATCCCCTATTCGATAATGTCGCCGCGCAACAAAAAGCGGCAATAAGCAACGGTTGACACAAACCCGACCATTGCAATCAGCATGGAAGCTTCGAAATAAACGCCCGTGCCCTGCCAAATGCCGTAAAGCACGACCAAGGCAATGACATTCAGCACCATTGTATCCAAGGCAAGGATGCGATCCGCAAGATCAGCGCCCGTGGCCAGAATGTAGAGATTGGCCAAGAGGCCGATGCCAAAACAGGCCATCGCGAAAATCAACGCATAGGTGATCATTGGAAAATCTCCTTCAAACGGCGCTCATAGCGGGTTTTGATCTCATCGCGCACGGCATCGGGATCATCCGTGTCCAAAGTGTGAACCAAGATCGCCTTCCCATCCGAGGACAGCATGGTCGAAACCGTGCCTGGGGTCATCGTGATGGTTCCCGCCAAAATCGTGATCGCCTCAGCCGAGGTCAGATCATGCGGCACTACCACCCATTGCGAATGGATATTGGTATTGCGCTTGAACAAGATCACCTTCGCGACTTGAATATTCGCGACAACAATATCCCACAGCACGATCAGCATAAATTCGATCGCCTTGAACGGGTGGCGTAGAATTGGCCGATGCGGCCAGTAGATCGAGGTCATCAATGGCAGAACAAGCCCAAGGAACCCGCCAAGCAAAATATTGCCAAGCGTCACCTTGTTGACGAGGCCCAACCAGACCAATGTCAGCAAAAGCGAAAGATAGGGATGTGGAAAGATGCGTCTGAGCATGGGGGTCATCCTTCGCCATGGGGTGCAAGCACCGCCTCAATATATCCCTGCGGGAAGAACAATTGATCCGCCGCAGCCGCGCCCGCGTCATAAATTGGGCCTGCGAAGAGGGTCAGCCCCACTAAGAGCGCGACAAGCGCACCCATTCCCGCCCCTTGCGATAGGGTGACAGGCGGTGCGGCCTCTACATCGGGGTCTGGTGCGACCGTAACCGATTTCCAGAACAAGATTGATCCCGCGCGCACAAAGCCCAAGATCATCACCAAAGAGCCTATCAAGATGGCCGAAAAGGCCAAAGTGATATGCGGGCCATCGGCCAAGGCCTCGAGGATCAACAACTTGCCCAAGAAGCCGCTCAATGGGGGCATACCCACCATCGCAATCCCTGCGGCAAAAAAGGCAGCCGCAAACAGCCCGTTTTGCGCCAAAGGTGCTGCAAGGATTAGCCTGCCATCTTCGCCGCGCCGTGACAGGTAAATATCTGCAAATAAGAACAGCGCAGCGGCCGCAAGGGTCGAGTTCAGCATGTAATATATCGCCGCAGAGGCCGCCGCAGGGGTCATGGCGGCAACCGCCAACATCATCGTGCCCATTGACCCGATCACCGCATAGGCGATGAGGTGCTCCAAACGTTTGGCGCCAAAGACACCAATCGCCCCAACCGCCAAAGTCAAAGCCGCCATTGGGATCAACCACGCGGTCACCATATCCCCAATCGCGCCCGCCTCAGGGCCAAAGGCGATGGTGTGAATGCGCAAGATTGCATAAGCCCCGACCTTGGTCATGATGGCGAAAAGCGCAGCAACGGGGGCGGGTGCGTTGGAATAGGTTGCAGGCAACCAAAATTGCACAGGGAACAACGCAGCTTTGACCGCAAAGACAAACAGCAACAAAATCCCTGCAACCCGCACAAGGGCTGCATCCTCTACGGGCACCTGCGCAATTTTCACGGCCATATCCGCGATATTTAGCGTGCCAGTCGAGGCGTAAAGCGTGCCAAGCGCGAACAAAAAGAGGGTCGAGCCTGCAAGGTTCATCACCACATATTGCAAGCCTGCCTTCAGACGGATCTTGCCCCCTGCATGGATCATCAACCCATAAGACGCGATCAAGAGAACCTCAAAGAACACAAAGAGGTTGAAGGCGTCCCCCGTCAGGAATGCCCCGACAATCCCCATAAGTTGGAATTGATAGAGCGCGTGGAAATGGCGGCCTCGCTTATCCCAATCGGTTGCGACAACATGATAAAGCACCACCAAGGCCAAAATCGCCGTGAGCAAGACCATCAGCGCCGAAAGGCGATCAAGCACCAAAACAATGCCAAAAGGTGCGGGCCAATCGCCGAGGCGATAGACAAATGTCTCGCCGCCCGAAGCCATTACAAAGAGGCCAATCGCAAGACCCAATAGGCCAAGAACGCCTGCGAATGACCCAACCCGCGCAAGGGTTATGTCGTGCCGCATCACATAGGCGATGATCGGTGCAAGCATCGCGGGCAGAATGACGGGGGCAATGATCCAATGCATCATTTCGTCCCCTCTTCTGCTGCGTCTTCGGCGTCAAGATTGATCTCATCACTTTCGTTCTCGAAAAATGAGCCCAAGGAGATCATCACCAAAACCGCCGTCATCCCGAAGGAAATCACAATCGCCGTCAGAACCAAGGCCTGTGGCAACGGATCCGTGTAGGGCTGATCACCATAGGGGTTGAGGATGGGCGCTGCATTTACCACAAGGCGGCCTGTTGAGAACAAAAACAGGTTCACCGCATAGGATAAAAGGGCAAGACCAAGGATCACGGGAAAGGCCCGCAACCGTAAGATCAGGTAAACGCCCCCAGCGGTCAGAATGCCGACCGCGCTGGCTACAAGAAACTCCATCTCAAACCCCCTTCGCGGTCTGCTCTTGCGCCGTGTCATCGGCGCGGGCGGGATCAAAATCCATTGGTTCGGGATTGGCACGCTCGCCGCTGGTAAAGGCAATACGAGCCAAGGAATAGAGCATCAGCATCACCGCCCCCAGCACCGTCAAGAAGACGCCCAGATCAAAAAGAGCCGCTGTTGCCAGTTCGAATTCCTCAATGGGCGGGAAATGGAAATACCCAAAGGCAGAGGTTAGGAACGGCGTGCCCGAAAGCCACGCGCCCATCCCCGTCATGCCTGCAATCACCACGCCCCAACCAATCAAGCTGTGATATTCGAATTTTTGCCGCTCCTGCGCCCAAGCAAAGCCTGACGCCATATATTGCGTCAAAAGCGCAATCGACACGATCAGCCCCGCAACAAAGCCACCACCCGGTTGGTTATGGCCGCGCAAGAACATGTAGACCCCGACCATCAACACGATAGGCAGCATCACGCGGGTTGCGACAACCATCATCAACGGGTGACGATCACGCGACAAATCCCCACGATCAGGGTTCGCGTTGCGCCGCAACCGCCGCCCCACAGGGCCAGAGAGCAGCGCCTCCATCAATGCATAGATCACCAGACCCGCAATACCCAGAACGATGATCTCGCCATAGGTGTCGTAGCCACGAAAATCGACCAAGATCACGTTTACCACATTGGTGCCGCCGCCGCCGGTTTTGGAATTGGCGAGGTGGTAATGCGAGATTGACGAAAAATCCCGCAAGAGGAACGCCATAGACAAGGCCGCAACCCCAACACCCGCCGCAATCGCAATCGCACCATCGCGCATGCGCAAAGCGGGGCTGCTTTCGGTCGGAGTGTATTTCGGCAAGAAATGTAGCGCGATCAACAACAGCAAGATCGTCACCGTCTCAACCGAGATTTGCGTCAGCGCCAGATCAGGCGCCGAGAGGTAGACAAAGGCACCAGAGACACCCAGGCCGATAATACTGATCAAAATCAGCGACAAGAACCGCTTGCGGTGGTTCAAGACAACAAGCGCCGTTGCGATCACCATGGCCACCCACCCCGCTGCGGCTATCGGGGTGATTGGCAAAGCCTCGCGCGTGACAGGGCCGATACCCGCGCCGCTATATGCGATGTAGCCTGCCGCCAAAATGGCAACCACGAAGATTGCCAAATAGCGACTGATCGCGCCATTGTGCAACGCCCCGTTAAGGGCCGACATGGCCCGCTGAACCGCGCCATAGAGAGCATCAAAAATCACTTTCGCCTCAGGGCGCGGCACCGCGTTCCAAAGACGCTCAAGCTTGTCATGCAGGGCGAGCAGGATCAAACCACCGACCACCGCGCCGATGGACATAAACAAGGCGGGCGTGAAGCCATGCCAAATCTTGAGGGCGTAATAGGGCAACTCTCCGCCGATGACCGCCTGCCCTGCCGTGGCCACCAAAGGCCCCGCAATCAGCGCAGGGAAGAGGCCGATCAAAACAACGAAAACGACCAAGAAGGCGGGCGCGGCCCACATCCCAAATCCTGGATCATGCGGCATATGCGGATAGTCATCCCGCTTTGGCCCAAAAAAGACATGAACGATCAAACGGAATGAATAGGCGACCGAGAATAATGCCCCCAAGGTTGCGAATACTGGCATCACCCAATGCGCCCCCGCCCAAGGGGTATGCACCGCCGCCTCAAGCATCATTTCCTTGGACAAGAATCCGTTGAAAAGCGGGATCCCTGCCATAGACAACGACCCAATCACCGCAATCACCGCGGTGATGGGCATCAGGTGACGCAAACCGCCAAGTCGCTTGATATCGCGGGTATGGGTTTCATGGTCGACAATCCCCACGCTCATGAACAAAGCGGCCTTAAAGGTCAGGTGGTTGAGGATATGAAACACCGCCGCAACAGCGGCAAATTTCGTGCCCATCCCCAAGAGCAAGGTCAAAAGGCCCAAATGGCTGACAGTCGAGAAAGCCAACAATGCCTTTAGGTCATCTTTGAACAGTGCGATTTTCGCGGCCATCACCATCGTGATCAAACCTGTCGTGGCCACGATGTAGAACCACTCAGGCGTGCCTGCCAAAACGGGCCACATCCGCGCCATCAGGAAAATGCCCGCCTTCACCATGGTTGCCGAATGCAGATAGGCTGACACAGGTGTGGGCGCAGCCATCGCGTGGGGCAGCCAGAAATGGAAGGGGAACTGCGCGGATTTTGTAAAGGCGCCAAGCAAGATCAAAATCAGCGCGGGCAAATACCAGTCGGAAGCGCGGATCGCATCGCCTGCCTGCAAAATATCCGTCAGGTTATAGCTGCCTGCAATCTGGCCCAAAATGACCAATCCCCCGATCATGGCCAAACCACCCGCACCCGTGACAGCCAAAGCCATACGCGCGCCTTGGCGACCTTCGGGCAGGTGTTTCCAATAGCCAATCAGCAAGAAGGAGGAGAGCGAGGTCAACTCCCAGAAAATCAGCAAAAGCAGGATATTGTCAGACAAAACGATGCCGAGCATCGCGCCTTGGAACAGCAGAAGATAGGTGTAAAACTGGCCCATCGGGTCTTTGTCCGACAGGTAGAACCGCGCATATAGCGTCATCAACAGGCCCACGCCCAAGATCATGCCCGCAAACATCAGGCCCAAACCATCAAGGAAGAATGCCATCTCCAAACCCATGGCAGGCAGCCAAGGGATGGAATAGGTCAAAACCTCGCCACGAAATACCGCAGGGGCAAGCGTGCCCAACATAATAAGCGCCAAAGCCGTGGGGATCGCGGTAAATGTGGCGCAAGCATTGCGCCCCGCGCGGATCATCAACCCCGGCACCAAGGCGCCCAAAAACGGTAAAATGGCAATGATAGGCAATATCTGGCCTGCGCTGCTCATGTTACTTCCCTGTTCTAGGCGCATCTTGGGTGATGCGCGATTATGCTGTCTCAATCTGCAAAGGCTTTGCGGGAAAGGTCAATATCTGACACCCAATTAACGGCGCATTTTCTGCGTCCGATAGAGAATGCGCGTGAAAAACGCCAAGATATCGCCCCAACCTGCGCCAACCTGCCATGAGCGCATAATGGGAAGGTCACACTGACCGCTGCCCGTTCCTTTTGCCTTCTTCGGTGGTCTCAACTTTCTGTGAGGTGATCTAGAGCCCGAGATATGGTTCTGCAAGAGGTGGGCGGCTCATTTATGTAGGATTTCGGAAGGATTGGCTGCCACAGGGCTTGAGATATTCTGTCCGATATGGTCTGACTTGCCCTGCTAAACTCGGGGATTACCAAAAGGCCAGTGCATCGACCATGCAACCTACAGCTATGAGCGCGAAACACGCAATTTTGACCTGTTGCGATGAAGCTTCGGGATGGAATGCTGCCTTTTTGATGTCGCAGTTGCGTCAGCGCACAGATACGCGCAGCTGCGTCTATTATGTGTTTACCGACCGCGCCCTCTCGGCCAGCACATCCGCTATGATCAAGCGTTACGCCACCTTGATCCGCTGCGAAGATGTCTTTGATTTGGACGAATTTGCCCCCGATGGCCCCGATGGCGCCCCAAACCCCGCGCGGGAAAGTTTCCTTGTTCTCTTCGCGCTTGAGACGTTGACGCGGATTCACAGCAAGGTGCTGTTTGTCGATAAGTTCAGCTTTGCCTCAGGGGATGGGTTTGATGCGCTGTTCTCTTATCCCTTCACCGCCCCAGCGGCAGCTGTGCGCCATATCTCATCATGGACATTGGCAGAGAGCGACAAAATCCCTGCCCCGTTCAAAGATCGCATGCCTGCGGGGTGTGAACGGGCGCTCAGCCCTGCTTTGCTGCTTGTGGATGCCGCGCAATTTTCAGAAACGGGCATCGGGCAAGCCGCAATTGCCGATTTACGCAGCGAGGGCGGCACAAGTTTCAGCGCCTTGAACGTGGCCTTCGCGGATCGTTGGCAAGAGCTTGCGCCAAGATGGAATTGGCCGATGACGGAACAAATGGCCATTATTGGTGCGATGCGACCCTTACAGCTTGTGAATTTCTTGGGCGGGCGGAAACCCGGGCGGAAACCATGGTCAGATAATATCGGCTTTTTTGATGTGAAATATCTGACCGAAATCACCGCCTTTCTCACCTATGAAGAACGCGAACAAGATTTGCAGATGATCCGCAATAATGGGTTTCAACCGCATAGAGAGCGGCGCCGCCTGCGCTTTCTTGAAGGGTGGTCAAGCAATCTGGTGCAAAGCTATGACCAGATCAAAGACTATATTGACCGCGAAGATTTCATTGATGGCGGCTTTTCGCCCGCATCAAAACTTGATCTTACCTCTGACCTCGCAGCAGAGGATGATCAAACGTCTTGAGGCAGACGCAACAATGCCACAGCATCGCGTGCCAACGGATGCAATCGGCCAGCCTGTGACGGGTCACTCACCAGATGCGCGAAATCAGCGCGCATCTCTGGCCCCCAAAAATCGTTCAGATGGGCCGCAACACGTTCGGCCAAGTCATCGCCTTTTTGGCTTTCGAAAAATGTGGCGATCTGGTTCGCCATCGTAATCAGCTTATCCGATGCCATAGTGATCTATCCTTGTTCTATCCGCTCGGGATGCGTGAAAATTTCAAATTGACCTTTGCGCGCCAATGCCGCCACGCACAGACCCGCCTGATCTGCAACATCCAAGGCCAACGCGGTTGGTGCGGAAACCGCGATCAGCACGGGCGCGCCTGCGATAACGGTTTTTTGCACCATCTCAACCGAGACGCGGCTGGTGATCACAATCGCGCCCGCAGTCGGATCAATATGTGCCGCCCCCATCGCGCCGATCAGCTTATCAAGCGCATTGTGCCGCCCGACATCCTCGCGCGCCAAGACAATGCCCTGTGAGGGCTGAAAAAACCCCGCCGCGTGAACCGCATGGGTTTCATCGTGCAAAGGTTGGTGCCCCCGCAAGGCCTCCGCCGCGCCCAAAAGCGGGGTGAGGGGCAAAGGGGCTATATCGTGCGGTAAGGGCGCGATATCCCGCATCGCTTGCGCAAGGCTGTCAATACCACACAGCCCACATCCCACAGGGCCCATCATCGAGCGCCGCCGCGCCTGCAAGGCCTGCGATTGCGCGGCATCAAGCCAAAGCCGCGCTTCAATGCCTTCACCCGCCTCGTGGCGGACAATCTCAATCTCGCGAATATCGGCATCGCTTGCGATAAAGCCTTCGGTCTTGGCAAAGCCCCGCGCGAAATCTTCGAGATCACGCGGGGTGGCCATCATGACCGCTTGCGTGCCCCCATCAAAGACCATGGCCACAGGGCATTCTTCGGCCAAGGCACGATCTTCGGACGTCAGGCCGTCACGGGTGGCTTTTACCACCGCGCGCGCCAAGGGGGCCGCAGCCATGGCTATTCCGCCGCTGGCAGGATACGCCGCGCCGCCTTGGCCTGCGCCTCATAGCTTTCTTGCCATTCAGTCGGGCCATTTGATTGCGACACTTGTACCGCTGTCACCTTATATTCAGGGCAATTCGTGGCCCAATCCGAGAAATCGGTGGTGATCACATTGGCCTGCGTCTGCGGGTGGTGGAAGGTTGTATAGACCACACCTGGGCTGACGCGATCAGTGATCTTGGCGCGCAGGGATGTCTCGCCTGACCGCGAGGCCAGCTTGACGTAATCGCCCTCCTTGATCCCGCGTGTTTCTGCGTCATGGGGATGGATTTCCAACACATCCTCCTCATGCCAGACGGTGTTTTCCGTGCGCCGTGTCTGCGCCCCCACATTATACTGGCTCAAGATACGCCCTGTGGTCAGCAAAAGCGGGAAGCGCGGCCCTGTGCGCTCATCGGTGGCAACATATTCAGTCAGAATAAAGCGCCCCTTGCCACGCACAAACCCATCGACATGCATCAATGGCGTGCCCTCTGGGTTTGCCTCATTGCACGGCCATTGCACGCTGCCTTTTTCCTCAAGCACCGCATAATCAACGCCAGCAAAGCTTGGGGTGGTGGCGGCAATTTCCTCCATGATTTGAGACGGGTGCGTATAGTTCCACCCAGCCCCCATGGCATTGGCCAAGGCTTGCGTTACTTCCCAATCAGCCATCCCTGCCTTTGGCGCCATGACTTCGCGCACGCGGTTGATGCGGCGCTCAGCATTGGTGAAGGTGCCATCTTTCTCAAGGAAGGTTGAGCCAGGCAAGAAAACATGGGCGTAATTCGCAGTTTCGTTCAAGAAAAGATCATGCACGATCACGCAGTCCATCGCGGCCAAGCCTGCCGCGACATGTTTGGTATCTGGGTCAGACTGAAGGATATCTTCGCCTTGGCAGTAAAGCCCTTTAAACTTACCCGCCACTGCCGCATCCAACATATTGGGAATGCGCAGGCCCGGCTCTGGGTCAATCTCAACACCCCAAGCTTGTTCAAAAATAGCGCGCACATCGGCGTTTTTGACATGGCGATAGCCCGGCAATTCATGCGGGAAAGACCCCATATCACACGAGCCTTGCACGTTATTTTGCCCACGCAGCGGGTTCACACCCACCCCTTCGCGGCCCACATTGCCCGTAAGCATCGCCAAATTGGCGATCCCCATCACTGTGGTCGAGCCTTGGGAATGCTCCGTGACACCCAAGCCGTAATAAATCGCCCCATTACCGCCCGTTGCATATAGGCGCGCTGCGGCGCGCAGTTCCGCAGCAGGCACACCCGTCAAGGCCTCAACCGCCTCGGGGCTATGGCGCGGGTCAGAAATAAATTCTGCGTAATCCTCGAACTCATCCCAATCGCAGCGCTCGCGGATATAGGCCTCGTTCGCAAGACCTTCGGTGACAATCACATGGGCCATGGCCGTAACAACCGCCACATTGGTGCCTGGTTTCAACGGCAGGTGATGCGCGGCCTTGATATGGGCGGATTTCACCAGATCAATGCGGCGTGGGTCGATCACGATCAGCTTTGCCCCTTGGCGCAGGCGCTTTTTCAGACGGCTTGCGAAAACGGGGTGGCCATCGGTTGGGTTGGCCCCAATCACGACAACCACATCCGCATGTGCGACCGAGTCAAAATCTTGCGTCCCTGCCGATGTGCCAAAGGTCTGGCCCAAGCCATAACCGGTTGGCGAATGACAGACCCGCGCACAAGTGTCGGTGTTGTTATTGCCGAACACCGCACGCGCCAATTTTTGCACAAGGAAGGTTTCTTCGTTCGTGCAACGGCTTGAGGTGATCACGCCGATGGATTTCTGGCCATACTTCGCCTGAATGCCCCGCAGTTTTTGCGCGGCGAAGCCAAGCGCCTCCTCCCATGACACTTCACGCCATGGCTCGGAGATGTCATCGCGGATCATCGGGTTCAAAATGCGGTCTTTATGGGTGGCATAGCCATAGGCAAAGCGCCCCTTCACGCAAGAATGCCCGCGATTGGCCTTGCCGTGTTTATAGGGCACCATCCGCACCAATTGATCGCCATTCAATTCTGCTTTGAACGAACAGCCCACACCGCAATAGGCGCATGTGGTCACGACCGAGCGTTGCGGCGTGCCCAATTCGATGACAGATTTTTCCTGCAAGGTTGCCGTTGGACAGGCCTGCACGCAAGCACCGCATGACACGCAATCCGAACTGAGGAAATCATCCAACGGGCCGCCCGCAGATACACGGCTGTCAAACCCGCGCCCTTCGATGGTCAGGGCAAACGTGCCTTGCACTTCCTCGCAGGCCCGAACACAGCGGTTGCAAACGATACATTTGGAGGGGTCATAGGTGAAATAAGGATTGCTTTCATCCTTGGGTAAATATTCGGGGTTGAGATCCCCATTGGTGTCACGCGCGGTGAAATGGTTGGCGATAGTCGCCCCTTCGGTCGCACTATAGCGCACATCGCGCAATCCAACCGCGCCCGCCATGTCCTGCAATTCGCAATCGCCATTGGCGGCACATGTCAAACAATCAAGCGGGTGATCGCTGATATACAATTCCATCACCCCGCGGCGCAGTTTGTGCAGCTTGGCGTTTTGGGTATGAACCACCATACCTTCGGCCACGGGTGTCGTGCAGGAGGCGGGCGTGCCGCGCCGCCCCTCAATTTCGACAACGCATAAACGGCAAGAGCCAAAGGCCTCAAGGCTGTCTGTGGCGCAGAGCTTGGGGATCGACAACCCCGCCTCGGCTGCGGCGCGCATAACGCTTGTGCCCTCTGGCACAGTAACCGCCACACCATCAATCGTCAGACTGACAGGCGCGCCCGTCTTAGCGGGCGTTCCCATGTCGCGGTCATCCCAAGGAATGATAAAATCTTTCATGGATCAAAACCCTCCTATTCCGCGGCCTGATTGGCGGGGGTGGCCCCAAATTCATCTGGAAAATTCTGAAGCGCCGACATGACCGGGTAAGGCGTGAACCCGCCAAGCGCGCAGAGCGAGCCGTCTTTCATCGTCTCGCATAGATCGGTCAACAAGGGGATTGCGGTCGCATCCCCCGCGGCAATGCGCTCGATGGTTTCCACCCCGCGTCTTGCCCCAATGCGGCAGGGCGTGCATTTCCCGCAAGATTCCACCGCGCAGAATTCCATCGCAAACCGCGCCATCTGAACCATGTCGGCGCTGTCGTCAAAGACGACCACGCCCGCATGCCCGATTAGCCCACCTTGCCCATCAAATTCCTCATAGGCAAAAGGCGTGTCGAATTTGGACGGGGGCATATAGGCACCCAAGGGGCCGCCCACCTGAACCGCTTTGACGGGCCGCCCCGTAGCGGTGCCGCCTGCAATCTCGTTGACCAATTCGCCCAAAGGCATCCCAAAGGCGGTTTCAAACAACCCGCCACGGGCAACGTTGCCTGCAATCTGGATTGGCATCGTCCCTTTAGATCGACCAAGGCCGAAACTGGCATAATGCGCCGCACCTTTTTCGAAAATCACGGGGATCGTTGCCAAGGACAGGACGTTATTCACAACGGTTGGCCGCCCTAGAAAACCCTCTAAGGCGGGCAGCGGCGGCTTGGCGCGCACAACACCGCGTTTGCCCTCAAGGCTATTCAAAAGCGATGTCTCTTCGCCGCAAACATAGGCCCCTGCCCCCACACGGATCTCAAGATCAAAGGCTTTGCCTGATCCCAACACATCGTCACCCAAAACGCCTTCGGCACGGGCGATGGTGACCGCCTGTTCCATCACTTCAATCGCATCGGGATATTCGGAACGGATATATACAAACCCGCGCGTGGCCCCTGTGGCCAGACCTGCAATCGCCATGCCTTCAATCAAGCAGAAAGGATCCCCTTCCATGATCATCCGATCCGCGAAGGTTCCGCTATCCCCCTCGTCTGCGTTGCAAACGATGTATTTCTGAGGGCCTGCCGCCTCTGAGACAGTTTTCCACTTGATCCCAGTCGGGAAGCCTGCACCACCACGCCCGCGCAATCCAGAGGCGATCACCTCTGCGACAATGTCAGCGGCACACATGGCAGAGGCACGAGACAGTCCCACAAGGCCACCGTGAGCGCGGTAATCCGACAAGCTGAGCGGATCAATCAAACCGCAGCGCGCAAAAGTCAGACGGTTTTGCTTGGCAAAAAACGGAATATCTTCGACAGGGCCGAGCGTCTCGATCTTGCCTGCCAGAAGATCCTCGACTTGATCCGCGGCAATCGGGCCGTAAGCCAAACGGGTGCCATTTTCTTCGATCTCGACCAGAGGTTCTAGCCAGATCATCCCGCGACTTCCGTTGCGGATGATCTGCGCCTCTTCCCCACGCGCCATAAGCGCATCGGCCAAAGCAGCCGCAACCTCATCAGACCCAAGCGCCTTGGCGGCGGCATCGCGGGGGATGTAAATCTTTTTCATAGGCCCGCCTCCGACAAGGTTTTGCTGATTTTTTCTTCGGTGGCGCGACCGATCAATTTGCCATCCAGCATAGCCGCAGGCGCACAGGCGCATAGGCCCAGACAATAGACAGGCTCAACCACCAATTTCCCATCGGCGCGCGCCTGCCCCCAATCCAGTCCAAGCATCGCCAGAATGCGATCAGACAGCGCCTTGCCGCCAACAGCCTGACAGGCCTCAGCGCGGCAGATTTTCAAGCTGTGCCGCGCGGACGGCGCTGTGCGAAAATCATGATAAAAGCTGATCACCCCGTGCAATTCCGCGCCTGTGATGTTGAGCGCATCGCAAATGATCGGGCGGGCCGCTTCAGGAATATACCCAAATTCCTCTTGTAAGGCATGCAGCATGGGCAGCAGAGGCCCCTCCATCCCCATATGGCGCATCACAATCGCCGTGATGTCTTGATCATTCGCATCAGCATGGTCGCGGGGCATGGCCGTCATCCTTTGGTCGTGAGGATCGCGCACATCCACGCTTAAGCGCGCGCGCGATGCCCGACCAATGCCCGAGGTATAATTCCGATTCAATATCAGTATTTCGTCAAACGATAGGCAAAATCTATCAATTAGCCTCGCCCGCCATCTCGCGCGCAACGCGTAAAAGGCTTCGGAAAACGGGGGTATAAGGCTCTTGATGGGGGGCGATCAAACCCACCTCAGGGCGCAGCGCCCCATCTTCCAACGGGATCACCCGCAGATCATGGCCAATGGCAAGGAACTGCGCCATGGGTTGCGGCAAAACTGTCAGCGCACCTGCCTCGATCACATGGCTCACCAGAACAATGGTCGAATTGCTTTCGACAACCGATTTTGGCTCGAGACCATGCGCCGCGAAATTGCGGTTCAAGATCCGCCGATTTTGCATATCAGGGGTCAGGAGGCTCAGGCTCATCCCCTCGAGCGCGGCCCATGCCACTCGGGTCTGTGCCGCAAAAGGGTGATCTGATCGGCACAGAACCGCGTAATTTTCACGATAGAGCCCCGTGCTCACCATGCGTCCCAAAGGCTCATTGTCCAAATAGGTCACACCCGCATCTGCATCGAGATTTTCCAACAGCTTGAGGATTTCGGCGGACGAACGGGACAGAATAGAAAAACTGACATTGGGATGCGCGCGCGAAAAGCGGCTGACCAGACGCGCGGCTTCGGTCAATGCGGTCGGGATCACCGCAAGGCGCAAATGGCCCGATAACCCCTCGCGGCTATAACGCATTTCTTCACGCAATTGGCGGCTATCGCCCACGATACGCCGCGCCCACTCCAATGCGCGTTGCCCCTCAGGGGTCAGACCGCCAAAGCGTGACCCGCGCTGCACCAGCTTCACCCCAAGCTGGTCTTCCAGTTGCTTGATCCCTGAGGACAGGCTTGGCTGAGTAACCCCCAACAATTCAGCCGCACGGCCAAAGTGTTGGGTTTTGGCCAAAGCAAGCAGCATTTCCAATTTTTGGATCATAGGCACGTCCTATCAATTTCCACAAATTCTATCGCAATATCAGATCAAAAAAAAGGCCGCATCGGCATATCCAATGCGGCCTTAATGATGTGATCTTGCGCCAATCAGCTTGGGCTGAGGCCCCTCAGGCGCTCTGATCTGCGGCGCAAAAGTTCGACTGTGGTCAAAAGCAGGATAGAGATGGTCACAAGGATCGTGGCCGCCGCCAAAATCGTTGGCGAGATTTGTTCGCGGAGGCCCGTGAACATCTGCCAAGGCAGGGTCTGCTGCTGCGCTGAACCAACAAACAGCACCACGACAACCTCGTCAAACGAGGTGATAAAGGCGAACAGACCGCCTGAGATAACACCCGGCAAAATCAGCGGCATCTGCACACGGAAGAAGGTGGTCACAGGGTTGGCGCCCATATTCGCCGCCGCCCGCGTCAGCGACCGATCGAAGCCAACAAGCGTGGCGGTCACTGTGATGATCACAAAGGGCACGCCCAAAACGGCATGCGCCAAGATCACTTTCACATATCCCACGAAGGACTTGTTCAGACCCAAGGTCAGTTCCAACCAATTACCAAGAGGGGCGTAGAAAAAGAACATCCCTGTCGCTGAGATGATCAAAGGCACGATCATGGGCGAGATCAAAACCGCCATGATGGTTTGACGCCCAGGCACATGTGATTGCGACAAACCGATGGCCGCCAATGTGCCAAGACTAACCGAGATAACAGTCGCAATCGGCGCAATGATCAGCGAGTTTTTCAGCGGCTGCATCCACTCATCCGTGGTCAGGAAATCGCGGTAATGCTTCAGCGAATACCCCTCGGGGTCAAAGGCCAGCATTTCGGGCGTGAAGGTAAAGAAATCCTGCGCGTTAAACGACAGCCACATCACGGGGAAAAGCGGGGCGATCAGAAAGAAGAAGATCAGCCCACAGATAAACAGGAAACTGTTATGCCAAAGGGTCTGCCCGCCTGTGTAATAAATCGGCACGCCTTTGCGATAATCGCCTGTGTCGATCCAGAAGACGAACCATGACAGAACCGCGCCCACAAGGCCTGCTGCGATCCCGCCTCCCAAATTGGTGGCGAAAAGACCCGCGGCAAAGAAGATCGCAATCACACCAAGGCGCGCCATCATCCGCTTTTCAGCCATAGGGTGCAGCAAGGCTGCCAATACGGCCCCAATGACAGCGCCCGCAACAATTCCCATGAGCGGATTTCCAAAGGATGTGCCTGCGATATAGCCAAAGGCCGCTGACACAGCCGCAGTCAGGGGTGCCGTGAACCCCCAAAGGGAGGGGCGCTTGAGCGTAAGTTTCAGCGATTGAGCCATAATCTCAGCCCCCCAATTTCACGTTATCAATGCCGACAATGCGGTCATAAAGCCAATACAGCGCCAAGACCAAGGCCAGAAGGATCGACCCCAAAGCCGCCGCCAAGCCCCAGTTGAGCGAGGATGAAATATGATAGGCAATGCGGTTTGAGATAAAGACACCATCTGTGCCACCCACGATTTCAGGCGTGATGTAATAGCCAATCGCCAAGATGAACACGAGGATCGACCCCGCCCCAATCCCTGGAACAGATTGTGGGAAATAGACCCGCCAGAACGCTGTCCAATTGGTCGCGCCAAGACTTTTGGCCGCGCGAAGATAAGACGGCGGAATGGTTTTCATCACCGAATAAAGCGGCAAAATCATAAAGGGCAGCAAAATATGCGTCATCGCAATGATCGTGCCTGTCGAGTTATTCATCAAAATCAGGCGGTTTGCATCATCGACAAATCCAAGCCAGACAAGGATTTCATTGATCACGCCTTGCTGTTGCAGCAGCACTTTCCACGCACTGGTGCGCACCAAGAGCGATGTCCAGAACGGCAGAAGAACAAGGATCATCAATACATTGGCGCTGCGCACGGGCAGGTTGGCCAAAAGCCACGCCACGGGATAGCCCAAAAGGATACAGGAACCCGTGATGATCAAGGACATGATCATCGTACGAATGAACAGTTTGATATAAAGCTGCTGGCTTTCAGGGCGGGCATTCACACCCTCAAGCCCCTTTTCCATATCAATCGCGTTGAGGAAATAGCCTGTGGTGTAATCAGGGCTGTAAATCTTGATCGTTTGCCAGTTTTCCGTATCGCCCCATCCATCATTTTCTTCGATGAATGCGGCGCGGAAATCAATTTGCGGCAAGCTTGGCAGGGCTGCAATCGCATTGGCCAATGGGCCTGCGCCCGCCCCTGTGTATGAGGCCAGCGCGGACACTGTATCAGCGCGCGCCAGATCAAGCGCCAAGGCCGCATATACTGCCTCCCATGGGTCTTCTTCGGAAACCACATCCTCATCCGCAATGGCGGTATAGATGGCCCAGTCACTATAGGCGGCGGCGGTTTGGGGCAGAAGTGCTGCCATCTCACCCGATAGGGTAAACCCAATATCGCCTGCAAACCCCTCGCCCACCATATTCGCCCAGAGGGCCCGGCGGGCTTCGATCACATCTTCGCCGCCTGTGCCAGACAGCATCTCATACCATGTGATCCCATCCTTGAAGGCAGGATCTGCATCTTCAAGCCAATCTTGAAAAACCTCGCCAATATCATCAACGCCCCGCCCTGTGGTGCGGAACATCGAGGATAGGCCCGTGCGTTCATAATTTAGGCGCGAGCCAAGTTTGGTATGTTCCTTGGCCTCGGCAGCGCGGAAAATGTCGAAAAATAAGGCTTGGAACACGGTCTCATCTGGCAAGGTGCCGTCTTGGCCGTCCCAAGAGTCAAGCGCTTCAACCGTTTCGGGAAGCGTGCCAGATACAATTTGGTTTTCTACCGATCGAAACAACATCGAGCCGATCGGGACAACAAATGTCAAAACAACAAAGGCCAAAAGGGGCGCAATCAATATCAGCGCACGCAGCTTTTGACGTCTGAGGGCACGGGCGAGGCTCGTCTTGAGGGGGGTTCCATCCGCCGCCAGCATCGGGCCTGAATTGGTGGTGTCGCTCATCCTGTCCCCGTCAGTCGTTTCTATCTTCAATCGTCATGAATTTGGTCGGGCCGTGTCGCGGTTTCACGCGCGTTAGGTCTGACTAGACCCTTGCCCTCATGGGGCTACCCGATGGTTGAGTGGGGGCCGCGTTTGATCGCGGCCCCGCCCCAAATTCAGCTCAGATTACTGAGCCAGCCATGCTTGGAATTTCGCGTCAATATCATCGCGATAATCCGCCCAGAACTCGTAGTTATAGAGGAACGTGTTCTGTGCATTGTTTGGATCGGTTGGCATATGTGGTGCCATTTCGATGCCAAGCTCTGCATGGTTGCCAACCAGTGGCGCAGAGGACAGACGTGCAGGGCCATAGGAGATGTAGGCGGCCTGATCTGCCAGACGCTGCGTGTCGGTTGCGAAATAGACGAAGTCCATCACGCGGGCCAGACGATCTTCGGGCAGACCTGCTGGGATGATCCAACCATCAAGGTCGAATACCTGTGCGTCCCACATCATGCCGATTGGCTGGTTCTGCTCAACGATGGCCGAGAATAGACGGCCATTATAGGTCGAACCGATAAAGACTTCGCCATCCGCCAAAAGCTGTGGCGTATCGGCGCCTGCGTTCCACCAGATCACGCTGTCGCGGATGGTGTCGAGCTTGGCCAATGCCCGCTCTTGACCTTCATCAGTGGCCAGAACGTCATAGACGTCTGCCTTTGCAACGCCGTCACAAAGCAAGGCCCATTCCATGTTGTTGATTGGGCGGCTCTCAAGCGAACGCATGCCAGGATATGTTTCGAGATCGAACACATCACAGATGTCATTTGGAGGCTCTACACCATCAGGCACCATGTCGGTGCGATAGCCGAAGGTGGTGGAGTAAACGATCTGTGGGATGAAGCAATCGCCAACCAAAAGGTCACCGAAATCTTCGCTTGCGGGTGTGCCATCGGGCGCAGGTGCAAGCATCTCATCAGGATCGATTTCCATGGCGAGGCCTTCGTCACACAGACGCAGCGCGTCCGATGCCACAACGTCAACCAAGTCCCATGTCAGGTTGCCCGCTTCGTTCATCGCGCGCAGTTTTGCCACCGCTTCGTTCGAGCTTTCGTCCCAAACGACCTGAACATCAGGGTTATTCGCGGTGTATGGATCCGTGTAAGCGTTGGTTTGGCTGGCCTGATAGGCACCGCCCCAGCTTACGAAGGTAAATGTGCCAGTGGCCATATGGCCGCCCGCATAGGCCAAACCTGCTGCGGCGACGCCGAGTGCAGAAGTTGCCAGAAGTGTTTTTGACAGTTTCATGTCAGTCTCCCGTGTTGTTACCTGGTATAGTCTTATGCATGGCCACCCTCCAGGCGAAGGTGGCAGCTTAGGCCATGCGCTTAAGCATCAAGCGCGCGGCAATCGTCAGGCAGCCATCCTATTTCAATCTGGGTGCCAGGTGTGAGTCGTTTTTGATCGGGGGCGTTGCGGGTCTTGATGATGAAGTCATCCGACCCGGCCACGCGCAGGCGCGTGCGGAAAATATCGCCCATGTAAATAAATTCGAGAACCTCGCCTTTCAGCGTATGCGCGTCAGGCGAAAGGCGGCGCTTGTCCATTTCCACCCGCTCGGGACGGATGGAAACAGTGGTGCGATCCCCCACGGCCGAGACGTTTACAGGACGCGCGTCAATTTCGTCACCGCTGTCCAGCTTCACAACGCAGCGATCGCCTGAGATTTTCGTCACCACACCCGAAAGCGTATTATTTTCGCCAATAAACTGCGCCACAAAGCTGTTTTGCGGCTGTTCATAGAGAACATCAGGCGGATCAAGCTGTTGGATACGGCCATCATCAAACACCGCGACACGATCCGACATGGTCAGGGCTTCGGTCTGGTCATGGGTCACATAAACTGTGGTGATGCCCAACTGATGCGCCAGATTGGTGATTTCAAATTGCATATGTTCGCGCAATTGCTTGTCGAGCGCCCCCAAAGGTTCGTCCATCAAAACAAGCTCAGGCTCGAACACCAAGGCCCGCGCCAAGGCGATACGCTGTTGCTGCCCGCCCGAAAGCTGCGCGGGGCGGCGACCGCCGAAATCCCCCATCTGCACCATATCAAGCGCGCGTTTGATCTTTCCTTCGCGCTCTGATTTGCCCATGCCGCGCACTTCCAAAGGGAAGGCAAGGTTTTCTGCAACCGACATATGCGGGAACAAAGCGTAATTCTGGAACACCATCCCAATGCCGCGCTTATGGGGCGGAATGTTGTTGATCGGACGACCCTGCAACAGAATCTCGCCATGGGTGGCTGTCTCGAAACCTGCAAGCATCATCAGGCAGGTCGTTTTGCCCGATCCCGAAGGCCCAAGCATCGTTAGAAATTCGCCCTGACCGATCTGAAGATTAAGATCTTTTACGACCAGCGTTTCGCCATCGTAACTTTTCTGGACATGCTCAAAAGCGACAAACGCGTCTTTTGCTGTGTCGAACAAAGTGTCGAACTCCCGTTGTGGTTGCGGTGTAGCCCCGCATTCAATTGCCCTAAGCTAAACAGCCTGAGCCTTAGATGACAACCAATTAACAGAAATTAGTGCAAAACCGTCCTGAAAACGCCGCTTTGCACCTCAGAAAAGACATCGGCCCGAAAACAATGGCGGATTCAGGAAATATGACCCCATACATAGCGGGTGCTTGTTTGCAGGGGCGGCATAGCCTAATCAGGGCGGATGATGATTTGCTAAGCATTCTTTAGCAGAATGCGTAATTTTTCGCAGATTTGGAGACGCATGTCAGACCCAAGCCCCGCATCAGATTCGCAGACCAAGGCCCCAAATGGGGTTGACCTGCGCTCGTCTCGACTTGTGATCCGCCTGTGGCGCGAGCATGTCCTCAAATATTGGCCCGCCCTGACATTCGCACTGATCTTGATGAGCCTTGAAGGCGCCGCACTTGGTGCATTTGCATGGATGGTGCGCCCTCTCTTCGATGAACTTTTTGCCGCACAATCCTTGGATGGGCTTTGGAAAGTGGTAACGGTCATCGGGTTTTTGTTCCTGTTCCGCGCCGTTGCGGGCTTTGTGCAGCGCGTCATTATGTCGGCGCTTGGCCTGAAAGTGACAACCGCATTGCAAACACGCCTGGTCGAGCATCTTTTGACGCTTGATGGTGCCGTCTTTACGCGACACCCCCCAGGTGAATTGATCGAACGCGTGCGCGGGGACAGCCAGACGCTGCAATCTGCGGCGACAAGTGTCCTTCTCTCCTTTGGGCGTGATTTAGTTTCGCTTGTGGCTTTGTCCTTTGTGATGTTCTCAAATGATTGGCAATGGTCACTGGTGGCCTTGGTTGGGCTGCCTTTGATGATCGTGCCCATGACCCTGCTGCTCAAGCAAATCCGCCGCACCGCATTTGCCGCGCGCGAGGCTGCCGCGACCCTGACCACGCGGCTGGACGAAATGTTTCACGGCATTCAATCCATCAAGGTCAACCGCCTTGAGGCGCATGAGCGCGGGCGGTTTGAGCGCAGCGTCAAGCAATACCTCAAGCAACAGATCCGCTCGAGTGCAGGCCAATCCGCGAACCCCTCGTTGATCGACCTCATGTCGGGCATTGGGTTTGTTTCGGTCACATTGTTTGGGGCCACCGCCATTGTGACAGGCGATAAATCGGTGGGGGATTTCATGTCCTTTATCACCGCGCTTTCGCTGATGTTCGACCCGCTCAAACGTCTGTCAAATATCGCAGGCAGCCTTCAGGCCGCCGCAGCCTCGCTAGAGCGGATCTATTCCATGCTTGATCTGCGCCCCACCGTTCTTAGCCCTGCCCACCCTGCCCCGCTGAGTTCTGGCGATATCTGCTTTGAGAATGTCGAATTCTCCTATGGCGACATGCCCGTTCTGCATGATCTGACCTTCACCGCCAAAGAGGGGCAGACAACCGCGATTGTGGGGCCATCAGGCGCGGGGAAAACCACGCTGTTTGCCTTGCTAACACGCTTGATTGATCCAGTGGCAGGCAAAGTGCGCATTGGCAGTGTTGCGACCACCGAGGCTGATCTGGCCGCCTTGCGTGACATGATCGCGGTTGTAGGCCAAGACACGGCGCTGTTCGATGAAAGCATCGAAGATAATATCCGCATGGGGCGGCTTAATGCTGACAGCGCCGATGTGGCCAAAGCCGCAGAAAACGCCGCTGTGATGGAATTTGCCAAATCCCTGCCCGCAGGGTTGGAAACGGCTGTTGGCCCGCGCGGCTCGTCCCTGTCGGGCGGCCAACGTCAGCGCGTGGCCATCGCCCGCGCGATGCTGAAAGATGCGCCGATTTTGCTGTTGGATGAACCCACATCGGCCCTCGACACGCAATCTGAAAAATTGGTGCAAACTGCCCTATCGCGCCTGTCGCAAGGGCGCACGACAATTGTAATTGCGCATCGGCTGTCCACCATTCGCGATGCCGATAAGATTGTGGTCATGGATAAAGGCCATGTTGTCGAAGAAGGCACCCATGACAGCCTGATGCAAAGGGGCGGCATTTACGCGCGTCTTGTTGAATTGCAATCCGCAGGGATGAGTGCCGATCTCTAGCGCCTGCGCCCTTCGGCCAATTCATCGGCCAAGGCCGCACGGCGTTCAGGCGGCATATCCGCGATCAAATCAACCAAGGCACGATGCCCGCTTTCCTGCATGGCGCCAAGATAGCCGCGCTGCTCAGACAGGGCCTGCATCAACGCATCAGGCACAAAGGGGGTTGCGCGCAACGCAGCCTCAACCTGCAGATTGGCCGCCCCGATCCCACGGCGCGCGGCGCCCATCCCTTCGCGCCCACCCATGCGCCCGATCAACATCCGCATTTCATCGCGGTTCAATTCACCCGCCAATGGCCCCAAACTGCGCACGGCGTTGATCCGCTCACGCGGGCCTTCGCCGTCTGGGCCGCGATGCAAGACCACCGCCCCTAGAACCGCGCCCGCAATCGCCAAATTAATCGCCAGAGAGACACCAAGAACGATCTTCATGCCCCGCGGCGCTTGGGGTTTCGGGGTTGTCATCATCTCATCCATCACTCACCTCCCAAATCGGCCAAAGCCCAAGGATCCCCAAAATCAGAAACCGATGTGCTGGCCCATCCGCTGGCCTCTTGCAAACTTAAGGTCATATCGGGGTTCAAGGTCGAAAGACCCACCCCAAACAGCAGCCCCGCGATTCCCGCCATCGCCGCACCTGAGACAACCGACCAGCCCCCAAATAGGCGGTCAATCAGATTGGATAGACGCGAGAGCGTATCCTCACGGACGTGGTGGGTTTGTCTTTGCACGTTCTGTGCATCCGCCAAGACCCGCGCCATGAGCGCATCACTTGGCGCATCAGCCGCGCGCGCTTCGGCGAAAAGATCATCCAGATCTAGGTCTGCCTGTTCATTGCGCATAACCCAATGCCTCCTTTTCCTTGGCCAAATGGGCGCTCAATGCCCTTTTGCCGCGTGCGGTCAAACTTTCGACCGCCTCAATCGTAATATCCAGAATTTGGGCAATCTCACCATTTGATAACCCTTCGATGTGGCGCAATACCACCGCCTGCCTTTGGCGCTCGGGCAAAGTGGCAAGCGCCGCATCCAGCGCATCAAGCCGCGCCCTTTGCATCATTTGCGCGGGCACTGACGCCGCATGATCCTCGATTTGTTCAACCGCATCCGTATCAAGGGTGGGCGCGGCGCGGCGGGTCTGCTTGCGCAAGCGATCAATACATAGGTTCGCTGTCACCTGATGCGCCCAAGTGCTCAGTTTTGCGCGGCCTGCGTCCCAGTCAGGGGCAATGCGCCAGATGCGCATCATCACCTCTTGCGCGACATCTTCGGCCTCGGCCTGATCCCCCAAAACACGGCGCGCATGCGACAGAATGCGGGGCAGATGCCGCGCGGCCAAATCCCGCGCCGCTGCCGCATCGCCCTTGGCGAAGCGGGCCATCAGATGATCATCTTCTGATGCTGCCTTTGGTGGTCTTTGCACGCTGCCCTCGCCGCCGCAATCTACTGCAACTATTGCATTCAAGCACGCGACTGCCAAGGGAGAGGGGCAGCCGCGTCTGATTGCGCCTTAGCCGCGATGGCCACGCCCTTCACGGGCACCTGCACCGCGCTCATGGCCGCCGCGCATTTGGGACATGGCCGAGAATTCCTCAAGGCTGATGCTGCCATCCCCATTGCTGTCCATGCGCGACAACATCCGATTAAAATTTGGCTCACCGCGCCCCTCATGTTGGTCGCGGCCACCCATCATTTCAGATTGCGACAAAAGCCCATCGCCATCCAAATCGAGATCGCCAATCATACGATCCACGCGATCCGCCATGCGGGCCTGAAGGGAGGCACTCAATTCTTGGGCGTCCAACATGCCATCCCCGTTGGTGTCTTGGGCCGCAAATCGCGCCTCTGGCATACGCGCCAATTCCTCAGCCGTGACCTGACCATTGCGATCCGCATCTAGGGCGGCAAATATCGCGTCTGCATCGGCCTGCGCCATTGGGGCGGCGGTTACCATTTGCGCAGCAAGACCCAAAGGCAGGGCCAAGCCCAAAGTGAAAAGTTTGAATGTGCTCATCTCAATAACTCCTGATCTTGTGGCAAATGGCCCATCCATCCGCCGATCTATTCCTTTCACGCGCTCGCCCGCAGTTTCCGTCACATTTTTTTGCAGCTCTCTTTTGACCCGCGTCAAAACGGCCCGCCCCTTTGCCAATGATTGCGCTTTGCGCTAGGGCTAGGGTCGAGACAAGAAAAGGATGCGCGCCATGGCAAACCCCAGCACCGAAGCGGCTGAAATCGATCCAATCACTGCCTTGGCGGATGGTGTTTTCGATCATGTCCCGCAGGAACGCCCAACATGGCCCGCGATTGCCAAAGCCATGCGCGGCCGCTGCCCGTGCTGTGGTGAGGGCGCACTGTTTAGCGGCTATCTGAACCTTGTAAAAACCTGTGGCAGCTGTGGCGAAGATCTGAGCCACGCCCGCGCGGATGATGGGCCTGCCTATTTGACGATCCTCGTCACAGCGAAAATCTTGGGCACCTTAATGCTCTGGGTTTATACGGCCTATCAACCAAGCCCATGGGTTATGGCAGGCGGGTTTTCGCTTGGGGCCTTTGTGGTGGCACTGTTCCTCTTGCCCCGCTTTAAAGGGCTGATTGTGGGCATCCAATGGGCCAAGCGGATGCATGGTTTCTGATCCTCCCATTCGGGATGCCGCAAGCATCATCTTGTTGCGCGACAGCACAAAAGGCGCGCAGGTCTTAATGGGCCAACGCGGGGCATCTGCCGCGTTCATGCCGCAAAAATTTGTATTCCCTGGCGGGGCGGTGGATGCGGTGGATCACGACACCCCGCTTGCTCACGCAATCCCTGATGCGCTTGCAGCGCGCCTCAGCCATGACAGCGCCTGTTCACCCGAGGCCTTAATCAACGCAGCCTTTCGCGAGTTGCACGAAGAAACAGGGCTCAGCCTTGGCCCACACGACCCGCGAAGGGTTGATTTCTTTTTCCGTGCCGTCACCCCCACAGGCCGCCCACGCCGCTTTGACGCGCGCTTCTTTTTGGCGCGTGCTGACGATCTGAGGGGCGTTGCGCAGGATTTCACCAAAGGCGATGGCGAGTTGTCTCATCTGACATGGCTTGATCTGGCAGAGGCGCAACGCTTGGACATCCCCTTTATCACCCATGTGATCCTCGCGGAATTGTCCCAAGCGGTGGCGCGCCACGGCTATGGATTTCGGCCTGAGGCGGTGGCGTTCTTCGACAATCGCACAGATATATCGCGGTTTTACTGGCTCTAACCCACCTATCTGGTTGCAGCCTGTCACCGCCGCGCATAGCCTAAGGCCAACCCTTCCCCGATATAATGAGGCCTGCCCCGTGTCCGTCCTGCCCCTTGATGCAACATCCGCCACTGCCACGCCCCGCACCATTTGGCTCAGTGACTACACCCCGCCCGAGTATTTGATTGACCATGTGCATCTTACCTTTCGCCTTGCACCAAAGGCCACGCGGGTCATTTCACGGATCACCTTTCGCCCCAACCCCGAGGCGCAAGGTTTGGGCGAAGGCGCGCTTGTGCTTGATGGCGAGGATCTGCGCCTGATCTGGGCAAAGATAGATGGAACAGCGTTAGGTGAGGCCGATTATCGCCTCAGTGAGGCTGCCCTGACTGTGCCTGCCGCACGCCTGCCAGAGGGCGGCTTTGTTTGGGAGGCCGAAGTCGAAATCGCACCACAGGATAACACAGCCCTTGAGGGGCTTTATATGTCCAAGGGCATGTATTGCACCCAATGCGAGGCGGAAGGGTTTCGCAAAATAACCTATTACCCCGACCGCCCCGATGTCATGGCGCCTTTTGATGTGCGCATTGAGGGGGATGCACCGATCCTACTGTCCAATGGTAATCGGGGCGAGACAGGCGCAGGCTATGCAGAATGGCATGACCCTTGGCCCAAACCTACTTATCTCTTTGCTTTGGTGGCAGGCGATTTGCGCGCCTATAGCGATCAGTTCACCACGGCCTCGGGACGCGAGGTTGATCTCAATATCTATGTCCGCCCCGGTGATGAGGGGTATTGCGCCTATGCGATGGACGCGCTCAAGCGGTCAATGATCTGGGATGAACAGGTGTATGGCCGCGAATATGACCTTGATCTGTTTAACATCGTGGCGGTCGATGATTTCAACATGGGCGCGATGGAGAATAAGGGCCTGAACATCTTCAACTCCAAATATGTATTGGCCAGCCCTGAAACCGCAACGGATCAAGATTATGCCTTTATCGAGCGGATCATCGCCCATGAATATTTCCACAATTGGACAGGCAATCGCATCACCTGCCGCGATTGGTTTCAACTCTGCCTCAAAGAGGGCTTAACCGTCTTTCGCGATCAACAGTTCAGCGCAGATGCCCGATCCGCGCCTGTGCAGCGAATTGGTGATGTGCTGAATCTGCGCGCGCGCCAATTCCGCGAGGATGCAGGCCCATTGGCGCATCCCGTGCGCCCTGCAAGTTTTGTCGAGATCAACAATTTCTACACGGCCACTGTTTACGAAAAAGGGGCGGAGCTGATCCGCATGCTGCGGCTTTTGGTGGGCGAAGGGGCCTATCGCGCGGCGCTTGATCTCTATTTCGACCGCCATGATGGGCAGGCCTGCACCATCGAGGATTGGTTGCAGGTGTTCGAGGACACCACTTTGCGCGATCTGTCGCAATTCAAACGGTGGTATGAACAGGCAGGCACGCCGCGTTTGACGGTCACCTCCACCTATCAAGATGGGCGCTTGGTGCTGAAATTGGCACAGCGCACCGACCCTACCCCCAACCAACCGCTGAAAGAGCCCTTGTTGTTCCCCGTGGCGCTTGGCCTATTGGGTCAGGACGGGCGCGAATTGCGGCCCACGCAGATTGTCGAAATGGCGGATCCTGAAATGGAATTGGTGTTTGACGATCTGCCTGAAGCCCCTGTGCTGTCGGTCTTGCGCGAATTCTCGGCCCCTGTGATTTTAGAAATCGAGCAAGATTTTGCTGCGCGCGCGACCCTCTTTGCCCATGACACAGACCCGTTCAACCGATGGGAAGCGGGCCGCAGTCTATCGCGTGAGGTTCTGTGCGCAATGATCACCGATGGGACAGCCCCGAACCCTGACTATATCTCAGCCCTCGCTGCGGTGGTGCAGGATGACACGCTCGACCACGAGTTTAGGGCGCTATGCGCAAGCCTGCCAAGCGAAGATGCGCTGGCCAATGATTTGGCCGAAGCAGGCGTGGTGCCTGATCCAAGCAGCATCCACGAAAAGCGCCGCGCTTTGGAACAGTCCATCGCAGCTGCACTTGCGCCGATTTACACGCGGCTGTTCGAAACACTGACCGATAAAGACGGCTATAGCCCTGATGCGGCCTCCGCGGGCCGGAGCAGTTTGCGCAACGTGGCCCTGCGCGCCTTGACCCGTGTGCATGGCCCAGAGCTCGCGCAGACGCAATTCGAGACGGCCACCAATATGACCGATCAATTGGCCGCTTTCGGTGCGCTGTTGGATCACGGGGGTGATGTTGCACAGCAGGCCAGCATGGCCTTCTACGACCAATGGCATGAAAACCGCATCGTGATGGATAAATGGTTCATGCTGCAAATCGCCCATGCCGCCCCTGATGAGGCCGCGCAAGTTGCACATCGCCTGACCGAGCACGCAGATTTTGATTGGAAAAACCCCAATCGCTTCCGCGCGGTGATTGCAGGTCTGACCTCAGCCAACCCTGCGGGCTTTCATGCGCCCTCAGGCGCGGGCTATCAGTTCCTCGCGGATTGGTTGATCCGCATGGATGGCAAAAACCCGCAAACCGCGGCGCGGATGTCCACCGCCTTTGAGACATGGGCGCGCTATGATGTTGATCGTCAGGCCCTGATCCAAGAGGCGCTAAAGCGTATTTCTGACACCCCGAACCTCAGCCGCGATATGAGCGAGATGGTGGCAAGAATGCGTGCGGGTTATCAAGGCGCATAATCCAGCAGCCAAACATATCCACCGACCAATGCCAGCAGCACGGGTTGGTGGATGAGATAAAACGCAAGGGAATTGCGCCCCAAAAGGGCCAAACCCGCCCCAAGCGCACCACCGCATATCTTTTGTGGCATGATCGGCCTGCCCAGATCACGGGCAAATTGCGCCCAAGCCATGCCCAAAAGATAGGGGCCGATCCATGGCAAGATTGGCAAATAATCCACTGTCACAGGCCGCGCCGCCTGTGCGCCTGTGATCCAAAATATCGGGTGCTCAAGCGCAGGCAGGCGCAGCCAAACCCCTGCAGCAAGGGCCAAGACACCAAGCACGGCCAAGCCCCAAGCGGGCACCCGCCCCAAAAGGACAATCCCCACTAGGCTTGCAGCCGCCATCATGTGCAAAATGCCCCAAAAGACAAATTGCGCCCCAAAGGCAAAATAGGTCGCAAGGCTGACCGCCGCCGCAGCAGCGACCAAAATGCCCCATCGCCGCCAAAAAGCGGGCCACCGCCGCCCCACCCCATGGGCCAAGACCATGCTGAGGCCCGACAGGAACAGAAAGCTGCCCGCAATCGCGATAGCATAGCCGCGCATATAGGGGGACAGGGCTGTCCCCGAAGGCACAAGCCCGAATAAATCAAGATCAAAAATGAAATGATAACTTGCCATGGCCACAAGCGCGACACCGCGCGCCTGATCCAAACCCGACAAGCGCGCCGTCATGACTGGCAGTAATCCTGCTCCGACACCCAACCGCGAATATCATTGCGCAAGGCTTCGCGTTGCAACGGCCCCCAATCGGCCGCAACCCCGCCTTGATCTTCGGCAATGACCCCATCGCGCACGACAGTTGATGACCAAATGCGCAAAGCACAACGCAAATTCGCCTCGCCCTCGCGCAAAGCCTCGCTTGTGCCAGCAGCACAGCCATAGCCGCGCGCAGTTGCGGGCGAGATTTGCAAAAGACCATGCCACTTACCATTTGACGAAATCGCATCTTCGCGGAAGGTGCTTTCACGATAGGCCAAACTGGACAACAGCCCGTTCCAGAACGCAGCACGCTGTTCTGGGTTCGCCTCATCATAGGCGGGACACCATGCCTCGATATCCGCAGGGGTTGTCTCAACCAAAACGGCTGCGTCCTCCTCCAACATCGAGAGGCTTGCCTTTGTCCAATCTTGGGCCTGTGGGGTTTCATCCCAACGTGCGGCGGGCAAATCAGCCTGCGCGCCGACACATCCCATCAGAACCGCCGCGCCCAAAAAGGTTGCAGCACATTTGCCGAATTTACACGCATAATGCGCCAGATCGCGTTCATTCCTTTTGAATGAAAACATGCAATTCCCTCAGGTGGCCAATAGATGCCCGCCCTTTGCCCTTATTTTGCCTCAAAATGCAAGTCCTGCCCTTGCCGCGCCCTACGCGCTGGCCTAGTAAACGGCGGGAAACCGCCTGTTGGAGAGATGCGCCATGCTTGACCTCAGCTATGAAGCCCCAAAACCCAAAGTGATCGCGGGTGCCAAATCCGATTGGGAACTTGTGATCGGGATGGAAGTGCACGCGCAGGTCGCAACCCGTGCGAAACTCTTTTCGGGGGCCTCAACGAAATTTGGGGCAGAGCCCAATTCTAACGTGGCCTTTGTGGATGCTGGCATGCCAGGAATGCTGCCTGTGATCAACGAGGCCTGCGTGGCCCAAGCGGTGCGCACAGGATTGGGCCTGAAGGCGGAAATCAATTTGTTTTCGGCCTTTGATCGCAAAAACTATTTCTACCCTGACCTTCCGCAAGGTTATCAGATCAGCCAATTGTATCACCCGATCGTGGGCGAAGGTGAGGTTTTGGTCGAGCTTGGCGATGGCACGGCGAGGATTGTGCGCATTGAGCGTATCCACTTGGAGCAAGACGCAGGCAAATCCATCCATGATATGGATCCCGCCCTGTCTTTCGTGGATCTCAACCGCACGGGTGTCGCGTTGATGGAGATTGTCTCGCGCCCCGATATTCGCGGCCCAGAGGAGGCAGCGGCCTATGTCTCTAAATTGCGCCAAATCATGCTCTATCTGGGCACGTGTGACGGGAATATGCAAAACGGCAATCTACGTGCGGATGTAAACGTGTCTGTCTGCGCACCGGGTGCCTATGAAAAATTCCGTGAAACGGGTGATTTCAGCCATCTTGGCACGCGCTGCGAGATCAAGAACATGAATTCGCTGCGGTTCATTCAACAGGCCATCGAATATGAGGCACGCCGCCAAATCGCCATTATCGAAAATGGCGGCACTGTGGATCAGGAAACACGGCTCTATGATCCTGATAAGGGCGAAACGCGTTCGATGCGGTCGAAAGAAGAGGCGCATGATTATCGCTACTTCCCAGATCCCGACCTCTTGCCGCTTGAGATTGAGCAGGCATGGGTGGACGACATTCGCGCGAACCTGCCCGAATTGCCCGATGCCAAAAAGGCGCGCTTTATCGGCGATTTTGGCCTTTCAGATTATGATGCCAGCGTTTTGACCGCCGATGTCACCGCCAGCGCGTTTTTCGAAGAGGTCGCTGCCACCGCCAAAGACGGGAAACTGGCCGCGAATTGGGTCATCAACGAACTCTTTGGTCGCCTAAAGAAAGACGAGCGCGAGATCAGTGACAGCCCTGTCTCACCTGCACAGCTTGCGGGCATCATAGCGCTGATTAAGGCGGGGGATATTTCGGGCAAAATCGCAAAAGACCTGTTCGAAATCGTCTATACCGAAGGCGGCGACCCCGCGCAGATTGTCGAAGCGCGCGGCATGAAACAGGTCACGGATACAGGCGCGATTGAAGCAGCGGTAGACGAGATCATTGCCGCCAATCCCGCCCAAGTGGAGAAGGCCAAGCAGAACCCGAAACTTGCGGGGTGGTTCGTGGGTCAGGTGATGAAGGCCACAGGCGGCAAGGCAAACCCTGCCGCTGTGAACCAGTTGGTCAGCCAGAAACTAGGACTGTAACCCTTCTCAGGCGGGCCGCTCAGGCCCGTCTGCATCAATGGCCAAAGCGTGAATTTCGCCCATCAAAGGCTTGCCGATGGCGTCATGCACGGCACGATGGCGCGCAATGCGCGACAATCCCGCCAATCCATCGGCGCGGATCACCACGCGAAAATGACTTTCGCCCCCCTCTTGATAGCCGCTATGACCACGATGGGCCTCACTTTCATCGTGAACATCCAACACTTTGGGATTGAATGCTTTTTCTAATGCGTCACGAATTTTTTCGGTTCTTGTCATGAAAATCTTCACCCTAGCCCTTCACCTTCGCCACCAATAGCTTAGACTGCCCGTTCCGAGTCGAGAAGGACAGGCCCATGACCGACAAAGATCCATTTAATTTTGACCTTCGCGTTTCGACCGACAAGAAGAAACGCAAGACGGGCCGGCGTGGCATGTCTGGGGCATTTGAAACCTCGCAGCGCAAATGCGAGCATCCCGCCTGCGAAGAGGCGGGGCAGTATCGTGCGCCCAAATCCCCCGACAATCTTGAAGATTTCTTCTGGTTCTGTCGCGAACATGTGCGCGAATATAACCTCAAATGGAATTTCTTTGAGGGCACGACCGAGGCCGAGATGGAAGCGCAGCTTGACCGCGATCGCGTCTGGGACAGGCCGACCAAACCCTTCAAAAAATCGGTTGAAGAAAAAGCATGGGCACGGCTAGGCGTGGATGACCCGCATCAGGTTTTGGGCGGCAATGCCACCCGTAATCCAGGGCAGGCAGGTGGGGCACAATCGGGGCGCAAACTGCCGCCAACAGAACGGCGTGCGCTTGAGATTTTGGAAGCCCGCGACACGATGAACAAGACCGAAATTCGCAAATGCTACAAGGCGCTGATCAAGGTTCTGCATCCCGATATGAATGGCGGTGACCGTTCGGATGAGGAACGCCTCCAAGAGGTGGTCTGGGCTTGGGATCAGATCAAGATCAGCCGCAATTTCGTGGACTAAATGGCACAGCTGCCGCAGCATCATGTCAGCACCCTAATACTTGGCGCGGGTGCGGCGGGGATGATGGCCGCGGCCCATTCGGGCGCGGGCGTTTTGGTGATAGACCACGCAAAAGCCGCGGGTGAGAAAATCCGCATCTCAGGCGGCGGGCGATGTAACTTTACCAATATTTACTGTGACTCTTCCGCGTTTTTGTCCGAAAATCCGCATTTCGCCAAATCTGCTCTGTCGCGATACGGCCCCTATGATTTTCTCGATTTGGTCAATCGCCACCGCATTTCATGGCATGAGAAAACCTTGGGGCAGCTGTTCTGTGACACATCTGCGAAAGAGATCATCGCAATGCTGCGGGCCGAGATGACGGCGGTCGGTGCCGAACTTTGGCTAGAAACAAGCATTTCTTCGGTGCGGCAGAGCGGGGATAAATTTTGCGCATTAGTCGAAAAACAGGGCCAAGCGCGCGAGATATATGCCGATCATCTCATCGTGGCCACGGGCGGAAAATCCATCCCCAAAATGGGTGCTACAGGCTTGGCCTATCAGATTGCAGAAACCTTCGGTCACCGCGTCACCGACACCCGCCCTGCCCTTGTGCCCTTTACGTTTGACGAGGGGCAACGCGCGCGGTTCGCGGCGCTGGCTGGGCTCTCCCTGCCTGTGCGCGCCAAGGCGGCCGATGCAGAATTTGACGAAGCCATGCTTTTCACCCATCGCGGCCTGTCTGGCCCCGCGATTTTGCAAATTTCATCCTATTGGCGCGAAGGGCAAGAGATCACGCTGCATATCGACCCCGAAACGGATTTTTTCGCTGTCCTGCGCGGAGCGCGGGGTGAATCAGGCAAGCGCAGCCTGCACGGGGTGTTGTCCGATTATCTGCCTAAAGCCTTTGTTGCGGATTTTGGGCAAACCCAAAGCCTTGCCGGCAATATCGCCGATTGCAGCGATGCGCGCCTGCGCGAGATTGTCGAGGCATTGCAGGATTGGCGACTGCGGCCCACAGCCACCGAAGGGTATCGCACCGCCGAAGTGACCTTGGGCGGTGTCGCGACCGATGGCTTGAGTTCCAAAACTATGCAATCCACGCATATCCCCAACCTCTATTTCATTGGTGAAGCCGTGGATGTCACGGGTTGGTTGGGTGGATATAATTTTCAATGGGCATGGGCCTCGGCCGTTGCGGCAGGGGCGGCTATCCGCGCCAAAAGGCAGGCATGAACAGCACCAAAACCGCCAACAATTCAAGGCGGCCAAGCAACATGCCCAGCGTCAAAATCCACTTCGCCGCATCATTGAGCGGGGCAAAATTGCCAGAGGGGCCAATCACATCCCCCAATCCTGGCCCGATATTTGCCAAGGCGGTGGCAGCCCCAGACACAGAGGTGACGAAATCTAGCCCCGTCAATCCCAAAGCCACCGCGAAAATCCCCAACAACACAAAGAACAACACAAAGAACCCCATGACGGAGGAGAGGACATCTGCCGAAACAGGCCGCCCCTCAAAGCGAGGTTCGAACACACCATGGGGGGCCGACAAGCGGCGCACTTGGGTGGAGATGGATTCGAGCAAAATCTGGTAGCGGAATATTTTGATTGAACAGGAGGTCGAACCCGCACATCCCCCAATCAAGCCGACAAAGAAGAACACCACCACGGGCAAAGGCCCCCAAAGTTGGTAATCCACCGAAGAATAGCCTGTGCCAGATATGATGGAGGTGACGTTGAACAGCCCTTCGCGGATCCCATGCTCGAGATGGTCGCCATTCGCGACAATCCGATACACTGTCATGATCAGCACAAGGGCCGTGATGACCCCAAGATACGCGCGCACTTGGCTGTCACGATAAAGCGGTTCTGCCGTGCCCGCCAAAAGTTGCACAAAGCGCACAAAGGGCAGGCTTGCCAAAATCATGAACACCGCCGCGACATATTCAAGTGGGCCTTGATACACCCCAAAAGAGGCATCTGTGTTCGAAAACCCACCCGTGGACAGCGTGGTAAAGGCGTGGAAGATCGCGTTGTAAAAGGTCATGCCTAAGGCCCAATAAGCCAGAAAGCACAGGAAAGTCAGCGCCACATAGATCACCGAAATACGCGCCGCAATTTCAGTTGCGCGGGGCAAGATTTTTCCCATTGTTTCAAATGCCTCGGAGCGGAAGATTTGCATCCCCCCCACCCGCAATTCAGGCAAAAACACCATCGCGACCACGATGATACCCACCCCGCCAAACCATTGGATCATCGCCCGCCAAAGGTTCAGCCCGTGGGGTAAATATTCCAAGCCTGTGAAAACAGTTGAGCCTGTTGTCGTCAGCCCTGACATCGCCTCAAACACTGCATCAACAATCCGTGCATCTGTTGCGCCGAACACAAAGGGAAGCGCCGCAAAGATCGGCAAAATCGCCCAAATTGCGGTTGTCAGAAGAAAGGTCTGTTGTAGGCTCAGGCCCTGCTGCACCCCATTGGCGCAGGAAAACACCAAAGCAAGGCCGATAAACACCGAGATTGCGGCAGACTCGGCAAAGACACCCCATTCGCCATTGGCCAAGGCAAGATCCACCCCCATAGGCACAAGCATCGATACCCCAAGAAAGGTAACGATCAGGCCAATGACATATCCAACGGGGCGTATATCAAACATGAGGCAGAGCGTTGGCCCCTGACTTAGGCAGTGTCAAGCGTGGAAGGGCCTAAAACCCCGCCAAAGCCTTGATCTGGGGCTTCATTTCATTTGCAAACACCACGCCCGCAGTTTACTGTGTTCGTTAGAATACGACCGGACTGCTTCGTCAGACCGAGCAAAGCCTCAAGACAGCGTCACATCCGTGACCCGCGTCTTGGGGCTTTTTTCGTATAGGGTCTTGGCCCTTAGCCGATATGGAACAGGCTTTGGAAAAGGCGGGGGTCAAGGCTGGCCTGCTCAAACGTGGCGCCTTCGGTCAAGAGGCTAACTGCGTCATGACTGTGCAGGCTTTCTTGGTGGCTTGCCAAAACACGGAAATCGCCCACCCGTGGATCGGCTTGCAACTCGCCTGCGAAAAGGCGGGCCGCATCTTCCACAAAGATCGGGTTTGCCGCGTTTAATTCTGCGAAGGCTTGTTCATCCTCGCGTTTCACCATGACCTGCGTTTCTGTTGGCACAGCGCGGCGCGCCATCTCAATCAGGTCTTCAAACCACAAACACCCTGCGTCAGGGGCAATCTCGACCGAAATCCGCGCAACAGATCGCTGCGAATGCGGGGTGGCCAATTGCCCACGCGTGGCGCGCGCATGTTCGCTCAATTCAAGCGAGCAGGGGCAGGTCGAAGAATAAACGTAATCCAGATGCACCAATTTCTGGCGCACCCCATCGCGCTCGACCAGTTCCAGCGCAATGTCATAATATTGATACCCCGAAAGACCAGACCGCAGGCTCTGCACCTTCATTGGGAAGGAAAGGCGCATTTGGATACGCGCATCAAAACTTTCGAGGTCGGATTTGTAATCATCAAGCGCAGCTTCGATCACCTCAAAGCTGAACGTCTTTTCGGTATGGGCATAGAAGCTGCGCATGATGCGGCTCATATTGATGCCCTTTTTGCCCGCCTCTAGGCTGACGGTGCCCGTCACCGAAGTTTCCAGCATCACATCGCCATTGTCGCGGGTGTGATAGCGGATAGGCAGGCGGAAATTGGAAATCCCCACATGTTGGATTTGACGCTTGGCCCCTTTAATCAGCGAGGCAGGGCCATTTTGAAGATCAGGAAGACCCGCCTTATAGGCTGCATCCACTGTAAAATCCTGCGGATAGCTGCGCGAAAATTCGGGGTAATCTTGGGAGGGGGTCAAAAGTTTGGAGACCGCAGGATCAAGGGCGGCACGCTCCGCCATGCTTGCGCTTTCCGCCCACTGTTTCAAAAGCGCCAAGGCCGCACGGGCCTCGTCTTGGGTTGGTTCACTCGCAACTGCACCAATATGGACGTTCATCTCATCACCCCTTCGGCCACGCGACCTTACCATCATATGGGTGTTGGTGCGCGGAATCCAAACTTGTTTTATGAATAGTTTACGATTGTGAACGCCCAACGGATCAATATTGGCCCGACAAATATCGACCAATTCCTTGAGTTTCCGACAAAATCCCAAAAATAAGGGTTAATTTTCAGCACGCGCAGCACCGAGCGCGTGTTTCAAATCCCTTAACAGGTCGTTAACGTCCTCAAGCCCCACCGACAGGCGCACGAGACCAGATGTGATGCCCAGATGTTGCTTTTGATCCTCAGGCAAACGCTGGTGGGTCGTTGTGGCAGGATGGGTGATAATAGATTTTGCATCGCCCAAATTATTTGAGATTGTAATGATCTCTAACGCGTTGAGGAACCGAAACGCCGCATCGCGCCCGCCCTCCAGTTCAATCGCGATCACTGTGCCGCCTTTTTGCATTTGCGTGCGGGCAAGCATGGCTTGCGGGTGGCTGTCGAGATGAGGATAGAGCACCCGCGCCACACCCGCCTCCCCCTCTAGCCCTTGCGCAATGGCAAGAGCAGTGTCGGCTTGGGCGTTAACCCGCAGGTGGAGTGTTTCCAACCCCTTGAGCATAACCCATGCGTTAAACGGCGACATCGCCGCGCCTGTATGTTTCAGATAGGGTTCCACGGTCTTGCGAATGAACTCGCGGGTGCCACAAATCACCCCGCCCAAACACCGCCCCTGCCCGTCAATATGCTTGGTCGTGGAATAGATCACGACATCAACGCCCAGTTTGCGGTTGTCTTGGAACAAGGGAGAGGCAAACACGTTATCGACCACCACCAAAGCGCCTGCATCATGGGCCAGACGCGCAACGGCGGCGATATCGACAACCTGCAACGTGGGGTTCGAAACACTTTCAAAGAATACAGCGCGGGTTTTGCCCTTGATGATTGCGGCTTCCCATTGGGTCAGGTCATCGCCATCCACAAACGTGACCTCAACCCCGTAACGGGTCAAAATCTCCTCAAGAATGTAGAGACAAGACCCGAACAAGGCGCGCGCAGACACCACATGATCCCCCGCGCGCAATATGGACATCAGCGCGCCATTCACCGCCGCCATTCCAGAGGCGGTTGCAAAAGCATCTTCTGTGCCCTCAATCGCCGCGATCCGATCCTCGAACATTGCGACAGTCGGGTTGCCATAGCGGGCATAGATAAATTCCTCACGCCCCGCTTCGATAAAGCGGGCCTCGGCCGCCTCGGCGCTGTCATAGACAAAACCTTGGGTCATAAAGATTGCCTCAGACACTTCGCCATATTGGCTGCGGCGGGTGCCTGAATGCACTGCGCGTGTCTGCGCGGAAACAGTATCGGGCAAGGATTTCAAACCTACGGATTTCTTGGCGCCTGTGTCTGACATTTCATATCCCTTCCATCTGAACGGTCGGGCATCATGCGGCAAGCAGGCCTCGACCTCTTTAGCGGCATTTTTTTTGTGGCCCGCAATCCGGTAAACAAATCGCCACGCGACAGGGCATTACGCCTTGACCCTGATCGGGTCAAGGGGCCGCAAGCCAAAGCACCGCGCCAAGCGGCGGGATTGCAACCCCGACAAAGACACCCCACATCTTTGCCAGTCACACCACCGCAAAGCAGCCGCAGGGCGCAATATATGTATGAATTTTATGTTCTTTAGGTTGACACATTGGGCTGCTAAAGGTGAAACCTAAAACAGGGGTAAGGGAATGACCAATCCCATCTGTGGTATTGTAAAAGGATTTGGCCATGTCGGCTAAACCCATCGGGGCAATTACATTTGCGATCTTGGTGATCGTCATCCTAACGGCCGCTTTTGGCGGCTTTGGGGAATTCTAGACATGGCCACACGCTACACCGCTCAATTCAGCCCCAATGCCTCCTCTGGCACACGAGACGCCACCCTCCCCTTCAAGGGCCGCCGTCCCATGCGATTTGGGGCGCGCCTGAATATTTACGCGGCCTTGCCTGTCATCGCGGCCTTTCCCAGTTTCTTCCAGCCCGTCTCAACGATGTTGGTTGATATGGCAGGCGCGGCCCTGCTCGGCTTTGCTGCATGGTTGACGCGGGAGGGGATCAAGGCAGAAGACGCGTATTCCGTGCGCATTGTGGCGCGCCGCCCCATGATCCCGCGCAAAATTATGGCTGCCCTCATTTGCGGTCTGGCGGTGGGTCTGTTGGTTTGGGGCGGGACATGGGCCATCTTGAACGCTACTGCAATTGCGGTTTTTGCAGGGGTTTTGCACCTTGCGGCTTTCGGCATTGATCCGCTGCAGGATAAGGGCATTTCGGATATAGACAGCACCGCTGAGCGCCGCCTCGCCGATAAAATCGAAGCGGCCGAGGCCCTATTGCAGGAGATGCGCGATGCGGTCACCCAGACGGGGCAGCGCGATCTAGAGGCGCGGGTTATCGCCTTCCAACAGACAGCGCAGGCGATGTTCCGCCAAATCGAAAGCGACCCGCGTGATCTGAATGCCGCGCGGCGCTTTTTGGGGGTTTACCTTGAAGGCGCGCGCGATGCCGCGGTTAAGTTCCAAAGCCTATATGCGGCACGTCCTGATGCGGCGCTTAAAACCCGCTTTGAGGGGCTTTTGAACGATCTTGAGCGCGACTTTGCCGCGCGCACCACCAAACTGGCCCAAAACGACACGGAAGACTTGGATCTAGATATCGAGCTTTTGCGCGAAAGATTGGCGCGCGAGGCTGTTTAAAACCACCCCTCGGTGCAGGGGTTTACATTGGGGGATAGAATGACCGACACAAAAACTGCTGCGCGTGACGCAAGTAAATTGGTCGATGAAATTAACGCCGTGGTCTTGACTGACCCAAGCGACCTGCTGCCAGACCCGAAGGCCGCAGACAAACCGACCGCCGAGGCCATCGCCAAAGCAATTGCAGAAATTGATATGCATGACACAAATTCAATCGTGTCTTTCGGTTCCGCTGCGCAGGCAGAATTGCAGGTCATTTCACAGGCAATGCTCGATGGCGTCCGCAACAAGGATGTCGGCCCCGCAGGTGCCTCGTTGCGCGATATTGTTGGCACGATCCGCGGCTTTTCCGTGGAGGAGCTTGACCCCACCCGCAAAATCAGTTGGTGGGATCGCCTGCTTGGCCGCGCCAAGCCCGTGCATGATTTCCTTGCGCGTTACGAAACCGTGCAAGGGCAAATCGACAAGATCACGGATGATCTGTTGCGGCATGAACATCAGCTCATGCGTGACATTAAGTCATTAGATCAACTTTATGAAAAGACGTTACAATTTTATGATGCACTTGCCATTTATATTGCCGCAGGCGAGGCCAAATTGGCTGCGTTGGACAATAATGACATCCCTGCAAAGGAGGCGGAGGTGGCCGCCGCACCCGAAGCCGATCAAGTGATCCGCGCGCAAGAATTGCGCGACCTGCGCGCTGCTCGCGATGATCTTGAGCGGCGTGTGCATGACCTTAAGCTGACACGCCAAGTCACCATGCAATCTCTGCCCTCTATCCGCTTGGTGCAAGAGAATGACAAATCCTTGGTCACCAAGATCAACTCAACCTTGGTCAATACCGTGCCGCTGTGGGAAACCCAATTGGCACAGGCCGTGACCATCCAACGCTCGACCGAAGCGGCCGAAGCGGTGCGCGCAGCCAATGATCTGACCAATGAACTATTGGAAAAGAATGCCTCGAATTTGCGCACATCCAATCGTATGATCCGCGAAGAAATGGAGCGTGGCGTTTTTGATATTGAGGCGGTGAAACGTGCCAATGCAGAATTGGTTGCAACCATCGAAGATAGCCTTGCGATTGCAGATGAGGGGCGGATGCGCCGCGCCAAAGCAGAAGAAGACATGATCAAAATGGAGGCGGAATTGCGCGATACTCTGGCCGCCGCCAAGGCAAAATCCACAAGCACCGCGTCCTAAGCGCGGAGAGATAAGGCGTCATTGTGCGGATTATGAGTAAAGTGAGGGGTTCGGGGCGGAAGGCTAGGCGCGGTCTATGGGTTGGGGCGGCGCTTGGCCTTTTGGCGGGGTGTCAGGCCCTCGGGCCTGGTGCCATGGGCCAGAACGGGGTGGCAAGCAGCATAGCTGCCACCACCCCTTCGGCTGAGAGCGCGCTTTACGCGCAATATTACGCCCAAACCGAGGCGCGGCTTCTGCGTGAGGGGTTATTGCGCCAATCCACCACCCCCTCGGATGCCCCCGTCTCGCGCCGTGCTTTGGCGCGCAATTTCGAGGCCATTGCGCTTTATGATGAATATGCTCTGGAAAACGGGCGCTTTGTCGCCCGTCAAACCCCCTCGCGGCTAAGACGTTGGATTGATCCTGTCCGTATCGAAGCCCATTTTGGGCCAGCAACCGCCCCACAGAAAATGGCACGGGATCGCCAGATTCTGACCAATTACACCCGACAACTCAGCCGCGCCGCGCGGCATCCGATTGATTTGGTTGGATCGGGTGGAAATTTCCATGTGCTGTTCATCAGCCGCGATGAGCAAGCAGAAATCGGCCCCTATCTGCGCAGCATCGCGCCCAATATTGATGCCTCAATCATCCGCGAAATTGAGAACCTGCCGCGCTATACGTTCTGCTCTGTCTATGCTTTTGCGCGTTCAAATGCGCGGCCAGAATATCGCAGCGCCATTGCCGTAATCCGCACCGAGCATCCCGATTTGATGCGCACCTCCTGCATCCATGAGGAAATCGCCCAAGGGTTGGGATTGCCCAATGACAGCCCAACGGCGCGTCCCTCGATTTTTAATGATGATGAAGAATTTGCACTTTTGACCGCGCATGACGAATTGCTTTTGCGCGTGCTGTATGACCCGCGCCTAGACATTGGCATGACCCCTGATGAAGCGCGCCCGATTGTCGAAGCGATTGCCGCAGAATTGATTGACGCGTCTAGCTAAGGAAGGCTGCTCATGCCCATTTTCGATTTCCTCTCAGGTCAATTCATTGATGTCATTGAATGGACGGACGACACCCGTGACACATTGGTTTATCGCTTTGAGCGCGAAGGGCATGAAATCAAATACGGGGCCAAGCTGACTGTGCGCGAAGGCCAAGTTGCGGTGTTCATCCATGAAGGCCAGTTGGCGGACGTCTTTACGCCCGGTCTCTACATGCTTGAGACTAACAATATGCCGATTATGACCAGCCTTCAGCATTGGGATCATGGGTTCAAATCGCCTTTCAAATCCGAAATTTATTTCGTCTCGACACAGCGGTTCACCGATTTGAAATGGGGCACGAAAAACCCTGTGATGCTACGTGATCCCGAATTTGGGCCAATCCGCCTGCGTGCCTTTGGCACCTACACTATTCGCGTCAGCGATGCGGCACGGTTCATGACCGAAATCGTGGGAACAGATGGCGAGTTCACCACGGATGAGATCAGCTTCCAAATCCGCAACATCATCGTGCAGCAATTCAGCCAAACTGTAGCCAATAGCGCCATTCCCGTTTTGGACATGGCCGCGAATACGGCAGAATTCGCCAAGCTGATCGCCGCGCGGATTTCTGACACCATAACCCAATATGGCCTGAGCCTACCCGAGCTTTATATCGAGAATATATCGCTGCCCGAGGCGGTTGAAGCCGCACTTGATAAGCGGTCTTCGATGGGCATCTTGGGCGATATGAAGACCTATACCCAATTTGCCGCCGCGGAGGCCATGCAGGCGGCAGCACAAAACCCTCAGGGGGATGGCGGCATGGGCGCGGGTCTGGGTATGGGCTTGGGTATGGGGGCCGCACAGGCCGCGTTTCAAGCAGGGCCTTGGGGTGCAGCCCCTGTTGCACCTGCCGCACCACCCCCGCCACCAGTCGAACATGTGTGGCACATTGCCGAGAACGGCGCGACCAAAGGGCCATTTTCCAAGGCCAGCCTTGGCCGCATGGCGGCCGATGGCACCTTGACCCGCGACACGCTTGTATGGACGGCGGGGCAAGACGGGTGGATGCGCGCCGAGGATGTGCGCGAATTGGCGCAGCTCTTCACCATCCTACCACCGCCACCGCCGCCACCCGCGCCCTAAGTCGTGATGCCAAAGGCAAAGACAGATCAACCCCATCGCCGCTTTCCCTGCACCGCCTGCGGGGGCGATATGCGTTGGACCCCTCAAGCAGGCGCGATGGTCTGCGCGCATTGCGGCGCGCAAAGCAGCGTGGAGATGCCCGCTCAAGGCCCTTGGGATGTCACGGCAATCCGCGAACAGGATTATCGCACCGCTTTACGCGCATCACGCGAGACAGCGCAGGAGGTTGAAACCCGCGTCTCAACCTGCCCAAATTGCGCTGCCCGTGTTGAAGTGTCAGACACAGATCACGCGCTAGAATGCCCGTTTTGCGCCACGCCTGTTGTGGTTGGATCTGGCGCCCACAGACAGATCAAACCACAAGCCGTGCTTCCCTTTACCTTGACCGAGCGCGAAGCGCATCGCGCGATGGAACATTGGCTTAAGGGGCTGTGGTTCGCCCCCAATGGCCTGAAGAAATACGCCAGCGCCTCGCGGCAGATGGAGGGGATATACACCCCCTATTGGACATATGACGCCAAAACCGCCAGCCAATATCGCGGGCAGCGCGGCACCGATCACACCACCAGCGTCTCGGATGGCAAGGGGGGCCGGCGCAGCAGCACCACAACAACTTGGCGCCGCGTCACGGGGCAGGTGCGATTGGCGTTTGACGATCTCTTGGTCTTAGCTTCAGAAAGCCTGCCCAAGCGATTTACCGACACGCTCGCACCGTGGGATTTGACCGCCCTTGCCCCCTATCAGCCAGAATTCCTGTCAGGTTTTCGGGCCGAAGCCTATAGCATCGACCTAGAGACGGGGATGGAGGAGGCCCGGGCGCGGATGGATCAAGCAATCCGTGCCGCAATCCGCCGCGATATTGGCGGCGATCATCAGCGCATTGACCATGTCGACACGGAAATTTGGGATGTGACCTTCAAGCATATCCTGTTGCCTGTCTGGGTATCGGCCTATCGCTATGGCGGAAAGTCCTATCGCTTTGTTGTCAATGGGCAGACGGGCAAAGTAATGGGAGAGCGACCCTATTCCGCGATCAAAATCGCTATCGCGCTGATCCTGGCGGCTCTGTTGGCGCTTGGCCTTGGTTATGTCTATGACGGATACATCCGTTAAGGCGCTGCATTCTTGTTTGCGCTAACATCAATCTCTTGCTAGACCACGCGGGCCGCAAAGCGCGGCGGGGATACGTCACATTTGGAAAGGCCTACGCCATGCTGCTGTGCTGTGGTGAATCTTTGATTGATATGTTGCCACGCGAAACCAGTGCAGGCGAAGCCGCTTTTGCACCTTACTCAGGCGGCGCAGTTCTCAACACAGCGATTGCCGCAGCGCGCTTGGGACAAAAGACTGCGATGCTGACGGGCCTATCCCGTGATCTTTTTGGGCAGATTTTAGAAGGGCATTTGGCGAGCAATCATGTGGACACAAGCCTGTGCTTGCGAAGCGACCGCCCTACGACCTTGGCCTTTGTGACCCTGAAAGATGGCCACGCAACCTATGCGTTTTACGATGAAAACACTGCAGGGCGCATGATCTCTCCCGTTGACCTGCCCGCCTCTTTGGAGGGGATCACGGCGCTGTTCTTTGGGGGCATATCCTTGGCCGTAGAGCCCTGCGCAGATACCTATGAGACACTCTGCCTCCGCGAGGCGACCCGTCTGCCTGTCATGATCGACCCAAATATTCGACCAAGCTTTATCACGGACGCGGCCCGCTATCGCGCGCGACTAGCGCGGATGTTGGCCGTGGCCGACATCATAAAGCTGTCAGATGAGGATCTTGCATGGCTGAGCAATAACAGCTCCGAGGCAGAGGCCGTGGGTGATCTTTTAACGGCGGGCGCGAAACTTGTGCTGATCACAAAAGGGGCCGATGGGGTTACCGCTTATTCTGCAGATGGGCAGTTGACCCATCCCGTGATCCCCGCCACGGTTGTGGATACTGTGGGCGCGGGCGATACGTTTAACGCGGGCATCCTGACGGGCTTGGCCGAAGCAGGATATCTGAGCAAAGCGGCGCTTGCAGCCCCCTTGCCGCAAGATATTCTAAAAACCGCGCTTGATCTGGGCGTGCGGGCCGCCGCCGTAACTGTTGCACGGGCAGGCGCGAACCCGCCACTGCGCGCCGAGATTTAACCGATGCGCGCCTTGGTTCAACGGGTGAGTGAGGCTGCCGTCCGTGTGGATGGGGAAACGATTGGGCAATGTGGCGCAGGCCTTTTGATATTGATCTGCGCAATGCGCGGTGACACGGCAGCGCAGGCCGAACATTTGGCCCAAAAGATCGCCAAAATGCGCATCTTCAAGGATGAGGCGGGCAAGATGAACCGCGCACTTTTGGACATAGGCGGCGAAGCACTGGTGGTGAGCCAATTTACCCTTGCCGCAGATACGCGCACAGGCAACAGGCCAGGGTTTTCGCAGGCCGCAGACCCTGAGACGGGGCGTGCCCTATACGAACATTTCGCGCAAAGCCTTGCCGCGCTTGGCCCCAAAGTTGAGACGGGACAGTTTGGTGCAGATATGAAAGTTTCGCTGATCAATGACGGCCCCGTTACCATTTGGCTCGATACTGAGGCATCTACGCCTAAAAATTAGGCATTTGAGCCAAAGTTAACCATTGCCCCCCAAGCTGCAAGGCGATGCGCCCTAGCCCAGCCCCCGATATCGCGCCACCGATAGAGGAACTGGTATTGGGTAAGCGTAGATGGAAAACCCCACCCCCTTTTTTGATGAAATGCTCGGCCCTGATAACGGGGCGCGCCCGCCTTACGAGGCCTATCATAGATGGTTCGAGGGCGAAGATCGCCGCGACCTAATCCGCAAATCGGGCGAGGCTGAGCGGTTCTTTCGCCGCACGGGCATCACCTTCAACGTTTATGGTGCCGCTGATGCAGATGAACGTCTGATCCCGTTTGACATCGTGCCGCGTATTATCTCTGGCCGAGAATGGGCCCGTCTGACGCGCGGCATCGAACAGCGCGTTCGCGCCATCAACGCCTTTTTGCACGATATTTATCATCGCCAGGAAATCATCCGCGCGGGCCGCATTCCGATTGAGCTGATTGCCAAAAACGATGCGTTCCTCAAGGCTATGATCGGGCTAGAACCACCGGGCGGCGTTTACACGCATATCGTGGGAATTGATCTGGTGCGCGTGGCCGAGGATCAATTCTATGTGCTTGAGGACAATGCACGCACCCCATCGGGCGTGTCCTATATGCTCGAAAACCGCGAAACCATGCTCCAGATGTTCCCCGAACTGTTCGGGCGCATAAAGGTGTGCGGCGTTGGGGATTATCCACTTGCTTTGCGGCGCTCGCTTGGCGCTTCGATGCCGCGCCATGCCTCAGGCGATGGGGCTGTGGCCGTGCTGACACCGGGCATTCATAATTCCGCTTATTTTGAACATGCGTTTTTGGCCGACCATATGGGGGTCGAATTGGTCGAGGGCAGCGATTTGCGCGTTGTGGATGGTAAAATCGCCATGCGCACCACGCGCGGCTACAAACCGATTGATGTCCTTTATCGGCGTGTCGATGATGATTTCCTTGATCCGCTCAGCTTTAACCCTGACAGCTTGCTTGGTGTGCCAGGGATTATGGATGTCTATCGCGCAGGCGGCATCACTATTGCCAACGCGCCTGGAACAGGGATTGCCGATGATAAGGCGATCTATTCCTACATGCCCGAGATTGTCGAATTCTATACGGGCGAAAAGCCGCTTTTGGAAAATGTGCCGACTTGGCGGTGCTCTGAGGCGGACGCATTGGCCTATGTGCTAGACCATCTCGATGAATTGGTGGTCAAAGAGGTGCATGGGTCGGGCGGCTATGGAATGCTTGTTGGGCCTGCCGCCTCGAAAAAGGAATTGGCGGCGTTTCGGGCCAAGCTGAAATCACGGCCTGCGAATTACATCGCACAACCGACCTTGGCTCTTTCGACAGTGCCCATCCTGACCAAAGCGGGGCTTGCCCCTCGCCATGTCGATCTGCGCCCCTTCGTCTTGGTCAGCCCCAATGGCATCGAAATCACCCCCGGCGGACTGACGCGCGTGGCGCTGAAGAAAGGCTCACTCGTGGTGAATTCCAGCCAAGGGGGCGGGACGAAAGACACATGGGTTCTGGAAGAATGAGCGCGCATAGGGGGCAAAGGCCATGTTAGGCAAAACCGCGGGCGGATTGTTTTGGATGTTCCGCCATTTAGAGCGCGCCGAGAACACGACCCGTCTGATTGAGACGGGCCTGCGCATTGCGCTGACACGGCCAGATCGTTCCAATGACGAATGGCAAAGCCTGCTGAAAACAGCCGCCGCCGAGCAGTTGTTTTTCACCAAATACGAGACGGCTGATGCAGCCAATGTTGTGGATTTTCTATTGCGGGATGCGACCAATCCGTCATCTGTGCAATCAAGCATGGCCCAAGCCCGCCAAAACGCCCGCATGGTGCGCACCGCCCTCACCCGCGAGGTCTGGGAAGCGGTCAATGACACCTATATGCAATTGCGCAGCACCCTTGCCCGCCCTGCCACAGATAAAAACCTACCCGATACGATTGCCTTGGTGCGACAGCAATCCGCACTGGTGCGCGGTGCCTTGCACGGGTCGATGCTGCGCAATGATGTTTTCGATTTTGCGCGGCTTGGCACATTCCTAGAACGCGCCGATAACACCGCACGTATTTTGGATGTGAAATACTATGTCCTGCTGCCCTCTATCAGCCAAATCGGGTCAAACCTTGATAATGTGCAATGGGAAACGATCCTGCGCGCGGTGGCGGGTCAACGCGCCTATTCTTGGTTGACCCAAGGGGCGGTCACACCCAAAGGCATCGCAGACTTTCTCATCTTTGACGGGCGCATGCCCCGCAGCCTGAAATTCGCGCTTGGTAAATTGCAAAGCAATCTAGGCTACCTTGAGGCGGAATATGGCAGCACCCTGCCCTGCCACGCGATGGCAGCACGGCTCAATGCGCGGCTTTGCACAAGCAGCATCGACCAAGTCTTTGAGGAAGGATTGCACGAGTTCATCCTGACCTTCTTGCAGGACTTAGCGGCACTTGGCCGCCAGATCGAAACCGATTACCGTTTTATCGGATGAGGTGCTTATGCGATTAAAACTGTCCCACCGCACAAGCTATGGTTTTGACACTGCGCCCTCTTACGGGCTTCAGCAATTGCGACTGACGCCGCAAAACACGCCTGCGCAATCTGTGCAGGATTGGCAAATGCAGGTCGCGGGTGGCACAGTGGAATGCAGCTATCTTGACCATAACCAAAACCTTGTAACGCTGATTTCTTTTTCCCCTGATGCACAGGCCGTTGAGGTCACTTGCACGGGCGAGATGGAAACAAACGAGGTTGCGGGCGTGCATGGGGCCCATCGTGGACTTGTCCCCCTATGGGTGTTTTTGCAGCCCTCCGATCTGACCCGCGCGGGCAATGGGACACGCAAACTGACCGCGGGGCTTAGGGATGCCAAACTCAGCGATATTGAACGACTGCACACCCTGTCTGCCCGTATCCTAGAGGCTGTGCCCTATGCCATAGGCCCCACCCACGCAGGCAGCAGCGCCGAAGAAGCCATAGAGGCAGGCAGCGGTGTCTGTCAGGATCACGCCCATATTTTCATCTCAGCCGCCCGCCTTTTGGGATACCCCGCGCGCTATGTTTCGGGCTATTTGATGATGGAAGACCGTATCCACCAAGACGCAAGCCATGCTTGGGCAGAGGCCCATATTGAGGGGTTGGGATGGGTTGGTTTTGACGTCTCAAACGGCATCAGCCCAGATACGCGTTATGTGCGCGTTGCCTCAGGTGTCGATTACCGCGAAGCGGCCCCCATCATTGGCCTGCGCTACGGCGCGGGAGACGAGCGGCTTTCAGTAGATATTCAGGTTCAACAGCAATAATAAAGACAAGGCGCGATTCTTGACCGCGCGCAAAAATACAGGTGAAAGACAGCCCCCGAGATGACCTATTGCGTTGGTTTGAAACTGAATTCTGGCCTTGTATTCATGTCAGACACGCGCACGAATGCGGGCGTAGATAACATATCGACCTTCCGCAAAATGTTCACATGGGAAGGCCCGGGCGAGCGTAGCATCACCGTGATGACCGCGGGCAATTTGGCGACAACACAGGCGGTGATCAGCCTCTTGAATGAACGCGCCAAACCCGCCGAAGATCGGGGGAACCCCTCGATCCTCGAAGCGCCTTCGATGTTTCAGGTCGCCAAATTGGTCGGGGAAACCTTGCGCGAGGTGATCAAAACACAATCAGGCCAAGATGGGCCTGAGGCAGAGGCGACCTTTTCCGCAACCATAATATTGGGCGGCCAGATCAAAGGCGCCCCCCCGCGCCTGTTCCTGATTTATCCTGAGGGCAATTTCATCGAGGCCAGCGATGACACGCCGTTCTTTCAGATTGGCGAGACGAAATATGGCCGCCCCATTTTGGTGCGTGCCTTTGATCCCGAAATGAGTTTTGAGGATGCGGTCAAGCTTTTGATGGTGAGTTTTGACTCGACCATTAAGGCCAATCTTTCGGTCAACCTGCCGCTTGATCTTCATGTTTATACTGCAGATAGCTTGAAGCATGGAACAATGACACGGATCGAAAAAGATGATCCGTATTTCAACGTAATTTCAATGGGTTGGGGGGATGCGCTAAAGCATGCGTTTAACAGCCTGCCCCCCTATAGCTTTACGACTTAGTCGGATCAAATCCGTAAATCCACTCAAAGCGTTGCGCCAACAGATGCGGCGCGTAGCGCGTTACCATGCGTAGCCCTGTATGCGCGGCCACCCGCAACAGGCTTGGCCGCATATGATAATGGTCTGCATTGTCCGAGGCCGCCTGAACAATCCGCGCGGTGCGGGGGCGGCGCAGCGCCTCATATTCAGCCAAGGCCCCAGTTAGATCATGCGTATCGGACAGGCGCGCGGCCAAAATCCAAGCATCCTCCAACGCCATATTGGCCCCTTGCGCGAGGAAGGGAAGCGTTGGATGCGCTGCATCCCCCAAAAGCACCATCTGGCCATTTTGCCAGTTGCGCGCGACCGGATGGCGAAACAACCCCCATTGATAGCATTCCGTCACGCGGCCTAAATAGGCACGCGCCTCGGGGCAAAAATCACCAAATCGGCCCGTCAGCTGTGCAGGATCGCCCCGCTCCGACCACGAGTCCTTAACCCACTGGTCATGTTCTTCAACCGCCACAATATTGATCAATGTGCCGCCCCGAAGCGGATAGATCACCATATGGCGGGCAGGCCCCATAAACACCTGCACATCGCGCAACGCATCGCTCTGTTGCGCCTCAATCACGGCGCGCCACGCAACTTGGCCCGTGAAAAACGGATGCCCGCGCGGCTCAAGATGGGTGCGGATGCGGGAATGCAATCCGTCTGCCCCGACAATCACATCCGCAGTTTCGCGCTGACCATCGGCCAAAATCACATCACGCCCCTCGACCCCTGTCACAGCCGCGCCAAGGGTAATCTCAACCCCAAGATCACGGGCACGATTGGCCAAAATCTCGATCAAATCCGCCCGATGGACATAGTGATATGGGCGTCCGTGACGGGATAAGGGCACACGCGCCACCGCCGCCCCTTTGCGAAAATCGCGCAGATATACGGCATTGGCGCGGGGGGATATCGCGCTGATCTCTTCGGCCAGACCAAGGCCTGCTAACGTGGCCATCCCATTGGGGCTAAGTTGAAGCCCTGCCCCAAAGGCGCGGATTTCCTCGGCCTGTTCTAGCACGCGCACCGAAGCGCCGCGTTGCGCAAGGCAGCAGGCCGCAGCCAAGCCACCAATACCTGCCCCAATCACCAAAATATTGCGCCCGATAAGCATGCTCAGCCTCGCACCCGTCAAAGAAAAAAGGCATCCGAAAAGATGCCTTTTTTAATCTTATAAACTCGCTGCGCGCAATCAATCGTCCCGATGGACTTTTTCGCGGCGCTCATGGCGCTCTTGTGCTTCAAGCGTCATGGTCGCAATCGGGCGCGCATCCAGACGTTTAAGGCTGATCGGGTCGCCTGTGACCTCGCAATAGCCATATTCGCCCTCTTCGATACGGCGCAAAGCAGCGTCAATCTTGGTGATCAGCTTGCGCTGACGATCGCGGGTGCGCAATTCAAGCGCACGGTCTGTTTCCTCACTCGCACGATCCGCAACATCAGGGATGCTGCGCGTGCCATCTTGCAGCGCGGTGACAGTTGTGCGGCTTTCATCAAGCAGATCAGCTTTCCAGTTGAGCAGTTTCCTGCGGAAATACTCTAACTGTCGCTCATTCATAAACGGCTCGTCCTCGGCGGGACGATAGTCTTCTGGAAGAAAGGTCTCAGCTTTCATCTCGTTCCCCTCAGCGGCGGCTGACCCGATTTTTGATTTTACATCAGACGTCATTTGACCACCTCGGGCTCCGCTTACAGGATGGCGTGGGTAATGTCACCCACCTAAAGACGGTTTTTCCGCTCAAAATCACCTGAACGGAGCGGCGCGCGCCTAGGCCCCATAGAGAACCCCGTTTCTGACTGCGCCTCAAATCGCTTTGGACTGGCGAATGGCCCCAATTCGGCTTGGCCCGCGCAATTTGTCGCGGCTATAATGCCTCAGGGGTTATCACCCAGAACAACACCAGTTTTCGCCAAATTTGCGACAGAATCTGTGGATACATCCGCAACAGCAATTGGTAGTCGGAGTAACATATGCCCAGATCAATCGATATTTTGCCCTTGCGCCCTGAAGACCGGGGCGCGTGGGAGGGGCTGTGGAAGGCCTATCTTGCATTCTACGAAACCACCCTCGCCGAGGCGGTGATTGATCTCAGCTTTACCCGCTACAGCACCCCTGCGTATAGCGATATGATGGCATGGTTGGCATGGCAGGATGGGCGCGCGATTGGTTTGGTTCATGTCATCTCTCACGCTCACGGGTGGAAGGCCGAACCCGTAACATATCTGCAAGATCTGTTTGTCGCTCCTGATGCACGTGGGCAGGGTATAGGGGCCGCTTTGATTGATCATGTCTGCGCCGATGCCGCAGCGGCAGGGCGGCCTTCGGTATATTGGCTGACACAAAGCCACAATGCGACCGCGCGGCGGCTTTATGATCGCGTGGCAACGGATACGGGCTTTGTTAAATATGCGAAATAAATTACACCGCGCTTTTGGCCTTTTGGCGCTGCTTACGCTGTGCGCCTGCATGACCAATATGCCGCACGATGATGCGGCGGCGCGTCTTGCGCCTGCGATGGACACATCCACATCTGATCTGCCAAGTTTTGGTGCGCCAAACCCAATCCGTTTTTCGCGCAGCAACCAATCCTTAGCTGAAGATTTCATGGCCCTCAGTTTTGTTTTGGAATCGGGTCGGCAAATCCCACGGATCAGCCGTTTTGAAGGGCCGATTACGGTGGCCCCTGCCCCTTCCGCCCCACCTGCATTGGAGGGGGAGCTGTCGCACCTACTGACCCGTCTGCGCACCGAAGCGGGGATTGCGATCAGCGCAACCGCGTATCGGACAAACAGCCCCGCAAAAATCACAATCGAGGCCCTGCCCTCCGAACGCATTGCGGCTGCCGTGCCTCAAGCGGCCTGTTTTGTCGTGCCCAATGCCAGCACATGGCAAGAATTCATCCGCCAAAGAGGGCGCGTGACCTCCGATTGGGCGAGCCTCACCACCCGAAGCCGCGCGGCTATTTTCCTGCCCGCCGATGCCAGCCTGCAAGAAATGCGTGATTGCCTCCACGAAGAATTGGGGCAGGCTTTGGGGCCATTGAACGACCTATATGACCTGACCGACAGTGTCTTTAACGATGACAATTTCCATGCGGTGCTCACCACGACCGATATGATGTTTCTGCGGATTTTCAATGACCCGTCCTTGCAAAGCGGCATGGGTCAGGCCGATGTCGCCGCGCGCCTGCCCGCGATTTTGGGGCGGATCAACCCGACAGGTGGCGTTGTTTCCAGCATCAATCTGGCCAACCGCGACAATCGGGCATGGTCAAATGCCATTGGCCGCGCGCTTGGCCCGAATATGCCCGAGGGACAGCGCCTTGAACACGCGCAAGCGGCGCTCAACATTGCGCAACGCTCAAACATGCGCGATGCGCGTCTGGGATTTAGCTATTATGCCTTGGGTCGGATTGCCTTGGCCCGCGACCCTGATCGTGCCGCAGCGGCCTTTGCATCGGCGCAAGATATATATCAACGCCTGCCCAATACCGATGTGCAGCGCGCCCATATCGCGATGCAAATCGGGGCCTTGGCCCTTGCGCGTGGGGATATGACCGCAGCACTTTTGCAAAGCACAATCGCCCTTCCCATTGCGCGGCGCAGTGAAAATGCCCATCTCTTGGCAAGCCTTTCAATGCTGCGCGCAACAGCACTCGAAGGATTGGGGCGCGGGTCTGAGGCACAGAGATCACGGCTTGAAGCCTACGCATGGGGCCGCTATGGGTTTGCGGATCGCAGCCTGATGCAAATTCGTTTGGGCGAAATCGCAAATCTCGCTCCAAACGCAACTCAAGCCGCGCGCAATTAAGACGAGAAAAGGACAGCTTCGCATGATCCCCTTGCCCGCACTTCTTGGCCTTTTGGGCGGCATTGCCCTCGGCCTCTTTATGGCCTTTCGCAAAAAGGGCAATAAGCTAGACCTGTTGCATTATGGCGCGGTTTGCGGGCTGATCGGGTTCACTTTGGGCTATTTTGTGATGTTGGTCGTGCCTGCCCCCGTTTAGGCAGCCCTTGCATAAGCACCCCTTGTCCGAGGCGCAGGGCCGCGCCATATCAGCCTTATGTTGAAGCTGACCCCGATCCTTTTGGCCATTGGCTATGCGCTGCTCAGTTACCAGTTCTCAAGCTGGCGACTGAAGCGAGAGCTTGACGAACGCTCAACCCGTTTGGCCGATCCACGACTGCGCGAAATCTCTAAGCGGATGGCCAAGGTGCTCGACCTTGAGGATATTCCTGTCCATCTCTACGAGGTTGATGCCATCAATGGGCTTGCAGCACCGGATGGGCGCATTTTCATTACCCGTGGTTTTTATCAAAAATATCGCGCGGGCGAAGTCACCGCCGAAGAGCTGGCCTCGGTGATCGCGCATGAATTGGGCCATATCTCACTGGGTCACACCAAGCGGCGGATGATTGATTTTTCGGGTCAAAATGCAATCCGTGTTGCCCTCAGCAGCCTTTTGGGGCGGTTGATCCCCGTTGCGGCGGTGGGGATTTGGGTGGCCAATATCCTGACCTCTCTTTTGGCCGCGCGCCTAAGCCGTGCCGATGAATACGAGGCGGATGCCTATGCCGCCTCATTATTGACGGCAAGCGGCATCGGGACAGAGCCGCAAAAATCGCTCTTTCGGAAACTTGAAGCCCTTTCTGGCGGAGGATTGCGCGGGGGGGCGGCGTGGCTGATGAGCCATCCAAGCACGGCTGATCGGATCAAAGCCATCGAAACCCTCGAAGATAAATGGCGCGGGCAAATCCGCTAATCTGCAAGGCGTTTCGCCAATTTTGGCAGGCGCGCACGCTTTAGCATTTTGCGCAGATCAGATGGCGCCTCGCGCAAATCATTCATGCGCGCCAGCACGCCCGCGCAAATTTTGGCCACCAAGTCAGGTTCCTGCGCCCAGATATCGCACAGGTAGCTGTCAGGATGGAGGGCCACGATATCATGGCCCGCCAATTCAGCCCGCGGAAAATCGCGTAGGTTGAAGGTCAAAATGGCTTCGGCCTTTCCCGTGATAGCGGTGGCCAACACATGAATATCAGCACGATCAGGCAGGTAAAGCCGCGCTTCTATCTCAGAATCCGCCTCGATGACGGCAGCGGGGAAATTGGCCCGCAGCAGCGCAATTTCGCCGCGTGCAATCATACCCCCCTCAGGCCCTAGATTACGCTCTGCGGCACGGGCCCATTCCTCGAGAATGCGATCAGACCAAATCGGCGTCACCTGCCCTGCCTGCGCAAGCCCCATCAAACAGTCCCGCAGAACCGTGGGGTATAGCACACAGGCATCCAGACAAAGCCTCATGGCATCAGGCGGAAGGCCAAAGCCTTCAGATAGCCTGTTGCAGTCAAACTTGGATGTTGCGGATGATCAGGCCCCGCGAAGCCCGTATAGATCAATCGCGCCTCACGCCCCGCGCGCCCGATGCCGCGCAAACACGCGGCGCGGAATTTTTCGAGATCGGCCGCGTGCGAACAAGAGCATAGGATGAGCACACCCCCCTCAGCCACCAAGGGGGCTGACAAACGTGCAACGCGTTCATAGGCGCGCAGGCCTTTTTCCAAAGCGGGCTTGGATGGCACAAATGCGGGTGGATCGGCCACGACAAGATCAAACTGCGCAGCCTCGCCTGCCAAGGCCTCAAGAACGTCAAAAGCATCCCCTTGGCGGGTGGAAAATCGCGCCTCGGCCCCCATGGCCTTGGCCCCTTGCGTTGCCAGATCAAGCGCCGCTTGCGAGGCATCAACCGATAGGGCCGAGCGCGCACCCGCAGCCAGACTTGCCAAGGCAAACCCGCCGACATGCGAGAATACATCCAAAACCCGCGCATCCTTGGCCAATTGCGCAGCAAAGGCATGGTTGGGGCGTTGGTCGTAAAAGAGACCAGTCTTTTGTCCCCCCATCACATCGGCCATATAAGTGGCCCCGTTCATGACCACGGGCAATGGCCCAGAAATCGGCGCGCCAGAAAGCTGCACCATCTCCTCGGGGAGGTTTTCCGCGGCGCGCGCGCGGGACGTGCCGTTCTTGATCAGCGTTTCAGCGCCGGTCACATTGTGCAAAGCGGTGGCGATCTCCTCAATCCGATCTTCTAGCCAAATCGCATTGGGTTGGATCACCAAACAGTCGCCAAAGCGGTCAACGATCAGACCTGGCAACCCATCCCCCTCGGCATGGATCAGGCGGTAATAGGGGTCGGGATAGATCTTGTGGCGCAGGTCATGGGCTGCTTGGATCTTTGCCTGCAGCCACGCAGAATCTATCACGACATCCACGCGGCGCTCCAAAACCCGAAAAGCAATCTTCGCCTCAGGTGTCGCGATGCCAAGGGCCAGCGGATTGCGCTCGGCATCCTCTAGAATGGCAAGACTGCCTGCCGCAATCGCGCGGCTGCGGCGATCGAGCACCAGATCATCGGCCCAAGCCCAAGGATGACCAAAGCGGATGGCACGCGCATCGGCCTTGGGACGCAGACGCAAAACGGGAAGGGGCGAAGGATTATGTGTCATGCCCCGCCTTTAGCTCAGAATACCGCGCCCTGAAAGAGGGCGCGAGATCAGAATGTGACGCCTGATGGGGCCAAGGTAGTCGGAATTCGGAAATCATCCAATCATGCATCCGCGCCTCGATGCGCGCACGCTGGGTCAGACCCATCGCTTCGGCTTCCACGGCGCGCCGTCCGCCATAAGCGGCAAAGGTCAGATCCCGTGATGCGGGGCCATAGACCAAGGCACCCGTTGTCGCGTCATAAAGCGAAAAGGTGAATTCGATCTCATGCTCACCGCCAAAGGTGCTGCGCACCAAGGGTGTCTGGGCGTGAAAGAACGACACGTTGAGTTGCAAAACCACTTCACGGCTGCCCTCAAAGGCAGGCAGAAGCCCGCGCATAGGCCGCTCTAGAATGTCACGCACTTGGGCATAGCGATCCCCATAGGGCTCATCCTGCCACAAAAGTTCGACATTGGGTTTCATGGTATTTGCTTCAGAGGTACTAAGGCTGCGCGGCACATTCACGCGCACATCTGTGATCCTCCAGCCCCGCTCACGCATCAACGCCGCAAGGGTGGGTTGGGTTTGTGCCGATGGGTTTGAAACATTTCCGGCAACATCGAAAAAGGTGGATGTGTCAAAGGCGTTGGTCGCTTCGCGGGTTACTGTCCCGTTCGAGACACAGGCCGAAGCCGAGAGCGCCACGGCAACAAGGCCTAATGCGGTTTTCAATCGTGACATATCTTCCCCCATTCTGGGTTTCTTCTCTATCGCAGTGGCCAAGATAGGCGCAGATGCGCCTCAAGAATTGTGCTCGTTTTCAGCACCAATGACCCATAAATGAGGCGGAAATAAGAAAGCCTCGGCACATTGCCGAGGCTATTCTTGATCTCAAACCCCTGCGCGCAGAGGCCCCGCGAGGCGAGGGCCGTAAAATTAGGCCAAATGCGCCGCTTGTTTGCCGCCCAATTTTGCAACAGCGCGGAAGGGGGCGCCAAGTGCGTTAAAGAGTGCGCCAAAGATTTCTTTCATCGCTTCAGCGCGCAAACGGCGGGCTTCAAGCTCTACACGGCGAACATCAGCGAAAGAATAAACAGAAGCAGTTGTCATTTCATTTCTCCTATATGGCTGTCACATCAGCCTTTCTGCTATGCAGCATATGGGACAGCATGGGTGACTTACCACTGCCGATTTGATCATCCCGCCATGCGCCAGGCGCATAGCTCATTAAAAAGCCTATGCGCCTGGCGGCAAAGGTGCGGCTTCCATCGGAAGCGGTGTGGGCATCTCAGGCAGGTCAACCACAGGCGGTGCTGCTACAGGCGGCGGCGCAAGCCCTCCAGTCGCGCGCATCGTAATTTCTTTGCCAAGGCGCACGGCGCGCATGCCTGACTTTTGTCCCAACCGACCGCGCAACACGGCCCGCCCTGTCACATCCTCAAGCCGTATTTCGGTCAATGTTGCATCTGTAAACGGCAGCACAGTGCCGACAGACAGCCCCTCAACCTCAACAAAAGGCAGTTTGCGGCGCATCAAAATGGCCTCAAGCGAAACGCTAGCCTCGCCAATTGCAGCGCCCCATGCCGCGCGCCATTTCTGCCGCTCTGCCTCGGTGAATTTGCGCAGCTTTTTAGGCGCTTGGGCCACGGCATCGGCGCGCCCAATGACAGGCAGGATCAACGCGATCTGCCCCGATTTCACCCCGCCGCCCAACTCAAGGCTTAATTTCCACATGTGATAATCCCGCTCCTCCAAAATCAAAGGCAAGCGATGACGTTCTTCTACAGGTTCCCCCAAAGACAGACGCAACGGCCAATCGCGGGCTTGAAAATCGCCGAATTCCCGCGCGCAGCCGGCCAAAAGTAGGTCGATAAAATCGCGCACCAACACGATATCAACCCGCGTCACGGGGCGGGCGGGGCCTGTTTGTGCCTCAACCCGACCCGTTGTCTGAACCTCGACCATGGCATCGACAATGCCCGAGGACAGCGCCACCGCGCCGTAAATCATAGCTTCTCCTGCACCAGTTTGATCGGGCACTTGCCCCTCGAGAAGGGCGACAAACCCGTCTGTGGGCATGACCATGCCCAAATCCCCCAGATCGCGACCCCAATGAAAGGTCGAGTCTAATGCATTCGGGGAAAGTGTGCCGTAACTGTCACCTGCTGCAATCAAGGCCCGCTGCACCCCACGGATCACCCGCGCCTCTTGCCGCGGATCTGGCGGGGTCGTGGCACTGGCCTGCCGCGGCAGATCACGGCCCAGCATTTTGGACAGGATCCGCGTGTGATCGGATCGATTTTTTGAAATGCCTTCTGTCATCCTGCGCGCTTTCTGCCCCCAAACTCATCGGCCTTTCGGGGATCATAGCCGCGCAAAGGTTGAGCAAAGTTTAAGCCGCGCGCGCCTCCGCTTTGGGAAGGCGCACCAAAAACACGGCTCCGCCTTCTGACGGCACATAGTGCAGCCCCCCGCCAAGGCGCTGCATGATCTCGCGGCTGATGGCCAGACCCAACCCCGCGCCTTGTGCGGGGCGCGTGCCATCAAGGCGCACGAATTTCTCGAAAATCAAACTTCTCTGGCGCTCAGGAATGCCTGCACCATTATCGGCAAATTCCACCTCAAGATGTCGCGCTGTCTCGCGCAGGGTGATGGTGAGGCGCGGGGCCTCTGCCTCGCAATATTTCTGGGCGTTCGAAATCAAATTGATAAAGACCTGCGCCAAACGATCTGCGTCCGTGTTCAGACGAAAGCCCGCCTCCTCCGTCCCATTGTAAATGATCTCAAGGCGATGGCTTTCCTCAAGGGCGGCGGTGGCATTAATCGCCCGCTCTAACACCCGCGCGAGATGCACCTCACTGGGGTTCAGAGAGACATGGCCATTCTCGAGAACGGATAAATCCAGCAAATCATCCAGAAGCCGTGTCAGACGGCGGCTTTCATCATGGATGATCTTCGAGAACCGCGCCCGCGCCGCGTCATCCAAACCGTCAGATTGCATCAGGATTTCAGAAAACGCGCGAATAGAGGTCATAGGCGTGCGCAATTCATGGCTGATCTGCGATAGAAACGCATCTTTTTGCACAGAGAGTTCCGTCAGCTTTTGGTTCACCTCACGCAAGCGCGCCGCGGTGCGGGCCAATTCCGCCGATTGCGCCTCAAGTTTCGATGAATATTCCATGATCTGCGCGGTCTCATCGGCCACAGCCAGAAGGTCTTGCACCGACACGCCTGCGCCGCCCGTAATTTGCCCGACCATCGCATGGGCTGTTGCAGCACCGACAGACCCCGCCAGTTCCCGTTCAAGGCGCTCTAGAAAATCGGGGGTTGGATCGGGCAATTCACTGTCCCGCCCCTGCGCGCGGGCCGCCTGCCCAAACAGACGCGCCGCGCGCCCCGCCCCTAAAATACGCCGCGCCATGATCAAAAGATCATCAGCCGTGCCCTGCGCCGCCTGCCACCCCGATGGGGCATGGGTGTAGTCAAACACTTTGACAAATTGCGCGCCCTGCAAGCGCTCTAGCGGGGACGGGAAGCTTGCCAAAGATACCACGATAAACACAACCGTGTTCAGCCCCAAAGACAGCACCATCGCCGTCAAGAGCGGGTCTGTTCCAGCCATGCCAAGGAAATTATTGGGGCGCAGCCATTGCACTCCCATTGGCCCCAAGGTCAGCACATCATGCAGCAATTCACCCGCAAAGGCATTTGGCAGCAATAGAAGCCACGCCCATACGGCAAAGCCCGTCAAAATGCCCGCCCCTGCCCCAAGCCGCGTGGCCCCGCGCCAGAATATGCCCCCTGCAAGCGCAGGCAAAACCTGCGCCACGCCCAAAAAGGCAATCAACCCCATTGCGGCCAAAGCCTCGGTTCCGCCAGAAAGGCGGTAATAGGCAAGGCCCAGCGCCATGATCCCGAGGATCGAAAACCGCCGCGCCATCAGCGCCACGCGGCGCATATCGCCAGACATCGGATCATCGTGGCGCGTGGCGCGCAGCCAGACAGGCATAATAATATGGTTCGACAACATCGTAGCCAAGGCCAAGGCCGCCACAATGACCATTGAGGTGGCAGCAGAAAACCCGCCCAAAAACGCAAGCAGGGCTAGGAATTCGCGCCCTTGCGACAAAGGCAGGGTCAGAACGAACAAATCAGGGTTCGCGCCTTGCGGCATTTCTTGCAGGCCAGCCACAGCAATTGGCACCACGAAAATCGAAATCAGCAGCATATAAAGCGGGAAGGCCCAAGCCGCCGTTGCCAGATGCCGCTCGTCAGAGTTTTCTACGACCAAGACCTGAAACATCCGCGGCAGGCACAAAATCGCGGCCCCCGATAACAGTGTTAAACCGACCCAACGCGCGCCATTGGACGAGATCGAGGCAAGCGGGCTTGCATCTATCCGCGCCAACATATCCATCGGGCCAGAAGCCACGCCCCAGACCACGAAGACGCCCACAGCGATCAGGGCGAATAACTTGACGATGGCCTCTAGGGCAATAGCGGAAACCAGACCCGGGTGACGCTCGTTCACATCCAAAGAGCGCGTCCCAAACACGATGGTAAAGAGCGCAAGCCCCCCCGCAACCCATATGGCCATCAGGCCTGTATCCATCTCGCGCCCTGAATTTGGCGTGATAAAGGCAGAGAAAGACAGCGTCACTGATTGCATCTGCAAGGCGATATAGGGCGTGGCCCCGATCACCATGAGGATGGTCACGATCGCAGCCAATCCCCCCGATTTCCCATATCGAGACGAGATCATATCCGCGATAGATGTGATCCTTTGCGTGCGCCCAATGCGCACCAATTTTCGCAAGATCCAGAACCATCCGATGAAGACCAAGGTCGGGCCAAGATAGATCGTGATAAACTCAAGTCCTGATCGCGCGGCAGACCCGACCGCGCCGTAAAATGTCCATGCGGTGGTGTAGATCGACAATGACAGCGTATAGGTCACAGGGGATTGCAGCCAACGTGCCTTGCCCTCGGCTGCGCGTTTCTCCGCCCAAAAAGCCGCGCCAAAAAGCCCCACCACATACAGAACCGCAACCGCGACCAACCCGTCAAAGGACAGCATCACCCCTCCCCCGATGCTGGATCGGCCGCAGGGTCTGGGAGGTCTGCGGAGGCATCTTCGCGCTCAATCTGGCGCAGCGCGCGCGACAGAATATAGGTGATTACAATCAAGATTGTCCAAACCGCGAAAAAATAGACAAGCCAGAATGATATCCCCCCTGCCAGTTGCTCGCGCGGGGTGAGGATGAAGGCGGGGCCAAAGAACAACAATCCCCCAAAGACAGGCATCAAAGCAGCCGCATCACGCAGGCGATTCTTGCGATAGCTTTCGCGTTCAAGAAACAAATGCCTGCGCGCAGGTGGCGCCGCGCGGGACGTGTCGCGTGGGGGGCTCATTTAGGCCGATCCTTTTTGCACGGCTGATTTTGCCCCGCGTTCGTCCAAAATTTGGGTCAAAAGTTGCAACATTTCGGAATTGGAAAAGGGTTTGGTCAAATAGGCATCCGCCCCCAACCCAAGCGCCGTCTCGCGATCCTTGGCTTGACCCTTTGCGGTCAGCATGACCACAGGCAATGCCTCCGTGCTTGGATCAGCGCGCAGGTCACGCAGAATATCCAAGCCCGATCTGCCAGGCAGCATGACATCTAATACGATCAGATCAGGGCCATAGCGTTTGACCTCCTCCACGGCGGTGGCCCCATTGCCGTGGCTGCGCACCTCCATTCCAGCACGCGAGAGGATGAACGTGATGGCCTCAAGAATATTGGCCTCATCCTCAACCAGCAAAATGCGGTTCGTCATGATGTCCCTCCCCACAGCAGATATGGGCTTGGCGTTTGCGCCTTCTGTCCCACGCTGCTTTTCCTATGGAATCCCCGCGACACCGCTTTTGTCAATCTTTCTGCATCAAGACCCTAGGCCAGAACAGAAGGCACGCGGCGCGCGGCACAGGCGTCACGCGGGCAAACATGACAACCAGACCCAATGGGAAGCGCGGTTTGCGGCAGGGCATTCTCAGCGTTCTGCAAAGGACGTAGAAGCATCGTTGCATTCAAAATTGGCGCGGCTGCAAACCCCGCACCGCCGCGTGGTTGCGCCACTGCCCATGCATGATAGGCCAAACCGTTGGGCAATTCCAAAACCCCATCCGTTGGCATCATTGGGCGCGACAGCACGGTATATAGCGGCCATAAGGGGCAGCCCGCCCCAAAGCGCGGGATAGAAAACCCCGTAATACGTTTGCGGAACATCAGCGCGCCCGAAGCATCGCAAATCGCAAGTCCGAATTCAGGCATATCAGGGTCAGGCGGCAGCGTGGCCAAGCGGCGCAAGATCAAGGCCACATCCCCCTGCCCTAGATGCAGCAATTGAGACGGGCTATAGCCCACGGATTTGGCGGCAGATTGAAACTGCGCCAAGGGCAATCGCGCAGCATCTTGCGCATAGGCCTGCAACATAGCACGCGCCAAATCCCGCGCTGTGCGATCCTCCATCCCAGCGGCGCGCGCAATCACCGCGTCTATCGCGTCCACCCCATGCGTCTCAATCGCCGCAAAATGATGCCCTGCCGCGTCAAACATGGCCTCAACCGTTTCTTGCGCTGTTGAACTTGCGCCCTCATTTGTGTCGCCTTGTTGCTCAAAATGGCTGAGCATTTGCGTGGCCCGCAACGAGAGGCGTTCTGCTTCCTCGTTGAGGTTGCGATGAAAGCGGGCACGCCATTGCGTTTCGAGATCAGGCTCGCGCACCAAAATATCAGCGGTCGAACGGATTGCCGCAACGCTTGAGAGGATCTCATGCATGGCTTCAGCCAAAACAGGATCATTGGCCAAACGATCCTGCAAACTATCAATCATCGCCTCAAGCGCGGTGATCCTTTTCTGCTGCAAGGTCAAAACCCCCGACCATCCTGGAAAGCGGCCAGACAATTCATCAATGCGATCCAATTCTGGCTCAGCCAAAAGGTTCGGGCGCAAATCTGTCGCGGCCTTGTGCAGCGCGTCAAAAACCGTTGCGTCCGCGCCTGATGACAGGGCGGTCGGCTCGACCGATAGGGCGCGGGCAATATCGACCAATAATTTACCGCCAATTCGGCGGCGGCCATGCTCAATCAGATTGAGATAACTGGGCGAAATCTCGACCGCTTTCGCCAAATCAGCCTGCCGCATCCCCAAAGCACTGCGGCGTTGACGGATACGACTGCCTGTTAGCGCGCTGCTTGAAGGCAGGGCGGCGGTTTTCGTTGTAGGGGGCAGGTCAGCATGGCTCATACTCCCTGCTTATCGCAAGTTGGGCGGCCTTGTAAAAGAATTTACTAACCGCCTCTCGCCTGCCCTACTGGTTGCAGATCATGCGCCCTTCCTCGGTGAGGATTGGCAGCAAAGTGGTTTCGACCACGCCATTATAGAGATACCAGTAACAGTTATCTTCCATCAGGCGCACGCGGCCAATATCTTGCCCATCCGCTGCCAACTCGACCAAAGCCTCTGGCAATTCAACCAAATAGCCCTCGTCATCCACAGGCGGGCTTGTGACGCAACCCGTCAAAAACGCGGCCATCGCCACGGCCCCTGCTGCAAATCGCAGATTTGATCCAGTGAAGTTCAGTATCATCACGACAGAGGCCCCCTATGGCGCATTTGGTTTTTATATGGGCAAGCACACAGCCGCACCCCGCTGTTCGTCAAATCAGATCAATGCAGTTTTTTCAACACATCTGCCAATGTTCCGATCAATTGATCAATATGCGATTTCTCAATGATCAACGGCGGGGACATGGCGATAATATCGCCCGTGGTGCGGATCAAGATGCCTTTTTCATAGGCGTCAAGGAAGGCTGCAAAGGCGCGCTTGGCTGGCTCGCCTGCAATCGGCTCCAGCTCGATCGCACCAATCAAACCCATATTGCGGATGTCTTTGACATGCGGCAGGCCTTTCAGGCTATGCAGCGCCTCTTGCCAATACGGGGCAAGTTGGGCTGCACGCTCGAAAAGGCCCTCTTCCGTATAGGTTTCGAGCGTAGCAATCCCTGCCGCAGAGGCAATCGGGCTGCCTGAATAGGTATAGCCGTGGAAGAGCTCAATCATATGTTCTGGGCCTTGCATAAAGGCATCGTGAATTTCCTTTGTGGCCAGAACCGCCCCCATGGGGATCACACCATTGGTCAAGCCTTTGGCACAGGTGATCAGATCAGGCATGACCCCGAAATGTTCCGCAGCAAAGGACGAGCCCAGACGACCAAACCCTGTGATCACCTCGTCAAAAATCAGCAAAATGCCATGTTTCCGGGTGATCTCGCGCAGGCGCTCAAGATATCCTTTGGGCGGCAGAAGCACACCCGTTGAGCCCGCCATAGGCTCGACAATCACGGCGGCAATGGTTTCAGGCCCGTGCAGCGCCACGATCCGCTCGAGATCATCGGCAAGATGCGCGCCATGCTCAGGCTGACCTTTGCTATAAGCGTTTTCAGCCAGATGCGTATGTGGCAGGTGATCGACACCTGTCAGCAAACTGCCGAAGAATTTGCGGTTATTGACGATGCCGCCCACAGAAATCCCGCCGAAATTTACACCATGATAGCCGCGCTCGCGTCCAATCAGGCGGGTGCGGCTGCCTTGGCCGATGGCCCGCTGATAGGCCAGCGCAATTTTCAAAGCTGTTTCAACGGACTCAGAGCCCGAATTCGTAAAGAACACATGCTCAAAAGGCGCAGGCGCCATATCCCGCAGGCGAGAGGCCAATTCAAACGCCACAGGATGCCCCATCTGGAACGCAGGCGCATAATCCAATTCGCCTGCCTGTTTGCGGATGGCTTCGACAATTTTGGGTCGATTATGACCTGCATTGCAGCACCACAATCCCGCCGTCCCATCCAAAACATCGCGCCCATCCGCTGTTTTGTAGAACATCCCATCGGCTGAGACGAGCATCCGAGGCGCTTTCTTGAACTGCCGATTGGCGGTAAACGGCATCCAAAATGCCGAAAGATCATTGGGTGTGTTCGACCGATCCAAAGCCATGATGCATCTCTCCCGTGGCAAAAGCGCCCTAGTTCCGTTTCCAAGAATATGAACGCCTTTATTGGCTGTGGCGCAAGAGGGAACGGGGCAAATCTATGCGCATATCCTCAATCATTGCATGCGCAATCGTTCTGGCCTATCACAGAAGATGCAAATACAGATAAGGAAAGAAATGCGCATTCGTTGCAAAAGAAGCATAATTTTTTGACCATCTGGTGCTTTCCACTCTGGCCGAGGTGGCATATAGAACTTCTGATTTTGCGGCAATTTAGGGCGCAAACATAAGCGAAGGGCTCAGCCAAAGGCGGGCGAATAATCTGCGAGGGATCCATGAGCAAGAATACGCATGACGGTGACGTTGGCTTTATCAAAGCCTTGGCGGAGTTGCTGCGCGAAAACGATCTGACCGAATTGGAAGTTATCCGCGAGTATGGCGAAGATGACAGCCTGAATGTGCGCGTGGCGCGGCAAATCCATGCGGCCCCCGTTGCAATGGCCCCTGCCCCAGTTGCAGCAGCCCCATCTGCAGCGGCCCCCGTTGCCGCCGCCGCACCCGCAGCGGCCCCTGCCGCCGCCGAAGACCCAACCCAAAGCCCAAATGCGCTGACCTCTCCAATGGTGGGCACCGCATATCTCGCACCAGAACCTGGCGCGGCGGCCTTTGTCTCGGTGGGCGATAAAGTCGCCGAAGGTCAGCCTGTCTTGATCATCGAAGCAATGAAAACCATGAACCAAATCCCAAGCCCGCGCGCAGGCACGGTGAAACGGATTTTGGTGGAAGATGGCTCACCCGTGGAATTCGGCGCGCCATTGATGATCATCGAATAAGATGGCTGCCCGCATGTTCAAAAAAATTCTCATCGCCAATCGCGGGGAAATCGCGCTGCGCGTGATCCGTGCCGCGCGCGAAATGGGTATTGAGACAGTCGCTGTGCATTCCACCGCCGATGCTGATGCGATGCATGTGCGCATGGCCGATGAAAGTGTGTGTATCGGCCCCCCCGCCAGCACCAACAGCTATCTGTCGATCCCCTCTATCATCTCGGCATGCGAGATCACGGGGGCCGAAGCGATTCACCCTGGCTATGGGTTTCTCTCCGAGAACGCGAATTTCGTGCAAATCGTAGAGGATCACGGGATCAAATTCATTGGCCCCTCTGCCGAGCATATCCGCATCATGGGCGATAAAATCACCGCGAAAGAAACGGCAAAGGCGCTTGGTATTCCTTGCGTCCCCGGCTCTGAGGGGGGCGTTCCCGATCTGGACGCGGCCAAGAAAGTCGCCGCCGATATGGGCTACCCCGTCATTATCAAAGCCACTGCAGGGGGCGGCGGTCGCGGCATGAAAGTGGCGCAAAGCGCCAAGGACTTGGAAAACGCATTCCGCACGGCGCGCAGCGAGGCGAAATCTGCCTTTGGCAATGACGCAGTTTATATTGAGAAATACCTCACCACGCCGCGCCATATTGAGGTGCAGGTATTTGGCGATGGTAAGGGCAATGCGGTTCATTTGGGCGAGCGGGATTGTTCGCTGCAGCGCCGTCACCAAAAGGTCTTCGAAGAGGCCCCAGGCCCCTGCATAAGCGAAAAGGAACGCGCCGAGATCGGGGCGATCTGTGCCAATGCGATTGCCAAAATGGGATATGAGGGTGCTGGCACCATTGAATTTCTCTACGAGAAAGGCGCGTTTTATTTCATTGAAATGAACACCCGCTTGCAGGTGGAGCATCCCGTGACCGAAGGGATTTTCGGGGTGGATTTGGTGCGCGAGCAAATTCGCGTGGCAGCGGGCCTGCCGCTCAGCTTTGCGCAGGAAGATTTGCAGATCAACGGCCATGCCATTGAGGTGCGGATCAACGCGGAAAAAGTGCCACAATTCTCCCCCTGCCCCGGCAAGATCACGCAATATCACGCCCCAGGTGGCTTGGGTGTAAGGATGGATAGCGCGCTTTATGATGGCTACCGCATCCCGCCTTATTATGACAGCTTGATTGCCAAGCTGATCGTTCATGGCCGTGACCGACCCGAGGCGCTTGCCCGCCTAAAGCGCGCCTTGTCGGAATTGATTGTGGATGGTGTCGACACCACGGTGCCCTTGTTCCACGATTTGCTCGACCAAGAGGCGGTGCAAACAGGCCAATATAACATCCACTGGCTGGAACATTGGCTGGAAGAAACCTTCGGCAAGGCCTAATTCTAGCACGAAATCAAAGATCACAGGCCAAAATGCGTGCAGCATTTTGGCCTTTATCATGCTAAATTTCATTCATGCCCGACACCCAAGCCGCCCTTGAAATTACCCCGCAACTTCTGTTGCAAGCCTATGCAGCGGGCATATTTCCAATGTCCGAGGGCCGCGATGACCCAAACCTATTTTGGGTTGAGCCAAAACGGCGCGGGATCATTCCTCTAGATGGCTTTCACATATCCCGCAGCCTTGCGCGCAAGATCCGCCAAAACCCGTTTGAGATTAGGATCAATAGTGATTTTGCAGGTGTTGTGGCGGCCTGTGCGGATCGGGATGAAACATGGATCAACGCAGAAATAACCGCTTTATACAGCGCGCTGCATGAGGAAGGCTTCGCCCATTCCCTTGAGCTGTGGCAAGGGCGTGATCTGGTGGGTGGTGTCTATGGGGTGGCGCTTGGGGCTGCGTTTTTTGGGGAAAGTATGTTTTCGCGGGTGCGTGATGCCTCGAAAATTGCGCTCGCCTATTTGGTCGCGCGCCTCAATGCAGGCGGGTTCACGCTCTTTGATGTGCAATTTACCACGCCCCATTTGATCCGTTTAGGTGCTATCGAGATCTCGCGCATCGACTATCGCAAGCGGCTTGATGCGGCGCTTGAGAAACAGGCAGATTTCATGGCGGGCGGGGCCCTATTCACCCCTCAGGATGTGCTACAGCGCAACACCCATACATCATAGCGCGGGTGATCAAAGGCGATCAGCGCGGGGCTAGAGGCCACCATCCATCCATCAAACAAGGCCCGCCCATCGGTGTCGGTGATGCGCATATGGGCGAAAGCATCTGAATTGGCGTCACCCTCAGGATAACGGCATTCAACCATTTCAACCGTGATACGGCCAAGCCGCGCCGCGGCCCCAGTCGCCAATTCCAAATCACGCGACTGCGCCAAGGTTTTGTCCAAGGCGCGCAACAGCGCCCCTGACCCCGTTTCTGTTGCGATTTCTGTGATAGACGTCACGCCGCCCAAATCAGGTTCAGCGGGGCTTGTTTCCAAGAGGACGCCCGATTGCCCCGCATCGCCATTATCGGTCAGGGTCACATCCCCGTTTTCCTCTTGCGGCACGATCACAGGCGCCACCTCCCCCATAGCGGGGGCAGGCGCGATAACTGTGCCGCTGCCAAGAGGAAGGCTGCCTTCACCAAAGGTTTGCGGGCGGCTTGTCTCTGCACCAGTATCAAGCGGCAAAGGATCAATCGGGATCACAACAATGCCATCGGCGGACACTTGCCCATTCAAACCCAAGGATTGATCTTGCGCGCTCACAGGGCCTACGCAAATGGCTGATATCAACGCCAATCCCGCCAGACGCGCCCGCATGTTACTGCCCAGATCCCGAGAAGGCGCGCATCAGCAAGGTCACAAGGCTGACCGAACTTTGTGTGTTTAACACCTCATCCCCAGCGGCCAAGTTAAACGGCGAACCACCCGGTTGGATGTCAACAAATGACCCACCCAAAAGCCCCTCTGAGGCGATGCTAACAATGCTGTCATCAGGCAAAAGAATATCGTCACGGATATTCAAGGTCGCTTCTGCGCGGAAGGTGGCAGGGTCAAGATTGAGGCTACTGACAGTGCCAACCCGAACGCCCGCAAGGCGCACATCTGTGCCAATCCCGATCCCTTCTGCAGAGCGGAACAGCGCCGATACCTCGTAGCTTGACCCCGTGCTGCGCCCGATCCCGCCGATTTCAGCGGCATAGAGCAGAAACCCCGCAGCTACGGCCAAGACCGCACCGCCGACCAAAATTTCGCTCAATCTATTTTCGGCCATCACGGAACCCCTCTCATGCTGCCAAAAAAGCGCACAGGCTTATTCGGGGCTCCATGCCTCGTAATCCTTGCGCGCGACTGGTGCGGCCTGACGCAACGAACCCGCAGGCGCATAGGCCGCTTCTGATCCCGTCAGGTTCATTTCGTGCTCTTTTTCCCACGCTTTACGCGCAAGCGGCGCATCGGCAGGGGATTTATCCCATGTGTGATGCAACCAGCCATGCCAATCAGGGCTGATGCGGCTGGCTTCGGCCTCGCCATTGAAAATCACCCAACGGCGTTTGCCATCGCGGGATTGGTAGAACACATTGCCCTGCGCATCCTCACCCACCTTCTGGCCCTTCCGCCAAGTGTAGAGTTGCGTTCCAACCGTCTGACCATTCCACCAAGTCACAAGGCGCAGCAGGAATGAGAGCATGACAATCTCCAAACTAAATCGCGTGTCGTTTTGTCTTCTAATGCCGCAACACGCCGCTAAGGTCTAGGGGCAATGCCAATAACAACTGCGACAGATGTTGTTTTGCACACGCCAGCGCCCTAAACATAACCCTCAGGGAAACACGCGAGGAGAAAAACGCCATGTCCGACCCCAAAAGCCTAAAATTTGACACGCTGCAGATCCATGCAGGTGCGCATCCAGACCCTGCAACCGGCGCACGCCAAACGCCGATCTATCAAACCACGGCCTATGTGTTCAAAGATGCTGATCACGCGGCGCGTCTGTTTAACTTGCAAGAGGTCGGCTTTATTTACTCGCGCCTGACCAACCCCACAGTCGCTGTGCTACAAGAGCGGATCGCGACCCTAGAGGGAGGTGTTGGTGCGGTTTGTTGCTCGTCTGGTCATGCGGCGCAGATCATGGCCCTGTTTCCGCTCATGGGCCCAGGCTGCAACATCGTGGCCTCTACGCGCCTTTATGGCGGCACAGTCACCCAATTCAGCCAGACCATCAAACGCTTTGGGTGGTCTGCAAAATTTGTTGATTTCGATGATCTTGACGCGGTGAAAGCGGCGATTGACGATAACACGCGCGCCGTGTTCTGCGAGGCCATCGCAAACCCGGGTGGCTATATCACCGATCTGCGCAGCATTGCGAATATCGCAGATGGCGCAGGCATCCCCTTGATCGTGGATAACACCTCTGCAACCCCCTATCTCTGCCGCCCAATTGAACATGGCGCGACATTGGTTGTGCATTCCACCACAAAATATCTCACAGGCAATGGCACTGTCACAGGCGGCTGTGTGGTTGATAGCGGCAAATTTGACTGGTCAGCCAGTGATAAATTTCCTTCGCTCTCGGCACCGGAACCTGCCTATCATGGCCTAAAATTCCACGAGGCGTTGGGGCCGATGGCCTTTACCTTCCACTCAATCGCGATTGGCTTGCGCGATTTGGGGATGACCATGAACCCGCAAGCGGCGCATTACACGCTGATGGGGATTGAGACCTTGTCGCTGCGGATGCAGCGCCATGTTGAGAATGCCGCGAAAATCGCTGCATGGCTTGAAAAGGATCCCCGCGTTGATTTCGTGACCTATGCGGGTCTGCCATCCTCGCCATATCATGGGCGGGTCAAGGATATCTGCCCCAAAGGTGCGGGCGCATTATTCACCTTTGCCGTGAAAGGCGGATATGAGGCCTGTGTGAAACTGGTAGATAGTCTTGAGCTGTTCAGCCATGTCGCCAATTTGGGCGATACGCGTTCGCTGATCATTCATTCAGCATCAACCACCCACCGCCAGCTGACCCCAGAACAGCAACAAGCAGCGGGGGCAGCACCTAATGTGGTGCGTGTCTCCATTGGGATTGAAGATGCAGATGATCTGATTGCCGATCTTGATCAGGCCTTGGCCAAAGCAACCGCGTAAACCTTGCGCCACTGAAAAAGAAAAACCCCCGTCCAAACAGATTTGGATGGGGGTTTTTGATAGGTTCGGGCAGAGGCCAGTGTCGGCTGCTAAACTGGGGACTGGCCTCTGCCCCGGGCTACGATGGGGTTACGGAGTAGCCCGCACCCAACCTGCAAGATTGGCCAGCTGCAGGAGGGGTGTTCGAATATCTGCGGAAAAGTCCCAAATTGATACACCCGACTAAGGTGCTTGCATCAAGAATTCAGGTCTGAGATTTCCCCGTGAATCGCATGTGACACATCGGGCGCTCGTTTTCAATCATTTTGATTATTTTTTATGAATTTCAATGCAGAGAAGGCGTTGCATTTGGGAAACATATATGAATTATAGTTACATATAGATATGAGATATGAGCGGCTTAGCGGCGAGATTGGTATAACCGCGCGGTCAGTTATTACGGAGTTTAAGCGTGGATCAAAGCTCGCTCAATGTGTTGTCGCGCATGCGCCAGCTTTTGGCGTCGCTTGAGCGGGACTTGGGTCTCGTCTCGCTGCCCAAAGTAGAACTTGATCTTCTATACGCGACCGACCTTTTAGCTGAAAATCCGGACGAGATTTTAACATCTGCAGAAATCCACAATCATCCGTTGATGCGAGACGTCCCCACAGCCACATTCAATCGTGCGCTGAAATCTCTTATGAAAAAGGGGTTTATACAGTTGAATTCTGACAGTCGCGCCAAACATTATCGCAAGACAGAGCATTGGCCCCGTCTTTTGCAGCGTGACGATTGACAACAGTCAAATATAAGCACTTGCAATCTTTAGGCATGAGTAATAGGTCTTGATTCACAACAAGACCTTAAGATTGATTATCGTAGTTCGGAGCGGGCTCTCACCTCCAAAGGAGTCAACCGCGTGGTTAAATGGTTTAAATGTCTTGCGGGACCTGCGTTCCTGCGCGCTGTTTCACATCTGAAAACCGCTTTTTTCGTGTCCTCAGCCCTGTTGGGTGCCGCGCTGATCAATCATGGCTTGATGAGCCAAACCAATGCGACCCTCCATTATGCCACGGGGTCCGTTTTGATCTTCTTTGGCTTTGCAACCATCGCCAAAGTTCTGACCGCTTGGCTTTATTCACATTCTGGGCTTCTCTACGGCCTGCCAGGTATCGCGCTGACTGTATATATCTACGACACCGAAAATGATGCCCATCTTTTCTTACTGGGCATGATCGGGCTCACGGTGCCCGTTCTCGCGTTCAAACTGCTGGCCTTCTTGGGGCACTATATCACAGTGGCACAGCGCCAGTCATGGCGGGTGTTACCACCCGTTACTATCGCAAGTAGTGCAATTTTGATGATCTGTGCATGGGTGATAGCGCCCAACGCAGAATTTGGGCTTTCAGCACTTTTTGAATTGGCGGCTGTCGCACTGTTTGATGCATGCCTGCTGATGAGTGTGCTGTTGATCGCCCTGGCCCTGACACGCGCCTACGAGCAATGGCGCTGATCTCGTTCAAATTTTTATAAATATAGCGCTTATCTGGTTTATGCCCCCTGCAACTATCGTATAGAGTTGGGCGCAAGGAGGGAAAAATACCTCCCCTTTGGCCCACTTAACGAGAAGCGCATCGGTATTTTGAGCACGGAGTTCACGCTACACCTGTCGCCCGAGGCCATTAGCCTTGCTTCACGCCGCTCTGATGATGCGTGGGAGGTAGTCGTTCGCACCGCGCCAGATGCAGAGGATCTCAGCGCCGCTTTCGCGCAGATGAAATCTCTGATTGAGGCCAAAGACAACGCCCAAGTTTTGGTGATTGTCCCGCGCGAGCAAGTTCTGTTTACAAGCTGCGAAGCCCCTGATGAGGCCACCCCCGCCGCTGAGCGGCGCGCAGTCGAGGCTAAACTGGATGGCCTCACCCCCTATGAATTGTCGGAATTGCAATATGATTGGCTGCGCACGGATTCCGTGATCCAAATCGCCGCCATTGCAGCGGAAACCATCCAAGCCGCGCAAGAGTTTATAAAATCCTACGGGATCACGGCTGTGGCATTGACCGTGGAAACACTGCCAGATGATTATGATGGAACGCCCATCTTTCGTTTGGCAAAGCGCCCCAAACCGACACCGCATGTGCAAAACCTTGCGACCATTCCTGCCCCCAAGCGCAAAATTCGCCTGGAGGACATCGCGCTCTTCGTGCCGCGTTTTCGCAAAGGAATGGCCCTTGGTCTTGGCGGGGGGCTTGCCGTGATTGTTGCGGCATTTCTCCTGATGCCTTCTGTCCCAGAGCAGGATGTGACGCCTGAAGCCCCCGCTGTTGTCGCAGCAACGCCCACAGTTACCGAACCAGCCCCAAGCGCGCCTGCGGCAAGCGGCCTGCCTGCGCCCGATGTGGCACTTATGGCGACAGCGCCTACCCTGACTGCGCCAAGGCCACGGCGTGACGGCACCATCCTTGCCGCGATTGACCCGATCTTGACCCAACAAGATGCACTGGCCCTACGCCCCCCCTTGGGCGGTATCGGCGATGATGCCCCGCCGCCAATCCTCTCGCCGATCCCCTTTGGCGCGGGCAGCGTTTTGAACAGCGCGGGTCTTGTCGATCCAACCCCTGAGGGGGCGTTGAACCCCGATGGTGTATTGGTCTTTGATGCGGCGCCCCCCGTTGCGGCAATCCCGCGCCCCGATGCCATCCTAGAGGCGGCCCGTGCAGCACGGCTTGAACAAATCGAAACATTGGCAGCCACACTGCCGCGCCTCAGACCTGAGAATTTCGCAGAAATCCTTGAGCGCCAGCAATTAAACGGCTTTACGCGCAGCGAATTAAGCAGCATCACGCCGCAACTGCGCCCTGCATCGCTTCAAGAAATTGCCGAAGCGGCCCGCGCCGCCGAGGCAGCAGCCCTCGCCGTCAGTGAAGGACGCAGCGCCAATCAGGCCTTGATCAGCAATTTGGCTGTCGCACGTTCGCTTTTGCCACAGGCCCGCCCCTCGGGCTTTGAGGCGGTGGTGGCCGCTGCAACACCTGCAAGCGCCGCTGCACCAAATGGTGTTGCTGCAGAGGCTGCGGCACAATCAGGCGCAGATGAGGAAATTGAGGCGGAAATTGCCGCCGTCAGCACCGACACCCCATCCGGCGAACGGGTGACCCGCGCCGCGACCAATCGCAATGCCATAAATTTGCGCGACACGAATTTGATTGGTGTCACTGGCCCTTCGAGCAGCCGCCGCGCCTTGGTGCGCCTGCCATCGGGTCGGTTTGTTACGGTCGAAGTTGGAGATCGTCTTGACGGGGGGCGGGTCGCCGCGATTGGCGATGACAGCCTTCAATACATCAAGGACGGCGAAAACATCACGCTAGAGGTGCCAAACGGCTAAATCAGGACAAGTGCTGCGAGGCCAAGAAAGGCGAAGAAGCCCACAACATCGGTGACCGTGGTCACGAATGTGCCAGAGGCGAGCGCAGGATCCGCGCCAAAGCGTTCTAACGCAACGGGGATCAATATCCCCGCCAATCCCGCCACAACAAGATTAACCACCATTGCGCCTGCAATCACGCCGCCCAAGAGAACGGAATCGAACCAAACATAACCCACAATGCCCATCACAAGGGCAAAGGCGAAACCGTTCAAAGCCCCCACGCCCGCCTCACGCATTACAACCCGCCACAGGTTGGCGGAGGTGAGGTCGCGTGTTGCAAGCCCACGCACAGCCAAGGCAAGGCTTTGCGTTCCGGCATTGCCGCCCATAGAGGCGACAATCGGCATCAACACGGCCAAGGCCACCAATTGCGCAATCACCGCTTCGAATTGTGCAATCACCACCGAGGCCAAAATCGCCGTGCCCAAATTGACAAACAACCAAGGAAAACGTTGACGCACAGTTTCAAAGGTCGTGTCGCTAAGGCTTTCATCCACGCCCAAACCTGCAAGGCGGCGCAAATCCTCTTCATTGACCTCATCAAGAACGCTCATCGCGTCATCAATGGTGATCACGCCCACCAATCGCCCATCATCATCGACAACGGGCGCAGAGATCAGGTGATACTGGTTAAAGGCGTAGGCGACATCATCCTCATCCTGCTTGGCAGGGATGGTGCGAAAGCTGTCTTCCAGAATGTCCTTCAATGATGTTGCCCGCGCACTCGACAACAACCGCCCAAGCGAGACATAACCCACAGGTTTCATCGCAGGGGTCACGAGGATGATGTGATAGAATTGTTCGGGCAATTCCGCTTTTTCGGAACGCAGATAGTCAATCATCTGCCCGACATTCCAATGTTCGGGCGCGCGCACCACCTCGCGCTGCATAAGACGCCCAGCAGACCCTTCTGGAAAACTCAGCGCCTGTTCAACCGCGACCCGATCCGCATCGTCAAGCGCGCCAAGAATGGCCCCTTGCTGATCTTCTTCTAGGTCTTCGACCAGATCAACAACATCATCCGAGTCCAACTCGCGCACAGCATCGGCCAGAACATCGCTTGGCAAAAGCGGCAAAATGTCTTCGCGGATTGACCAATCAAGTTCAGAGAGAACCTCACCATCAATCCCTCGCGACCAAAGCGCCAGAAGGGCTGCGCGCTCACCGCTGGAGATTTGTTCAAGAATATCAGCGATGTCAGCAGGGTGTAGCGGCTCCATCAACGCATCGATGGCGTCTACATCCTCGGCACTAACCGCACGCCGCAATTGCGCGCGCAAACTATCGTCCAACGCATAAGCGTCACGATCATCATCTAGATGGAGGTCTTGTTCGTCCAACATGATCCACCTCGCGCAACAAGATCAGGCGTTGCGCGGGGTATGACATTGCAAAGCCGATCTGAAAAGGTGGTTTTGCGAAAAATCCCAAAAGGGACAGTCAGCGCGGGGTTACAGCTCGGCGCGAATGGCCGCTGCAATATCCCCCACCACAGCCGCCATTAGCCCCTCATCCTCGGCTTCGGCCATAACGCGAATAAGGGGTTCTGTGCCTGATTTACGGATCAAAATACGCCCCGCCTGCCCCAATCGGGCTTCTGCCTCGGCGATGGCGGCCTTGACGGATGCTGCCTCTAACGGGGCTTTGTCGGGTGAAAAGCGCAGATTCTCTAACATCTGCGGAACGGGATCAAAGCTGCGGGCAAGCGCGCTTGCAGGTTTGTTCTGGCGCACCATTTCAGCCAAGAATTGCAAACCTGCCATCAACCCATCACCCGTGGTGGCATGGTCGCTCATGACGATATGGCCTGATTGCTCACCGCCAAGATTGTAGCCACCTGCGCGCATCGCCTCGACAACATAGCGATCCCCAACAGCCGTGCGGTGTAGGCCAATCCCGCGCCCGCCCAAAAACCGTTCCAATCCCAAATTTGACATCACAGTGCTCACCAATGCACCACCTTTGAGACGGTTCTCATCCGCCCATCGCGCCGCCAACAGCGCCATGATCTGATCCCCATCCGCAACTTGGCCCGCCTCATCAATGATCACAATGCGATCAGCATCGCCATCAAGGCACAAGGCCACATCGGCCCCTGTTTCCTTGATCTTGGCAATCGCGGCTTGCGGCTTTGTTGACCCGACATTTTCGTTGATATTGAACCCATCAGGGCTCACGCCAATCGCCACGACTTCGGCGCCCAATTCCCAAAGCACTTCGGGGGCGGCGCGATATGCGGCACCATTGGCGCAGTCGATGACAACCTTCAAACCTTCAAGGCTTAGACCGTGGGGGAATGTGCCTTTGACGCGTTCGACATAGCGGAAACGACCATCATCAATGCGCCGCGCGCGCCCGATATTGCCCGCTTGTGCAGGTTGAATATCCCCAAACACAAGGGCTTCGATCTCGGCCTCTGCCTCGTCTGACAGTTTGAATCCATCAGGGCCAAAAAACTTAATCCCATTATCTGAGGCGGGGTTGTGGCTTGCGGATATCATCACACCAACATCCGCCCGCATGGAGGGGGTCAAAAGGCCCACAGCAGGGGTTGGCACAGGCCCCAGCAACAGAACATCCATGCCCGTGGAGGTGAAGCCCGCCGTCAGCGCATTTTCCAACATATAGCCCGACAGGCGCGTGTCTTTCCCGATCACAACACGATGGCCGCGCTCCATATCGCGGCGGAAATAGCGCCCCGCCGCCGCCCCCAATTTCAGCGCCATATCGGCGGTCATGGGATAGCTGTTTGCCTGACCCCGCACCCCATCTGTGCCAAATAATTTTCGTGCCATTTTATTACCCCTCCCCAAGGGTCAAACCGCTTGCTGCCATATAGGCAGAAATCATCGCTTGATGCACGGCTATATCATGGACACGCAGCATCTGAACCCCCTGCGATATGGCCCATAGGCCGATTGCCGCCGATGCGGCATCACGCTGATCTGCCTGTTTGATCCCCGTCACATGGCCCACAAACCCTTTGCGCGATACGCCCAAAAGCAACCCACAGCCAAGCCCGTGGAACAGGCTGATGTCACGCAACAACGCGCGGGTTTGCGCAAAGGTCTTGCCAAAGCCCGCCCCAATATCAAGCAGGATTTGGTCATGCGTCAGCCCCACAGAAAGCGCCTGATCGCGCATCGCAGCAAGCCCATCGTAGATATCGAGAACGACATCTTGATAGGCATCGGAGGCCAAATCTTGCATGGTCTCAGGCGTGCCAAGCGAATGCATCAGGATCACGGGCGCGCGGCTCTCGCGCAGAACCTCAATCATATTTGTATCAAAGCGCAGCCCCGAAACATCGTTGATCACCTGCGCGCCCGCAGCAAGGCCCGCACGCGCCACATCGGCCTTGCGTGTGTCAAGCGAGATCACGCCAGAGCCGCGCAAGGCCTCCAGCGCAGGCATCAGGCGCGCGATTTCTTGTTGTTGCGGCACTTCTTTGGCGCCTGGCCGGGTGCTTTCTGCGCCCAAATCCAAAATATCTGCGCCTTCCGCCACAAGACGATGGGCTTGCTCCAGCGCGGCTTGGATGTCCTCATGCCGCCCGCCATCGGAAAAGCTGTCTGGGGTGAGGTTCAAAATCCCCATAAGGCTTGGGCGCCCCATAGGCACAGTCGCAAAATCACCACGCGCTGCCGTCAAAGGCGCGCGCCATGCCGCGGGCAAGTCTGCGGCGGGCAAAATCTCGCGCGCGCCCGTGCGGTTTAACCGCTCAACATGCGTGAAATGGCACCAACCCCCTGCAAGGGGCACGGCCTCAGGCCCGATCGCGGGGCCCGTAACGGGTATGGGGCGATAATAATCAGTCATAGGATTAGCCCTACCCTGTGGCTCAGCGTCCATCAAGGTCACCGCCCAGATTAGAGATCAGGCATCACGTCAAACGGCCATGCCTGCACTGGGATAGACGATTTCAACGGCGGGTGGCCGCCCAAATAAACAATACGCTGCGCCTCAAATTGCTCGGCCAACCACAGCGCCAATTGCTCCCCCGTCACTTTTGCCCCTTTGGGTGGTTCGGCACTGTCCAAAACCAGTTTTGAGGGGGCCCAAACCGAAATTTGCCCTTGCCGCATGGCCCAGTCTAATTCTGTGCGACTGTCCACCACCACACAGCGATCATCGCAAGAGGCCAAGACCCAAGCGTTCTTTTCCATATCCAACAGATCAATCCGCCGCTGCGGCAGGCCGTGGCGGGCTTGAGGCTGCGCCAAGCCCGTGCTGCCCACGCACAGAATGACAGGGGCACCTGCCTGCTCAAGGTGATCCAGAAGCTGCGCCAAATCAGGGCGCGCAATTGCATCATTGGCCAAATACACGATCAAAGGATGCGGGCCATCATCCGCAAGAAGACTAAGGCGCTGATTGGCCTCTGCTTCGCGCATAATCTCGACCCCCAAAACATAGGGCCCGCGATCCAATTTCTCAATTCGCACGAAACAGCGCGCAGCCAATGGGTGGCTCAAGACCCGCTCTGCAATTCGCACCGAGAGCGTTTCCAGCAAATTGACACGGCCCTGCGCAAGCTCGGCATCAATCGCCTCGACAATGCGGTCATAGGACAAAATGCGATCCACATCATCCTCGGCGCTTTCCGCCTGAGAGCGCACCTCTACGACCACATTAAAACGGATACGCTGCAAAATCCCGCGCTCGGCCTGAAAGGCGCCGATTTCAACATCCCGCTCATGATTGGACATCGAAATACGATCAAGCGGGGCATCTGTGGCGGTCGCCTTGGCCCGCTCGGACGGGTGGGCAAAAGCAAGTCGAATATCATCCGTCATAGGCGTAGGCTTTCGTGATCGTCTTTTTGCAGGTTGCATAGCCCAAAACACAGCAAAAGACAGGCGTCAAAACCGCCGCAACCCGCGCTATCAGCGACCCGTTCTTGCGCTGCGATTAATATTGCTGACGATAGAACAGATGCTGCCCAATCGTGGCAGTGCGCGGATAAACCCGCGCCCAGTCAGGATGGACATAATCCGCATGATAATGCGTAGCCCCCGAGGTGAGGGTGCGCGGCGCGCCATCCATCATCAAACGGGCGATGCGCGACAGGCGGTCCCATGTGGCACGATCCGTCACATTTTCGGGGATGCCATCACAGGCATAGGTGAATTGGCAGGCCAAGTGCCGATGTGCGTTTTGATAGACGACATCGCAAATGTTATCTGGATAATTGTCGTTATCCACGCGGTTCAAAATCACTTCGGCCACGGCATATTGACCGCGGATCGGCTCGCCGCGCGCCTCGAAATAAAGCGCCTCGGTGAGGCATCGATGCTGCGCGTTACTGCGTGGACGGGGCAAGGACATCAATTGGGCTTCGTTATAAATCTGACGCGGCGCCCCATTTCGACCAAAGGGGGAGCGCACAGCCGCACCCAAACGGGCAACTTGTGAGGGGCTGATGCCGCGCAACGCAGCGCGCTCATCAAACATCAAAGACGATAGGCGCAATTCCATCGAACCCGCTTGCGGCTGCGAAGATGACATAACAACGGGATAATCCCCATCATAGATTGAGGACGTTTCCGCCAAGGCGGCATGTGACATAAATAACAAGGAGGCCGCAATCGCAGCGCATGCCTGTTTGAAACCCATTACCTCTGCTCCTTGGGGTTGATCCCCAATGTCGCAATCCGTTGATCAGAATGCGACAGAGCCATTAGCACGGTTTTCTAAAACCGACAACTTGACCCGCGTTTTTGTGTTTGACGCGCAGCACACCGCATCATTTAGACGTAGGCCTTGGCAAATCAGATGGCAGACTCAACGCAATATCAACGCTTTGCGGGGAGAGTCTCATCCTCCAACACCCATTGTGCCGCCGACAGCTTGGCCAAGGGAACACGGAAAGGTGAACAAGACACATAGTCGAAACCAGCTATCCGCGAAAAGCGGATCGAATCTGGATCACCGCCATGCTCCCCACAGATGGAGAGGGTCACTTCGGGGCGGACAGCGCGCCCACGTTCTGCGCCGATGAGCAGCAATTCACCCACCCCTTCCGTGTCCAAGCGGGTGAACGGGTCTTCCACAAACACACCTTGCTGAACATAGGCCGACATAAAGCGCCCCGCATCATCGCGCGACAAACCATAGGTCATTTGGGTTAAGTCGTTGGTTCCAAATGACAAAAAGGACGACGATTCCGCGATCTCACCCGCCCGCAACGCTGCGCGCGGCGTCTCAACCATCACCCCAAGGCGATAGGTGAAACTTTTGCCGTTTTGCGCGGCAACGGCGGCGGCGACCGCATCCACCCGTGATTTTACCAACTCAACCTCGCGCTTGGCCGAAACAAGCGGGATCATGATTTCGGGAACAACGGGGTTTTTCCCCTCGCTTGCAGCAATGGTTGCCTCAAAAATCGCACGGGCCTGCATGTCATAAATCTCAGGCACGGTGATCCCAAGACGCACGCCGCGCATCCCCAGCATTGGGTTATATTCTTGCAACGATTCAATGCGCGCGGCCACGCGGCTTACGGGCAAATCCAACGCTTCGGCCAAGGCGCGAATGCCATCGCGATCTGAGGGCAAGAATTCGTGCAAAGGCGGATCAAACAGTCGGATACACACGGGCTTGCCCTGCATCCGTTTAAACAGCTCGGTGAAATCGCCCCGTTGCATCGGCAATAATCGATCCAAGGCTGCCGCGCGGTCACTTTCGGTTTCGGCAAAAATCATTTCGCGCATCAAAGTCAGGCGATTTGGATCAAAGAACATATGCTCTGTGCGGCACAATCCGATCCCGTCAACACCGAATTGCTGCGCAGTTTCCACATCCTCAACTGTGTCCGCATTGACGCGAATGCCGATATCGCGAATTTCATCGGCCCATTGGATCAGCGTGGCAAAGGCCCCGCCAACAGCAGGCTCGATCATCTTGGCCGCCCCCACCAAAATATCACCAGAGGAGCCATCAACAGTAATCACATCCCCCTCATGGAACACGCGCCGCCCTGCGGTGGTGAGCGTTTTCTTGCGCATATCCAGTTGCAGGCTGCTTGCGCCTGTTACACAGGGCAAACCAAGCCCGCGTGCAATCACGGCGGCATGGCTGGTCATACCACCCCGCTCGGTCAAAACGGCCTGCGCGGCGTGCATCCCACGCACATCTTCGGAACTGGTTTCGCGCTTGACCAAAATTGTGGCTTCGCCTTGCGCGGCCAAGGCCTGGGCCGCGGTGGAGGAAAAGACAATCTTGCCGGTCGCAGCCCCAGGTGCGGCGGCAATACCACGCCCCAAAACATCACGCGGGGCCTCGGCATCCACCTGACGGTGCAACAATTGCCCCAAGGAAAAGGGCGGTATCCGCGACAAAGCCTCACCGCGCGAAATAACGCCATCATTGGCCAAATTGACCACCGTTGCGACTGCCGCGCGTGCAGACCGGGGCGCGCGCACCGCGTCAAGAATGTTCAGCTGACCATTCATCAAGGTGAATTCAATCTGCATTTCTTCGCGCAATTTCTCGCGCATCAAAGCGCCCGCAGCGATCAAATCATGATAGGCCTCTGGCGCCGCATCTTGAAGGGAATGGCCACGCGCATCACTGCGGATGTAGAGCGCATCATCATCACGCAATGCCACCCGGCCCTGCGCCTGCGGCACGAAACGACCGATCACATCGGCGTCTCCCGTGTCGGGGTCAATCATCTGAACGATACCAGAGCCCGAAACGCCCTCACCGACACCCAGTGCCATACGCTGCACCACAAGACCAAGCCCCGCATCAGCAGGTGCGCCTTGCGCCTGCCGCAACAGCCGCGCGGTTGTCCCCTCCCACGCCCGCGCCATAGAGCGCAGAACCTCGCGCAACTGCACGGCGGGGTCTTGGGGAAAGGCCTCCTCCGCTTCATCCTCGAAATGCTCTTTGGCAATCCGTGGGGTCAGCGGCCCCTCAAATTCATCGGCATCCAGACGCAAGACATCCACCGCATAGGCGCGGATGAAATTGACATAAAGCTGATCTGCCGCGCTGCGCCCATGAACCTTGGCCAAATGCTCAGCCAATTCGTCATTCATCCCGATATTTAGCACCGTGCCCGGCCCGCCCCAATCCGCAGCTTGGCTGCTGGAGCGCACAGAAACCAAGGCATGAGGGCCAAACTCGGCCCAAAGCGGGGCCAGATCAGGAACCACCCCTTGCGCGATTTGGCGCACAGCATCAAAGGACAAGGCCGCTGTCAAAGGCACGGGCAAACCCAAGCGCACCAAACGCTGCAAGCATTTGGCGCGATTGCCATGAGTGGCTGTGTGCATATCCGCCGTGGCGGTGATCAGCGTATAGTCGGGGCGATTTTTCATTTGCAATTCTTACTCTTAGCCGAAACTGGCCAAGACACTAAGATACAATCATAACGCGATCTGTAAAGCGCCGCGATGCAGCATTACCCCTCGATGCGCGACAAATCGGCGACCTTGCCACAAGTTTCCACGATTTCATGCAGCAAGTTCAGACGATTGCGCCGCACTATTTCACTATCCGCATTGACCTGCACCTTTTCAAAGAAGGCATCAATCGGGCCGCGCAGCGCGGCCAAAGCGGCCATGGCGGTCGCAAAATCCTCAGAAGCTAGGGCGGGGTTGGCCGCGTCCCGCGCCGCGGCAAGGGCCGCGAAAAGCGCGCGTTCTTCCTCGGTTTCTGCAAATTTCATATCTGCACCAAACCGATATTCCACCCCATCCTTAGCCTCTGCTTGCGTCAGGATGTTGTTGGCACGGCGATAGCCTTGGATCAGATTTTCACCATCATCGGTCGACAGCACCGCCTGCACCGCGCGCGCCCGCGCCACGACCAAGGCCAAATCATCATTGCCCGCCATCGACAGGCAGGCATCAATCACATCATGGCGAATGCCCTCATCGCGCAAATGCACCTTGAGGCGGTCGTGGAAGAACGAAAGGAGGTCTGCGGCCGCAGCCTCAGGTGCATCAGACCCAAAACCCGCACCACGCGAAACGAAGGGGACGGATAGGTTCAAGCGCACACCATTGTCCAAGATCAGGCGGATCACCCCCAAGGCCGCTCGGCGCAGCGCGTAGGGGTCTTTGCTGCCTGTTGGTTTCTCATCAATCGCCCAGAAGCCCGTCAGCGTGTCGATCTTATCGGCCAAGGCCACGGCAACGGACAAAGGCGCGTTTGGCACATCATCTGACGGGCCAAGGGGTTGGTAATGTTCCTGCGCAACCGCTGCAATTTCAGGCGCACAGCCTGCCTCAGCGGCGTAATAGCGCCCCATCAGACCTTGCAATTCAGGGAATTCGTAGACCATCTCAGAGGACAAATCCGCTTTGGCGATTTTGGCCGCTTGGCGCGCCTGATCTGCGTCCGCCCCCACAATTGGCGCCAGCTCCGCCGCCAACTCCGCAATCCGTTCGATCCGCGCGGCCTGCGAACCAAGTTTCGCCTGAAAGGTCACATTCTCAAGGCTTTGCGTCCATTGGGTGATATCCGATTTGGCAACGCGCAAATCATTTTCCCAAAAGAATTTCGCATCTGACAAACGCGCAGAAAGCACCTTTTGATTGCCCGCCAAAATGGTCGCACCCTCATCTGCGGTGATGCGGTTGGCCACAGTCACAAAGCGCTCAATCCGCCCTGTTTTGGGGTTCTTCACAGAAAAGAATTTCTGATGCTCTTTCATCGAGGTCTGCAAAACCTCTGGTGGCAGGTTCAAGAAATCCGCGCCAATCTCGCCCATCAAAACAACGGGCCATTCCACAAGGCCCGCCACCTCGGCCAAAAGACCGCGATCTTCGACCAATTCCAACCCCGCGGCGAAGGCCATTTGACTGGCCTCGTGCCAAATGGCATCTGCGCGTTCATTAGCGCGCAAGATCACATGGGCACGTTTCAGCTTGGCTTCATAATCCTCAAAACTGCTGACAGCAAAGGCATCAGGGGCCATGAAGCGATGGCCGCGTGTTTTGTCACCCGCCACAATATCATCAACCTCGAAGGGCACAACGCCTGCGCCCGCCTCATCGGTCAAGAGGCATAGGATAGAATGCAAAGGCCGCACCCACCGCAAAGACCCTGCCCCCCAGCGCATGGATTTCGGCCATGGGAAATTGCGAATGACTGATGGCACCAATTCCGAAATAATATCCGCAGCGTCACGCCCCTGATGGGTGATACGGGCGACATAAATCTCGCCCTTTTTATCTTCGCGTGTCTCAAGCGCATCGCGTGACACGCCTGCGCCGCGCAAGAACCCTTCGATCGCGGCCTCTGGCGCATCCACGCGTGGGCCTTTGCGTTCTTCTGTTGTGGTTGGGGAATTGGCGCTCAGCCCGTCCACCACCAAACACAGGCGGCGGGGGGTCGCGAAACTAGCCGCGGACGCATAGGTCAGCCCCGCCTCAACCAGACCATTGGTGACAAGCGATTTCAAATCCTCGGCCGCTTTGGCTTGCATACGGGCAGGGATTTCTTCGGAAAACAGTTCCAGCAGAAGATCGGGCATAGATTTCGTCCTATTGCGGTCGCGTTAGATCCAATCAAGGTTGACGCGGGTGATCGGATAGGCCTCGCTCAGGCGTTCGCGCAAAGCGCGGAAACGGGGGCGAAGCTCTTTGAATTTATTTTCATGGGTTTCAGCCACGGTCAGGCGGATTTTGTCAAACAGGCCCGCCGCCTCCATCGCTTCGAGAAGGTCAAGCTCAGCGCCCTCGACATCCATTTTGACAAAGGCAATTTCGCCATGCTCTGCGATGAGATCACGCAAAAAGGCCGGGAAATCCAACAGGCGCACATCTATCGCGTGCCCCAGATCCTGATCAATCATCCGCCCGCCCTCCAAGACAGTGGATTTAACGGATGCACCTTTTGGGTTTTCGTCAAAATTGACAGCCCGCATCAATTGGATCGTGCCTTCGCGCGTGCCGAGTGCCGCTTCGTGAATGTTTACGTTTGGCGCATCGGCAAAGCGTTTCTTCAACATATCAATACAATAGGGGTCAGGATCAAATGCGTGGACATGGGCGCCTGACGCGGCAAGCTGTGCGGTCACATCCCCAACATTCGCCCCACAATCGCAGACCACATCACGCGGGGTCAGCATCGACACAACCCCCATCAACAGCCCATCCGCCTGCGTCTTGCGCGCATTACGGCGCGCGCGGCGGCGGAACCGATCAAACTCGGCTTGCAGCTGTTCAAGTTCGGTGAGGGTTTCGGTCATTGCATCCACTCAGGGACAGGGGGGCACCCTTCTGGCACAGGATCCCCGTTAAAGGCCGCTTCGCCGCACGGGTTGATCTGCCGCCAAGCATGGCCCTGCCCTACGTCATCCAAGGCAACCACGATATCGACCCCATAGACAAAATCGCGCGCGCCCAAATAGGCGGTTGCGCGTCCCGCCTCTAAGGCGGCACCAATCGCCTCGGCGTCAAAACATTGGAACCAAGATGGCGCGATCAAGGGCGTTGCCCCCTCGTAAGGTTCCGCTGCCGAAATCAGCGCCTCTTGGCCTGTCTCAAGATCAAAACAAGCGCGGAACCGAATGGGCGAGCTGTTGCTGTCAATGCCATCGAAGTTGGAAATAGCCAAAGACATGGGCGTGCCATCAACGCTGAGCGTGATCTGCCCGCGCGGATCATCGGGCATGACAGGGGCATAATAGGCGCGGGTCTGCGCATACCACATTCCCGCCCCTGCCGCCAAAGCGGACAGGGCAATCGCCGCCACCACAAAACGACCCACACGTTTATTGCTCATGCGTGCTGCCCCGCCTCAAATCCGCCCGCCTCAGTTTGCACGAAAGCGTCAGCGCAAAGTTTCGCCAATGCACGCACGCGACCGATGTAACCTTGCCGCTCCGTCACCGAAATGACCCCACGGGCATCCAACAGGTTGAACATGTGGCTTGCCTTGATGCATTGATCATAGGCAGGATGCGCCATGATGATCCGCTTGCCTGTTTTGGGATCAATATTTTCTGCGGCAAGGATGCGCTGGCATTCCGCTTCGGCCTCTTCGAACTGACGCAAAAGAATTTCTGTATTGGCCGTGTCAAAGTTAAAACGGGAATATTCTTCCTCGGTCTGACGGAACACATCCCCATATTTCAACGCAATCGGTGCATCTGGATCATTAAACGGCATCTCCATCACATGATCCACGCCCAGAACATACATCGCCAGACGCTCAAGACCATAGGTCAACTCGCCCGACACAGGGTGGCAATCATGCCCGCCCACCTGTTGGAAATAGGTGAATTGGCTGACCTCCATGCCATCACACCAAACTTCCCAACCAAGGCCCCAAGCGCCCAAAGTCGGACTTTCCCAGTCGTCTTCCACAAAGCGAATGTCATGCATCGCCATATCAATCCCAATGGCCTCGAGGCTACCAAGATAGAGATCTTGCAAATTGGGCGGGCTTGGTTTGATCAGCACCTGATACTGGTAATAATGCTGCAAGCGGTTAGGGTTCTCCCCATACCGGCCATCGGTGGGGCGGCGCGAGGGCTGCACATAAGCTGCCGCCCAAGGCCGCGAACCTAAGCTGCGCAAGGTTGTGGCAGGGTGAAAGGTTCCCGCCCCGACCTCCATGTCATAGGGCTGCATCACGGCACAGCCTTTCTGCGCCCAGTAGGTTTGAAGACGCAGGATGATCTCTTGGAAACTGCGGGGCTTTTCCATGCGCGACATTGATCGTTCCTTGGGCTTAACGAAAGTTGTCGTCCACATAGGACGCAGGATGCCGAGGGTCAATCACAGCTTATGAGCTGCGCGATGGGAAATTTAAGAAATTATTGATGAAAACGGGGTGCATCCCGTCCGTTTCGCGGATAACCTGAACAAAATCACCCTTAAGGTTACGGATTAGGGCAGTATGCAAAATCACGGGGTTCGGGCAGGTCAGACTGCGCGGTTGCGGGCGGCAATTGTGATCTCTTTGGCCATTCTATGCGCCGGTCTGATTGGCCATGCGCCACAGGCCCAAGCGCAGGCCCAAACAGATTTGGTTTGGGTGCAAATCGAAGCGCATCCTGATCTGGTTACGGCGCAATCGCGTCTGCGCGTCTATGAAAGCCGCAGCGCCACCATGGGGGTGGCAGGGTTCATGATGCGCACGGGCCTATATGCACTGGCCCTCGGCCCCTATCCGCGCGAGGTCGCACAGGAACGCCTGCGCGATCTAAGGGCCTCGGGTCAAATCCCTAGCGACAGCTATATGCAAACGCCGCAAAATTATACGCGCCAATTCTGGCCTATTGCGGCCCAAGCGACAGCACCGCAGGTGATCGCAATTGAACCTTTGCCCGAGATCGCGCCACAAGACGCGCCTGAAAAACCATCACAAACACCCGTGGAACCAAAAGCCGCCCCCGTAACCACGCCCCAAACAGATGCGCCACCGCGAGAAACCCTTGCCCAAGCGCGCGCAGGCGAAGCAGATCTTGATCCCGCCGCGCGCGATGATTTGCAGCGCGCGCTGCAATGGTTCGGTTTTTATGATGGGGCGATTGATGGGGTATTTGGCGCGGGCACGCGGGCGGCCATGGCGGCATGGCAGCGCAGGAATGACTGGCCCGAAACGGGGGTATTAACCACCGCCGAACGGTCAGATTTGATCGCGCAATGGCAAGCAGATTTGGGGGAACTTGGGCTAGAGCGGATCACGGACACCCGCGCGGGCATCGCAGCACTCTTGCCCATGGGATATGTGGAATTCGCGGCCTATGCCCCCCCTTTCGCGGTCTTTGCCCCGACAGATGCGCGCGGGGTCGAGGTCGTGCTGATCTCCGCCGAGGGGGATCAGGCGCGGCTGCAGTCTTTGTTCGAGATTGTAACGAATGCCGACATCATGCCCGAAGGGGGCTTGCGCGATATGCTGCGGGGCCGTTTTGATATTGCCGCCAGTGATGCAGCACGCTTTACCACAGGTTTTGCCCGCTTAGAGGGCGGCGCGATTAAGGGTTTAATCATCCGTGGCCCCGCTGCTGAATATACCCCCATCGCACGGCTGATGCCGCAGATTGAGGAAAATTTCTTGGCATTAGAGGGCGTGTTAGAGCGTGACACCGCACCAAGCGGCACATCACCCGCGCTGAATACATCGGAAACAGAGCCAAGCCCCCTTGCGCAACGCTCAGGCGTTTTTGTGACGGACACTGGCCATGTCCTAACCGATGCAAGCCTGCCGCAAACCTGCTCCAGCCTGCGCCTCAATGATGCGATTGCCGCGCGGGAGATTTACCGCGACAGCGCCCTTGGGATTGTGGTGATTGCGCCAGACACCCCGCTGACCCCACCAGATTTGGCTGAATTTACCGCAGCCTCGCGGATGGGATCGGCGCAATATATCGCTGGATTTGCCTATGAGGGCAGGCTTTCAGCGGCCACCTTGCGACCCTTGGAGGACGCAGGCCCCGCCTATCCAACCCCCTCGCAAACCGAGTTGGGCGGGCCCGTCCTTGATGCCACAGGCGGGCTTTTGGGGCTTTATCGCGGGGGGGCTGTCACGCCTGCTGCCGATATCACCACAACGCTTGCGGCGGCAGGGCTGCCTGCCCTGCCCCGTGTGGTCCGAGAGGAACCGCTGCGCGGCGAGAGCTTAGCGCGGCTTGCGCAGGCGATTACAGCAAAGGTGACCTGTCTTTCGCGTTAAGCGTGTAATTTGGCGGAAATCACCCCCAAATCGGAGACAAAATTCCTACGCCCCTTCCCCTTGCGGCGCGGCGCGATATGTTGCACCACCACAGGTGACGCATTTTAACTCCCCCGAGGTTTTACGATATGGCAGATGGCAGCTTGGCAATGGATGCAAAACCGACCGAAGAAATTTCGGTGCGGGATGTCTTTGGCATCGACAGTGATATGAAGGTTAAAGGCTTTGCTGACGCGACTGATCGTGTGCCTGAGATCGACTCGACCTATAAATTTGATCGCGACACGACATTGGCGATTTTGGCGGGGTTTTCTCATAATCGCCGCGTGATGATCCAAGGCTATCACGGCACAGGGAAATCGACCCATATCGAACAGGTCGCCGCCCGCCTGAACTGGCCCGCCGTGCGCGTGAACCTCGACAGCCATATTAGCCGTATTGACCTCATCGGCAAAGACGCCATCAAACTACGCGATGGTAAGCAGGTGACCGAATTCCACGAGGGTATCCTTCCTTGGGCTTTGCGCAATCCTGTCGCCATCGTATTTGACGAATATGATGCGGGCCGCGCTGATGTGATGTTCGTGATCCAGCGCGTGCTCGAGCATGATGGACAGCTCACCCTGCTTGATCAAAACGAGATCATTCAGCCGCATAAATATTTCCGTCTTTTCGCAACGGCAAACACAGTCGGTCTGGGCGACACCACAGGTCTTTATCACGGCACGCAGCAGATCAACCAAGCGCAGATGGACCGTTGGAGCCTAGTGGCGACCTTGAACTATCTCAGCCATGATGCCGAAGCCGCAATCGTTCTGTCAAAGGCCCCCCATTACAACACGGCAGAGGGGCGCAAAACGGTCAGCCAGATGGTCACAGTTGCAGATCTCACGCGCACGGCCTTTATGAACGGCGAATTGTCGACTGTGATGAGCCCGCGCACCGTCATCAATTGGGCGCAGAATGCCGAGATTTTCCGCGATACGGGCTATGCGTTCCGTTTGTCCTTCCTCAACAAATGTGACGAGCTCGAGCGCCAGACAGTGGCGGAGTTTTATCAGCGCTGCTTTGATGAAGAATTGCCAGAAAGTGCTGCAAGCGTCAGCCTTGGCTAAGGAAAGACCGACACCCAATGGGCAAGCCCACCGATAACCCAGCCGATCCGTTCAAAAAGGCGCTTGCCGATGCGACACGGGTTTTGGCCAATGACCCCGATCTTGGGGTCAGCTATTCGGTTGACCCGCCCGGCGCCAGCAATGACACGATCCGCCTGCCGCAAATCAGCCGCCGCATGAGCCGCGATGAGGTTCTGCTTGCGCGCGGCACGGCTGATGCGTTTGCACTGCGTCATCGCTTTCACAACCCCCGCATTGCCGCGAAATATGAACCCACGGGGCCTATTGCGCGCGATTTGATGACGGCGATTGAAACCGCACGTTGCGAAGCCATTGGTGCCCGCGTCATGCCTGGCACAGCTGGGAATATTGACGCAAAAATCGGCGCAGAGGCGCGGCGCAAGGCCTATGGTGAAATCACCGAGCGCAGCGATGCGCCGCTGTCGACCGCGGCGGGATATATGCTGCGCCAAATTGCAACAGGCCGCCCCCTGCCCCCTGAGGCGCAAAATATCGTAGAGCTGTGGCGCCCCTTTATTGAAGAACGCTGCGGCGAAAGCCTAGATGCCCTCAAAGGGTCACTGGACGATCAAGCCGCCTTTTCGCGCGTTGCACGGCAATTCATCTCTGATCTGGGATATGCTGACCAACTGGGCGATGACCCCGACCAATTGGACGACCAAGAGGACGAGGACAGCGCCGATCAAGATCAGGAGCAAGAAGAAACACCAGACAGCACAGGCGATAGCGAAAGTCAGGAAGATGACAGCGCCGATGCCGACCCAGAGCGTTCGCAAGAAGAACAGCAGGACGCCTCTCAGGCACAGGTGCAAATGGATGAGAACGGCGATGCCGAGGAGGGCGAGGAACAAGAGCTGCCCGATGGGGATGCGCCCGTTGAACCGCCCCAAGCGCCCCCTCATTCGGATGCTGATCCAGATTACACCGTATTCTCAACCGCCCATGACGAGGAAATTGCCGCCGAAGATTTGGCCGAAGCGCAAGAGCTTGAACGCCTGCGCGCCTATCTTGATCAGCAGTTGGAACCTTTGAAAGGCGCGGTCAGCCGCTTGGCAAATAAACTCCAGCGCCGCCTTCAGGCACAGCAAAACCGCTCGTGGGAGTTTGACCGCGAAGAAGGAATATTGGATGCAGGCCGCCTTGCGCGGGTTGTAGCAAATCCTACAACGCCTTTGTCCTTTAAGGTGGAAAAGGATACCGAATTCCGCGACACGGTGGTCACGCTTCTTTTGGACAATTCAGGCTCGATGCGCGGGCGGCCCATTTCCATCGCGGCAATCTGCGCCGATGTTCTGGCGCGCACGCTCGAGCGCTGCGATGTAAAGGTCGAAATCTTGGGCTTTACCACGCGGGCGTGGAAAGGTGGCCGCGCGCGCGAGGAATGGCTTGCACAAGGCCGCGCGCAGCAACCTGGTCGTCTGAATGATCTGCGCCACATCATCTATAAATCAGCCGATGCCCCATGGCGGCGGGTGCGCGACAATTTGGGCCTGATGATGAAAGAAGGCCTTTTGAAAGAAAACATCGATGGCGAGGCGCTGGAATGGGCGCATAAGCGGATGTTGGCCCGTACCGAAGCCCGCAAAATTTTGATGGTCATCTCGGATGGTGCGCCTGTCGATGACAGCACCTTATCCGTGAACCCCGCAAATTACCTCGAAAAGCACCTGCGCGATGTGATCAGCATGGTTGAACGCCGCCGTGCCGTTGAATTGCTGGCGATTGGGATTGGTCATGATGTAACCCGCTATTACGAGCGCGCCGTGACGATCACTGATGCCGAACAATTGGCAGGGGCAATCACCGAACAATTGGCGGCCCTCTTTGACAATGACCCACGGGCCCGCGCCCGCGTTATGGGACTGCGCAGCGGGGGCGCAAAATCAGGGTTATATCGGTTTGGATAAGCGGGCAGAGTTTCAAAGTTTTGATGCTGCCTCCCGCCCCGACCAAGGCGCCCCACGCGTGGCCGCTTTGCGTGATTGTTTCCCAAAACTTGGGGTCGATGGTGTTCTAGTGCCGCGCGCCGATGCCCATCAAGGCGAATATGTTGCGCCTTGTGATGCACGGCTTTTGTGGTTGAGCGGATTTTCAGGCTCGGCGGGGTTCTGTGCCGTTCTTAAAGATCAGGTTGGTATCTTTATTGATGGCCGTTACCGCCTGCAGGTGCGCGATGAGGTCGATTTGGACATCTTCACCCCTGTAGACTGGCCCAAAACCAAACTTGAAACATGGCTGCCCACAGCATTGCCGAAGGGCGGCGTGATCGGGTTTGATCCATGGCTGCACACAATGGCCGAGATTGATCGCTTGGCCGAGGCCGTTGCCGACCATCAGATCACCTTGCGCCCTCTTGCTGAAAACCCAATTGACGCGCTTTGGTCTGACCGCCCGCCGCCGCCTGATGGGAAGGCGAGCGCCTATCCGCTGCGCTATGCGGGCCGCAGCGCCGTTGAAAAATGTAGCGAAGTGGGGCTTGATCTCGCCGCCCAAGGCGTGAGCGCCGCTGTGCTCAGCCTGCCTGACTCCATCTGCTGGCTTTTAAACATTCGCGGCGCCGACCTGCCGCATCTTCCCGTGGTTCAGGCCTTCGCCATTCTCTCAAGCACAGGCAGCATCAGCGTATTTGCCGACCCTGCGAAATTCGCGGATGTTGATCTGCCCGATCGGGTGACGCTTTACCCGCTTGACCGCTTTGAGGAGCGGTTGCGCCAAGAGGCAAACTCTGGCCCCATCCGCCTTGATCCTAAGACAGCCCCCCATAAGCTGCGGATGATTTTGGCCGAGGCAGGGGCAGAAATTGACGAAGGCCCCGAGCCTTGCACCCTGCCCAAAGCGCGCAAACATCCCGCCGAGATTAACGCAACCCGTGCCGCACATCTGCGCGATGGGGCCGCCATGGTGCGGTTTTTGCATTGGTTTGATGACCGCGCCCTTCAAGGCGGGTTGACTGAAATTGAGTGCGTCTGTGCGCTTGAACGCTTTCGCCGCGAGACAGGCGCGCTGCAAGATATCAGTTTTGATACAATCGCAGGCGCAGGCGCACATGGCGCGATTGTGCATTATCGCGTGAGCGAGGCCACCAATGCGCCACTTGCGCCAAACACGCTGTTTTTGATCGACTCAGGCGGGCAATATCTTGATGGCACCACCGACATCACCCGCACCCTGCCCGTGGGGGATGTGGGGCCTGAGGAAAAACAGGCCTTTACCCAAGTGTTGCGCGGCATGATTGCGCTGTCGCGCGCGCGCTTCCCCAAAGGATTGGCAGGGCGGGATTTGGATGCTTTGGCCCGCGCGCCCCTCTGGGCCGCTGGACGCGATTATGACCACGGAACAGGTCACGGTGTCGGGGTCTATCTCAGCGTGCATGAGGCCCCACAACGGATCAGTCGCGCCTCGGATGTGCCCCTTGAGGTTGGGATGATTTTATCAAATGAGCCAGGCTTCTACAAAGAGGGGGCTTATGGGATCCGCATTGAAAACCTGATTGTCGTCCAAGAGGCCGCCCCAATTGCGGGGGGGGATGCACGGGCGATGTTGGAATTTGAAACTTTGACCCTTGCCCCCATTGATCGGCGCTTGGTGGTCAGTCATGACATGACGGCGGCGGATATCGCATGGCTGAACGAATATCACGCCCGCGTGGCCGAAGCCCTGATGCCGCTTGTGCCGCCTGAGACGCAAGCATGGCTGCGGCAGGCCACTGCGCCCATCGCGTAGTCTTTCCGTTACCTTCCCTAGCTATTCTCCGACCAAGCCTGTATGAGAGGCCCAAGAAGGAGATCTATTCATGACCAACACAATGTCGATTCGCCCTGCATCGGGGAAATATGTTGTGCGCGCAGGTGGCGCGATCGTAGCGGAGTCTGCTGCGGCATTGGAATTGAGCGAGGGCGATCTGCCCGCTGTGATCTACTTTCCGCGCGCAGATATCGCCATGGCGCTTTTGGAAAAGACCCAAAGCACCACCAAATGCCCCAAGAAGGGAATGGCCAGCTACTATGCCATTTCAACGGCATCAGGGCAGATTGATGATGCGGCGTGGTCTTATGAAGACCCAAAAACGGACGAAGCCCGAGCCATTAAGGGCCATATCGCTTTCTTTACCGACCGCGTCACAGTCGAGCGTATTTAACAGCGCGTCCGTCAGCTGTGCTCTTCAGCGGCAGTGTCCGCCATCGCACGGGTATAGGCTTTGAGCGCATCAATATGGAACACCGCCCCCTCTAGCGCGGGCGGGCCGTCCTGTGGATTTTCTTTGATCACGGGAATGTAATCCGCTTCGGTTTTTTCAAAAATCGGCATGATGGTTTCAAGCGTATCCTCAAGCGTCACGAACACCCCTTCCGCAACCTGCGCCAAGAGGGCATCAGCCGGCGCGGCACGCGGATCGGTCATGGGCCGCATGATCCGCCCTGCCCCCACCATGGCCAAAAGATAGGCCTGTGGCCCTGCCGCCAAATGGATGTTTCGCCGTTCAAGTTGGGTCAAAAAGAACGAGCGATCCACAAGGCGGCTGGCAAGCGCCGTGGAAAGGGACACGGAAACCATCACCGCAAGGCCCGTTTGCCAGTCGCCTGTCAGTTCAAACACGATCAACGTAGTTGAGATGGGCGCGCCCAAAACAGCGGCGGCAACCGCCCCCATCCCTGCCAAAGCGTAGAGCGTCACCGACCCTGACATTTCAGGCAGGATTGCGGTCGCGATCAAACCAAAGGCAAGCCCCGTCAGCGCGCCAATCATCAATGAGGGCGAAAACACCCCGCCCCCCATACGCCCCGCAACCGTGATTGCCACGGCAACCGTCTTGAGAATGGCGAAGATAATCGCCTCATGCAGCACCAATTGCCCCGTCAGAGCGGCGCTTGTGGTTTCATAGCCCACGCCAATGATATGGGGGAAGAAAATCGCCAAACCGCCCAGTAACGCCCCCGCAATCGCAGGGCGCAGGAATCGCGGCAAGCGTAAGAGATTTTGCACCCGAGTGCCTTGGTCATCGGCCCAAAAGGCCGCGCGGATAAACACCACCGCAACAAGCCCACAGATCAATCCCAACATAAGATAGGCGGGCAGTTCCGCGTAAAAGCCCAAGGCGCTTTCACGACCCAATGTGAACTCGGTCACATCGCCCAAGGTAAGGCGACTGATCACTGTGCCTGCCACACTGGCAATGACAATGGGCGCAAATGCATGCACCGCGAAATGGCGCAAGATCACCTCAAGCGCGAAAAGCGCCCCTGCAATCGGTGCATTGAACGAGGCGGAAACAGCCGCAGCCACCGCGCAGCCCAACAAATCCCGCCCCGTGATCCCATCGGCGCGAATAAGCGCGGAGATTTTACTAGAGATTACGGCAGCCAAATGCACCACAGGCCCCTCTCGACCCGTAGAGCCGCCTGAGCCAAGCGTGATCAAGGACGCCGCAGCCGAGGCAAGGCCCGCGCGGATCTCAACACGGCCTTCATTCAGCGCGGCCCCCTCAATCACATCCGCCACAGAGCGCACCCGCCCATCAGGCGTAAAGCGATGCAGGATCAGCCCCACCGAAAGCCCCCCTAAAATGGGGATCAGCAAAATCAGATACCACGGCAAACTTTCGGCGTAGCTGTGCAAATGACGGATATCTTCGGTGCCATAAAGCGTGGCTTGCAAGCGATCCACACCAAGGCGGAACAAAACCGCCGCACTGCCTGCTGCCCCCCCAAGCACAAGCGCGATAAACCAAAACTGAATTTGGCTTGGGCCTTTGCGGCGCAGGATAAACCATGCCTCCGACAACAAGGCGCGCTGCTGGCGCCATGTTGCTGCCAACATCGCCTTAAGGGGGTGTTGCCCAGATCGGGACGGGTCTTTATCCAACTTACCAGCCTTTGCGCCGCGCCTCTATCACCACCAAAGGCCCAAAGAGGTTGAAATTCAACCCTCTATCAGCTGCGCACCCCCGCAAAGCGGGCTTGCCATTCTTCGCGCTGCTCGTCACTGATCTTTGCGAAAAGAACCTCAGGCACAGTGAAGCTCTGCCCCGCTGGCAGCCGCGAGAGGCCTTCTGCGACATCTTCGGGCCATGCGTAATCTTTGCACCCCATCGCATCCAACATTGCCTGTGCGGCATCTGGGATGAACGGCGCGGACAAGAGCGCATAAAACGGGATGAGGTTCAGAGAAAACCGCGTGATGGCCGCGGCGCGATCTGGATCTTCCTTGAACACAGTCCAAGGGGCTGCAGATTGCAAATATTCATTCCCCAAAACCCAAATTGCGCGCAACTCGGCGGCGGCTTTGCGAATTTCAATCGCCTCCATATGCGCCTGATAGGCCGCAAGGCGGGCCTGTAAATCAGCCATCAATTGGGCCTCTTGTGCGCTGTAGTCGCCCGCCTCAGGGATCACTTCACCGAATTTCGAGCGGCAGAATTTGGTGATCCGACTGACAAAATTGCCCAGAACATCGGCCAAATCCTTGTTCACGCCTGCTTGGAAATTCTCCCAAGTGAATTCGCTATCCGAGGTTTCTGGCGCATGGCTCAGCAACCACCACCGCCAATAATCCGAAGGCAGGATCGACAAAGCCTGATCCATGAACACGCCACGCCCTTGGCTGGTCGAGAATTGGCCACCATCATAATTGAGATAGTTGAAGGATTTGATGTAATCCACCAGCTTCCATGGCTCGCCAGAGCCTAAGATCGTTGCAGGAAAGCTCAAGGTGTGGAAGGGCACGTTATCCTTGCCCATGAACTGGACGTAACGCACATCTTGGGCGCCCTTGTCAGTACGCCACCACCGCTCCCAATCATCTCCCTTGCCTGCGTCAACCCATTCTGCGGCGCAGGCGATATATTCAATCGGGGCATCGAACCAAACATAGAAGACCTTGCCCTCCATCCCTGGCCATTCATCCTTGCCCTTTTTAACAGGAATGCCCCAATCCAAATCGCGCGTGATGCCGCGATCTTGCAACCCTTCCCCGTCATTGAGCCATTTTTTGGCGATAGAGGTGGTCAGAATTGGCCAATCTGTCTTGCTGTCGATCCACGTGTTCAATTGATCCCGCATAGAGGATTGGCGCAGATAGAGATGCTTGGTTTCACGCGCCTCCAAATCTGTTGAGCCAGAAATCGCGCTGCGCGGATCAATCAAATCGGTCGGGTCAAGCTGCTTGGTGCAGTTCTCGCATTGATCCCCACGGGCCTTGTCATAGCCGCAATTGGGGCATGTGCCCTCAATGTAGCGATCAGGCAAAAAGCGGCCATCGGCGTTGGAATAGACCTGCCGCTCGCTCACCTCAGAGATCAGCCCTGCCTCGGCCAAACGGCCTGCGAAATGCTGGGTCAATTCGTGGTTCTGCGGGCTAGAAGACCGGCCAAAGTGATCGAAACTCAGGCGAAAACCCTGTGCAATCTCAGCCTGAACTGCGTGCATTTTTGCGCAATATTCCGCGACATCCATGCCCGCTTTGGCGGCGGCTAATTCGGCGGGCGTGCCATGCTCATCCGTGGCACAGAGAAATAAAACCTCACGGCCCCGACCGCGGTTGTAACGGGCGAAAAGATCAGCAGGCAATTGGCTGCCTACGAGATTTCCCAAATGCTTGATCCCATTGATATATGGGATCGCCGAAGTGATCAGAACACGCTCCATCACGCCCGCCTTGTCTTAGATGATTTCCTTCGCTCTCGCGTCTAACCCAAAGCAAAGCGGATGGCTAGACGGTGCAAAGATGTCAAACAAAACTGGGCGCTATGGATTTCGCACAAAGGCCTGAGGATGCGCGCGTCACGCGCCATGCGGCGGGCGGGGCAAGGCGCGCGCGCAAACGCTGCATATGCCATGCGCGCCCCTCCAGACCTGCGGGCAGATTTCCTGCAAGCGCCCCTTGCATGGATAAGGCCCCATGATTGGCCGCCAAGGAAAAGCGCGTCTCAACCCCAGCCGCGCCCCCATGATGCGGTGTTAAAATCGCGGCGAAAGGCTGCTTTCCCGCATGTTCAGCCGCCAGATGCAAACGGCGGATCGCGGTCAGGTTGGGTGGCTCTAGAACTTCGGCCACCACGGTTTCACAGGCCCCGCTGCGCAAAGCCTCCTCCATGCACCATAACAGGTCTTCGCGCCGCTCAGGCGCGACAAAGATCATGCGGGCGGGGTCAATTTCCTCCGCCACGGCTTGCATATGCAGATGATCAGGGTGCCACGCAGGGCGGATCCAAAGCACCGCCCCCTCCATCCGCGCCGCCGCCCAAAGCGCCAGACGCCGCCGTGCGGGGCCGCAAAACTCATGCACCCGCCCAAGCCGCAAATCACACCCCTCGAAAAGGCGCAAAGACGGGTTTGCGCGCGCCACAGAGGCCGTAATGTGATCAAAAGAGGCATGGGTGATTTGCATAAGGCGAGACTAAGTGTTCTTCTTTTGTTCTGCAAGAAATTTTCGCACTCCCCTTGCCCTTCTTGGGCATCTCGCTACCAATAACGCCGAAGATAGCAGCGAAGGATAGGATGGGATGCGCAAAATTCAGCTTGGCACCACAGACACAATGATCACCGATTACTGCCTCGGCACGATGACATGGGGCAACCAAACCCCAGAGGCAGACGCACATCGTCAAATGGATATGGCGCTTGCGGCGGGGATCAATATTGTCGACACCGCCGAGATGTATCCCGTTAACCCTGTGCGGGCGGAAACAGTCGGCAATACCGAAACCATTCTTGGCAATTGGAACCGCGCCAACCCTGCGCGGCGCGGCGATTATATCTTGGCCACCAAAATCACGGGCAAAAACGCCGCGTTTGTGCGCATGGGTGAGGATATAACAGCCGCAAGTTTTACCGCAGCACTCGATGCCTCGCTCGCACGACTGGGCACAGAATATATCGACATTTACCAAATGCATTGGCCCAATCGCGGTTCATATCATTTCCGCCAAAACTGGGGCTATGATCCTTCGGCACAGGTGAAATCCGTGACACTGGCCCATATGGAAGAGATTTTGGATGCGGCAGATCGGATGATCAAAGCAGGCAAAATGCGCTATTTCGCGCTGTCCAATGATACGGTCTGGGGCGTTGCGCAATGGATGCGCCTTTCCGAAGAGCGCGGCCTGCCGCGTGTGATTTCCTTGCAAAATGAATATTCGCTCCTGTGCCGCCTCTATGACACAGATTTTGCGGAACTGGCCGTGAATGAGCAACTGACCCTGCTGGCCTACTCACCGCTTGCCGCGGGCCTTTTGACGGGGAAATACCAAAACGGGGCCATTCCAGAGGGCTCGCGCATGGCGGGTAACGGGGATTTGGGCGGACGCAAAAGCCCGCGCGTCTTTGATGCGGTCGCAGCCTATCTAGACTTAGCGCAAAAGCACGGGATTGACCCCGTTCACATGGCTTTGGCCTTTACGGTGCAGCGCCCTTTCCCTGTCTCGACCATCTTTGGCGCAACCACAAGCGCCCAGCTTACCCGCATTCTAGATGGCTTAGATGTGACCCTATCGGGCGACATTCTGGACGAGATAGACGCGATCCATCGCGCCCATCCGTTGCCCTATTGATGCGCCTGCGCCTCACCCAAACCGCGCTCGTCTTGGCCCTGTGTTTGATCACAGCCTGCAGCCCCCCCATGGTGGGGGCAAGACGGGCGGATGCACCGATTGCCTCGACCACGCGGTTTGAAGCCTCTCGATTTGCGGGGCCATGGGTGATGCGCCACGCCATTGATAGAACCGCCCCGCGCAACCTCAGCTTTGAGGAAGGCGGCGGCCAAATCATAGGTTTGCATTATGTGGATGGGTCTGGCCAAAGGATGGCGCTGACCTCGGACGGCCCGCACCCTGCCCGCTTTACAGATACGCGCGGGCGGGCGCTTTGGGTGCTTTGGGTTGATGATGACTATCGCACCGCATTGCTAGGCGCGCCTGACGGGCGCTTGGCGTGGATCATTGACCGCAGAAAAACGGGGGGCGCTGATCGCATTGACGCTGCAGTGCGCCTTGCTGCGGCCAATGGTTACGACCCGAATGATTTTATCGCGCTGAACCCATGACTGCGCGCTTGCCCTTTCACAGGAAAGGCGCAATCTGATCGCATGCCAATTTGGATCGCCGCCACCATCTTTGCCGCCTTCATGCAGAACCTCAGGTTTCTGTTGCAGCATCACTTGCGCAAAAGCGCGCTGTCAACCGCAGGCGCCACTTGGGCGCGGTTTCTTTACAGCGCGCCCATCGTGGCCTGTGGCGTGATCCTATATGCCCGCCTACGCGGGTTTGATTTGCCGCAGATCCAACCCCAGTTCTGGGCCTATATCGTTCTTGGATCATTGGCCCAAATTCTGGCCACAGCCTGTGTTGTGGCGCTGTTTGGGTTTCGCAACTTCGCAATTGGCGTAACCCTGAAAAAGACGGAAACCATCCTGACCGCCTGCCTCGGTTTGGTGGTTTTAGGCGAAGGCGTATCAGTATGGGTTTTTGCCGCCATCGTGGTTGGGGTGATCGGCGTCATTTTGATCTCAGACGGGGGGCAAAAGGGCGATGGCCAAACCCTACTCCCACGCTTTGCCACCAAGGCCGCATTTTTCGGGCTGGCCTCTGGCGGGCTATTCGGGGTGTCTGCCGTGACCTATCGCGGCGCGATCCTCAGCCTTGAAGGGGGGGATGCGCTGCTGCGATCTGGATTTGCCCTTGCAGTGGCCTGCGCCATCCAAGCCAGCAGTTTGGGCCTTTGGATCGCTTGGCGCGAGCGCGCACAAATTGGTTCTGTGCTGCATCAATGGCGCATTGGACTTGCCACAGGGGCCACCTCACTTTTGGGTTCACTTGGATGGTTCTTGGCCTTTGGCCTACAAAATGCGGCATTGGTCAAAGCGGTCGGGCAAGTGGAATTGGTCTTTACCTATCTCTTTTCCATCTTCTGGCTCAAAGAACGAAGCACCAAAAAAGAGGTTATGGGATTGGTTCTGATCCTCGCCGCGCTGCTCGCCATTATCCTGCAAGAGGCGTAAGACAGCGCCATGTTCACAATACCCCTCGCCATTGCGCCGATTTTCGTTCTAATTGCCACAGGCTACGGCCTGCGCCGCGCGGGCCTGCCCTCGGCCGAGTTTTGGAACCTCAATGATCGTCTGGTCTATCTGGTTCTGATGCCTGCCATCTTCTTTGATAGCATTTCTACAGCCGATTTGGGCGCCGCTGCGTTGGGTGGCTTTTCGGCATTGCTCTATGCGGGATTTTTCGTGGGCATCCTTGCGGGGCTCATCGGGGCAGGCTTAATGCGCCACCATGGGCGCGCCGCAGGCAGTTCTTTGGTGCAAGGGGCGGGACGGTTCAACACGTTCATCGCCCTTGCGGTTGCAGGCGCCCTCTATGGGCCTGAGGGATTAGAGCTTGCGATTTTAGGCGCGGCCATTCTGGTGCCTGTGGTCAACCTCACTGTGGTGACCACGCTTGTCCTCATGTTGCCACAAGAGCGCGGCACGGGGATTGGCGGCCAGATCACCGCCACGCTGAAAAATCTTGCGAAAAACCCTTTGATCCTGTCGATTGCCGCCGCCTTAGCATGGAACCTTGCAGGGTTGCCGCGCGTGCCAGTTTTTCATGACAGCCTCGAAATTCTGGGCCAAGCGGCCCTGCCCATCATGTTGCTATGCGTTGGGGCAAACCTCAAACTGCGCGGTCTTTCGGCGGAGGCGGGGCCATTATTTCTTGCAGCCATCGCAAAGCTTGGCTTGTTTCCTGCAGCAATTATGGGGTTGGCTTTGATCCTCGATGTGCCGCCCCTACAGGCACAAATCGCGCTGACCTTTGGCGCGCTGCCAACAGGCGTGGCCGCCTATACATTGGCCCGACAAATGGGGGGGGATGCGCCGCTTATGGCCGCAATGATCACGGTGCAAACGCTGCTCTCCTTCGCAACCATGCCATTGTGGCTGAGCCTTGGGGAGCGGGTTTTCGGCCTATAGTTATTTCAGCGCAACGCCGTGTCGACCTGCCAAATCAGTGAAAAATTGCCATGCCACGCGGCCTGACCGCGCCCCGCGTGTTGCAGTCCACTCAATCGCCTCGGCACGCAACTGATCTTGGGGCACAGCCACACCATAGGCACGGCAATAGCCGTCAATCATCTCGAAATATTCGTCTTGCGTGCAAGGATGGAACCCAAGCCACAGCCCAAACCGATCCGAGAGCGAGACCTTCTCCTCCACGGCCTCAGATGGGTTTATAGCACCGCTGCGCTCATTCTCGATCATATCACGCGGCATCAGGTGACGGCGGTTAGAGGTGGCATAGAAAATTACATTTTCAGGGCGGCCTTGCACACCACCATCCAAAACCGCCTTAAGCGATTTATAATGCTGATCATCATGGCTGAAGGATAGATCATCACAAAACAGGATCACGCGTGCAGGGGCCGCGCGCAACAGCGTCAAAAGCCTGCCAATCGTGGGCAAATCTTCGCGCTGCATTTCTACCAATTTGAGCGGCAGACCCTCGGCCACCACAGCCCCATGTGCGGCCTTAACCAACGAGGATTTCCCCATCCCCCGCGCGCCCCATAAGAGCGCGTTATTGGCGGCATAGCCGCGCGCAAATTGGCGCGTATTGGCCATAAGCGTGTCGCGCGCGCGATCCACGCCCACCAACATTTCAACACCCACGCGCGAAATCTGTGCGACAGGTTCCAAATGATCAGGATCTGCATGCCACACAAAGGCATCAGCCGCATCCCAATCAGGGGTTTGCGCGGCGGGCGGGGCCATCCGTTCTAACGCATCCGCAATTCGGGCAAGCTGCTTTTTCGCCATAGCCATTACTACCGTTTACTCTTTCTTCGCCGCGTCCTCTGCGGGCGCTTCATCGGCCTCGTCTTCATCCCACAGGCCTTCGGCCTGTAGGCGCTCCTTGCGCTTTTTCTCAACCATGGCGACCAAGAAAATGGAAATCTCGTAAAGCCCATAAACGGCGCTGAAAAGGATCAGCTGCGTGACAACATCGGGCGGGGTCACTAAGGCCGCAACGACCAAAATGCCCACAATCGCATATTTGCGCACATCGCGCAGACCTGCGGCTGAAACCAAACCCGCCTTACCCATCAAGGTCAAAAGCACGGGCAGCTGAAAGCACAGCCCGAAGGCAAAGATAAACTTAAGCGCCAGATCAAGCGACTCGCGCACCGAACCGAGAAAGACCGTTTGCAACTCTTGTGAGGGCGCGGAGGGTTGGAATTCCCCCTCCCCTGCAATCAAATTGGCCAAGGCAGGGATCGCATCGGAAAACCCGATGAAGAAATTCATGGCCAAGGGCGTGACGATGAAATGCGCGAAGGCAGCCCCCAATAGAAACAAAAGCGGCGAAGCAATCAAGAAGGGTAAAAACGCATTTTTCTCGGTCTTGTAGAGACCAGGTGCTACAAAGCGCCAAAGCTGATGCGCGATCACAGGGAAAGAAATCGCAAAGCCCGCGATCACCGAAATACGGATCAAGACAAAGAATTTCTCTTGCGGGGCGGTGAAGATCAAACGTGCATCTTCGCCCCGCGCGCGCAAGACATCGGCCAGAGGTTGCGAAATGAATTCAAGCAATGGCTCGGCTACAGTGAACATAATCACCATACCCGCCACAAAGGCCAAAACCGAGCGGATCAACCGCGTGCGCAATTCCGCCAAATGCTCAATCAATGGGGCGGAATGATCTTCAATCTCGTCTTCGCTCATGCCTCATCCGCCTTTTTCGCGCGGGGTTTAGGGGCCGCTTTGGGCGCAGTCGTCTTGGCCTTTGCAGGCGCGGCCTTGGCCCGTGTCGTTTTTGCGGGTTCGGCTTTTTTCACAGGTGCCTTTTTAGGCGTAGCCTTCGGGGCCGCTTTTGCTTTGGGCGCCGTCTTTTTGGCAGGCGCGGCTTTAGCCTGCGCTGGCACCTCGCTTGGTGCCTCTGCAGGCTCACTGCGCTTAACGGCAGGTGCGGGGGCTTGTGTCGGATTTCCTTGCGCGCCCGCAGGTTTACCCTGATTGCCCGTCTTCAGCGGCTTGTCGCTATTGAAATCTGCATCGAGATCAAGATCCGCGTTGAGAGATTGCTTGACCTTATCCAGACCATATTGACGCGGATTGGTCAGGGCTTTCATCTCGCGGTTCATTTCGCGCATGCCCGTTTGATCGGCCGCATCATTCATAGCCGAGGTAAACTCGCGCGCCATGCCTTTGATGCGGCCCACAAACAGACCCGCTTTGCGGAACATAACAGGCAAGTCTTTTGGCCCGACAACGATCAAGGCAACAATGCCGATCACCATCAATTCCATCCACCCGATATCAGGCATGGCGTCCCTCTCGTGACAAACCGCGATTAGCGCAGGGTTTCATGATCCCGCCCCGCGCCAAGGCGCAAGGCCAAAGACGATCATTAGGCCTTGTCACGCTCGTTTTCAGGGGTGACATCGCGCGCGCCCTCACCATCGGCAGCTTTATTTTCAAGCTCCTCGGTGCTGTCTTTGACGCCGCGCTTAAAGGCGGTGATACCTTTCCCCACTTCGCCCATCAGGCCCGCAATTTTGCCGCGCCCGAAGAGAACCAGCACGACCACCGCAATCAGCAAAAGCCCTGCAGGGCCAATATTGTTGAACATTTCGCTCTCCCATTTCAGCGCCGACTGATGCAACACTCCGCACATCAACCGCGCCGCGTTTATATCTTGGCCTCAACGCCATAGCCCCCAAAGGCCAATGCCGCTTGCCCACCAAGGGAATGTCGCGAAATCCTGCGCCGCCTGCAAGGGGCAAAACGACCCTGCACGCGGGAAACTGATCACGATTGTATAATGAAGGCCCGTTTAGGATGCTTTGGCCGCGGGAAAGACAAAACATTTCTCGCGGCGCAGGCTCAACCACATCGCGGTGCCTTTCTTGGGCAAAAATACGCCCGGCACCGTGGCACGGATCACCTCGCCGTTGAAATCCATGCGAAACTCAACAAGGCTTTCATGGCCCATGAAGCGCGCGCGCTCGACCATGCCGCGTGCTGGCACACCATCGCTGACAGTCGGGTTTGGGCCACGACCGCCCCGATCAAAATCAATCTTCACATGTTGGGGGCGAAAGACAATCTCAACTGCCGTGCCATCGGCGAAACCTGGCGCCAAGAATTGCCCAAAGGCGGTGTCGGTCAGCGCCCCTTCCACACGGCCAGAGATGACATTCACATCCGAGAAAAACGCCGCCGCCGCCTTGTCCACGGGGGCGTTGTAAATATTATAAGGCGCGCCCTGTTGCACGATCTGACCGTTGCGCATCAAGGCGATTTGATCTGCCATGCGCATCGCTTCCTCGGGCTCATGGGTGACAAGAACGACCGCTGTGCCCTCTTCTTTCAGCAATTCCAATGTTTCATCGCGGATGCCATCGCGCAGACGATTGTCCAATCCCGAAAAGGGTTCATCCATCAGCATCACTTTCGGGCGCGGTGCTAGCGCGCGGGCCAAGGCCACACGCTGCTGCTCGCCGCCCGACAGCATATGGATGCCTTTTTCCCCGTAGCCTTTGAGATCGACACGAGCGAGCAAGTCCTCAACCCGCGCGCCCACTTCAGGGCCGCGCCCCTTTAGACCAAAGGCAATATTTTGCGCCACGTTGAGATGCGGAAAAAGCGCGAAATCTTGAAAGATCAAACCGACCGACCGTGCCTCGGGGGGCAGATGCAGCCCTGCATCGGAGACAGTGACACCATCAAGCGCAACCGTTCCACCCGTTTGACGCTCGACCCCCGCGATGACACGCAAGGTGGTGGATTTTCCGCATCCCGAAGGGCCAAGCAAACACATCACCTGCCCAGCCGCCACCGACAAGGATATGCCCCGCACCACTTCCGTCCCATCAAAGACGCAAGAGAGGTTGCTTACCTCAAGCCGCGGGGAATTTTGGCGCGGGACTTGGTTCATAGGGCGCTTACATCCTGATAAAAACACTCAACTTGGTCAGCTATCAGGCACAAGCCCCCCTTTCAAGCGCCGCTTTGCTGCGGCCTCTCAAATGGTTATGGCGTTCTGACCACCATCCAAGAGCACATTTTGCCCCACCATGAAGCCCACATGTTGCGAGCATAGAAAGGCACAAGTAGCGCCAAATTCCTGCGCCGTGCCATAGCGCCCAACGGGTAGGGTGCCAAAGCGGCGGGTGCGTGCCTCCTCAACACTGATCCCCTCGCGTTCCGCCACACCCTTATCAAGCGCATCGGCGCGATCCGTGGCGTGAATACCAGGCAAAAGATTGTTGATGATCACCCCTTTGGCAGCAACCTGACGGGCTGTGCCCGCAACATAGCCCGTCAAGCCTGCGCGTGCAGAATTGGACAAGCCCAATTGTGGGATCGGTGCCTTGACCGATTGCGAAGTGATATTGACCACGCGGCCCCATGATTTTTCCATCATCTGCGGCATGTAATGTTTCATCAGCGCAATTGGCGTCAGCATATTGGCATCCAGCGCCTTGATGAAATCCTCACGCGTCCAATCTGACCACAAACCTGGTGGGGGGCCGCCTGCATTGGTCACAAGAATATCAATCGCACCCGCCCCCGCGATAACATCGGCGCGCGCTGCCTCATCGGTGATATCGGCGGCAATCGCGGTGACTGAAACACCATAGGTGTCGCGAATATGCGCGGCAGTCGCCTCAAGCGCCTCTGCCCCGCGGGCGTTGAGCACCAGATCAACCCCTGCCTCAGCCAAGGCTTCGGCGCAGCCGCGCCCCAAGCCCTTGGACGATGCACAAACCAATGCGCGTTTTCCCTTGATGCCCAAATCCATGATCTGCTCCCTCGCATTCCTTAATATCTTTCCTAGCGCGCAAGCGCGCCTCTGGGGGCAAGTTAGGTGCCTGTTGCCGCCAAATCCAGTCTTGCGCTAGATTTACCTTTCACCAAAAGCGCCGCTTGACCGCGCCCTGCCCCGTTTCTATTGAGAAAAAGGGAGGGTGAAATGGCCAGCTTACCCGCGCAATTAAAATTCGATGTTTATCCTGCCACGCAGTTCTGCGTGGATCGCGGCGCCAATGAAGGCGATGCGCTTGGCACCTTTGACGAGGTGGAAGCAGGCGATATCTACCGCATGCGCAAAGATGCCAGCGCCCTCACCCTTGCCATGCGGGATGATGCCGATGGCACGCAGTTGGTGGCCGAAGGCAGTCAATTGGGCCGTGCAGGCGACAAGCTGACGATTGCAGCCTGTCACCAATTGATGACCCCAGACGGGACTTTGGCCGAAATCCTGACCCTGACAATCTGGCCCGCGGGCCAACCCGCCCATTACATCCTGCCGCTGTGCAACCTTGAGCCGGGCGAAGATTATGAATTGGTGGGCTCTGAGGCCGAAACAGCATCGCTGCGCTTTGCTGATATTGCCTGCCTGTCCTTTTTGGCGGGCACACACCTTACCCTTGCCTCTGGCGCACAAATTGCCGTTGAGGCGCTGCAAGAAGGCGACCTGCTGCTGACCCGCGAAAATGGGGCGCAGCCTATTCGATGGATTGGGCGCACTGTGTTGCGCGGCACAGGCAGCACAGCGCCCGTGCTGATCCGCCAAGGCGCGTTAAACACGGCGCGAGATTTGGTTTTGATGCCGAACCATCGCCTCTTTGTGTGGCAGCGCCAAGATATGCTTGGCACAGGCCGGGCTGAGGTCATGGTGAAGGCCGCCCATTTGATTAATGGCAGCACGATCACACGGCTTGAGGGCGGCTTCTTTGATGGGTTCCAAATCCTACTTGATCGTCACGAAATCCTCTATGCCGAGGGGATCGCGGTCGAAAGCCTGATGGTTACAGGGCAAACCCGCCCTGCCTTGCCCGAAGCGATACTTGCAACCGCCGCGCCCGATCTAAGCCCCGAATTACGCACCGCACTTGAGCTTGACGCGCTGGCGCTTGCCCGCGCAGGGGGGGATCCCGCCAAGGCGCTTTATGAGGCCTCACTAGGTGGCAAAAAACGCCCCAACCCATAGCACATTCTGATCGCCTTGCCGCATCATCCCCCTTTCCAAAGGGCGCATCGCGCCATATACCGCGCCCCATGTCCGATATATCGCCTTCACCCCTCGCCAATCGCCCTGCCCTGCCGCCTGAAATCGGGCGCAGACGCACCTTTGCGATCATTTCACACCCAGACGCGGGCAAGACCACGCTGACCGAGAAATTCTTGCTCTATGGCGGTGCTATTCAAATGGCGGGTCAAGTGCGCGCCAAAGGCGAAGCACGGCGCACGCGCTCGGACTTTATGAAAATGGAACAGGATCGCGGCATCTCGGTCTCGGCATCGGCCATGTCCTTTGACTACCGCGAGTTCCGCTTTAACCTTGTGGACACCCCCGGCCACAGCGATTTCTCAGAGGATACCTACCGCACGCTTACGGCGGTGGATGCCGCCATCATGGTGATTGATGGGGCCAAGGGCGTAGAAAGCCAGACCCAAAAACTCTTTGAGGTTTGCCGCTTGCGCGATTTGCCCATCCTCACCTTCTGCAACAAGATGGATCGCGAAAGCCGCGACACATTCGAAATCATTGACGAAATCCAAGAGAACCTCGCGATTGATGTGGCCCCCGCCAGTTGGCCCATTGGGATGGGGCGCGATTTCTTGGGATGCTACGACCTGATCCATGATCGGCTTGAATTGATGGATCGCGCAGATCGCAACCGCGTTGCCGAAACGGTCAAGATGAGTGGGCTAGATGACCCCAAACTGGCCGATCACATCCCCGAAGCACAGTTGGCCAAGCTGCGCGAAGAAATCGAGATGGCGCGCGAATTGCTCCCCGCCTTTGACCGCGCCACATTCCTTGCGGGTGCGATGACCCCGATTTGGTTCGGCTCGGCCATCAACTCATTTGGGGTGCGGGAATTAATGGAAGGCATTGCCGAATTCGGCCCCGCGCCACAGGTGCAAACGGCCGATCCGCGCGAAATTGCGCCAGAAGAAGGCAAGGTTACGGGCTTCGTGTTCAAAGTTCAGGCCAATATGGACCCAAAACACCGCGATCGCGTGGCCTTTATTCGTTTGGCGTCAGGACATTTTGAGCGGGGCATGAAACTGCATCATGTGCGCTCTAAGAAACCGATGGCTGTATCCAACCCTGTGCTCTTCCTCGCCGCTGACCGCGAATTGGCAGAAGAGGCATGGGCAGGCGACATCATCGGCATTCCCAATCACGGGCAGTTGCGCATCGGGGATGCCCTGACCGAAGGGGAGGCGCTACGCTTTACAGGGATACCCAGTTTCGCGCCTGAATTGTTGCAAGTGGCGCGCGCAGGCGACCCGATGAAGGCCAAACACCTTGAAAAGGCGCTTATGCAATTCGCCGAAGAAGGGGCTGCAAAAATCTTTAAACCACAGCTTGGCTCAGGTTTTATCGTGGGTGTCGTGGGCGCGCTGCAATTTGAGGTTCTCGCCAGTCGAATAGAACTGGAATATGGCCTGCCCGTGCGCTTTGAAGCCAGCCAATTCACATCGGCCCGTTGGGTTCATGGCGCGCGCGACAAGGTCGATGCATTTGCGACCGCCAATAAACAACATATGGCGGTCGATAATGATGGCGACCCTGTGTATCTGACGCGCCTGCAATGGGACATTGATCGTGTCGAACGCGACTACCCCGATGTGCGGCTCTCGGCGACCAAGGAATTGATGGTTTAACACCCCGTTTGACCCTTGCCGTGGTTTCAGCTAAATGCTTGTTCATTCTTGGCAATCTGGCCAAGGATCACGCCGCGGAGCGCGCGAGGATATGCGCTCCTTCACATATGCCAGTTGAGACTGGCCAGAACGGACGCATATGACCAAATTCACCGATCTAAACCTCAATCCGAAGGTTCTGAAAGCTATATCTGAAGCAGGGTATGAAACCCCAACCCCCATTCAGGCAGGCGCGATCCCCCCCGCATTGGAAGGGCGCGATGTTTTGGGGATTGCCCAGACGGGCACAGGCAAAACCGCCAGTTTCACATTGCCCATGATCACGCTTCTGGCACGGGGGCGGGCACGGGCGCGGATGCCACGCAGCCTTGTTCTTTGTCCCACCCGCGAATTGGCGGCACAGGTGGCCGAAAATTTCGACACCTACACCAAGCATCTGAAACTGACCAAGGCGCTGCTGATTGGCGGCGTATCATTTAAAGAGCAAGACCTTCTGATTGATCGGGGTGTCGATGTTCTGATCGCCACACCAGGCCGTCTGTTGGATCATTTCGAGCGCGGCAAACTGTTGTTGACGGGCGTTCAGATCATGGTGGTGGATGAGGCCGACCGCATGTTGGATATGGGCTTTATCCCCGATATTGAGCGGATTTTCTCGCTGACGCCCTTCACGCGCCAAACTTTCTTTTTCTCTGCCACGATGGCCCCCGAGATTGAGCGTATCACATCAACATTTTTGTCGAATCCCGCGCGGATCGAAGTGGCGCGCCAATCCACGACATCCGACACAATCACGCAGGCGTTGTTTTCTTTCAAACCCACCCGCCGCGACACAAGCGCGAAAGAAAAGCGCACCATGCTGCGCGCCGCGATTGCCGCAGAGGGCGAGGGCTGCACAAATGCCATCATCTTCTGCAATCGCAAGGTGGATGTCGATATAGTCGCAAAATCTTTGAAGAAACACGGGCTGGATGCCGCCCCTATTCATGGCGATTTGGATCAATCGCAACGCATGCGCACCTTGGATGGGTTCCGCGAAGGAAGCCTTCGCTTTCTTGTGGCCTCAGATGTGGCCGCGCGTGGGCTTGATGTGCCAAGCGTAAGCCATGTGTTCAATTATGATGTCCCTTCCCACGCCGAGGATTACGTTCATCGTATTGGCCGCACGGGCCGCGCGGGGCGTAAGGGCCGCGCAATCACCATCGCGGTGCCTGCAGATGAAAAATATCTCACGGCGATTGAGGCCTTGATTGGCAAGCCCATTCCGACTGATGAGCCCCTGCCATGGAGCCCCACAAGCGCGCAAAAGCCGCATGAAGCGGACGCGGCGAATGATGACCGCGACAAGCCACGCCGCAGCCGCGGGGGGCGTGGTCGCCGCAAGCCGCACGAGGGCGATGAGGGCAGCACAGCAAAGACTGAAACAAAGACCGAAGCGCCCAAAGAGGGCCCCGAAGACAACACCCCGCCCCAGCCAACGCCGAGCAGCACGGCGCCGCGCCCCGAGCGCAACCATGACCGCCATGAGCGCGGCGGACGCAATCGCGGCGGACAAGGTGGTGGACATCGTGTTGTTGGCATGGGTGAGCATTTACCAAGCTTTATCGCGCTCAGCTTTGAAGAACGCCGCGGGCCAAGCAGCAGCTATGTCTCTGCCGATGCAGAGGATGAGCAGAGCCAAGCTGAGGCGCAAGAGATAGAGACGCCAGTGGCCGCCACTGAGGAGGCCCCAAAGCCAAAGCGCAAGCGCAGCCCACGCAAACCTAAAGAAAAACCAGAGGCGGCAGGGACAGAAACCCCCGCCGAAGCAGTATCAGAAGAATAAAAAACGCCCCAGCTTGGGGCGTTTTTTTATTCCGCAACAAGGCGGCTGATGATCACGCTGACCTCTGGCTTTTTGCCGATTTCAGCCTGAACAGATTGGCGGATGGCGCGGCGCACCGCCTCTTCAATCTTGTCGTCATCACGGGTGATCTTGCGATCCAGACGCGGCAGAAGATCGGCCAATTCATCCTCGAGCATCTCGGTTAAACTGCCATGGCCATTGCGCAAATGATCTGGCAGACCACGCAGCTCGACCCATGCATCTTCAATCAAGCTGTCATCCTCATCGACAATCAGCGCCGCAATCACGAGGCCGTTTAGGGCCAGTTTCATGCGATCACGGATCACCCCGTCATAGGCGCCCACCCGTGTGCTGCCATCTAGGTAATCGCGCGCGACCTCGACATATTCCACCGCAGCGGGCGCATTGCCCGACAATTCCAACATTGTGCCATTTGGCGCTACAAGGCCAAGCATTCCCTTTTCCGTGGCAAGCCGCGCATGTTCGCGCAAATGGCGGAATTCACCATGATTGGGCACAAGGATACGTGGACGCAAAATATCATGCATCTTTTCCAAATCGGGGCGATTGGCATGGCCCGACACATGGAAAAAGCCTGATTGTTCATCCACAATCTCTACCCCGATTTCTGCAAGCGCGTTTTGAATACGCCCCACGGAAACCTCATTGCCCGGAATTGTTTTGGATGAGAACAGGAACATGTCGCCCTCTTTCAGCTCCATCCCCAAATAAGAGCCGCGCGATAGGGCCGCCGAGGCTGCCCGCCGTTCCCCCTGACTGCCTGTCACAATCAGCATGAGGTTTTCGCGTGGGATATCGCGGGCCTCCTCAACTGCCACGGTCGAGGGGAAATCAGTCAGCACGCCCGCCTCGACCGAGGCGCGGATCATGCGTTGCATTGCACGGCCCAGCAGACAGACGGAACGGCCATTGGCCACCGCGGCATCGGCCAAGGTTTTCACCCGCGCAACATTGGAGGCAAAGGTGGTCGCCACCATCATACCCCGCGCGCGCCCAATCAGCGCTGTGATGGGTTCTGGCAACTGGCTTTCGCTGCGCCCCTCATGGCGCGAAAACACATTGGTGCTGTCGCAGATATAAGCCAAGACCCCCTTCCCTGCGATCTCGCCCCACATGGCTTCGTCAAAGGGTTCGCCGACCATCGGGTTCGTGTCGATTTTGAAATCACCCGAATGCACCACACGGCCATGTTCAGTGTCGATAACAAGGCCCGAGCTTTCAGGGATGGAATGCGAGACGGGGGCAAATTGCACCTTGAACGGGCCTGCTTCCACCACTTCGGGATAGGCCCCAACGACCCGCACCTGATCAGGGTCGTGACCCGCCTCCTCCAATTTGCGGCGCGCATGGATGGCCGTGAAATTACGGGCGTAAACAGGCGCGCGCAGGCGCCCCCACAAATGGCCAAGGGCGCCAACGTGATCTTCATGGGCGTGGGTGATGAAAATCCCCTCAAGGCGATCTGCGCGTTCTTCCAACCACGCGATATCAGGCAGGATCAGGTCAACGCCCGGTTGACCATCCATGTCGGGAAAGCTGACGCCGCAATCGACAAGGATTAAACGCTCCGCACCTTGTTCTCCAACACCATAGACATATGCGTTCATTCCGATCTCACCTGCCCCGCCAAGGGGAAGATAGATCAGCCTGTTTCGATCGCTCATCAGCTTGCCTGTTCCTCGTTATATTTATGGATCACGGTCAGACCATGCATGGTCAGATCATCTTCGATCCTGTCAAACAACACATCGCCCGTAGAGAAGAGCGGCGCAAGCCCCCCTGTCCCAACTATCCGCATCGGGCGGTCGCGCTCGGCGCGAATGCGGTCACAAATACCACGCACAAGGCCCACATAGCCCCAAAACACGCCCGACTGCATGCAGGCCACCGTATTGGTGCCAATCACCGATTGCGGTTTTGTCACATCCACATGGGGCAAGGCGGCGGCTGCGTGATGCAATGCTTCAAGGCTAAGGTTTACGCCAGGCGCGATAACACCACCCACATAAGCGCCATCTTCGGCCACAACGTCAAAGGTGGTTGCTGTGCCAAAATCCACCACAATCAAATCGCCGCCATGGCGATCATAGGCGCCCGCGGTATTGACCAAGCGGTCAGGCCCCACTTGCGTGCCTGCATCCACCCGTGGCGGCACAGGCAAGAGACACTCAGATTTACCAACCACAAGCGGGCGGCAGTCGAAATAGCGATCACACAACACGCGCAAGTTAAAGACCACGCGTGGCACAGTTGAGGAGATAATCACCGCGTCAATCTTGGGTTTTAGCCCATAATGATCCATCAGGGTCGAATACCAAACGTAATATTGATCTGCGGTGCGTTGATGCTCGGTTGCGGTGCGTAATGTGCACAGAAATTGCGCGCCATCCCATAGGGAAAACACTGTATTCGTATTGCCGCAATCCACGCAAAGAAGCATCTCGCACGCCCCCTAAAAATAAATATCCGCCGCCGCAATGGCACAAGGCCCGCTTGGCGTGGTTAATATCAGATTACCAGTTTCATCGACATCGTCAAAAACACCACGAATGTCCCGATTGGGCAAACGCGCCAAAATGACTTCGCCGCGCTTGGCGGCGTGGGTCAACCATGCGGCGCGCACAGGGGCAAAACCCTGCTGAGAGATCTGCGCCTCCCAGTGAGCCATGCGCGGGGTCAGGTGATCTAAAAATGTTTCAGGGTCTGGGCATTGGCCTGCAACGCTGAACAGATCAATAGGCGCAAGCGCGCCCTCCTCAAGGCCCGCCACATCTGGGCTGTGCCGAAGGTTCACACCGATGCCAATCACCAAATGCCCCTGCTGGCCCGCAGCGACCCCGTGGCTTTGCAGCAGGATGCCCGCGATTTTCTGACCATGAAGCAGCACATCATTGGGCCATTTTAAGGTCAATGCGTCAGGCGCCACATAACTGGCCAAAGCATCGCGCAAGGCCAGCGCCGCGGTGAACGAGCGCAAAGCTGCCTCTTGCGGGGGGCAGTTGAGTGGCAGGATGAGTGAGGCTGTGAAGTTACCACGGGGGGCGCGCCATGCCCGCCCCCGCCGACCATATCCCGCGTCTTGGGTATGGGCCAAAATCCATGTGGGTCGCTCTAGCGGCGCGGCGCGCAAGCGCCGCTCCGCTTCGGCCATGGTGCTGTCGACACGGGCCAAAATGACCCGTTCAACCGCCGTGCTGTCAGCGCACAAGTGCCTGCGCCGCGTTGGCCGCCAAGTGGTCAATCCCGAACAAATTCACAATGCCCGCAATCATGACCACAGCGGAAATCGTCAGGCCCAAGAATTGGATGATCGACATCCGCCCATCTAGGCCTTCGCGCGGTTCGCCAAAATACATGAAATAGACGATACGCAAATAATAGTAGGCGCCTATTACAGAGGCGATGACCCCTGCCACGGCCAACCAAACCAAGCCTGCATCAACAGCCGCGACCAAGACCGCGTATTTCGCGAAAAAGCCCAACATGGGTGGGACACCCGCGAGACTGAACATCAGCACCAAAACCGCCAAGGCCTGACCCGATTGCGCGGTGGCATAGCCATTCAAGGCAGAGATATCGGTGACGGGGTATCCATCTTTCTCCATCGACATGATGAAGGAGAACACACCAATATTCATGGTCACATAGATCGCCATATAGATCAGCATCGCCTCGACACCCTGCCCCGTGCCAGACGCCAGACCCATCAGGGCAAAACCCATATGCCCGATGGAAGAATAAGCCATCAGGCGTTTGATATCGGTTTGGCCAATCGCTGCAATGGCCCCGACAAACATCGACAAAACCGCCAAGGCCGCAACGATCTGCTGCCAATCGGAAATGACCATGCCAAAGGCATCGTAGACGACACGGGCAAATAGGCCCATTGCGGCCATTTTCGGGGCAGTTGCGAAAAGGGCTGTCACAGGTGTGGGTGCGCCCTCATAAACATCAGGTGTCCACATATGGAACGGGGCCGCTGATACTTTGAAGGCCAGACCTGCCGCCATAAAGACAAGGCCAAACACCATGCCCAAAGACATACCCCCCATCGAGGCCTCGATGATGCCCGCAAAAAGCGTAGTTCCCGCAAAGCCGTAAACGAGGGACGCGCCATAGAGCAAAAGACCCGAGGAAAGAGCGCCAAGCACGAAATATTTAAGGCCTGCCTCGGTTGAGCGCACGCTGTCACGGCGCAAGGCGGCAACCACATAAAGGGCTAGGGATTGCAGCTCCAACCCCATGTAAAGCACGATCAAGTCGCCAGCGGACACCATGATCATCATGCCAACAACCGCCAAGGTGACAATCATCGGATATTCAAACCGACCAAGGCCCGATTTCTGCATCGCCTCTTGGCCTACGATCAAAATTGCCGCCGCGGACAAAAGGATCACAATTTTGGCAAAGCGCGCAAAATCATCAACCACGATCATGCCACCAAAGCTGCTTGCATCGCCTTGACCTGTTGCCGCGACATAGAGCGCCATAATGGCGAAAACTGCGGCGGTCGCGTAGGTTAACGCAGGCGCCATGCCATCTTTGGTGGTGTAAACAGCCAACATCAGCCCCGCCATCGCATAGATGGACAGGACAATCTCTGGGATCAAAACTGCGAGGTCTGCGCCGATCATTAGAAATTCCTCAATGGCTGGCTGCAAGCGCAGTTGCGGGGGCAAACTCCGCAACGCTTGTGTGATAATTCGACAAAAGCGCCTCTACCGAGGGGCCAATAATATCGGTGACGAGGCTCGGATAGACACCCAATAGAATGGTCATCACCACCAATGGCGCGAAAATCGCCTTTTCGCGCGCGGTCATGTCGGTGATGGATTTCAGGCTTTCCTTGATCAGGTCACCAAACACCACGCGGCGATAGAGCCATAGCGCATAGGCCGCCGACAAGATCACGCCTGTTGCCGCCAAAAGCCCAATCAGCGTGTTCACATGGAAAACACCCATCAAGGTCAGGAATTCGCCGACAAAGCCCGATGTGCCAGGAAGGCCCACATTGGCCATGGTGAACAGCATGAACACCGCCGCATAAGCGGGCATCCGATTTACCAGACCACCATAAGCGTCAATCTCACGCGTGTGCATGCGATCATAGATCACGCCAACACAGAGGAACAACGCCCCCGAAACAAAGCCGTGGCTGATCATTTGGAAAATGGCGCCATCTACACCTTGTTGATTGGCGGCGAAAATCCCCATCGTCACATATCCCATATGCGCAACCGATGAGTAAGCGATCAGCTTTTTCATGTCTTCTTGCACCATCGCGACCAGTGAGGTGTAGATGATCGCAATCACAGACATCCAAAGCACCAATGGCGCCATGATGTCAGAGGCAACTGGGAACATTGGCAAGCTAAAGCGCAAGAAACCGTATCCGCCCATCTTCAGCAGGATTGCCGCCAGAACCACAGAGCCTGCGGTTGGCGCCTGAACGTGCGCATCGGGCAACCATGTATGGACAGGCCACATTGGCATTTTGACCGCAAAGGACGCGAAGAAAGCAAGCCAAAGCAACATCTGCATCCCACCTGCAATCTGCCATCCAAAGAGGCTGATGCCTGCCGCCGAGAATTCATGTGTCAGCAATGTTGGGATATCGGTGGTGCCGGCATCGATATACATCGCCACCATCGCCACCAGCATCAGCACCGAGCCAAGGAAGGTGTAGAGGAAGAATTTGAACGCCGCATAGATGCGGTTTTTGCCGCCCCAAATCCCAATAATCAGGAACATCGGGATCAGGCCCGCTTCGAAGAACAGGTAGAACAGCACCAAATCCAATGCCACAAAGACGCCGATCATCAGGCTTTCGAGAACCAAAAGCGCGATCATGTATTCTTTGACGCGATGCTCTACGCCCCAACAGGCAGCGATTGTAATGGGCATCAAGAATGTGGTCAGCAGAACGAATAGCACGCTGATCCCGTCTACGCCCAATTTATAGCTGAGGCCAAAGAGCCATTCGCGTTCTTCCACCATTTGGAAGCCCGTGTCATTCGCATCGAATTGCACAAGGATCGCCAAGGAGATCAGGAAGGTTGCGGTCGTGGCTGCCAGCGCCAAACGCTTGGCTCCAAGCTGTGCCGCCTCATCCTCGCCGCGCAAAAACAGCGCAAGGATGAGGGCCGCAACCATAGGCAGGAAGGTGACGATGGAAAGTAAGTTGTCCATGGAAATCCCTTAGCCTCCGATCGAAAGGCTGATCCATGTGATCAGTGCTACCACACCGACCACCATGGCAAATGCATAATGGAAAACGTAACCCGACTGCGCACGCCCTGCGAGGCGGGTTAGGAAGGGGATGATCCCAAGGGCAAGGCCGTTGATCCCCCCGTCAATGATTTTGGTATCGCCAAGCTTCCAAAAGACACGGCCAATCGCCTGAGCAGGGCGCACAAAGACCGCGTCATAAATCTCGTCAAAATACCACTTGTTCAGCAAGAACAGATAAAGCGGGCGGTTGACCGCTGCCCAACGGGCAGGAAGGCTTGGGACAGCGATGTAAAAGATATAAGCCACAAGAAGCCCGCCCAACATCGCGATAAACGGCGCAACTTTGACCCATTTGGGCACTTCATGCGCGTCACTGAGAACCGTGTTATCCGGGGCTTGGTGAATGGCCCCTTCACCAGGTGCGCCCGTAAAGACGTAGTGATGTTCAGCTTCGGCTGTGCCCTCATGCGTGGCGGCATGGGTGGCATCATGACCTGCTTCGGCCATGGCCGCATCGGTGTGACCTTCGGTGCCATGGGTTGCATCCCCTTCACCATGGGCCATCGCCTCAGCATAGGGGACGCCAAAGAATTTACCGACCTCATCTGGATGCCCAAAGAACGGCTTCAGCCAGATCATACCGGCAAACACCGCACCAAAGGCCAGAACGCCAAGCGGGATCAACATCACCACAGGGCTTTCATGTGCGTGATCATGCGTGTGCTTGTCACCCCGCGGAGTGCCAAAGAAGGTGAGGAACATCAAACGCCATGAATAGAAGCTGGTGAAGGCAGCAGCGATCACCAACATCCAGAAGGCGTAATGGCCCAAACCACCGCCAAAGGCATAGGCGCTTTCAATCACCGCGTCTTTGGACAGGAACCCTGCAAAGCCATAATAGGTCAGCGGGATACCAACGCCCGTGATAGCCAATGTGCCAATCAGCATGGCCGCGAATGTATAGGGGATCTTCTTCCGCAATCCGCCGTAATTGCGCATATCCTGCTCATGATGCATCGCGTGGATGACCGAGCCCGCGCCAAGGAACAGCATGGCCTTGAAGAATGCGTGGGTAAAGAGGTGGAACATCGCCACCGAATAAACCCCAACCCCTGCCGCAACGAACATATATCCCAATTGCGAACAGGTGGAATAGGCGATGACGCGCTTGATATCGTTCTGCACCAACCCAACCGTGGCCGCAAAGAACGCGGTCAGCGCGCCAAGGATGATGATGAAGTTTGTAGCATAGGGGGCGTATTCCATAATCGGCGACATACGGCAGACCAAGAAGACCCCCGCCGTCACCATGGTTGCAGCGTGGATCAGCGCGGATACAGGGGTCGGGCCTTCCATCGCGTCAGGCAACCATGTGTGCAGCAAGAGCTGCGCCGATTTCCCCATCGCGCCGATGAACAACAGCATTGCGATTGTATTGGCGGCATTTACCTCAAAACCGAGGAAGGCAAAGCTTTGCTCTGCCAATTCCGCACCCATCGGCAAAATCACATCGAATTGGATCGAGTCCGCCATCCAATACAGACCGAAGATCCCCAACAGGAAGCCGAAATCGCCAACGCGGTTGACGATAAAGGCCTTCATCGCCGCCGCACCTGCGCTTGGCTTGCGGAAGTAGAAGCCAATCAAAAGATAGGAGGCGACCCCGACCCCTTCCCACCCGAAAAAGAGTTGCAACAGGTTATCCGCGGTCACCAGCATCAGCATGGCAAAAGTGAAGAACGACAGATAGGCAAAGAACCGCGGGCGATAACTTTCGCCTTCGCGGAAATTGTCGTCATGCGCCATGTAGCCAAAGGAATAAAGATGCACCAGCGCCGAGACAGAGGTGATCACAATCAACATAATCGCCGTCAAGCGATCAATGCGAATGGCCCAATCCGTGAACAGGCTGCCTGATTCCACCCAACGCAGGATTGAGATGGAATAGGTTTCGCCATCAAACCCGATGAACACGGCCCAAGACAGGATCATCGACAAGAACAAAAGCGCGGTTGCAATGATGCAGGCGAGTTGTTCACCAAACCACCGCCAGCCAAAGCCAGCCAAAAGCGCGCCGATGAGCGGTGCAAAAAGCAGGATCGTTTCCATCGGCTCAGCCCTTCATATTCGAAACATCTTCAACCGCGATGGTGCCACGGTTGCGGAAGAAACAGACAAGGATCGCAAGACCAATCGCGGCCTCTGCCGCGGCGACTGTCAGGACGAACATGGTAAAGACCTGACCCGTCAAATCCCCCAAATAGGAGGAAAAGGCGACAAGGTTGATATTCACCGATAGCAAAATCAATTCGACTGACATCAGGATTACGATGACATTCTTCCGATTGAGGAAGATGCCAAAAATCCCGATCACAAAGAGCGCAGCCGCCACCGTCAGGTAGTGTTCCAGTCCGATCGTCATCTCGTCCCTCCGAGGGGGTTTCCCTCATGGTCATTCAATATTCTGCGGGGCCAAAAGCCCCGCTTATGTCACAGCCCTTGACCAGGCTTTACGTCTTTTAGTTCCATCGCTTTCGCAGGATCACGATACATTTGTGCCAAGACATTCTGGCGTTTGACGTCTACGCGGTGGCGCAGCGTCAGAACAATCGCGCCCACCATCGCAACCAACAAAACCAAACCTGCCAATTGGAACACCAACAGGTAATGATCATAAAGGATCATCCCCAAAGCTTTGGTGTTGTGCATCTGATCAATTGCGGGGGTTGGGTTGCCAAGGCGAGTATCAATCCCGTCTGAAAAGGCCCATGTGCCATAGGCAAGGCCCAGTTGGATCAACAAAACCACACCAATCAAAAGCGCGAGTGGCATATATTGCGCCATTCCCGCCTTAAGTTCGGCGAAATCGACATCCAACATCATCACCACAAAGAGGAACAACACCGCCACCGCGCCCACATAAACAATGATCAGCAACATCGCGACAAATTCAGCGCCCAAAAGGACGAACAAACCCGCCGCAGACAGGAAGCTGAGGATCAGCCACAGAACCGAATGCACGGGGTTGCGGGCCAGCACCACCAAAAGTGCTGCGGCAACCAGAACGGTTGAAAACGCATAGAAGGTGATATCGGCCACGCCCATATTTCAGTCCTCGCCTTCGTCAATGGCCGCTTTGGCCAGTTCCATCGCTTTGTTCATCGCAGGCACACCGCCAAACATCGCGGCCATGCCAATGGTCTCAGCAATCTCTTGCGGGCTTGCCCCTGCCTCGACCGCGTGGCGCACCGTCATACGGATTTGCGCCTCGGCCAATGCGCCCTGAACGGTCAGACCATGCAGGGTCAAAAGCAGCCGCGTTTTCGCGTCCAAACCCCCAGGATTGAATTGCTTTCCAAAGAAAGCCTCCATCATTTCGGCGGGCATGGTGGGCCACAGTTTATCAAGATTTGACGCAGTAATATTCGCCATGGCGGGGTTAACCGCCTTGAGGAAGTCCTGTGTCATCTCTTGCGTTTGGCGCATCAATGCCTCGAAAGGGTTCTGGGGGGACTCGTTACTCATTTTACACACTCACAGGTTCGGACTTACCGATACGGCGCGTCCAACTCTAGGTTGCGGGCAATTTCCGCTTCCCATCTCTCACCATTGGCCAGAAGTTTGGCCTTGTCGTAATACAGTTCTTCACGGGTTTCCGTGGCGAATTCGAAATTCGGCCCTTCAACAATCGCATCCACAGGGCAAGCCTCTTGGCAGAAACCGCAATAGATGCATTTTGTCATATCGATATCGTAGCGCGTGGTGCGGCGGCTGCCGTCCTCGCGGGGTTCAGCGTCAATCGTAATCGCCTGTGCGGGGCAAATCGCCTCGCATAATTTACACGCGATGCAGCGTTCTTCGCCATTAGGATAGCGGCGCAGCGCATGTTCACCGCGAAAACGCGGCGACAACGGCCCCTTTTCATGCGGATAATTGACGGTCGCTTTGGGGGCAAAGAAATACTTAAAGCCCAGCTTGAAGCCCTTAAAAAAGTCGACCAGCAAGAAATATTTTGCAGCGCGGGTATAATCGATCTGTGTCATCGTTCAGCCCCCAATTGCCCAACGGGCATATGCCCCACCAAAGAGTTCAAACTTTGCGAGGAAGGCGACCAAAACGACCCAAGCCAAAGACATAGGCAAGAACACTTTCCAACCGATGCGCATCAATTGGTCATAGCGGTAGCGCGGCACAACCGCCTTTACCATCGCGAAGAAGAAGAAGAATACGGCCATCTTGGCGACCATCCACAGCGCGCCATCTGCGACCCCTGGAATGGGCGACAGCCAACCGCCGAAGAACAACAGCGTCATCAGCGCGCACATCAAGAAAATTGCGATATATTCGCCGGCCATGAACAGCAAGAATGGTGTCGAAGAATATTCAACCTGATAGCCCGCGACCAGTTCCGATTCCGCTTCGGGCAGATCGAAGGGCGGGCGGTTGGTTTCGGCAAGCGCCGAGATGAAGAACAAAAACACCATCGGCAAATGCGGCAACCAATACCACGAGAACAGGCCGAAATCCCCGTCCTGCGCGCGCACGATATCGCCAAAGTTCAGCGATCCAGTCGAAATGATCACCCCAACGATGATCAGACCAATCGACACCTCATAAGAGATCATTTGCGCTGCCGAACGCAAAGAGCCAAGGAACGGATATTTCGAGTTGGACGCCCATCCCCCCATGATCACGCCATAAACCTCAAGCGAGGAAATCGCGAAAACATACAGGATTGCCACGTTCAAATCGGCCAAAACCCATGTATCGTTGAACGGGATCACCGCCCAAGCAATCATGGCCAAGACAAAACTGGTCATTGGCGCCAGAAGGAATACGGGGCGATCCGCACCTGCGGGGATCACGACCTCCTTCACGACATATTTCAGCGCATCGGCCACGGTCTGCAACAGGCCGAACACACCCACCACATTGGGGCCGCGGCGCATCTGAACAGCCGCCCAGATTTTGCGGTCGCCATAAACAAGGAAAAGTAGCGAAACCATCACAAAGCCGATCACAAGCAAACATTGTGCTGCGATGATCAGCATCATTCCGGGCGTGGTTGATAAGAAACCGTCCATGTCGTCCTCAAACCGTCGGTATGCCGTTATCCTGACAGGCCGCAACGATGACTTCTGCATCTATCGTCTGCGACCCGAGCGGGAGCGATGGCGAGATGGTGTAAACCGCATCTCCGCGCCAAATGCCACCCTCTTCGTATACATTTGTGCGCACATGTCGCGCAAAACCATATCCGCGGATCAGCGCATATTGCGCTGCCGCACATTTGGCATAGTCCTCGACATTACTTGTCGTGGCCGCGCCTGACATTTGCACGATGAAATTCACCAAGTCGTCGTCCAGTAGTCTTGTCTCTACACCGTCATAAAAAGCGGGTGGCCCTTGATCGTAACGCGGAATGGTCTGGCATCCCGCAAGGCCTAAGCCCGCCCATATCAGCCCCGCGATCATCATAGAACCCCGTTTCGAGATAATATGATGTAAATCGCGGAACATCATTTCTTCATTCAGCCGCCAGTGCGGCCGCATTACGCGCCTTTGCATTCGCCGATAGCTCGGCCATCAATTGGCTGGCACGGGCAATCGGGTTGGTTAGGTAATGATCTGCAATGGCCGATTTGAAATCTGCCTTGCCCAAGGCCTTTTGCGTCAGAGCCGCGCCTGAATTTGCGGGCAACTCGTCCACCATAGCCAAATGCGGCACGGCTTTCACCAAGGCCTGACGCAATTGGGTTTGGGTGTCGTAAGGCAATGTCGCGCCCAATTCAGCGGAAAGCGCGCGCAAAATCGCCCAATTTTCCTTGGCCTCATTGGGCGGGAAATTCGCGCGCAGCGCCAATTGCGGACGCCCCTCGGTGTTTACGAAGAGGCCATTTTCTTCGGTATAAGCCGCAGCAGGCAGAATGACATCCGCACGATGCGCGCCACGATCCCCATGGCTGCCTTGATAGATAACAAAGGCACCATCGGCGATCTCAACCTCATCTGCGCCGAGGTTATAGATGACATCCGCATCTTTTACCGCGGCGGTCAGCCCCCCCTTGGTAACAGCGCCCACATCCATCGCGCCCACGCGGGCCGCGGCCGTGTGCAAGACCAAGAGGCCCGATTTGGTTTTCTCAGCCAAGGCTTGCGCTGCGGCCAAAACCGCCTCGCCATCGGCCTCGCGCAGGGCGCCTTGGCCGATGATGACCAGTGATGCCTGCTTTGCGACCGCCCCTGCCGCACGGGACAAGGTTTTCTCCAAGGCCGCACGATCTGTGCCAAGATGTGCATAGTCATAGGTCAGATCAGCCGCTTCGCCGATCACCTCGACATTTGCGCCGCGCGCCCATGCTTTGCGAATCCGCGCATTGAGCACGGGGGCCTCGAGGCGGGGGTTGGTGCCAATGAGGATGATATGATCTGCGTGATCAATATCTTCAATCGCCGCTGTGCCCACATAGGTCGCGCGATTGGCTTCGGGCAATTTCGCGCCATCGGTGCGGCATTCTACAACGCCACCTTGACCCTCGATCATCTGTTTCATTGCGAAAATCGCCTCAACGGGGGCCAAATCACCCACGAGACCCGCAATTTTCTTAGCGCCTTTCAGCGCCTCGGCGGCTTTGGCCAAAGCCTCGCCCCACGTTGCTTTGCGCAATTTACCTTTTTCGCGGATATAGGGCACATCAAGCCGCTGGCGGCGCAGGCCATCCCACACAAAGCGGGTTTTATCCGAAATCCATTCCTCGTTCACGCCATCATGGTTGCGCGGCAGGATACGCATCACTTCGCGCCCTTTTGTATCCACGCGGATGTTGCTGCCAAGCGCGTCCATGACATCGATTGTCTCGGTCTTGCTCAACTCCCAAGGCCGCGCGGTAAAGGCATAAGGCTTGGAGGTCAGCGCGCCCACGGGGCACAGGTCGATAATGTTGCCCTGCAAGTTCGAATTCAGCGTTTCCCCAAGATAAGAGGTGATCTCTGCATCCTCGCCACGGCCTGTCTGGCCCATTTGGGTGATCCCTGCCACCTCAGTGGTGAAGCGCACGCAGCGCGTGCAGGAAATGCAGCGCGTCATATGGGTTTCGACCAAGGGGCCCAAATCCAAATCTTCTGAGGCACGTTTGGGTTCGCGATACCGGCTGAAATCCACGCCATAAGCCATGGCCTGATCTTGCAGATCACATTCACCGCCTTGGTCACAGATCGGGCAATCCAGCGGGTGGTTGATCAGAAGAAACTCCATCACCCCTTCGCGGGCCTTTTTGACCATAGGCGAATTGGTTTTCACCACAGGCGGCTGACCTTCGGGGCCAGGGCGCAAATCGCGCACCTGCATCGCGCAAGAGGCCGCAGGTTTGGGGGGGCCGCCTACAACCTCAACCAAACACATCCGGCAGTTGCCCGCGATGGAGAGGCGCTCGTGATAGCAGAAGCGCGGGATTTCGATTCCTGCCACTTCACAAGCTTGGATCAGGGTCATCGCCCCTTCCACCTCGATCTCATTCCCATCAATTACGATTTTTCTCAGGTCGCTCATGCGCGCGGTCCTTCGTTGGCCTCAGGGCGGGTCTGGAATTTATGCCCTGCAAATTCGCTTTTGGTGCCTTCTAACCCTCAATAAGCAATCTGCCAACGGCTGACTGCGAAGAAATTTCGTCGCGGCCCAATCTGCACATAGATTGGGCATCTTCGACAGTTGCTTCGCGCTCTGCCAGATAGGCCGCTGCTAGGGCACGGTATCGTGCTTTGTCAGCATCGCTATCGAGATAGTCTTCTAGCTCAGCACGCGAATAGCCCAAGGATATGCCGCGATCAACCAAGCTTTGTGCAAAAGCCCAAGCGCGCAGAATCCGCGCATTGATACTGTCACAATGATTGCGCACCAATCGCCCGATTGAGATGACCAAAAGACCCTCATGAATTTGGGGATCGTTGCGCAAGGCATCAAAGCGATCCTCAGCCCTTGCAGGCATCGCCGCAGCCGCCAAAAGCAGCGTAACGGCCAAGGCACGCATCATTGCGCGCGGGCCATTTCGTGGGGATTTGTGCATCTGCGTCACCATATTCAAATCAGGCCACATCGGGTGCCAGAGCGCAATTCACAAGCCCGTGCAGGGCTTAGGCCAAAGATAGATACAAAAACGGGGCCCCAAGGGCCCCGTTCTCTATCATTCTGCTGCAATCGCGGCACCGCGTTTTGATTTGATGCGATCTTCAATTTCATCACGGAAATTGCGGATCAAACCTTGGATCGGCCATGCAGCCGCATCGCCAAGCGCACAAATTGTATGACCTTCAACCTGCTTGGTCACATCAAGCAGCATATCGATTTCTTCAACCGATGCCTCGCCTTTGACCAAACGATCCATCACGCGCATCATCCAGCCCGTGCCTTCGCGGCAAGGCGTGCATTGGCCACAAGATTCGTGTTTGTAGAATTTCGACAAACGCCAAATCGCTTTGATGATGTCTGTGGATTTATCCATCACGATCACCGCTGCTGTGCCAAGGCCAGAGCGCTGTTCGCGCAGATAATCAAAATCCATGATGGCCTCGCGCATATCCTCACCACGGATACAGGGCACAGATGATCCACCTGGAATGACCGCCTTAAGGTTATCCCAACCACCGCGAATGCCGCCGCAATGACGCTCGATCAATTCCTCAAAGGTGATCGACATCGCCTCTTCCACGACGCAAGGGGTGTTCACATGGCCAGAAATCGCAAAAAGTTTTGTCCCCGCATTATTGGGGCGCCCAAAGCCCGCAAACCATTCAGCCCCACGGCGCAGGATGGTCGGCACAACTGCGATTGATTCGACATTGTTCACCGTGGTCGGGCATCCATAAAGACCCGCCCCCGCAGGGAAGGGTGGCTTCATGCGTGGCATGCCTTTTTTGCCCTCAAGGCTTTCAAGAAGTGCGGTTTCCTCGCCGCAAATATAGGCCCCTGCCCCGTGATGCAGGTATAGATCAAAATCCCAACCCGATTTCGCGGCATTTTTGCCCAGAAGGCCCGCATCATAACATTCATCAATCGCGGCCTGCAGGGCCTCGCGTTCGCGGATATATTCACCGCGGATATAGATGTAGCAGGCATGGGCCCCCATCGCGAAAGAGGCGATCAAACACCCCTCAATCAGCGTATGCGGATCATGGCGCATGATCTCGCGGTCTTTACAGGTGCCAGGCTCAGATTCGTCTGCATTCACCACCAAGTAGGAGGGGCGACCATCGCTTTCCTTCGGCATGAAGGACCATTTCAGACCTGTGGGGAACCCTGCCCCGCCACGGCCCCGCAATCCCGATGCTTTCATGATCTCAATGATTTTGTCACGGCCCAGCGCAATCAGGTCTTTGGTGCCATCCCAATGGCCCCGCGCCTTTGCGCCTTTCAGGCTGCGCTCATGCATCCCATAGATGTTGGTAAAGATGCGGTCTTTATCCTGAAGCATGTCCTAGTCCTTGTCGTTCTGGCGCTGTCCGTGCCCCGCACGGAGTTTTTTACGGCCTTGCCATACCTGATACGTTACCACAAGCGCCCAGAAAAGGGCCGCAATTGCCGCAAGGTCAAACAAAAAAGCCAGTCTCGCAGGCCACCCAAGATGGGCACCAATGGCCTGCATCAACATCCACAACAGCATTGCCCCCGCAATAACCAAGGCAGCCACCCGCCCCTTGCGGTCGAGCGCGGCATCTTCAGCGTTTTGCATGGGCAGTTTGCGGGTCATTCATTTGGTCTGCAACATGGCATGTCATTTGCTCGGGGTTGTAACGGGGGTGGCTGCAAGCTGCAAGAAAAAGCGGCCCCGCATCTGGGATGCAGGGCCGCCTTTTGCAGGAATTCGCATTAGGACTTAGTAGACATCCCCATCGCCAACGCGTTTTGAGAATTCCGTTTGCCCACCTGTGGCCAAGGTTTTGGCTTGCGCAACCCAATTATCGCGGCTGACGCGGCCCTTGAACCCTTCGAGGTTCTGATCAACCCATGCGACCTCATCCGCCGTCCAAGAGGCCACTTGGTCAAAATGGTAAAACCCTAGACGATTGAGCAACGCCTCCAGTTTCGGGCCAACGCCTTTGATCATTTTCAGATCATCCGCGCCCGAGGCGCGCGCGGCGCTCAAGGCGGCAGGGCGCGTGCCTGCGCCTGTCGTGGCCGCAGGCGCGGCGGCTTTGGCAGGCGCTTTGGGTTTTGCTGCGGCTTTGGATTTTGCCGCTGCTTTTGGCTTGGGGGCGGCTTTAGGTTTTGCAGCAGGTTTTGTGGTTGCGGATGCTGCAGGTGCCGCCGCCTTCGGGGCCGCGGGTTTTGGCGTTGCGGGCTGTGGCGCAGACACACTCTTATTGGCGGGCTCAGGCAAGCTGCGACACAGCGTGAGCATCAAAAACAATCCCACACCAACTGCCACGATCACGGCCGCAAACACGGCTTGCATAAAGCTCCAATCACCAAGGACTGCCACAAGCACCCCTGCAAATGCGCCGACCAATGCCGCCAAGCCCCATGACACAGCTGCACAGGTCAAACCCCCTGAATTCTCGCTCATTTATTTTCCCCCGTCTGATCGTAGATTTTTGATCACTGATTTCGACATGCGCCTGTCGCGCCTTAATGCCCCGCAACTTACCCTATCTTTTCACATATAAAAAACATCTTTTCATGGGGTAAGATGTAAAAAACCCGCCATAAAAGCGGGTTTTTTGTGGAATTGATCCGAATTTTACGTGGTTCAGCCGCTTATTCGCTCGACTTTGGCTTGCGCGATGTGGGCTTTGCTGCCGCCTTTTTGGCGGCTGGTTTCTTCGCAGCAGGCTTTTTCGCAGGGGCTTTCTTCGCCGCATTTGCGGGTTTAGGCCGCGCGGCCTCCTTGGGAAGGCCAGCCGATGACTGCTTACCCCAAGGGGCCAGCAATGGCACCTCGGTGCCATCAATCCGCTTGACCGTATCACCGATATCCGCCGCCAATCGCGCGGAGGCATTCAGCGGATCGCGGCCCTTTTCATGTGCGGCCAAACTGGTCAGACCCGATGCAGGCTCGGATGTGTAGCGGCCATTTTGTGGCCCCGGTGTCGGCACCTTGCCTGCCGACAATTCATCAATAATCTCAGACAGGCGCGCCGCCGTCAGGTCTTCGTAATAGTCCTTGCCGATCTGCGCCATCGGCGCGTTGGAACAGGCGCCCAAACATTCGACCTCTTCCCACGAAAACTTACCATCTTTCGACAGCTCATGCGGGTTGGGGGCAATTTTCTCGCGGCAAATGCCAATCAAATCTTCCGCGCCACAGATCATGCAGGAGGTGGTGCCGCAAACCTGAATGTGCGCCACGCTGCCCACGGGCTGCAATTGGAACATGAAATAGAAGGTCGCGACTTCCAAGGCACGGATATAGGCCATGCCGAGCATATCAGCGACATATTCAATCGCAGGCTTGCTGAGCCACCCTTCCTGTTCTTGTGCGCGCCACAACAGGGGAATAATCGCCGAAGCCTGACGTCCTTCGGGATATTTGGTGATCTGCGCCTGAGCCCATGCCTGATTTTCAGGGGTAAAGGCAAAGCTATCTGGCTGTTCCGAATGAAGGCGTCTGAGCATCGTAAAGTTTTCCGTCAACAGGTTGAACGCGGCGGTGATCCCGCCGCTGCAAAGGCCGATACAGGATCAGCGGTCAATCTCACCAAACACAACATCAAGCGAGCCAAGAACAGCAGAAACATCCGCCAATTGGTGGCCGCGGCATAGGTGATCCATCGCCTGAAGATGCGCAAATCCAGGGGCGCGGATCTTAGAACGGTAAGGTTTGTTGCTGCCATCAGAAACCAGATAGACACCAAACTCACCTTTCGGGGCCTCGACCGCGGCGTAAATTTCGCCCTCAGGGACGTGGAAGCCCTCGGTGTAAAGTTTGAAGTGATGGATCAGCGCCTCCATCGAGGTTTTCATCTCACCGCGTGAGGGCGGGGTGATCTTGCCGCGTGCCAGAACATCGCCCTGATTTTCAGGCATTTGCAACTTGGCACAAGCTTGGCGGATGATCGAAATGGATTGGCGCATTTCCTCCATGCGGCACAGATAGCGATCATAACAATCGCCATTCTTGCCCACAGGGATTTGGAATTCGAACTCGTCATAGCATTCATAAGGCTGCGCGCGGCGCAAATCCCATGCCAAACCAGACCCGCGCGCCATAACCCCCGAGAATGCCCAGTTTTGAATATCTTCTTCTGTCACAATGCCAATTTCGACATTGCGCTGTTTGAAGATGCGGTTTTCGGTCAAAAGCCCGTCAATATCTGACAATACGCGCGGGAAGTCCTGCGCCCATGTATCGATATCCGCAATCAATTCAGGGGGCAGGTCTTGGTGCACGCCACCGGGGCGGAAATAGGCTGCGTGCAAACGCGCACCACAGGCGCGCTCGTAGAACACCATCAGCTTTTCGCGCTCCTCAAAGCCCCAAAGGGGTGGCGTCAGTGCGCCCACATCCATCGCCTGCGTGGTTACGTTCAGCAAATGGTTCAAGATACGCCCGATCTCGCAGTAGAGAACACGGATCAACTGGGCGCGGCGCGGCACCTCGACACCTGTCATACGTTCGATCGCCAAGCACCATGCGTGCTCTTGGTTCATCGTGCCAACGTAATCCAAACGGTCGAAATAGGGCAGGTTTTGCAGATAGGTGCGGCTTTCCATCAGCTTTTCTGTGCCGCGATGCAAAAGACCAATATGCGGATCGCAGCGCTCGCAAATCTCGCCGTCCAATTCTAGCACCAAACGCAACACGCCATGCGCGGCGGGGTGTTGTGGCCCGAAATTGATATTGAAATTGCGAATTTTCTGCTCGCCTGTCAACGCGTCTTCAAATCCTTTGGAGCCGTCCATCATTTCTGCGCCTCCTTGGCTTGGTCTGCCTTCTCATCCCCGGGCAGCACATATTGCGCGCCCTCCCATGGGCTCATGAAATCAAATTGGCGGTATTCCTGAACCAGTTTTACAGGCTCGTAGACCACACGCTTAAGCGCTTCGTCATAGCGCAGCTCGACATAGCCAGTGGTCGGGAAATCCTTGCGCAACGGATGACCGCGAAAGCCGTAATCGGTCAAAATGCGGCGCAGATCGGGATGGCCTGTAAAAAGAATGCCGAACATATCGAACACTTCACGCTCGAACCAATTCGCCGATGGGTGAATCGACACGATGGAGGGGGCCATCTCATCCTCGCGCAGCGCCGCTTTAAGGCGGATGCGCTGATTTTGATACATGGACAAGAAATGCCAGACCAAATCAAAACGCCGCTCCCGACCGGGGTAATCCACAGCGGTCACATCGACCAAGGTCGAGAAGGCGCAATTGCGGTCGAGTTTCAAGAATTCCACGAAAGCCAACAGATGGGCCAAGGAGACCTCGACCGTCAATTCGCCGCGTGTGATGGTGCTGCCCATCACGGCTTCGGGCTGCTTTTCGGCCAGATAGTTCGCCAATTCTTGCAAGGCCTGGTCGCTCATTGCGTCACTCTCTTTTTGGTTCGGGCGCTTTGCGCCCAAAAATGCGCCTTAGCGCGTAATCGTTCCCGTGCGGCGGATTTTGCGCTGCAACTGAAGGATACCATAAAGCAGCGCTTCAGCGGTCGGAGGGCAGCCAGGAACATAAATATCCACTGGCACAATCCGATCACAGCCGCGCACAACGGAATAGCTGTAATGGTAATAACCGCCGCCATTCGCACAAGATCCCATCGAGATCACGTAGCGCGGTTCAGGCATCTGGTCGTAAACCTTACGCAACGCAGGGGCCATTTTATTGGTCAAAGTGCCCGCCACGATCATAACATCCGACTGGCGTGGAGAGGCGCGTGGGGCGATCCCGAACCGCTCTGCATCATAGCGAGGCATTGAGGTATGCATCATCTCAACCGCGCAGCATGCCAGACCAAATGTCATCCAATGCAAGCTGCCCGTGCGCGCCCAGTTGATGATGTCCTCTGTCGAGGTCAACAAAAACCCTTTATCCTGAAGCTCGCGATTAAGCGCTTGGGTGGCGACCTCTTTGTCCACACCTGCGGTGTTTTGACCTGTCATCACTCCCATTCCAGCGCTCCTTTCTTCCATTCATAGGCAAAGCCAATGGTCAGCACGCCTAAGAACACCATCATCGACCAGAACGCCGTCATCGACATATCTGGGAAAGCAACCGCCCATGGGAACAGGAACGCGATTTCCAAATCAAAGATGATGAACAGGATCGACACCAGATAGAAACGCACATCAAATTTCATGCGCGCATCATCAAAGGCGTTGAACCCGCATTCATAGGCGGAAACTTTTTCAGGATCAGGATTGCGCACAGCGACAATCACAGCAGCCAAAATCAGGATCAGGCCAAGGCCGATGGCCATGGCAAGAAAGATCAAAATTGGCGCGTATTCAGAAAGAAGGTCTTGCAAGATGCTCTCCCTCGGTTGTCAGGAACCGTGGCAAAGGGTGTCCGGTCAGCGCAGGGTCTAGCGCCAAGCCTTGAAGTGGTCAACCGATGCGCGCGCATTGCGCACGTTTTGTCGCTGCTTTTTTCAACCAAAGGCCCGAGTTTCGTGCAAATTTATGCCGCAAGGCGCAGATTGCGCTAACCCTATGTTGCGCGACACCTGCATCGGGCGGTATGTCTAGGCCGAACGACAAGCCCCCATGGGGCTAAATGAGGGACTATGCCAGAGCGCACGGAAACCGAGAGCCGCAAATTGCTGCGCCGCCTGCAAGCCAGTTTGGCCGAAGCAGGCGCAGGACAGGAGCGACTTGACCGTATCACCCATCTGATCGCCGATTCGATGGGCACGGAGGTATGCTCGATTTACCTGCTGCGTGATTCTGACACCCTCGAGCTTTGCGCGACCGAGGGCTTGGCCCCAGAGGCTGTTCACGTCACCCGAATGCGCCTTGGCGAGGGTCTGGTGGGGCGCGTTGCCCGCGATGCCCGCCCCATTAACACCCCCAACGCCCCCGCTGCGCGTGGATTTCGCTATATGCCTGAGACGGGCGAAGAGCGGTATTCCAGTTTCTTGGGCGTGCCGATCCAACGCTTAGGAGAACGGCTTGGCGTTTTGGTTGTGCAATCGAAAGAGGCGCGCAGCTATTCGGAAGATGAACTCTATGCCCTAGAGGTTGTCGCGATGGTTCTGGCTGAAATGACAGAACTTGGTGCCTTTGTCGGTGAGGGCGAGGCATTATCTGCCCGTCACCAATCGCAGGTGATGATCCGTGGCGGCGTCGCGCAAGAGGGCGTGACCGAAGGTGCGGTTTACTTGCACGAACCGCGCGTGGTCGTCACCCGCCCCGTGGCGGATGACCCAGAGGCCGAACAAGCCCGCCTATCGGATGCAATCGCCACGCTGCGCCAATCAGTTGATCAGCTTTTGACCCGTATGGACAACGATGACAGCGAGGAACGCCAAGTTCTCGAAGCCTATCGCATGTTCGCCAATTCGCGCAGTTGGATCAAACGGATGCAAGAGGACATTGCGCGCGGCCTGTCGGCCGAAGCCGCCGTTGAGAAAGAACAATCCGCCGCCCGCGCACGGCTAGAAACTGTGCCTGATGCCTATTTGCGCGAACGTTTGCAGGATTTAGACGACCTTTCAAACCGTCTTTTGCGGATTTTGACAGGTCAAGGCGGCGACACGGGCGCGGAAATGCCCGAACATCCGATTCTCGTGGCGCGCAACATTGGGCCAGGGGAATTGTTGGATTATGGCCGCCGCCTTAAAGGGGTGGTGCTTGAGGAGGGATCGGTTGGAAGTCATGCGGCGATTGTGGCCCGCGCCCTTGCGATTCCGCTGATCATCAATGCCAAACGTATTACAACCGAGGCGTTGAACGGTGACCCGATTTTGGTCGATGGCGAGCAGGGTATCGTGCATTTGCGGCCCGAAGAAAATGTGGCCAAGGCGTTTCGCGATAAAATCGCCATGCAGGCCGCGGCCCAAGAACGCTATGCCTCGATCCGTGACAAACCCGCTGAGACGCTTTGTGGCACGCGTATCACGCTTGAGATGAATGCGGGCCTTATGGCGGATCTTCCCTCCCTGCCCTCCTCTGGTGCGGAAGGGGTGGGGTTGTTTCGCACGGAATTGCAATTTCTAACCCGCAACCAAGTGCCACGGCGCGGGGAATTGGCCGCGCTTTATTCCCGCGTCATGGATGCAGCAGGCGGCAAGCGCGTGGTGTTTCGCACGCTTGATATTGGCTCGGATAAGGTGCTGCCCTATATGAAGCGGCCAGAAGAACCAAACCCCGCCTTGGGGTGGCGCGCGATCCGCGTGGGTCTTGATAAACCGGGCGTTATGCGGATGCAGTTGCAGGCCCTAATCCGCGCGGCACAAGGCCGCCCTCTTTCGGTCATGTTCCCCTTTGTGGCCCAACTCGAAGAATTCACCGAGGCCCGTGATCATCTGTTGCGCGAAATGGATCGCGAAGCGGCCTTGGGACATATCTTGCCCGAAACTCTTAAAATCGGGGCAATGCTGGAAACCCCAAGCCTTGCTTTCGCACCGCGCCAATTTTTTGAAATGGCTGATTTTGTCTCAATCGGCGGCAATGACCTTAAGCAGTTCTTCTTCGCCGCTGACCGCGAGAACGAACAGGTGCGCCGCCGCTATGACACGCTCAACGTCAGTTTCTTGAATTTCCTAGAAATGATCGTCACGCGCTGCGCGGAAACTGAAACCGATTTGTCATTTTGTGGCGAGGATGCAGGCCGCCCCCTTGAGGCGTTGTGCTTTGCCGCGATGGGGTTGCGCAAATTGTCGATGCGCCCCGCCTCCATCGGCCCCGTCAAAAGCCTCTTGCGGCGGGTTGATTTGCGCGAATTGCGGGCCGTGATCCGCGAAGCGCAGGCAACAGGGGCGATGAGCGTGCGCAGTGCGGTTGCAAACTGGCTCGCTCATCAAAACGGCCATTAGGCCCTAGCTGCGCAGCGCAGGCAGCCCAACGCCTGTCGACTCAAACCCCCCATCCGCAGCCAGTATTTGGCCAGAGATGTAGCTCGCTTTTTCACTGCACAGGAAGCAGATCGCTTCGGCAATCTCACGCTCGGACCCATAACGATTGAGCGGGATCGCATCATGATAGGCAGCGATGATGGCGGGCGAATGGACCGCAATCGACAATTTCGTGCGCACAGGGCCAGGGCAGACGCAATTCGAACGAATGCCGTATTCGCCCAATTCCGCCGCCTGCTGTTTGGTCAGATGAATAACAGCCGCCTTGGTCGTGCCATAAGCCACCCGCAAGGTTGACGCCCGAAGACCGGAAATCGACCCAATATTGACAATCGCGCCTTGGGTTTCCTTTAGCGCAGGCGTCATCGCCTGTGACATCAGAAAAACGCCATCTAAATTGGTCGCCATGACACGGCGCCATGTTGGGAAATCGCATTCTTCAATCGGCCCAAATTCCGCGACACCTGCATTATTCACCAAAGCATCCACGCGCCCCATTTTGGCGCTGATCTGGGTTGCCAGTTCTGCCACAGCCTCAGGGTCTGAGACATCGCAGACAAACCCTAGGGCCCCATCACGCGGGGTCGCTGTCGCATCAAGTTCGGCCGCATCGCGATCCACCATCGCAACTCGCCAGCCCATCTCAAGGAAAAGATCCGTGGTGGCCAATCCGATACCGCGCGCGGCCCCCGTTACAATCGCTACTTTGCTCACCCGTTTGTCCCTCCCTTTATGTTGGCTTTGCCGTGGCATCCTGACGGGTTCCACGCCCTTGGCAAGCGGAATTTATGCCACCTGAAAAATGAGGGCTTTTATTATTAGACCAAGCCGTCTAAGAAATACCGCATGAGCTTAGCCGATGTGACATATGACGCCCCCAAACGCCGTGGCCGCCCCGCTACTGCGCCCCAAGACGCGGCCACCTATCAGCGATTGATCCGCGCAGGGTTGGTGCATCTTACAGAGCGGGGTTATTCTGCGGTCGGGCTTGATATGATCCTCACGCATGCCCGTGTGCCAAAGGGCAGTTTCTATCATTATTTTCCCAACAAGGCCGCCTTCGGTCGCGCCGCCATCGCAGCCTATCGCGCCTATTTCGTGGCAAAGATGGAACGCCATTTGGGCGATGACAGTCTCGCCCCGCTTGCCCGTGTCGCAGCCTTTGCAGCGGCGGCTGAGGCGGGCATGGCCCGTCATGGCTTTCGGCGCGGATGTTTGATTGGCAATTTGGGCCAAGAAATGGGCGCATTGCCCGAAGAATTTCGCGCCGATCTCATTGCGACCTTGGAAGATTGGCAAGCCCGCTTGGCGCAGGTTCTACAGCTTGCCCAAAATCAGGGCGAGATATCCCCCCATCACAACCCCGCCGATCTGGCGCAAATGTTCTGGATCGGATGGGAAGGCGCCGTTTTGCGGGCCAAATTGGAACGCGGGCCTGCGCCCTTGCGCCTGTTTGCAGCGCAATTTCTTGCACAGCTTAACACCACCCCAAAAGGAGATGCCCCATGTTCGATGCCATCGTAATCAGCAAAGAGGATGATCAGCAAAGCGTGGCCTTGCGCCAAATCGCCAAGGAAGACTTGCCCGAGGGGGATGTTTTGGTCGAAGTGGCTTGGTCAACCTTGAATTACAAGGACGCGCTCGCCATCACAGGGGCCGCGCCAGTGGTGCGCAGTTTTCCGATGGTTCCCGGCATTGACCTATCGGGCATCGTCCGTGAAAGCGCCGATCCGCGCTATAATCCTGGCGATCGGGTGGTCTTGAACGGATGGGGTGTTGGTGAAAAACATTGGGGCGGTTTGGCGCGTTTCGCGCGCCTCAAGGGTGATTGGTTGGTTCCACTTCCCGATGGTGTCAGCCTGCGTCAAGCGATGGAGATCGGCACGGCAGGATATACCGCGCAGCTCTGCGTCAGCGCCTTGTTGAAGGCCGGTCTCACTCCAGAGGCGGGCGAGGTCGTGGTCACAGGGGCCGCGGGCGGTGTTGGCAGTGTTGCCGTGGCCCTTTTGGCGGCGAAAGGATTTACTGTCTGTGCGGTCACGGGCCGCGCCGAGGAAGAAGCCTATCTTAAATCCTTGGGCGCAAGCGAAATCCTGCCGCGAGAGGAATTCGCAGGCAAACCCCGCCCCCTCGACAAGGAGCGTTTCGCAGGTGCGGTCGATGTTGCGGGCAGCACCGTCTTGGCCAATGTTATCTCGAAAATGAAATATCGTGGGCTTGTCGCCGCTTGTGGCCTTGCCGCAGGCATGGATTTGCCAAGCTCAGTCGCGCCCTTCATTTTGCGCGGGGTCAGCCTATTGGGGGTCGACAGTGTCATGGTGCCGCGCGATGAGCGGATTGATGCATGGGCGGCCTTGGCCAAAGATTTGGATATGAGCAAATTGGCGGCAATCGCCCATGAAATGGCCCTTGAAGATGTCATCGCAGAGGCGCCAAAATTTCTTGAAGGTAAAATCCGCGGCCGCGTGGTTGTGCCTTTGAATGCGGCACTGGCCGAGTAGGCCCCAAAAGGATAGCAGCTATGACAGATCCCCTTGCCCCGTTGGCGCTTGAGGTTGAGGCCCCAAAGCGGCTGATGGCCTTTCCAAATTGGGTCTATCTCTTGCGCGAGTTTGAGGCGCTTTACAGGCGCGGCTCGGCGGGGGGATCAAAACCAATCCGCAGTCACCGAAAACGGGTGCGTGAAGGCATCTCGCAGGTATTTGACACAAATCCCGTGGTGATGCCGCGCGGGCCGTTGCTTAAACCCGTCACCGACCATTTGCCGCGCGCCCTTGATCTGGGCGAGCGGGGTTTGGTCGCGGGGCTGTCGCGCGCGCTGTCGCGGGTCGCAACCGAACTGACATGGGAATACGGCTATGAGAAAGTGCCAAAGGCTTTGGCGCAGAAATATGCCTATTGTGAGATATTGGGGCCGCGCGGGCCGATCTATTCTGAAAAGATGATCTTGGGCTTTGTTCTCTTTGCCCCCCGCACCACTTACCCGCAACACAGCCATGCGGAAATTGAAGAAAGCTATATCTCGGTCGCGGGCGATTGGTCTGAAAACGAGGTCGCAGTTCACGCGCCAGGCTCGTTAATCCTAAACCGCCCCGGTGACGAACATCGGATCACAACGGCGGATCTTGATCCCTGTCTGTTGGCTTATGCATGGCTTGGGCCTGAGAGCAAACTTTCAAGCCCAGGGATGAAGCTTTCCGCGACAAGAAAAGCCCGTATTGAAGCGGGCATATAAAAAGGCATTCGAGGTTAAATCATGCAGGCAGCGGATATTGTGATTGTCGGCGCAGGGTCAGCGGGATGTGTATTGGCCAATCGCCTGTCTGAAAATGGCAAGCACAAGGTCGTGTTGTTGGAGGCGGGTGGGCATGACCGCCACCCTTGGGTGCATATCCCCGTGGGATATCTCTATGCGATGGGAAATCCGCGCCTTGATTGGTGCTATAAAACCGCGCCTGTAGCGGGGTTAAATGGGCGCGCGCTCAACTATCCGCGTGGGCGGGTTTTGGGGGGCTGCTCCTCAATCAATGGAATGATCTATATGCGCGGCCAGGCGCGCGATTATGATCTGTGGCGGCAAATGGGCAATACGGGTTGGGGATGGGAGGATGTCCTGCCCTATTTCAAACGCTCGGAAGATTATCATCGCGGCGCGGACGCCCTGCATGGCGCTGGCGGCGAAATGCGCGTAGAAAATCAGCGCCTGTCATGGGAAATTTTAGATGCCGTGCGGGAAGCCGCCGCTGAAATGGGCATCCCGCCCTCAGATGATTTCAACACAGGCGACAATGAGGGCGCGGGATATTTCGAAGTGACCCAAAGAGGCGGTTTGCGGTGGAACGCGCGCCGCGCCTTCCTTGATCCCGCCAAAACCCGTAAGAACCTGAGCATCGTCACGAATGCCGAGGCCGAACAAATCGTCATCACCGAAGGACGCGTTCGCGCCTTGCGCTATCGTCAAAACGGGATCGTCAAAGACATCCAAATCCGTGGTGAGTTGGTCTTAGCCGCAGGGGCAATTGGCACACCGAAACTTTTGGAGTTGTCAGGCATTGGCCAAGCGGAACGCCTGCAGGGTTTGGGCATACCCGTGATCCAAGACAGCCCCGAGATTGGCGAAAACCTCGCCGATCACCTTCAGATCCGCACGATTTTCCGCATCACAGGCGCGAAAACACTCAACACCCTTTACGCCTCGCTCTGGGGGCGGGCCAAAATTGCGATTGAATATGCGCTCAAGCGATCTGGCCCGATGGCCATGGCCCCCTCACAACTTGGCATTTTCACGAAATCAAGTTCAGATTACGAAACCGCCAATATCGAATATCATGTGCAGCCCCTATCGCTTGAAGCCTTTGGTCAGCCTTTGCATGACTTCCCCGCCCTCACCATCTCGGTCTGCAACCTTCGGCCAGAAAGCCGCGGTTCGGTGCATATCACCTCGCCCGATGCAAAGGCCGCGCCTGTGATTGACCCAAATTACCTGTCGGCTGAAGCAGATCAGCGCGTGGCGGTCAATAGCATCAAACATGCCCGCCGCCTGATGCAAACCGAACGCTTGCGCGCCTTTGCGCCGCAAGAAATCAAACCCGGCGCCCATATCAATAGCGAAGGTGATCTGGTGCGCGCCGCAGGCGATATCGCAACCACGATTTTTCACCCTGTCTCAACCGTTCGAATGGGGGCGGATCAAAACGCGCCGCTTGACCCAGAGTTGCGCTTGCGCGGGATTTCCGGCCTGTCCGTGGCGGATGCCAGCGTGATGCCATCCATCCCCTCGGGCAATACCCATGCGCCCGTGACCATGATTGCCGAAAAAGCCGCAGATTTGATCTTGGCGCGCCTCGCTTAGGCGCCCCAACGCGTCACTTTCCCCGTCACCCCTGACCAATCGCCAACGCCCAAAATGCGGGCGGGGTTGGTGGGTGGCGGCATCTCCACCCCCTCGAGGCGGTGAAACCCGAAGCGGCTATAATAAGGGGCATCCCCCACCAACATGGTGCGCGGCCAGTGCAAGGCGTCAGCCCGCCGCAGACCTTCGCGGATCAGCAGCCCGCCCAAACCTTCCCCCTGACGGGTGGGATGCACGGCAATCGGGCCAAGCAACAACGCCTCTTTGGCCCCGACACGCACGGGCCAAAAGCGGATCGCCCCACCAATCGCACCATAGTCATCGCGGGCAATGAGACAGAGCCCGTCAACAGGCGGAACCCCATCGCGCAGGCGATAGGAACTCAGGGCCGTGCGCCCGGGCGCAAAGCACAGATCGAAAAGGGCTTCGACCTCCCACCAGTCATTTGGCTGCTCTTTGGCGATATCGACCATTGGCTGCTCATGTAATGCCTCTGGTCAAACTGGTAGCACGGCGCTAGCTCAATGCCAAACCGAAGAAGCAAAAGGCGCGGCGATGTTCTATAAAACTGATGACGGCCACCCCCTGCCCCACAACCCGTTCAATGCCATAGTCGCACCGCGCCCGATTGGGTGGATTTCGACACGGGGGAGCGATGGTCAGGACAATCTTGCGCCTTATTCCTTTTTCAACGCAGTCGCCTATGTGCCGCCACAGGTGATGTTCGCCTCGACCTCGGCCAAAGCGGATCGCGGCGACACCAAGGATAGCGTAGCCAATATTCGCGAGACGGGGGTATTTTGTGTCAATCTCGTGGGCTACGAGATGCGCGATATGATGAACCAAAGCTCTGGCCCGTGGCCAAGGGGCGTGGATGAATTTACCCATGCACAGATCGCCCGTGCCCCCTGTGAAACCATTGCAGCGGCGCGGGTGGCCAACGCCCCCGCAAGCCTTGAATGCAAACTGACCCAAATCGTTACCTTGGACGGGGCACATAATTTTGCGGTCTTTGGCGAAGTGACGGGGGTGCATATCCGTCCCGATTGCCTGAGTGATGGACGCTTTGACATCACCCGCGCGGGCTTGATTTCACGGCTTGGCTATCAGGATTACGCGCAAATCGGTGAAATTTTCACCATGACGCGGCCTGAATAGGCCAAAATACCAATTCGCGGGTTCCCTTCCCCCCGCCGCTTGCGATACTGCGCGCGTGGATTTGGAACCAACCCATGGAGGGGCAGGATGACAGAGCGCGTGATTGGCGTGATCGGCGGCTCGGGCGTCTATGAGATAGACGGGCTTGAGGGCGCGAAATGGGTTGAGGTGAACAGCCCCTTCGGTACGCCGTCTGACGCCATCCTGACGGGCCGCCTGAGCGGGGTCAGCATGGCCTTTTTGCCACGCCACGGGCGCGGCCATGTCCACAGCCCCACCACCGTGCCCTATCGCGCCAATATTGACGCGCTAAAACGCCTTGGGGTGACCGATTTGATCTCTGTCTCCGCCTGCGGGTCATTCCGCGAAGATTTGGCACCTGGTGATTTCGTCTTGGTTGATCAATTTATCGACCGCACTTTCGCGCGCGATAAATCCTTTTTCGGCACAGGTCTGGTGGCACATGTCAGCGTGGCGCATCCCACCTGCGCGGATCTCAGCGCAAAATTGGCCAAGGCCGCAAGCGCAAGCAGCGCAAAACTGCATCAAGGCGGCACGTATCTGGCGATGGAAGGCCCGCAATTCTCGACCCTCGCGGAATCACGGATGTATCGCAATGAATGGAAGGCCGATGTGATCGGCATGACCAATATGCCAGAGGCAAAATTGGCCCGCGAAGCGGAGATGTGCTACGCCCCGATTGCGATGATCACGGATTATGACAGTTGGCATGCAGATCACGGCGCGGTGGATATCACCGAGATCATCAAAACCCTTACAGGAAATGCAGAAAATGCGCGCAAGACCATTGCCGCCTTGCCTGCGCTTTTGGGGCCTGAGCGCGCGCCTTGTCCGTGCGGCTGTGATCGCGCATTGGATCACGCCATCATGACGGCCCCCGATAAGCGCGACCCTGATATGGTCGCCAAGCTAGATGCGATTGCAGGCCGCGTGCTGTAAGGCCCGCCGAACGGAGAGACGCTATGACGCCCCAAAAAACGGTTCAGGATTATATCCGCACCATTCCCGATTTCCCGCATGAGGGGATTTTGTTTCGTGACGTGACCACGCTTTTTGCAGACCCGCGCGGGTTTCGATTGGCTGTGGATCAATTGCTTGCCCCTTATGTTGGGCAAAAGATTGATAAGGTCGCGGGGCTTGAGGCGCGGGGGTTCATCCTTGGCGGCGCGGTCGCGCATCAACTGGGCAAAGGTTTTGTGCCTATTCGCAAGAAAGGCAAATTGCCCGCGGCCACGATCAGCGAAGATTACGCATTGGAATATGGCACGGCCACTGTCGAGATCCATGATGATGCTTTCGAGGCGGGTGAACGTGTTTTGCTCGTGGATGATCTCTTGGCCACTGGCGGCACGGCGCGGGCGGGCATTCACCTGATTGAGCGCCTCGGCGCGCAGGTGACGGGCTGCGCCTTTGTGGTTGATCTGCCCGAATTGGGGGGGCGCGCCAAGCTTGAGGAGATGGGCCAAAGCGTTCACGCGCTCTGCCAATTTGACGGGCTATAGAATTTTTCGCAATTTCACCAAAATTTAACGCCCTGCCCTGTATCGAAGGGGCGTTCGTCAGCACGTGCGAACATGTTGCTTGCTAACCCAAACCCTCGCCTCGCTCATATTATGGGCGGGGCGAATTTTGGATGTAGGGGATGGAACGTGCCTTGGCCGCTTGCGGGGCGGGAAACTTTCCTCTAGTCAAACCCTGTGGCCGCTTGCTGGAACTGGTAGACAGACCGGACTTAAAATCCGAGGCTTTCGGGCGTGTGGGTTCGAGTCCCACAGCGGCCACCACCTTCCCAACAAAAAACGCGCCCCAATGGGACGCGTTTCGAAACATCAAGCGTGACGTTACATCAGGCAGCTTCGGCCTGATTGCGGCGTTCGCTTTCCTCGCGGCTCAGCGCAACAGAGGTGCGCACGCCAGAGGCAACAAATTTCATCAAGCCTTGAACAACGCGCTCGTTCGGGTCAATGCCCGCACAGCTGAGCACTTCGCGGCCATCACGCGAGCGCGCCCAGCGCGCGATTTGCTCTGGGCCGTTGCCGAATTTCTTGTCATCGGCGATTGCATCATCCAGCGCGGCCAAAACAACGGCAGCAAACAGTTTGCGTGCGCGTTGACCTTGCTCGTAATTGAAGGCAGTGCCATCAACGAAATCTCGCATTTCGTCGTCCTTTTTATTTTTTGCTCTTGCGTTTTGCGGCGTGGGGCCCCTTATGCACATGTTCTAAGCGATTCTGGTATGCGAATATTGCATACCTCGTATGCATTTTACGCATGGGATCGCATTTGATGCTGCACGGCGCTTGTGTATTGCCACCCTGATGTCGCCTAGATATAGGGAGCATTAATCAATCATCAAGGTTTGCTAGGGTTTACACTATGCCTAAAATCAACGGCAATGAAATTCGTCCCGGAAATGTTTTGGAACATAATGGCGGTCTGTGGGCCGCTGTAAAAGTGGATCACGTGAAGCCCGGTAAGGGCGGCGCTTTTGCTCAGGTCGAAATGCGCAATCTGCGAAATGGCAGCAAATTGAACGAGCGTTTCCGCTCTGCTGATAAGGTAGAACGCGTGCGTCTTGAACAAAAAGACCAGCAATTTCTCTATGAGCAAGATGGAATGTTGGTGTTCATGGACGCCGAAACCTATGAGCAGATCGAATTGCCTGCGGAATTGTTGGGCGACCGCCGCCCCTTCTTGCAAGATGGAATGACCATCGTGGTGGAATTCCATGAAAGCGAGGCGCTCAACGCAACCTTGCCTCAGAAAGTCACCTGCAAAGTTGTGGAAACAGAACCCGTGGTGAAGGGCCAAACAGCGGCGAATAGCTTTAAGCCCGCGATCCTCGACAATGGCGTGAAGGTTATGGTTCCCCCCTTTGTCGGCCAAGAGGAAATGATCATCGTGAACACCGAAACGATGGAATATTCCGAACGCGCCTAAACACGCACGCGGTCGGTCAGATCAAATGCCCTGCGCGATGCGCGGGGCATTTTTCGTTTTCACAGATCACTTTGACCAAGGGTTGTCGCCGCGCGTCTTGCGGGTCACCCGCGGCACACGGGTGACTGCGGGTGGCGCATTTTTGGGCCGACCCACAGCAGGAATACGGCTTTGGCCGAAGCGATATTGCGCCTCTTCATGGGGGGGAACCCCCGCGGTGCGCGCCCAAAAAGCCTGGGCGCCACGATTGATCCAAAACGGCAGCATCAGCGCGAAGCCTGCGATAAACCCGCCCGCATGCGCCCAATAGGCCACACCGCCACCTGTGGCATCCATCGACAAACCATTAAACAGCTGCAGCCCAAACCATAGCCCCAACATGGCCCATGCGGGCACAGTGAAGACTTTGAAGAAAATGATGAAGATAAAAAGGATGTCGATCTTCGCGCGTGGGAATAACAGCAAATATCCGCCCATCACCCCAGCGATGGCCCCAGAGGCACTCACCATCGGCACTTGCGAAGCGGGGTTTGACAAAATTTGTCCAAACCCAGCTGCCAGCCCTGCGACAAGGTAAAAGGCCAAAAACCCAATATGCCCGAGCTGATCCTCTAGGTTATCGCCAAAAATCCACAAGAACAGCATATTGCCGATCAGGTGCATCCAGCCGCCATGCAGAAACATGGACGTAATCAAACTATGGGGATCTCCGCCCTTCAGCACTTCGGCGGGGACAAGCGCCCAACTGTCAAAAAACCGCGCAAGCCCTGCGGGGGTCGATGAAAGTTCGGGGTAATAGCCCAGAAACACGACGACATTCACCAAGATCAGACCGATCGTGATCACGGGCTTGCGGTTGGATGGGTTATGGTCGCGTATCGGAAACATGACAGTGCCATTCTCGCGGGACGGCGCCTGTCGTCAAGGCTTATCCATCCAGTTTCTCGGCCGCGAGGATCATACGAATTTCGCGGCGCACCAATTTGCGCAGATTGCTGGTAATCCGTTGCCCCAAATCACCCTGCAATTCCTCGCGCACAACACGCGCAACAAGGGCGCGTAACGCAACTTCGTCTTGCTCGGCCAAGATGAGATCGGCCTCTTTTGCAGCGAACCGCATATGCGGGGCATGGCCCAAGTCATCAACAGAATCCTCTGTTGCAAGATCATTTTCTTGCACCTCTAGCTCGGGCTCGACCGTGTAGACAGGAGGGGCCTCCGCTTTGGGCTTGGCCCTCAATGGTGGTGGTGGCGCGGCGAAGAGGGTCAGGGTTTCCACCTCCTCGTCATAGCCATCTTCATCGGCTATCTCGGTTGATATAAAATTATGATGCTTTTCAGGCGCGTCATGTTGCGCTGCATCTGCCTGATCAGGCAAGGGGGCCGCGGCGGGAGGCATGGCTGCTTGAGGCGAAGGGTCTTGCCGCTCTGGCCCTGCAGGTGACGCGGCGGGGCTGCGCAACCCTTCTGCAGCGGCAGCCAGAGCGGCACCAAGCGCATCTTGCGGCGCGGCTGATGGCGAAGTGCTGCCTTCTGCATAATCCGCCAAGCGATCCTCACGCGCCCAAGCCCGCCCATCGCCAGACGCGTGATCCACAGGATCAAGGGGGATCACAGTCCAAGGGTTTTCAGGCTCACTCACCCGTTGGCTTGGGGACAGCACCAATTTTTGTTCGACAGCGTCTCCCACTGGGCGCGTTGGTCGCAAGCGTGGTTCTGCGCGCAAAGCGCCGCGGCGCTCGGTCGATGACACTGTTTGCGCGGGCGCTGTCTTAGCCACCAAACGGCGGATTGAAGAGAGCACATCCTCTATATCAGCGCCGTCTTTATCTTCGCTCATCCCGTCACCCCAAATGCCATCCGCTTTGCGGTCTTGTTACTGGTCTCACCCGCACTGCGGGGCAGACCACTTTGATCACAGCTAAATAGTAAATTATTTATGTATTTATTTAATTATATACTCTGCACGGAAGTCAAACGGCAACGTAAAGAATTCTGCCGATGCGGCAGCTGCGACACGTGACACGGCAGGGAGGATATAAGACCAGTGGCCTAGATGTAAAAAACCCGCCACATCGGGCGGGTTTCATCGGGCCTAATTGCGACTTAGCCGTTTGGGCTTACTCACGCCCTAAGCGTTCCAAAACACTGTCAAGGCGGCTGCCTTGCACCGATGGGCGGCCAAGTGGTGCGCCTGAGAAGCGCGCACCATAGGCGTCAGCATCGTATAGCTCTACATCCAGTCCCATCGCCTCTGCGGTCAGCCCGCCCATCGCATTCAAAACGCCGTAGCTTGCCGTATAGAGATCTGTCTGCGCCTGAATGCGGGCTATGCGCGCATCGAGCAAATCTTGTTCCGCATTCAGCACATCAAGCGTTGTGCGCGCACCCAAGGACGCTTCTTCACGGACGCCTTCAAAGGCCAGCTGCGCCGCATTAATCTGCTGCTCAGTGGCCGCAATTTGCGCAGATGCGATGGAAAGGCGTGCATAAGCATTGCCCAAATTTTGGATGACAGTTGCGGTCTGGCGGCTCAAATTAGATTGAGAGGCCGCAAGATTGGCCAGCGCCGTGCGCTCAAGAGAGGCTAGACGCCCACCTTGGTAAATGGGTTGCGTGATGGTCAGCGACAGACGCTCGCTGTTTCCGATGGTATTGGGGGCCCCTTCCCGCGTGTCTGTCGAAGTCGCGCTCATGCTGACAGTTGGGCCATAGGCGGCACGGGCCGCGGTCAAATTGTGCTGATTGGCCGTCACCTCATGCTGCGCCGCGAGGATCAACGGGGCTGCGCTGCGCGCAATCACTTCCGCTGCCTCAGCAGACGCAGGTAATTCGGGCCGCGCACCTGGCGCGCCAAGTACCTCTGGTGCTACGCCCACGGCCAATTGATACAGTTCGCGGCTAATGCTGAGCGTTCCTTGCGCCGCTGCCAAAGCGGATCGTGCCGCGGCCATCTGCGCCTCGGCCTGCGCAACATCGGTTCGGGTGGCCTCGCCTAAATCAAAGCGATCTCTAGCGGCACGTAATTGTTCTTCAACCACGCGTAAATTGGATTGACGCACATTCACCACCTGAACATCGCGCCAGACATTCATATAGGCCGTGACAGCATCAAGCAGCACCTGCCCCTCAAGCCCCAAAAGCTGCGCTTGGGTGGCCTCGGCAGAGGCCCGCGCCGCCGCAATCTGAGCGCTGCGACTGCCACTTGCAAACAGCACCAAATCAGCGGTCAGGGCAATGGTTTCGGTCAAGCTGCCTGCCGCGTCCGTGCGCGCCCGCTGTGCGACCATATTGAGGGTGGGTCGCAACGCGGCAACGCGCTGCGCAATGCCTTCGTCAGATACTCGCGCAAGATAGCGGTTTTGCTCAAGCAGATCAGAATTTTCATAGGCCGCTTCCATCGCGGCCTGCAACCCTTGCGCGCTTACCTGCCCTGCCCCAATGACGGACAGGGACATGGCCAACGAGACGCCAAGCCTCTGAAAGGATTTCTTGATCCGAACACTCACAAGCAACACTCCTTCACGGGGCCCATCGGCACCCCAAATCTACTTCGTGCCGCCGCTGATGCGCGTGCTTAGAGCTGAAACGCCGCTTCGCGCTTGAACCCGTCCAAAACAGGCGCATTGGCATGGCACAACAGCCGCCAATTCATTTGGCCGTCAATTTTGCGCCCAATCCGCAATTCGCAGAGTTGACCAACCGCGAAGATCGCGCCCATGCGGCCACCTTCCTTCAGTTGATCCGTCAGGCTTGGGGGCATGGTTTCAACAGCCCCGTTAACAACTATGACGTCATAGGGGCCATATTTGGTCGCGCCTTCCGCGTGGCTTGCGCAAATCATTGCGGCATTATCAACAGATTGCGCCGCGAAATTTGCTTCTGCCTCTTGGGCAAAGTCGGCATTTTCTTCGACCGCAACCACAGCCTCGGCCATATGGGCCAAAACCGCACTGGAATAACCAAGACCTGCGGCGACATCGAGAACCAGATCACTCGGCCCAATATCGAGCGCGTCCAACATTTTCGCAAAACTGCGGGCTTCAAGGATCACACGACCTGTCCCAAGGATCAGGTTTTCACCGATATAAGCCACATCCTGCATATCGGCGGGCACATAGGCCTCGCGCGGAATGGCAAGCATGGCATCAATCACTTGGAATTTCGTGACATCTGAGGGGCGCACTTGGGTGTCTACCATCGTGACGCGGCGAGATTTAAAGTCGGCCATTCAACTGAACCAATGAGTCTAGTTTGCGTTGCTCCTGCTATGGCACATGGCGGGCCCTCGTGCAACGCCTGCTGGGCGCTTTGGTGCAAGTTAGGTCTGCTTTGCCGCATCCTTGCCCAAAATTCCCTCGCAATGCGGTGATAGACGCGCGCATCACAATAGATTAACACTTGCGCTAGGGCGGCCTGATTGATGCCCATCTGTCAGTTTATTTTTATTTCGGTTAACCAGTATGACGTCAAAAATCAGCATTGATCTTGGCACGGCCAACACCGTTTTCGTGGATAGCGAGTCGGGCGTGATCTTGGATGAGCCATCTGTCGTGGCGTTTCACATCAAAGACGGGCGCAAAAAGCTATTCGCGGTGGGTGAAGATGCCAAATTGATGCTCGGTAAGACGCCGGAATCGATCCAAGCCTGCCGCCCCCTATCCGATGGGGTCATCGCCGATTTTGATGCCGCGCAAGAAATGATTGGCGCGTTTTTCCGCAAGGCTTTGAACCGCTTCATGCTGCGAAAGCCGATCGTGTATGTCTGCGTGCCATATGGGGCCACCCCCGTTGAAAAGCGTGCGATCAAGCATTCGGTCGAAGCGGCAGGGGCGCGCAAAGTTGGGCTAGTCGAAGAACCGATGGCCGCCGCACTTGGTGCGGGCCTGCCTGTTCTTGACCCACGCGGCGCGATGATTGTCGATATTGGCGGCGGCACAACCGAAGTTGCAGTCCTCTCCTTAGGCGGCATTGTCACAGCACGCTCAGTGCGCATCGGGGGCGACCATTTTGATGAGGCGATCTCAAACTTCATCAAGAAAAACTACAATTTGAACGTGGGCGTCTCATCCTGTGAAAAGCTCAAACATGAGATTGGCACCGCCATCTTCCCCGCAGATGGCAAAGGACGCAGCGCTACAGTGCGGGGGCGCGATGCCTTTAATGGCCTGCCCAAAGAGCAAGTTGTGACCGAACAAGATGTGGCCGAGGCGCTGCACCCGCTAATTGAACAGATTTGGACGGCGGTGATGTCATTGCTCGATCAAACACCGCCAGATCTGGCATCGGACATCCATGAATACGGGTTGATGCTTACAGGCGGTGGCGCGGGCCTTAGGGGCATTGACAAAGCCTTGTCTGACCTCACGGGGGTTCCTGCAACCGTGGCCGAAAATCCCAAATATTGCGTGGCCTTTGGCACCCAAATTGCGATGAATTTGGGCAAGCGTATGGAGCACGCTATACAGCGCGATCCATAGGGTCGCGGCGGATTGACCCTGGGCCCTGCAAGAGCATATTATATCGTATTGATAATTTTTCTGGATGAATGATGACGCCGTTCTCTCCCACAAGCCCGAATGAACCCAACTTTGACGGCCCGCGCGGCACAGCGTCTGCAACAGTCATCCATGCTGGTATGACGATTGAGGGGAAGTTGCGCAGCAATGGCGATGTCGTCATCGAAGGCAGCGTAACGGGCGACATCACGGGTCATAATGTCACCATTGCCCACGGGGCCAAAGTGCGCGGCACAATCACCGCTGACATGGTAAAAATCGATAGTCAGTTCGAGGGCACGATCACCTGCAGAAAGTTGCAAATCGACAGCAACGCGCAAGCGCGCGGCGAGTTTAACCAAAACATCCTCGCCGTGGCCTTTGGCGCGCGCTTTGAAGGCAATGTCACCGTGAAGCAGCAATCTAGCATGGCGATGAACGATTGAACCGCGCAGCAATCAATAGGCACGGCACCATGAGCGCAGAGTATGAAAACGCCAATGAACTGGTCTTTGTGTCCAATGCCTCGCAGATGAAACTTGCGCGCAGCATGGATGTTGAGGCGCCATCGACCGAATATTTGCGCAACCTGCCCGAATGCGCCGCCGATTACTCAATTTGCCAAGGCATGATCGCAGATTGTTTGATGAGTGACGGTCAATCGCTTGATCTTTCAGGGCTTAACAATTTGGTGGAATTGCCCTCAAGCATCGCCAAATGCAGCAATTTACGCAGCCTGAACATTTCAAACACGCGCGTCACCAGCCTACAGCCTTTGCGCGGCCTATCCCATCTTGAGCGCGTCTCAGCTTGGGCCACGCCAATCAGCGATCTCAGCCCCTTGGCGGGTATGCGCAGCCTGACCCATCTGCAGCTTGGCGGGACATTTATATCGGACATCACAGCTTTGCGCGAATTGACGGGGCTGCGCTATCTCGATGTATCTCATAGCCGCGTTGCGGATATCAGCCCGTTGAGCCTGTGCAAAGATCTGCGGGAATTGATTCTGCGTGACACCGAAGTTTATGACATCACGCCGATTGCGCGGCTGCAACGGCTTGAGATCCTTGACCTCAGCCTTTGCCCCGTGGATCCATCCATGATCCAAACGGGGCCTCGCATCAAAATCGTGATCCGTGAGGCCGCCGCCGTAGAAAAGCCAAAGCGCAAAGGACTGTTTTCAAGCTAACCCAACCCGTTCTTCCGCGCGTTTTGCCCTCTTACCACTTGCGCAGGCGCAAACCTTGCAGTAGCACCGCCCCATAGACACCACAGATACCCCGAAGGCGAGTTGGCGGAGTGGTGACGCAGCGGATTGCAAATCCGTGTACACCGGTTCGATTCCGGTACTCGCCTCCACTTCCCCCCTCGTTCTGGCATCCCCATACAAAAAATCGCCCCAAGCGGGTGGATCGTTCGCGCAATCCATAAATCCGTGCAAAAAAGAACGAAAATATTCCGTGAAATCGAAAATTGCGGAACAAATTTCCTCGATCAGCCCTGCTGCGTGACAGGAATTCTGCCGATCCTTCATGCTTAGAATTTTGGCCGCTTTCGCGGCTCTTTTCTGATGTGCTGTCCCCTTGTCAGTCTTGCATTCTCACGTCACATGCAGCGCCACAATCGTCCCTCTCACCCGAAAAACGAGGTCATGAGATGAAACTTCTTTCTTATGCAGCCGCAGCTCTTGTGCTGATGGCAAATGTTGCAGCGGCGCAGTTCGGCCCTTTGGTCAGCCCCGCTGAATTGAACGCCAGCTTGGGCACGAATGCGCCCGTCATCTTGGACATTCGCGCGCCCTCTGCAGCCGAAGGCCAAGAAAATGTGAACACCTACAGCGCAGGCCATATCGAGGGCGCAATCAACGCCCCCTACGGTCGGTTCCGTGGGCCTGCTGAAAATCCTGGCCAATTGCCCAGCGCCGAAGAGCTGACCGCATTGCTGCGTGAATTGGGTTTGCGCCAGAACCAGACTGTTGTGATTGCCCATCAAGGCGCGAATGAAACCGATTTCGGTGCCGCGGCGCGTGTTTATTGGACGTTGAAATCCGCAGGTTTTGGAAATCTGTCGATCCTCAATGGCGGCGTTGCCGCATGGACGGAGGCAGGGCTTGCACTGTCGACCGAGGCAACCACCCCAACACCAAGCACGATCACTGTCACCCTCTCTGATCAGTGGACAGCCACGGCAGAGCAAATCCAGACTGTGATTGCAGGCGGCAGCAATGGTTCGTTGCTTGATGCGCGCCCTGAAAGCTTCTGGAACGGTGACCAAAGCCACCCTGCCGCTGCCCGTCCAGGCACGCTGCCGCAGTCGCAATATTTTGTGCATAGCAGCTGGTTCGACAATGGCCCTGCGATTGTGGACGCCGATGCCGCGCGTGCTTTGGCCGAGGCCGAGGGGTTCACGGATGCAGAAACCTTGGTGTCTTTCTGCAACACGGGCCACTGGGCTGCAACCAACTGGTTTGCCCTCTCGGAATTGGCAGGGATTGAGAATGTGAAGCTCTACCCCGAATCCATGGTCGGATGGTCGAATGCAGGTTATGAGATGGCCAATGTCCCTGGCCCAATCCGCAACCTGTGGAACCAGATCAAATCGGTTTTCTGAGGAGAGACGCAATGGCGCCGCTGGCCCAAAGCGACCAAAGCAGCCACTTAGACCGCCCCCAACGCCCCGCGCGTTGGGGGCGGCTTGCCTTGCTGGTTGGCGCGATTTCTTTTGTTTTGATCCTTGCCGCTGCTGCGGGTGCGCGGTTCGGTCTGCTTTTGCTGATCGGTCTTGGCCTTGGTGCAACGCTTGAAGGGTTGCGGTTTGGCTTCGCTGGGCCGTGGCGCGCGATGATCCTGCGCCGTGATCCATCGGGCCTCTTTGCGCAGCTCTTGGCCATCGCCCTTGTGGCCGCTGTGGCCTTCCCGCTATTGGCCAGCCATTCAGGCGAGTTGATCGGGGCCCATGCGCCCATCGGGTTTGCCATGGTGGGCGGTGCTTTTGTCTTTGGCATCGCAATGCAAGTGGTTCTGGGCTGTGGCTCTGGCACCTTGGTTAATGCAGGCAGCGGCAATCCCGTGGCATTGGTCGCGTTACCTTTCTTCGCCATTGGCAGCTTTCTGGGCGCTGCACATCTCAACTGGTGGACGTCACTTGGCACTTTGCCTCTTGTCGCGCTTGAGGGCGGCGCGGGTCTTGGCCTTACCCTTATAGGGCTTGGCACTGTCGCGCTCATGGTGTGGATTTTCGCCGAAGAAGGCCAACGCCGCCTGCCCCGCCGTCTTGTAATGGCCGCAATATTGGTCGCTCTCTTGGCACTGGGCAATCTTGTGGTCGCAGGGCAACCTTGGGGCGTGGTTTATGGTCTTGGCCTTTGGGTGGCTAAGGGCGTCAGTGCGACAGGCGTTGATCTGACGCTCAACCCGTTTTGGGGAAGCCCCGCCCATGCTGAACGCATCGCGCAAAGCCTTTTGACCGATGTCACCTCGCTCACCAATCTTGGCCTGATCGGGGGCGCATTCATCGTGGCCGCGTGGCGCGCGGGCCTCTCGCAACCAATCCCGCGACTGCCCTTGATTGCGTGGGGTGCTACGATCCTTGCGGGGCTTGCGCTTGGCTACTCCTCACGCCTTGCCTTTGGCTGTAATGTGGGTGCCTTTTTCAGCGGCATTTCCACAGGCAGCCTGCATGGATGGGTTTGGTTTGCAGCAGCCTTTGTTGGATCCATCATCGGTGTGCGTCTGCGCCCGCTTCTACAACTGGAGCCCCGCACATGACAGTGTCTCGCAAACATGGGGTCATCGCGCTGTTCGTGATGATCGGCGCTCTTTTGGCCTTTGATCTTGGCCACAGCGCACCGCTTGATCCATTCCGCGCCCCTGCCATTCTGGCACTGGGTTCAGGTCAAGCCGCCAGCGGCGCGCATTGCGCCGCAGCGCCCGGGTCTTAAAAAGTGACGCGAGGATATCGTCACGCGGATTTAACGTGATTGTCCTTGGCGATTGGCTTCAAATTTCGCCCATATATCCATGCGGCCACGCTGACGCGCGTCCGCTAACCATAACTTGCGGCGCACGCCCGCAACTTCGAGATGGCGATATTTGCCATTAGAAAATTTCGGCCAATCAATAGCCAGCCCCTGTTTCACCAACTCGGCAGATAAATCGCGCCCGTCTGGCAAAGTGCAAAGTGCAACACTGCGTCCATGACCGTCACTTTCAATTATTTCGGCTTGGATCGTTTGCCCCTTGCAAAGCTTGACCATAGCCCATTTGGCTTGCTTTCCATACGGGTGTTCAAGTTCTGGCGCATCAATACCGAACAACCTAATTTGCTGCTTATTGATCGTAATAGTATCGCCATCGGTGACATAGGCAGCTCCGCAAATTATTCGGCGCTGAACCTGCGCGACTGAAGATGAGGAACTAAAAGCCTTATTGCGCGGCTGTTGACGCCTTTCACGACCAGATGAAGATGCTGAATGCTGGAATGCTGGAATGCCATGAAAAAAATGGCAACCAACACCCCGATCCCAAACAATACTTCCATTCGCGCAATCTTTATCAATAATATATAAAACATACATTATTGATAAATCAGCGGCAATATCCACTGAACAAATTACTTTATTTAATTCACGAAAAACGAGCGCGAGGGGTGCCCCTCGCGCGCTAAGACCTCACAACACCTTCGCAATACGATCAAGCGCAGCGAGGATATTCTCGGTGGAATTGGCGTATGAAAAGCGCACATAGCCCTCGCCCATCGCGCCAAAACTCGTGCCCGCCACTGTGGCCACGCCCGCCTCGTTCAGGAACAGGTTCTGTGCCTCCACGGCCGTCATGCCTGTGCCCGAGATATTTGGGAATGCATAAAACGCACCCGCCGCATCGGTGCAGGTCACGCCTTTTAGGCTGTTCAACCCCTCAACAATCACTTGTCTGCGCGCATCGAATTGGGCGACCATCTCGCGCACGGCATCTTGAGGGCCATTGAGCGCCGCAATCCCTGCAAATTGCGTAGCGGCATTCACACAGGAATGGTCATTGATGCACAGGCGGGTCACATGCGGCACGCAGGCCTCAGGCCAAACGGCATAACCCAAACGCCACCCTGTCATCGCATAGGTCTTTGACCACCCATCGAGCATGATCAATCGATCCCGAATTTCTGGATATTGCAGAAGCGAAACATGCTCACGCCCGCCATAAAGCATGTTGGAATAGATCTCATCCGACATCAGCGCCACATGGGGATGATCCAAAAGACCCGCGACTAACTTGTCGATCTCTTCCTTCGGGGTCACACCGCCCGTTGGGTTTGCAGGCGAGTTGATGATGATCAACCGCGTCTTGGGCGTGATCTGTGCCAAGACCTCCTCTGCCGAAAAGGAAAATCCGTTTTCCTCGCGCAGCGCAATCGGCACAGGGGTTGCCCCTGAATAGCGGATGACAGATTCGTAGATCGGGAACCCAGGGTTGGGATACATGATTTCTGCGCCAGGCTCGCCAAACATCATCACCGCAAAGAACATCGTGGGCTTGCCCCCAGGAACGGCGACCACACAATCAGGGTTCACCTCTACCCCATGGCGGCGATGCAAATCGGCGGCCACCGCCTCGCGCAGTGCGGGCAGGCCATTGGCGGGCGTATATCCATGATGACCATCCCGCAGCGCCTTGATGCCTGCCTCAACGATATGCTCAGGCGTCCGAAAATCGGGCTGACCGATGCCCAGATTGATGATGTCGCGCCCCTCGGCGGCCAAGGCTTGCGCGCGGGCCAAAACGACAAAGGCAGATTCCGTGCCCAAGCGAGACAGGCTTTGGGCGAATTTCAAGTCAGACATGCGCGCTCCCTCTATGATGCGCGGCCAAAATGGCCACTCTTTTTTGGTATACCAAACTTGTGATACCCAAGGCATAGAGCTATGTGAAGAGGGCAGCAACCTCAAGCATGACGCGCGAAGGGTTGCATCTCACAACTCAGGCAAAGGGGCCGAGACATGCAAAAGATCGGGATTATCGGATTGGGGTCTATGGGCTATGGGATGGCGCGCAATCTGATCAAGGCGGGTCATCAGGTTTGGGGCCATGATATTAACCCCGATGCGGTCGCGCGACTTGTGGCAGATGGCGCACAAGCAGGTGCGCTCCTAGATCATGCCGAGGCTTTGGACGCGCTAGTTGTGGTCGTGCTCAACGCGGCGCAAACCGAAGCCGTCCTTTTCGGCCCTGAGGGCGTGGCGGCGGCGCTTCAACGAAACACAGTGATCCTTTCTTGCGCCACAATCCCCCCTGCTTTTGCCGCCGAAATGGAAGCGCGCGCAGAAAGCGCAGGGCTGCTTTATCTGGACGCGCCAATTTCTGGCGGGGCGATTAAGGCCGCCTCGGGTGAGTTGACGATCATGGCCTCGGGGCGCAAAGCGGCCTTTGATGCCGCAAAGCCCGCACTCGATGCCATCTCTGCAAAGGTCTTTGAAATGGGCGACCGCGCGGGGGCAGGCTCTGCGATGAAGGCCACAAATCAAATGTTGGCAGGTATTCACATCGCCTCAATGGCCGAGGCGATTACCTTTGCCCTGGCGCAGGGCATCTCTCCTGAGCGGTTTTTAGAGGTGGTGTCGCAAAGCGCGGGAACCAGTTGGATGTTAGAAAACCGCGCCCCCCACATCATCGAAGGTGATTACACCCCACGCAGCACCATCAATATCTGGCCCAAGGATTTGGGGATTGTGATGGATATTGCGCAAAACTCGGGCTTTTCCGCCCCGATCACTGAGGCCGCGCTTGCGTTATTCAAGGAGGCCGCAGCGCAGGGTCTTGGGGCAGAGGATGACGCAGCCCTTGCCAAACTCTATGCCAAGGCCGCAGGTCTGACCTTACCCAAGGGACAATAACACAATGACCACGCTTTTTGGTGCAATTGCCGATGATTTCACTGGCGCCACGGATCTTGCAGGGCTTTTGGCGCGCAGCGGATACCCTGTTTCCTTGCGGATTGGCGTTCCTGAGGAACCGCCACAGGACACAAGCCCCTTTGAGGTCATCGCCCTTAAAATCCGCACTGAGCCCGTGACAGATGCGGTTGCAGAGGCGCGCGCGGCCCTCGCATGGCTCAAGCGCGCGGGAGCACAGCAGTATTTTTGGAAATACTGCTCAACCTTCGACTCGACCCCAGAGGGCAATATCGGGCCAGTGGCCGAGGCGATTATGGCCGATCTGGGTGTCGCGCAGACAATCTATTGCCCCGCCTTTCCCGAAAATGGCCGTGCCATTTTCATGGGCAATTTGTTTGTAGGCCAATTGCCCTTGTCAGAAAGCCCTATGAAAGATCACCCCCTGACGCCCATGCGCGACAGCAATCTGATGCGGCTTTTGCAACCGCAGGTGCGTGGAAAAGTTGGGCTGATTGATCGCCTGATTGTTGCCGCAGGGGCCGCGGCCATTAAAAAAGCTTGTGCAGACTTGGCCGAGAAAAACGTGGCGCATATCGTGGTCGATGCGGTGGAAAATGCCGATCTTGCGCGGATCACCGAGGCCTGCGCCGATATGCGGTTTCTGACGGGCGGCTCTGCGATTGCGATGCCGATTCCCCAGATTTATGCCAAGCGCGGCCTACTGGCTGCGCATGAGAAGGAAACCACACCCCGCGACATCGCGCCTGAAGGGGTCGTTTTATCTGGCAGTTGCTCTGCCATGACAAATGCACAAGTTGCGCGGTATCAATCCCAAGGAAGGCCCAGTTTCCAGCTTGACCCCCTAAGCCTGAAGGCAAGGGGCCTGCAACCCGCCATGGATTGGCTTGCAGCGCAAGATCTCGCAGCGCAGCCCCTCATCTATGCGACCGCAACACCCGATGCGGTGCGCGCCGCACAAGACCAATTGGGCAAGGCCGAGGCGGGCGCAATCGTTGAGGCGGCACTTGCAGATTTGGCCGTTGCCGCGCGCGATCAGGGCGCACGGCGGATTGTGGTCGCGGGCGGGGAAACCTCAGGCGCGGTCACAAAGGCCCTGCGGGTCGACAGGTTAGATATCGGGCCTGAAATTGCCGCAGGCGTGCCATGGTGTTTTTGCACATCAGAGGGGCAGGATATCGCCCTCACCCTCAAATCAGGCAATTTTGGCGCAGAAAGCTTTTTCAGCGATGCTTTCGCAAAATTGGAGGACGCATGAGTTCTGAATCCAAACTGCGCGAGCAGATTTGCCTCTTGGCGAAATCGATGTTCGATCGTGGCCTGACGGGGGGATCAACAGGCAATATCTCCGCCCGCACCGAAGATGGGGGGCTTTTGGTTTCGCCCACAGGCAGTTCCTTCGGGCGGCTTGATCCCGCCAAGTTGTCCCGCTTCGATGCAGCGGGCCAACATATCGCGGGCCTGAAACCAACCAAGGAAATGCCGCTTCACAGTGCCTTTTACGAGACACGAAAATCAGCAGGCGCGGTGGTTCATTTACACTCTTGCCATTCTGTGGCGTGGTCAATGATGCCCGAAATTGACCCAGACAACGTGCTGCCGCCGCTAACCCCTTACGCAATCATGAAACTGGGCAAGGTGCAGCTTTTGCCGTTCTTCATGCCAGGCGATGCCGCAATGGGCGAAGCCCTGCGCAGTCTGGGGGGCAAACGCAGCGCCGTTTTGCTTGCCAATCACGGACCAGTGGTTGCAGGCAAAGATGTCGAGGCCGCCTGCAACGCAATTGAGGAGCTGGAGGAAACAGCCAAGCTTGCGATCATGATGCGTGGCTTTGATGCCCGCGCCTTGACGCCTGCACAGGTGCGCGATGTCGTACGTAAATTCGAGGTGGAGTGGGAGTGATGCGTTTTTCTGCAAATTTAGGGTTTCTATGGGCTGACCGCCCCCTGCCTGATGCCATCCGCGCAGCAAAAGCGGCAGGGTTTGATGCGGTCGAATGTCATTGGCCCTATGCCCATGACCCGCATGATGTGAAGGCCACCTTAGATGAAACAGGTCTTGAGATGCTTGGGCTCAACACAAGCCGAGGCGATGTTGCGGCTGGCGAAAACGGATTGGCTGCTTTGCCCAACCGCGAGGCAGAGGCGCGCGCCGCGATTGATCAAGCCCTCGACTATGCCCAGATCATCGGCGCAGGCGCTGTGCATGTAATGGCAGGGTTCGCCAGTGGCGAAAGCGCCCATAAGACCTTTGTAGCCAATCTGCGCTACGCGACCACACAGGCCGCCGAAAAGGGCATCACAATATTGATTGAGCCCCTCAATCACTATGATGCAAAGGGCTATTTCCTTGCGACAACCGCACAAGCGGTCGCCATCATAGAAGAAGTCAAATCCCCAAATTTGCGGCTGATGTTTGACTGCTATCATGTTCAGTTGATGGAGGGGGATTTGACCAACCGCCTCAGCCGTCTGTTGCCTGTGATCGGGCATATTCAATTTGCCTCTGTGCCTGATCGCTGCACCCCTGATCATGGTGAGCTGAATTATGAGCATATCTTCTCTCATATCGACAGCCTTGGTTGGGCCCGTCCGATAGGTGCAGAATATAAGCCGAAAATCGAGACAGACCTGACCTTAGACTGGATGGCACAGTTTCGCTGATCCCCGCGCGTGTTTGGGATTGCGGAGGGTCTTTTTCTGCGCCAAACTGGTATGACCAGTATACCAGAATCATGGCAGCCCATGTCCGACCGCGACCAGATCATACGGCCCAAAAAACTGTCAGACGAAGTCGAAGATCGCCTTTTGGCCCTGATCCGCGCGGATGACCTTAAACCAGGTGATGCTTTGCCAAGCGAGCGCGCCTTGATGGCGCGCTATGGCATTGGCCGCCCTGCCATTCGCGAAGCCATGCAAAGCCTGCAGCACAAAGGCGTGATCGATATCCGCCACGGCGGCAAGCCGCGCGTGGCAACCCCATCCTTGGATGGGGTTATTGATCAATTGGGCATTTCCATGCGCCATATTTTGACGCATTCGCACTCCTCTCTCGAACATCTCAAAGAGGCGCGTGTGGCCCTTGAAGTGGAAATGGTGCGCATTGCCGCAGAACGCCGCAGCGCAGATGACTTAAACGATTTAGAACAGCTTTTGCGCGCCCAAGCCGCAGCCAAGCGCAATGTGCCGCTTTTTACCCAGATAGACGGGCAGTTTCACCGCCGCATCTCTGCCATCTCGGGCAACCCGATCTTTGAAACCCTGACCTATGGCGTTTTCTCTTGGATGAGCGCCTTTCATAAAGAGCAGGTTCACAAATTGGGTCTAGAGCCACTGACCTTGACCGAGCATCGCGCCATTTTGGACGGAATTGCCCGCAAAGATACCAATGCCGCCGCCCGTGCCATGCGCGAGCATTTGGAGCGCGCCAACGCCCTATATCATCAGGATCACGCGCAATGAGCGACAGAATTGAAGCAGATTACCTGATCGAAACCCCGATTGACCCTGCCCGCGCCGCCGCCGTGATGGCGGGCGAGCAAAGCGCGGGCACCTTTGTAAAAGTGCCGGGCGAAACGCCAGAACTACAGGCCCGCGCAGGGGCCCAAGTGGTTTCCCTATCCCCGCTTGATGCTACCAACAGCCCAAGCTTGACAGGCGGGCAGCAGGGCACGCGCTATCAGCGCGCCAAGGTCACACTCAGTTGGCCCTTGGATAATATCGGCCCTGATTTACCCAACCTCATGGCTACGGTCGCGGGCAATCTTTTCGAATTGGCGCAATTCTCAGGGCTACGTTTGCTGGATCTCCGCCTGCCGCGCGCATTTGCGGATGCCTATTCTGGCCCAAAATTTGGGATCAGCGGCACCCGCAAATTGGCAGGGGTTGCGGATGGCCCGCTGATTGGCACGATTATTAAACCCTCTGTCGGGCTTGACGCGCAGGAAACTGCCAAATTGGTCGGCACACTTGCCGAAGCGGGCATTGATTTCATCAAGGATGATGAATTGCAGGCCAACGGCCCCGCCTGCCCCTTCGAGGAGAGGGTGAGCGCGGTGATGGATGTCATCAACGCCCATGCCGACCGCACTGGTAAAAAGGTCATGTATGCCTTCAACCTAACAGGCGAAATCGATGAGATGCGCGCCCGACATGATTTTGCCCTCTCAAAAGGTGCAACTTGCGTGATGGTCAGCCTCAATTCGGTCGGCGTAGCGGGCTTTTTGGGCCTGTCACGGCATAGCGCGCTGCCTCTCCATGCCCATCGCAACGGATGGGGATATCTCAGCCGCGCCGAATTGTTAGGATGGGACTATGCGGCATGGTCGAAAATCTGGCGCTTGGCGGGGGCAGATCATATGCACGTCAACGGCCTCCAAAACAAATTCAGCGAAAGTGACGCAAGCGTCATCGCCTCGGCCAAATCTTTGCTCACCCCACTCTTTGGTGATGCCCCCTGCATCCCGATGCCGGTCTTTTCATCGGGCCAATCCGCGCTGCAACCCCCTGAAACCTATCGCCACCTCGGCCATGCAGATTGCATTTATGCAGCAGGAGGTGGGATTATGGCCCACCCTGACGGGCCGCGTGCAGGTGTCGCGGCATTGCGGCAATCGTGGCAAGCGGCGATGGCGGGCATCCCCGCCGCTGATTACGCCAAATCCCATCCCGAGCTTGCCCGCGCGCTAAAGGCCTATGCGAAATGACACTTCCCGATGGGCCATTAATTGCGTTTTTGGGCGATGATTTCACAGGCTCCGCCGCCACGATGGAGGTGTTGAGTTTTGCAGGCCTGCCAACGGTGCTGTTCCTTGCGCCCCCGACAAAGGCGCAAGCGGCGCGATTTGGCGCGATGCGGGGCATCGGCGTTGCCACCACCGCGCGCAGCCAATCACCCGATTGGATGGCCAGACATCTGCCACCCCTTTTTGCACATTTGGCCGCTACGGGCGCGCCCCTGTTGCATTACAAAACCTGCTCCACCTTGGACAGCGCGCCGCATACAGGCTCGATTGGCAAGGCAGTTGAGTTGGCCCTTGCGGTGCGCGGCAGCGAGTGGGTTTCCTGCTTGATCGCCGCACCACCTCTGCGGCGCTACCAAGCCTTTGGTCAGCTATTTGCCGCCGCAGGGGACGCCATCTATCGGCTTGATCGCCACCCTGTGATGGCATCCCACCCTGTAACCCCGATGCAAGAGGCCGATGTGGCCATACATCTGCGGAAGCAAACCGACCTGCCGCTTGCGACACTGACGCTTGAGCATCTCAACCCCACAGGCCTTGCATCCTTGCGCGCCAACGCGCCCGCGAAAATCATCACGCTTGATTGCATCGACTTGGATCACGCCGCGCAACTGGGCGCGTTGATCTGGGATGCCGCAGGGGCGGATGGGCATCTGGCAATAGGCTCGCAGGGGGTGGAATATGCACTGGTGGCCCATTGGCAAAAATCGGGCCTTATCCCCCCGCCCGAACCCGCCCCAAGTTTTGGCAAAGTGGATCAGGTGATTGCGATTTCGGGCTCTATCTCACCCACCACTGCGGCGCAAATTGCCCGCGCTGAAGAAGATGGGTTTGTCGTCATCCCACTGGACGCTGCCGCACTGATCAAGGGCGGCGATAGCGCCAAGCGGGCTATGACCAACAGCTATGAAGCCGCACGCGCCGCGCTCTCCCAAGGGCGCGATCCGCTGATTTGCAGCGCGCGCGGGCCAGATGACCTGGCCGTTGCGGCCATGCGCGCGGCGCTGTCAGCATCTCAGCATACACCGCATGAGGCCAATGCACTCATCGGCACAAGTCTCGGCGCGCTTTTGCGGGATCTTTTGCGCGGCACGGGCGTTGCGCGCGCGATCATCGCAGGCGGCGACACATCAGGCTTTGCCGCTCAAGCGCTCGGGTTGTTTGCCCTCACCGCGATTGGCGCAACCACGGCAGGCGCGGCCCTTTTGAAAGGGCATAGCGACACCCCCGAATTTGATGGTTTGGAATTGGCCCTAAAGGGCGGGCAAATGGGCAGCCCTGATTATTTCTCTTGGATCAAAAACGGCGCGCGTGCCGAAGCGAAAGGATAGATCATGACAAAAATTGCACTTCTTGGTGCGGGCGGCAAAATGGGTGTGCGGATTGCGCGCAACCTGATGCAAAGCAGCTATCATCTTGCCCCTGTCGAAGTGACCGAAGCAGGCCAAGCACGCCTTAAGTCGGAAACGGGGCTTGATTGTGTGGCCGCTGAAACCGCCCTTGGCGATGCGGATGTTGTTGTTATGGCCGTGCCTGATCGCCTGATCGGCAAAATCGCGCATGGCTTTGTGGATCAATTGAAATCTGGCGCGGCCGTGATCGTGTTGGATGCTGCCGCACCCTATGCAGGTCAGATGCCCGTGCGCGAAGATGTCACTTATTTCTGCACGCATCCCTGCCACCCCCATATCCTGGAGGCACATGACAGCATTGCCGCGCAGGAGGATTATTTTGGTGGGATCGCAGCACCACAGGGCATTGTTTGCGCGCTGATCCAAGGGCCAGAGCCGCATTATGCGCTATGTGAAGATATCGCCAAAGTGATCTATGCCCCCGTTGCGCGCTCGCATCGGTGCAGCCTTGAAAATATTGCTGTTCTGGAACCCGCCCTTTCTGAGACGGTCGGGGCGACCATGGCCTTGGCGCTGCGCGAGGCAACAGATCGCGCCGTATCCATGGGCATCCCTGAGGCGGCCGCACATGATTTCATCTTGGGCCATCTCAAAATTGAATTGGCCATTGCCTTTGGCATTTTCCCTGAGGGCAAATTTTCAGACGGGGCCTTGATGGCAATTGATAAGGCGCACTCTGTGATCTTCCAACCCGATTGGCTAGATCGCGTCTTTGATCTGGCCGCCGTCAAGAAATCCGTCACTGAAATCTGCGAGGGCTAAGCCCGCAACCGCCCTGCTTTCGGATTGACACGGCCTACGGGTGGGGACAAGGTTTGGTATACCATTTTTACCTAAGGGAGATCCTCACATGACCCAGACGCTGGCCATCGGCGCCTATAGCGAGAGCGATATTGCAGGGCTGAAAGCCGCGTTTGACCCCATTTTTCTGGATACGCCCGCCGATCTTGCGGGCGTTGACGCCAGCAAAAGGGCCAGCATCCAGGCGCTTGCGTTCAAAGGGCATACGGCCTTTGGCGGCGCAGAAATGGATTTGCTGCCTGACCTCAAGCTGATTGCGAATTATGGGGTGGGGTATGATGCGATTGACATCCCCGCCGCGAATGCGCGCGGGATCAAAGTGTCAAACACGCCTGACGTGTTGAATGATGATGTCGCCGATATTGCCGTTGGGATGCTCTTGATGCAGGTGCGCGAGATGACCCAAGCGGCAGATTGGGCACGCTCGGGGCAATGGAAAACGGGTGGGGAGTATCGCCTGAACCGCAAATTCTCAGGCGGGCGTGCGGGCATTGTCGGGCTTGGGCGGATCGGCCGCGAAATCGCCAATCGTTTGGCCGCGTTCAAAATGGATATCCATTACTATGCGCGCAGCGAGAAAGAGACGCCAAATTGGACGTATCACGCGGATCCCGTCAGTCTTGCTGGCGCCGTGGATTATCTGATTGTGGCCCTTGTGGGTGGGCCTGATACCGCGAAATTCGTCTCGCGCGAGGTCATTGCGGCGCTTGGCCCGCGTGCCATTATCGTCAACATCTCGCGCGGCAGCACGATTGACGAAGACGCGATGCTAGAGGCGTTGGAGGATGGCAAGATCGGTGGCGCTGCTTTGGATGTGTTCCTCAACGAGCCCAATATCAACCCACGTTTCTATGACCTGCCCAATGTGGTGATCCAACCCCATCAAGGGTCTGGCACAGTCGAGACGCGCGAGGCGATGGCGGCGCTGCAGCGCGACAATATCCATGCGCTGATGAAGGGTACCGCATTGATCACGCCCGTCAATTGACCGCAGATAAAAACCCCCGCCATGGCGGGGGTTTTCGTTACAGATCGCGCAGGCCTTAGGCAGCGGGCTTATCGTCTTCGAGATAATAGCGAATATTATCCTCGAAACTTTCATCGGCACTTAGACCCAATTTGAGCGCCTTTTCAGGGCGCAAATCAAACCGCCACCCTTTGACGATCTCTTGGATGGCGGGCTGCGCCTCAAAACGGATTAGCTTGGCAGGCTCAGGCCCCGCGACAGCCGTCATCGCGTCAATCATCTGGCGGATTGTCCACATCTTGCCCGGCATCATCATGCAGCGGTTTTGGCCCAATTCAGCGGCCTCAATCTCAGCCCCGCGAATAAGGTTTTCGACACATTTGCGCGGTGACAGATAGAAATGCGGGAAATCATCGCTGACAGGGCAAATTGCCTCTTGCCCATTTAGTGGCTCGCGCAAAATCGATGACATGAAGCTAGACGCGGCACGATTGGGTTTGCCAGGCCGCACCGATATGGTGGGCAAACGGAAGCCACGCCCATCAATATAGCCTTTGCGGCTGAAATCATTGACCAACAATTCCCCCATGGCTTTTTGCGCCCCGTAGGAGGTTTGCGGGTTGAGGAAACTATGATCCAAAATCGGGTCTGGCACCTCGCCGCCGTAAACCGCGATGGACGATGTAAAGACCACTACTGGTTTCGTCTGCAATTCGCGCGCGCGCTGCAACACGTTCAGCGTGCCCATCAAATTGATCGACAGCCCTGCATCAAAATCTTCTTCTGCATGGGCAGATACAATGGCAGCAAGCAGATAGATCACATCCACATCCGCCCCTAGCGTGGCCGCGACCGAGGCAGGGTTGCTGATATCACAGGCCACGCACTCCACGTCAAACGGGGCCTCGACCATGGCGGGGTCGACAATATCGGCCAAGGTGATCTTGCGGATCGCTTTCCCCCGCAACTGCCCGCGCGCGGCCAAGGATCGGGCCAATTTTTGCCCAACGACACCGCCGCCGCCAATAATCAGAATATGCATTACGTTTCTCCCTCAAAAATCTGTGGCACCAAGGCCCCGCGACATTGGATCACCTGACCCGCAAGCTGCATCGCGGCCAATGCCGCCTCCTCTAAGGCGCGACCCTGCGCCACATGGGCCACGAAAGCCGCGCCGAAACTGTCACCTGCGGCGGTGCTGTCGACCACTTGGTCTACGGGCCTACAGGGCAAAACACGCACCCCGCCTGCATCATCCCACAATTGCACATCCCCTGCGCCATCTTTGAGCGCGATGATATGCGCCCCTGCCTTGCGATAGCGGGCAATCGTGTCTGTAGCTGTCGCGCCCTCGAACAGGATTTGCTCTTCATCGAATGATGGCAAAATAATATCGGCCACAGCCGCGCCCGCCATCATGCCCGCTTGCATGGTCGCGTGATCCTCCCACAAACGGGGGCGAAGGTTCGTGTCAAAGGCGATCAAGGCCCCCTCTGTGCGCGCCCGCGCTAAAGCGGCACATAGGGACGCGCGTCCCTCAGGCGAAAGAATTGCGAGGGTGATGCCCGAGAAATAGATCACATCGCGCCCCGCCAAAGTGGCCTGAAGCCATGCGGGATCATCGGCGAGGCAGCGCGCGGCAGATTGACTGCGCCAATAAGAAAAGCTGCGTTCGCCCTGATCAAGGCTGATCATATATAGCCCCACTGTGCGCTCGGGGATCACGCGCAGCGCATCCGTATCGATGCCACCTGCGGCCATAAAGGCCTGCATCTCGCCCGAGGCCGCATCTGCCCCGATGCAACTGCCATAGGCGACCGACCATGAGGGCGGCAAAATGCGGCGCGCATACCATGCAGTGTTGAATGTATCCCCCGCAAAGCCACGCCGATAGAGGCCGCCGCCCTGATCGGACAGCTCGACCATACACTCCCCCAAAGAGATGAAGGACGACCCCATTAAATCAATCCGCGCTGTGCCAAATTGCGCATCAAGGCTGCCGTGCCAAAGCACCATTCAGGGCATTCGGTCGACAGCCGCACCGTGTTTTGCAAAGATCCGAGCCACGCTTCGGTGATCGTCACCACATCATCCCCGTGATGGGTAAAGCCTTGACCCGCCGCGTCACGATCTTTGACAGGGGCAAACATCGTGCCCAAGAACAGGAAAAACCCGTCAGGATATTGGTGATGCCGCCCAATGGTCTGGGCCACGATATCAGCGGGGTCGCGGCTGATCTTGGTCATGGAAGAATGCCCTTCCAGAACGAACCCATCCGTGCCCTCAACCCGCATGGACAGCTCCGCCGTTCGGACATCATCAAGGCTAAAGCTGTCATCAAACAGGCGCAGGAAGGGGCCGATTGAACAGGAAGCATTATTGTCCTTGGCCTTCCCCAACAGCAGCGCAGAGCGCCCTTCGACATCGCGCAGATTGACATCGTTGCCAAGCGTGGCCCCAACAATCGTGCCCTTAGAATTGATCGCCAAAACAATCTCAGGCTCGGGGTTATTCCAACTGGACATCGGGTGCAGCCCCACAAGGGCACCATAGCCCACCGACCCCATTGGTTGGGATTTGGTGAAAACTTCGGCGTCAGGGCCAATGCCGACCTCTAGATATTGCGACCAAAGCCCCTCCTCTTGAAGAACCGATTTCACCTTCATCGCTGCGTCTGATCCGGGCTTAATGCCCGACAAACTGTCGCCAATCACCGCCTTTACACGGGCGCGGATCCCGTCAGCCAAATCTGCATTGCCTGCCGCCTGTTCCTCTATCACGCGCTCAACCATGCTTTCGGCGAAGGTCACGCCAGAGGCTTTGATCGCCTGCAAATCAGGTGGGGCCAAAAGGCGCAAGGCATTGGCATCACCCGTTTGCGCGGCAGCAAGGCTGCTTGCGACCAGATCGTCAAGACCGCAGATCACCTCGCCCTTGGCAGCACGGGCGGTTTCCGCAGGATGATCGCCTTCAAGAAGGTCATGCATGGTGGGGCAGGCACGGCTCGTGATATCAACCACATCCCCCCCCTCAAGCCGCACAAGCGCAGGCCCAAGATCAGGACGCCAGACGCGGCCCACATAAATTCCTTTTGGATCAAAATCTTTTGTGGAAATCATGCTTTGCCCTTTCCTATTGCGCTGGAAACATCTTGTTTGGATTGAGGATATTCTTGGGGTCAAATGCGGTTTTGATCGCCCGCATATAAGCCACCGCTGCGCCATGTTCGGCATTCATGAATTTGACCTTACCAAGGCCAATCCCATGCTCACCTGAAACAGTGCCCCCCAAGCGCAGCGCAGTTTCAGCCAAGGCCGTGGTGAATTTTTCGGCCCGCTCCATTTCATCTGGATCATTGGGATCAACACTAAGACCTGCGTGGAAATTTCCATCGCCAACATGGCCAACAATCGTTGCGGTCAGCCCCATGGATTTTGCATCGCGTTGCGCCTGTAACACGGCCTCTGCCAGTTTTGAGATCGGCACGCATACATCCGTGGGCCAGATATGGCCGCCCTGCCCTAAGGCCGCACTGGCATAATGGGAATTATGGCGGATCGCCCAAAGGGCATTGCGCGCTTCGGTGGTGGTGGCTGTCTCAAACCCATCTGCGCCAAACTCCCCCGCGATATCCGAGAAGGCCTCCATCTGCTCCTTGACGCCCGCATCGGTGCCGTGAAATTCCAAAAATAAATGCGGGATTTCGGGGAAATCTGATTTTGCATAGGCGTTAAAGCCGCGCACCATCATCTCATCCACCAATTCAATCCGCGCCATGGGGATACCCGACTGGATCGTTAAGATCACACAATTGACCGCATCCTCAACTCTTGGAAAACGGCAGGTTGCAGCCGCGATTGCCTCGGGGACGCCGTGCAATTTCAGGGTCAATTCCGTGATAATACCCAGCGTGCCTTCTGAGCCAATCAACAGATGGGCAAGGTCATAGCCAGTCGCAGATTTGCGCGCCCCCGATCCTGCGCGGATAATCGTGCCATCGGCCATCACGCCCTCAAGGGCAAGGACGTTCTCGCGCATCGTTCCGTAGCGCACCGCGGTTGTGCCAGAGGCGCGGGTGGCGGCCATCCCCCCGACTGACGCATCTGCGCCGGGATCGACCGAGAAAAACAACCCCGTTGCGCGCAATTCCTCGTTCAGGGCTTTGCGCGTAATGCCAGGCTGCACAGTCACCTTCAGATCTTCGGCATCCAAGGAAAGCACGCGCGTCATGCGCGACATATCCAAGCTGATCCCCCCTGCAACGGCAAGATGCTGACCCTCAAGGGACGAGGCCGCGCCATAAGCCACCACAGGGCATCCCTGCGCATGACAAATTTTGAGGATTTGCGATACTTCCTCGGTCGTCTCAGGATAGGCGACCGCATCGGGCGGCGTATTGGGATAATAAGTCTCGTTTTGGCCATGCAAGGTCAAATCAGCCGCGGTCGTGACCAAGCGATCGCCCAACAAATCGCGCAATGCAACAATGGTCTGTGAATGATCCGCCATCTCATCCCTCATTGCGACACACGGCGCGCAGTGGTGAAAGCGCGGTCAAGATCAGGGATCAATTCCATGCCCAAGCCCGCGGCACGGCTGACGGAAATATGACCGTCTTTCACCTCAGGCAAACCCGTGACGATATCTGCATACCATCCTTTATAAAAGGCGCGCACGCTCTCTTGGATCAGGGCATTGGGGGCCGAAAGCGACAAATGCGTTGAGGCTGCCAAGACCACAGGCCCCGTGCAATCATGCGGGGCCACGGGCAGTTTCTCCGCCTCTGCCATCGCGGCGATTTTGCGCGCAGCGGTCAACCCCCCACACCATGACAAATCCAGCATCACAATCCCCGCCGCTTGCGCGGCCAAGAGGTCACGAAAGGCGCCAATCCCGTTTAATGTCTCAGAGGCACAAACGGGTGCGGGGCTTTCCTTGGCATAGCGGGTAAGGGCCGCAAAATTATCCATGCGGATTGGGTCTTCATGCCAATAGGTTTGATAAGGTTGAAGCGCACGCGCGATACGGATCGCAGGTGTCAATTGCCACAACGAGTGGAATTCAACCATGATATCCATCTGATCGCCCACGGCATTGCGGATTTTCTCAAAAGGCAACAGCGCGGATTTTAATTCCGCCGCAGAAATATGCGCCCCTTCATTGGCTTCGGCTGCCGCATCAAAGGGCCATATTTTCATCGCCGTTATCCCCTCCTCCAAAAGGGAGTGGGCCAATTCATCAGCGCGATGCAAAAAAGCATTCAGATCATCATATTGATCGCCCGCGCCCAAGCCAAAATTGCGCGTGTTCTGCCCTTCGTCTTTCTTGATATAGTCATTGCCCGCGCAGGTATTATAGGTGCGGATACTGTCACGGGTGAACCCGCCCAAAAGCTGCGCCACGGGTTGGCCTGTGGCCTTCCCCCACAAATCCCAAAGCGCAATATCAAAGGCAGAATTGGCCCGCGCCTCTGCCCCAGTCGAGCGCCAGCCCAGATACCCTTCCAATTTGCGCGCAAGATATTCAATGCGCAACGGATCTTCGCCAATGACCAAAGGGGCAAGTGTGTCATGAATATAGGCTTCTACCGCGCCTGCCCCAAAAAATGTCTCGCCAAGGCCCGTCACACCTTCATCCGTATGCACATGCAGCCACAACAAGTTGGGCCGCTCTGCAACGCGGATGGTTTCTAATTTGGTGATTTTCATCCCTGACCTCCGAAACTTGACCATAGCGCCAAACCGACCACGCCAAGCATGGCCAATGCCATGAAAATATTGATGATCCGCTGGGTGCGAGACGGCAGATCAAGGCGATGCAGCGTCACCCCTGCCCAAAGCCACGCCAGATGGATCGGGATCCAAATTGCGTTGGCAATCAGGATTTTCATGGTGATCTCAAAGACCAAATTATCGGGCGCAAACCCAAAACCCGTCATCAGCGATGTGTTGACGGCATAGGCCTTTGGGTTGATCGCTTGCAGCAAAATACCCCCCAAGATGCCCGGCGGGGCAGCCGCCTCGATGAACGCGATTTTTGCGCCCGCAAAACCAATCTTCGCCGCAAGATAGAGCAGATAGGCCACCGAGGCCCCCATCAGCACCACGCGCAACCATGGCACCGACAAAACCACCGCCGCCAATCCAGACACGACCGCCAACATCACCAAATTCGTGCCGATGAACAGGCCCAAAACATAGCGCAGCGAGGGCTTGAACCCATAAGCCGCGCCAAAGCCCGCGGTGCTAAGAACACCGGGCCCAGGCGTGATGATGAGCAAGATGACAGCAAGCGCAAAGGTCAGCACGGGCCAAACTCCAATTGCACTTTCATGGCCTGCGTGCGGTCATTGGCCATCGCAAAAGCCGCCGCAAATTCCGCCCATGCAAAGCTGTGGGTAATCAGGGGCCGCGTGTCGATCAGCCCGTTTTGCATCATCCGCACGGCCATTGCGAATTCTTCATGGAAGCGGAACGAGCCCATCAACTGCAATTCACGCGCAGTGATCTGCATCATAGGAAGCTGCATATCCCCAGACATTCCCAATTGCACAAGACGGCCTTGGGGGCGGATTGCGGGCAGCGCAGAAACAAGGGCCACTTGTGCGCCCGAACATTCGAACAGCACATCAACCGTGCCTTTGCCTTCGGCATAGGGGCTCAGCGCCTCTGGGTCGCGCGCCGTGTTCAGGCAGGTATCTGCCCCCGCTTTGCGCGCATAGTCCAGCATCGTGTCGCTTATATCGGTGGCAATGATTTCGCCTGCACCCGCGCGGCGCGCAGCCATAATGGCCAAAACGCCAATCGGGCCGCAGCCCGTCACCAACACGCGCTGCCCCACAAGGTTCCCTGCGCGGCGGGTTGCGTGCAGCGCAACGGCCAAAGGTTCGGCCATTGCAGCCTCGGCAGCACTCAAACCATCGGCCTTGATACAGTTTTCTGCGCGCGCCGTGATCACCTCGCGAAACGCACCTTGGATATGGGGGAACGGCATAGCCGATCCGTAAAACCGCATGTTCAGGCATTGATTGGGCAATCCGCGCTTGCATTCAACACAAGCGAAACAGGGGCGCGAGGGTGAGATTGCAACCAAATCCCCAACCGCCAAGCCCGTTACATCTGGCCCAATTTCAGTGATCTCGCCCGCCACCTCATGACCCAAAATCATCGGCTCGCGCAGGCGCACTGTGCCAAAGCCGCCATGGTTGAAATAGTGCAAATCAGACCCGCAAATCCCGCCTCGGCGCAGCGCAACTTGCACCTCGCCCGCCGCGGGATTGGCCGTTTCACAGGGGCCAAGGCGCAGATCGCCAGAGCCATGCACGAATAGCGCTTGTGCCAAAACACCCTCCCCGTTTGTGGCCGTCAGGCTTTCTCTTGCACCGACTTAAAAATGGTATACCATTTGCGCATAGAACGCGGGATCAGCGGGAAATGTCAAGGGCGGGGGTGGCGTTTGGGACGGCCAATTCCACCAAAACCATGACGCCAAAACCCGAAGGAGAAATGATGAAGCTGTTTGACCTAAGCGGGCGGCGCGCCTTGATTACAGGTTCCTCAATGGGGATTGGATTTGCCTTGGCCAAGGGCCTCAGCGCGGCAGGGGCGCAGGTGGTGCTCAATGCCCGCAATGCAGAGCGCCTTGAAGAAGCAGCCGAAAAGCTGCGCGCGACTGGCGCAAATGTTTTGACATTGGCCTTTGATGTCACCGATGCCACCGCAGCGCGCCAAGCGATTGATACATTCGAGGCCGACACAGGCGCGATTGATATTTTGGTGAATAACGCAGGCATGCAGCATCGTGCACCGCTTGAGGATTTTCCCGCCGATGCCTTCGACCGTTTGATGCGCACAAATGTGAATTCAGTTTTTTATGTTGCCCAAGCCGTGGCCCGCCACATGATCGCACGCGGCAAAGGCCGCATCATCAATATTGCAAGCGTGCAAACCGCCCTCGCCCGCCCCTCTATCGCCCCCTACACGGCGTCTAAGGGTGCGGTTGCGAACCTCACCAAAGGTATGGCGACCGATTGGGCAAAATACGGGCTGAACTGCAATGCCATTGCGCCTGGCTATTTTAACACCCCCCTCAACGCGGCGCTTGTCGCTGACCCTGAATTCTCCGCATGGCTTGAAAAGCGCACCCCTGCAGGCCGTTGGGGGGAGGTCGATGAATTGGTGGGCGCTTGCGTATTTTTATCTGCGGAGGCGTCCAGTTTCGTGAACGGCCATACGCTCTTTGTCGATGGCGGCATCACCGCAAGCCTATAGGAAAGGGAGATCCATATTATGACACAAAAACCCGTTATCGGTTTTATCGGCGTAGGTTTCATGGGCCATGGGATGGCGAAAAACATCCTAAAGGGCGGGTATGAGCTGTGGATCTTGGGCAACCGCAACCGCGCGCCTGTCGAAAGCTTGCTCAGCATGGGTGCGAAAGAGGCCGCATCGCCCCAAGACATGGCCGCAAAATGCGATATCATCCATCTGTGCCTGTCCAACTCGCCCCAAGTCGAAGCGGTGATCACGGGCGAAAGTGGCATCATCGCAGGCGCGCGCAAAGGTTTAATTGTGATCGACACGACCACCGCTGATCCAACCTCAACATTGGCCATGGCAGAAAAGCTGGCAGAGGTTGGCGCGCATATGGTCGATGCCCCGTTGGGCCGAACGCCCAAAGAGGCAGAGGAAGGGATGCTTGACGCGATGGTGGGCTGCGATGCGGCGCTGTTTGATCAAGTGCATCCCGTCATTGATTGCTGGGCTGGCACCATCACGCGCATCGGCGAGGTGGGCACGGGCCATAAGATGAAGCTCTTGATGAATTTCTTGGGCGCGGCCTATTCGGCGCTCTATTCTGAGGCGACTGTTTTGGGCGCGGCCGTTGGCATCTCGCCCCATGCGTTTCGCGAAGTGATTGCGCCCAGTCGCCTTGGGTCGGGATTTTTTGGCACGTTCATGCAATATGTCTGCGACAGAGACGAGAATGCACATAAATTCTCGATTGCGAACCTGTCGAAGGACATCCGCTATGTGAATGCGATGGCAACGGATGCAGGCGTGATGAATGTCATGGCCTCTGCCGCGCGGCATTATTTCACCCATGCCGAAGCCATCGGAAAAGGCGGGGATTTTGTCCCGATGCTGTCGGATCACATTGGCAACTTAAACGGAATGGATTTGGCCGCAGAAGTGGCCAAAGGCAAAAAGTAACGCCTGTATCAAAAGGGGGGCTTATCATGCTGTCCAAAGACGAGATCGCATCCTACCACAAAAATGGCTATCTGATGGTGGAGGATGCGGTCAGCCCCTCCCAATTGGATGAACTGCGCCGCTTGACCGCGCAGTTTATCGAAGCGTCACGCGATGTGCGCGAAAGCAACGCGGTCTATGATCTCGATAAGGGCCACGGGCCAGACACCCCGCGTCTGACGCGGATCAAGATCCCGCATAAGCAGCACCCCTATTTCTGGGAGGTGCTGCGCAATTCGCGCATGACCGAGGTATTGGCGAGCCTGCTTGGCCCTGATACGGCCATCATCACCTCTAAGCTCAACACAAAGGCACCAGGCGGTGGCGCGGCGGTGGAATGGCACCAAGATTGGGCTTTCTATCCACATACGAATGATGACCTTCTGGCCTTTGGTCTGATGCTTGAGGATGTGGACGCGGCCAATGGCCCGTTGATGGTGATCCCTGAAACCCATCGCGGGCCAATTTTGGATCACAGCATGAACGGGGTTTTTGCAGGGGCGATCAATCCCGATGATCCGCTGTTTGAGCGCGACAAGATCGTGACTTTGACAGGGAAAGCGGGATCAATGACGGTGCATCACGCCCGCATTCTGCACGGATCGGCCCCGAATGTCAGCGATAGACCGCGCTATATTCTATTCTATGAAATCGCCAAAGCAGATGCATGGCCGATCCTTGGCGCTGCGTCTTATATCCACGAATTGGGGCAGCGGCGCTTTTGGGAGGATTTGCAGGAGCGCATCATCACGGGCAAGGCCTGCCTCACACCGCGCCTCGAAACAGTGCCTGTGCGCATGCCTTTACCGCCTGCGCCTGACAATAGCTCAATTTTCAAAACGCAAGAAAGCGCAGGCGCCAAAAGCGCCTTTCGCTAACCTTAAGGCGCGCGCCCTTTAATAGGTCGCGCGTCCCCCTGACAGATCGAACACCGATGCGGTGGTGAAGGAATTTTCGGGGCTGACAAGCCATGCAATCATGGCGGCGGCCTCATCCACCTCGAGGAAGCGATTGCGCGGGATTTTTGAGAGCATGTAATTGATATGCTCTTCCGTCATCTGGTCAAAAATCGCCGTGCGCGCGGCCGCAGGTGTGACGCAATTCACCGCAATATCGTGGCCTGCACATTCCTTGCCCAAGGATTTGGTAAAGCCAATCACCCCCGCCTTTGAGGCGCTATAGGCGCTGGCATTGGGGTTGCCCTCTTTGCCTGCGATAGAGGCGATATTGACGATGCGGCCAAAATTACGCGCCTTCATCCCCGCGATAACCGCCTTGTTGGTGAAATAGGTGCCGAGCAAATTGATTTCGACCACGCGGCGGAACTCGTCATTGCTGTAATCCTCAACCACCGCGTTTGCCCCAGCAATGCCCGCGCTGTTGACCAGAATGTCGATACGGCCCAATGCGGCCTCGGTTGCCTGTGCGGCTGCCTCAACCGATGCATAATCGCTGACGTTACAGCCAAAGGCCTGCACCGACCCAAGGCTGGAAAGCTGTGCCACCGCCTTGTCGTTCAAATCACCATTGATGTCCCAAAGCGCCACAGATGCGCCTGAGCGTAAAAGGCGCGCGGCCACCGCATAGCCAATCCCTTGGGCCCCGCCTGTCACCACCGCGCACAAACCGCTGAGGTCGATTTTGCTTTCTGCTTTTGTCATGTCCTGTCCCTTCCCTTAATCCACTATCTTCGCACGACCATCCGCGATCATCGCGGCAATGGCAGGCATTTCGCAAAACCCATTGCGCACTTTTTCATCAAGCGCATCTTCTGCTGCGCTGATCTCGCCTATGGTGGCGATCACCTCGTCAATCCGCGAGAAAGGCACAACCACAACGCCGTTGATATCCGCCACGATAATGTCGCCGCTTTGAACCTGCCGCCCCCCGACAACCGCCCCGAAGCCCACGCGAGCGGGGCCATTGGAATAAGGCGAATTGGGGCTGAGCCCCGTGCAAAATACAGGCAGGCGCGTTTCTAAAATTCCCTCATAATCGCGCATCTCACCATCTGTGACAAAGCCTGCGGCACCTTTGTTCTTCAGCATGCCACAGAACCGATCCCCAGAGGCCGAGCAATTCTTACCCCCATTCATTGCGGCCACCACGATGTCGCCCTTTTGCAGAATATGAAGCGCGCCCATCGTGGCGAGGATTTCCGCGGGGCCATTTTCAGCCACCAAGGCCACACCAACCGTGGTGTAAAGACTGCGATCCCCTGTGGCTGCAAAAAGTGGGCGGATAAGGCTTTCCATCGCGCCCTGCCCCTCCATCGCATCACAAACATAGCCCGTTGGGATACCTTCAAAGGCCGCGACCTGCGCCGCTGTGGGACGGGGGAAGTTTTCTCGGATGGTCAAAATCGGCGGCTCGTGGATCATGGTGGCCTCTCTTTCTCACAAATTAGGCAACAGGAATTGCAACGCATAAAGCGTGCCCATGCCCGCACATATCGACCAGATAACGCCAAAGCGCAGACCGATCAGGAAAGCCGCCAAAGCGGCCACGATGCGGATAGGATCAATGTGCCCCCCCGTGGCCTCGGGCCACATGACCAAGGGCGCAACCAAAGCAGGAAAGACCGATACACCGACATATTTCAGGTGCAACTGCGCCCAATCTGGCAGGCTGCGGCCCCCGAATATCCCCAGAAAGGAAAAGCGGATCAGGAACGTGCCAATCCCCAACAAAAGCGTCAAAAGCCAAAAATCGCCCGTATCGATCATGCTGCCCCCTTGGCCTTGCGGCGGCGCAAGAACAACTCGGCCTGCGCGCCAGCAATCAGGCCCGACAGTGCCGCAACGATCAACCCCAGCGACCATGGCAGCCATGCAAAGGCTAAGGCCATCAGGGCGGCGACAAAGGCCGCAAATACATGAGGGGCCGACCGCAACAAAGGCGCGGTCAGGGCGATAAAGCATACAGGCACGGCAAAATCCAAAGACAAAGAGGCAGGAATGGCCTCACCGATGACCGCACCCAAAAACGTGCAGCCATACCAAAACGGACAAATCAGCGCCATGCAGCCAAAGTAATAGGCAACCCGATGGGCGGGTGGCATATCAGGGCGGTCTTCATAGGTGCGCACAGCCACCGCAAAGGCCTGATCCACCATCAAATAGGCCATCAGCGCGCGGGTCGAAAATCGGGCGTGCCCCACATAAGGCACAAGGGCTGCCGAATACATCGCCATCCGCAAGTTCACCACAAGCGCCGCCAAAAGTGCGATGAACACGGGCGCTTGGTCGCTTAACAGGGCGACCGCGGTGAACTGTGATGCCCCCGCAATCACCAAAACGGTCATTGTCATCGTTTGCAGCAGATCAAGCCCCGCATCACGGGCCACCACGCCAAAGAGCATGGAATACGGCACGACAATCAGAATAAAGGGCGCGCAGTCGACATACCCCTTGAAGAAGGCTGCGCGCGTTGTGGTGATCTCGCGCATTAATTCTCCCTGCCGCGCAGGGTCAGCCGTGCATAGGCAAGCCCCGAAGTTGTGGCCTGACATTGCGCTTTTTGGCGCTGTATGGCTTCGGCGTCATACTCAGACAGGGCCACGGCCAATTCCTCCATGCGATCACATTGCAAAAGGCCGCTGAGAATATCGTATTTCAATTCGATACTGACCAAAGTTGAAATCTCATCGGAGGCACTGGCGCGCAGATCGCTCATGCCCGCGCTGATCCCTGCATCCAACTGGCTACGCGCCTCGCGAAAACACAGGGCCGCAACCGCGTTCATATCATCAGGCTCGGACAGGCATGGTTCGATTGCCGCGCTGACACAATCCAACAGCTGCGCTTCGGTTTCGATTCGCTCGGAAAGGCAGGCGTTAAGGGTTTCGCGGGCATCTTGCGCGGCCACAGGCACGGGGCCAATCAGCCAAATTCCAACAGCAATCGTAGAAACAGCAATCGGTTTCATAATGATTTCCACCTTCAAATCGCTTTGCTCTTGCATTTGGTATACCATTTGAATTTTCTATAACAAGAGAACCATGGAAAATGGTGTACCAAAATTACGATTGCTCTGAGGGCGTGTAAGTAGACACACCGCTTAGCGCCAAATCGACAGGGAGAGGATTGGGAGAAAAAAATGTCCAACACCCGTGCAAATAAACGATTCCGCTCGCAAGAGTGGTTCGACAATCCTAACAACCCAGGCATGACCGCGCTATATGTCGAGCGTTACCAAAACTCGACCTTCACCCGCGAAGAATTGCAAAGTGAACGCCCCATCATCGGGATCGCGCAAACGGGCTCGGACTTGGCGCCTTGTAATAAAATCCATGTGTTTTTGATGGAACGGATCAAGCAAGGCATCCGTGAGGCAGGCGGTGTGCCGATGGAATTCCCCGTGCATCCAATCCAAGAGACTGGAAAACGCCCGACCGCCGCGCTGGATCGAAACCTGCAATACTTGTCTTTGGTCGAGGTGCTGCACGGCTATCCGATTGACGGGGTTGTGCTGACCACGGGCTGTGACAAGACCACGCCCGCCATGCTGATGGGGGCCGCAACTGTCGACCTGCCAGCAATCGCGCTCAATGGCGGCCCGATGTTGGATGGCTGGTGGAATGGCAAGCGCGCAGGATCAGGCATGATTGTCTGGGAAAGCCGCCGCCTTTTGGCCGCAGGCGAGATTGATTACGAAGAATTCATGTCGCGCGTCTGCTCCTCTGCGCCCTCTCTGGGACATTGCAATACGATGGGCACAGCCTCGACCATGAACGCGATGGCGGAGGCGTTGGGGATGTCTCTCACGGGCAATTCCGCAATTCCCGCCCCGTTCCGCGAGCGGATGGCGATGGCCTATGAAACGGGCAAGCGGATCGTGCAGATGGTTTATGAAGACCTCAAACCCTCAGACATCATGACACGCAAGGCCTTTGAGAATGCCATAGTCGTCAACGCTGCGATTGGCGGGTCGACCAACGCCCCACCACATTTGCAGGCCGTTGCCCGTCATATCGGCGTTGAGCTGAATGTGCGCGACTGGGAAAAGATCGGCTATGATGTTCCCTTGATGCTGAACATGCAGCCCGCGGGCGAGTATTTGGGGGAAAGCTTCTTCCGTGCGGGCGGCGTGCCTGCGATCATGGCAGAGCTGCGCAAAGCGGGCCGCATCCACGAAGATGCAATGACCGCGACAGGCCAGAGCATGGGGGAAAACCTAAATGGTCACAGCTCGCGCGATCACAGTGTAATCACCACCTACGACAAACCCCTGCGGAAGAATGCTGGGTTTAAGGTTTTGTCAGGCAATCTCTTTGACAGCGCCTTGATGAAAACATCCGTGATCTCCGCAGATTTCCGCGAGCGCTTTCTCTCGGAACCTGGAAATGAAGGGGTGTTCGAGGCAAAGGCGGTCGTGTTTGAAGGCCCTGAAGATTACCATGACCGCGTGAATGACCCCGCACTTGGTATTGATGAACGCACGATCTTGTTCATTCGCGGGGTTGGTGCGGTTGGCTATCCCGGTTCGGCGGAGGTGGTGAATATGCAGCCACCAGATCACATCATCCGCCAAGGCATCAGCCACTTGCCAACAGTGGGCGATGGCCGCCAATCTGGCACATCCGAAAGCCCCTCGATCCTCAACGCCTCACCTGAAAGCGTTGTTGGCGGTGGTCTTGCCTATCTTCAAACGGGCGACATGGTGCGGTTGGATTTCAACAGCTCGACCTTGAACGCTTTGGTGGACGATGCGGAATGGCAGGCCCGCATTGATGCTTGGAGCCCACCAGAACTGCGCCATCAAACCCCATGGCAGGAAATTTACCGCACCCATGTGGGGCAATTGGCTGATGGTGGCTGTTTGGAATTGGCGACAGCCTATCAGAAAATCGGACGCGATCTGCCGCGTGATAACCACTAAGGCACGCGTGGCAGCGCAATACGAAGGAGGCCTATTATGGGCAAGACGATTATCATCACTGGGGGCGGGGGCGGTGTTGGCCGTGCTACAGCGCGCCATTTCCTTGAACAGGGTTGGCGCGTGGGTCTGATTGGACGGCGCGCCGAAGCCTTGGAGGAAACGGCACAGGCCCATGATCACGCGCTGATCCTGCCCTGTGATGTGACCGATGAGGCGCAGGTTGAGCGTGCCTTTCACTCCGCATATGAGGCATGGGGGCATTTGGATGCCCTGTTCAACAATGCAGGTGTCAGTCTCGGCGGCGCACCGATTGATGAACTCTCCGTCAGCGATTGGCGCAACCTGATTGATATCAATGTCACAGGCAGCTTTATCGCCGCGCGCGCGGCCTTTGGCATCATGCGCAAGCAATCCCCACAAGGGGGGCGCATCATCAATAATGGCTCGGTTTCCGCCTATGTGCCACGGTGGGGGTCTGCCCCCTACACCGCATCTAAGCATGCGATCACTGGGCTCACCCGTTCCATCAGCCTTGATGGACGTCCCTTCAACATCGCCTGCGGTCAGATTGATATTGGGAATGCCCTAACGGATATGGCCGAAAAGATGACCAAGGGCGTGCCACAGGCCGATGGCAGCATCGCGATTGAGCCCGTGATGGATGTGGCCCATGTGGCCGCGTCCGTTCTGCATATGGCGGAATTGCCGCTTGAGGCGAATGTGCAATTCATGACTGTCATGGCCACGAATATGCCCTATATCGGGCGCGGCTGATCCGTTCAGCACAAGCAGTGCAAAGGGGGCGCACCATGAGGGTGCGCCCCTTTTCATTCGGGCAGAACGGGGCGCTTTCCCTTTTGCCGCTCGCGCTGCCAAATATAAAGGCCCGAAGCGATGATGATCGCCGCCCCTGCCAGGGTCCAAATTGTGGGGTAAGTGCTGAATATCACAATCCCCACCAAAGCCGCCCAAAAGACCTGCGTGTAAATAATCGGCGCAAGGATCGAGGCATCCGCCCACCGATGCGCGGTGGTGGCTGCAATATGCCCCAACGCGCCAAAGCCGCCGATAATGCACAGGATCACCCATGCCAACGGTGTCTGGGGCCATACCCAGACATTCAGTGCGAATGGGGCCAAGGCAACAGTGGCAATGCCGCTTGACCAGACCTGTTGGGTGGCATTGGTTTCGATCCCCGCCAAAAGTCGCGTCATGATGAAATAGGTGGAGGCCATCAATAGCGTTCCAAGGCTGAGGATCATCGCGGGGTGGAATTCTGCCCCCCACGGCTGGATCACAATCAACACCCCCAAAAACCCCACACAAACCGCAATGATACGGCGCAGGCCGACCTTTTCACCCAAGATGGGGATCGCCATAAGCGTGATCACAATCGGCCCTGCAAAAGAGATGGTTGTGGTCACGGTAATCGGCAGGAATTTCAGCGCCTGAAAATTCATGATTGTGCCGATAAATAGCGCACAAGAGCGCAGAATTTGTTTTGTTGGCGCATTCGAGTGAAACACGCCCCGCCCTTCCTGCGGCAGATAAATCGCCAATGCATAAATGAAATGACCCGCATAACGGGCAAAGACAATCTGCAAAACAGGGATGCCCGCAATGCTCAGCCATTTGGCCGAAGTGTCGATACATGTGAAAAAGATCACAGCCAAGGCCATGGTCAATACACCTGCAAGCACGCGGTTTTCTCTGGGGGCGGGGGCGCTCATGATTGGGTTACATCGTCATGCCACCGTCAATGGCCACGCATTGACCCGTCATATATTTGCTTTCATCGCAAGACAGATACACGACCAGTTCGGCAATCTCATCAGCGGTGCCAAGCCGCCCCATGGGCTGCCGTGCCACGAAATCTTTCATCGCTTGCTCATAATTGCCCGTGGCATGCAACCGCCCCTGAAGGCTTGGCGTATCCACTGTGCCTGGCGCGATACAATTGGCGCGGATCCCGCGGGTGATGTAATCAGCGGCCACCTGTTTGGTCAGCGCAATGGTCGCCCCCTTTGATGTCCCGTAGATAAAACGGTTCGGCAAACCCCGAAGGGATGAGCAGACCGAAGCGATATTCACAATCGCCCCATGGCCCCGCTCAAGCATCCCGGGCACGGCGGCTTGGATGGCATGGAAATGTGCCCGCACGTTTAGGTTCATCGCCAGATCAAACTCGTCATCAGTGGCTTGTTCAATCGTGCCAGAATGCACAACGCCTGAGCAGTTCACCAAGACATCGGGCTGTGCCTTGGTCACGGCTTCAACCAAAGCTGCCTTATCGAGAACGTTCAACGCAAAGCTTTCAGCGACATCGAGATCGGTGAGGAATTTATCATGCAAATCTGTAGCAATGACATGCGCCCCTTCACGCGCAAGGGCGATTGCACTGGCCCGCCCAATCCCCTGCCCTGCGGCTGTTACAAATACACGCTTCCCTTGCAGTCTCATGATGATTTCCTTCCCAAATTTTCTGCCATCCAGTCCACAATCTGTGGCACCATCAAATCCCCCGCACCGCCTGCGACAATTTCAGCCAGTGTCGCATTCGCCGCGCCCGACATACGGCTATTGAGGCCCAAATCTTCGGCCATTTGCCTGTAATATCCGACATCTTTGGCCGCATTTTGTGCCGAAAACGCCAGATCAATCTGCCCGTCCGTGGCGTAATTGCGTATAAATTGCATCATGCCCGAATGGTTTGGCCCAGCTGCCATCACCTCATAAAGCGATTGGCGCGCGATCCCCGCCTCATCGGCCAGTGCAAAGGCCTCGGCCATTGAAATCGCCGTGGTCATCGCAAAGTAATTATTGATCAGCTTGATCGTATGGCCGTTGCCAAGTTTTCCGAGGTGAAAGACGTTTTCGCCCAAGATATCCAAGATGGGCTTCACGCGCGCATAAGCATCTTCATCCCCCGCACACATGATATTCAACTTGCCCTCATAGGCATGGGCAGGGGTGCGCCCCAAAGGCGCATCGAGGTAAATTGCGCCTTTCTCGGCCAGAGCCGCCCCGATCTTCAGCGTGGAGGCGGGCAATGATGTGCCAAAATCAATCACAATTTGGTCAGGCTTTGCTGCCGCCAAGACACCTGTATCGCCAAACATGCGCGCCTCAACCTGTGCCGATGTTCCCATGCAAAGCATCACAATATCGACCGCCGCCGTTAGGCTTGCCGCATCTGTCGCCTCAACCGCGCCTTTTGCAATCGCCGCCTCAAGGCCGCTGCGGTCTTTATGACCCAAAACCGTGACAGGGTGGCCTGCATCCAAGAGGCAAGACACCATCGCGCGCCCCATAAGGCCGAGCCCGATAAATCCAATATGTGCCGTCATGCGCTCTCCTTTTATGCTCTTTAAATACCACGGAAATCTGGCGGCACTTCACCGCGTGCCACAGGTTGCCCCTGTTTGGCCGATAGGGCGGTGGCCAAAGTGGCCTCCATCGCCGCCAGACCATCGGCACCGCTGCACAAGACATCATCCGCCTTGCCCGCCATCAGGGCTGCAAACCGCTCCATCTGTGCGCGGATTGGGTCAATGCGCGCGAAACTTTGCCCTGCATCCGCCGACAGGCCCTTTGACCATTCCACCTCGCCCTCATAATCGGCGTGCCAGAGTTTCAGCGAAGGGAATTCCAAAGCACCTTTGGTGCCCGTGATACGGAGGTAATCCTGCCCCGTTCCTGCAATGGCGGGGTTTTCATATGTGCCTGCCTCAAAGCTCCAAGGTGAGGCCCCTGCATCTGAGATCAGAAATGACCCCAACGCCCCGTTTTCAAAGCGGAGCGCAAGGGCGGCTGTGTCCTCAATCTCAAAGCCCCGCCGCGCCGAGGATGTGAGAGCAGTCACCTGTGACAGATTACCGATCAAGAACCGAAGCAGGTCTATCTCATGGCTGAGATTGGTCATCAATGGCCCCGCACCTGCACTGCGGCGCCATAGCGGGTCGTAATAGCGGTCATGTTTGCGCAACGACCAAAGGCCTTGAACCCCAACCAAATCGCCAATGTCAGCAAGCCGTGCGCGGGCGGCAATGGTGAATGGGTGGCAGCGGCGGTGATGACCTGTCACCAAAGGCACGCCTGCTGCATCCGCCGCATGGATTACGGCACGGCCTTCGGCCATGGTCGCGGTCAGAGGTTTTTCTACAATCACCCCCAAGCCCTGACCAATCAGATCAAGCGCGTTTTGGTGATGGGCGGGTGTCGGTGTGGCAATGACTGCGGCAGCGGTGGCCTTTGGCACATCCTCAAGACTTGCCACCATCGGCAAGCCCTGCGCAGCCAAATCTGCGCGGCGTGTCTCATCGGCCTCGACAATTGCGGTCAAAGCAATCAGCGGCGAGGCCTGTGCCACCTCGACATGGCGCATGCCGATTGAGCCTGCGCCAATTACACAAAGCGGAAGTGGCTGACCCAAAACTGCCCCCTTACATCACCGCGCCAACTTGCCATGGCACGAATTCAAAATCGCCCAAGCCCTGCGCTTCGGATTTCGATTTTTCGCCCGAAGCCATGCGCAACCATGCTTCGTAAATCTCGCGGCCAACCTCCTCAACCGAAGCACCTTCGGTCAAGATGCGGCCTGCATTCACATCCATATCTTCGATCAAGCGATTATACATTTCGGTATTGGTCGCCACTTTGAGCGTGGGCGATGGTTTAGATCCAAAGGCAGAGCCACGCCCAGTCGTAAAGACGACCAAATTACAGCCACTGGCGATTTGACCTGTGACGCTTGCAGGGTCATAGCCGGGGCTGTCCATGAAGGTGAAGCCTTTGGCGGTGACAGGCTCAGCATATTTATAAACCCCTGTCAGCGGTGTGGTGCCCCCCTTGGCCGCAGCACCCAAGGATTTCTCAAGAATAGTGGTCAAACCGCCCTTCTTATTGCCAGGGGAAGGGTTGTTATCCATCGAGCCACCATTGCGCGATGTATAGCCTTCCCACCATTTGATCAGCTCAATCAGCTTATCGCCCACCGCGCGATCCGCCGCGCGGGCCGTCAAAAGATGCTCTGCCCCGTAAATCTCGGGCGTTTCGGCCAAGACACCCGTGCCGCCCTGTGCAACCAAAAGATCACAGGCATAGCCAACCGCAGGGTTCGCCGTAATCCCCGACCACGCGTCAGACCCCCCACATTGCAGCGCCACCATCAATTCGGATGCGGGGCATTTCTCGCGCTTCACATCATTGACCACGGGCAGCATGGCGTTGATCTTTTCAATTCCCCAGTCCACCGTGCGGCGCAAACCGCCAATGTCTTGGATATTCATCGTCTGGAACAACGGGCCGGGCTTTAATCCATAGGCCTCGATCAACCAGTCGATCTGCATCATCTCGCAGCCCAAGCCCGCCATCAGAACGCCGCCCACATTGGGGTTGCGCGCATAGCCCCATAGCGTGCGCTGGAGCAGTTCAAACCCCGTGCCATCGCCCCCCATGGCGCAACCTGTGCCATGCACAAAGGCCACAACGCCATCCACATTTGGATAATCGGCCAGACGCTCGGGCGTGAAATGTTCGGCAATCAACCTTGCCGCTGTGGCCGAGCAATTCACACTGGTCAGAACCGCGATGTAATTGCGCGTTCCAACCCGCCCTGTCGCGCGGCGATAACCCATGAAGTAATCGGTTTCTGTGGCAGGAGGCACGGGGTGCAGGTTGGTGGCAAACTCATAATCGGTATCCACATTTCGGAATTCCAGATTATGGGTATGCACATGCGCACCCTGCGCAATATCTTCGGCGGCATAGCCAATGATCTGCGCATATTTGCGCACGGGTGCCCCTTTGGCAATGTCAGCGGTCGCGATCTTATGGCCGCGCGGGATCAGTTCGCGCGCGCCCTCCTCGCCAACCTCCAAGGCCTGCAAGGCCGTAACTACATTATCCGCTTGAGAGAGACGCACCGTTTTCATGGATGAATGACCTAACCTACCAAATGGCCGTTTGACGACAGAGCGCGCGCAAGGTGTGTGACCCTCGCGCGCGCCCCAATGATGTTTGACCTGTCCCCTGAGATCAGAGGAACAATGTCACAATGGGTGGCCAAATCAGCAGAACGCTGAGGGCCAGAAGCTGAAGCGCGATAAAGGGCAAGAAACCACGGAAAATCGCTGTCAGCGTGATATGGGGTGGCGCCACCGACTTGAGGTAGAAGGCCGCAGGGCCAAAGGGTGGCGACAGGAAACTGACCTGCATGTTCATACAGAACACCACGCCGAACCAAATGGCGACCTGACGCGGATCAAGTTCACCGAAGATGCCAATCTCCTCAACAGGCAGACGCAACACAATCGGCAAGAAGACAGGCATCACCAAAAGCACGATACCAATCCAATCCATGAACATGCCCATGATGAGGAAGATCAACATCATCATCAGGATCACGCCCATCGTGGGCAGATCAGAGGCCACAATCAGGTTCGCCACATAGGTGGGGCCACCCGCCAATGTGTAGGCCGCCGCAAGCGAGGCTGCACCAATCGTCACCCAGATAATGGTGCCCGTGGATTTCAGCGTGCGCATGAGGCTGTCCCAGACGATGTCAAAGGTCATCTCACGGCGGATCAGGCCGATGACAAACACCGCAACAACGCCCATGCCAGCCGCTTCGGTGATCCCTGTAATCCCCATGTAAATCGAGCCAAGAACAACCCCGATCACAACAGTCGGTGCAATCAGACCTTTGCCCATTTCCCACCCTTCGGCGGTGCGCTCTTTGCCAACGATGAAATAGACAGTCACAGCCGCGATGGCGAAAGCCCCGATGATATAAGGAATATCAGACACCATCCCCAATGGGATCGGATCGACACCTTCGGTGACCACGTTTTCGCCCGTTACAGTGAAGAACAAGGCGCGCAGCAACAAAACACCTGTGATCCACATGGTGAACTTACCTAAGAAGCCAAGGAACCGCAGCAGCTTCTCGCTGCCTTCTGGCATACTTGGTTCGGCCTCAGGCAAAGGCGCAAGGCTTGGGTTTAGGTTGGTGCGCACCAAAATGTAGACGATAAAGAAGGTCGCCAACATAAAGCCCGGCAAGAAGGACGCCGTGAACAGCGCTTTGATCGAGGTTTCGGTGACAAGGCCGTAGAAGATCAAAACGATGGACGGGGGGATCATGGTGCCAAGCGAACCAGACGCGCAAATCGTGCCGATGGCGAGGTTCTGGTTATACCCCAAGCGCAGCATCTGAGGCAGGGCGATCAGGCCCAAGAGAACAACCTCACCACCGATGATCCCCGACATGGCCGCCATGATCACCGCCATAATGGCTGTCACCACAGCAATGCCGCCGCGGGTGCGGCTGAGCCAGACATTGAGCGAAGAATACATGTCGCGCGCAATGCCGCAGCGCTCAAGCAGCGCCGCCATAAAGATAAAGAGCGGCACAGATATGAGAACGTAATTGGTCATTTGTCGGTAGACCGCTTGGGCAACAACCGACAAAGGCCCGCGTCCAAAATCTTTGAACAACAGTTCAGGCCCAAACTTCATGACCAAGACCACGATTGCCAAGAAGGCCGAGGCAAAGCCCAATGGCATACCAATCGCCAAAAGGGCGAAGATGCCAAGCAGCAAGACAAGGCTGATCGTAGCGAGGCTATCGACCTTGAGCCAAGCAAAGAGTTCCAAAAATTCCATCTTTATTGCTCCAAGGTCTTGCGGATGTTTTCGATTTCGATCTCATCGATATCGTCATGCGCCAGATGTTCAGGGGCTTTGTGCCAATCAGAAATCAGGTTTGAGACAGCCTGCACGGCCACCAAAGCAATGATGAAGAGAATGGCAGGTTTAACAACACCCGGAATGGGTGGATCCCACGCCGTGCCGAATGTCTCCATCCGCATCATGCGCGTCACCGCGTCCGTGTATCCGCCCCAGATCATTGCAACGGCGAACAAAACGATCAGAACGGTTGAAAAAACATCCGCAGATTTCTGTGCCCAACGGGGCATCATATCATAAATCACATAGATACGAATGTGGCTGCGCTGCTGCATGGCGTATTGGCCCGCAAACAGGAACACGAAGGCCGCAAGCCAGAGAGACAGCTCATTGGCCCAAAGCGTAGGCTGGCCAAATACGTAACGTGCGACAACCTCGTAAAACATCACAAGAACGATCAACGCGGTCATCATCATCGCCATACGCGATGTCACAAGCGACAACACATCAAAAAAACCATTCGGCTGGGATTCAATCGCGCCTTTGGTGTCAGACAGGTAGAGTGATGCACAAACAAATGTGCCTAAGATGGCCAACAGCATAACCGCTACAAGCGGACGCCCCGCAGGGCGGATCATCTCATGCATCCCAATGGGATCTTCGAAGGCAAGCTGACCGAAAACCATATAGGCGTAAATCAAGGCCGTAATCACCCCAAAACCAATCGCAGCACTGCGTATCGGTTTTCTCAGCGATCCCAACCAAAGGCTGTCTTGAGCCATTGCCTTCCTCCCCCTTGAGGTAAAAAATTTGAAAAGAAGGGTAAGCCCCCGCCATTCGGGGGCTTACATAACTGGTTGGTTTCAGACGCACTTACGCGCCTGAAACCTTTTGGGTCAGATTAGTCGATCAGACCAAGCTCAGTCATGTAGGCAACATGGCTTTCAACCAGTGCTGCAGCTTCTGGGGAACGTGTCGCCCAGTCAGCCCATGCTTCCTGAGCGGCCGCACGGAAGGTCGCGCGATCTTCGGCCGACCAGTTATAAAGCGTCACGCCTTGCGCAGTCAGCTCGGCTGCAGCGGCCGCGTTAGCGCGGTCGTTGTAGAGAGCGATCTGGAAGGACAGCTTCTGCCATGCAGTCTCGATGATACGGCGCTGCTGTTCTGTCAGACCGTTCCAGACATCAAGGTTACAGGCCAAGTGGTCAGATGGCATCGAGTGGAAGCCAGGATAGGTTGCATGGCTTACGATGTCGTAAAGACCAAGACCCACGTTGTTGGCCAGACCAGATGCGTCCGCACCATCAATGATGCCTGTCTCAAGCGCGGTAAAGATTTCGGTGAAATCCATCACGATTGGGGTTGCGCCGAGCTTTTCGAAAATCTCGGTTTCCATGCCTGGAGGGGAACGGAACTTCCAGCCAACCAGATCTTCAAACCCTGCCAATGGGCGCGATGAAGACATGGATTCTTGGCCGTAGATCGACCAACCAATCAGCTGCATGTTATATTCGTTGTAAAGCTCCTGCGCCGCCTCATAGCCGCCACCGTAGTAGAGCCATGAATACTGCTGCCATGCGGTTTCATAGCCGCCCATGATGTCGCCAACGAACTGGAACGCTGGGTTCTTACCTGTCTGGTAAGCACCGCCTGTCGCGTCACAATCTAGGATGCCGTTGATTGCAGCGTCAAAGGTTTCAACCGAGCCAACAACCGAAGACGAATAGAACATTTCGATGGTGATGTCGCCGCCAGACATGGTCTGAACATCATCCACCCACTGGGCCAGACGCTGGCCTGTTGGGTGCTCAGTCGCGTAATGCGTTTGAATGCGCAAAGTGACAGGTTCTGCGATTGCAGCACCTGCGAGCAAAGCGGTTGCCGCCGCTGTCGTGAACAAAGTGTTGAGTTTCATCTCTTCCTCCCTTGATGGGGCCATTTCGACCACCATTTTTCACCAGTTGCGCCAAATTCAGGTGCACAACTACGATGGTATACCATCTGAGAGTCAACGCTAGCCAAACCCGTATCGACAATCAACAGGTTTTGGTATACCAAAATCCAAGAAGTCGGTTTTTCTGAGTATATTCGTTCACGCGTGCCTTCTTTAATCATGATTTCACTGCATAAAATGAGGGACAAGACCAGTGCATGATGATGCGACATTAGCGGAACAAGTCGCCCAACAATTGCGGCGCAGTATCTTGCGCGGCGATTTGCTACCGGGTGAAGCGGTCAAAGAACGCGATACGGCTGCCGCTATGGGCGTGAGTCGCACCCCGATGCGCGAAGCGATCCGAATCTTGTCAAAAGAAGGCTTGCTTGTGCTGCGCCCGTCTCGCAGCCCGATTGTTGCGGAACTGGATTTCAAATCCGTCTCCGATCAGGCCGAAGTGCTCATCGCGCTAGAGAAACTATCCGCAGAATTGGCGTGCAAAAATGCCACCGAAGAGGATCTCGCCCATCTGCAAGAAATCGTGGATTACATGGCCGCGCATTTCTATGAAAGTGATCCGCTTGACATGTTCGAGATTGATATGTCTTTTCATACCTCGATCGCACGCGCCTCGCACAACCAAGCCTTGGAAGAAACCCATCGCGCCTATCTGCAGCGTCTGTGGCATGCCCGTTATTTGGCCGCGCGCCAGCGCCGCAATCGCGAACGTATGGTGACCCAACATACCGCAATCCTCGCCGCGATGCGCGCACGCAATGTGCAAGCGGCCCGTGATGCAATTGACGCGCATCTTTGGCAGTTGGCCGAAGACATTCGTCAGCAAATTACAATGCAATCCGCCCAAATGGGCGAGGAGCCAACACTGTCTCAAAAAGTAGGAGAATAAGAGATGAAGTTATTGCGCTACGGCCCCGCTGGTCAGGAAAAGCCCGCTATTTTGGATGCTGATGGCCAAGTGCGCGACCTGTCGGGCCATGTCGCCGATTTCGCAGGCGCAGCCGTGTCACTTGAGGCTTTGGACGCAATCCGCAAAATCGACATCTCAACGCTACCCGTTGTTGCCAATCCTGGTCGGATTGGGGCCTGCCTTGCCTCTGTGCCGAATTTCTATTGCATTGGCTTAAACTACGCCAAACACGCCGCCGAGACGGGCGCAGAGCCCCCAAAAGAGCCCATCATTTTCTCCAAAGCGACCTCATCCTTGTCTGGCCCGTTTGACCCTGTGGTCATTCCGCGTAATTCGGTCAAGGCCGATTGGGAGGTCGAGCTTGGCGTGGTGATCGGCCGCGAGGCGCTTTATGTCAGCGAGGCAGACGCGCTCTCCTATGTGGCGGGCTATTGCACAATCAACGATGTCTCAGAGCGCGAGTTCCAAATCGAAAAGGGCGGTCAGTGGATCAAAGGCAAATCTGCCCCAACCTTTGGCCCTACAGGCCCCTATCTGGTCACCGCAGATGAGGTTGGCGATCCGCAAAAACTGGGGCTCACCTTGTCGCTGAATGGCGAAGTTGTGCAGGATTCAAACACCGATGATATGATTTTTGGTGTCGCAAAAATCATCTCCTACATGAGCCAATTCATGAAACTGGTTCCGGGCGATATCATCGCGACAGGCACACCTTCGGGCGTAGGTATGGGGATGAAGCCGCAGCGATTCCTCAAGCCAGGTGATGTGATGGAGATCGAAGTGAAGGGGCTCGGCGCACAAAAACAAACAGCCGAAGCTGCAAGCTAAGGCCATCTAAGTTTCCCAAGGCGGGGTTCGCCCGCCTTGGTTTTTTATGTTTGGCCAGAGTTTGACCCCATGTCGCGCACGCCCAACCTTAACGGCTTTCTGTATTTCGAAACCGTGGCACGGCGGGGCACAATCAGCCGCGCCGCCGAAGAGATGTCAGTGTCGCCCTCGGCGGTCAGCCAACAAATCAAACTTCTTGAACAAAATCTGGGCGTAAAGCTGTTCCGCCGTCAGGGGCGTATGTTGAGCCTGACGCTGGAAGGCGAGCAACTGTTTCAATCGGCCTCCGTGGCGCTTCGCATGCTGCGCGACACAAGCCGTCATTTCAAACGCGGGCGCGAAACCTATCAGTTGAATATGCGCGTAACCCCTAGTTTTGGGGTGCGGTGGTTGGGGCCCCGCCTCTCTGATTTCATCGCGCGCCATCCTGATTGGGATCTTCACATTGATGCGGCCCCCGACCCCACCGATTTTGACCGCGAGATGATGGAACTGGATCTACGCTATGGCACGGGGAATTGGCCAGGCTATCACAGCGAAGCGGTGTTTGACGATTGCGTGGTTCCCCTGTGCAGCCCCGACTACCTAAAAGAGCTCCCACAAAGCGGCGATGCCGCCGCCACCCTTGCCGCAGCACGTCTCATTGGCACGCCACGGGCCCTGTGCCAGTGGGACTATTGGCTGAACCACAATGCCATCACCCTGCCCGAACGGCATATGCCGATTTTGATGGATCGCTCCTCTATGGCTCTGCAACTGGCCGTTGATGGGGTGGGCGTGGTGCTCGATAGCATGTCCTTAGCTATGCCCGAAATCGCCGAGGGGCGGCTTGTGCCAGTTCTGCCGCAAATTCCCGTTTTGCGCTTTACATCCTATTGGGCGATCTGCCCGAGCCGCTATATCAAGCGGCGCGCCGTGCAAGAATTTCTTGCATGGTTAAAATCGCAGACCAAGGATTTCGAAACTGAAATCACCGCTGCCTGCGCCCGCCACGGTTTGCGTCAAACCCGTATAGAATTCGACCTCGAGCGGGCGGCAGAGCAGCATTAGGTTTAGTGGATCAACGATCCGCCGTTCACATCGACCTCAGAGCCCGTGACATAGGCCGAAAGATCAGATGCCAAGAACAACGCGCAACCTGCCACATCCGAGGCTTCGCCCGCCCGCCCCATCGGGATGCCCGCAAGGATCTGCACCTTCATCTCAGGGGTCAGCTTGCCCGCCGTAATGTCGGTGGCGATAAATCCTGGGCAAATCGCATTGGCACGGATGCCATCAGGCGCCAATTCCCGTGCCATTGCCTTGGTCAGGCCCAAAACACCCGCCTTAGCCGCCGAATAATGCGGCCCGCCAAAAATACCGCCGCCCCGCTGCGCCGATACCGATGACATATTCACAAGCTTGCCACTTTGGCGCTCCCGCATATGCGGGATGACAGCTTGGCTCATATTCAGCGTGCCAAGCAGGTTCACATCCAACACGGCATCATAGTTTTCATGGCGAATTTCCATGATCTTCAATGGCTGTGTAATGCCCGCATTATTGACCAATATATCAATCTGGCCATAGGCCTCGAGGATCACAGCGACCGCGCGGTCGCAATCCTCTTTGCGCGTCACATCGCAGGCGAGCCCGATATGGCCCGCACCCAAATCAGCGGCGGCTTCTTCGGCTTGGCCCTCGTCCAAATCCAAGATTGCCACTTTTGCGCCATGCTCCACGAAAAGCTTTGCCGTGGCCTTGCCCAATCCGCGCGGGCTTGCAGCCCCTGTGATGATGGCAATCTGTCCGTCCAGTAAACCCATTCTCGCTTCTCCTTTGACCGCGCCGCGCGGCGCGTGGTTATTGGTCGACCCAACGGCGCAGTTGCTCTGCAATCCGTTCAACTGTGATCCCGTATTGGTCATGCAGGCTTGGCAATGCGCCTGCGTCCAGAAATTCATCTGGCAAGCCAATTTGGCGCAATGGCACGAAGACATCATGCGTCATCAGCGTCTTGGCGACCGCATCACCAAGCCCGCCTGTGATGGAATGATTTTCTGCAACCACCACAAGGCGCCCGTTTTTTTGTGCCTCGGCAAGAATTGTGTCTTGATCCAAGGGTTTGATGGTTGGGCTGTGCAACACCGCAACGCCGATGCCATCTTGCGCGAGAACCTGCGCCGCATCCAAAGCGCGCATGGTCATGATCCCTGAAGAAATGATCAAAACATCCGCACCCTCGCGCAGCAACTTCGCGCGACCAAGCTCAAAACTATAATCATAGGCGCCTAACACATTGGCCACTTGTCCGCGCAAAAGACGCATATAGGCAGGGCCGTTATAGTCTGTGATGGCGCGCGTGGCCTGTGCCACATCCACAGCATCGCAAGGGTCAATCACCACCATATTGGGCATCGCCCGCATGATCGCCATGTCTTCGGTCGCTTGATGGCTTGGGCCATAGCCCGTGGTCAGACCCGGCAGCGCGCAGACGGTTTTGACGGGCAGGTTTTCCTCTGCAATCGCCATGGCTATAAAGTCATAGGCGCGCCGCGCGGCAAAAACCGCGTAGGTGGTTGCAAAGGGCGTAAACCCTTCGCGGGCAAGCCCTGCTGCGGCCGACATCAAAAGCCCTTCGGCCATACCCATCTGATAAAACCGCTCAGGATAGGCCTGCGCAAAAATATGCAGATCGGTGTATTTCGACAAATCGGCAGACAACCCCACAATATCCGCACGGGTCTTGGCCAAGTCCACCAATGCATGACCAAATGGCGCCGCAATTGTTTCGCGACCTTCGGCATCGAGAGAGGCGATCATAGCAGATGTGCGCACTGCATCTGCGCCACTTGCGCGGCTGCGGGGGGTATATTTCGACTTTCTGCGGGAATGGGGAGGGATGCTCATAGCGGCTTTTTCTCCTCATGCTCAGCCAAGGCCTTGGCCCATTCATCGGCTTCAACACGGATAAAATGCGTTTTCTCACGGGTCTCAAGGAAGCTGATCCCATGACACATTTTGGTATTGCAAATAATAACACGAGGGCATGGATTGGGATGGGTCTTGGCCGCATCAAAGGCCGCAACCACCGCTGCCAAATCATTGCCATCCACCTCTTGGGCGAACCAGCCAAAGGCCTCCCATTTCGGCGCTTCGGCCCCTTGGGCCAAGGCCGCACGACTTGGCCCATCGGCCTGTTGATTGTTGAAGTCAACAATCGCAATCAGGTTGTCCAATTTCCATTGGGTGGCAGACATCACAGCCTCCCAAGTCGAGCCTTCGCCAAGTTCGCCATCTGACAACAGATTATAGACAAAGGCAGGGTTGTTCTTGCGTTTCAGACCCAAGGCTGCGCCCACCGCAATGCCCAACCCATGACCAAGCGATCCGCCTGTGATCTCCATTCCAGGCGTATAGGCGGCCATGCCCGACATCGGCAGGCGGCTATCATCCATGCCATAGGTGGCGATTTCATCCTCGGGCAAAATCCCAGCTTCAATCAGCGCCGCATAGAGCGCGATCGCATAGTGACCTATGGAGAGATAAAACCTATCGCGCCCCTCCCATTCTGGATCATCGGCGCGCAAACGCATCGCATGAAAATAGGACACGGCCAAAACATCAGCGACACCAAGCGCCTGCCCGATATAGCCTTGTCCCTGCACCTCACCCATCAACAGCGCGTTGCGCCGAATGGCCCAAGCCCGTTGCGCCAGCGACATATTTGCTCCGCTCTGGCTCACAACACCCCTCCCTGCATGCTCTGCGATTTCTCCGTGATATCCGCGCAGAAGATGCGGCAGCGACAGAGCGAAAAACAAGACCAGATAAATGAATTATCTTTAAGCCCTGCTTTAAGATAATGCTCAAAAAAATGATGGTTATTGTCGCAGCCGTCCCGTTATCAAAGATAGGGCTTGTGCCGCAACCAATAGGGAAAAAGATCATGAACCTGTCACGACTGCTTGCCGAATATAACGCCGCCAAGGGGCCTGTGCGTGTTGGTTTGATTGGGGCGGGAAAATTTGGCTCAATGATCCTCGCGCAGGCAAAGCACATCAAGGGCTATCACATTGTGGGTGTCGCGGATCTTGATATCAGCAAGGCCAAAGCCTCCTTTGCGCGCGTTCATTGGGCTGCCGAGGCCTATGACGCCCCGACCCTCTCTGACGCGTATAAGACCGGCAAAACTTGCATTACCGATGATGCGCAGGCGCTGATGGAATTTGATGGCATCGACTGCGTGATTGAGGCCACAGGGCATCCGATTGCAGGCATCCGCCATGCGCTTGCCGCCATTGAGGCGGGCAAACATGTGATCATGGTTAATGTTGAGGCCGATGTTTTATGCGGGGCCTATCTGGCCGCGCGCGCCCGTGAAAAAGGTGTGGTCTATTCCATGGCCTATGGCGATCAGCCCGCCGCCATTTGCGAACTTGTCGATTGGGTGCAGGCGAGCGGCTTTGAATTGGTCGCCGCAGGAAAGGGCATGAATTTCTGCCCGCATTACCGCTATTCGACCCCAGACACAGTCTGGGGCTTTTTCGGGTGGAGCGATGAAGAAGTCGCTGCAGGTGATTTCAATCCAAAAATGTATAACAGTTTCACCGATGGCACGAAGGCCGCGATTGAAATGGCCGCGGTCGCCAATGCCACAGGGCTTGACTGTCCAGAGGATGGCTTGGCCTTCCACCCTGCGGGCCTGCATGATCTGGCACGCGTATTCAAACCCCAATCCGAAGGCGGACAATTGGCCCGTGCAGGTTTGGTCGATATCGCAGCAAGCCGCGAGCCCGATGGGCGGGTGGTGATGAACAATATTCAATACGGAATGTTTGTCACCTTTCGGGCGCCCGATGAATATACGCGCGCCTGCTTTCAACAATATGGGCTCTTGACCGATGACAGCGGGTGGTATGGGTCGATGTGGCGGCCGTTCCATTTGATCGGCCTTGAAACATCGGTTTCCGTGTTGAATGCGGTTTTGCGAGGCGAGGCCACAGGCAGTTCAACGCTTTACCGCGCCGATGCAGTCGCAACCGCCAAAGGGGATTTCAAAGCAGGCGACTATTTGGACGGCGAAGGCGGGTTCAAAGTGTGGGCCAAGGCAATCCCTGCCACGCGCGCGGCCAAGGTCAATGCGTTGCCAATCGGGCTTGCACATCACATCAAACTCAAGCGCGACATCGCCCGCGACCAGATCGTGACCCTAGACGATGTCGAAATCAAAGACGATCTCGATATATTTGAGATGCGCCGTGCCTTGCGCGAAATGGCCAATGGCTAGGGAGGGCAGCATGAACATCCAATCCATGGCGGATTCAATCCGCTTTTTGGCACTTGATACGATTGTGGCAGCGGGTGAAGGTCATCAAGGCGTGCCGCTTGGTATGGCCGAGATTGCCGCAACGCTTTACGCCAATCACCTCAAGGTTGACCCCCAAAACCCGCTCTGGCCCGACCGCGATCGCGTGGTTCTGTCCAATGGTCATGGCTCTATGTTGCTTTATGCGCTGTTGCACCTCTCAGGCTATGAGAAGGTTGATCTTGCGGCGGTGAAATCTTTTCGAAAATTGCACTCGGTCTGCGCAGGCCACCCCGAGATTGAGCAAGATGCAGGGATTGAGATCACCACGGGGCTGCTTGGCCAAGGCATCGCCTGTGCGGTTGGCATGGCCGTGGCCGAAGAACGGATGCGCGCGGAATTTGGCGCTGATCTCTGCGATCATCGCACATGGGCCTTTGTCGGCGATGGCTGCTTGCAGGAGGGCATTGGCCAAGAGGCGATTTCACTAGCGGGTCACTTGCGCTTGGGGCGTCTGACATTTCTTTGGGATGACAATCATATCACCGATGACGGCGACACCGCTTTGTCGATCAGCGAGGACATTCCCGCCCGTTTCACCGCGGCGGGGTGGCATGTGGTCGAGGTGGATGGCCATGATATCGCCGCGATTGATGCCGCCATTCTATCTGCAAAGTCTGACCCCCGCCCGTCTTTGATTGCCTGCCGCACCACAATCGCGCGCGGCATCCCCCGCCTTCAGGGGCAACGCGGCGGGCACAGTGCGCCACTCTCCCCGAAGGACGCGGCTGAGGCGCGCGCTGCGCGCAGATGGACGCACGAGGCCTTTGTGATCCCGCAAGACATTTATGCCGATTGGACAGCCGCAATGTCCCGCGGAAGAGATGCTGCGCGGGATTGGGCCGTGCGTCTAAAATCCGACCCAAAGGCCACAGAATTCACCCGCCGAATGGAGGGCATATTGCCCCAAAACTGGCCGCAAATTATGGCCGATATTGAGGCGCGTTTAACAGCAACGGACGCAGCCCGCGCGACAATCGCCTCATCGGGTGATGTTTGCGAAGGATTAGAGGCCGCTTTGCCCGAGCTGTGCATTCTCTGCGCAGATTTGGAGGCCCCCACCAATCACAAGCGCGGTCGCACGGCATTCGGCCCTGAGAACCGCCAAGGCAGCTATGTGCATTGCGGGGTGCGCGAGCATTTAATGGGGGCAATGGCCTGTGGGATCGCCGCCCATGGTGGGCTGATTGCGGTCAATGTGACCTATCTGGCCTTCGCAGATTACGAGCGTCCTGCAATGCGGATGGCCGCCTTGATGGGGCTGCCCGTGCTGTTTGTCTTTAGCCATGACTCCATCGGGGTCGGGTCGAATGGGCCAACCCATCAGCCCGTTGAAATCGTCGCCAGTTTTCGCGCTATGCCGAATTTCTGGGTGATGCGCCCCGCCGATGCGCGCGAAACAGTCATGGGGTGGGATCAAGCCCTGCGCCGAAAATCAGGCCCCACCCTTTTGGCGCTCAGCCGTCAGGACTTGGTGCAGCTGCCCTCCGTCATGGGTTGTGCCAATGGGGGCTATATCCTAGCAGGCGAAGACCCTCGCGATATTACTCTGATTGCAACAGGCAGTGAAGTTGCACTTGCGCTTGACGCGGCCGCACAGTTGCAAGAGGCAGATATCCGCGCCACGGTTGTCTCGCTGCCCTGTTGGGAAATTTTCGAAACCCAAAGCCCCGCGCAGCGTGCCGCAATCTTGGGCACGGGGCCCAAAATCGGTATTGAGGCCGCTGTGCGGTTTGGCTGGGATCAAATCCTTGCCCCAGAAGATCCGTTTATCGGCATGACGGGCTTTGGCGCCTCTGCAAAAGCGCCCGAACTCTTCGCCCATTTCGGCATCACAACCGAGGCCATTGTTGCCGCCGCCAAAGCACGGCTTGCGCGTTAAGTCGCAAGATAAGTCTCTAGCGTTTTGCGCCCCCCCCCACGGGACAGGGCTAGATAGGCATCCGTCACGGGCGCATGAATATCAGCGGCAAGGCTTGGGTCGAAGATCGCCTCAAGGCCCAAAATTCGTGTAACCGCCTCGGCCCCCTCCACGCCTGAATGAGCGGCGCGCAGGACATCGGCCATAGGATCGCGCAACTCAATCGCCTCCCCCGCCTCGTCAAAGCCAGCGGTGTAGCGCATCCACCCTGCAACAGCGAGGATCAGACCCCGATCCTCAGCCCCCTTTTTGCGCGCCGCGCGCAATGTCCCCAGCAGGCGTTGCGGTAATTTCTGGCTGCCATCCATCGCGATCTGCCATGTGCGGTGCTGGATCGCGGGGTTCTTGAACCGCGCACGCAAAGCTGCGGCATAATCTTCAAGCGACACACCCTCAGGCGGGGTCAAATGCGGAATGATCTCGCGCGCCCAAAGACGTTGCGCATAAGCGTCAAACACGGGATCAGCCATAACATCCGTGATCGTATGATGCCCCGCAACATAACCCAAATAAGACAGAGCCGAATGGGAGGCGTTAAGCATCCGAAGCTTCATATCCTCATAGGGGGCAACATCTTGCACCAACTCTGCCCCGACCTGATCCCATGCAGGGCGCACACCGCCGACAAAATCATCCTCCATCACCCATTGGCGATAAGGTTCATGCACCACGGGTGCGGCATCGGCAAAGCCCGACAGGCGCGCCACTTCTGCCCGTGTCTCATCGGTCGTGGCGGGCACGATCCGATCGACCATGGTTGACGGAAAGGCCCCATGATCCGCGATCCATTGCGCAAGATCTGGGTCAAGGATTTGTGCAAATTCCAAAACCAGCCCGCGCAAAAGTTTCCCGTTATGAGGTAGGTTATCACAGCACAAAACGGTAAAGGGCGGGATGCCCGCCGCCTTGCGCAAGGCAAGCGCGCGGGTGAGATAGCCAATGCTGCTTTGCGGGCTGTCATGGGTCAAATCATGGATGATATCAGGGTGATCTCGATCCAACGCGCCGCTTGCGGGATGGTGGCAATAGCCTTTCTCCGTGACGGTCAGCGAAACAATTTTGACCGAAGGGTCTGCCATTGCGGCCAAAACCGCAGAAGGGTCTTCTGGGGCAACCAAAACCGCGCTTAGGCTTGTAACCAGGAGAAGCTCCGCACCATCTGGGGCAAGTTCCAAAGCGTGATAAACAGCCCCTTGCGGTTGCAGCGCATCACGGGTTGTGGGCGATTTGAGAGAAACCCCGATGATCCCCCAATCCCCGCCTGCCTTTGCCATGGCCTGTTGCGTGTAAATTGCCCCATGCGCGCGAAAAAACGCGCCAAGGCCCAAGTGAACAATGCCCGGGCTTGGGGCAGGTGCCGTGCGGGTCAAAGGGTTATCGGGCAAGCCATCCTCCATCTACATTGATCACAGCACCATGAATATAAGCCGCCGCAGGAGAGGCGAGAAAGGCCGCCGTGTGACCAATATCTGACGGCTCGCCCCATCGGCCTGCGGGAATGCGCGCCAGAATTGCCGCATTGCGATCGGCATCTTTGCGCAGGTTTTCCGTGTTGTTGGACACAACGTAGCCCGGCGCAATCGCGTTAACGTTGATGCCGTCTGCCGCCCATTCATTGGCCAAAATTTTGGTTAAACCCGCAACCCCATGTTTTGAGGCCGTGTAAGCAGGCACGCGAATGCCACCCTGAAACGCCAACAATGAGGCAATATTCACCACCGCTGCGGGGCCGCGCGGCGCGTGCTCGAGATGCGCCTTGGCGAAGGCCTGCGCGGTAAAAAACAACGCCTTGAGATTCACATCCATCACCGCGTCCCAATCCGCCTCGGTATATTCGAGACTGTCCTCGCGGCGGATGATGCCCGCGTTATTGACCAAGATGGAATAGCCCGCGCCCGCAAAAATTTCGCGCGCGGCCATGGGATCCGCAAAATCAAGGATCATCTCATCGGCAATACCGCCCTTCGCCGCAATCGCCGCGCAAGTTTCAGCGCAGTCGCGCCGCCCCGCACAGGTGACAGATGCCCCTTGATCGGCCAAAGCAAGCGCAATGGCCTGACCAATGCCCGTATTCGCCCCCGTCACCAAGGCCCGTCTGCCTGCGAGGGAAAACACGCTCATCGCAGATCCTCCAGATCGACAAAATCCATATCCGTGAAATCGACATTATCCCCCGCCATGGCCCAGATGAATCTGTAATGCCCATGCCCCGCGCCGGCGTGAATTGACCACGGCGGCGACAGCACAGCCGCCTCATTTCCCACAACCAGATGACGGGTTTCTTGCGGTTCCCCCATCAGATGCAGCACCCGCGCCTCGGGCGCCATATCCCAATAAAGATAGGCTTCCATGCGCCGATCATGCGTGTGTGGCGGCATCGTGTTCCAGACTGATCCTTGACCCAAAGTGGTATAACCCATGACCAATTGGCAGCTTTCCATCACCAAAGGATGGATGAATTGGTTGATCACGCGCTCATTGGCCGTCTCAGCCGCGCCCAAGGCCACGCGGTTGCTGTCTTTCGGTGTGAGATGACGATGTGGATAGCGGTGATGCGCGGGGGCGGAGGTAATGTAAAACCGCCCTGCCCCTGAGAAGGTCACATCACCCGCACCCATGCCCAGATAAAGCACATCGCCCTGCGCCATCTCCCACAGCTGACCATCCGCGCTGACTTGGCCTGTGTCCCCAATATTGACGATGCCCATTTCACGGCGCTCCATGAAACTGGCCGTGCGCGTCTGTGCAATTTTATCGAGGCGCAGACTGCCACCGTTAGGCACAGCGCCGCCAAGGGTGAAGCGGTCATAATGCGTGTAACACAGCTTGATCTTGCCGCTCTCAAACAAACCTTCGACCAAAAAGGACGCGCGCAACATTGCCGTGTCCATACCCTTTGCGTGATCAGGGTGAATGGCATGGCGGGTTTCAACCTCGATCATCAGGGCAGTCCTTTCAAAGTTTATAAGCACGGCGCGTTAGCCCCGTGGTTAATTCCTGCATCAGATCACCCGCTTCGCTTTCGTCCAAGCGTCCCGTGACAATCAATTCCGCCAAATAGGCCGCATCGACCCGCCGGGCGACATCGTGGCGCGCGGGGATCGAGCAAAAGGCACGCGTGTCATCATTGAACCCTGCAAGGTTATAGAAGCCTGCGGTTTCCGTAACCGAACGGCGAAAGCGCATCATCCCTTCATAGCTGTCATGGAACCACCAAGGCGGGCCGAGAAACAGACAAGGATAGACCCCCGCTAAAGGTGCCAGTTCGCGGGCGTAGCTGCTTTCGTCCAAGGTGAATAGGATCAGGTGAAATCCGTCCGCGCGGCCAAATTCCTGCAACAAAGGGCGCAGCGCGGTGACGTAATCGGTGCGTTGTGGGATGTCGTAACCCTTATCCCGACCAAAGCGCGCCAAGACCCAATCGGAATGATTGCGCTGTGATCCTGCATGTATTTGCATCACCAAACCATCTGCAACCGACATGCGCGCCATCTCTGTCAGCATTTGCGCGCGAAACAACTCGCGCGTGGCGGGATCAGCCTTGCCTGTCATGACATCGTCAAACAGGGCCGCGGCATCGGCCTGCGAGAGATTGGCGGTGTTGGCCGTTGGGTGGCCATGATCAGTCGCAGTTGCACCCAAAGATGCAAAATACGCACGGCGCGCATGATGGGCCGCGAGATAACTCTCCCATGTTACAGCACCGCCACCATGCGCACAGAAAGCTTCGACATTGCCTGTGAACCCATCAAAATCGGGATCAATAACCGCGTCAGGCCGATAGGTGGTGATTACACGACCCTGCCATCCGCTGTCGCGGATCCTGCGGTGATGGGCCAAGTCATCAAGCGCGCTTTCCGTGGTTGCGAGAACCTCTAAGTTGAACCGCTCAAATAGGGCGCGGGGCCGAAAGGCGGGGCTTGCTAATTTCTCGTTGATGGCATCAAAATCCGCGTCTGCCGTCTCTGGCGATAGTCTTTGATCTAGGCCAAACAAATCTTGCAGCGCGTGGTCAATCCACATCCGCGAAGGGGTCGCTGCAAAAAGGCGATAGTGCCGCGCAAACAACCGCCAGATTTTGCGCGAGTCCGTTTCGACCGCACCACCATCGGCACGCGGCACGCCTAAATCGTCTAGCGCGACACCTTGGGAATGAAGCATCCGAAACACATAGTGATCGGGCGTGATGAACAGTTTGGCGGCGTCTTCAAAGGGTTCATTCTGCGCGAACCACTGGGGGTCGGTATGACCATGGGGTGAGATGATCGGCGCATCTTTGACCTGCGCATAAAGCGCACGGGCCAGCGACCGCGCTGTAGGCTCTGAAGGAAACAGGCGGTCTTCGCTTAAAAAGCCCATAGGCGGCCCCTTTTGGTTAATCTTCTTGCAAACTGATATGCTAGTATATAACCTAGGTCAATCAGACAGGGATTGGTCCTGAAATGACCCAAGATATGCCACTCATATCGCTTGACCGAACCGCCCGCCCTGCGATCGCGGATTTGGTCTATGGGGAATTGCACAAACAGGTGCTCAACCTTGACCTGAAACCCGGTGAGAAGCTGTCAGAAGCTGAGATCGCAAAACGGTTTGAAGTCTCCCGTCAACCCGTGCGCGATGCGTTCTACAGGCTTTCGAAAATGGGCTTCCTGCTGATCCGCCCGCAACGCGCCACATTGGTGTCGTTGATCTCCACCCGGGCGGTGATGCAGGCCCAGTTCATTCGCATCGCGCTTGAGGCTGAGGCCGTGCGCCATGCGGCCACGCGGCTTACTGCGGCAGATATTCAAGCATTGGAGGGGCTGATCGCAGAACAGGCCGCCGCCAAAGACGCGGGCGACAAGCTGCGGTTCCATGCCGCCGATGACGCCTTCCACCGCGAAATCTGTTTGCGGGCGGGGCTAGAATTTACATGGGATCTGATTGCCGAAAACAAAGGCCATATGGATCGGGTCAGAATGCTGTCTTTGGCGTTTTCATCGCAAACGGCATGGGATGATCATATCGCGCTGACCCGCGCCTTAGCTGATCGTGATCCTGATGGCGCGGCAGAGATCATGCGCGCGCATCTCTCCCGCATTCATGAACAACTGATCCGTATTCGGGCCGAGCATGAAGCCTATTTCGAAGATGACGACCCAAGCGAGGCATCCCTGCCCCTTGGATTACGGGAAAAGAGGATGCCCTGATGCAAGAACCTGCCGCACGCAACGGAACCCATCTCGCCCCTGATATGATCGCGCGCTACTGGGAGGATGGGTTTCTTTTTCCAATAGATGTTCTGTCACGCGATGAGGCGCAAACCTATCGTACCCAACTAGAATGGGTCGAGCGCGATTGGTTAGAGGGTGATTTGCCCCTGCCCCTGAACACCTATAAGCGCGTCAATGCGCAACTGGTGATGCCCTTTGTGCATGAGATCGCCACCAAACCACAGGTTTTAGATGTGATTGAGGGCATCCTCGGCCCTGATATTTTGATCTACAGCGCAGAATTTTTCATCAAGAACGCGCAAAGCGATCAATATGTCTCGATGCATCAAGACCTGACCTATTGGGGCATGGGCACCACCTCGGAGATGGTCACAGCTTGGATCGCCCTTTCGCCCGCAACACGGGCAAGTGGCTGTATGGATTTCGTCAAAGGCAGCCATAAATCCGAAATTCTACCGCATACCGATACGTTCAATGAAAAAAACCTATTGTCGCGCGGCCAAGAGATTGCGGTCGATGTGGCCGAAGAAGACAAAACCGCGATTGAGCTTATGCCGGGGCAAATGTCGCTTCACCATGGGCTGACCATTCATGGCTCTGGCCCGAATATATCGGATGATCGGCGCATCGCGGTGGTTGTGCGATATGTGACGCCGCAAGTGGCGCAGAATATGGCGGATCGGGATTACGCAATGCTTGCGCGTGGCATTGATCGGGTGGGCAAATTCATCCATTATACCGCCCCCCAAACCCTATTCGAGCCGCGCGCAGTTGATCTCTACGATGAAATCAGGCAGGCGCGCGCCAAGGCCATGATGGCAGGCGCCAAAGCGCAAAAAGGCATCTACGCCTAAGGCCCCCTAGACACAGAAAGCCCTCCCCATGCTTGCGATGCTGCATGTTCTGACACATGACATTTTGCCAGTCTTCTCCATGATGGCGCTTGGCTTTCTCTTGGGGCGGGCCAAGGTGATCAGTGGCGCGGATGCAAGCGTGTTGAACCGCGTGGCCTTTCTGACGTTGCAACCCGCGCTTTTGTTCCCGCTGATCAACAAGCTTGATTGGCACGCCTTTCAATTTGACGCGATTGGGCTCTATGCCGCCTGTCAGGTGATTGTATTTAGTCTGACCTATGTGGTTTGCCGCTATGCCCTGCGGCGCGAGAGGTTGGAGGCGTGGCTGCTGGCAATGGCCACGATTTTCGTCAACACGCTGCTCTATATTTGGCCAATCTCCTATCTGATTTATGGCGAGGTCGCAGCCCTGCCCATCACGGCTATCGTGGCATGGGACGCAACTGTAACTTTTGCGTTTTTCATCATTACAACCGATTTGATGGCAAACCCCGATGCGGGCATTCGCCAATCCCTGCGCCGTATGACACGCAACCCTGTGCTAATTGCCATCGCGTTTGGGGTCGTGACCAATCTGGCGGGTTTAGCAGCACCTGCGCCCATCCTGACGGGGCTTGATTTTGCGGGCGCGGCGGCAGCCCCGCTGACCCTCTTCGCGCTTGGCGTGATCTTGTCAGGCCACCCCTTGACCCCCAACGCCACAGTGATGGTGGTGTCGGGCCTCAAATTGCTGGCGTTTCCCGCTTTGGTTTACGCGGCCCTCCATTTGGGCGACCGCCCCATGCAATGGAACACACTGATTGTGCTATGCGCCGCAGGCCCTGCGGGGGCGATGTCCTTTGCGCTTGCCATGCTGCACGGGGTGCGCACCGATGTGATTGCGCCTGTGATTATCTGGACATCAACCCTGTCGCTGATTTCGCTGGCATGGTTGGCTTAGCAATAACGCTCAATCGTGCGCATATGATGATAGGAATAGCGATCCCCATGGGCAAACCCAACGGGCAGCAACGCCTCGATCTCTGCCATATCTGCATCGGATAGACTGATCTCATCGGCGCGGGCCCATTCCATCAGATGCGCCGCTGTGCGTGTTCCTGGAATAGGCACAAACCCCGCCCCACGCTGCAGCACCCATGCCATAGCCAGCGCGGAAACTGGCACAGATTTCGAATGCGCCAATGCCTTGAAGCGGTCAATCAGCGCCTTGTTCTTGGGGTAATTCTCGGCGGAAAAACGCGGAATATCACGGCGCAAATCACCTTCGGCCATCTGCCCCGTGTCAGGATAGCTTTCACCAAAGACACCGCGGGCCAGAGGTGAAAACGGCACGAAAGTGATCTCCAATTCCGCGCAGGTCTGGATCACCCCCAATTCAGGCAATCGCGACCACAGCGAATATTCGCTTTGCACCGCGAGAGGCGGCAAAATCGCATGTGCCGCACGGATCGTAGAAGGGGCCACCTCTGACAGGCCATAGCCGCCAATCTTTCCTTCTGTGATCAAATCCCCCATCACCCCCACAGCCTCTGCCAGTGGCACATCAGGATCACGGCGGTGAAGGTAGTAAAGCGCCACATGATCCACACCAAGCCGCGCAAGCGACCCTTCAATCTCGGTGCGGATATGCTCGGGGCGGTTATTCACAGGCGCGGCGGGGTCGCGTTGAATGCCGACTTTGGTCGCGAGAACCACATCCCGCGGGGCCTTTTTCAGCCAAGCGCCCAACACCTGTTCCGAGCGGCCCATGCCATAGACATTGGCCGTATCCAGAAAGGTGATCCCCATCTCATAGGCCTGATCAAGGCAGGCGTGGCTTGTGGCCTCATCGGTTTCGCCAAAGACGCCCGCAAAGCTCATGCAGCCCAACCCAATCGCCCCAACCCTTGGGCCATTGGCCCCCAGTTTGCGCTGTTTCATTGCTGCCTCCTGCCTTGCTCTCTTTTTGCCGTGCCTATAGGGCCGCGCGCAGGCCCGCCTGTCAAGGCAGGGCAAAACTTGGCCCTTTTCAAGGCGTTGGAATTTGCCCAAAGTAATCCCATGGGATCAACCAAGGGAGGGGTATGTTCCATGTCCATTCTTGCGTCACTAACGCCACCAAAGGGTCTGCGGGTCTTGATCACTGCAGGGGCGGGCGGCATTGGCAAATGCATTGCAGACGGGTTTGTCGAGACAGGCGCGCGGGTGCATATTTCAGATATCAACGCCGCCGCATTAGACGCCGCGATAGGCGGGGCCATCACGGGCACGCGCGCCAATTCCGCCGATCCCAAAGATACAGAACGCCTCTTTTCTGAGGCTTTGGATCACTTGGGCGGATTGGATGTTGTCATTGCCAATGCAGGTATCGCAGGCCCGACCGCCACTGTTGATGCGATCACCCCCGATGAATGGGATGAGACATTAGAGATCAACCTAAAAGGGGCCTATCTCGCGGCCCATCATGCGCGCTTGGAATTGGTGAAATCTAAGGGACAATTCATTGCGATCTCATCGGTTGCAGGGCGATTGCCCTATGCGTTTCGCACACCCTATGCCGCCTCGAAATGGGGCGTAGTGGGATTGGCAAAATCCCTTGCCGCTGAACTTGGGCCAGATGGGGTGCGCGCCAATGCAATCCTTCCTGGCATTGTGGAAGGCCCGCGTATTGACGGCGTTATTTCCGCCCGCGCCAAGCAGACAGGCGTCAGTTTCGAGGAGATGCGCGAGACATATTTGGGCAAGGTTTCGCTGCGCCGTATGGTCAGCCCCAAGGATATCGCCGCAATGTGCCTGTTCCTGTCTTCCGCAGGGGGCGCGAATATCTCAGGCCAAGCCCTTAGCGTCTGCGGGGGTGTCGAAACCTTATAACCTTGCTTGACCATTGGCCTTCTGGCCCTAGCACTAACCACAACACTGACCCACTACAAAAAACGAGAGCATCCTCAAATGGCTAAGCCGCGTAAAGTCATCATCACCTGTGCTGTCACAGGCGCGATCCATACCCCGTCCATGTCGCCCTATCTGCCTGTCACCCCGCAAGAGATCATTGATGACGGGATCAAGGCCTTCGAGGCAGGCGCGTCTATCCTGCACCTGCACGCGCGCGATCCTGAAAACGGGCGCCCCACACAAGACCCTGAGATGTTCCGCAAATTTCTGCCACAACTCAAACAGGCGACCTCAGCGGTGTTGAATCTCACCACGGGCGGCTCGCCGCATATGACCGTGGCGGAGCGGATGCGCCCCGCCGCAGAGCTGAAGCCCGAAGTGGCCTCTCTCAATATGGGCAGCATGAATTTCGGACTTTACCCCATGCTCAACCGCTTCAAAGAATTCAAACATGACTGGGAGCGCGAGCATCTCGAAAACAGCCGCGACCTTGTCTTCAAAAACACCTTTGCCGATATCGAACATATCTTGCGCACGGGCAACGCGAACGGCACGCGGTTCGAGTTTGAATGCTATGACACAAGCCATCTCTACACTTTGGCGCATTTCGTGGATCGCGGCTTGGTCAAGGCCCCGTTCTTGGTTCAAACCGTCTTTGGCCTCTTGGGCGGCATTGGCGCGCATCCCGAAGATGTCGCGCATATGAAGCGCACGGCAGATCGCTTGTTTGGGGATGCTTATGTGTGGTCGGTTTTGGGTGCTGGCCGCAACCAATTGCCTGTGGCGGCCCAAGCCGCTGCACAAGGGGGGAATATCCGTGTCGGGCTTGAGGACAGTCTTTGGGCCGCCCCAGGACAATTGGCACAAAGCAATGCCGACCAAGTCAAAAAAGCCCGCGCCCTTCTTGAAGGCCTAAGCCTTGAGGTGGCAACGCCTGACGAAGCACGCGAGATGTTGGATTTGAAGGGGGCGGGTGATGTCGCCTTCTGATTTGAAAGGCGCGGTCATCGTCACGGGTGGCTCACGCGGGATCGGGGCTGCAACAGTGCGCCGCTTGGCCCACGCGGGCTATCAGGTTCTGTTCACCTATCACAGCAATGCCGCCGCTGCAGACAGCCTATGCGCAGAGCTTCACGCCAAGGGCGCGCAAGTGATGGCCCTGCAATCCGATGCGGCTGACCCCGCCGCAGCGGAGGCGGTGGTGACCGAATGCATTGCGCGCTTTGGGGCGCCAATTGCGCTCTTTGCCAATGCGGGCATCACGGGCCCTGCCCTGCCATTGCGTGATCTGAACATGGCAGACCTAAAGCGTGTTATTGACACCAATCTTCTTGGGGTCTTTGCAATCACCAAGGCCGCCACTGCCGCGATGCCCGAAGGCGGCTCTGTGGTTTTGATGTCGAGCCGCGCAGCAAAACTGGGCGGTGCAAGCGAATGGGTGCATTACGCCGCTTCAAAGGGGGCGATTGACACAATGACCCTCGGCCTTGCCCGCGAATTGGGGCCCGTTGGCATCAGGGTCAATGCGGTGGCGCCAGGTTTGATCGACACCGAAATCCATGCTGCCGCAGGCGTGGGAGATCGTTTGGTTACAAAGAAAAACGATGTTCCGATGCGCCGTATCGGACGGGCTGATGAGGTCGCGGAAGTTGTCGCATGGCTGATCTCTGACGCGGCAAGCTATGTCACGGGCACCATCGTGGATGTCTCAGGCGGACGCTAAGCGTTAGACTAGGTCACGCAGCCCGCGCCCTGCCGCGCCCTGTCTTGCGCATCAAGGCAGAATGGTGATTTATATTTATCTATAAAAATATAAATCACTGGCGGGTGTCGACTGAAAATGGCGGGCAGCGCAACGATACTGACAGAATTGGCCAAGCGCAAATCACCTCACGGGCGGGTGATGGCGGTTTCCATGATGAAGGATGAGGCGGCCTATCTGCTGGAATGGGTGGCGCATCATCTGGCCGTTGGGTTCACGGATATTCTCGTCTACACCAACGATTGCTCGGACGGGACAGTCGAAATGTTACAGCGCCTTGAGGAATTGGGCCTGTGCTATCACCGCGAAAACGTGATCCCAGAAGGTCACAAACCGCAGCCCTCGGCGCTGAACCATGCACAGGCCGAGCCCTTGGTTCAATCCGCCGATTGGGTGTTGGTGTTTGACGCGGACGAGTTTCTCGCAATTTCGCACCCCTCTGGCACTTTGGATGGGATGATCACCGATGCCGTAAACCGCGGCGCAAATGGCATTGTCATCACATGGCGCATTTTCGGGTCGGGGGGCGTGGTCGATTGGTCACGCGCCCCTGTGACTGAACAATATCTGCGCGCAGCTCCGCCCCTTTGGAACAAGGGTTGGGGGGTGAAGACCCTGTTCAAATTTGATCCAGACTATTGGAAACTGGGCATTCATCGCCCCTCGATTAAGAACAAATGGCTAGAAACCGATTTTCCCGACACGGTGAAATGGCTGAACGGCTCAGGCCTGCCCATGGAGGATTATTTCAAATTTCGGGGCTGGCGCTCCATTCGCCGCACTTTGGGCTATGATTGGGCGCAAATGAACCATTACGCGGTGAAATCTGTCGATGCATACGCAATCCGCAAATTTCGTGGCAATGTGAACAACAAAAAAGCCAAATATGATCTGGCCTATTTCACAATATTTGACCGCAACGAACAGGCCGATGAAGGGCTTGTTAAGCATGGGCCTGCGCTTCGGGCTAAATTGGCGGAATTCCTGAGTGATCCAATTTTGGCGCAGCTCTACCATGACAGCCTTGCTTTTCACGAAGCCCGATTGGCCACGCTAAAATCGAACCCCGGCTATAAGCAAATCATCGCAAGCCTGCGCGCGGCGCATGAAACACCATACAGCGCTCTGAGCAGCGTATTATTCACCCAACCCCTGCCCCCCGTAGCAAAGGATATGGTCGCGCAACTGCGCGCAGGCGGTCATAGCGATCGAGAAATCGCGCAAATGATTGCTCAGTCCCCCCTCATCGCGGCAAAAGAGGCCGAGATTGACGCGGCTGATGCCGCCTTTTATCGCGAGTTGGGGCTTACGCCGATCCGAACGTCACCAGAATAGCGGCGTTAATTTGCCTTTGACTTTGGCAAGAAGGGCAAGGGCGCAATTTGCACCCCGTCCTCAACCAGGGCTTTTGCCTCCTCAGGGGCTGCTTCGCCGTGGATCATGCGTTCGGGCGCGGTGCCATCATGGATTGCGCGCGCTTCTTTTACAAAATTCTTGCCAACATAGGTCGAATTTTCTTCGACATGTTTGCGCATCGCTTGGATCATTTCCTGAAGTTTACCATCGGGGGCGCTTAACGCCCCTGTGGGCGGGGTGCTTGGCACGGGCAGGTTATCTGCAATTTGAGGGCTATCGCCATCGCTTGGGGCGACACGAGGCGCCATGATCGCCTTTGTGACATCAGAAGATCCGCAAACACCACAAGACAGCAATCCCCGCTCCGCCAGATCGTCAAAGGCGGCAGCAGATTGGAACCAACTGTCAAACCCGTGCCCTTCGGCACATTTCAACGCATATCGGATCATAGAAGCCCTAATTGTGGCGAAAACGTCAGATTGCAAGTGGCGCTAAGTGTTACATCCTGCACATTGCCCCCTGCAAGGGCCAAAATTACGCTGCGGGTGGTGGTGGCAGAAACCCTTTCAGGATCGCCTTAAGGTCAGGTTCCCGCACCTTTGACGCGGCCTTTTTCGGGGAAAACCATTTGCGCCGCCGTTCCCCCGCTTCGGGATATTTATCGGCCAAAGATTTCACCTCGACAGGAAAGACGGAGACGATACAGGGCACTGGATCGGCGCTATCAATCTCTTTGGAATAGGAATAAAGCCCGACACAAAGGTCTAGGGTCGTGCCGCGCACACCTGCCTCTTCCCATGCCTCTATCCCTGCGGCTTCGGCGGGGGTTTTGCCATCCATGGGCCATCCTTTGGGGATGATCCACCGTTCACTATCACGCGAGGAGATCAACAAAATCTCAACGCCTTTTTTCTTGCGGCGAAAACACAGCGCTGCGAATTGCGAGCGCGGATCCCGTTTGGATGCCCCCTCAACCCGTAATGGCCCTTGCACTGTGCGAAGATTGCTCATCGCGTTTTATCACCGCTCTTTGTTATGTTCGTTATGCCCCAGTCTGCCGAACTTTCCCAAGAAAAGCAAAACAAACCATGAATTTTTCAAGGGAGGATGGGCGCATGTAGCACCCGCGCCCTTGATCGCTTTGGCATTTCGACTAACTTTTGCACAAATGCCAATCGAAGGAGCAGCATTGATGACAGTCTCAGGGATTTTGGCCAAATCCGTTTTGGTTTGGGCAGTGGCCGCATCAATGGCCATGGCTGTCGAGGATTTCACATTTCCTTCGATTGATGGCGGTGAATATCGGTTTTCAGACTGGCACGGGCAGCCAATTTTGGTGGTAAACACGGCATCGCAATGCGGCTTCACACCACAATATGAGGGGTTGCAGGCCTTGCATGATCGTTATGCCGATCAGGGATTGATTGTATTGGCCGTGCCTTCCGATGATTTTGGGCAGGAACTGGCCAACGAGGCCGAAGTGGCCGAGTTTTGTGAATTGAATTACAATTTGACCCTTCCGATGACCGAGATCACGCGGATTAAAGCCCCCGATGCACATCCATTTTTCGAATGGCTCGCACGCGAACATAATGCGCGGCCGTCATGGAATTTTTCAAAGTTCCTCATTGGTGGAAATGGTGAATTTGTCGAAGATTGGTCAAGCCTGACAGGCCCGACCAGTGGCGCGATCATTCGGGCGGTTGAGCGCGAATTGGCGCGCTAGTCCCTGTGACCACGCCCGTTTTTCTTGGCTCCGAGATATATCGCGGATCAACCTATGGTTCGTGGCACCCCTTACGCATTCCGCGTGTCTCAACTGTGATGGATTTATGCCGCGCCATGGGGTGGCTCAGCGCCGCGCAATATCGCCAAAGCCCGCGCGCCAAGCCAAAAGCCCTAACGGCATGGCATGACCCCCTCTATATCGAGGCGCTCATGCGCGCTGAAGAAACCCAAGATGTGGATGACGCAACCCGCGCGCGCCATGGCCTTGGGACTGTGGCAAACCCCGTCTTTCCCGAAATGTATCGCCGCCCCGCCACGGGGGCAGGTGGCGCGCTTTTGGCGGTTGAATTGCTGCGCGCGGGCGGTGTTGTGTTTCATCCAGGCGGTGGCACGCATCACGGGCTGCCCGACCGCGCGAACGGGTTTTGCTATCTCAATGACCCTGCGCTTGCGATCACGGCGTTGCGACAGCAGGGGCTGACGCGCATCGCCTATGTCGATATGGACGCCCACCATCCAGACGGGGTGGAGCATGGGTTCAAGGGCGCGTCCGATGTCTTGATGATCTCTGTGCATGAAGAGCGGCGTTGGCCATTTACAGGGGCGCTGGACGATGATGGCGGGGGAAATTGCCTAAACCTGCCCGTCCCGCGCGGGTTTCATGATGCGGAAATGGCACTCATTCGCGATATGCTGATCTTACCCGCACTTGCGGCGTTTTCGCCTGAGGCTATCGTATTGCAATGCGGTGCTGATGCGGTGACCGATGATCCGCTCTCAAGGCTCTGTCTCTCTGCGCAAAGCTATTGGGACATGGTCGCTGCCGTTCAATCGTTACGCTGTCCCCGCCTATTGGTGACAGGGGGTGGGGGCTATAACCCGTGGACAGTCGCCCGCGTCTGGAGCGGGATTTGGGCCACACTCAGCGGGCAAGATATTCCTGACCGCCTCCCACAAGAGGGCGAAGCGGTCTTGCGGGGCCTATCTTGGGCGGGGCATTCGAAAGGGAAATCGCCACCCGCGACATGGTTCACGCAGTTGCATGACAGCCAAGACGAAACACCAATTCGCGACACAATCCGAGATCGCATTGCCCTGCTCTCTGCGCGCCCTGCGGCGCAGGGCGTTTTGCCATAAAAAAGGCGGCCCCGAATAAGGGCCGCCTGATTGTCATTCGCGCACCACAAGGGCTTAGGCGATTTTCGGCAGCAAGCTGTCGATTGAGGCCTTTGCATCGCCGTAGAACATCCGCGTGTTCTCTTTGTAGAAAAGCGGGTTCTCAATGCCCGAATAGCCTGTGCCCTGCCCCCGTTTGGAGACGAAAACCTGCTTGGCTTTCCAGCATTCCAACACAGGCATCCCTGCGATTGGCGAGTTGGGGTCTTCTTGCGCGGCTGGGTTCACGATGTCGTTTGAACCGATCACAATGGCCACATCGGTGGATGGGAAATCCTCGTTGATTTCATCCATTTCCAGAACGATGTCATAGGGCACTTTGGCCTCTGCAAGCAGAACGTTCATGTGACCAGGCAAGCGGCCTGCAACGGGGTGAATGGCGAAACGCACAATTTTGCCCGCCGCGCGCAGCTTGCGTGTAAGCTCGGCCACACCTTGCTGTGCCTGTGCCACCGCCATGCCATAGCCGGGGATGATGATGATGCTGTCGGCCTCGTTCAGCGCATTGGCCACACCATCGCTGTCGATTGCGATTTGCTCGCCCTCAATGGCCTGCTGCTCGCCTTTGGCACCGCCAAAACCACCCAAAATCACGCTGATGAAACTGCGGTTCATGGCTTTACACATGATGTAGCTGAGGATGGCACCCGAAGAGCCCACCAAAGCCCCCACAACAATCAACAGATCATTGCCAAGGCTAAAGCCAATCGCCGCCGCCGCCCAACCTGAATAGCTGTTCAGCATGGACACAACCACGGGCATATCCGCGCCGCCGATCCCCATGATCAGGTGATAGCCGATAAAGAGAGCCAGAACTGTCAAGGCAATCAATGTCCAGCCGCCTGCGCCGCCCAAATACATCGCGGCCAACGCCAAGGATGCGGCAGCGGCAGCAGCGTTCAAGATATGCCCACCAGGCAATTGCTTCGCCGCACTGTTCACACGCCCTGCAAGTTTGCCATAGGCGATGACGGAACCCGTAAAGGTCACGGCACCGATCCAAATCCCCAAGACCAATTCAACGCGCAAAATGCCAACTTCAACGGCGGTTTTCTTGCCCAACAGTGCCGCGAAATTGGACAGGGTGCCAAGCATGTCATAAACAGGCGCCTCAATCGGGCCTTTGGGTTGCGGGAAGGCCATACCTGCCTCGCGCAAAACCTCGCCCACGCTGACCAATTCAAGATGCGCGTTAAAGCCCACGAAAACGGCAGCAAGCCCCACCAAGGAGTGCATGATTGCCACAAGTTCAGGCATTTGCGTCATTTGCACCTTGGTGGCGAGTTGATACCCAACCCCTGCGCCTGCCGCGATCAAGACCAATGACATCAGCCACAGCCCCGAACCTGGGCCGATTAAGGTGGCCGAAATCGCAATGGCCATGCCTGCGATGCCATACCAAACCGCGCGCTTGGCACTTTCTTGTCCCGACAAACCGCCCAGCGAGAGGATGAAGAGGACGCCCGCGACTGCATAAGCCGCAATGGTGAAACCGAAATCCATATCTGATACCCCTGCTGCTTACGATTTCTGGAACATGGCGAGCATCCGCCGTGTCACGAGGAAGCCGCCGAAAATATTTACTGCAGCCATAAAGATACCAAGGGCCGCCAAGATCGTGATCAGCGCAGAGCTAGAGCCGATTTGCATCAGCGCGCCCAAGATCACAATCGAGGAAATCGCATTGGTCACCGCCATCAAAGGCGTGTGAAGGCTGTGCGCCACGTTCCAAATAACTTGGAACCCGATGAACACCGACAGCACAAAGACGATGAAGTGCTGCATAAAGCTCGCAGGCGCAATCAAGCCCACGCCCAAGACCAACGCGGCACCAATCGCCACAAGGGTGATTTGGTTCTTCGTCTGCGCCTTGAAGGCGGCAATCTCTTGCTCCCGCTTTTCTTCGGGCGTCAGTTCTTTGGGCTTTTCACGCTTCTGCGCGGCAATTGCCGCCACTTTGGGTGGGGGCGGTGGGTAAGTGATCTCACCGCTAAACACCGCAGTTGCCCCGCGGATCACGTCATCCTCCATGTTGTGCACGACCTGCCCATCCTTTGCGGGGGTAAGATCGGCCAACATATGGCGGATATTCGTGGCATAGAGGGTTGAGGATTGCGCCGCCATACGGCTAGGGAAATCGGTATAGCCGATAATCACCACGCCATTGTCGCTGACAATCCGCTCATCTGCCTTGGTCAATTCACAATTGCCGCCCCGTTCTGCGGCCAGATCGATGATCACCGAGCCAGGCTTCATCGCCTCGACCATATCCTTCGTCCACAGCAATGGCGCAGGGCGGCCTGGGATCAAGGCCGTGGTGATCACGATATCCATATCTGGCGCGATCTCGCGGAATTTGGCCAATTGCTTGGCTTGGAACTCAGGGCTTTGGGGCGGGGCATACCCACCAGTCGCTGCCCCATCGGGCAATTCGTCATCTGAGAATTCAAGGAACACGAATTCCGCGCCCATGGATTCAATCTGTTCTGCAACTTCGGGACGCACGTCAAACGCATAAGTGATTGCGCCCAGAGATGTGGCCGTGCCGATGGCGGCTAGGCCCGCAACGCCTGCACCAACCACCAAAACCTTTGCAGGGGGAACCTTGCCTGCCGCAGTCACCTGACCTGTGAAGAAGCGGCCAAAGTTATTGCCTGCCTCAATCACCGCGCGATAGCCTGCGATATTCGCCATTGAGGAGAGCGCATCCATTTTCTGCGCGCGGCTGATGCGGGGCACCATATCCATAGCGATCACATTGGCACCTTTACTGCGGGCCAATTCCATCAACGCCTCATTCTGGCCGGGCCAGAAGAATGAAATCAGGGTCTGCCCCTCGCGCAAGCACTTGACCTCAGCCTCTTGGGGCGGGCGCACTTTGATCACAACATCCGAGGCTTTGCACAAGGCCGCCGCTGTTTTCACAACGCTGACGCCAGCCGCCTTGTAGACTGCGTCTGAAAAGCCAGCTGCTGCACCCGCACCTGTTTCGATCACGCATTCATGGCCAAGCTTCTGCAATTGCGCCGCGCTGTCGGGTGTCATCGCAACCCGCGCTTCGCCCTGTTCGATTTCTTTTAAAGCGCCAATTTTCACGCTACATTCCCTCCAGTTTTTGGTGGCTCCCGCCCCCATAACAACTGCCGCAGATGGATACAACGGCCCATTCCGCGACATAATATTTCGTATACAACCGCATACCGCGCAATATCTGTTCAAAACAAGAATTGGCTCAAGTTGCGGCAATGTCCAGAGGCAGAACGCAGCCGCGCCAGATCAATTGACCTCAACAGGCAGATGCGGCAGCAATTCGAAAAGAGGAGAGGCCAAGATGACAGATTTCACCAAAACCCGTGCGGCGTTCCATATTCCCGATGGGGTGATCTATCTTGATGGCAATTCCCTCGGCCCCCTGCCCTTGGCGGCACAAGCAGCAGCCAGCCAAACCTTGACCGACCAATGGGGTGAGATGTTGATAACTGCATGGAACCGCGCAGGCTGGATTGATCTGCCGCGCAAATTGGGGGATCGCATCGCACCACTGATTGGGGCTGAGCCTGAAACAGTTCAAGTGGGCGATACATTATCCCTGAAACTTTATCAGGCGCTTGGGGCCGCTTTGGCGATGACAGATCGCAAGATCATTCTTAGCGATCAGGGCAATTTTCCGTCCGATCTCTATATGGCCGAAGGGTTGATCCAAACCATGGGCCAAGGCCACGAACTGCGCTTGGTTGCACCCGAAGCCGTGGAGGAAGCGCTCAGTGACGAGATCGCCGTGCTGATGCTGACCCAAGTTGATTATCGCACAGGCCGCAGGCATGACATGGCGCGCCTGACGGCTCGGGCACATGAATTGGGGATTATCACAATCTGGGATTTGGCCCATTCGGCGGGGGCGTTCCCCGTGCATCTGGCGCAAACAGGCGCGGATTTTGCCGTTGGATGCAGCTATAAATACCTCAATGGCGGGCCAGGGGCGCCCGCCTTTATCTATATCGCCCCGCAGTATCGTGACCATGCGCATACCGTGCTCAACGGGTGGCTTGGGCACGCAACACCCTTTGCATTTCCGCTAGACTATACACCCGCCACAGGGGTGGATCGAATGCGGATTGGCACCCCTGCGGTGGTGCAGATGCAAATCCTAGATGCCGCCCTTGATGCGTGGCAGGGGGTTGATCTGAATGATCTGCGTGCGGCCTCGGTCGCGCTATCCGAGCGTTTGATTGCGGGCATTGAGGCCAGTTGCCCTGATTTGCGCCTCGCAAGCCCCCGCGACCCCGAGCAACGCGGCAGTCAGGTTTCATTTCATTTTCAAGACGCTTATGCCCTATGCCAAGCCCTGATCGCGCGCGGTATCATCGGAGACTTCCGCGCGCCCGACATTCTGCGATTTGGGATCGCGCCGCTTTATATCGGCACGGCTGACATTGACACAGCCATTGCCGCAATTTCGGAAATCATCAAAGGCCGCCTTTGGGATCGCCCCGAATGGAAGACACGCAACGCGGTGACCTAAGGTTGCCTGATTGCATACCGCGGTGTGCAGATAAACCTTTAAAATACAAATAAATTTTTGGTTTACATATCCAGAAATTTTCGTCAGGTTGAAGCATCTTCCCCCCGCCTGAAAGGCGTGACGGCATATGCTACAAGATCATCCGCTGCGCTATGCGCTTGCCAATGAGTTGCACGCGCGGCCCTTTCCTTCGCTGAACGCGCCTTCGCAGGCTTTGTTCCTCGCGATCAAACAGCCGCAAAATGCCGCCAAGCGCGACCGCGCTCTTGATCGCGCACATCTTATCGCGCTGCTTGATCGATTTGGCGCCGCGCATCCGCAGCCTGATGCCACCCATTATTTCGGTGATATGGGCAAGTTCCGTATCAAATGGGAGATGCATACGGAATTTGTGACCTATACCGTCTTTGTGGACGGGCCAGAAACACGCGCCTTTGATCCTGAGCTGTGGCAGGTCTTTCCCGAGGCGTGGCTAAAATCCGCACCCGGTGCGCGGATCACATCCCTGCATATTCGCGTGGCCAATGCCCCAAGCGATGCCCAAATCGCGCAAGAGATTGACGAGTGGTTCGTTCCAGAAAGCCTAGCCGTAAGTTCGGTTCTCGATGGAAGTGCCGTGATTGCAGGCGATTTTCGTATTGATAGCGGCGGGCATATGCGCTTTGCCGTGTTTGTGGATAGCGAGACAGGTCAACGGCGTATCGGCCGCGTGGTGCAGCGTATTTGCGAAATCGAAACCTATAAAACCATGTCCATGCTCGGCCTTCCGCGCGCGCGCGATATTGGCGCAAGGATGGGAGAGTTGGACGAAACCCTGTCGCAACTTGTCGCTGATATGAATGGTGACTTGGCACAGCCCGAAGACACGCTTGATCAACTTCTCTCCATCGCCGCGGAATTGGAGAAATTACAATCCGAAAGCGCGTTTCGCTTTGGGGCCACCACCGCCTATAACGCGCTCGTCAATCAACGCATCAATGTGCTGCGCGAAGAGCGGTTCGCGGGGCGGCAAACCTTTGCGGAATTTATGATGCGCCGCTTTGACCCCGCTATGCGAACAGTCAAGGCGAATGAAAACCGCCTGCAACAGATCACAGATCGCGCCATTCGCGCGGGCGATTTGTTGCGGACACGAGTCGATGTGGGACGGTCAGCGCAGAACCAATTGCTGCTGGAAAGCATGAACAAACGCGCGGATCTGCAGTTGCGGCTGCAAAAAACGGTTGAGGGTCTTTCGGTCGTGGCCATCAGCTATTACGCCATCAATCTGGTGGCCTATCTTTTGGCCCCTTTGTCCGAACCTTTGGGGATTTCCAAAACCACACTCACAGCCGCTGCGGTGATCCCTGTGATCGGGCTTGTCTGGTTTGTGATCAACCGCCTGCGCCGCCATATCGAATGAGGGCTTGCGCAGGGTTTATGCGCTGATTTAGGCTTGTGCGCATGAACACCACCGCGCCTTTAATCGACCCATTTGCCCGCGCGATTTCCTATCTGCGCGTCTCCGTCACGGATCGCTGCGATTTTCGCTGCGTTTACTGTATGGCGGAGAACATGACATTCCTGCCCAAGGCCGAATTGTTGAGCTTGGAAGAGTTGGATCGGCTTTGTTCCAGTTTCGTCAATCTTGGGGTCAAGAAACTGCGGGTCACAGGCGGGGAACCCTTGGTGCGCCGTGGCATCATGACCTTTTTCGAGGCGATGGGACGGCATCTGGAAGCAGGCGCGCTCGAGGAATTGACCCTCACCACCAATGGCAGCCAACTGAGCCGCTTTGCGCAGCCGCTTTATGATTTGGGGATGCGGCGGATCAATGTCTCGCTTGATACGCTGAAGGATGACAAATTCGCCGCCATCACCCGATGGGGCCGCCTGCCCCAAGTCCTCGCCGGGATCGAGGCCGCGCGCGCCGCGGGTCTGCGTGTCAAAATCAATGTGGTGGCCCTTAAAGGGTTCAATGAGGATGAGTTATTCGACATCCAATCCTGGTGCGCGCAGCACGATATGGATCTGACCTTTATCGAGGTGATGCCAATGGGCGATCTGGGAAATGAAGACCGCTTAGACCAATATTGGCCCCTGTCGGATTTGCGCGCACGTCTGGCCACGCGCTTCACCCTGACCGATCTGGCCGAACGCACAGGCGGCCCTGCCCGCTATGTCCGCCTTGAGGAGACAGGGCAGAAAATCGGGTTCATCACGCCACTCACGCATAATTTCTGCGAAAGCTGCAATCGCGTGCGCCTGACCTGCACGGGGCAGCTTTATATGTGCTTGGGCCAAGAGGACATGGCCGACCTGCGCGCGCCCTTGCGCAACAGCGATGATGACGCCGCCCTAGAGGCCGCCATCCGCGCCGCCATCGCCCGCAAACCCAAGGGCCATGATTTCGACTATTCCCGCCAAAAAGTGGCGGGGCAGATGTCACGGCATATGAGCCATACGGGGGGGTAGGTTTACCCCTTCAGCCCGCCGCCATCCGCCGCTCTACGATCTCGGCCCACCAGCTGCAGCCTGCGGGGATGGCTTCATCGTTGAAATTGTATTTTGGGTGATGCACGCCTGCGCTGTCACCATTGCCGACCAGAATATAGGCCCCCGGGCGGGAATTGAGCATGAAGGCGAAATCTTCGCCACCCATAATCAGGGGCGCTTCGACACAATCGCCTGAAACGGCGCGGGCGACTTCGGCGGCGAATTCGGTTTGCTCCTCCGAATTGATCATCACAGGATAGCCGTGGTGATACTGCACCTCGGCCTGCCCGCCAAAGCCCTCGGCGGTGGCTGTGGCAATCGCGGTAATCCGCGCTTCGGCCAATTCGCGCAGATCAGGGTCAAGCGTGCGCACCGTGCCGCGCAGATGGATTTTCTCAGGGATCACATTATAGGCCTCGCCCGCGCTGTGCATCGCCGTCACCGACACCACCACCTGTTTCACAGGGTCGGCGTTGCGACTGGCAATGGTTTGCAGGGCAAGCACCAGATGGCTGCCCATCACCACAGGGTCAACCGTGTCTTGCGGTTTGGCGGCATGGCCCCCTTTGCCCGTCAGGTAAATATCGAATTGATCGGTCGCGGCGAAAAATGGGCCGGAGCGGATCGCGAATGCGCCCGTAGGCATCCCCGGCCAATTATGCATCCCGTAGACCTCTTGGATGCCGAAGCGCTCCATCATCCCGTCATCGACCATTTCGCGGCCACCGCCGCCGCCCTCTTCGGCGGGTTGGAAGATGATGGCGACTGTGCCATCAAAATTGCGCGTCTCAGCCAGATATTTCGCGGCACCAAGCAACATGGCTGTGTGCCCGTCATGGCCGCAGGCATGCATCGCACCGGGTGTTTTCGAGGCATAATCAAGCCCCGTTTCCTCATGGATCGGCAGGGCATCCATATCCGCGCGCAATCCGATGCAGCGGCCCGATGCAGTGGATTTGCCTTTGATGATGCCCACAACCCCTGTGCGCCCTAAGCCCGTAACCACCTCGTCACAGCCAAATTCGCGCAACCGCTCGGCCACCACGGCCGAGGTGCGATGGGTTTCAAACAGGATTTCTGGGTTCTCGTGCAGATCGCGCCGCCACGCGGTGACTTCGGGCAGCAATTCGGCAAAGCGGTTTTTGATCGGCATAAGAGGCCCCTTTCTTGTGCATAGGCTGTCTCACGAAAACTATAGCCCGCCGAGATAGGGCAGCAAGCGGATTCCCACCGCCCCGTTACCGGAGCGGCTTAACCTGCGCCTTACCATCGGCCAGTTCAACCTCAACCTCAGACGCCGTTCGCAAAGCCGCGGTTGTGGTGATCAACCCCGTCTCATTGCGCAACACCGCATAGCCGCGCTTGAGCGTTGCCGTGTAACCGAGGCTTTGCCGCATCCGTTCAAGGGCATTCAGTTTCTGCTGTGCATCGGCAATCGCGCGGCTCAGAACCGAGGGGCGCAAATTGGCGCAAGCGCGCTCATAAGGCAGGCGCTTTTGCGCTAAAGCACGATCCAAGGCAGGCACCAGTCGCGCGCCCACAGTTTGCACATGATGGCTGCGGGTTTGCACGGATTGCACCAATGCAGGCTCAAGCCTGTCTGCCACGCGATCAAGGCGCTGCTGCGCAGTCTCAAGCAGTGACGCAGGGCGCGGCAAGGCGCGCGAGAGATCCGCCAGCCGCACGCGGCGCTGCGTAACACCCGCCTGCGCCCCCCGCGAGAGGCGCGCGCCGCAATCTTGAACCCAAGTGAGGATATCCATCCGCACAGGCACCGCACGCTCGGCCGCAGCGGTCGGTGTGGGCGCGCGATAATCGGCCGCAAAATCGATCAAGGTGGTATCGGTTTCATGCCCCACAGCTGAGATCAGCGGGATCCTGCTTTCGGCGGCGGCGCGCACCACGATTTCCTCGTTGAACCCCCACAGGTCTTCAAGGCTGCCCCCGCCCCTCGCCACGATGATCAAATCAGGACGGGGGATGTGCCCCCCCGCGGCGAGGGCGTTAAACCCCCGAATGCCTGCCGCCACTTCTGGCGCACATTTCTCTCCCTGAACCGCGACAGGCCAGATCAAGACCTGCCGTGGAAAACGATCTCGTAGGCGGTGCAAAATATCGCGGATCACCGCCCCAGAGGGCGAGGTAACCACACCGATCACCTCAGGCAAAAAGGGCAGCTCTTGTTTGCGCGCGGCATCAAATAAACCCTCAGCAGCCAGTTTCAGACGGCGTTGTTCCAACATCGCCATCAAGGCACCCGCCCCTGCAGGGCGCATGTCTTCGATCACCAATTGATATTTCGATTGGCCTGCAAAGGTCGTCATGCGCCCCGTGGCGACAACCTCCATCCCCTCTTCGGGTCTGTGGGTGAGGCGCGCGGCTGTGCCCTTCCAGATCACGGCATCCAAATTTGAGCGATCATCTTTCAAGGTCAAATAGATATGACCAGAAGCAGGGCGCGAAATACGGCCCAATTCGCCGCGCACGCGGATATGCGAGAATTCCCCCTCAATCATGCGCTTGACCGCGCCAGAAAGCTCGGTGACAGAGAACTCTGGTGCGTTTCCGCCCTCGGCTTCTTCGATCAAATCCGACATCTGCCCCTCGTCCCTTGGGTTGGCTTGCGTTGATTTCCCTCGCAGCTTAGAACGCGGCAACGAAAAGGCCAAGTGGAGCGGATGCGATGAATATCTTGATTTTGGGCAGTGGTGGCCGTGAACACGCGTTGGCTTGGGCGGTTCTGCAAAACCCCAAATGTGATACGTTGATCGTTGCCCCTGGCAATGCGGGGATCGCGCAAATCGCCGCTTGCGCGGATATCAATATTCTCAACCCTCAGGCGGTTGTGGATTTCGCTGCCGAAAACGCGATTGATTTTGTGATTGTTGGCCCCGAAGCCCCGTTGGCCGAGGGCGTGGTAGATGCCTTGTCACAATCGGGCATCTTGGCTTTCGGCCCAAGCCGAGAGGCGGCGCGGCTTGAGGCCTCTAAGGCCTTTACCAAGGAAATCTGTGATGCGGCCAAGGCACCGACTGCCGCCTACGCGCGGTTCACCGATGCAGCATCCGCGCGGGACTACGTCACAGCACAAGGCGCGCCCATCGTGGTCAAGGCCGATGGTTTGGCGGCGGGCAAAGGCGTGATCGTGGCCATGACCTTGACCGAAGCGTTAGACGCGATTGACGATATGTTCGGCGGCGAGTTCGGCGATGCAGGTGCCGAGGTGGTGATCGAAGAGTTCATGGAAGGTGAAGAAGCCAGTTTCTTCATTCTCTCTGATGGCGCATCCATCCTGCCTATTGGCACGGCCCAAGATCACAAACGCGCCTTTGACAATGATGCGGGGCCGAATACGGGTGGCATGGGTGCCTATAGCCCTGCCCCCGTCCTAAGCGATGAGATCGCCGCGCGCGCCTTGCGCGAGATTGTTCAGCCCACGATTGACGAAATGGCCAAGCGCGGCACGCCCTATCGCGGTGTGCTTTATGCAGGGTTGATGATCAAAGACGGCCAAGCACGCTTGGTTGAATATAATGTGCGCTTTGGTGATCCTGAATGTCAGGTGTTGATGATGCGCCTCGGCGCGCAGGCCTTAGATCTGATGGTGGCTTGCGCGGAACAGAGGCTTGACCAAATGTCGGTCAACTGGGCCGACGATCACGCGCTGAGCGTTGTGATGGCGGCAATTGGCTATCCAGGATCATATGAAAAAGGCAGCGTGATCAACGGGCTTGAGGCGTTGGCGCAAGATAGCAACCACATGGTATTTCACGCAGGCACCAAGGAAGTGAATGGCGCAATCACAGCCGCAGGGGGGCGCGTTTTAAACGTCACCGCCCGTGGCGAAACTTTGGCCGAGGCCCGCAGCCGCGCCTATGACATGGTCAATAAAATTGATTGGCCTGACGGGTTTTGCCGCTCAGACATAGGATGGAGGGCGCTGTAGCACAGCGCACCTCCGATGCCGTCACAGCTTGGAGAGCTTGTTTTGCAATTCCGCAAGCTGGCGTTTGATCTGGCTCAGTTCGTCCTCTTCGCGCGCAGGGGTGGGCGCGTCTTCCTCCTCTGCGCTCGGGCCTGACCACCCTTTTCCCAAACCACCAGTCATGGCCTTCATGAAGGCTTCTTGCTGCGCGCGCATGGCCTCGAACCCGGGCATGGAGGCCATCGGGTTAATCGCGCTCATGTTTTCCATCATCGCGGATTGGCCCTGTTTGAGCATATCAAAGGACATCGCGAGAAAATCGGGAACCACGCTTTGTGCTTGGCTTGTGTAACTGCGCACCAAGTCATTCAGCACGGCGATTGGCAAAACACTTTCGCCGCGTGATTCATGTTCTGCGATAATCTGCAACAGAAATTGGCGGGTCAGATCATCCCCTGATTTCAGGTCAACAATCTTCACCTCGCGCCCTGCGCGGATGAACCCCGCAATATCATCAAGCGTCACATAATCGGAGGTCTCAGTATTATAGAGCCTGCGGCTGGCATAGCGTTTGATCAATAAAGGCTCTTGTGCCTGTGCCATTTCATCCTCCCTGACTTACTGTCACGCGTTCACCCTAGGGATCAGCCTAAGCAGTCGCAGAAAAAAAACAATAATTGTTTTGCAGATGCAAAAAGGGCAGGCGGTGAGGCCTGCCCTTCTTGGGAGCGCGTTGGAAGGGAGGATACCAACGCGGCACAGAAATCTGTAGCTTATGCAGCTGCAGTTGCTGCTTTCTTGGCTGCTGCAGTAACTTCAGCAGTTGCTTTTTTAACAGCTGCAGAAGCTTCTTCAGTTGCAGATTTGCCTGCAGCCATCATCAACTCAACAGTGTCCATCTGAACTTTTTTCGCAACTTCAGCGAAAGCAGCCATGTTTTCAGCTGCGATTTCTGCTTGTGCAGAAGCGAAATCGGTCAGGGCTTTGCTGTAGTCAGCAGGCTCTTCTTTAACTTTGGCAACATCGCCGAGTTTCGCGATGGTGTCTTTTGTCCAACCTGCTTGGATCTCAGCGGATTTCTCAGCGGCTTCAAGAGCAACTTTCGAGAACTTCTCGCCCATCGCGGCAGAGTTTTTGAACGCATCGGTCATTGCCGACATGTCCATTGGGTAAGCCTTCATCATGTCCTGAAGAACTTTTGTGAATTCGTTTGCGGCGGTTTTTGCCATGGTCTCTACTCCAAAAAATATCGCGTGTTTCGCGGGCTGCGTTTGCTGCATGCGCAGTATATGCCATGCTGCACTGCAGCAAGTCAAGCATTTTTCTGCACCGCAGCAAAAGCCAAAAATTTTATGGATTATCAGAGTTCTGGCGTTTCCTTGACATAGGTGCCAGGGGCTTGCGCCAATATTTTATAGCCCGACTCACCCAAGCTGCGCGCAGCAACGCGCTTTCCCGAATGGGTGCGCAACCATGCTTCCCACCGAGGCCACCATGACCCTTCGTGGAATTCAGCCTGCTCGCGCCAGTCTTTCACGGAAAGGCTAAGGTCATCATTTGTATAGTGACCATATTTCTTTTTGTTGGGCGGATTGATGATCCCCGCGATATGGCCCGATTGGGACAAGATAAAGGTTTTATCCTCTGACCCCATTTTTTGCACACCGCGATAACTGTCCTTCCACGCCGCAATGTGATCCGCCTCGCAGGCAATGGCGCAAAGCGGCAGGTCGACATCACTGACCTTGAGCTTCTTTCCCATCAATTCAAACGTGCGCTCCGCAAAATCATTGCTTTGGCAAAGACCTCGCAAATATTGCACAGTCATCTTGCCAGGCAAATGCGTCCCGTCACCATTCCAGTAAAGCAGATCAAAGGCAGGCGGGGCCTCGCCCATCATATAGCTGCGCACCGCAGGGCCGTAGATCAAATCCTTGGCGCGCAAAAAGCTAAAGGTCTTGGCCATATATTTGTTATCTAACACACCATCTTCGGCAACCTGCCGTTCGATGGCATCGACAAAATCATCTTGCAGAAAGACCGTAAATTCACCCTGATCGGAAAAATCCGTCAGCGTGGTGAAGAAGGTAGCAGATGAGATCGGCTTTTGGCGGCGTTTTTTCAGCAGCGAGAGCGTGAGGCTGAGGGTGGTGCCTGCAATGCAATAGCCCACCGCATTGACCGCCTTACTCCCCGTGACCTCTTTAACCACGTCAATAGCCTTGAGATAGCCTTTCTCGATGTAATCTTCGAGGCCCTTATCTGAATAGGATTTATCAGGGTTCTTCCACGACACTACGAACAAGGTATAGCCTTGATCCACAATCCATCGGATCAAACTATTTTCGGGGCGCAAATCCATTACGTAATATTTGTTGATCCACGGCGGGAAGATGATCACAGGTTTTTTGTAGACGGTTTCTGTGGTCGGCGCGAATTGCAGCAACTCCATCATTTCATTGCGATAGATCACGGCGCCTTTTGCGGTTGCAATATTCTTGCCCAATTCAAAGGCCGAACCATCGGCCAAGGTTGGCAAGATCTCACCCTTATGGGCCTCAATATCACGCACGAGGTTCTCTAAGCCTTTCACAAGGCTTTCGCCCTCGGTTTCAACCGCACGCTCTAACGCATCTGGGTTCGTGGCCAGAAAATTTGTTGGTGCAAAAAGATCAACCATCTGTTTTGCAAAGAATTCGATTCTCTGCCGATCTTTATGCTCTAGCCCCTCAAGATCCTTCAACGAAGCCTCTATGGCATTGGCCGAGATCATATATTGCTGTTTGACGTAGTTAAAATAGGGGTGCGTTTTCCACAGCGGATTGGAAAAACGGCGATCATCTGGGGTGTTATCCTCGGGCGGCTCTAGCTTGCCTTGCGCAAGATTCTGTTGAGCTTCGGCGTAATGCGTGACGGAATCAGCCCAAAATTTGACCTGCCGCTCCATTAATTTTGCGGGGTTATTCACCAGTTCCGACCAATACGCCATGCTGGCTTTCATATAGAGATCGGGGCCTGGCCCATTCAGGCCAGGGTCGTTTTGGCCTTTATTTGCGAGGGCTTCAACCAAACGTTGGCTTAACTCTTCCACGCGTTTGAGATTGGTGTTTAACTTTTCTAAATGGTCACCCATGACCCTTGCCTCCTCGCGCGCGGATCGTCACTTTGCTTGATTTTATCCGATAAATGCTGCATTTGCATAGAGAGGCTTTACCAAGGTGAGGGGGTAGGGCTGATTTACCGCAGGGTGCATTGACGGCGCCCAAGCTCAATTTTGGAGATATGCATCCGATGCGACAGCTTCTCACCTATGATTTCATGGAAACCATGCGCGTGACCAATCAATGGCTTGGATCAACCGCGCGGGCGATGTGCTCCTATCCGCAATTCGGGCTTGTAGCCAATCCTGCCATCCAAATGACCGCCGCTTGGGGCGAGGTGATGGAGCGCAGTTTTGCGCGTATGGCCGTAAAACCTGATTGGGGAATTCGCTCCATCACACTCGGCGATGGCCGTGACCACGCTGTCAGTCCAAATGTGGTTCTTCCAAAACCTTTTGGCGATTTGGTGCATTTCGCTGTTGCCGGGCGCGAGGCCATGGCCCGCAAAGTGTTGTTGGTTGCCCCAATGTCGGGCCATTACGCCACGCTTCTGCGCTCGACCGTCATCAGTTTGCTGCCCGATTGTGATGTCTATGTCACCGATTGGCACAATGCCCGCGACATTCCTGTCAGCGCGGGCAAGTTCGATGTCGAGGATTACACTCTCTATCTGGTGGATTTCATGCGCCACATGGGGCCAGACACCCATGTTATCGCGGTCTGCCAACCCGCCCCACTGACCTTAGCGGCAACCGCCTATCTGGCCGAGGAAGACCCCAAGGCACAGCCCCGCTCATTGACCCTGATTGGGGGGCCAATCGACCCGGAAGCCGCGCCAACGGATGTCACCGATTTTGGCAATCGCGTCACCATGGGCCAGTTGGAACAGTCCATGTTGCAGCGGGTGGGGTTCAAATATGCCGGCGCGGGCCGCATGGTCTATCCAGGCTTGCAGCAGCTTAGCTCGTTTATGGCGATGAATGCCGAAAAACACAGCCGCGCCTTCACCGAGCAGATCCTTCGTGTGGCCAAGGGCGAGGCATCTGACAATGACAAGCATAACCGCTTTTATGATGAATATCTTGCGGTGATGGATATGCCTGCGGAATTCTACCTCTCAACCGTGGATCGTATTTTCAAGAAACGCGAAATTGCGAAAAATACCTTCACCGTTGCGGGTAAGCCTGTCGATATCGGCAAAATCACATCGGTTGCGGTGAAAACCGTTGAGGGCGGCAAAGATGATATTTCCGCCCCGGGCCAATGTATTGCAGCCCTAGATCTATGCACGGGCCTGCCAGACAGCAAAAAGGCGAGCCACCTCGAGCCTGATGCAGGCCATTACGGGATTTTTGCAGGCAAAAGCTGGCGCAACAATATCCGCCCGCTTGTTCTGGATTTTATTGACGCCAACAATAAGTCCGCGAAGATCAAAGCCGTCAGTTAAACCGCGCTTTCCAGCATTTCATCCAGCCTGCGCGCCAAAAGATCAAGGCAATGCGGGCTGGAAAAGCGGTGATCTTCGCCTTTGACCAATTCCAAATGCAAATCATCGCACTGCAAATGCGCAAGAAGGCGCAAAGCCACCGCTTGATCTACCGCCTCATCCTCGGTGCCTTGGAAAAGGCGCACAGGGGCATCAATCACCAAAGGGCTGCGCAGAACCAAATTCTTGCGCCCATCTTCAATCATACGCTTGGTGACGATCATCGGCTCCCCGTATTCTGAGGGCAGCGCGGTTTGCCCCTGCCCCATGACTTCAGCGCGTTGATCTTCGGAAAAACTGGCCCAAAACCCATCTTCAGTAAAGTCAGGGGCAGCCGCGATGCCAATCAGCCCTGCAATCCGTTCGGGGTTTCGGCGCGCCATCAACAGTGAAATCCATCCCCCCATGGACGACCCCACCAAAACCACCCGCTTCGGGGCAAGGCGATCTAAAACCTCCGCAGCGTCTTCGGCCCAATCGCCAATACAGCCCTCAGTGAATGCGCCGCTGCTTTCGCCATGGCCAGAGTAATCAAACCGCAGAAAAGCGCGGCCACGGGATTTAGCATATTCCTCAAGGAATACGGCCTTGGTTCCCGCCATGTCTGAGCGCAAGCCGCCCAAAAACACAACCATCGGATGGGTGCCTTCTGTCAGATGATAGGCAATGCGGCGAGATTTCGCGGTGATCAGATGGTAGGGCATGCTTTCGCTTTCATGTGCGGGCATATGCCCCCTCCATGCCAAAAACCTGCCCCCCCGCGCAAGAGTTGACACCACATCAAAGCCGCGCCAAAAGACCAAGCAACACTTAACCCGCAACCGGGCGTTTCGTAGGCGCCAAACTGACGAGGAGCTATGGCGATGCCACAGATTTCCCTAACATTTCCCGATGGCAATTCCCGCAGCTACGAGGCTGGCGTGACAGCCGCCGAGGTGGCCGAAAGCATCGCAAGCTCGCTTGCCAAAAAGGCGATCAGCGCCACAGTGAACGGCGCGCATTACGATTTGGCTTGGCCAATTGATACCGATGCCACCATCGCGATCAACACTATGAAGGACAATGACGCCGAAGCCTTAGAGCTGATCCGTCACGACTTTGCCCATGTGATGGCGCGCGCCGTTCAAGAAATCTGGCCAGATGTAAAAGTGACAATCGGCCCTGTCATAGAAAATGGCTGGTATTACGATTTCGACCGCAAAGAGCCCTTCACCCCAGATGATCTGGGTCGGATTGAAGCGAAGATGAAAGAGATCATCAACGCCCGCGATACCGTGCGCACAGAAATCTGGGATCGTGCACGCGCAATCGCCCATTACGAAGCGGCAGGCGAACCATATAAGGTTGAACTGGTTGGGATGATCCCCGAAGATCAACCCGTGCGGATGTATTGGCACGGGGATTGGCAAGACCTCTGCCGTGGCCCGCATTTGCAGCACACGGGGCAATTGCCCGCTGATGCGTTTAAATTGATGAAGCTCGCAGGCGCATATTGGCGCGGCGACAGCAATCGCCCTATGCTGCAGCGCATCTATGGGGTCGCGTTCAAAAACCGCGATGACCTCAAGGCACATCTGACTTTCTTGGAAGAAGCCGAAAAGCGCGACCACCGCCGCTTGGGCCGCGAGATGAACCTGTTCCATATGCAGGAAGAGGCCCCAGGTCAGGTGTTTTGGCACCCCAATGGGTGGCGCATATACACGGCGCTGCAAGATTACATGCGCCGCCGTCAGCAAGATGGCGGCTATGTAGAAGTTAACACCCCGCAAGTGGTTGACCGCCGTCTTTGGGAGGCCTCGGGCCACTGGGAAAAATACCAAGAGAATATGTTCATCGTGGAAGTGGACGAAGACCATGCCCGCGAAAAGGCCATCAACGCCCTGAAGCCGATGAACTGCCCCTGCCATGTGCAGATTTTCAATCAAGGCATGAAGTCCTATCGCGACCTGCCCTTGCGGATGGCGGAATTTGGATCATGTAACCGATACGAACCATCAGGTGCCTTGCACGGTATTATGCGGGTGCGCGGCTTTACCCAAGATGACGCGCATATCTTCTGCCGCGAAACGCAGATTGAGGATGAAACAAAGCAATTCATCGAATTGCTTTCGGCGGTTTACAAGGATCTTGGGTTCGAGAAATTCCGCGTGAAATTCTCTGACCGCCCCGACACCCGCGCGGGCAGCGATGAGGTTTGGGACAAGGCCGAAGCGGCGCTGAAATCTGCCACCGAAGCGGCGGGATATGCCTATGAACTGAATCCCGGCGAAGGGGCATTTTACGGCCCGAAACTGGAATTCGTGCTGACCGATGCCATTGGGCGCGATTGGCAATGCGGCACGTTGCAGGTGGATTTCGTTCTGCCCGAACGTCTGGACGCCACCTATATCGGTGAGGATGGCGCGAAACACCGCCCCGTCATGCTGCACCGCGCTATTTTGGGCAGCTTTGAGCGTTTCATTGGCATCTTGATCGAGAACTTCGCAGGCCGCCTGCCCTTCTGGTTGGCCCCGCGTCAAGTTGTGGTTGCCTCTATCGTCTCCGAAGCGGATGGGTTTGTGGATGAGATTGTAGCGCTGCTCAAAAAACGGGGCGTGCGCGCCGAGGCTGATAAGCGCAACGAAAAGATCAATTATAAAATCCGCGAGCATTCCACAGGAAAGGTGCCTGTGATTTTGGCCGTTGGACGCAAAGAGATGGAAGATCGCAGCGTGACCTTGCGCCGTTTGGGTGAACACCAAACTTCCGTTCAGCCCTTAGATGCTGTGATCGATGCCTTGGTCGCCGAGGCGATTGCGCCTGATCTGCGCAGCTAATTTATAAAAGCGCGGCTTTTACATCCGCGCCCCATCCCAGATAGAGCGCCCCGTTATCCGCAAGGATGACGGGGCGTTTCATCAGCGCGGCATGGGTCGCCAATAGCGCCTTTGGGTCAGTAGCGCGCGTGTTCTCATCCAAACCACGCCACGTGGTGGATTTGCGATTAATGAGGGCATCCGCCCCAAATTCTGCCAAAAACTGCGAAATCTCAGCATCGCTCAACGGGGTTTCGCGCAGATCACGCAACACGGCGCTATGACCTGCAGCGGTCAATTCCTTCACCGCCTTGCGGCATGTGTCACAATTTTTCAGCCCAATAATCTGCATCTGTGCCTCTTTTTTATTCCATAAACCACAGCATAGGGCCGCAGGCGCTGGGTTCCAGAGAGTTTTTCTTGATTTTTAGCAAAACCAAGGCACTCTCTTGGCGTGCCTCTAGGTCACCTGTTGAACTGCTTTTGAGACGGCAGCAAAGGTATGGTCATCGGCCCTGGCTGCACCCCACGCGCAGACACGCTTGTGGGATCGAGACTTGAGACAGGAAAGATACGAAAATGCCCACTGGCACTGTGAAATGGTTCAACACCACCAAAGGTTACGGGTTTATCGCGCCTGATGGCGGCGGCAAAGATGTGTTCGTGCATATCTCTGCAGTTGAACAAGCGGGGATGAAAGAATTAGCCGATAACACGAAAATCAGCTTTGAGCTTCGTGAAGGCCGCGATGGTCGGGCCTCTGCGGTCGATCTGAAAATTCTCTGACGTCAAAACCCCGCGCGCAAGGCAGCCACACCGCTTTGCGCGCATGGCCCCTAGGCCGTGATGGCGCGCGCGATCATGACCCCACCCCATGCGGCAACCCCTGTCAGCGTGGCGCCCCAAATCACATCCATCACCACCATTTGCGGGTGCCAGTCACGCATTACCGCCCATGACGTGAACTCATAGGTGCCATAGGCCACAAACCCCAAAATTGCGCCATTGATCAGGGCCAGGCTTGGCGTATCTGCGCGCATCGCGGGGGTGGAGGCAAAGTAAAGAATGCCCCCCATATAGGTCAGATAAAACAAGATTGCAGGCAACAGGCGAAACCCACCTTCATAAAGCAAATCGCCAATATGCCGCGCAAAGACAGGCTGTAACACTGTGTTCAACATCACCGCATCGGCGATGAGGAAGATCAAAGATGTCGCCACAAAGAGGATTAAGAGGGTCATCAAGTGCCGCCTTTTCGCGCTACGTCCCGCATGGCATTAGTTAGCGGTGCTTTTGCATAAGGCAAAACCTTAGGCCCGCACCAATTCCCGCACCACGCACGCGGGGCCATCCTCGCGCAAGGAATGCCGCCACGCCTCGCGCCAATCACCTTCGTTGATCTCAGGGAAGTAGGCATCTGCCGCCTCAATCACCAAATCAACCTCGGTGACCAAAAGCCTGTCTGCCATCGGCAGCATTTGCGCATAAATCTGTGCGCCGCCAATCCCGTAAATCCGCGGATACCCTGCGCTTCGGGCCAACTCAATCGCTGCATCCACAGAAGCGACAACCGTATCGTGCAGCGTTTTATCACGGCTGACCACGATATTGAGGCGATTTTTCAGCGGCTTAAACGGTAGGCTCTCCCATGTGTTGCGGCCCATAATCACCGCCCCGCCCAGTGTTTCACGTTGGAAAAAGGCCAAATCTTCGGGCGCATGCCACGGGATTGTGTTGCCTTTACCAATCGCGCCGTTCTGCGCCCGCGCTACCACAAGTGAAATCATGACCGCCTCCCTAAACCGCCACAGGCGCTTTGATGGCGGGATGGGGATCATACCCTTCGATGATGAAATCATCGTAGCGGAAATCGAAAATCGACCCGACATCGCGTGCAAGCCGCAAGGTCGGCGCAGGGCGGCTGTCGCGCGACAGCTGTTCTTTCACCTGATCCATATGGTTCGAATAGATGTGACCATCCCCAATGGAATGCACAAATTCACCAGGCTTATAGCCCGTGACATGGGCCAGCATCACCGCAAGCAAGGCATAAGAGGCAATGTTAAACGGAACCCCTAAAAACATATCTGCCGAACGCTGATAAAGCTGCAGGCTCAGCCGCCCGTTCAAGATTTTCACCTGCCACAGCGTATGGCAGGGCGGCAGGGCCATTTGATCCACCTCGCCAGGGTTCCAAGCAGACACAATCAGGCGGCGGCTGTCAGGCGTGCGTTTGATCATCTCAACCAAATTCGAAATCTGATCAACCGATCCAATCGACACGGCGCCATCTGCGCCACGCGCAACCTTTGGGAAATGTCGCCATTGGTGGCCGTATACAGGGCCAAGATCGCCCTTCTCATCGGCCCATTCATCCCAAATAGACACACCATTTTCTTTGAGATAGCCGATATTCGTGTCGCCCGCGAGGAACCATAACAACTCGTGGATGATGGATTTCAGATGCAGCTTTTTGGTTGTGATGAGCGGGAAAGTCTCGCTCAAATCATAGCGCGCTTGCAGGCCGAAATAGCTGCGCGTGCCCGTGCCTGTGCGGTCGGTTGTATCCACGCCCTTTTCAAGGATCAGCGCCAATTGGTCATGATATTGCTGCATCGCCACACATCCACAGGTTGGGCCATCGTTACGCTATATATTGAAACGATTTTAGCGCAAACCGCAATATCGGGTAGGGCATTTCTTGCCCCAGCCCCCTGTAATTCTGCAAATTTCACGCTAAGCTTGAAGCAACGCGAATTTTCACGAGGGAGACAGCCGTGGCAATCCGATATCTTCATACAATGGTGCGCGTCAAAGACCTTGAAGCAACCCAAAAATTCTTTGCGCTTTTAGGCCTAAAGGAGACGCGGCGCTCTGATTATGAAAGCGGGCGCTTCAGCCTGATCTTCATGGCCCCTGAAGGCCAAGAAGAATGTCCCGTTGAACTGACCTATAACTGGGATGGCGATGATGGGCTGCCATCAGATAGCCGCCATTTCGGGCATCTCGCCTATGAGGTGGATGATATCTACGCGATGTGTCAGCACTTGATGGATCATGGCGTGACAATCAATCGTCCCCCGCGCGATGGTCGTATGGCCTTTGTGCGCTCACCCGATAATATCTCGGTGGAATTGCTTCAAAAAGGGGCGGCACAAGAGCCCGCTGAACCATGGGCTTCGATGCCAAATATCGGTCATTGGTAAGGGCCGCCCTCATAATTGGGGTGGCTTTGCTGCTGCCCCAATCGGCAACAGCTTGCCGCTTGGCCTTGGCCCTTGGGTTGGATGCATCGGCATCGGTTGACAGTGATGAACACAGCCTGATGCGCGCGGGCCTTGCCAATGCGTTGACAAGCCCAGTTGTCATGACCGCACTCTTTGAAAGCGCGGCACCTGTGGCCATCTTCGTGTATGAGTGGTCAGGGAGGAGGCAACAGCAGGTTTTGGTTGACTGGACGATCCTCGACACCCCGACAACCCTCACCGCTGTTGCTGCCGAAATTGTGGCCGCGCCGCGCGGGGATGATGAATTTCCAACCGCACTTGGATACGCGCTTGGCTTTGGAGCCACGCAATTAGCCGCCGCACCTGCCTGTGATTTTTATACGCTCGACATCTCTGGGGATGGTGAAAATAACGAGGGATTTCAACCAAGCCATGCTTTTGCCCATTTCCCCTTTGACGGTGTTACTGTGAACGGGTTGGCGATTGGGGGCGCGGCGGTTGATATTGTCGAATATTACCAACGCGAAATCCTGCGCGGGCCGGGTGCCTTTATCGAACAGGCGCGCGATTACCAAGATTTTGAAGCCGCCATGTTGCGCAAACTCGAACGCGAATTGCGCCCCATGATGTTGGGCGGCCTTTAATCCGCGCGCAAAAGACTTGGAAAGCCCCAAAAAACATGCAAATTATATGCAAGTTTTGAGTATATTTTGGGTGATTTGCGCATGCTTGATCGAACTGACCGCCGCTTATTGCGTGCCTTGCAACAAAATGGCGCAATGACGGCGCAGGAGATGGGGCGCCATCTTGGTCTTTCGACCTCTCAAGCAGGGCGGCGGCGACAAAAGCTAGAACAAACAGGCGTGCTGCGCGCGGTCAGCATAGATATTGCACCAGAGGCCTGCGGCCTCTCCGTGCAGGCGTTTTTGACACTCACCCGCAGCGCCCATGATCCTGCCTTGATGGATGATTTCAAGCGATTGCTGCACAGCACCCCTGAAATCGTTTCAGCCTTTGATGTCACAGGCTCTGCAAACACAATCCTGCGCGTTTGGTGCAGCGATCTAGACGCGCTACGCGAGCTTATTGATACCATCATCTTACCCCATCCGATGGTCGAGAAATTGCACACCGAGATCGTGATGGCGCAAATCAAGCCAGACAGTGCCTTGCCGCTCTGATCCACTCGTGTCAAAGTTGCACTCAAGACGAACGCAACCTCCCCCACGCAAAGGACAGGCCGATGGAAAGCCTGCTTTTACAGGCGACAATCTATCTTTCTGCGATGGTGATCGCTGTGCCCCTGACTGTGCGGTTTGGTCTGGGATCGGTCTTGGGGTATTTGCTTGCTGGCATCGCGATTGGCCCATTGATTGGGTATATCGGCTCGGACACAGATGACCTTCAACATTACGCCGAATTTGGCGTGGTGCTGATGCTGTTTCTGATCGGTTTAGAGCTAGAGCCGCGCAATCTTTGGGATATGCGGCAACGCTTGATTGGTTTGGGCGGGGCGCAGGTTGTTTTGACAACCTTCGCGCTTGCAGGGGTCGCGCTGCTCTTTGGCTTGCAATGGCAATTGGCCTTGGCAACAGGGATGATCTTGGCCCTGTCTTCGACCGCGATTGTGCTACAGACGCTCAGCGAAAAGGGATTGATGAAAACCAACGGCGGCCGCGGCGCGTTTTCTGTGCTTATGACCCAAGATATTGCCGTCATTCCGATGTTGGCGTTCCTTCCCCTTTTGGCCGTGTCGGGCAGTTTAAGTTTTGCGCAAGACGGCTCGATCCAACGCGCCACCGATACGGCGGATCATGGGGCCCATTCCTTCTCACTGGTCGAAGGACTGCCGGGATGGGGGGTGACGCTGGTCACAATTGCCGCCATCGCGCTTGTGATCCTTGCGGGGCATTTCCTATCCCGCCCCCTGTTCCGCTTTATCCACATGGCGCGTTTGCGCGAGGTCTATACCGCGGTGGCCCTCGTGATCGTTGTTGGAATCGCAGCCCTGATGATCTTGGTGGGTCTTTCGCCCGCGCTTGGGGCGTTTATTGCGGGCGTTGTCCTCGCCAATTCCGAATTTCGCCATGAATTAGAGGCCGATATCGCCCCATTCAAAGGCCTGCTCTTGGGGCTATTCTTTATCACAGTGGGCGCAGGTATAAATTTCGGAACGCTATTTTCAGCGCCCCTGACAATCTTGGGTCTGACCTTGGGAATGATGGCCCTCAAAGGCGTGATCCTTCAGGCTATCGGCTTTGCCTTTGGAATGCGGAAAAAAGACCTGTCTCTCTTTACGCTGGGCCTTGCACAAGCGGGCGAGTTTGGCTTTGTTTTGATCTCATTCTCAGTGCAGCAATCGGTGATGACCGATGCGACCGGCCAAATGCTATTGTTGGTTGTGGCGCTGTCCATGCTCCTGACACCTTTGGCCTTCATCCTCTATGATCGGCTTGCCCATCGTTTGGCCGATACAGGCACCGCCCCAGAGGCCGATGAAATCGGGGAAACCGCGCCCATCATCATCGCAGGCGTGGGGCGGTTTGGGCAGGTGGTCAATCGTGTTGTCCAAGGTGCAGGGTTTAAGACGGTGGTGCTCGATGCCGATTTATCGGTCATCCAGCTGATGCGCGGCTTTGGCTTTAAGGCGTTTTTCGGTGACCCGACCCGCCCCGAACTTTTGACCGCGGCAGGGTTAGAAGAGGCCAAGGTTCTTGTCGTTGCGGTCGACAACAAGGAAAGCGCGGTGCGTCTTGTCACCTATGCGCGCCGCATCAGGCCAGATCTCCATATCACCGCACGGGCGCATGATCGGCTGCACGTCTACGAGCTTTATAAGGCAGGTGCAGATCATATCGTGCGCGAGATGTTCGACAGCTCACTGCGGGCCGCGCGCTATGTGCTTGAGGATATGGGCCTGTCTGATTACGAGGCCCATGAAATGGAGGTGGCCTTTTACCGCCATGACCGCCAAAATCTGCGCGATTTGGCGGAACTGTGGAAACCAGGCGTGCCGATTGCCGAGAACCCCGCCTATATGGAACGCGCGCGCGAATTGAACGCGAACCTTGAGGCGGCGCTGCTCAGCGCATTAGACGAAGCCACGCGTGAGAACGCCATGGGGGAAGGCCCGACAGATCGCCGCCGCGCGCGCGGTGATGCCAGCGCACTTTCGGGCAAGCTGTCACGTGGCGGTGCGCGGGATGCCTCTTAACCCGCGCTGACGCCAGCTTCAGCAAAGCTTGCCATGCCTGAGTGGCAGGCAAGCGCCCCTTTAAGAATTTGAATGGCCAAGGCGGCCCCGCTGCCTTCACCAAGACGCAATCCAAGGTTCAGTAAAGGCTGTTTGCCAATCGCGTCCAGCAATTTGCGATGCCCCCCCTCAGCCGAAAGATGGCCTGCCACACAATGATCCAATGCACCCTTTTGGGCCTGCTCCAAACAGGCGGCCGCCGCAGTGCAGATAAATCCATCAAGGATAACAGGGATGCAGTTTGCGCGCGCCGCAGCAATCGCGCCCGCCATGGCAACAATCTCGCGCCCGCCCAAGCATCGCAAAGCCGTCAATGGATCGCTCCGCGCCCCAGGGTTCGCGGCAATCCCCCGCGCCACCACATCCGCCTTGCGCGCAAGGCCCGCATCATCCACACCCGTGCCGCGACCAACCCAATCGCCCCCCGTGCCACCAAACAGCGCACAGGCCATCGCCGCAGCCGCGGTGGTGTTGCCGATCCCCATTTCTCCTACCACCAAAAGATCAGAAGTTGGATCAACAGCCCCCCAGCCTGTTGAGAACGCAGCCAAAAACGCGGCCTCATCCATTGCAGGGCCTTCCGTGAAATCTGCGGTTGGCTGTTCCAGATCAAGCGCATGAACATCCATCTTCGCACCAGCAAGTTTGGACAGTTGATTGATCGCTGCCCCGCCTGCCTCGAAATTAGCAACCATTTGCACTGTGACCTCAGGGGGAAAGGCACTGACACCCTGAGCTGTGATCCCGTGATTCCCTGCAAAGACAATGACCTGTGGGGCGTCAATTTGCGCGCGCGCATTGCCGCGCCACCCGCAATACCAGATTGCCACCTCCTCAAGCCGCCCCAAAGCAGCAGGCGGCTTGGTCAATTGGCCGTTGCGCAGCTCGGCAGCCTCCAACGCGGTTGCGTCAGGTTTGGGGGCTGCGGCAAGGGCCGCGTGAATGTCGGAAAGGGTCTCAAATTGCATGACGAGCTTTGTCCACTAGATCAAAGGATTGCGTGCTGCCCCCCCTATCCGATAGACAATGGCGGGGACAACAGGAACATCGCAAGAATGACCCATAACTTTCTGCATGGAAACCGACCAAAACTAGGCGATATCGCCGTTGCCTTTGCGCTTTTGAGCCGCCTTTCCCTGCCCTTCAAACCCGATTACACGCGCGGCGCAGAGGCCGCATGGGCCTATCCGCTTGTGGGCGCGGCTATCGGCGCGATTGGGATGGGGCTTGGCGGTGCGGCTTTGGGGCTGGGCCTGCCGCTTAGCGTTGCGGGTATAATCGCGCTTGCCGCCCTTATCCTCAGCACAGGCGCGATGCATGAGGACGGTCTCTCGGATGTGGCTGATGGGTTTTGGGGCGGATGGAGTGTGGAAGATCGCCTGACCATCATGAAAGACAGTCATGTGGGCGTATACGGCGTCATTGCCCTGACCTTATCGCTGCTGCTTCGCGCAAGCCTAATCATCACGGTTTTACCGCAAGCCCCCCTTGCCCTGATTGCCATCGCCGCATTGAGCCGCGCGCCCATGGTCGTGCTGATGCGCTTTTTGCCCAACCCCCGCGCCGCGGGACTGTCGCGCAGCGTGGGAACCCCGTCTAACGTCACCACGGGCGGCGCAGCTATTCTTGCCTGTCTGATAACATTGGGCCTGATCGGGCCGCTTTCGGGCCTCTTGGTGATTGGCGTTGCGGCCTTGGCGGCATTAAGCCTTGGTTTGTTGGCTAAGGCCAAAATCGGCGGGCAAACGGGGGATGTGTTGGGGGCAAGCCAACAGATCACCGAAATTGTTGCCTTAGCGGCAATTGCATCTGTCTTATAACGAAAACGCCGCGCGAAGATCCCTTCACGCGGCGCATCGAATGTTTCAAGAAATGGCTTAGGCCGCGCGGGCGGTCAAAACCTCATCCACGCGCTGCTGCGCGCCGCGCTCATCCATGCCTTGCACGGCGGCCAACTCGCGGGTCAAACGCTCGAGCGCTGCTTCATACAGCTGACGCTCAGAATAGCTTTGCTCGCGCTGGTCATCCGCACGATGCAAATCGCGCACCACTTCGGCAATTGCGATCAAATCGCCAGAATTGATCTTTTGCTCATATTCTTGCGCACGGCGCGACCACATGGCCCGCTTCACCCGCGCCTTACCCTTCAGCGTATCTAGCGCCTTGGACACGACATCGGGGCTCGACAGCGAGCGCATCCCGACCTCAGTGGCCTTTGCGGTTGGCACCCGCAGGGTCATTTTGTCTTTTTCAAACGAGATCACGAACAGCTCCAGATTGATGCCAGCAATCTCTTGCTCTTCAATCGAGATGATCTGACCCACACCATGGGCGGGATAGACCACATAATCATTGGGGCTGAATTCTTGCGATTTACGCGACTTGCTCATAAGCAGTGTTTCCTTTGCACGGGCCACCCACGGCAATCAGCCGAAAAAACCGCATGCAGAAAAGAGCTGCTTTTCTACATTGGCGATTGTTACGGAATGTGAGGCGATGGCCTAAGCCCGTGAATATGTTGGTTTGGGCAGTGATTCCAAAAAAGTTTGCAACAGCAATGTAACACAAAATTACGCTGATTCAAAGTTGGCGCAGCAGACCTGCGCCCATATCCCTATTTTTTCAGATAAATTTGCGCACAAATAAAGGCCAGCACAAATAGAACACAGGCGAATCGGTGCCAGAATCGCCGCGCCCTTGTTTGCTATTTAGCCACCTTCACCGGGCTTTTCGGAAAAGAGATCCATTTTGCCAGGCTTGCCATCCATCTCCTCTGCCTCGGGCAGTGGGTCTTTCTTGGTGATGATCACAGGCCATGCTTCTGACCATTTGCGGTTAAACTCAACCCACTGCTCCATATCTGGCTCAGTATCGGGCCGGATCGCATCGGCAGGGCATTCAGGCTCGCAGACGCCGCAATCGATACATTCGTCTGGATGGATGACCAACATATTCTCGCCCTCGTAGAAGCAATCCACGGGGCATACCTCAACGCAGTCTGTATATTTGCAGGCAATGCAATTGTCGGTCACGACATAGGTCATAGGGTCATCACTCTTTTCAAAAGATCATGCGGCATGGGTTTACTGCCCTGCCGCCCATCATTCAAGCACCCCTTGGCGCAAAGAAATAGCCTGTCGCCTTTCGCGTTTTGAGGGGCGTCCATGTCCCTCCATCTGGGGCTTTTCTGGAACAGTTTCTTTGATCTCGCTCAAATCGGCATAACAGGCCTGCGCCTCCGAAGCGGGGCCGCGGCGGACGGGTAAGGATATAACCCGCACCACGCGCACCGTCTGGCCTTGCGCGAAGGTCAGAACATCCCCCGCGCCGATGGCAGTTGCGGGTTTGGTAACCCGCGCGCTGTTCACCCGCACCGCCCCCTCCTCAACAATACGGGTGGCGAGGCTGCGGGTTTTGAAGAACCGCGCATGCCACAGCCATTTATCAATCCGCAAGGTCGGGCGGGGTTGGGTCAACCTTTCTCCTTCAGACCCATCAAGGCCTGCGCAAATGGGTTATCGGGATCAATGCGATCTTTTTTCTCAGGCTTGGCGCTGAAACTGCGCGCGGCCTCAGGCTTGCCGCCCTGACCCTTTCCTTTGGGCCCGCGCTGCGGCTTGCCACCTTTGCGCGGAGGCCGTCCTGATCCATCCGTCTCACCCGCACCTTCGCGGCGCGGGTTTGGTTTACGATCCCGCCGTGGTGGCGCCCATTTGAAGTTATAGAAAACTTCCATCTCTGGCGCATCCTCTGGGGCATCGGGTGCAGCAGCATCTGCCACCTGTGGCACTTCGGCGGTTGGCTCAGGCGTAGTTTCGGCGGGTTCCGCATCCGTGGCGGCATCAGGCGCTGCGATCTCGGCGGGGGCATCAACCACCGCCTTAACCTTCACCCGTTCGCCCCTCTCAGCGCGATAGCCAAGACCTGTCATCAAATCCGCGAATTGCTCCAGCGTGAGGCCTGTGATGGACAGCATATCTGCATTGCCCTCGAACCCTGCGCGGCTGTCTTCCTTGCGCAGCATGTCAGCGAGACGTTCAAGCATATCAATACGGATCGCACGCGTACCAGCGGGACGGTAACCTGACATTGTGAAATACCCCTCTGGCGCTTCTGCGTCATTGGGAATTGTCACGAGCCCCGGAGGGGGGCTTTCGGGGAATTGATCCAACTTGCCCGCCAACGCCCATAGAACCAAGCGCAACCGTGTCGGTGCGGGTTTTAGCAAGGCAGGCATGAACACGGTGAACTGACCAAAGCGCACCCCATGTTTGCGCAAGAGCGCGCGTGCCTCTTGATCAAGGGCTTTGACATCTTCTGCGACATCGCTGCGTGGCAAGATGCCCATGGCCTCAGACAGGCGGAAGGCAAAACCGCGCGCAAGCCCCGTGATGCCCTCATCTTTTTGCATCGCCAACATAGGCTCAAACAGGGCCGCAATTTTGCGATCAATAAAATGCTGCAAGCGCCGCTGCACTTTCTGGATAACCTCAGGGCCAGCATCCTCGTCCACAAAGGCCTCAGCCACGGGGCGTGTTGCGTCACTGCCAAGGGTGAGTTTGCCAACTGCTGATTGGCCCCACATCAGCCCACCTTGCTCGGTGAAGTCAAATTCTGTGTCGGGCGCATTATATAGACGATCTGCGCGCAGATGCAGCTCGGGCTTGAGGGCAGCCACGGCGGCTTGGCGCAAAGTTTTCGCCTCATCAGGGGTGGCGGCACTATCTTGGCGGAAGCGGAACCCGTCCAAACGACCAATGAATTGGCCCTCTACGGTGACTTCCCCGTTTTCATTCACTTCGGCCACAAGGCTCTCCTTCTGTTTCAATCGCCGCATCAAAACCGATGTGCGCCGATCGACAAATCTTTGGGTCAGTCGCTCATGGAGCGCATCTGACAAGCGGTCTTCTACCGCACGGGTTTCCTCGCGCCAATACGCGACATCATCCACCCAAGCAGCACGTTGTGCGACAAATGTCCATGTGCGGATATAAGCCAAGCGTTTCGATAATGTGTCAATGTCGCCATCTTGCCGATCAATCCGCTTTACCTGCCGCGCAAGCCAATCATCAGGCACGCGGCCCAATTCATGCAAATATTGAAAGATACCCGCCAAGAGGCTGCTATGCTCAGCGGGGCTAATCCCCCGAAAATCAGGGATACAGCATACATCCCACAAAAGCCGCACATCTTGGGCATCTCTGATCCGATGGGTCACATCGGCCCGTTCCGAAAGCGTCCGCAGCGCGATGACATCATCTGCTGCACGCGCCCGCGTCAGCCATTCATTGTCGGTTTGCGCCTCTAAAGACATCAAAAGACGCGAAATTGATCCAAATGACAGGCGACTGTTGCGCCATTGCAATTTGCGGATGGGGGCAAAACGATGCTCGGTGATGGCTTTAGCCACTTCATCATCTAATGGGCTTGCCTCGCCCGTGACGCCAAATGTGCCTGGCAAAGTATGACGGCCCGCGCGGCCCGCGATCTGACCCAATTCATTCGGCGCCAAATCGCGCATCTTGCGGCCATCAAATTTGCGCAGACCCGAAAAGGCCACGTGCTTGATATCCAGATTAAGCCCCATGCCAATGGCATCCGTAGCCACCAGAAATTCAACATCGCCGTTTTGATACAAATCGACCTGTGCATTGCGCGTGCGCGGGCTAAGCGCACCCATCACAACCGCAGCACCGCCCTTTTGGCGGCGCAAAAGCTCGGCAATGGCATAGACGTTTTCAACCGAAAACCCGACAATGGCCGAGCGCGGCGACATGCGCGACAGTTTCTTTGAACCAGTATAAGTCAGTTCCGAAAAGCGTTCTCGGCTCAGGAATTGCGCCTTCGGCACAAGCGCCGCGATTGCGCCCCGCATCGTATCTGCGCCCAGAAACAACGTCTCATGCAGGCCCCGCGCATGAAGCAAGCGATCGGTAAAGACATGGCCCCGCTCTGGATCAGCACAAAGTTGGATTTCATCCACAGCCAAAAAATCGCATGCGTGATTTGTGGGCATCGCCTCGACTGTGCAGACCCAATATTGCACGCGATCAGGAATGATGCGTTCCTCGCCCGTGATCAGCGCGACCACGGAAGGGCCGCGTATGGCCACAATGCGATCATAGACTTCGCGCGCCAAGAGGCGCAAAGGCAGGCCAATCACGCCAGTGCGATGCGCCAACATCCTCTCGATGGCGTAATGGGTCTTGCCCGTATTGGTGGGGCCTAATACGGCAGCGATCCGCCCTTGGCCCATCAATGTGCCCGTCATGCCGCCCATCTTGCCCGTTTTAGGCAGAGCCCTGCCCGCCTCCTGCCTAGAGGCTGATTCCTTCAAGCTGGCGCTCCAGCCGCTCCACTGCCTGTTCTAGGTCGGGGCGATGCGGATGTATAGCGCGCGCGGCACGAAAAGCGTCCAAAGCATGGGAATAGGCCTCCACCTGCTCCATGATCATGCCCAATCCCGTGAGCGCCCCAAAATGATTGGGGTTCAAGGCCAAAGTGCGCGCGATATCATCAAGGCTTGGGCCATAATCGCCCATTTCATAAAATAAGGTCGCGCGCGCGTTCCAGCCTTCCGCAAATTCAGGCGCATGATCGGTCAAGGCCGTCAAATGGGTCAATGCAGCGGAATAATCCCCCCGTGCCATGGCCTGCCTGCCACGGCGCAGCAATAAATCCATCGCGGGAGAGCCCGAGCGCGACCAAAGGTTTAGGATTTCGGCTTCGACCCGTTCCCAATCGGGCAAAATGGGGCTTTGCAACTCGCTCAACAGCGAGGCGAGCCTTGCATCGGATGCAGCTTCCTCACTGGGTGCAGCAGGGGCAGATTGTGCGAGGGCAGCACCGCAGAGGGCCGTATTTATTGAAAATACCGCGATCAGGATGTTGAAGCTGATCCGAAATAGCCACATCATAGGTGAGAAGTTAGCAGCCAATCACGCGACATCCAGTCCTGATTTTCAAAATCCTTGCGGTGAGGCCGCGTTATGAAAGAGAAATTCCAATGTCCGATTTGATTGCCGCAGCCGTGGATGCAATCGCCAAAAAACTGGTCAAACCTTACGATGGCGCGGCAAAATTCGTGATCGAGGGGGCGGGCTGCGTGATTATCCAAGGCGCAGACGTGCGCCCCAGTGACGAGGCAGAGCCTGCCGATGTGACCATGCGTGCATCATCAGAGGTGTTCCAAGACATCCTCGCAGGGCGATTAAACCCCGCCATGGCATTTATGTCAGGCAAACTTAAACTTGAGGGCGATATGAGTGCCGCCATGCGCCTTGGTGGGGTTCTGGCGTGACACCTCCCCCGTTTTACGGCGCAGATCGGCCCGAGGATATACGTTGGATCACCGCCGCAGACGGCAAACGCCTACGGGCGGGCCATTGGCCGAAGGGGCAAAAGGGAACAATTCTTTTGTTCACGGGGCGCACCGAATTCCTTGAGAAATACACGGATGCGGCCCAAACTTTTGCCGCGCTAGGATGGGGGATGGCCTCGCTTGACTGGCGGGGGCAAGGCCTCTCGGCGCGGCTGCTAGAAGATCCACAAATCGGTCATGTGGGTGATTTTTCTGAATATCAACGCGATGTGGATGCGTTTCTTGACTATTGCGCGCGTTGCGATTTGCCCAAGCCATGGGTCATGTTCGCCCATTCGATGGGGGGCGCTATCGGCCTGCGCGCCCTTCACAACGGGTTCCGCCCCGCGGCTGCGGTGTTCTCAGCGCCAATGTGGGACATTCAACTGAGCCCCGTCTTGCGGATCTTGGCAAAGCTTGCCTATGTCATCGCTAAGCCGATTGGCCTTGCCGCGCGCTATGCGCCTACGCAAGGCCCGCATGAGCCGATGGTGTTTGAAGGCAATCCCCTAACCCATGATCAGGCGCGTCTCGATTGGATGAAGGAACAAGCTAAGGCAGACCCGCTGCTGACCCTTGGGGGGCCATCCATTTCATGGGTCTATCATGCCTTGACCGAGTGTCAGGCCCTTGCCGCACTGCCTGCGCCAAAAGGTGTTCCGACCCTTGGCTTTGTCGGCACGGATGAGCGCGTGGTCTCGCGCGAGAGAATTGCAGAGATCATGGCGACATGGCCTGATGGTCAGTTTCTTGAAATTGAAGGCGCCGCGCATGAGGTGTTGATGGAAACAGATCCCCTGCGCGATCAAGCCTTGCGCGCCATAGCCCAGATTTTGGGGCGCGTTGCCCCTTAGGGGCGATGCGGGGCAATCTGCCCTTGGGATAGCACCACCACCCGATCCATGCGCGCAGCCAAGGCGTGGTTATGGGTGGCCACAAGCGCGGCCATGTTAGAGGCGCGCACGAGATCAAGCAGCATATCAAACACCATATCCGCCGTATCAGGATCAAGATTGCCCGTTGGCTCATCCGCCAAAAGCATCCGTGGCGCATTGGCCAAAGCACGGCAAATTGCCACGCGCTGCTGCTCACCTCCAGACATTTGGGCGGGGCGATGCTGCGCCCTTTGCGAGAGGTCAACACGATCAAGCAAGGCGGCGGCCCGTGCCCGTGCGGCCCCCTCACCATGGCCAAGGGCCAATTGTGGCAGCACGATATTCTCTAGCGCGCTGAATTCAGGCAAGAGATGGTGAAACTGATACACAAACCCCAGATCACGGCACCGTGCAGCACTGCGCGCCGCATCAGTCGCGCGCGCCATGGCCTGACCGCAGAGATCAACCTGCCCCGCGTCAGGCGTATCAAGCAGGCCCGCGATATGCAAAAGCGTGGATTTACCAGCGCCTGACGGCGCAATGAGCCCAACAATCTCGCCTGCATGAATGCGCAGATCCGCACCCGACAAAACACGCGTCTCATTGGGGCGACCAAGGTTATAGGACTTTTCCACCCCCTCAAGGCGCAGCACAGGCTGATCATTCATAACGCAGTGCCTCCACAGGGTTCATTCGCGCCGCACGGCGCGCAGGGAAAATCGTCACCAAAAATGACAACCCAAGCGACAGGGACATGGCGGAAAGAATATCGCCCATCTCCAATCGGGCAGGCAATTGCGACAGATATCGAACCGAAGGATCCCAGACCCCGCCCCCTGCCATCCAATTCACGGCAGCAAAAATGGGGTCAATATAAATCGCGAAGGCCGAGCCAAGGGCCACGCCACACAGCGTTCCCGCCACCCCTACAGAGGCCCCGCAAATGAAGAAGACGCGCAAAATCGCCCCTTGCGTGAGGCCAACTGTTCGCAAAATCCCAATATCGCGCCCCTTGTTTTTAACCAACATGATAAGGCCCGAAACAATATTGAGCGTGGCAATCATCACAAGGATCGACAAGATGATGAACATCACATTGTCCTCCATTTGCAACGCTTGCAAAAAGGCGCCAGAACTGTCTTCCCAAGTCCACGCTGTGGCCATGGGCCCCGCTGCGCCGAGCACACGGGTCACGGCCGCATTTGCTTGTTCGGGGTCGTCCAGCATCACATCGATGCGATCAACCAGACCTTCGCGGTTAAAATAGGGCTGCGCTTGGTCAAGTGGCATATAGACCCGCACGCGGTCGATATCGAAACGGCCCACTTGGAAAATATAGACCACTTCAGCATTCACAATTCGCGGGCTTGTGCCAAAAGCGGTGCGCGCGCCATCGGGCGAAATCAGGCGGATTTTATCTCCAACCACCACCCCCAATTCCCGCGCCACGCCCGAGCCGATAGCGACACCTTGATCAAATTGATCCAGATTGCCCCATGCGCGTTCAGGGTCCGCGACAAGGGGCAGACTACGCAAATCTGCGCCTGTGATCCCCACAACCTCAACGCCTGCATTTCGGCCAAAAGCGGCGGCCATGACCTGCCCCGTGACCACCGGGGCCACATGGGCCACGCCATCTAGCGTTGCAATTGCCGAAGCAATATCCGTGTAATCTGAAATCTCACGGCTCATCGCGCCTGTTGCACTGTAATTGGGCGCACCATAGACTGAAATATGTGGGTTCGCGCCCAAAATCGTGCCAACAAATTCATGTCGAAACCCCGCCCGCACCGAGAGGGTCGCAATCAACGCCGCCACGGCCAAAGCGATGCCAAGAAAGCTGATCCATGTCATCGCGGACACGCCCCCCTCAGCACGGCGGGCGCGCAGGTAGCGCAAGGCGATCATAAATTCAAACCGCGCAAACGGGCGCGGGGAACGCGGTGCAGGGTTGGCGGTGGCAGCGGTGGTCATGACCACTCCTTCGCAGAGCTTCCTTGCCCTGATTTAGGGCTTCTTAAGGCGCTCTACAACTTGGCTCGCGTTTTCGTCAGGCGGAAACACGGGATAGATCACATCTTCGATCACCCCATCGCGACAGATCAGGGTCAGGCGTTTCAACAACACCTCCCCCGCAACCTCAAAACTGGGCAACCGCAGCGCATCGCGCAGAGCAAGCCCCTGATCCGATAGCATCGCATAGGGCAGATGCAGACGCAGAACCGCCTCAGCCTGATAGGCGCTGTCTTGGGTTGAAAGGCCAAAAAGATGATCGACCCCAAGCGCGCGCAAATCTGCGTAAAGATCACGAAACGCGCAAGATTGGGGGGTGCAGCCCCGCGCACCGGGTATGTCATTCCACCCGTCTGGCAGCGCGACATCAGGTCGTCCCGTGCGCGGATAGGCAAAGACCACGCTCCGCCCCCGAAGCGCCGCCAGAGAGACAACCGCCCCATCGGTGGCAGGCAAAGATACATCAGGCAAGGTCATACCGCGCAAGTGATCTGCCGCACCATCATCAACAGGCGCAGGGATGGTTGACCAATCAATCTCAAGCCCGTGCTTGGCAGATGCAGACATGGCTGCGCTCCTCAGTTCTGGATATGCCCGAAATGCGGGGCGTAAATCTCGACCAAGCGTGCAATCGCATCTTCTGGCTTCATCTCAACGCTTTCGCCCATGCGCCGCGAGGTCAATTCAACCACGCCATTGGCAAGGCCACGCGGGCCAACAGTGATACGCCATGGCAGGCCGATCAAGTCCATCGTGGCGAATTTGCCCCCTGCCCGCTCGGCGCGATCATCATAAAGCGGCTCAAGACCCTTGGCACTGAGCGCCTTGTAAATCTCGTCACAGGCTGCATCTGCGGCAGCATCACCCTGCTTGAGATTGACAATCCCGCAATGGAACGGGGTCACGCCTTCGGGCCAGATGATGCCATTATCATCGTGGTTGGCTTCAATGATCGCACCCAAAAGACGGCTCACCCCGATGCCATGGCTGCCCATATGGACGGGCACACGATTGCCATCACGATCTGAGACAACAGCCCCCATTGCCTCTGAATATTTTGTGCCAAAATAGAAAATCTGGCCCACCTCAATCCCGCGCGCCACGCGCTGACGCGCTTCGGGCACTTGCGCGAAAATCTCGGCATCATGTGTTTCATCTGTGCGCGCATAGCGGCTTGTGAATTCCTCCAGCACGCTTTGGCACTGGTCGACATTGTCGTAATCAATATCCCGATCACCAAAACGCAGATCCGTGATTTCGCTGTCATAGAATACCTCAGACTCGCCCGTCTCGGCCAGAACAAGGAATTCATGGGTGTAATCGCCGCCAATAGGGCCACCATCTGCGCGCATCGGAATGGCTTGCAGACCCATACGCTCATAGCTGCGCAGGTAACTGACCAGATGGCGGTTATAGGCGTGCAGCGCATCCTCTTTGGTCAGGTCGAAATTATACCCGTCCTTCATCAAGAATTCGCGGCCCCGCATGACACCGAAACGCGGGCGGATTTCATCGCGGAATTTCCACTGGATATGATAGAGCGTCAGCGGCAAATCCTTGTAACTGCCGACATGGGCGCGGAAGATATCAGTGATCAATTCCTCATTGGTCGGGCCATAGAGCATATCGCGACCATGGCGGTCTGTGATGCGCAGCATTTCTTGGCCGTAATCATCATAGCGTCCGCTCTCGCGCCAAAGATCGGCAGATTGCAAGGTGGGCATCAGCATTGGAATATGGCCTGCGCGCACCTGCTCTTCATGCACGATCGTCTCGATCCGCTTGAGAACCTTATATCCTAAAGGAAGCCAGCTATAGATCCCCGCGCTGGCCTGTTTGATCATGCCTGCACGCAGCATCAAGCGGTGGCTTGCAATCTGCGCTTCGGAGGGCGTTTCTTTCAGGACGGGCAGGAAATAGCGGGTCAGGCGCATAGCGATCCTCATGGATTATGGTGATGCGCCCTCTCAATCAGGCGCAATACGTTTGACAAAACCGCTTAGGCCATCATCCGCGATGCGGCAAGGGGCCTGTGACCAAGATGCTAATCTGTGCTGTTGGAAAAAAGCTGCACCACCACAATGCCGCCCACGATCATGCCAATCCCAATGATGCCCGCAAGGTCAAGTTTTTGCCCATAAACCCACAGGCCCACCAGTGCGATTGCGGCAATCCCTGCCCCTGACCAAATCGCATAGGCCACGGCCAAATCAAAAACCCGCAAGGCCTGTGAAAGCATGACAAAGGCCAAGCCGTAACTGATCACAACCACCACAGATGGCAAAACCCGTGTGAACCCATCAGAAGCCTTGAGCGCGCTCGTTCCCGCTACTTCTGCGCATATCGCGATAGTAAGATAGATCCAATGCATGGGTTAAGCTGCCTTCTACCCCAGAGCGGGTTAATCAAAGAAGGGCATCGGATCGATGGCTTCGAACCCGCGCCGCACCTCAAAATGCAAGAAGGACGGCGAACCTGGCCCAACCTCGGCAATGGTTTGACCGCGGCTGACACGATCCCCGCGCGAGACGGTGATGTCGCGGATATTGGCGTAAACGGTCAGCAACCCATCGGCATGGCGCAAAACCAAGATCGGCACTTGATCTGTATCTTGGGTAATCGCCGCCACTTCGCCAGCCTCAGCTGCGCGCACGGGCGTGCCAACCGCCGAGGCGATATCAACCCCCTCATTGCTGGCCGAGAAGGCACGGATGATATTGCCCGATACGGGGCGCAACAAAGCCCCCCCTGCATCTGCCACTGCGGGCGCGGCTGCCTGCGGCTGTGCAGCAGGTGCAGGTGCGGGTGCGCTGCTTGGGGTCGCGGGGCGCGGCGCAGGCGCAGTGCTGCTTGCAGGTGCCGCCGCGCTTTGTTGTGCGGGCAGCGTTTCGCTAGTGATGGGGGCTGGCAAAGCTTGGCTTGCAGAAGGCGGCGGGGGTGGGGTCGAGGCACCTGGCACCGCCCCATCGGCAATATTGCCTGTGGCGGTTTCAAGGGCCAATGGGATGATGAGATATTGCCCCTCGCGCACCTCCAGATCGGGGCCAAGCCCATTCCAATCCGACAAGGCGCGCACAGACACGTTGTAAAGGCGCGCAATGGAATAGGCCGTTTCCCCGCGTGTCACGCGGTGGCGCACAGGCTCTTGACCAGATTGCACGGCGGGCGATTGCGGGCTGCGTGTCTCAGCCGCATCAATGGCCGAGCTTGCAATCTGTGTGATGTCACGCCCCGCACCGCCACTGCCCACACGCGCATCGCGCGGCAAGGCCAAAATCTCGTTCGGGCGCAGCGGATCATCCGCAGTGCGGCCATTGAACCGCGCCAAGCTGTCCGCATCAATACCGATGCGCGATGCCACGCTGCGCACTGTGTCACCCGACCGCGCGACAGCAAGCTGATAATTGGGATAGGTGATTAGCCCTTGCGCATCAGGCTCAGGCCGTGGGGCTGTGGCGCTGACATCCGTGTTGGAAATTGCATTTCCACGGAAATCAAAATCTAAATCGCTGACCGCACCAACGCAGCCCGACAACAGCGCAGCGCTCAGCCCGAAGGCGAGAATATTGGTCACAGGCAAGTGGCGCGCCACCGAAAATTTGCGTTTCATCATCTGCTCTTTCAGCTTCTGGCCGCTCAGCCAGAGGGAGGGCATCGGTTTCACCGCTGCACGTTCTTTACGCTCAACTATATATCAAAGATGTGGGTCGTTTCTACCCTTTGTCCCGCGTTATTGCGCGCTTTATGCCTCGGCCAATCCTTCGACAAGCGGAACAAAGCGCACAGGCATCAATTCTTCGTAGTCAAACCCGTCCTCATGGCGCACAACCTTGATCAGGCTTTGCACCTGATCGGACTGCCCCACAGGGAGCACCATGATGCCGCCCACCTTCAACTGCGCCAATAAGGGTGTCGGCGGGTCCTCGGCCGCGGCTGTGACGAGGATACGATCAAACGGGGCTTGTTCCTCCATCCCGAAACACCCGTCCCCGGTCACAACAGTGACATTGGGAATACCGAGCGCCGTGATCACCTCTTGCGCGGCACGGGTCAGGTTGCGATGTCGGTCAATCGTATAGACACGGCGCGCCAGATGCGACAGCACCGCAGCCTGATATCCAGACCCTGTGCCAATTTCCAAAACCTTATCGCGTTCGCTCACCTCAAGGGCTTGGGTCATCAACCCCACCACGGAGGGTTGCGAGATGGTCTGACCCGAGGCAATCGGCAAGGGCATATCTTCATAGGCCCGATCCGCGAAATGGCCGCGCACAAACATGCCGCGGTCGACTTTTTCCATAGCCGCCAAAACACGCGCATTGCTGATCCCCTTGGAGCGCAAGGTGAACAGAAACTGCATTTTGCGTTCGGCCAGATCGCTCATATTGGATCACTCAAGGCGGGATTTCAGATCTGACAGCGCATCATGGGCGGTCAAATCTGCGCGCATTGGCGTGATTGAGATATAACCTGCCAAATTGGCATGGGCATCCGTATCGGGCTGGGTCGGCACATCTTGCGCGCCGCCCTTGATCCACAAAAAGCGGCGCTGGTTGGGGGCGATCATAGCCTCGACTTTAAAGCTTGTTTCGCGGCGGAAGCCCTGCGCAACAACGCGGCGCCCTTTCACATCTGCTGCGGCAACGGGTGGGAAATTCACGTTATAAAACAGCCGATAATCATTTTGATCCCAATGCGCCTGCTGCCACAACGCGCGCAAAAGATCTGCGCCATGCGCCTCGGCAGCCTCAAACGGGTTTTCAAGATGGGCATTTTGCGGCCCGAAATATTGCGACAATGCGATGGCAGGCAAGCCCTGCAAGGCCGCCTCCATCGCACCGCCAATCGTGCCAGAGTAGAGCACGTTCTCAGCAGAATTATTGCCGCGATTGATGCCAGACAAAACCAAATCTGGCGGGCTGTCTTGCAGCACATCGTAAAGCCCTGCCAAAACGCAATCCGCAGGCGTGCCTTCAGCGGCAAATTTTTTCGGGCCAAGTTCAGCGATCATCGTAGGATGCACATAGGAGATACAATGCGCCACACCTGACTGTTCAAAGGCAGGGGCAACCGTCCAAACTTCGCCATCAGGGCCTGCGAGATCAGTTGCGATTTTGTAAAGGCTGGCCAGGCCCGGCGCATTGATGCCATCGTCATTGGTAATCAGAATTCGCATCAATCGCACTCCTTCACGGCTATCGTTCTGTGAGTGTTGTTAGCGAAGGGGGCGGCGCACGACAAGGGCAGAGCTGCGCTGTGGGGATCGTCTAACTGATCCGAAGCGCATGATTGCGCCGCGCCGTGTAGATCGCCGAAGCGGCGGCGCCAATAGCGCAAGCGAGCATCAAATAAATCAGCGGATAGGCCTGATCCGATTGAGACAGAATGACGCCCGAAAGCGCGGAAAGACTGGCCCCACCCGCCAACATAATCGAGCCACCAAGCCCCGAAGCCGTGCCCGCCAGATCAGGTCGGATGGACATCATCCCAGATGTTGCATTCGGCAGCACCATCCCATTTCCAAGGCCCACAAAGGTCATTGAGCCAAAAAAGACCAGTGCGGTCTTATAGCCTAAGAAAAACATACCCAAGCCCGTGCTGAGACCTGCAACGGTGATCAGTGCGCCCCATAGGATCATGCGGTCAACGCCCACGCGCACTGAGAAGCGCCCCGATATAAAATTACCAAAGAAATAACCCAAAGCGGGCGCGCCAAAAAACAGGCCAAGCAATGCAGGCTCTAGACCGAAGATGCGCGCGCCCACCAAAGGAGCACCGCCCAAATAGGCAAAAAAGGCGCCCGAGGCCAAAGTGCTTGATAGGCTGTAGCCCCAAAAGCGGCGCGAAAGCAGCAAAGTGGGATATTGCGCGAATTGATCCCGCAAGCGCCCCTCCCCCTTGCGCGCGGTCTCGCCCAAATCAGCCCATGCCAAGAGCAAGATCACGAGGCCTGCGCCGAATAAGAGCCAGAAATTGGCCTTCCATCCGAAGGCTTGCCCCAAAGCGCCGCCGATGACAGGGCCAACCATTGGAACAATCGCCATACCCATGGTGACATACCCAATCATCGAGGCCGCTTGATCCCGAGGGTAAAGGTCACGCACTACAGCACGTCCCAACACCAAACCCACAACAACGCTGGCTTGTATCATACGAAACACCAGAAAGGTGATGACATCTGGCGCCCAAAGGCAGCCCAAACTGGCCAAGCAATAGATCGCCACCCCAACAAGCATCACAGGTCTGCGGGCATAGCGATCAGAGAGCGGGCCAACCAACAGCTGCAAGGCCGCGTTCACCCCCAAATAAAGCGCCACAGAAAGCTGAACCACACCGTATTCTGCCCCGAAATACTCGGCCATCTGCGGCAAAGACGGCAGAAATACATTCATCGACAACGCGCCCAAGCCCGTGAGCACGATCAATGTGAAAATGGATGGGGCCGTGCTGCGGTCTAAGAACCGCTGCGGAGGGATGTGAGACATAGCCCATCGCTAAGCCTGTTTGACTAAACTGTCTAGTTCAAAATCTACACATGGCGGCAATGCCTCTGATATTTGCAGATTTGCAAAATTATTAAAAGCAAAGCGAAGTAATTTGCAAATATGCCAGAGAAGACTCGCCCGACCCCATCAGATTGCGTAAGGTCAATGGAATTGTGAGACCGCTCCATGACGCGGCACGAAGGAGGATCGCCTGATGAAGGATATTTTGCAACAGCTTGAGGACCGCCGCGCGGAGGCGCGTTTGGGGGGCGGGCAAAAGCGCATTGATGCCCAGCACAGCAAAGGCAAGCTGACCGCACGCGAACGGATCGAACTGTTGCTCGATGAAGGCTCCTTCGAAGAATATGATATGTTCATCACCCATCGCTGCACCGATTTTGGCATGGCCGAAAGCAAGCCACGCGGCGATGGGGTGATCACAGGATGGGGCACCATCAATGGCCGCTTGGTCTATGTGTTTAGCCAAGACTTCACCGTGCTTGGTGGTTCCGTATCAGAAACCCACGCGCAGAAAATCTGCAAAATTATGGATATGGCCATGCAAAATGGCGCGCCTGTGATTGGCATGAACGACTCGGGCGGTGCGCGCATCCAAGAAGGCGTTGCCTCCTTGGCCGCCTATGGCGAGATTTTTCAGCGCAATATTGAGGCCTCAGGCGTTGTTCCGCAGATCAGCTTGATCATGGGGCCCTGTGCGGGCGGTGCGGTCTATAGCCCCGCGATGACTGATTTTATCTTCATGGTCAAAGACAGCTCTTACATGTTCGTCACAGGGCCAGATGTTGTGAAAACCGTGACCAACGAGGTCGTCACAGCCGAAGAATTGGGTGGCGCCTCGACACATACCAAGAAAAGCTCAGTCGCGGATGCCGCCTTTGAAGATGACGTTCAGGCTATCTCAGAAGTGCGCCGATTGATTGATTTCCTTCCGCTATCCAACCGCGAAAAACCCCCAGTCCGCCCTTTCTACGATACGCCCAATCGGATTGAGGAGAGCCTTGATACGCTCGTCCCCGACAACCCCAACACGCCCTACGATATGAAAGAGCTGATCGAAAAGGTCGCGGATGAGGGCGATTTTTACGAGATCCAAGAAAATTTCGCGAAAAACATTATCACGGGCTTTATCCGCCTTGAGGGGCAGACCGTGGGTGTCGTTGCCAATCAGCCGATGGTTCTGGCGGGTGTTCTTGATATCGACTCGAGCCGCAAAGCCGCCCGCTTCGTACGTTTTTGCGACTGCTTCGAGATCCCGATCCTGACCTTCGTGGATGTTCCAGGCTTCCTGCCAGGCACGAAGCAGGAATATGACGGGGTGATCAAGCACGGCGCAAAGCTGCTCTTTGCTTATGGCGAGGCGACCGTGCCAAAAGTCACTGTCATCACCCGCAAAGCCTATGGCGGGGCCTATGTGGTTATGGCCTCCAAACATCTGCGCGCCGATGTCAATTACGCGTGGCCCACCTCAGAGGTGGCCGTTATGGGCGCGAAAGGTGCCACCGAGATCCTCTATCGTTCCGAATTGGGCGATGCCGCAAAAATCGCGCAGCGCACCAAAGATTATGAGGATCGGTTCGCCAATCCTTTCGTGGCCGCAGAGCGTGGCTTCATTGACGAGGTGATCCAACCGCAATCCACCCGCAAGCGCGTTTGCAAAGCTTTTGCCATGCTTCGCAGCAAAAAGCGCAGCATGCCATGGAAGAAGCACGACAATATCCCGCTCTAGGACAGAACGACCCATCATGGGCATGAAAATCATGTTTAATTTATATTGGGAATTTCCTTTGACTGCGTATATGATGCGCGCAAGCCATGAGTTCATGGCCAAAGCGTTGCGCGAATTCGGAAGCGAATTTGCGCCTATAACAAAGTTGAGGAGAGCAAGATGTCAGCGAGCATCAAAATTATTCTGGTTGCGGCAGGTTTGGCCAGCCTTGCAGGCTGTGCGCAACGCGCGCCTGTGCAAGACGAAGTCATCTATGTCGAGCCTGCACCAATCATGCCAGAGCCTGTTTACAACAAATACCGCTGAACCGCGTTATAATCGGTTTGGGTTCACGATGGCCGCTCCTTACGAGGTGCGGCCATGATCAAGCATCGCGGTTTCCCCTCGCGCCTTCCAGGCACCGATTATCACTTCACCATCCGCCGTGAAAGCCGTGAAGGGGCCACCCCCCTTAAGCGCCGCGAGCGTTTTGCGGATCGCAAAGCCGCAGATCGCCGCGCAGATGCAGCTTTCATGGAGGCGTTGTGGCTCTATTTCGGCGAGGCCCCTTTCGAGCGGGGAAATCTCGATGCAGGTCGCCTGTCATGGCTCTTTGGGCGCGAAATTATCGCCGCCGAAGACCCGTTTGATCCAGAAAGCTATGATGCGCTTTTGCGGATTGATGTGGCCCGCGCGCAGGCCGCCTTCCCTGAAGCCTTTGATGGATCAGGCGTTTGGGAGGGGGGATCGGCATGAATCTGCCCATCTTCGACAGATTTCAGCGAATTGCCGCCGATGCCAAATCTGCGCCCGCTTCCCCGCTTGAAGCACGGCAGCCGCCTGCCCATATGATTGATCACGCAACGGATTTTACCTCCTATTCTAGCCGCTGCAGCGGGGCCCATACGGCCCCAAGATGTTCCATCTATTCCCCTTCGAAAGGGTCGGTGCGCCCCGCGCATCGACCCTCTAGGATTGCATGGATAAAACATGTATTATTTTCGCATAGAGGCAGTCATCGGACAGGAGATCCAATATGCAAAAAACACTCAAACTCTTCGGCATCGTTCTTGTGGGCGCAATGCTTTCGGCTTGCGTCTCCTCAGATATTGAGCGCGCGGGCGTTGGCGCCGCTGCGGGGGCTGGTGCAGCTGTTATCTTGGATGGCGACATTGCCACAGGCGCCATTGTCGGCGCAGCAGGCGGTGCGCTTTGTGACGATGTGGGGCTGTGCCGCCGCTAACCCAGCGCAATACGTAAAAATTCAAATCGCCGCGTGTGGGGAAGCGCCCCGCACGCGGCTTTTTGTTTGAGACAGACGGCCAGCTTGGCCCAAAAGGAAGGAACGTGAACCCATGTTCAAAAAAATTCTGATTGCCAACCGTGGCGAAATCGCCTGTCGCGTCATCAAAACCGCGCGCAAAATGGGCATCGCCACTGTGGCGATCTATTCCGATGCGGATCGCAACGCGCTGCATGTGCAAATGGCAGATGAGGCGGTGCATATCGGCCCCGCCCCCGCCAATGAAAGTTATATCGTCATCGATAAGGTGATGGCAGCCATCAAGGCAACGGGTGCCGAGGCCGTGCATCCCGGCTATGGGTTCTTGTCCGAAAATAAGAAATTCGCCGAAGCCCTTGAGGCTGCAGGCGTGGCCTTTATCGGGCCACCTGCAGGCGCGATTGAGGCCATGGGGGATAAGATCACCTCAAAGAAACTCGCCAAAGAGGCAGGAGTCTCAACTGTTCCGGGCTATATGGGGCTGATTGAAGATGCTGAAGAAGCTGTGAAAATCAGCAATGAGATCGGCTATCCCGTGATGATCAAGGCCTCCGCAGGCGGCGGCGGCAAGGGGATGCGCATTGCATGGAATGATGACGAGGCACGCGAAGGGTTCCAATCCTCCAAGAATGAAGCGGCCAATTCCTTTGGGGATGACCGCATCTTTATCGAGAAATTCGTAACCCAGCCGCGCCATATCGAAATTCAGGTTCTCGCCGATGGTCACGGCAATTGCGTCTATTTAGGCGAGCGCGAATGTTCAATCCAACGCCGCAACCAAAAAGTGATCGAAGAAGCCCCCTCGCCCTTCTTGGATGAGGCCACCCGCAAATCCATGGGCGAGCAGGCCGTGGCCTTGGCCCAAGCAGTGAATTACACCAGCGCAGGCACAGTTGAATTTATTGTCGATGGCAATCGCAATTTCTACTTCCTTGAAATGAACACCCGTTTGCAGGTGGAGCATCCTGTGACCGAGTTGATCACGGGCGTTGATCTGGTCGAGCAGATGATCCGTGTCGCCTATGGCGAGAAACTGCCTTTCTCGCAAAAGGATGTGACGCTGACAGGTTGGGCCATGGAAAGCCGCCTCTATGCAGAAGACCCGTATCGGAACTTCTTGCCTTCAATCGGCCGCCTGTCCCGCTATCGCCCCCCTGTCGAAGTGGCTGCGGGGCCGCTGTTGGAAAGTGGCAAATGGCAGGGCGATGCCCCCAAGGGCGATACGGCGACACGCAACGATACGGGCGTCTACGAAGGCGGCGAAATCAGCATGTATTACGACCCGATGATCGCCAAGCTGTGCACTTGGGCCCCAACGCGGGCAGAGTCCATCGAGGCCATGCGCCACGCCCTAGACGGATTCGAGTTGGAGGGGATTGGCCACAACCTGCCCTTCCTCTCTGCCGTAATGGATCATCCGAAATTCGTGTCAGGTGATATGACCACGGCCTTTATCGCCGAGGAATATCCCGAAGGCTTCGAAGGCGTGACCTTGCCTGAGGATCAAATGCGCCGTGTCGTGGCCGCCGCAACCGCAATGTATCGCGTCAGCGAAATCCGCCGCACCCGCGTGTCGGGTCGGATGGACAATCACGAGCGTGTGGTTGGCAATCACTGGGTTGCGCGCATGGGTGAAACAGAATGGTCTGTGACCATTACGGCAGATCATGACGGGGCCACAATTCGCTTTGATGATGGTCAAGACATACGAGTGACATCGGATTGGCGGCCTGGAACGATGTTGGCAAAACTGACTGTTGATGGCAGCCCATTGACTGTGAAAGTGTCAAAAATTCCGCAGGGCTTCCGCGTGCGCACGCGCGGCGCGGATTTCAAACTGTTCATTCGCAGCCCGCGCCAAGCCGAGCTTGCGCGCCTGATGCCTGAAAAGCTGCCCCCAGATACTTCGCGCCTTCTGCTTTGCCCAATGCCAGGATTGATGGTGAAACTCAGCGTTGAGGAAGGCCAAGAAGTGCAAGAGGGTCAGGCCCTTTGCACAGTTGAGGCCATGAAGATGGAAAACATCCTCCGCGCTGAGCGCAAGGGTGTTGTGGCCAAGATCAACGCCGCAGCAGGCGACAGCCTTGCGGTCGATGATGTGATAATGGAGTTCGTATAAATGACCCTTGCCGCCCAAAGCCTAGCGGTTGCGCAACTCGTCCTGACGCAGGGCGAAATTGTCAATCGCGCGGGTCAGTTCGCGCACATCGCGCGGGCTGGGGCGGCGCAGGCCGACACGGCCATCTTTCTGCAAAATCACGACTGCAAAACCACGCGGGCGCAAGGTGCTGCGAATGTCACTTTGGCCATCGGGGTCAGTGTCGATGATCACGACAACATCGCGCTCCAACAACGGGGCGGGGCGCGCCGCAAGCCGCGCCATTTGTTCCGCAAACCGCGGATCGGCCTCGGTGTCGGCGAAAACAATCAGCGGTCGCGCCGTCCACAGATAGTCATCCAGACTGACATCTTCGGCCCGCAAAATCGGCAACTCCCCCCCCTCATCGGCCCATGCGCCATTGGGGGCGAGTGCCATCCAGACTGTAATCACAAAGGAAAGAACCCGTTTCATCACGCCTCCTGCTGATGAAAGACATATAGGGCCTAAGCCACGAAACCAAAGGCCGAAGCTACGAGAAACTGCGCCAAACAAGCATTTCCGCCACAAGGATTTGCGCCGCAGATGAAGGACAGAGGAAGACGGATATGACTGTGACCAAAAAAGACTGGCAAGAGCTCGCCTCGAAAGAATTGCGCGACAAGCCGCTTGAGAGTTTGAACAAGGAAACGCTTGAGGGGATCACTGTCCAACCGCTTTACACCCAAGAGGACATCCAAGACTTGCCCCATATGGGGAATTTACCCGGATTTGCGCCCTTCACGCGGGGGGTAAAGGCCACGATGTATGCGGGCCGCCCTTGGACGATCCGCCAATATGCGGGTTTCTCAACTGCCGAAGAGTCAAACGCCTTCTATCGCAAGAACCTTGCAGCGGGGCAGCAGGGCGTCTCGGTCGCCTTCGACCTCGCCACCCATCGCGGCTATGACAGCGACCACCCCCGTGTCGAGGGGGATGTCGGCAAAGCAGGCGTGGCCATCGACAGCGTTGAAGATATGAAAATCCTCTTTGATGGCATCCCGCTCGATCAAGTGTCGGTGTCGATGACGATGAACGGGGCCGTTATCCCCATCTTGGCCAATTTCATCGTAGCAGGCGAGGAGCAAGGCGTGTCCCGAGCCGCCCTGTCTGGCACGATCCAGAATGACATCCTCAAAGAATTCATGGTGCGTAACACCTATGTATATCCACCAGAGCCCTCGATGCGGATAGTGGCGGATATCATCGAATATACCTCCAATGAGATGCCAAAATTCAATTCGATCTCAATCTCAGGCTATCACATGCAAGAGGCAGGCGCCAATTTGGTGCAGGAATTGGCCTATACTTTGGCCGATGGCCGCGAATATGTGCGCGCTGCGATTGCGCGCGGCATGAATGTCGACAAATTCGCGGGCCGTCTCAGCTTTTTCTTTGCCATTGGCATGGATTTCTTCATGGAAATCGCCAAGCTACGTGCCGCGCGCCTGCTCTGGTCGCGGATCATGGACGAGTTTGACCCCAAAGATCCCCGCTCGAAAATGCTGCGCACCCATTGCCAGACTTCAGGCGTAAGCCTGCAAGAGCAAGACCCCTATAACAACGTGATCCGCACGGCCTATGAGGCCATGTCAGCGGTCTTGGGCGGGACGCAAAGCCTTCATACCAATGCGCTTGATGAAGCGATTGCGCTGCCCACCGAATTCTCGGCGCGTATCGCGCGCAACACGCAATTGGTGCTGCAAGAAGAAACACGCGTGACCGATGTGGTCGACCCGCTTGCTGGGTCTTACTATGTCGAAAAGCTCACCCATGACCTCGCCGAAGCTGCTTGGAAACTGATTGAGGAAGTTGAAGATATGGGCGGCATGACCAAAGCTGTGGCTTCGGGTCTGCCGAAATTGCGGATCGAGGAATCCGCCGCCAAACGCCAAGCCATGATTGATCGTGGCCAAGAGGTGATCGTTGGCGTCAACAAATATCGCAAAGAAAAAGAAGACCAGATCGACATTCTCGAAGTCGATAATGACAAGGTGCGCGCGTCACAAATCGCGCGGCTTGAGCATATCCGCGCCACCCGAGATGGGGCGGCGGTTGAGGCGGCTTTGGCCGAATTGACCCGCCGCGCAGCAGAGGGCGGCAACCTTCTCGAAGCGGCCGTTGATGCGGCACGCGCAAGGGCCAGCGTAGGAGAGATCAGCATGGCGATGGAGAAAACATTCGGGCGTCACCGCGCCGAGGTCAAAACTCTCGCAGGGGTCTATGGCGCGGCCTATGAAGGCGATGCGGGCTTTGCACAAATTCAAAAAGATGTCGAAACTTTCGCAGAGGAAGAAGGCCGCCGCCCCCGCATGTTGGTGGTCAAAATGGGCCAAGACGGCCATGATCGTGGCGCCAAGGTGATCGCCACGGCCTTTGCTGATATAGGCTTTGATGTGGATGTCGGCCCCTTGTTCCAAACGCCCGATGAGGCGGCCCAAGATGCCATCGACAATGACGTCCATGTGGTGGGCATTTCCAGTCAGGCGGCAGGTCACAAGACCCTAGCACCCAAATTGATCGCCGCACTTAAGGCGCAAGGTGCCGAGGAAATCATCGTCATTTGCGGCGGCGTGATCCCGCAGCAAGATTACGACTTCCTCAAGGCTGCAGGGGTCAAGGCAATCTTTGGGCCTGGCACGAACATCCCCGCCGCAGCCGCCGATATTCTGCGCCTTATTCGCGAGGCACGGGGATAGTTTTGCAGCGCGCCTTTGGCGAAACCCCTTGAACCACAGGCAGCAATGCCGCAGATGTGAGGAAAGGGAAGTCTGGTTCAAAGGCGCGCGCAATCAATGGCATTGCCAATCAAACAACAAGCAGCGATTTGGGGTGGCATTATTGCCGTCTTTTTGGCGCTGTTATGGTTCTTGGGTGATGTCATTCTGCCCTTTTTGACAGGGGGGGCGATTGCCTATTTTCTTGATCCTCTCGCAGATCGGCTTGAGAAATGGGGGCTTGGTCGTGCGGCGGCTACAACCGTGATCTCCTTGGTTGCGCTTTTGGTGGTCGTGGCAGGTATTTTTGTGATCGTTCCACTTTTGGTGGCGCAAGCCACGGCGTTAATCCAATCCGCACCGCAAATATTCAGCGAATTGCAGGCCTTTTTGACCCAACAGTTTCCGTCATTGATGGATGATGGATCGCCTTTGCGCCAATCCTTGGTCTCGGTCGGCCAGACCATTCAGGCGCGCGGGGGCGAATTGCTCAATACGGCTCTCAGTTCAGCAATCAACGTAGTAAACGCGATCGTGTTTATGGTCGTTGTGCCTGTTGTCGCCTTTTACATGTTGCTCGATTGGGATCATATGGTGGCCCGTATCGATGAATTGCTGCCCCGCGACCATCGCCCCGTGATCCGTCAAATCGCCGCTGATGTGGATCGCACTTTGGCAGGGTTTGTGCGGGGGCAAGGCACAGTGTGTCTCATCTTGGGCACATTTTATGCCATCGCGCTCATGGTCGTTGGCTTGCAATTTGGGCTTGTGGTGGGTTTGATTGCAGGGCTTTTGACCTTTATCCCCTATGTTGGCGCTTTGGTGGGGGGGCTTTTATCCATAGGGCTTGCCCTTTTCCAATTCTGGGGAGATTGGTGGAGCATCGCAGCCATCGCAATCATCTTTCAGGTCGGACAGATGCTTGAGGGCAATGTATTGACCCCGAAACTGGTCGGCTCCTCCGTTGGGTTGCATCCCGTTTGGCTGATCTTCGCGCTCTCGGCCTTTGGGGCGGTGTTTGGCTTTGTCGGGCTTCTGGTTGCTGTGCCTGTGGCCGCAGTGATCGGCGTTTTGGTGCGCTTTGCCATAACCCGCTATCAGGCAAGCCTGCTCTATCGCGGGCTTGAACCCCCTCAGGACGACTGACATGGCCAAACAGATGCAATTTGATCTGCCCTATCGCGCAGCTATGGGGCGGCAAGATTTCTTTCTTTCCCCCTGCAACGCGGTTGCGGTCGCGGGCATTGACGCGTGGCACCATTGGCCCTTGTCAAAAATGATCTTGATCGGGCCTGAAGGCGCGGGAAAAACCCACCTCGCCCATGTGTTTGCGGCACAATCAGGGGCGCTGATCCACAACGCAACGGGGCTGCAAGAGGCAGACATCCCAAAACTCATGCAAGCCTGTGCTTTGGTGATTGAAGATTGCGACCAAATCGCAGGCGATGCTGCGCGTGAGGAAATGCTGTTTCACCTGCACAACGATGCAGCCACCCGTCAAGCGCCACTCTTGCTGACCGCTCGCGACAAGCCAGAGGCCTGGGGCATCGCCCTGCCCGATCTTGACAGCCGCTTGCGTCAGGCCGATCTGCTGCGCCTTGAGGCCCCAGATGATGCGGCCTTAATGGCGGTCACGATGAAACTGGCCCATGACCGCGGCATCAGCCTGCCTGCATCAGTCCTACATTACGCGCTGCCCCGCATTGAGCGCAGTTTCAAAGCCGTGATCGATTTTGTGATAGAACTTGATCAACAAGCCCTTTCTGAAGGAAAATCCCCAAGCCTTTCGCATGCCCGTGCAATCCTTGGGATGGAGGGGTGAGCCAATGTTGACTGTCATTGAATTGTGATAGAGAGCCAGTAAAGACGCAGGCATGACACATTTTACAGATTTCCTGAATGCCCCCATGCCTGATCCCGTGACCCTTCCTGAGCGGGAGATCACGGGGCCTAGCCGTTATTTCAACCGCGAATTGAGTTGGTTGGCCTTTAATTGGCGCGTTTTGGATGAGGCGGAAAATCCGCGTGTTCCCCTGCTTGAGCGGGTGCGCTTTGTGTCAATCTCGGCAAGCAATCTGGACGAGTTCTACACTGTGCGCGTGGCAGGTTTGCGCGAATTGGCCCATAGTGGCAACACAACCCCATCTGACGATGGGCGCACTGCGATTGAACAGCTCAAGCTCATCAACGCAGATGCGCGCAAATTGATGACCTATCAACAACAGGTGTGGCGCAAGCTGAAATCCGAATTAGAGGCCGAAAAGATCACGGTCTGCACCCGCGCCAATCTCAAGGCGCGCGACAAGGCAGATCTTGAAGAGATTTTCATCCGCCGCGTCTTTCCAATCTTGTCGCCCTTGGCGATTGACCCCGCGCATCCGTTTCCCTTCATCCCAAACGAGGGGTTTGCCCTCGCCCTCCAGATGAAGCGTAGCAAAGATGGGCGGATGTTATCGGCGCTGCTGCCAATCCCTGCGCAAATTGATCGCTTCATTCGACTGCCCGCCGCAGAAGGCCAAGCGCGGTTCTTGCCCCTTGAAGAGCTGCTGCTGCTGCATCTTGGCAAATTATTTCCTGGCTATGAGTTGACAGGTTCCTGCACCTTCCGCGTCCTGCGCGACAGCGATTTGGAGGTTGAGGAAGAAGCCGAAGATTTGGTGCGTGAATTTGAAACCGCCCTCAAACGCCGCCGCCGTGGCGAAGTGGTGCGCCTTCAAATCAGCGCGGGCGCGCCCGAAGATCTGCGCGATGAGATCATCGACCAATTGGGCGTGGATGACACTGAGATTGTCGAAGTGCGCGGCATGATTGGCCTTGTGCATCTCAAGGAGTTGGTGATTGACGAGCGGCCCGATTTGCTGTGGCCCGCCTTTGCCCCGCGCGTGCCAGAACGGGTGCAGGATTTTGAAGGCGATATGTTCGCCGCAATCCGCCAAAAAGATATGCTTTTGCATCATCCCTATGAAACCTTTGACATGGTGATCCGCTTCCTCGCACAGGCCGCGCGCGACCCGAATGTTGTGGCGATCAAACAGACGCTGTATCGCACCTCAAATGAAAGCCCGATTGTGGCGGCCCTGTGTGAAGCGGCGGAAAACGGCAAGTCAGTTACGGCCCTTGTGGAGTTGAAAGCCCGTTTTGACGAGGCCGCCAATATTCGGCAGTCACGCAAACTCGAGCGCGCAGGCGCCCATGTGATCTATGGCTTCATCAACTATAAAACCCATGCCAAGATCAGCTCGGTTGTGCGCCGTGAGGGTGACCGATTGGTGACCTATACCCATTATGGGACAGGCAATTATCACCCGATCACGGCGCGAATTTACACTGACCTTAGCCTCTTTACCTGTGACGATTCTTTGGGGCGCGATGCGGTCAAAGTGTTTAATTATGTAGGCGGCTATGCCGAACCTGAGGGGCTGGAAAACCTGTCCATCTCGCCCATCAACCTAAAATCGCGCATCTTAGAGGAAATCGATGCCGAGATTGCCCATGCAAAAGCGGGTCGCCCTGCGATGATGTGGGCCAAGATGAACAGTCTCATCGATCCCGATGTGATTGACGCGCTCTATCGCGCATCTCAGGCTGGGGTGCGAATTGATCTGGTGCTGCGCGGCATTTGCGGCTTGCGTCCCAATATCAAAGGGCTGTCTGAAAATATCCGCGTCAAATCTATCGTGGGCCGCTTTCTCGAACATTCCCGTATCGTTTGCTTTGGAAATGGGGCGGGGCTGCCTTCGAAAAAGGCGCGGGTCTATATTTCTTCAGCTGACTGGATGGGCCGCAATCTCGGTCGCCGCGTAGAGACTTTGGTCGAATGTAAAAACCCGACTGTAAAGGCGCAGATTGTCAGCCAAATTATGGCGGCGAATATGGCAGATGTCGCGCAATCTTGGATGTTGCAGCCTGATGGAAGTTTCCTGCGCCCTGACCTCAGCGTGATTGACCAACCCTTCAACTGTCACCGCTTTTTTATGGAAAACCCATCCCTTTCAGGGCGGGGGTCTGCGGGGGCAAATGATGTGCCCGAATTGACCCATACAGAAGATTGACGCAAGACCACGCTTTGTGAAACAACCAATTCCATGAGTATCGTGGCGCCCGCTGAGAAATCCGAATTGGTGGTTGAGGATCATCCTGAATGGGGGCCTTTCGGCGCGCCCCTTTTTGATGCCGATCATGCCCGTTCGCTCTCTCGGGTGGGGGTTATCGACATCGGCTCAAACTCTGTGCGGATGGTAGTGTTTGATGGGGCCGCCCGCAGCCCTGCCTATTTCTACAATGAAAAAATTCTCTGTGGTTTAGGGGAAGGCTTTGCAGAAACGGGGCGCTTAAACCCAGAAGGCCGCCAGCGCGCCCTTGTCGCGCTGCGCCGCTTTGCCACGCTGTGCAAGGGCATGGGGGTGGCACCTCTTTTGACTGTGGCCACTGCGGCGGTGCGCGATGCTCAAGATGGCGCGGACTTCCGCAAAGATGTGCTTGATCAAACAGGCCTCGCGATCCGCATCGTAACAGGCGAAGAGGAGGCCCGTCTTTCTGCGCAGGGCGTTCTCTTGGGGTGGCCCGGAGCCTATGGGTTGATCTGCGATATTGGTGGCTCATCAATGGAATTGGCCGCCCTTGAAGGCGGCGGCAGCATCGGGCGGCGCAGATCGGTGGATCTTGGGCCGCTGAAGCTGATGGGGATCACAGGCGGCAAACGCGCAATCAAGGCGCATATCAAAGCACGCATTGCGGAGCTCAAGGCTGAATTTCCCGAAGATCACCAAAGGCTGTTCTTAGTCGGCGGATCATGGCGCGCTATCGCGCGGATCGATATGGAGCGGCGCGGCTACCCGCTTAAGGTTTTGCATGAATATCGCATGACGCCAAAGGCCATTCTTGAAACGATTAAATATATTGCCAAGACCGATATCGAGACGCTGCGCGCACAGACAGGCACCAGTCTTGAACGTCTGCGCCTTGTGCCCCTTGCGGCGATCGTGCTGAAGGAATTGCTGCGGCAGTTGAAACCACGCGATGTGGCCATCTCAAGCTATGGTATCCGCGAAGGTCTGCTCTATGAACAAATGTCCGAAGAGCTGCGCCAACGCGACCCGCTGATCGAGGCCGCCCGCCACGCCGAGGCCATGTCAGCCCGCATTCCAGGGTTTGGGCGCAAACTCTATCATTTTGTTGAGCCGCTTTTTCCACGGGCAAAGCCCGCAAAAAAGCGACTGATCCGTGCGGCATGCTTGCTGCATGATGTCTCATGGCGCGCGCATCCCGACTATCGGGCCGAGACATGTTTTGACAATGCAACGCGCGCCAATTTGGGCGGGCTCGCCCATTGGGAACGCGTCTATTTGGGTCTTGCCCTGTTGCATCGGTATAAATCGAACCGCGAGGCGACACATTTTGACACCAATCTCTTGACCCTCTTGCCCGAGACCGAGGTGCAAGAGGCCGAGATTTTGGGGCGCGCCATGCGCTTTGGAGCGATGCTGACCTTGGAAAAACCGCTGGATCATTGCTATCTCGAAGTGAACAGGCGGCGCAAAAAATTGATCCTACATTTGCTCAGCGATGCGGCGGATGACCTGTTTGGCGAAGTCGCCCAAGCACGTTTCGGGGCTTTAGCCTTGTCTATGGGTCTTACGCCCGCCGTCACCGATGAGCGCAACAGCCGATGATCCGCGCCAAACCCCGTTTGGCCGTGCGCGGCCTGTTGGTGGTGGCAGATAAGCTGTTGCTTGTGAATGCCTATAAGGGGCGTGAAGGGGCGCTGTATTGCGCCCCAGGCGGTGGGGTTGAGGCAGGCCAATCCCTGCCCGAAAACCTGCAGCGCGAGTTTCACGAAGAAACGGGGCTGACAGTTGAGGTAGGGGCACCCTGCTTGGTCAACGAGTTCCACGACCCTCACGGCACATTTCATCAGGTCGATATTTATTTTCATGTGACCCATATCGCAGGCAATCTTACGGGAGAGTGGCGCGATCCAGAGGGTGTGGTGAGCGAAAGGCGCTGGGTGACGCGTGCAGAGCTTGCGACCCTAAGGGTGAAACCTGATAGTCTTGCACGCGTTGCATGGGATGGCGAGATCATGATCTATGACGCGCTAGAGCCAATTCTGCGCTAAGGCGCTTTATGCGCGCCCGTCAGACCATAGGCCACGCCACCAATGACCACGAGGCTTGCAGCGATCAAATGCAGCGTCAAAACCTCGTCCAACAGCAGCACACCGCCCAAAATTGCCAAAGGCGGCACACTGAGCTGCGCAAGCCCTGCGCGGGCGGCACCCAGATGCGGCAAGATCGTATACCACAGCGCATAACCCATTCCCGAAGTCACCGCACCTGACAGGATCGCCAAACCCCGCCCCGTTGCATCGGCAGTCTGACCTTCGGGAAGGGGAAACAAGAACAGGGCCAAGGCGCAAAGGCCAAAGGCAATCCAAAAATTCACGGCTGTTTCAGGGATCGGGTCGCGGGCCTTTCGCCCCAAAAGCGAATAGCCCCCCCATCCTAACCCTGCGACCGCAATTGCAGTGACCGCATCTAGCGGCAAAGTGATCTGCCCTTCTGGCAGAAGCAGCCAAACCAACCCTGCAAGCGCGACAGCCGCGCCCCCCAAGCGGCGGGGTGACACCCCCTCCCCCAAAAGGAGCGATCCTGAAAACATGGTCAATTGCACCGCGCCGAAGAGCAGCAAAGTGCCCAAGCCTGCATCCAATTTCAAATAGGCCAATGAAAAGCCCAACATATAGGTCGCAAGGCAAAACCCGCCCGCAAGGCGCATCTTGGGATTGGCGCGCGCAATCGTCAGAAACGTCCGCCCGCGTAAAATCACACTCAGGCCAAGCAGCGTCACAGCGCCCGCAGCCACACGCCAAATTGCGAAATCCCCAACGCTGATATGCCCCCCCGCCACGGCCATACGGTTCAGCACCGAATTGGCAGCAAAGGCAATCAAGGTCAGAAGGGCCGCGAAGATCAACCGCGTCATGACAACAGCCTTTGCACAATATCCCCGCGCGCATAGGCAATCTGCCCGCCCGCGATTGTGGCAGCCACCGCATGGCTTTTGGCATCTAGGATGACAAAATCGGCGCGCTTGCCCGTGGCAATCACACCACGATCCTCCAAACCCAAAAGCCGCGCGGGGCCAGAGGACACGAGCGCCCAAGCCTCTGTCAAACCCATTCCCCCTTGCCACAAAGTCAGCGCGGCGCGCAGCAAAGCAGGGTAGTGGTAATCTGACGCCAACGCATCGACCAAACCCGCTTCGACCAAAAGCCGCGCAGAGACCTTGCCCGCATGCGACCCGCCACGCAGAACATTGGGCGCCCCCATCACCACGCCATGGCCTTCTGCGCGCGCGGCCTCTGCGGCTTCGACTGTTTCAGGAAATTCCGCCAAGCTGACGCCAATCTCCGAGAATTGCGCATGTGCGGCGGGGGTTGCGTCATCATGGCTGCCCATCACCACCCCAAGTTCAGAAAGCTGTCCCGCCAGATCACGCAAGGCAGGCATCACTTCGGGCTTTCGGTCATGGAGGCTGTGCAGAAACGCGAGATGTGCCTCAGGCGAGCGGCCCGCCTTAAGCGCCTGCCCCGTCAAACGTGGCGGGCGTTTTCCCGCCGCTAAAGCCTCATGCGGCAGATGATCATTAAACACCACGCACGCGATTTGGTGATCGCGCACCAAGTCTAAAATCGCGGCGAAATGGTCGACCATATTCATCTCAACGCGCAATTGCAGACGCAAATCACAGATCAAGCCCTGCGCATCTTGCAAGGCGCGGGCCATGGCGGCGGCGAAATCGGGGCCGCGCATCCCCCCCTCCCAAGAGTAGAATTGTGCAAGCATAGCTGTCGTTATCCCATTGGCCGCCAACTCCGCTTCGATGGGACGTATCCCCTCGCGCGGGTCAACAACGGCCCCACGGCGGGGCGCAACATGGCGTTCGAACCCATCGCCATGGAAATCGACCAATCCCGGCAAGATGATATAGCCAGATAGATCAATACAGCGCGGGCCTTGATCTTGGGTGATAACCCCCTCCGCTATGCTCACAGGGCGCGGCGCAAGCCCCTCAGGGCCCAAGACCTCAGCCCCCATTAGCGTTAGGTTCAGACCCAGCATGCGCCCTATTCCGCAGATGGATCGCGCCAGCGATTGACGATTGGATAGCGCCGATCCAACCAGAATGCGCGGGACGTCAGCCGCGCCCCCGGTGCGGATTGAAAGCGCTTATATTCCGAAATGTAGATCAGATGCTCAACCCGCTTGACTGTCGCGGCATCAAACCCTTGTGCAACCAAATCTGCAACGCTTGCCTCATGATCTATCAGCCCCTCAAGGATGGCATCCAAAACCTCATATGTCGGCAGGCTATCCTCGTCTTTTTGATCATCGCGCAATTCCGCCGATGGCGGCTTTTCAATCACTGACACAGGCATCACAGGCCCGTCTGGCCCTTTCATCCAAGCGCGGTGGTTGGCATTGCGCCAATGGCATGTTGCAAAGACGCGCGTTTTGTAAAGGTCTTTGATCGGGTTATAGCCCCCCGCCATATCGCCATAGATGGTGGCATAACCTACCGCGACCTCGGATTTATTGCCTGTGGTCAACAACATTTCGCCGAATTTATTCGACAACGCCATCAGAAGAACCCCGCGCAAACGGGATTGGATGTTTTCCTCGGTCAAATCTCGATCGCGGCCTGCAAAGAGCGGGGCAAGCGTGGCCTCAACCGCCTCTTTCGGGGCCTCAATCGGCAAACTGTCAAGCCTGACCCCAAGCATCTGGGCCACATCGCGGGCATCATCAAGCGAAGCCTGCGAGGTATAGCGCGAAGGCAGCATCACGCAATGCACGTTTTCAGGGCCAATGGCATCGGCGGCAATGGCCGCAACCAAGGCCGAATCCACCCCACCCGACAGGCCCAAAACCGCGCGAGAAAACCCTGCCTTGGCCATGTAATCACGCAGACCCAAAACCATCGCGTGATAATCCGCCTCGATGTCATCGGGCAGGCGCGTCAGGTCAGTCTTGTCAATCTGCCAGCCCTCAGCCCCCTCTTGAAGTGTCAGATGGGTCAGTCCTTCTTCAAAGGCGGGCATCTGCGCCACCAAGGCCCCGCCTTGGTTCAAGGCGAAACTGGCCCCATCAAAAATCTGATCATCTTGCCCACCGACAAGGTTCAGATAGATCAATGGCAGGCCCGTCTCGATCACGCGCGCGACCATATGGGTCTGCCGCAATCCCATCTTGCCGCGATGATAGGGCGAGCCATTGGTGACAAGCAAAACCTCTGATCCCGCTTCGGCGAGCGTCTCGGTAATGTCCTCATGCCACGCATCTTCACAAATCGGGATGCCGATCCGCACAGGGCCAATGCGCACGGGGCCAGACGGATTGCCTGACTTGAAATACCGCTTTTCGTCAAAAACGCTGTCATTAGGCAAATGATGTTTATTGATCCGCGCAATCTGCACGCCGCCTTGCAAAATGACATAGGCATTGTTGATACCCCCGCCTTCGGCAGGCAAAGGCACGCCAATCCCACAGGCAGGGCCATCCTTGGTGGCCTCTGCCAAATCTTCTAAGGCCTGCACGACTGAGGCCAAAAAAGCGGGCCGCGTGACAAGGTCTTGCAGCTGATAGCCCGTCAGCGCCATTTCGGGGAACACCACCAAATCAGCCCCCGCATCCCGCGCTTCGGCCCAATAAGCCAAGACCTTTTGTGCATTGCCTGCGAGATCACCGACTGTGGGGTTAATCTGCGCAACACTCAAACAAAACCGAGACGCCATTTAGCTGTGCCTTCCCTACTCACTCACCCGAGGTTCTAGCAGATCAAACCCGCAGGCCAAGGCCATTGCGCATATTGATCGCACCCAAAGGCGCAAAAGACGTTGCGAGATGAGGCGGGCTTCAATAGTTTCTTTGACAAGGCCAGAGGAAGCAGATGGGACATTTGCTAAATATGCGAAATAAAATGCGCCCCTTGGAAAGGACAGCACAGGCAGCTTTGCTTGGTCTTTTTTTTGGATTAGCGCCGCAGAGCGGGCTTGCCCAAGAGGGCGAAATCATCCGTGACGAACAGCAATATGACAATGGCGCGATCTATCGCGGGCAATTCCGCAACGGGCTGCAACACGGGACGGGCACCTATACTTTGCCCAACGGGTATGAATATACGGGGCAGTGGGTTGATGGCCAAATTATGGGCGAAGGCCGCGCAACCTTTCCTGATGGGTCGGTCTATGAAGGCTCGTTTGTGGCGGGCAAACCCAATGGCCAAGGCACGATCACCTTTGTCGATGGATCAACATATACAGGCACTTGGGCAGACGGCCTCATGTCGGGCGAAGGGCGCGCCTTTTATTCCAACGGAATGACCTATACGGGCAGCTTTGTCGCAGGCCTTCAAGAGGGACAGGGGCGGCTGTCTAACACTGATGGTTACGTCTATGAAGGTGGGTGGCAATCTGGCCAGAAGCATGGCCAAGGAAGCCTCACTTTCCCAGATGGCTCAACATATGTGGGGGAATTTCTCAACGATATGCGCCACGGCGCAGGACGTTTGGAAACCTCGGATGGCATGGTGTTTGAGGGCGAATGGGAAAATGATCAGATCAACGGTCAAGGCAGCCTGACCCAACCCAATGGCGATATATATGAGGGCGGTTTGGTCAATGGCGCGCGCCAAGGCCAAGCCGTAGTGCGCTATGCGAATGGCGATCTCTATGAGGGCGAATTTCTCAATGACCGCCGCCATGGCCAAGGTCGTTTCACAGGGCATCAGGGGCTTGTTTATGAAGGCCAATGGGTCGAAGGGCGCATTGAGGGGCAAGGCGTGATGACCTACCCAGATGGGGTGGTCTATGCTGGCGGATTTGAAAATGATTTGGCCCATGGGACGGGAACCATAACCTATCCTGACGGCACCAAATACGAGGGCGATTGGGTCGCGGGGGCGATGCAAGGCTTTGGCATTGCGGAATATGCCGATGGGTTGCGCTATGAGGGCCAATTCCTCAATGGGCGCCAACACGGCCAAGGGGTCATGACCTCAACCAACGGCTATCGCTACGAGGGCGGATGGAACGCAGGCCTGCGCGAGGGGGAAGGGATCACAACCTATCCTGATGGCAGCAGCTATCGTGGGCAATTCGTAGGCGGGGCGCGCGAAGGCATAGGCCGCCTCGAGATGGCCGATGGGTTTACCTATGAGGGCGCTTGGCGCGCAGGTGAAATCACAGGTCAAGGCGTGGCGCGCTATCGCTCGGGCGATGTTTATGAAGGGACGTTTGAAAACGGAACCCGCCAAGGTCAAGGGCGACTGACCTACGCCACGGGCCAAGTGGTAGAAGGACTGTGGGAAAACGGCCAATTCGTGGGCGCGGGGGCGGCGGATTTGCCACCTGCCCCCGAAACCCCTGATGTCAGCGAACCGCAATCGCAGTAAAATCAGGCTGCAATCAGCCCCATGCTTTCGAGTTTCAACAGCACCTGCTGCGCGCAGTAATCCACCTCTGTGCCTTCGGTATCGACCACCAATTCTGCGGCGGTTGGGGCCTCGTAAGGATCAGAAATCCCAGTGAATTCCTTGATTTTGCCCTCGCGCGCCAATTTATAGAGACCCTTGCGGTCACGGCGCTCGCATTCTTCAAGGCTGGTGGCCACATGCACTTCAACAAAAGCGCCAAAGCTTTCAACCATCTCGCGCACTGAGCGGCGGGTCGCTGTATAAGGCGCGATGGGGGCGCAAATGGCGATCCCGCCATTCTTCGTGATCTCCGAAGCGACATAGCCAATGCGGCGAATATTGATATCGCGGTGTTCCTTGCTAAACCCCAATTCCGAGGAGAGATGCTTGCGCACCACATCCCCATCAAGCAGCGTCACAGGACGGCCGCCCATTTCCATCAGCTTGACCATCAGGGCATTCGCAATGGTCGATTTGCCCGAGCCTGAAAGCCCCGTGAAAAACACTGTAAAGCCCTGCTTGCTGCGCGGTGGAGAGGTGCGGCGCAATTCCTTAACCACCTCAGGGAAGGAGAACCATTCGGGAATTTCCAACCCCTCGCGCAGACGGCGGCGCAGTTCCGTGCCCGAAATATCCAGAACAGTGTCGCCCTCTGGTACCTCATTGGCGGGGTAATATTGGGCCTTTTCTTGCACATAGACCATGTGCTTGAAATCCACCATCTCAAGGCCAATTTCATCTTGGTGCTGCTTGAACAGCTCCTGCGCGTCATAGGGGCCATAGAAATCTTCGCCGTTTGAATTCTTTCCTGGCCCCGCGTGATCGCGCCCCACGATGAAATGGGTGCAGCCATGATTGGCGCGGATCAAGCCGTGCCAAACCGCCTCGCGCGGGCCAGCCATGCGCATGGCAAGGTTCAGCAAGCTCATGGTTGTGGTTGCGGCAGGGTATTTATCAAGCACAGCCTCGTAGCAGCGCACACGGGTAAAGTGATCCACATCGCCGGGCTTAGTCATGCCAACCACAGGATGGATCAGTAGGTTTGCCTGTGCCTCTTTGGCGGCGCGGAAGGTCAATTCCTGATGCGCGCGGTGCAGCGGGTTGCGGGTTTGGAAGGCAACAATCCGCTTCCACCCCAATTTGCGGAAATAGGCCCGCATCTCGTTGGGCGTATCACGGCGTGCGCGGAAATCGTAATGCACGGGCTGTTGGATCCCCGTGATCGCCCCGCCCAAATAAACGGGGCCTGCCACATGATGCAGATAGTTTACCGCAGGATGGGCCAGATCATCTGCGCCAAACACCTTTTCTGCCTCGCGCGCCTTATTGGGCACCCATTTGTCAGAGATAGAGAGGATCGCAAGGATCACCCCCTCCTGATCGCGCAGTGCGATATCTTGGCCCGTCTCGACCTTGGCGGCGAAGTCCTCGGAAATATCAAGCGTGATCGGCATCGGCCAAAGCGTGCCATCTGCCAGACGCATGGTCTCGACCACGCTGTCATAATCCTCCTGCCCCAAAAACCCTTTGAGCGGGTTGAACCCGCCATTCATCAGCAATTCCAAATCGCAGATTTGGCGCGGGGTCAGATCCCATGAAACCAACTCCGCGGCCTCAAGCTTGAGCTTCTGCGCGGAGTCGTAAGAAACATAAAGTTCAGGGATCGGGGCGTGAAATTGGGCAGCCATCAAGTTTACTTTCCAACAAGGGTCAAAACATTAGGGGCCGCAAAAAACGACACGGCCCCGCATTCAGCGCCGCCATAGACCCCGAATGTGGCGAAATTCAAGCAAAGCTGTCTTTTTCAAAGAAAAAAGAAACAGCGTGATTGCCGATCCGCCGCAAACGAAATGGCGGTGCTGAAAAATCGGCAATCACGCAGCCCCTGTTCTTAGCCCTATTCGGCGGCTTTCACATCACCTGCCGCTTGTTCCGCCAACCACCGCTCGGCATCCAAAGCGGCCATACAGCCCATGCCCGCGCTTGTGACCGCTTGGCGATAGGTGTGGTCGGTCAAATCCCCCGCCGCAAAAACGCCAGGGATCGAGGTGCGGGTCGTGCCGGGTTCAACCCAAACATAACCGCCCGAATGCAGCTTAAGCTGATCCTTGATCAAATCGCTGGCAGGTGCATGGCCAATGGCCACGAAAAACCCTTTGCAAGGCACTTCGGTGATGGCGCCAGTCTCGACATGGCGCGCTTTGACCGCCTCAACACCACGGGGGGCATCTGTCCCGACCACCTCATCCACCTCGTGGTTCCAGATCACCTCGATTTTCGGATTTTTGAAAAGGCGATCTTGCATGATCTTTTCCGCACGCAGGCTATCGCGGCGGTGGATCAATGTGACCTTTGAGGCGAAATTGGTGAGAAACAGCGCCTCCTCAACGGCTGTATTGCCGCCACCGATAACCACCACCTCTTGCCCGCGATAGAAGAACCCATCACAGGTCGCACAAGCCGACACGCCAAAGCCCTTGAAATGCTCTTCAGAGGGCAAGCCCAACCACCGCGCCTGCGCGCCTGTCGCCAGAACCACAGCATCGGCCGTATATGTTGTGCCTGTATCGCCCGAAGCGCGGAAAGGGGGCTGCGATAAATCGAGATCAGAAATATGATCCGAGATGATCTCTGCCCCCATCTCGCGGGCGTGGTTCTCCATCCGCACCATGAGATCAGGCCCCATGACGGAGGCATCACCCGGCCAGTTTTCAACATCCGTTGTGATGGTCAACTGTCCGCCCGGTTGGATGCCTTGCACCAAAATCGGCTCGAGCATAGCACGGCTGGCGTAAACCGCCGCCGTATAGCCCGCAGGGCCAGAGCCAATAATCAATAGACGGGTATGGCGGGTTGCACTCATGAGATGGATCCTTCATTAAACCTGTCACGCGCCGCCATCGCAGCATGGGCAATGACACCCGAACGACACAGCGCGACACTTATCTTAATCCTGATATAACCACCGATCGCCCGCGATGAAAGCCCCGCCTAAGCCTTGCAAAGCGGCGCTCAATATTCCATATATTGCGCGGGTGCGAAATAAAATTGCGTATTTCTGGCATTATCGCTCAGGATCGCAAAGTCGCGAGCGAGAGGATAACAATAATGCCAACGACCAAACTCGATCCGATTGACCGCAAGATTCTTGCGGAACTGCAAAATGACGGGCGGATGACCAATGTGGAATTGGCCAAACGCGTTGGGATTTCTGCACCCCCTTGCCTACGGCGCGTGCGCACTTTGGAGGAGTCGGGCTATATCCGCGGCTATCACGCAGATGTCGATGCGCGGATGCTTGGGTTCGAAGTTCAGGTTTTCGCCATGGTGGGCCTGCACAGTCAGGCTGAGGCTGATTTGGTCGCCTTTGAAAACCGCTGTGCCGAGTGGCCCCTCGTGCGCGAATGTCATATGCTGAACGGCGAGATTGATTTCATCTTGAAATGCGTGGCGCCTGACCTGTCCACATTCCAAAGCTTCCTCACCGAACACCTAACCGCCGCCCCGAATGTTGCAAGCGTGCGCACATCGCTTGTCATTCGTGGGGCTAAGGATCAACCAGGCGTACCCTTCGAAGTTCTCGAAGACCGACTGGCTAAGATGGATTAAGGCGAAGCGGATTATCCTGCCCGTTTCAAGCCAATTTCTGCACGATCCGTCATCGCTGGTCGCTGCACTTCGGTTTCTTCGCGCATCCAAGGCATGCGTGGCGCTTCGTGCTCGGTCATCGCGATCACCGACTCCATCCAACGTGTTTTCATCTCAGACCCTCCAAAAAGATTCGCGCAACATTGCGCTTCGATGGGTCTAAAGTCGCGTCCAAATCTGTCAAAGATTGGACGAAATCCCGTCAGCTTGGGGAAAGAAAAAGGTGATTGCGCGGCAAAGCCTAAAGGCGAATAGCCGAAATGAGGCGCCCGTAATCCGCCTCGCCCCGATGTGTGGCGCGGCGGTAGGAGAAGAACAGCTCTTCGTCACGATAGGTGCAATGCCCACACCATTCTGCCTGCCCGATGCCCGCGTTGCGCAGGCGCGTTAATCCGTAGCTTGGTAAATCAAAGAGATATTTATCAGGTGCTGCCCCGTTGATAAAAAACCGCGCAGACTCCGGATCATCATCTACGAATTCCTCAAAGAATTCTTGCCCGACCTCATAATTGGCTTGGCTGATCGTAGGGCCAATCACCGCGTTGATTTTTTCGCGCACCGCCCCTTGTGCAACCATCAAGTCAATCGTGGCCTCAAGCACCCCTGCCCGCGCGCCCTTCCAACCCGCATGGGCAGCGCCAATCACGCCTGCCTCCGCTTCATGAAACAGGACGGGCTGACAATCGGCTGTGAGAATCGCAATGGCCAAATCCTTGCTGCAGGACACCAGACCATCTGCCTCAGGGGTGCCACCACCAATCGGGCCTTCAACCAAGACAACATCCGCGGAATGCGTTTGATACACCGTCACAAGGCAATCTTCCGCCACCCCCATCTCACGCGCCACGCGCGCGCGGTTGATTTCGACCAAATCCGATTGATCAGATGATCCCGCACCACAATTCAGACTGCTAAAAATGCCGCTAGATGCACCACCCTTGCGTGTAAAAAAACCATGCTTTGCTGCCCCCAAAAGCGGCGATGTGATCGGGTCAATTGGAGCAAAATGCGCAGCCATCTCACATATCCCTTATTTCAAGATCATCCAAACCTGGCAGGGCGGGCGCAGACTGTTGTGTAAGACCCAGCACTTTGAATAGCTGTCCCATTTCTTCGGGGTGGGTCAACCTACGATGCGCGGCAATGTGCGATTGAAGCGCGTCACCGTGCAATTTTTGCGCAAGCGCCTGCGCCCGTGCGGTGATCCCAAGACGCTCAAGAAACAGACCTTGCGTCTGTAGCGGTGCCGCGCGGGCGGGTGCGGCACTGGCCGCCAAAGGCTGAAACGCCACATGGGCGGTCAGATCGGATGTGCCAATATCCACCAATGGATCAGCGTATCTGTGATCTTTGACGGCTTGAAAGGTGTCGCCTGCGCTGATCCAATCCCCGTAATCAATCAAAAGCGCCGCGCCGCCATGCGCATCAATGCGCCGCCCTATATCTGATGCAATCGCCTCGGCCGCAGCATTAACCTCGACAATCGCACCCTCTGGCATGTCACCAAAACGGGCCGTTAGCCAATCGGGCGCAATGACAGGGCCAAGCCCCCATATGAGCGCGCCCTGATCTGCACCAATTTGGCGTTCATGCCATCCGTCACGCCCTTTTTGAAATTGCCGAATGGGCAAAGCATCAAAAAATTCATTCGCGACCAAATAAAGCGGCCCGTCAGGTAGGGTGGCAATAGTGTCGTGAAATTGCGGTTGATACTGTCCCAAAGCCTCTGCTTGGGCTGCGCGCATCAAGGGCGAGGCTTCGACCATGTGCAATCTGATCGTTTGGGTGAATTCGGGCAGCAGTTTTGCAGCGCGCAAAATATCGGCCATAAACGTCCCACGCCCGCCGCCAAGCTCGACCAAATTTACATCGGATGGTCTGCCTTGGTCAGACCAAACCTGCAGGAACCACAACCCAATCATCTCGCCAAAGATTTGCGAGACTTCGGGTGCCGTCACAAAATCCCCGCCCCGACCGATGGCGGGTTTCTTCATGTAATACCCAAATTCAGGGTGAAGCAGCGCCTCGGTCATAAACTCGGCCACAGAAAGCGGGCCTGACTGCGCGATACGGCGCAACAGCCGATCCTGCGCGCGCCCTGCCCCCATTAGGCACCTGCCTTACGCCGCGCGACCTGCCGCGCGACCAAGATCACCGCTAGCCCCACAATGACCATGGGCAATGACAAGATCTGCCCCATGCTCAGACCAATATCATCAGACAGCCACAGCGCATAACCGCGCGGATGGTTCACGAAGAACTGTGCATCAGGTTGGCGGAAATATTCGACAATAAACCGCCCCACCCCATAGCCTGCAAGAAACAGACCCGCCACTTGCCCTGGCACCCGCAACGCCCCTTGGCGATGGATCACATACAGGATCACAAGCCCCAAGATGAGCCCCTCAAGCAGCGCTTCGTAAAGCTGTGACGGGTGGCGCGCGCAAACTTGCATGCCTGCGTCCATCACAATCCCCACAGGGCCCGAACAGTCCTGTGCCGCGGCCCCGGGAAAGATCACGCCCCAAGGCGCATCGGTGGGTCGCCCCCATAGCTCGGCATTAATGAAATTTGCGCTGCGCCCCAGAAAGAGCGCAGGCGGGGTGGCCAAGGCTAACAGGTCGGCAAGGCTGGCTATGCTGACCTTGTGGACACGACAAAACAAAAGCCCCGCGATGACAACACCCAAAAAGCCACCATGAAAAGACATCCCCCCCTGCCAAACCTGCAAAATCTCAGTAGGGTTTTGCAGGTAATAGCTTGGCTGATAGAACAGCACATATCCAAGCCGCCCCCCAAGGATCACACCCAAGACCATCCATGTCAAAAGCGGTTCTACAACTTCGGGGGACATCGGGGCGGTGGCATGTCTCCACAGCGTGGATTTGCGCAAATGCCGTCCGATCATCCATGCAGCGATGAGAAACCCAGCGATATAGGCCAGCGCATACCACCGCAGGGCAAAGTGAAACCCACCAAAATCAATTGAGAAGAGCGCAGGCGAGATATCTGGAAACGGTATCGCGTAAAACATAGCGGCCCTTTTAGATGCGCGTGGGAACCCTTGTTGGATAGACCCCCATGCGGCGATGTCAACCTTGAAGCGGCGCGCCATTTACCCCATATCAAGGTCGAACGTATGAACGCGCCCCGCCGCGAGACAAGAGGACAGCCTATGCAAACCCGCAATAAGATGATGGATGACATCAGCCAATTGATGACCAACGCCATGGGTGTGGCCCAAGGCGCACGCGAGGAAGCGGAAAATGCGATGAAATCGCTGATGGATCGCTGGCTTGCGGATCGCGACTTTGTCACCCGCGAGGAATTTGATGCCGTGCGCGCAATGGCCCAAAAAGCGCGCGAAGAAAATGAGGCGCTGTCTGCGCGGCTAGAGGCATTGGAAAAGAAAAAGAAATAAGCGCGGTCACAGCGCAGTTGAACAAGGGCGGGTTTGGCCAGACCAAACCCGCCCTATCTTTATGCACAGCCCCCAATTTCTTGTGGACAGGATTAGGAAAACCGCAATTTCTGGGTGCGTCATCAAAATATTGCTTTACAGGTGAAGAAAGTAACCGCACCATATTTGGTATGGGGCCGCGCAAATCAGCCGACCCTTAGTGGAGACACCCAGCCTTAGTGGGCAAATTGGGATTGAACCCAACGCCCGCAACAGGCTGCCAAGAATGAGGCCTAGGGCAATGTCACTTTCCGAGCAGTATATGGATGTCGAAGACCTCCATCCCATCGATATCGTTGAAACCCTTGCCACACGGCATGAATGGGATTTCGACCGTGTTGCCGATGATCAAATCGCAATGGCCCTCGAGGGGCAGTGGCGCACCTATTCGGTGACGCTGGCATGGTCGAGCTATGACGAAACGCTGCGGATGATCTGCACCTTCGACATGGATCCACCCGCCGAATCTATGGGCAAGCTTTACGAGACATTGAACCTTGCCAATGACAAATGCTGGGCGGGTGCGTTCAGTTTCTGGGCCGAGCAAAAGATGATGGTCTATCGCTACGGCTTGGTTCTCGCAGGGGATCAACTGGCAAGCCCTGAGCAGATTGCCTGCATGGTTGAAACCGCGATTTTGGCAAGCGAGCGCTATTACCCCGCCTTCCAATTGGCCTGTTGGGGCAGCCAATCACCGAGCGAAGCAATCCAAGTGGCCATTGCCGAAGGGTTCGGTCGCGCCTAACCTGTTGCAAACCGCAACAGGGGATGAGTGATGACGTATGACGATATTGCCGCGCGCGGCATGGTGATTTTCGGCTGTGGGAAAATGGGCTCTGCAATGTTGGCAGGGTGGCTTGCACGAGGAATACCACCTGCCTGCGTGACCGTAATTGACCCGCACCCCTCTGATTGGCTCAAGGCTGCGGGGGTAAATCTCAACACGCCCCTGCCCGCAAATGCCGCTGTGGCCATTATCGCGGTAAAACCGCAGATGATGGGCGAAGCTTTACCCAATCTTGCGGCGCATATGGGCCGTGAGACATTGGTGATCTCTGTGGCGGCAGGCACACCAATCGCCAGATTTGAAGCCGAATTTGGCGCATCCACCAAAATTATCCGCGCTATGCCCAACACCCCCGCCGCAATCGGGCGAGGGATCACCGCGCTTATTGGCAACGGGCAATGCAGCCAAGCCGATCTTGCGCTTGGCGAAACCCTGTTATCTGCGGTCGGTCAGGTGGTGCGTCTTGAAACGGAAGATCAGATTGACGCTGTGACAGGCGTCTCGGGCTCTGGCCCTGCTTATGTATTCTATATGATTGACTGTCTCGCTGCTGCCGCGCGCGCCGAAGGCCTGCCTGACGCGATGGCGATGGAATTGGCAAAGGCCACAGTCGCGGGCGCAGGGGCCTTGGCCCGAGAGGCCAGCGAAAGCCCAGAACAATTGCGCATCAACGTGACATCGCCCAATGGCACCACGCAGGCGGGGCTAGAGGTTTTGATGGATGAGACAAGCGGCCTCGCCCCCCTCATCCGCGAAACAGTCAAGGCTGCGGCGGCGCGATCCCGCGCGCTGAAAGGATAAGCCTGATGGAAACCGATTTTGAAACATTCCTGAAGGTCGACATTCGCGTGGGGCGCGTCACCCGCGCCGAGCCCTTTCCCGAGGCCCGCAAACCTGCAATCAAGTTATGGGTGGATTATGGGCCAGAGATTGGGGTCAAAAAAAGCTCGGCCCAAATCACCGCGCATTATGCGCCCGAGGCATTGGTGGGCAAGCTTGTTATGGGGGTGGTGAATTTCCCACCCCGCCAGATCGGCCCCTTCATGTCCGAGGCGCTTGTGCTTGGATTTCATGATGCGGGCGGGGATGTGGTTTTGGCCGTGCCCGACAAGGATGCGCCCCTTGGCGCGCGACTATGCTGACGGGCTATCGCCGACCGCTTCGCGCCAGTGACGGCGGCACAAGCTGACATAGGTTTCATTGCCGCCGATTTGCACCTGCTCCCCCGATTTGGCAACGCTGCCATCAGGAGATTTTCGCACCACCATCGTGGCTTTGCGCCCGCAATGGCAAATCGTTCTGATCTCACGCAAATCATCCGCCAAGGCCAAAAGCGCGGCGGAGCCTTCGAATAATTCACCACGGAAATCGACCCGAAGGCCGTAGGTCATCACGGGCAGCCCCAAATCATCAGCCACGCGCGCCAATTCCCAGACCTGTGCCTTTGTGAGGAACTGCGCTTCATCCAGAAAGACGCAATCAATCGGCTGCGCTCTGTGCGCCGTCTCGATAAGCGCGAACAAGTCCGTATCAGGGGCAAAGGTTACGGCCTCTTTCGACAGCCCAATGCGGCTTGCAATAAGGCCTTGGCCTGCGCGCGTATCGTGATGCGCCGTCAGCAGAAATGGGGTCTGGCCGCGTTCGCTATAATTATGGGCCGCTTGCAAAAGCAGGGTCGACTTGCCCGCATTCATAGTCGAAAAATTGAAATATAGCTTGGCCATGGCGCGCCCTGTTGTTCCTTTGTCGCCATATGCCAATAGATGCGCCCGCCTTGCAAGCGCGCCCTCTCACGCGAAGTTCAAAACCCGTGATCTAAAAACAGGCTATACCCAAGCCAAGTTTTGGCAACAGGAGCACCCACTATGATCACCCGCCGCGCAGTCATAAAGTCAGGCTTAGCACTGCCGCTCGTCACACAGCCTCTGCTTGCTCAGGCCGTCTTCCAACGTGATGGCGTGGCTTTGCGGGGATATGATCCTGTGGCCTATTTCACCAATGGCGCCGCCACCAAAGGTGCGGCAGACTTCGCCGCGCACTGGGACAACGCCATATGGCATTTTGCATCAGCAGCCAACCGCGCGCAATTCTTGAACAGCCCCGAAGCCTTTGCCCCGCAATATGGGGGCTATTGCGCTTGGGCCGTGTCGCAAGGTTACACGGCCCCGATTGACCCTGATGCATGGCGCATTGTTGACGGAAAATTATACCTCAACGCCAACCGGCGCATTCAACGCCGTTGGGAACAGGATGTTGCGGGGCATATTGCCCGCGCAGACGCCAATTGGCCAAACCTCCGCGCGGGGCTGTAACTAGGGCTTTACCCCTGCAGCGAACGCACCGCCAATTCACCCTCACGTGCGGCTTTCATGGCCAAGGCTGCCGCATGGCTGCCTGCAAGCGTGGTGTAATAGGGAATCTTGTCATAGAGCGCGACTGTGCGCATCGAGCGGCTGTCTTCCACCGCTTGCGCGCCTTCGGTCGTGTTCAAGACCAGATCAACCATCCCGTCCTTCATCATATCGACAATCGTGCGCCCACCTTCATAGGCCTTGTTGACCACATCAGATGAAATCCCGTGATCGGCCAAGAATTTCGCCGTGCCTGAGGTGGCCAAAATCTTGAGGCCCAAATCGGTCAAGGTTTGCGCAGTCTCCACCAAGAGCGGCGATTTATCCGCATCTTTGATCGACAAGAACACTGTGCCTGCCGTTGGCAAAACAGTTCCCGCGCCAAGCTGCGCCTTGAGGAAGGCACGCGCAAAGCTGCGATCCCACCCCATAACCTCGCCCGTTGACCGCATTTCTGGCCCAAGCAGCGTATCCACGCCAGGGAAACGGGCAAAGGGCAGCACCGCTTCCTTGACCGAGAACCACGGCGTGCGGAAATCTGACAGGCTCATCGGATCGCCCATCGGGATAGACGCGTTATCATCCACAGGTTGATGAGGCGCGGCCTTGGGGAAAACCGAAAGTTTCTCTCCCGCCATCAAGCGCGCTGCGATAGAGGCAATTGCGCTATCCGTGGCCTTGGCCACAAAGGGCACAGTGCGCGAAGCGCGTGGATTGACCTCAATCAAATAGATATCATCGCCTTTGACCGCGAATTGAACATTCATCAAACCAACCACATTGAGCGCGCGCGCCAGTGCCTCGGTCTGGCGGGTGATCTCTGCGATAATCGCATCGCTAAGCGTATGAGGCGGCAAAGAACAGGCACTGTCGCCCGAATGCACGCCCGCCTCCTCAATATGCTGCATAATGCCCGCGACATGAACCGCGTCACCATCGCACAGCGCATCCACATCAACCTCGGTCGCGCCATCAAGATAGCTGTCAAGAAGCACAGGGCTGTCGCCAGACACCACCACAGCCTCTGCGATATAGCGGTTAAGCTGTGCCGTATCGCGCACGATCTCCATTGCGCGCCCCCCCAGAACGTAAGAGGGGCGGATCACCAAAGGATACCCCAAGGCCTCAGCCGCGGCTTTTGCTTCCTCGTCAGAATGGGCAATCGCATTTTCGGGCTGCTTAAGCTCGAGCTTTTGAACAAGCTGCTGGAACCGCTCGCGATCCTCCGCCAAATCAATCGCATCGGGCGATGTGCCAAGGATTGGGATACCTGCCTCATGCAGCGCGTTGGCCAATTTCAGCGGGGTCTGACCGCCAAATTGCACGATAACCCCATGCAATGTGCCTGCGTCCTGCTCCACGCGCAGAATTTCCATCACATGCTCGTAGGTGAGAGGCTCGAAATACAGGCGGTCGGATGTATCGTAATCTGTTGAAACCGTCTCTGGGTTGCAGTTGATCATGATGGTTTCATAGCCTTGCGCGGTCAGCGCAAAACACGCGTGGCAGCAGCAATAATCAAATTCGATCCCCTGCCCAATGCGGTTTGGCCCGCCGCCCAAAATCATAACTTTTTTTGCATCCGAGGGACGCGCCTCGCATTCCACATCGCCCATCGCAGGGGCCTCATAGGTGGAATACATATAGGGGGTCTGCGCCTCAAACTCGGCCGCGCAGGTGTCGATCCGCTTAAATGCGGCAACAATCCCTGCACTGGTGCGATCAGCCCGCACAGAGGCCTCGCTGCGGCCCGTCAGTGTCGCCAAACGCGCATCGGTGAAGCCCATCATCTTGATCTTGCGCAAGGCATCCGCCTCGCGCGGCAGGCCATTGGTGCGAATATCTTCCTCGACATCCACGATCTCGCGAATGCGGGCCAAGAACCATGGATCAAATTTGGTGACATGACCGATCTCATCATTGGTCAGACCATGGCGCATGGCTTGGGCGATCACACGCAGACGATCAGGCGTCTGCAGGCTGAGCGCCTTCGTGATGGCGGCCTTATCAGGCGCGCCGGCAATCTCGATCTCGTCAAAGCCAGACAGACCCGTCTCAAGACTGGCCAAGGCTTTTTGCAAACTTTCGTGGAAGCTGCGGCCAATGGCCATTGCCTCGCCAACGGATTTCATCGCCGTGGTCAATTCAGGCTTAGAGCCGGGGAATTTCTCAAAAGCAAAGCGTGGAATCTTGGTGACAACATAATCGATGCTTGGCTCAAAGCTGGCCGGGGTGACACGGGTGATGTCATTGTCCAACTCATCCAATGTGTAACCTACGGCCAATTTCGCCGCGATTTTCGCAATCGGGAACCCCGTGGCCTTAGAGGCAAGCGCCGATGAACGCGACACGCGCGGGTTCATCTCGATCACCACCATCCGCCCATCGGCAGGGTTAATCGCCCACTGCACGTTGGAGCCGCCCGTCTCAACGCCAATTTCGCGCAATACAGCAATCGAGCCGTTGCGCATGATCTGGTATTCTTTATCGGTCAGGGTCAACGCGGGCGCGACTGTGATACTGTCGCCCGTATGCACACCCATCGGATCTACGTTTTCGATGGAACAGACGATGATCGCGTTATCCGCTTTGTCGCGGACGACCTCCATCTCGTATTCTTTCCAACCAAGCAGCGATTCATCGACCAAAATCTGCGCCACGGGCGAGGCCTCAAGCCCAGAACGGCAGTAATACTCATATTCTTCGCGGTTATACGCCACACCGCCGCCTGTGCCGCCCAAGGTAAAGGCGGGGCGAATGATGGCGGGCAGACCGATGTCTTCCAAGGCCTCCATCGCATCGCGCAGACCTGCGGCGATGTCGAATTTGCCGTTCTCTTTTTTCGGCGCCGCAACGATCGTGGCGCGCGGGTTTTCAAGGCCAATACGTTCCATCGCCTCGCGGAACAGCTTGCGGTCTTCGGCCATTTCAATCGCAGGGCGCTTTGCCCCAATCATCTCGACCCCGAATTTCTCCAACACACCCGCTTCTTCAAGTGAGAGAGCGGTGTTCAGACCCGTCTGGCCGCCCATGGTGGGCAACAGCGCATCGGGGCGCTCTTTTTCGATGATCTTTGCTACAACATCGGGGGTGATTGGCTCGATATAGGTGGCATCGGCCAATTCTGGATCGGTCATAATGGTCGCGGGGTTAGAATTGACCAGAATAACGCGATATCCTTCTTCGCGTAGGGCCTTACAGGCTTGTGCGCCCGAATAGTCAAATTCGCAGGCTTGCCCAATGACGATTGGCCCCGCGCCGATGATCATGATGGAGCGGATATCGGTTCTTTTGGGCATCGGATAACCTCGGTATTGGCTGCGGGCCTACAAACGGCGAAACATCAGGGTGCGACCGCGCACGCAAAGGCGCGCTTCGAGAGCGGTGCAAATTGATGGCGTTATAGTCAAGCGAGAGCGCGGCGCAAGGGCAGAAGCGCGGCAAAATTTCCTACACCCTTCCCAAGAGGCAGGATCACGCTGGGCCTGTCACTCGATTAACATGGCCCATCTTACGGCCTGCACGGGTTTCAGCCTTACCATATAGGTGGATTTGAACGCCTTTTGTCTCGGCCATTTCAGCCGCGCGCGCCACATCATCACCGATGAGATTCTCCATCACAACATTCGCGTGACGGCTGCCATCCCCTAAAGGCCAGCCAGTGATGGCCCGGATATGCTGCTCGAACTGATCGACTGCGCAGCCTGCTTGCGTCCAATGGCCAGAGTTATGCACCCGTGGTGCAATCTCATTGACGACCAAGCCCTCAGGCGTGACGAACAGCTCGACCCCCATGACACCCACATAATCCAAAGCCGTGACAATTTTTGAGGCCAGCAAAACTGCATCAGCGCGCAGCATGGCAGGCAAGTCAGCAGGGATAGTGGTGGTTGCAAGAATGCCATCGCGGTGGATGTTTTCACCTGGATCATAGGCCGAGACACGGCCATCGCGCCCGCGCGCAATGATCACCGAAACCTCTCGGCTAAACTTTACAAAGCCCTCGGAAATTGCAGGCGCCCCATTGAGACTAGCATAAGCGGCATCCGCCTCGGACGCGGCCATAACCCGCGCTTGCCCCTTGCCGTCATACCCAAAACGGCGGGTCTTGAGGATCGCGGGACAGCCCGTTTTTTCAAGCGCCTGCGCCACGCCCTCGGCCGCATCAATCGCACAATATGGCGCGGTTTTCAGACCAAGACTGTTGAGAAAATCCTTCTCCACCAAGCGATCCTGAGACACTTCAAGCGCCGTGCGTGCAGGAAAGAGCGGGCGCGTATCTTCGAGCAGGGCCAAGGCCGCGCTTGGGATATTTTCAAATTCAAAGGTCAACACATCGCAAGACAGCGCAAAGGCCTTGAGCGCCTCATGATCATCATATCCCGCTTGCGTCACGGATATTGCCACATCACCCGCAGGGGGCTGTGCGCCTGGTTCGAAAATCCGAACTTTATATCCAAGGCGTGCTGCGGCCATAGCAAGCATACGCCCCAATTGACCGCCCCCCAAAATACCAATCACGCTGCCATTGGGCAGAACCTCATGCGTCATCTTGAGGTTCCTCGGGGATCGAAGCGGAGAGATCGGCGCGCCATTGATCCAGACGCGCGGCAAGATCTGCGTCATGCACGGCCAAAATGGCCGCCGCCATCAGCCCGGCATTGGCCGCCCCCGCAGCGCCAATCGCCATGGTCGCGACAGGAAATCCGCGCGGCATTTGCAAAATCGAATAAAGCGAATCAACCCCAGACAAGGCCTTGGTTTGCACGGGCACGCCGATGACGGGCACCCGCGTCTTTGACGCCATCATACCCGGCAAATGCGCGGCCCCACCTGCGCCTGCGATAATCACCTTCAAGCCACGGCTTGCGGCGGTTTTACCATAGTCCCACAGCCGATCAGGTGTGCGATGCGCAGAAACGATTTTGGTTTCGTAAGGAACGCCCAACGCGTCAAGCATTTCGGCGGCTTCGCGCATGGTGGGCCAATCAGACTGGCTGCCCATGATGATGCCAATTTCGATATCCGCCATGGGGAGGATCCTTTGCAATAAGCCTTGTGAGAGGGGCGCACTATAGCGAGATCAAACCGCTATGCAATGATGTCAGGGGTGAGTTCATCCTCAATGCGGGTGATCGCATCTTTGAGGGACAACTTCTGCTTTTTCAGACGACGCAGCGTCAATTGATCAGGGCTTGGCCGTGTCTCAAGGGCGGCAATCGCCTCGTCCAAATCCCGATGCTCGCGCTTAAGCACCTCCAAGCGGATGCGCAGCACGTCTTCGTGGCTCATTTCGGTCGGGGCGTTCATGGGGCGCTTATGTCTTTCTGAATCTGGGGTGGTGCCGCACCATACTGTGACATTGCACGCCACGCAAAGGAAATGGCGCGCCTGCGTGCGCCAGATGCAAACAGGGCTTGCAGGGGGACTGGGCAGGCCCCATATTTACCTCAGATCCAGTTGCCGAATTACGGGGCTGGCGCTTGCACAGATCGCTTATCAAAGGATGTGCCTTATGACGAAACTAACCCTAGGGACGCACCCGTTTCTGTTGGGCTTTGATCAACTCGAACGTTTGGTCGAACGCACTGTGAAATCTGGGAATGATGGTTACCCCCCCTATAATATCGAACAACGCGGCGACACGGCTTATCGCATCACTTTAGCGGTGGCAGGCTTTGCCGAAACAGATCTCTCAATCACAGAAGAAGATCGCCAATTGGTGATCCGTGGCCGCCAATCAGATGAGGATGCGGAGCGCATCTTTTTACATCGTGGGATTGCGGCGCGGCAATTTCAGCGCAGCTTTGTCTTGGCCGATGGGGTCGAGGTGACAGGCGCCACGATGGAGCATGGGCTGTTGCATATCGACCTGCATCGCCTGCAGCCCGATAGCGTTGTGCGCAAGATTGAGATTTCAAATTCTGGTGCAGCCTCAAAATCGCTGCAAACGAAAGGGGGAAGATCATGACCAATCCCGAACACCCAAAGAGCAAGTCCGAGCGGCCTATCGTTTATATCCGCCCCGTTGATGTGGCGAGCCTCCCTTCGGAGATCCGCGCCCAAGCGGGTGCGCGCGAACAACTTTACGCAATTGGAACCGAGGAAGGCACGCAATTGGCCCTCGTCAAAGATCGCGCCTTGGCCTTCGTTGTGGCGCGCCAAAATGATCTGACACCTGTAAGCGTCCATTAACACGCAACGGTTTCATTTAGCCCAAATGAAAAAAGGCCCGCATGACGCGGGCCTTTCTTTTGTCCAAAGCCACAGGGCCTTGGGGGCATGATTACATCATGCCGCCCATGCCGCCCATGCCGCCCATGTCAGGCATTGCAGGTGCGTCCTCTTTCTTTGGCTTGTCGGCCACCATTGCTTCGGTGGTGATCAAGAGGCCTGCAACAGAAGCTGCATCCTCAAGCGCAGTGCGCACCACTTTCGCAGGGTCGATCACACCGAATTTGAACATGTCGCCATATTCTTCGGTCTGAGCGTTGAAGCCAAACTTGACGTCTTTGGATTCGCGGATTTTGCCCGCAACAACCGCACCGTCAACGCCTGCGTTTTCCGCAATCTGGCGCAGTGGCGCTTCAAGCGCACGGCGCACGATGGCGATACCTGCGTCTTGATCCGCGTTTTCACCAGACAGGCCGTCCAGGGCTTTTGCACCTTGAACGAGGGCAACACCGCCGCCCACAACGATACCTTCTTGAACGGCAGCGCGGGTTGCGTTCAACGCGTCATCCACGCGGTCTTTGCGCTCTTTCACTTCGACTTCGCTCATGCCGCCGACTTTGATAACCGCAACACCACCTGCCAATTTGGCAACGCGCTCTTGCAGTTTTTCTTTGTCGTAATCGGAAGAGGTTTCTTCGATCTGCTGACGGATCTGCGAAACGCGTGCTTCGATTTCGGCCTTATCGCCTGCGCCGTCAACGATGGTGGTGTCGTCTTTCTTGATCATCACCTTCTTCGCGGAGCCGAGCATATCAAGCGTAACGCTTTCCAGCTTCATGCCGAGATCTTCGGAGATCACCTGACCACCGGTCAAAATGGCGATATCCTGAAGCATCGCTTTGCGGCGATCGCCAAAACCAGGTGCTTTCACCGCAGCGATTTTCAGACCGCCACGCAGCTTGTTGACCACGAGGGTCGCCAAGGCTTCGCCTTCTACATCTTCAGCGATGATCAGAAGAGGCTTCTGAGACTGGATCACAGACTCGAGCAGTGGAACCATTGGCTGCAAGGAAGACAATTTCTTCTCATGCAACAGGATCAAGCAGTCGTCCAACTCTGCAACCATTTTGTCAGGGTTGGTGACGAAGTAAGGCGAAAGGTAACCGCGGTCGAACTGCATGCCCTCTACGACCTCAACATCGGTCTCAAGGCCTTTGTTCTCTTCAACAGTGATCACGCCGTCATTGCCGACTTTCTGCATCGCGTCCGCGATCATGCGGCCGATTTGCGCCTCGCCATTTGCCGAGATCGTGCCGACCTGCGCAACCTCATCGGAATCTGCAACAGGGCGTGCAGATGCTTTGATGCTGTCGATGACTTTCGTCACTGCGCTGTCGATGCCGCGCTTCAGATCCATTGGGTTCATGCCCGCCGCAACCGACTTCATGCCTTCGCGCACAATGGCTTGGGCCAGAACAGTTGCAGTGGTGGTGCCGTCACCCGCTTCGTCATTGGTGCGCGATGCCACTTCTTTGACCATCTGCGCGCCCATGTTTTCGAACTTATCTTCCAGTTCGATTTCCTTCGCCACGGAAACACCATCTTTGGTGATGCGTGGTGCACCGAAGGATTTTTCAAGAACCACATTGCGGCCTTTTGGGCCGAGAGTCACCTTTACCGCATTGGCAAGGATGTTGACGCCTTTGAGCATACGGTCGCGGGCATCGGTATTGAATTTGACTTCCTTGGCAGCCATTTCAGGGCTCCTCCTTGGATGAAATCAGGTTAAAAATTCGATCAGGAACGGTCTCAGGCGATGATGCCGAGAATGTCCGATTCCTTCATGATCAGCAGTTCTTCGCCATCAACCGTGACTTCGGTGCCAGACCATTTGCCGAACAAGACGCGGTCGCCAGCTTTGACGCTCATTGCGATCAGCTCGCCCGAGTCCTTGCGTGCGCCTTCGCCAACGGAGACGATTTCGCCCTCTGCGGGTTTCTCTTTTGCGCTATCGGGGATGATCAGACCGCCTTTGGTCTTTTCGTCGCTCTCTACGCGGCGAACCAGCACGCGGTCATGCAGTGGTTTCAATGCCATCTGTCGAACACTCCTTAAGGTTCGTATGTTTCACTGTATTAGCACTCAGTCTATGCGAGTGCTAACGAAAGGCAGATAGGCAGGGGATGCGGAGGTGTCAACGGGCCGCAGGCGGAAAATTTCGAAAAAAGTTTCTGCGCGCGAGAACCCTGCCGAAATTATGGAAATTAAAGCCTAAGCCGCGACAAATTCCCGCCTTTGCCCCCCGTGACATGGCCAAAGCCCTGCCCTATAAGGCGCGCGAGTTTTCACATAAATAGATGGATAATGACATGAGCACCTTGGTCTTTGGCCACAAATCGCCAGACACAGATTCCACTGGCTCCCCGATTTTGTGGGCATGGTATCTTAATGAGGTGAAAGGCGTAGAGGCTGAAGCCGTTCTTTTGGGTGAGCCAAACACCGAAGCCGCCTTTGTTTTGCAGAAATGGGATTTGCCAAAACCGCGTCTTATTGACGATGTTGCAGAAGGTCAGGCGTGCGTTGTGGTCGACACCAACAACCCTGCAGAACTGCCTGCCTCAATCAACGCTGCCGATGTTCAGGCCATCATTGACCACCATAAACTGGTGGGCGGGCTTGAGACGAAAGGGCCGATTGATATCACCATCCGCCCCTTGGCCTGCACAGCGACCTTGATGATTGACCTGATGGGTGATGATGCGGCGAAAATGCCAAATTGGGCGAAAGGTGCTGCCTTGTCCTGCATCCTGTCTGATACGTTGGAATTCCGCTCCCCGACCACAACCGATCATGATCGCGCCGTGGCCGAAGGCCTCGCTGCTGATCTGGGCGTGTCTATCCCCGATTATGCTGCTGAAATGTTTGCGGCGAAATCTGATGTCTCGCGCTTTTCTGATGCAGAATTGCTGCGCATGGACAGCAAAACCTATGAGGTGGGGGGCAAGACCTTCCGTGTTTCCGTTCTGGAAACAACTGCGCCCGCAACGGTTTTGTCTCGCAAAGCAAGCCTGATGGACAGCATGATCACAGTCGCCAAAGAGGACGGCGCCGATCAGGTTTTGTTGTTTGTCATCGATATTTTGCGCGAAGAAGCCACGCTTTTGGTGCCAAACGATCTGGTGCGCCAAGTGGCCGAGAAAAGTTTTTCCACTGTTGTGGGCGATGCCGATCAGGTCGTGCTGCCAGGGATTGTGAGCCGCAAAAAGCAGATCATCCCGAACCTCGCGCTTTGATCAGATGAAAGTTTGATGAAAGGGCGGCCTGAGGGCCGCCCTTTTCCTTTTATCCCATCGCAGGGCGCGGTAAGAGAGGCGCGAAGAGCCTCAAAGAGAAAGCACGCCCCATGAGCCATAGCGCAGACGCCCCCGCGATCATCTCTCACCTCTCCGAGATTTCCGACCGCTATGACGCGCTTTTTTGCGACCTTTGGGGCTGCGTGCATAATGGCATCGCCCCTTTTCCTGACGCGATTGCGGCGCTGCAGGCCTTTCGCACCAAAGGGGGTGTTGTGGTTTTGGTCACCAATGCCCCACGTGCCCATGTCGAGATTGCCAAACAGTTGGATGCAATGGGGGTTCCCCGCGATGCATGGGACATGATCGCAACCTCTGGCGACAGCGCACGGGCGGCGATGCTAACGGGGGCAGTTGGCGAGAAGGTCTATTTCATTGGCGAGCCGCGCGATGACACATTTTTCGCACCGATGAAACTGATTGAAAACCCTGTAACCCTGACCAAGGTCGATGTGGCCGACGCCGAAGGGATTGTTTGCACAGGCCCGTTTGATCCCCATGCCGAACCTGATGTGCTGCGCCCGCAATTGCTTTTGGCGAAAACACGCGGGCTCAAGCTTCTCTGCGCAAACCCTGACATCGTGGTGGACCGTGGAGAAAGCCGCGAATATTGCGCTGGCGCAGTGGCGAAACTTTACACCGAGATGGGCGGCGAGAGCCTTTATTTCGGGAAGCCCCACCCCCCCATCTATGATCTGGCACGGCGGCGCTTGGTGCAAAATGGCCATGATATCAGTGACGAGCGAATCTTGGCCGTTGGAGATGGCATCTTTACCGATGTGCAGGGCGGGATTGGCGAAGGCATTGATACCCTGTTTATCACAGGCGGTTTGGCCCGCGAAGAAACAGCGACAACCGATCAGCCAAATCCAGAAAAACTTGCTCAATATCTGAAAGATAGCGGTCAAAATCCAACATTTAGCATTGGGTTCTTACGCTAATCGGGCAAATTGTCGCGCAACAAAATTACAACATTTGCGCGCCTGAGTTAATTTAATTGTTGCTGCATTGCAGAAATTTGCTATGGTCAGTTCCAAGCGAAGGGCATTTCTCTTGGAGACTGGAATGTTGGACACGAGTCATAACCTCCCCCGTGGGACGATCTGCATCGAAGATATCGAATTGGGGATGACGCGGCATTTGACCAAAACTGTCAGCGACCGCGATATTGAGCTTTTCGCAGAGGTCTCAACCGACCGAAACCCCGTTCATCTTGACGATGATTACGCCCGTGACACGATTTTTGAGGGGCGCATCGCCCATGGGATGCTAACCGCAGGGCTGATTTCAGCCGTTATCGGCGAACAACTGCCAGGGCATGGCACTGTTTACTTAGGTCAAACGCTGAAATTCATGGCACCCGTGCGCCCTGGTGATCAAGTGCGGGCCGAGGTGGAAGTGACCGCGATTGACCACGCGAAGCGCCGTGTGACCCTTGAGACGCGCTGCCTGATTGATGGCAAACCTGTCCTCAAAGGCGAAGCAGTCGTCCTCGCCCCGTCACGGAAATTCGATTAACCTCGCAGCGGCGCAGGATTTTTACCGACCCGATGCTTGCCCTAGATCGCGGGCTTGGATATTCGGGCAGTATGCGTATCGTTCGTGACCATCAATTTGTCCGACCCGAAAACCGTGGCGCCTCTGTGGCCATTGGGAATTTTGATGGTGTGCATCTGGGTCACGCGCATTGCATCGACCTTGCCCGCGGTCATGAGGCCCCTTTAGGGGTTTTGACCTTCGAGCCGCATCCGCGCGAATTCTTTAACCCTGACGCCCCGCCATTTCGGCTGATGAATGCCGAAGCCCGCGCCAATCGCCTTGAGAAAATGGGGGTGGAGATCCTCTATGAGCTGCCCTTCAATCGCACCCTTTCCGCACTTGATGCAGAAGATTTCATCCGCGAAGTGGTGGTTGAGGGGCTGGGTCTGAAGCATCTGGTCGTGGGTGCGGATTTCTGTTTTGGCAAAGGCCGCAAAGGCACAACCGATATGCTGCGCGCCTTCGGGGCGCGTTATGGGTTTGATGTGACCGTGGTCGATCTGCTGAATTCGGGCGGTGTGGCCGTGTCATCCACCGCTATCCGAGACGCGCTCAGCTCGGGTGATCCGCGCCAAGCCCGCGACATGCTTGGCCACTGGCACCGCATCGAAGGCCCCGTGATCCATGGCGAGAAACGGGGGCGCACATTGGGCTACCCGACCGCCAATATGTCATTGGATGGCCTGCACGTTCCCAAACTTGGCGTTTACGCAGTTTTGGTTGAATTGCGCAGCGGGCCATATGCGGGCCAGTATCACGGCGTGGCCAGTCTTGGCGTGCGGCCCATGTTCAATGGGCAAGAGCCAAATCTCGAAACCTTCATCTTTGATTTTTCGGGCGATATTTACGGCATGGATATGTCTGTCGGTCTGGTCGAGTTTCTGCGTGGTGAGGAGAAATTCGACAGCCTTGAGGCCTTGATCGCCCAAATGGATCGCGACAGCCAGATGGCGCGCGAGATCCTTGCTGCGTTATGACCAAGAAAGCCCCCTTTTGGAAACGCAAATCCTTGGCCGATATGACGGCACAAGAATGGGAAAGCCTCTGTGATGGGTGCGGGAAATGTTGTCTCAACAAGCTAGAAGATGCCGATACGGGTGAGGTGGCCCTGACACGGGTTGCATGTCGCCTGTTTGATGATGCAACCTGCCGATGCGGACAATATGAGATTAGAAAGACACTTGTGCCCGAGTGTATCCAATTGACCCCTGAGGGCATGAAGGATGTCGCCTATTTCATGCCTGAAACCTGCGCCTATAGATTGCTGCATGAGGGCAAGGATTTGTATTGGTGGCACCCTTTGGTGTCAAGGGATCCTGAAACTGTGCACCAAGCGGGGATTTCCGCGCGCGGGATCACGGTTGCCGAATTCGACATTCCAGAAGAAGACTGGGAAGATTACATTATCGAGGAGCCAGGATTATGAACTTTGCCTCCGACAATACAGGCCCCGCCCATCCAGATGTGATTGCGGCCATTACAGCGGCCAATGAGGGCTATGCTATGCCCTATGGCGCAGATGACGCCATGGCACGCGTGCGCCAATCCATCCGCGACCTGTTCGATGCCCCAGAGGCGGCGGTTTATCTCGTCAGCACGGGCACAGCCGCCAATGCTTTGGCCTTGTCGGTGATGGTGCAGCCGTGGCAGTCGATCTTCTGCCATCGCATCGCCCATATCGAAGAAGATGAATGCGGCGCACCTGAGTTCTATGCCAATGGCGCGAAACTGGCCTTGGTCGAAGGCGAAGGGGGCAAGATGACCCCTGATGGCTTGGCGCAGACCATTGCACATACGGGCGACAAAGGTGTGCATGGCATGCAGCGCGGCCCTGTGAGCCTAACCAATATCACCGAAGTTGGCACCGCCTATAGCCTAAGCGAGATCAAGGCGCTCAGTGATGTTGCAAAATCCTATGACCTGCCCGTTCATCTTGATGGCGCGCGTTTTGCCAATGCCTGCGCGGCCCTTGGCTGCCGCCCTGCCGATATGACATGGAAAGCGGGTGTGGATGCAGTCAGTTTTGGCGGCACAAAGAACGGCTGCATGGGTGTTGAGGCCGTGATCCTGTTCGACCCGAAAAAGGCGTGGGAATTTGAATTGCGCCGCAAGCGTGGCGCACATCTATGGTCAAAGCACCGCTTTCTCTCGGCACAGATGGAGGCCTATACGCGTGATGATCTCTGGCTGCGATTGGCGCAATCCGCCAATGCGCGCATGGCAGAATTGCGCGCAGGTTTGGCGCAGATCGAGGGGGTGCATATCGCGCATGAACCTGCGGGCAATATGCTGTTTGCGCATCTGCCCCGTGCAGCCCATAAACGCGCTTTTGCGGCGGGGGCGCAATATTACCTCTTTCCCTTCAACGCCACGCTTGAGGGGCCAGAGGATGAGTTGATCCTCTGCCGCCTCGTCACCGATTGGTCATGCTCACAGAGCAAGGTTCAGGCTCTATTGGACTGCTTTAAGGCGGGCTAAAGCTTACCCTCTAAATGGAGCGCAAGATCGTCTAGGCGGTCTTGCCCCCAGAAATGCGTGGCCCCATCCACCACATAGAAGGGCGCGCCAAAAACACCTGCCTCAACCGCGGTTTCGAGATTGGCAGCATATTCTTCGGCCCCTGATAACAGCCCGCGATCTGCCAAGTTGGGGTCAAAGCCTGTCGCCGTCAGAGCAGCGCGGATCACATCATCCTCTGCAATGTTCTTTTCCTCGCGCCACACCGCGCGCGTTACCCCGTGAACCAGTTCGGCCAAATCCCCGCCACCTTCGTTTTGGGCGGCAATAATGGCATAAGATGAAGGCGCAGAATTGGTTGGGAAAAATGCAGGCTTCAGCGTAAGGGCAAGCCCCGTCTTTTTAGACTGGCGCTGCAGCTCTTGAAGGCGATAGGCCTGCCGTGCGGGGTGGCGTTCGGCGGGTGGTGTGCCGCCCGTGCGCGCAAAAAGGGCGATAATATCCAAAGGTCGATACCGAATTGTCGCCCCATGTGCGGCGGCAATCTCCTCAAGTCGCTTTCCCGCGAGATAGGTGTAGGGAGAGATGGTCGAGAAATAATAATCAATATGCGACATTTCGCGGATCCTTTTTGGCTTTGCGTCACGTTGGCCTGAGTGCTAGGGGGTGTCAACGCGCCAAATGGGGCGCGCCCTGCACAGATCAAGGACTTTGCGAAAAGATGAGCGCCTCAGACCCAAAACTGATTTCTGGTAACGCCAATCGCGAATTGGCCAAGACGATTGCAAAACGGATGTCGATGCATCGCGGCATGAAAGTCGGTCTTGTGGATGCCCGCGTGGAACGCTTCAACGACCAAGAAATTTTCGTAGAAGTTTACGAGAACGTGCGCGGCGAGGATATGTTCATCGTCCAACCCACATCGAAGCCTGCCAATGACAACTTGATGGAGCTGTTGATTATCGCTGACGCGCTGCGCCGCTCATCTGCTGCACGTATCACGGCGGTGATCCCCTATTTTGGATATGCCCGCCAAGACCGCCGCACCAAGGCGCGCACGCCAATCTCTGCGAAACTTGTAGCGAACCTGATTGCCGAAGGCGGCGTTGAGCGCGTATTGACCATGGATTTACACGCCGCACAGATCCAAGGCTTTTTCGATATCCCCGTGGACAACCTTTATGCGAGCCCGATTTTCGCGCTGGATATCTTGCATCAATTTGAGGGCAAGGTGGATGATGTCATGGTGATCTCGCCTGATGTTGGTGGCGTGGCGCGTGCGCGCGAACTTGCCACGCGTATTGGCGCGCCTTTGGCAATCGTGGACAAGCGCCGCGAAAAGCCAGGTGAGGTTGCTGAAATGACCGTGATCGGGAATGTCGAAGGCAAGCGATGCTTGATCGTGGATGATATGTGCGACACCGCTGGCACATTGTGCAAAGCGGCCGAAGTGTTGCTTGAACATGGTGCGACCGAAGTGCATGCCTATATCACCCACGGCGTGATGTCTGGCCCTGCGGTAGAGCGCGTGACCAAATCGGTTATGAAATCGTTGGTCTTGACCGACACGATCGAGCCAACCGAAGCTGTCAAAAACTGCCCCAATATTCGCATCGTTCCAACGGCGCCCATGTTTGCGCAGGCGATTTTGAACATTTGGAATGGCACAAGCGTCTCATCCCTGTTTGAGACGGAAACCCTCGTGCCGATCTATGAAGGGCTGTATCCCAACGGAATGTGGGGCCGCTAAGCGGCCACATTCTGGCATAACACACTCAACAGCGCGCCCATGAAAAAAGGCGCGCCTTTTTTATAGGCGCGCCTTTTCTAAATTGCGTCCTCAAGGGGACAGGGAATCACAGGTTGATGTGATCGCCCAATGCCACCATGTCAGACAGAAGCTTGGCCGCGTCATCCACGGGGCCAGGCTCGTTTTTGAATGTCTCTTTCGCAGTCTCATGTGCCTTGCGATACTCTTCCACCATTTCGGCATAGAGTTCTTTAGTCACTTCCGCGCGGGGCAATGCACGCTCTGCAAGAACAGTGACCTTATCGGCGCTGATCTCGGCAAAGCCACCCAGAACGATGTAATCGTCCTGACCGCCCGCATGGATGACCTGCAGCAAACCCGGACGCAGCGTGGTGATCGTAGGCGCGTGGTTTGCCATCGCCGTCATATCACCCCCTGCACCAGGGATTTGCACCTCGGTTGCATCTAACGAGGCCAAGCGGCGCTCGGGAGAGACGAGGTCAAATTTGAACGCTTCGGCCATTCGGCCCTCCTATCAGGCTGCTTCTGCTGCCAGACGCTCGGCCTTGGCTTTCACGTCTTCGATACCGCCCACCATGTAGAACGCGGCTTCTGGCAGGTGGTCATATTCGCCTGCAACAACCGCCTTAAAGGAGGCAATCGTGTCTTCCAATGGAACCTGAATACCATCAGAGCCAGTGAAGACCTTCGCCACGTCAAATGGCTGCGACAAGAAACGCTGGATCTTACGTGCGCGAGACACTGTCAGCTTATCTTCTTCACTCAATTCGTCCATGCCGAGGATGGCGATGATGTCCTGCAGCGATTTGTAACGCTGAAGGATACCCTGAACGTCACGAGCCACGTTGTAATGCTCCTCACCAATGACAGCAGGGTCAAGCAGGCGCGAGGTCGAGTCGAGCGGGTCAACCGCAGGGTAGATGCCCAATTCCGAAATCGCACGGCTGAGAACCGTGGTTGCGTCAAGGTGCGCAAACGAGGTTGCAGGTGCAGGGTCGGTCAAGTCGTCCGCAGGAACGTAGATCGCCTGAACCGAAGTAATCGAACCAGCTTTGGTCGATGTAATCCGCTCCTGCAGCGCGCCCATGTCGGTCGCAAGTGTTGGCTGGTAGCCCACCGCAGAAGGAATACGGCCCAAAAGCGCCGACACCTCAGAACCCGCCTGCGTGAAGCGGAAGATGTTGTCCACGAAGAACAGAACGTCTGTGCCCGACTGGTCACGGAACTGTTCCGCCAAGGTCAGACCCGTCAAAGCCACACGCGCGCGCGCCCCTGGAGGTTCGTTCATCTGGCCGTAGACCAAGGCCACTTGGCTTTCGCTCAACGCGTCTGGCTTGATAACGCCAGATTCGATCATCTCGTGGTAAAGGTCATTGCCTTCACGGGTGCGTTCACCCACGCCCGCGAACACCGAGAAGCCCGAGTGCACTTTTGCGATGTTGTTGATCAATTCCATGATGAGAACGGTTTTACCCACGCCCGCACCACCGAACAGACCAATTTTACCACCCTTCGCGTAAGGCGCGAGAAGGTCGATCACCTTGATACCTGTGACGAGGATTTCAGACTCGGTGGACTGTTCCGCGAACTCAGGCGCAGGCTGGTGAATGGCGCGGGTTTCATCCGCTTTCACAGGGCCTTTTTCGTCAATGGGCTCGCCCACAACGTTCATGATGCGGCCCAATGTGGCGTTGCCCACTGGAATGGTGATTGGCGCGCCCATATCGGTCACTTTCGCGCCGCGCACCAAACCCTCGGTTGCGTCCATCGCGATGGTGCGCACGGTGTTTTCACCCAAGTGCTGCGCCACTTCGAGGATCAGTTTCTTGCCATTGTTCTCGGTCTCAAGCGCGTTCAGGATCTCCGGCAGGTGATCTTCGAACTGCACGTCAACGACAGCGCCGATGACCTGAGTAATTTTGCCGACTGCTTGTGCCATGTCGTGTCTCCGGTTTCCTTAGAGCGCTTCCGCGCCCGAGATAATTTCAATCAATTCATTGGTGATCACAGCCTGACGCGAGCGGTTAAACTCAATCGTCAGTTTGTCGATCATGTCGCCTGCGTTGCGGGTTGCGTTATCCATTGCGGACATACGCGCCCCTTGCTCCGAGGCCCCATTTTCGAGAAGCGCTGTAAAAATCTGCGTTGTCACGCCAATGGGCAGCAGATCAGACAGGATTGCCTCTTCGGAAGGTTCATAGTCATAGGGCGTTTCTGCCCCAACATCTTCTGCAGCATCTTCAAAAACAGCAGGGATGATTTGCTGCGCAGTTGGGATCTGAGAAATCACCGACTGGAAGCGATTGTAGAAGATGGTGGCGACATCAAATTCGCCCGCATCAAAGCGTGCCATCACATCCTTTGCGATGGCTGCTGCGTTTTCGTAACCCACGCGCTTCACTTCCGAGAGGTCAACGTGACCAATCAAAAGGTTTGCATATTCGCGGCGCAGTTGTTCACGGCCTTTTTTGCCGACAGTCAAAACCTTCACAGTTTTGCCCTGTGCGGTCAGCTCGGCAATGCGCGCTTTTGCAAGACGCGCGATGGAGGAGTTAAAGCCCCCACACAAACCGCGCTCGGCTGTCATGACAACGAGCAGATGTGTCTGGTCTTGACCCGTCCCTGCCAAAAGGCGCGGGGCACTGTCCGACCCACCGACCGAAGCGGCCAGCCCGCCAATCACCGCTGCCATTTTCTCGGCATAAGGCCGCCCAGCTTCGGCTGCTTCCTGCGCACGGCGCAGTTTTGCAGCAGCCACCATCTGCATGGCCTTGGTGATCTTGCGGGTCGATTTGACCGACTCGATCCGTGTTTTCAGATCCTTGAGACTTGGCATAAACCCGTCCCCTTACGAGAAATCTGCGGCGAATTCTTCGATGACTGCCTTCAGTCGGTCGGCTGCATCACCTTTGATCTTTGGATCTTCATTGGTGATCCAATCGAGAACATCCTTGTGCTTCCCACGCAGATGCTGAAGCAGACCCTGCTCAAAGCGGCCAACTTCGCGCACGGCGATCTTGTCAAGGAAGCCAGAGATACCCGCGAAGATCACACAGACGATTTCTGCGTTGGTCAGCGGTGCATATTGTGCCTGCTTCATCAACTCGGTCAGACGCGCGCCGCGGTTCAGCAAACGCTGTGTCGCCGCATCAAGGTCAGACCCGAACTGCGCGAAGGCCGCCATTTCGCGATACTGCGCCAGTTCCAGTTTCACCGAACCTGCCACCGATTTCATCGCATTGGTTTGGGCCGAAGAGCCCACGCGAGACACGGACAGACCTGTGTTCACAGCAGGGCGAATACCCTGATAGAACAAGTCGGTTTCAAGGAAGATCTGGCCGTCTGTGATCGAGATCACGTTGGTCGGAATAAACGCCGAAACGTCACCGCCTTGGGTTTCAATCACGGGCAGAGCGGTCAAAGACCCTGCACCAAGATCTTCGTTCAGCTTCGCCGAACGCTCCAACAAACGAGAGTGGAGGTAGAAAACGTCACCAGGATAGGCTTCACGTCCTGGGGGACGGCGAAGCAGCAAGGACATCTGGCGGTAAGCAACAGCTTGCTTGGACAGATCATCATAGATGATCAGCGCATGCTTGCCGTTGTCACGGAAATACTCGGCCATAGCGGTCGCGGAATATGGCGCAAGGAACTGCATCGGGGCAGGGTCAGACGCGGTCGCGGCCACAACGATGGAATATTCAATCGCGCCTGTCTCTTCGAGCTTCTTCACCAACTGCGCCACAGTCGAACGCTTCTGGCCAACCGCAACATAGATGCAGTAAAGCTTCTTGCTTTCGTCTTTGCCAGCCGCTTCGTTATAGCTTTTCTGGTTCAGGATCGCGTCCAAAGCCACGGCAGTTTTGCCTGTCTGACGGTCGCCAATGATCAATTCGCGCTGACCACGGCCGATGGGGATCATCGCGTCAACAGCCTTGAGGCCTGTTGCCATAGGCTCATGAACAGATTTACGCGGGATAATGCCAGGCGCTTTGACGTCCGCAACGCGGCGCTCTTTCGACTTGATCGGGCCTTTGCCATCAAGTGGGTTGCCCAAGCCGTCTACAACGCGGCCAAGCAATTCTGGGCCAGCAGGAACGTCCACGATTGAATTCGTGCGCTTAACAGTGTCACCTTCTTTGATGTCACGGTCAGAGCCGAAGATCACGACACCTACGTTGTCGGCTTCAAGGTTGAGGGCCATGCCCATAATTCCACCTGGGAATTCGACCATTTCACCCGCTTGAACATTATCAAGCCCGTGAACGCGGGCGATCCCATCGCCAACACTCAGCACGCGGCCAACTTCGGCCACTTCTGCATCCTGACCGAAACTCTTGATCTGTTCCTTCAGGATCGCGGAAATCTCTGCAGCTTGGATCGCCATTATCCGACCTCTTTCATGGTGTTCTGGAGGGAGTTGAGCTTGGAGCGGATCGAGCTATCGATCATCTTCGAGCCAACCTTTACGATAAGACCGCCAATGAGGCTTTCATCAACGGTCGCATTCAAATTAATTTTCTTGCCCACGGAAGCTGACAAGGCTTTTGCCAGTTTATCCGCTTGGGTTTTGGTCAGGGCCTTGGCAGATACGACCTCTGCGGTCATCTCGCCACGGCTTTCTGCGATTTGGGCGCGCACGGCGCGCAGCACCATCGGCAGAACGAAGAGACGGCGCTTTTGCGCCATAACTTGCAGCGTGTTGGTTGCGACCATACCCAATTTCATCGCCTTGGCGACAGCGCCAACGGCAGCCTGAGACTCGTCACGGCGGTAGATCGGGGAGGAGATCAAATCGCGCAGGTCTGCGCTTGCGGCCAATGCGGCTTCGAGCGCGTCAACATCTTTGGCCAGCGCATCAATCGCTGCCGCCTCGGTGGCTAGGTCGAACATCGCGGTCGCGTAGCGCGCGGCGATGCCAGTTGAGATCGAAGCCGATTCGGACACGTCCACCCTTTCAACAATTTGGCTCGGGCAGCGTGAGGATCACGCCCGAGCAGTTCGTTCTTCGCGACTTGGAGATGCCGCCGTTCCTCAGATTTGGCGGTCGTTTAGCAGAGGGTTTAATTTGCTGCAACCGCCGATGGCGCAAACATGATTTTGACAAAATCCTTGTTTTTCAGAGGTTAACCAAATCTTTCTGCAGATGCGACGCTTTGAAGCTAAAAAAAAACGCGCCCATGGAGACGATTTTGCCCCTAATTTAGGCGCAAACGTCCCGAGTTGGCCTCTTTTGGCCCACCTTAGCGATTCTGCATCTGCGAAATAGAGGGGCCTTTTTGGCGGCGCACGCGGCCTGTTGCAGGGCTTGGAACACCATCAAGGATGCGCAAGGGATTGCGCATGCGTGCGGCGTGACCCCGTTTTGTAGGGGCAAAGACTTGCTTACTCGCTTCAACCATGATCACACCGCCTGCATAGTGCGAACTCATCCAGCGCCCCGCGCGTTCCATCATATCGGCAGACCTGAGCCAGAACCGCGCATGGCTTGGCGGCGCAAAAAGTGCGGCACGGTGACGTTCTGGCACAAAGCCATGGTGGCGCAATTGTGCCTCAAGCTGGCTGAGGCTGTAGGGCCGCCCATAGCCGAAGGGCGTGGCATCGCTGCGCGCCCACAAGCCACCGCGATTTGGCACAATGAACAAAGCCCGCCCCCCTGCGCCAAGCGCGCGGGCGGCTTCATCCAACAGCGCCGCAGGATCATCGCTTGTCTCAAGCCCATGCAGCATGACCAAGCGGTCTGCCATCCCCTCAGACAAGGGCCAACGCGCATCTTCGCACAGGGCCGCAACATTCGACATCCCAGCAGGCCAAGGCATCACCCCCTGCCCTTGCGGCATCAAGCCAATCACGCGGCGCGATTGATCGAGATACGGGCGCAACAGTGGAACAGCAAAGCCAAAGCCCACCACAGTCTGCCCACTTGCATTAGGCCAAAGTGACAACATCGCATCGCGCACAGCCTTTTGCGCAATTCGCCCCAATCGGGTGCGATAGTAAAATTGACGCAAATCAACGACATCAAGATGCATTGCAAAAGCCAGTCCGCTGCGATTGTCTTAGGCCATATGTGCCACGAAGCTGAGGAGATTGCCATGACCACCACCGCGCCCGTCACTGAAATTATGACAATCCCCTGCCTCAAGGACAATTATGCCTTTGCGTTGCATCTACGCGAAACGGGTCAAACCTTGATCGTAGACGTGCCAGAAGCCGCGCCCATTGTTGCCGAATGTGCGCGGCGCGGATGGGTGATTACAGACGTTCTCTTAACCCACCACCATTGGGATCATGTGGACGGCTTGCCCGATCTGCATGCGGCGACCGACAGCCCAATTCGCGTTTGGGGGGCCGCCGCAGATGCCCACCGACTGCCCGCGCTTGACCACGCGCTCTACGAAGGCGATGTCATGGAAATCGGGGCCTTGCGTGGCACGGTTTATGATGTGTCTGGCCATACTGTCGGGCACATCGCCGTTCATTTCCCACAGGCGGGCGTAATCTTTACCGCTGACAGCCTCATGGCGCTTGGCTGTGGTCGCCTGTTTGAGGGCACACCCGCTCAGATGTGGCAAAGCCTGTCAAAACTGACCGCACTTCCGCGTGATACGCTTGTCTGTTCGGGTCACGAATACACCCAATCAAATGCGCGGTTTGCCTTGACCATTGATCCCGAAAACAAGGCGCTCCAAGCTCGCGCCACCCGCATTGACGAGGCGCGCGCAAAAGGCTTGCCAACAGTGCCAAGCAGCCTTGGCATGGAATTGGACACAAACCCATTCCTGCGCGCCAATGATCCCCAAATCAAAGCACATTTAGGGATGACACAAGCCAGTGACGCAGAATGCTTTGCTGAGATCAGGCAGCGCAAAGATCACTTCTGATGGATTTTCACGCAAATTTGCGCCGATCACAGGTTTTTTTTCAAGTTTAGCTTGAAACTGGCAAAATAAAACCGAAGCTTAATACCATGAGGCTATGGCTAGACTCAGTGGAGGCGGGCCGAACCCGCTTGCGCCTCTGGCCGCAACGAAAGGAGCACTTATCGTGCCGTCGTTTTCAAATACCCTAGAGCAGGCCATCCATGCGGCTTTGGCGCAGGCGAATGCGCGCAAGCATGAATTGGCAACATTGGAACATCTTCTGCTGGCGCTGTTGGACGAGCCTGACGCGGCCAAAGTCATGCGCGCCTGTAGCGTAGACATTGATGCCCTGCGCGAGACGCTTATCACCTTCATTGATGAAGAATTGGCCACGCTTGAGACAGATATCGAGGGCTCTGAGGCAGTGCCGACCGCGGCCTTCCAGCGGGTGATCCAACGCGCTGCGATCCATGTGCAATCCTCGGGTCGCACCGAGGTCACAGGGGCAAACGTCCTTGTCGCGATTTTCGCAGAGCGCGAGTCAAACGCAGCCTATTTCCTGCAAGAGCAGGATATGACCCGCTATGACGCGGTGAATTTCATCGCCCATGGCGTGGCGAAAGATCCGTCTTTTGGGGAAAGCCGCCCTGTTTCAGGCGCGACTGATCCGATGGACGAGGGCGGTGAAACAAGTGGCAACCCGCCCGAGGGTAGTGATGCCAAGGAATCCGCCCTTGCCAAATACTGCGTTGATCTGAACAAAAAGGCGCATGATGGCGATGTTGACCCGCTGATAGGTCGCCATGATGAGGTGGAACGCTGCATTCAAGTGCTGTGCCGCCGCCGCAAAAACAACCCGCTCTTGGTCGGCGATCCCGGTGTTGGCAAGACTGCCATTGCCGAAGGTCTGGCGAAAAAGATTGTCGAGGGCGAAACGCCTGAGGTTTTGGCGAAATCCACCATTTATTCGCTCGACATGGGCGCGCTTTTGGCAGGCACACGCTATCGCGGTGATTTTGAAGAACGGCTGAAGGCCGTGGTCAACGAATTGGAAGACCATCCTGACGCGGTTCTTTTCATCGATGAAATTCATACTGTCATCGGGGCGGGTGCGACATCGGGTGGGGCCATGGATGCCTCAAACCTGCTTAAGCCCGCGTTGCAGGGCGGCAAATTGCGCTGCATGGGATCGACAACCTATAAAGAGTTCCGTCAACATTTTGAAAAAGACCGCGCGCTCTCGCGCCGCTTCCAGAAGATTGACGTCAATGAACCATCCGTTGAGGATTCGGTGAAAATCTTGCGGGGGCTGAAGCCTTATTTCGAAAGCCACCATGATGTGAAATACACCGCCGATGCGATCCGCACCGCGGTGGAACTGTCGGCGCGCTATATCAACGACCGCAAATTGCCCGATAAAGCAATTGACGTGATAGACGAGGCCGGTGCGGCACAGCATCTGCTGCCAGATAGCAAGCGGCGCAAGACCATTGGCCCAAAGGAAATCGAAGCCGTGGTCGCCAAAATCGCGCGCATCCCGCCAAAGAACGTCTCAAAGGACGATGCAGAAGTGCTGCGCGATTTGGAAAAAACACTCAAGCGCGTGGTGTTCGGCCAAGACAAAGCGATCGAGGCCTTGGCCTCTGCGATCAAATTGGCCCGCGCGGGTCTGCGGGAACCAGAAAAGCCGATTGGCAACTATCTCTTCGCGGGGCCAACAGGTGTTGGTAAAACCGAAGTGGCCAAACAACTGGCAGATACCCTTGGGGTCGAGTTGCTGCGTTTTGACATGTCCGAATACATGGAGAAACACGCAGTATCCCGCCTGATTGGCGCGCCTCCGGGATATGTCGGGTTCGATCAGGGCGGACTTCTGACTGATGGTGTGGATCAGCATCCTCATTGCGTGCTGTTGTTGGACGAAATCGAAAAAGCCCATCCTGATGTGTTCAACATCCTGTTGCAGGTCATGGATCACGGTACGTTGACCGATCACAATGGACGTTCAGTCGATTTCCGCAATGTCGTCTTGATCATGACCTCAAACGCAGGCGCAGCCGAACAGGCGAAGGCGGCTATTGGATTTGGTCGCGACCGCCGCGAAGGTGAGGATACCGCCGCGATTGAGCGCACCTTCACCCCTGAATTCCGCAACCGCTTGGACGCGGTGATCAGTTTCGGCGCACTGCCAAAAGATGTAATCCTGCAGGTGGTTGAGAAATTCGTGCTGCAACTTGAGGCGCAGCTGCTTGATCGCAATGTGACGATCGAGCTGACCAAACCCGCAGCTGAACTTTTGGCCGATTTGGGCTATGATGATCGTATGGGCGCGCGCCCATTGGGCCGTGTCATCCAAGAACAAATCAAAAAGCCACTGGCCGAAGAATTACTGTTTGGCAAACTGGCCAAGGGTGGCAATGTGAAGGTTGGTGTTAAAGACGGCAAAATCGACCTGCGCATTGAAAACGGTGCGCCACCGCGGATCAGTTCGAAAAAGCCACCGCTGCTCACGGCAGAATGACCTGCGGCGCAGCGTTAACATCAAAAGCGACCCCCTTTTTGAGTGGGGTCGCTTTTTTCTGCGCCTCTTTTGCAGGTAATGCCACCCCGCCGAGCCTCAGCTTTCCTGTCGACTGCCGATTGGGTGAGACCTGTTTCATTCAGCAATATGTCGACCATGATCCAAGCATAGCGGCGCGCGATTACACCTGCGGCCCCCAAAGCTATGACGGGCATCAAGGCACTGATTTCCGCCTTTCTGATCTGGCAGCCCTAACGCGCAATGTCGCCGTTCTGGCTACGGCGGATGGTATTGTGCAGGCCACGCGAGATGGGGTTCTCGATCAAGGCATCGCCGCCATGCCCAAGGGGCAGGATTGCGGAAACGGTGTTGTGATTGACCACGGCGATGGATGGCAAAGCCAATATTGCCACCTTGCCCAAGGCAGCATCGCCGTGACCCACGGGCAAAATGTTCAAGCCGGCGCGCGGCTTGGGGTGATCGGGCTGTCAGGGCGCACCGAATTTCCGCATCTGCATTTCACCTTGCGCCACAATGGCACGGTGATTGATCCTTTCAATCAAAGTGCTGAGGGGCATTGCGGCCTCGACACGGCCCAACTCTGGCACCCTGCATTGCCCGCGCCCACCGCAGATGTCATGGCAGCAGGTTTTTCCGATGCCCTGCCCGATTATGATGCAATTCGCGCAGGGCGCGCGCATCTGCCCATGGCCACCCGCAGCGCAAGCGCCTTGGTGGTCTGGGGCTTTGCCCATAGTGGGCAGATCGGCGATCGTATGGAGTTTGAAATCACAGGGCCGAACGGGGCGCTTCTGCACGAAAACAGTGTCACATTAGAGCGCGCCCAAGCGCAGTTTTTTCGCGCCTCTGGCCGCCGCGCGCCAAACGGGGGATGGGGCGCGGGACGATATATCGGGGAAATCCGACTGATCCGCGAAGGTGAACTTATCTCAATCCGTCAAACAGAAATCGAGCTGCGCTAACGCTCAGTCAATTTAAGTTCTATCCTGCGGTTTTGCGCCCGCGCTGCGGCGCTATCCCCTTCGGCTACGGGGTGGAATTCACCAAACCCTGTGGCGGCCAATCGCTCGGACGGAATGCCCAATTCCTCGCTCATATAAAGAACCACGGACAAGGCGCGCGCCTGCGACAATTCCCAGTTGCTCGAAAATTCCGCATTGGCTGATAGGGGGACATTATCGGTATGGCCATCAACACGAATGATCCAATCGATGGTATCTGGAATTTCATCGGAAACCTGCAACAGCAATTCTGCCACATTGGCAATTTGTGCGCGCCCCTCAGGGCTCAGATCAGCGCGGGCGCTGTCAAACAAGACCTCAGACGAAAACACGAAACGGTCGCCCACGATCCGCACGCCATCACGCCCCTCAAGCACCTCTCTCAGGCGACCAAAGAAATCGGATCTGTAGCGTTCCAAACGCTGCGCTTCTGCGGCTTCGAGATCAGCACGCGCGCGCTGCTCGGCCGCTACTTGCGCCAGAGCCGTGTTCAATCGCGTTCCTAGCGCGTCAATTTGGACTTGTGCCGCCTCATCGCGCGCCTCGGATTCGTCCAATGTAGTTTCAAGCGCGGCGAGCTGCGCGCGCAGGGCTGCAAGCTGCTCATTTAGCACAACCACACGCCGCTGCGCTTCGGTCGATTGCGCCTGCGCCGTGGCAAGCTCGGCATTGGCGACCGCTAAAAGGGCCTCTCGCTCAGACAGTTGGGATTGCAAATCTTCAACGGCGGGTAGGTTTTCTTGCGCCGCCCGCGCGGCGGCCAACAGGGTCAGCGTTTCTTCGGCCCTTGCGCGCTCCTCCTCTAATGCGAGGGTGAGCGCGGTCAATTCTGCGTCAGAATTGGCCAATCTCTCGCGTAGGGCTTCGGCTGCCGCGGCATCGGCCATGCGTGCGGCTTCTTCTTCAGACAGTTGGGTTTGCAGATCGCTGTTCTCACGGCGCAAATCTGCCAACAATGCCTCAAGCGCCTCACGCCGCGCTGCTGCTAGGCGCGCGGCCTCAGCGGCGCTGTCAATCTCGCTGCGCGCTTGTGCAAGCGCAAGGTTCAACGCCTCCTCGCGGGAGAGTGTTTCTGCAAGTTCAGCGCGCGTGCTGTCCACTTGAGCGCGCAAATCAGCCTGACGCGCCAAGAGACTGGCCACCTGCTCCTCAAAGGAGGCGATGCTTGCCTGTGCCTCGGATAACTGGCCGCCCAATGTGGCAAGGCGGGTTTCCAGATCGCTGGAGCGGGCCTGTTCCAACCCAAGCGCATCGCTGAGCGCATTCAATTCTGCATTGAGCGCATCAAGCTCATTATCCTTCGTAGCAATCTGATCGCTTAGAACGAACTGCACTACCATGAAAATGGTCAGCACAAAAATCATCACCATCAGCAATGCGGTGATGGCATCCACAAAACCCGGCCAAATCGCGGCAGAAAACCGATTGCCTGTTCTGCGGTGAAACGCCATCAGGCTTGCCCTTCCCCGTTTTCATCCGTCTCGGTCACACGCCGAATAGCCGCGGTCAGTGCCGCCATCTCACGGCGTAACGCGCGCACTTCGCCATCGCCTTCAGACGATTGGTTCACCCGCGCGGCCATTTGTTCAAAAATTTGCACAAGCTGCAGGTCAATCGACCGCATCCGCGCGCGGGCTTCATCGTCAAATCCGCAGAGACTACCCAGAATTTCCAATCGCTCGACCAGTTGTTCTTGAGCTTGGGCCTGACGCGCCGCGATTTCTTGCGATTGCGGGGTCATCCGTTCAGCTAAGGCCACAACCGCGCCTGTCATCTCTACCATCCGCGCTTCAACTTCGGCCTGCCGAGCGTTGGATTGCGTGAACATCGCCTGCAAGCTGTCGATCTGGTCAACCATGTGATCCAAGACTGTGGCCACGGCCGCACGATCCACCCCACCGCCGTCCCCATCAGCATCTGACGAGGAAAAACTCATCCGCGTGATGGAGGACAGCCATTCTTCCATTTCACGGTAAAATCGGTTCTGGCCATGTCCCGCGAAAAGTTCCAAAAGCCCCACAACCAAAGAACCCGCGAGCCCCAAAAGCGAGGAGGCGAAGGCCGTGCCCATCCCGCCCAACTGGCTTTCAAGCCCCGTCATCAGCCGCGCGAAAACCGCAAGCCCGTCTTCATCGGCACTGGGCTGTAGACCGCGAATTGTATCTACAACTGCAGGCACTGTTGTGGCCAATCCAAAAAACGTGCCCAAGAGCCCGAGAAAAATCAGCAAATTCGCCAAATAGCGGGTGATGTCGCGGCTTTCTTCCATCCGCGCGCCCACGGAATCCAAGACCGAACGGGTCGTCATGGTCGACAGTTGCATCCGTGCACCGCGCCCTTGCAAAGCGGCGGCCAAAGGCGCCAATAGTTCGGGACGCCGTTGATCTGTCAAACCTTGCTGCGCCGCGCCTTCGATCCAGCGCACCGAAGAAAATAACTGCAGCACCTGCCAGAAACAGGCCATCACGCCGACCAAGAACACCACGCCTATCGTGCCATTGAGGTATGGGTTAGAGAGGAAAACAGGCAGCACCATAGGATAAACCACTGCGCCCCCTGCCGCGACCAAGCCGCATATGATCATCATCAGGAAAATCTGGCGGGTGGGGCGTGTGAAACTAGACTGCGCCCCGCTTCTGTTGCTGCCGCTCATCAAAAACTCTCCTGCCCCGTGGCCTCGCTTGGGCCCAACCTACCGCCCTTCCATGGCTCTGCCAACAGGGGGGCGCAAGATCACGATGGTTTTATCTCTGCTTTTATCTCGGCAACGCGTGATTGCAGCCACGATAATTCGGCATCAGGAACGCCGATTTGGTGCAAATGCTCGGCTGTGTTGATCAGATATTCATCGTTTGGCCCCCGCCCACCCACAGCGCGCGCGATAATCTGGGCTTGGGTCTCAAGGTCAAGATCGCCGCGATATTGGCAATGGTCGGGGTCAATGACAAAAGTCAGCACATTCTCAAGCGTCCCACCCGCTGACAGATGCACCGTTTGGCGCGTCTCAAGATAGGCAGAGCTGACCAACTCACGCTCGCGCAAATATTCCAAGGTTGCGCTTTCATGACCATCAGTCACGCGAAACGCTACCCCGTCACAATGGGCATTTTCGGCCTGATCCAAGGCCAAAACCAACCCTGGTGCCTCGGGCGTGCCGCGGTGGTGAATAGAGGACATGCAAAACGACCGCCGCCAGCCCATAAGCCGCGCATGCGCGGTCTGCGCCACAGGAAAGCCCGGGTTCCAGATTAGGCTGCCATAGCCAAAGACCCAAAGAGGTTCAAACTGTGCCTCAGACATGAGATGCCACCTCGCTTTGGCGCTTGGCAGTCCTGACGCGCAGCGTTAAGGAATAGCGCATGAAAAAGGTTCTTATCATCATCGCGGCCCTTTGCCTGTTGGCCAGTGGGGTTTGGTTTGGGCTTGCCGCAGCAAGCAAATCGACCCTCGCAGCATGGTTTGAAGCACGCCAAGCCGATGGGTGGCTTGTCTCACATGATCCGATTGAGGTGAAGGGCTTTCCCCTCAGCCTGAATGCCACAATCCCGAATTTGGAACTGGCTGACCCTGAAACAGGGTGGCTTTGGTCAGGCCCAGCAATCTTGATTGATCAGGCCTTGCTGTCTGCAGGGGACATATCCGTTACATGGCCAAGCGCCCATGTTTTTGCCACGCCCGAAGCACGTTTCGATATCGCCTCGGCGCAGTTTCAGTCCAATTTGCAGCTTGAACCAACCCGCAATCTGGCAGTGTCAGGGGCGGCGACCCAGTTGCGCGATCTCACCCTTCAGCGCGCGAATGACGCTGCTTGGCAGGCCAGTTTAGACGCGGCCACGATCACATTCACCCGATTGCAGAATGAGGATCAAACCTATGATCTGAATGCCGCAATCGAGGGGTTATCTCTCCCCCAAGGCCTGCGCGCGCGGCTTGATCCTGCGGGGGTCATGCCTACGATTTTCGAGCAATCCAGCCTTGATGCCACTTTGACCTTTGATCGCCCGTGGGATTTGGAAGCGCTTGAACAGGCCCGCCCGCAATTTACGGCCATCCAAATTGACGAAGCCTCTGCCATCTGGGGGGATATGGTTTTGCGCGCTTCGGGTGCGGTCACAGTGGATGCACAAGGCATAGCTGAGGGTGATCTGGCGCTGAGGGCAGAAAACTGGCGCGCGATGTTAGATATGGCCTTGCGCGCTCGGGTCATCTCGCAAGACCTGTATCAAATGCTAGATGGCGGGCTTGGGCTTTTTGCGCAGCTCTCGGGCCAGCCCGAAAACCTTGATATCATCTTACGCTTTAGCGGGGGTGCGGTCTTTGCAGGGCCGATCCCCATTGGCCCCGCACCACGCTTGATCCTGCGTTAATCTTTCTTGCGCGCAATCCGCCCAAAATCAGGCGCATCTGTATCCTGCCCCGCCTCAATAATGCCGCGCCGAATGGCGCGGGTGCGGGTGAAATAGGCGTGCAGATGATCCCCATCGCCCCGCCGAATAGCGCGCTGCAATGCGAATAATTCTTCGGTAAAGCGCCCCAAAATCTCTAGGGTGGCATCTTTGTTGGACAAAAAAACATCGCGCCACATGGTCGGATCAGAGGCTGCAATGCGGGTGAAATCACGGAAACCCGCCGCAGAATATTTGATCACTTCGCTATCCGTCACGCGGCGCAAATCATCGGCGACACCGACCATCGTGTAGGCGATCAAATGCGGTGTATGGCTGGTGACGGCAAGAACCAGATCGTGATGATCTGCGTCCATCTCCTCAACCTTAGCACCGCACCCTTCCCATAGGGCGCGCAATCGCGCCACCGCATCAGGGTTGCTGTCTGCCTCTGGGGTGAGGAGCACGTAGCGATTATCAAACAACTCGGCAAAGCCCGAGCGAGGGCCAGAATGTTCGGTGCCTGCAAGCGGGTGCGCAGGGATGAAATCCACCCCGTTCGGCAAATGCGGGGCGACCGCATCGATCACCGCGCGCTTCACCGATCCCACATCAGAGATTGTGGCACCTGTGGCCAAATGCGGGGCCATTTCACGCGCTACGGCCTCCATCGCGCCAACAGGAACGCAAAGAACCACCAAATCCGCACCCGCGACCGCGCTGGCCAGATCATCCGCGATATGATCACAAAGCCCGATTTCGCGCGCAACATCCCGCGTCTGGGGCGAGCGGGCATAGCCCACCACCTCGCCTGCAAGACCCGCGCGGCGCATCGCAAGCGACATTGAGCCTGCAATCAGCCCCAGACCGATGAGGGCAACACGAGTGTAAAGCTGGCTCATTCCGCCCCCCTGAAGGCGCGCATTGCCGCCAGAACATGAACATTATCCTCGGGCCGCCCGATGGTGATCCGCAGCCCATGCGGAATTTTATAAGACTTTGGCGCCCGCACGATAATGCCGCGCGATTTGAAAAACGCATCAGCCGCGTCAGCGGTCGCCTCATCCTCGAAACGGGCCAAGATGAAGTTCGCTTCACTGTCCGACACTTTGATCCCCAACTCACGCAAGCCTCGCGTCAGGGTATCGCGCTCGGCATTGTTGATGCGCACCGAATTTTGGGCGAAATCTTGGTCTGCAATCGCCGCCTCTGCCCCTGCAAGCGCAAGGGTTGAGAGGTTAAAGGGCTGACGCAAACGCGTTAAAATTTCAATTAACCCTTTCGCGCCATAGCCCCACCCCACCCGGAGGCCCCCAAGCCCATAAAGCTTGGAAAACGTGCGGGTCATCACAACATTGTCGCGCTCTGTTGCAAGGCTTGCACCGCCATCATACCCATCAACAAACTCTGCATAGGCCGCATCAATCACCAACAAACAATTTGGCGGGATAGCATCGGCCAAACGCGTCAATTCCTCATGGCTGAGAAAAGTGCCTGTTGGGTTTGCAGGGTTAGCAATAAACACCAATCGGGTGCGCGGCGTTATCCCCGCGATCACGGCATCAATATCGACACGAAAATCCGCCTCGGGAACCTCAACGGGTGTGGCGCCAACCATCAGCGCACAGATGCGATACATGGCAAATCCATGCTCGGTGAACAGAACCTCATCCCCCTGCCCCGCAAAAGCGTGGCACAGAAACTGGATCACCTCATCCGAACCAACGCCACAGATAATGCGATCAGGGTCAAGCCCGTGCAACGCGCCTATGGCTGCGCGCAAGGCCGTGTGACCCGTGTCAGGGTAGCGGTGCATATCCGCCGTTGCCGCCTCAATCGCCGCGCGAGCCTTGGGGCTTGGCCCGAACGGATTTTCGTTTGACGAAAGTTTAATCGGGTTTTGATGCCCCTGAAGCGCACTTAATCCGCCCTGATAAAGGGCAATCTGCATGATCCCTGCCTTGGGGTCAGGATATGTGCCGCGCGCGCTCATGGATGCGATCCTTCTTGTCAAATCACCCCCGCCTTCTAACGGGGCTTGCGCGCCAAGGGAAGTTCCCGCGCAAAAATTGCCAGATCAATAGAAACTTTGCGGATCAATATCGACCGAGAGACGCAGCTTGTTGGAATATTTCAATCCGTTCAGCCAATGCGCAAGCGCAGCTTGAATGGGCGCGCCTTTTGGGGCCTTGACCAAAAGGCGCACACGATGCCGCCCCCGCACCCGTGCGACAGGCGCAGGGGCAGGGCCAAAAACCTGCGCCTCAATCTGACGCAGCGGGCCATCATGGCGGGCCAGATGATTGCCCAGATCAAAACATTCGGCCAAATCGGGGCTTGAGATCACGATCCCCGCAAGCCTGCCATAGGGTGGCATCGCGGCCGCTTCGCGCATCGCGGCCTCGGCACGCCAGAACCCCTCATCATCATTTGCCAGAATGGCGGTGATCACGGGGTGCTCGGGCTGATAGGTCTGCATCATGGCGACCCCTGCTTTTTCAGCGCGCCCTGCGCGGCCTGCAACTTGGCGCATCAGCTGAAAACTGCGCTCAGCCGCGCGCAGGTCAGAGCCGTGCAACCCAAGATCAGCATCCACCACCCCCACCAAGGTGAGGTTCGGGAAATTATGCCCCTTGGCCACCAATTGCGTGCCGATAATAATATCGCATCCGCCTTCTGCAATCTCAGCAATCTGCGCTTTCAGCGCGCGGGCGGAGCCAAACAAATCAGATGATAAAATCGCCACGCGCGCCTGTGGAAATAGGGCTTGCGCCTCTTCGGCAATGCGTTCGACCCCAGGCCCTAAGGCCGTCAACTTACCATCAACGCCACAGGCGGGGCAGGTTTCGGGAATATCTTTCGTCTCGCCGCATTGATGGCACATCAACCGCTTTTGAAAGCGGTGTTCAACCATGCGAGCATCACAATGATCACAGGCGATTTGCACACCGCAAGCACGGCATAGGGTAATCGGCGCAAACCCACGGCGATTGAGGAATAGCAAGCTTTGCTCACCTGCTGAAATACGCGCCGCCACCTCATGCGCCAAGCTCGGTGAAATCCATTGCCCCGAGGGCACATCCTCAAGGCGCATATCAATCGCGCTCATCTGTGGCAATTCAGACGCGCCAAACCGCGCGGGCAGATCAAAGCGTTCATATTTGCCCGCCTCCGCATTCGCCCATGTCTCAAGCGAAGGGGTCGCCGATGCCAAGATCACCTGCGCGCCTGCAACGGAGCCGCGCAGAACAGCCATGTCGCGGGCATTGTAGAACACGCCGTCTTCCTGCTTGTAAGAGGCATCATGTTCTTCATCGACCACGATCAAACCCAAATCTCGGAACGGCAGGAACAGGCTAGAGCGCGCGCCCACCACCAATTGCGCCTCCCCTTCGCCCACCATTTTCCAGACGCGCCGCCGTTCTGCCATGGTGATCCCTGAATGCCATTCGGCAGGGCGCGCACCAAACCGCGCTTCAACCCGCGTCAGGAATTCCGCAGAAAGGGCAATCTCAGGCAAAAGGACAAGCGCCTGTTGGCCTTTTGCCAAAGCCTCGGCAACCGCCTCAAGATAGACTTCGGTTTTGCCTGACCCCGTGACCCCCTTGAGTAAACTAGCTCCAAAGCCGCCTGCCGCAATTTTGTGGCGCAAGCGGCGTGAGATATCGGCCTGATCGGGGCTGAGGTTCTTGCCCTCAAGGTGATGATCCAAAGCGGGGAAAGGCGCATCGCGGGGGGCCTCGACTTGCGCCAATGCGCCTTGTTCGACCAATCCTTTGATGACCGCGCTGCTGACCCCTGCCGCCTGCGCCAATTCGGATTGCGACAGCGCGGCCCCCCCATATTCGTCAATCACATCCATGACACGGGCCCGCGCATCCGTCATCCGCGCAGGCGTGCTTGCCCCCCGCGTGTATAGTCTGCGCGCTTGAGGCGAAGCCCCCAATGCAGGCGCGCGCGTGGCCAAACGCAGCATCGCCGACAAGGGCGTAAAGGTGTATTGCGCCACGCGCTCTAGAAATTGGCGCATTTCAGGGCGCATTGGCGCCACATCCACCACATTCGCGATTTTACGAATTTTTGCAGGGTCATAGCCCCCCTGCCCCCGGCCCCAAACCACGCCAATCACGCGGCGCGGCCCAAGCGGCACTTCGACAAAGGCACCAATCCCACAGCCACCCTCTGGCGCGCGATAATCCAGCACGCGATCCAGCGGTTCAGCGGTCAGCACACCAACAAGCGCCCCTTCAGTGAAATAATCAGCTTCCATCGCGTTGGCGTTCATTCTCTTTTGCATTCAAGGTCAAGCGGGATATATGCAAAGAACCACGCAAGCGCCGCGATGAAAAGCACCAAAACCAAGCCCCCACCGCCCCATAATTTGCAGAAGCGAAAAAACAGGGCAGAAATCGGAAAAGCTTTGGTGTAAGGTGACGGCGTAGCAAGTAAACAGCACGGCACCAGACCGTGGCACAAATGAGATGCCCCCCAAAAGGCGGGGCGCGCAGAATGAGGCAAGGACAGTGACACAGAAAGCAGAAATGCTCGGCGATTGGCGTGAGCGCGTTCTCAAAGACCCCGAACTCATCCTAGAGGATCGCGACCTAATGCGCGTTCTGATCTCGGCCAATGATCGGCTGATGGGCGGTAATGTGGTCGATATGCGCGGCATTGCAATGGAGCGATTGGAAAGCCGCCTTGAACGCCTAGAGGACACGCATCGCTCTGTGATCGCGGCAGCCTATGAAAATCTGACGGGCACTAATCAAATTCACCGCGCCGTTTTGCGTGTGTTAGAGGCCGAGAATTTCGAAGATTTTTTAAAAATTACAGCCGCAGACCTACCTGAAATCCTGCGTGTTGATCGCGCGAAACTGGTTCTCGAAAGTCATGAGGCCGAAGAACGTGACCCCGATGACCTGAGCGGTCTTGATGAGGTTCTCTCCATCGTGCCGGCAGGTTTTGTTGATGCCTATCTCACAGGCGGGCGCGATGTGCCCTCGCGTCAGGTTACATTGCGCGGCGCAAGCCCCCATGCCGAACAGGTTTTTGGCACGGCCGCAGAATGGATCAAATCCGAAGGTCTTGTGCGTCTGGATATGGGGCCAGATCGGCTGCCTGGGATGTTGGCTTTTGCCGCAGAAGACCCGCATCAATTCCGCCCCAGCCAAGGGACTGACCTCTTGGCGTTTTTTGCAGGCGTCTATGAGCGCGTGATGCATACCTATTTGGGCTAAACCCATGCTGATTGCCCCCGCCACCCGTGATCTTTTCGAGCGATGGATCACCCATTTGCGCGGGGTGGAGGGGCGTGCGGAGGCCACGATCGAGGCCTATGGGCGGGATCTGCGTGATTTTCTTGAATTTCACGCCCGCCATGACCCAGACAACCGCGGCCCAAACGCCCTAAAATCTATCAGCTTGCGCGACATGCGGGCCTATATGGCCGCGATGCGCGCGCGCGGTGTATCAGCCCGATCTTTGGCGCGCGCCTTGTCATCGGTGCGCAGTTTTTACAATTGGTGGTCAGACCACGATGGCTTTGATGCAAGCGTGGTGCTCTCTATGCGCGCGCCCCGCTATCAACGCAGCCTGCCGCGCCCTCTGAGCGAAGGGGATGCACGCCACCTGCTTGACCAAGTGGCGAGCGAAGATCACCGCCCGTGGGTGCAGGCCCGAGATTTGGCGATTGTCACGCTGCTGTATGGGTGCGGTTTGCGCCGTGGTGAGGCTTTGGCCCTTACAGGGGCGACCCTCCCCTTAGGCGATGTCTTACGGGTGCGCGGCAAGGGCAATAAGGAACGCGAATTGCCCGTTTTGCCCGCTGCACGCAACGCATTGGCGCGCTATGCCGACCTGTGCCCTTATGAATTGACCGCCGATGCGCCGCTTTTTCGCGGCATTCGCGGCGGCGCGCTAAACCCGCGCATCATTGCACTGATTGTCGAGAAAGCACGGATGCAGCTTGGCCTGCCCCCAAGCGCGACACCGCACGCGCTGCGACACAGTTTTGCTACCCATCTGCTAAATGCAGGGGGCGATTTGCGCGCCATTCAAGAATTGCTTGGCCATGCAAGCCTATCGACAACCCAAGCCTATACTGCGATTGACACGAAAAGATTGGTTGAGATTTACGAAACCGCCCATCCCAAAGCGCGCGCGGTTTAACTGTCCTCGCGGCTGCGGATGATTTTCGCGAAAGCCTCAAAAATCGGCTCAGCAGCGGCAATTAGGTGGCCATCCACCATCATATCCTGCCCTTCGCGGATCGGCTCAACAAAGCCGCCCGCTTCGCGCACGATCAACAGACCTGCGGCAAAATCCCATGGCTTCAGGTGGTAATCCCAAAAACCCTCATACCGCCCCGCCGCCACATAGGCGAGATCAAGCGAGCCTGCACCCAAGCGGCGAACCCCCGCGCAAACAGGCAAAAGCTGCCCCATATCGCGCAAGACAGCGGGCAGATATTTCTGCGTGCCGAAAGGAACGCCCATTGCAAAGATTGATTCAATCAAACGATTGCGGGCCGAGACGCGCAAGCGTTGACTGTCATTAAGCCAGGCACCCGCACCTTTTTCGGCAAAAAACAATTCATCGCGGCTTGGATCATATACCACCGCAGAGACGACCTCGCCCTTATGCTCAAGCGCGATGGACACGGCCCAATGGGGCAGACCATGCAAATAGTTTGTCGTGCCATCAAGCGGGTCAACAATCCAACGGCGGGTTGGGTCAGTGCCTGCAATCTCGCCACCTTCTTCGCCCAAGAAACCATAATTGGGGCGTGCGCCCATCAATTCTTCGCGCAGAATTTCCTCCGCGGCCCGATCCGCACGGCTTACGAAATCGCCCGGCCCCTTTGAAGAAACTTGAAGGTTCTCAACCTCACGGAAATCTTTCAACAAGCTGCGCCCCGCTTTACGGGCAGCTTTGATCATGACGTTGAGATTTGCAGAACCTTGCATCGCGGTATTCCTTTCGGGGGGCGTTTCGCCCAAGCAACAGGCGCGCCCTATAGCCCGCGCGGGGCCAAGTGCCAAGGGTGCAGGGGCGCGATTTCTTCAAAATCTGCGCGCGCCTTAACCACGGCGCTGTAATTTTGGTGGCTCAGTGCGCGCAAGGCGCAGCACATTGGCCATGAAGGGCTTGGCCGTATCTTCGGCACGCGTAGCCCCATAGAGACGTTTGGTCACCCCGTTTTGCGTCAGGCGTTTCGAGACAATAGAGGCGTTTTGCAACGCCTGCCCCCGCACAACCCAATCGGGCAAAACTGCCACCCCGCGCATAGAGGCCACCAAAAGCACGATCACGGCAGATAGCTCGACCCGCCGAATTGCTTTTGGCTCGATCCCTGCGGGCATCAAAACTTCGGTAAATACATCCAGCCGCGCGCGATCTACGGGGTATGTGATCAAGGTTTCCTGCGCGAAATCCTCGGCGCTGATGAAATCCTTTTGTGCAAGCGGATGATCCTTAGAGCAGATGAAAACGGGCTCGTAATCAAAGAGCGGGGTAAAATCGACCCCATCCAAATCTTCTGGATCAGAGGAGACAACCAAATCCACCTCCTCGCGCAGAAGGGCAGGCAGGGCCTCGAATTGCAAACCGGGGCGAATATCGACATCAACCTCTGGCCATGCGGTGCGGAAGGCCTCAAGCACGGGCAAAAGCCAGTCAAAACAGGCGTGGCATTCAATGGCGATATGCAACCGCCCCGCTTTGCCAGACCGAAGGCCTGAAAACTCATCTTCTAAGGCCTCGATGCGTGGCAAAACCTCTTCAGCCAAACGCAGCAGCTTCATCCCCGCCGCAGAAAGCCGCATGGGTTTGGAGCGGCGCACAAATAGTTCCAACCCCGCTTGATCCTCCAGCCCCTTGATCTGGTGGCTCAAAGCACTTTGCGTGATGTGCAACTGATCCGCCGCTTTGGCGAGGCCACCGCATTCATGGATCGCTTTGATCGTGCGCAGGTGACGAAACTCGATATGCATATCAACCTCATGTTGATGATGAATTTTATGAATTTGCTTCACTGAACATCTCTATGCGACAAGATCTAAAGCAATTCAAGGATTTCAGAATCACCATGTCCACACCGCGCATTTCATTCGAGTTCTTTCCACCTCAGTCGATTGAGGCCTCCTTCCGCCTGTGGGACACATTGGGCAAGTTGGCCCCGCTCTCGCCCGAGTTTGTCTCCGTGACCTATGGCGCAGGCGGCACAACGCGGGACTTGACCCATGATGCCGTGAAAACAATTCACGCTAATTATGCCGTTGCGGTTGCAGCGCATCTGACTTGCGTGAACGCGACCCGCGAAGAAACTTTGGCCATTGCGGACAGCTATGCTGAGGCGGGCGTGACCGAGATCGTGGCATTGCGCGGCGACCCACCGAAAGGTGCAGGCAAATTCACCCCCCATCCTGAGGGATTTGCAAGTTCGGTCGAATTGGTTGAGGCCTTGGCCAAAACGGGCAAATTTCACCTACGTGTGGGCGCCTATCCTGACCCGCATCCAGAGGCAGAAAACCTAGATGCCTGTGTCGAGTTCCTGAAGCGCAAGGTTGATGCAGGTGCGAATTCCGCAATCACACAGTTTTTCTTTGAAGCTGATACGTTTTTCCGCTTCCGCGATGCTTGTGCGGATGCGGGGATCAATGCACCCATTATTCCTGGAATTCTGCCCGTCAACAATTGGACACGCGTGCGCCGATTTGCATCGGCCTGCGGTGCGCATATTCCCGCTTGGGTGGATGAGGCCTATGAAAAGGCCATCCGCGATGACCGCGAAACGCTGCTGTCGACCGCCCTGTGCACCGAACTTTGCAGCGATTTGATCGAAGGCGGCGTTGAGGATTTGCATTTTTACACTCTCAACACGCCTGAATTGACGCGCGATATTTGCGCTGCCCTTGGCGTGACACCGAAACAAGCCTTGGCACAAGTTGCATAAAGCATAAAAACGGCGCCCTGAGATGGGCGCCGTTTTTTCTCTGGCCTGTTGGCAGAAAACACTTTATGCCGCAGCCTATGATAACAAAACCGCATCCTATCGCGCAAAAGCGCCGCCGACGCTAAGGCCTTGGCCCTCCCCGCCGCTTCTGGTGTGGGATTTGGTGCATTTTTTGTCCCGCTGCCCTTGCGCAGCAGCTTTTTCCTCTGTTCAATCTCGACTTTCACAAAACCGCTGATGACGCGGTCAACCACAAGGATTTCCGAGCGATGACTTCCTCGATTCTTCCAACCTATAACCGCACCCCGCTTTCCTTCGTGAAGGGTGAAGGCGCTTGGCTGGTCGAGGCAGATGGTCGCCGATTTTTGGACATGACGGCGGGCATTGCGGTCAACGCGCTCGGTCATGCCCATCCCAAACTGGTGCAGGCGCTCAACGATCAAGCACAAAAACTGTGGCACGTCTCCAATCTCTACACGATCCCTGAACAGGAGCGCCTTGGTGATCTATTGACCGAACATACATTCGCAGATCGGGTCTTTTTCACCAATTCAGGCACCGAGAGCGCCGAGTTGGCGATCAAGATGGCGCGCAAATATCATGCTGAAAAAGGCGCGGCGCATCGTGTCGAGATTGTCGCCTTTGAGGGCGCGTTTCACGGCCGTTCAACGGGTGCAATTGCGGCGGCAGGGTCTGAGAAGATGATCAAGGGCTTTGGCCCGTTAATGCCAAATTTCACGCATTTGAAATGGGGCGACCACGCCGCGCTTGAAGGGGCTATCACAGATCAAACCTGCGCCGTCATCATTGAGCCAATCCAAGGCGAAGGCGGAATTCGTCGGGTGCCTGAGCAATGCCTAAAAGGTCTGCGTGATCTGTGCGACAAGACAGGCACGCTGCTGATCTTTGATGAGGTGCAATGTGGCATGGGCCGCACGGGGCGGCTGTTCGCCCATGAATGGGCAGGCGTGACCCCTGATATCATGATGGTCGCCAAGGGCATTGGCGGCGGCTTTCCACTGGGTGCAGTTCTGGCCACCGAAGACGCGGGCAGCGGCATGGTTGCAGGCAGCCATGGGTCAACCTATGGCGGCAATCCTTTGGCCTGTGCGGTTGGCACCGCCGTTATGGAGGCCATGCTAGAGGATGGGTTTTTTGATCATGTCTCGCGGGTCAGCGGTGTGTTGCGTCAGGGCTTGGAGGGTTTGATCGCACAATTCCCCAACCATCTCGAGGAGGTGCGCGGCAAAGGTCTGATGCTCGGTCTGAAGTGCAAAATCAGCAACCTTGACCTTGTGCGCGCCGCGCAAACGCAATTGATGCTCAGCGTGCCTGCCGCAGATAATGTGGTGCGCCTGCTGCCCCCCCTCACCTTGACCGAAAACGAAGCGCAAGAGGCTGTGTCTCGCCTGTCACATGCGCTTGAAACCCTTGACGCAGGCGCGTGATCGCTGCCGCGAATGGAAAAAAAACAATGAACCATTTTCTCGATATCCATAAAACAACGCCAAGCGATTTACGGGCCATGATTGATCAGGCGGCCGCGATGAAACAAGCACGGGCAGGCAGGCCTAAAGGGGCAGCCGATGACACGCAGCCGCTTGCGGGGCATATGGTGGCGCTGATCTTTGAAAAGCCCTCGACCCGCACCCGCGTCTCGTTCGATGTGGGCGTGCGCCAGATGGGCGGTCAATCCATGGTGCTTTCTGGCAGCGAAATGCAGCTTGGCCATGGCGAAACCATTGCAGATACGGCGCGGGTGTTGTCTCGCTATGTTGATCTGATCATGATCCGCACCTTCGAGGAAGATGTGCTGTTGGAATTGGCAGAGAATGCCACCGTGCCTGTCATCAACGGGCTGACCAATCGCACCCACCCCTGCCAGATCATGGCCGACATCCTGACCTATGAGGAACATCGCGGGCCGATTGCAGGCAAAAAAGTGGTCTGGTCGGGAGACGGGAACAATGTCTGCGCCTCAATGATCCATGCCGCGGGGCAGTTTGGGTTTGACCTGACCTTCACGGGCCCCGAAACCCTTGATCCTGAGCGCGTCTTCATCGAAGAAGCCCGCGCCAAAGGCTCGAAAATCGAAATTGTGCGCGATCCTGCTCGTGCTGTGGAAGGGGCGGATTTGGTGGTGACAGATACATGGGTGTCGATGCATGACAGCCAAACCACCAAGGAACGCCGCCACAACCAATTGCGCCCCTATCAGATCAATGCCGCGCTGATGGCACAGGCCAAGGAAGATGCGTTATTCATGCATTGCCTGCCCGCGCATCGCGGCGAAGAAGTCACCAATGAGGTGATGGATGGCCCACAATCCGTGATCTTTGACGAGGCCGAAAACCGCCTGCACGCTCAAAAAGCCGTGATGCGGTGGTGTCTTGGTCTTTAACTTTTGAGGCGATAGCCTGAACGAAACATCGCCCAAGCCACAAAGGCAATGGCAACCGTGGCGCCACCTGCGACAGCGAGTCCCAAAACGGGGCTGCTGTCCGACACCCCCAAGACTGAATAGCGCAAACCATCAATCAGGTAGAAAACTGGGTTAACGTGGCTCACCACATAAAGCCAATTAGGCAGGCCTTCGATCGAATAGAATGTGCCTGAAAGAAAGCTCAGCGGGGTCACAATGAAATTTGTGATCGCGGCAATCTGGTCGAATTTCTGCGCGATGATCCCCGCGACAACGCCCACAAGCCCCAAAAACCCCGCGCCAAGGATCACAAAGACAAGCGCCCAAAGGGGATGCGCAACCCCAAGCCCGATGAAGGGGAAAATCACCGCCATCGTGCAAAGCGCCACCAAAATCCCACGCGCGATGCCGCCCGCCATATAGCCCACAACCAATTCTAGCGGGCTAAGAGGTGGCATCAATGTATCAACGATATTGCCCTGCACCTTTGAAATGACGAGGGAGGAGGACGTGTTGGCAAAGGCGTTCTGGATGACTGTCATCATCAATATCCCCGGCGCAATGAAATGCACAAACGGCACCCCCATCACATCCCCGCGCTTTGCACCAATGGCGAGTGAGAAAATCGCAATGAATAAGGCGGCCGTGACCAATGGCGCGAGAATTGTTTGGCTCCAGACCGTGGCAAAGCGCATCACCTCGCGCCAGATCAAGGTATAAAGACCCAACCAATTCATCCGACCAAATCGGCGCGCGCCCATCTCTGCTGACATTGCCTGCTCTCCGCCCTTTATCAATGCCCAACAGGTAGAGCAGCCCCTGTCGCATCTCAACCCCCCATGCTTTGACAAGGTCAGCCCCCACCTTGACCTTTCGCCACCGCTTCGCCTCTTGTCTTGGCGAGTGGGACAGTTAGAATAGGGCTTCACTTTCGGGTGTAAAACGCCCATATCCCTATCTTTATGACTGGCGCGATTGCGCTGTGTAAGGATGGGCCGCAAGGGCCACAAAGCCATATCTGATGCAGGAGGGACGTGATGTCCTGGACCGATGAGCGCGTAGAGCTACTCAAGAAAATGTGGGCCGAAGGGCAATCCGCAAGCCAAATCGCTAAAGAGTTGGGCGGGGTGACGCGCAATGCCGTCATCGGCAAAGTGCATCGCTTGGGTTTGTCGAACCGCTCGACCACCACCCCTGCAAGCACGGCCAAAGCCCCCAAAGAGACAAAGGCCCCCGCCGAGCCAAATGCCGCAACAGCGCGCGCCAATGCAAAGCGCGACACAGCCGCAGAGACGAAACCAAGCCCCAAGCCGCGCCCCGCAGCAGAAGCCAAGCCCGCGACAGAAGCCCCTGCCGCAGCCCCTGTGCCACGCGCGAATAATGTCACGCCTTTGCGCAAGCCGATTGTCCCCGCAGGTCAACCATTGCCGCCGCAGCCTTCGGCAAATGAAATCAGCCCCGAGGCTTTGGCGAAGGTGAAAGAAGTGGAAAACCACGCCAAGCGGATCAGCCTGATGGAATTGACCGAGCGCACCTGCAAATGGCCCATTGGCGACCCCGCCACAGAGAATTTTTATTTCTGCGGCCTGCCTGTGCAACAGGGGAAACCCTATTGCGAGGCCCATGTTGGCGTTGCCTTCCAACCCATGAGCACCAGACGCGACCGCCGCCGTTAAAGCGCGGCTTCGATCTCATCCACGATTTGGGCTATCTCTGCAGGGCCTAAGCTGTCTTTTGTGATGCGCATCATCTGCGACGCCTCTGCCTCTGTGCTGCGCAAGCGCGCATAGGCAGGGTCATAATGATGCTTGATCAACTCAAGCGCCAAATCGGGCCACGCCCCTTGGCGGATCATATCTTGCCACTGATCAAGGCGTTCGTTGCTTTGCAGCCCGCGCAAATGCTCAAGTCGCGCGGCAAATTCCGCCTGATCTGCGGTTAAATCTGCATAGGCTTTGGCCAGATAGGTGGCGCGGGCAGCAGGGCTGATATCGAGCATGATACGCGGGCTGTCGCGCATCGCGACCCACAGCATGGGCGGTATGCGCAACGTGCCAATACGCGCGGATTCTGCCTCAACCAAAACAGGTCGTGACGGGTCAAAGCGACTCAGTTTTGCGGCAATCGCAGATTCATAGGCTTTTTGGCTCGGCTGCGCCCCTGCCATTTGACCCAAGCTCGAACCGCGATGGCGCGCCATGCCTTCAAGATCCAGAACCTGCACCCCGCGCGCCTCAAGGCGGTTCAAAATTTCCGTCTTGGCGCTGCCCGTATTGCCATCAAGGCGAATGATCCGCAGCCCCAAAGGCTGTTCGTAAAGCCGTGCCACGACCAATCTGCGATAGGCGCGATAGCCCCCCTCAACCACTTCTGCCCGCCATCCGATTTGGCGCAATATGGTTGCGAAAGAATTGGATCTCTGCCCGCCGCGCCAACAGTAAACCAAGGGCCGCCATGCGCCGTCATGATGGGACAGTTGGGTTTCAATGTGATGCGCCGCGTTCCGCGCAACCAAGGCCGCCCCGATCTTGCGCGCGGCAAAGGGGCTGTCTTGTTTGTAAACTGTGCCAACCCGCGCGCGCTCCTCATCAGACAGCACGGGGCAACTGATGGCATTGGGCATATGATCTTCTGCAAATTCAGATGGGCTGCGCACATCCAAAATCGCGTCAAATTCGGAAAGGGCCGTAAAATTCAGACCATCAAGGGCAATCATAGCGCGGCATCCGCAGGGATCAGGATGGCCCGAAAATCATTCACGTTGGTATGGGTTGGGCCAGTGGTGACAACACCATCTGCCATCTCAAAAAACTGCAATGCATCATGGGCAGCAAGAAAGGCGCGTTTGTCGAGATCTGCGCCTAGGCGGGCCACGCGCGGCGACCAGATCGCGCCTGCATTGGTGCCTGCCCCATCTATCCCATCCGTATCACATGCCAAAGCATAAACCCCTTTAGGCGCATGGGTGGCAAAAGACAAAAGAAACTCGGAATTGCGGCCACCTCGCCCGGGCTTGGTCTGCCCAATGGTGACAGTGGTTTCCCCACCCGACAAGAGCAACACAGGCGCCGAAAATGGTGCGCCGTGACGCAAGATGGATTGCGTGATCCCTGCCATGGCTTGCCCCAAATCGCGCGCTTCCCCCTCCAAAGCGTCACCCAAGATCACCACGCTCAGATCAGGCCAAAGCGCCTTCGCACGGGCCTGCGCGGCGCGTAACGCTGCCATGGGCGTTGCGATCATATTGGTCTGTGCGGCCCCGAATACAGGGTGATCCGCGGACGGCGTGCCCTGTCCTGACGCAAGGCGCGCCGATACGCTTGGCGGCAGATCAAGGGCGTAGCGCCCCACGATGGCGCGCGCCTCATCTATGGTTGATGGGTCAGGGACAGTCGGCCCTGATGCAATAATCGCGGGGTCATCGCCTGGCACATCCGAGATCAAGAGGGTCACCACCTGCGCGGGATGGGCCGCCACAGCCAGATGCCCGCCTTTGATCGCAGAGAGTTGCTTTCGCAAAATATTCATTTGCGAAATGGACGCGCCCGAGCGCAAAAGCGCGCGATGCACCGCCTGCTTATCAGCGAGACTAACCCCTTGGGCGGGGGCGGCCAACAGCGCCGATCCCCCACCAGAGATGAGAAACAGCGCAAGATCATCGGCGCCTAGGCCTTGCGCCAGTTCAAGCAGACGCACGGCCGTGGCTTCACTGGCCGCGTCAGGCACGGGGTGGGCGGTTTCCACCACCTCAATACCCTGCAAAGGCAGGCTTGCGCCATGGGGCACGGCAATAAGCCCCTCGCATGGCCCCCATGCGGCCTCAACCGCCTGCGCCATACGCGCTGTGGCCTTACCCGCCCCCATAACCACCACGCGTCCCTTTGGGCGTTGAGGCAAATAAGGGGCAAGGATTGCGCGCGGATCAACGGCGGCAATCGCCGCGTCAAAGATATCCCGCAAAAACCCCTCAAGATCTGTGGGGGCCGCCGACTGTTCCATGCGTTAGATATCCATATCATGCAATTTGCGGAAGCGTTGGATCAGGCTAGACGTATCCCAACGTCCGCCCCCCAAAGCCTGCACATCGCCGTAATATTGATCCACTATGGCAGTCACAGGCAGTGAAATGCCCAATTCCTTGGCCTGCCCCAAGGCAATGGCGAGGTCTTTGCGCATCCAATCCACCGCAAATCCGTGATTGAACTTATTGTCCACCATTGTCTCGGCGCGGTTGGCCAATTGCCATGACCCACCCGCCCCTTGCGACACAAGGGCTGCCACCTTTTTCGCATCAAGACCTGCCTGCATAGCGAAAAACAGCCCTTCAGAAACGGCTTGAATAGCGCCTGCGATGCAGACTTGATTGATCATTTTGGTGATTTGGCCATTGCCCAATTCCCCGAAATGGACTGTCGCCTTGGAATAGGCGGCAACGATGCTCTCTGCACGGACGAAATCGGCTTCCGCGCCACCGCACATGATGGCAAGCTGTCCATTTTCTGCGCCTGCCTGCCCCCCTGAGACGGGGGCATCAACCCAACCCACGCCAGATGCGGCGGCGGTTGCGCCAAGCTCACGCGTGACAATCGCGGAAACTGTCGTGTGATCCACGTAAAGCGCGCCCTTGGCCATACCCGCCAAAGCGCCCTCATCCCCTAGCACAACGGCGCGCAAATCATCGTCATTGCCCACGCAAGACAAAACCACATCTGCGCCCTCGGCGGCAGCGCGCGGGGTGGTGGCGAAGCCGCCCCCATACTCTGCCGCCCATTTCTCTGCCTTGGCTGTGGTGCGGTTATAGACTGTCACCTCGTGACCCGCTTTTTGCAGATGACCCGCCATCGGATAGCCCATCACGCCCAAGCCCAAAAATGCAAGTTTTGCCATTGCCGTCTCTCTCCCTGCCGAAGTTTTTCAGATTTCTGCTATCCTAGCCCGCAGCGCGGCACGAGCAAGCTTTAGATCAGCCAGATCAACGTGATCGCAGGAAAGGCCACCAATAAGGCCACGCGCAAGAGATCACTGGTGACAAAATAAAGAACCGCCCTATACGTGGCCGAGACAGGCGTGTCGCGATCCATTGCGGAAATCACAAAGAGGTTCATCCCAACGGGTGGCGTAATCAACCCTGTTTCCACCACAATCAGCACAAGGATGCCGAACCAAATAGCCACCAATTCGGCCTCCATCCGCGCGACACGCGCCTCGGTCAAAGTGATCCCCAATGCCCGCGCCGTATCTTGCGCAAGGGGGAGGCCTGCCTCAAGAGCGGCCCGCGCCTCGGCCAATTGATCCGCTGCAAAGCAAGAAAGATCACCGCGCAGAACCTCGGCCACAGCCTCGAGCTGTAGCGAGGTGAAATCCAACAAGCCAAAATCAAGGGATAAGATGACAGGGAAAAAAATCGGTATCGTAAGAAGGATCATCGACAAGCTGTCCATGACACAGCCGAACAGCAGGTAAAGACACAAGATCAGCAAGAGGATCACATAGGGGTTCCATCCCAGCCCCCCAACCCATTCGGCCAAGCCTTGCGGCACTTGGGTGAGGGCAAGAAATCCATTGAAATAGGCAGCGCCTAGAATGATAAAAAATATCATCGCGGTCGAACTGGCCGTTTGCAGCAGGCTTTGCGCGAGGGTTTCGCGCGTCAACCCGCCCTGCGCCCAAGCCACACCACCCGCCCCAAGCGCACCGATTGCAGCGCCCTCCGTGGGGGTGAAGATGCCCCCATAAATACCGCCCACCACCACCAAAAACACCGCCAACACAGGCCAAGTTGCGCGCAAAGCCCGCGCGCGCATCGCCCAAGGGGCACGCGGGCTCAGCCTGCCTTCCTGAGGGTGGCGGCGCATATAAATCGCAATGGCCGCCATATACCCCAGGGCCGCCAAAACCCCAGGGATGAGCGCGGCGGCAAAAAGCTTAGCGATATTTTGTTCCGTAAGGATCGCATAGATCACCAAAACGATGGAGGGGGGGATCAAAATGCCCAAGGTGCCCCCTGCCGCCAATGTGGCGGTGGCAAGCCCCCCCGAATAGCCCTTGGCGCGCAGTTCGGGCAAGGCGACCCGCCCCATCGTGGCCGCTGTGGCCAGAGAGGAGCCACAAATGGCCCCGAAGCCCGCACAGGCCCCAATCGCAGCCATCGCCACCCCGCCCCGCCGATGCCCTAAGAAAGAGGCCGCCGCATCAAAAAGCGCACGGCTCATTCCACCCAAAGTGGCGAAATGGCCCATCAATAGAAACATCGGGATGATGAAGAGCGCATAATTTGCGAATGTCGTGTAGCTTTCACTGCGCAGCCGCCCTAAGGCCAAACTGGCGTCACCCTGCACGGCGCACAGGCCCAAAAAGCCAACCCCAAACATCGCCAACCCAATCGGAATGCGCAGAAAAATCAGCGCAAGCAAGGTCGGAAAAGACAGGATGCCGATCCAAAGATCACTCATCTTGCGACCCTTGCCCAAATTGGCGCATCGCCACATAGAGCGCGACTATGGCCGCCACCCAAGCCGCAATGACAGCCGCCGCTTGCGGCATCCATACGGGAATGGCGAGGATGAACGAGGTCTGACCTGATTGATATTTTGACCATGTTCCCACCGACAACATAGCCGCCATGACCGCAAATGCCGTGGCAAATCCCCATGCGCTCAAATGATCGCTTCCCCTCTTCACGCTACGGGGCAGATAGGGGGTCAAGAGGTCAACCCGTGCATGCGCGCGCTGCAAAGACGCAAGGGGCATGAAGGCGAAAATGACAAACCCTAGGGCCGCTTCGACCAATTCAAAATCACCACGAATAGCCCCAAGGCCCAGATCAATCAGCGCTTGTGCGAAAGGCAGGCTATCGCGCAGACCATGAGCAAGGTCGCTAGAGGCGCGCCCTAAAACGGACAGGCCCACCATCACAATCACAGCGCACAAAACAATGCCCCCCGCGAGGGCCATTCCAATCGCCACGCGATGAGTGAACCTGTCCAACATGGGGCGCATATCCCCTTCCACTTGGGCTTAGGGGTTTGCGGCCTCATATTCGGCCATCAAGGCGCGCGCCTCGTCAATCAGAGCCGCGCCATCACGCCCCTGCGACGCCATATCGGCCACCCATGCCTCGTATACGGGCGCGGCAAGATCGCGCCATTGGGCTGCATCCGCCTCTGGGATCGTGATGATCTCATTTCCCAAATCAACAGCAATATCGCGTGCAGGCGCATCGGCGGCTTGCTGTGTGCGTCCTGCAAAAACCGAGAACTCTAGCCCTGAATTTGCGTCAATGACCGCCTTCAGATCATCGGGCAGCCCCGCGTAAACATCCTTATTCATCGCCATAACGAAGGTCAGGTTGTAGACAGCAGGCCCTTCGAATTCGGTGTGATAAGAGATCAACTCAGCCACGCGCACAGAGGATGTAACCTCCCACGGGAAGGTCGCACCATCAATCACGCCCCGCGAGAGTGCCTCGGGAACAGCGGGGGCAGGCATACCAACTGGCTCAGCCCCCAATTGCTCTAGCAATTGGTTCACAAGTCGCGAGCCACCACGGATTTTCATCCCCTCAAGGTCACTGGGCACTGAAATGGGCGCATTGGCATGGAACACGCCTGGGCCATGAACCCAAGTCCCCAAAACATGATAATCTGCAAATTCGCCTTGCGCCATGTGCCGCTCGAACATCGTCCAATAGGCGTATGAGGCCGCTGCTGCATCTTCGACCATGAAGGGCAGCTCAAAAACCTCAGTGGTTGGGAAGCGGCCCGGCGTATAGCCCACCACAGTCCAAACAATATCCGCCACACCATCGCGGAGTTGGTCAATCAATTCAGGCGGCGTGCCGCCAAGCTGCATCGATGGATAGCGTTCAATCTCAATCCGACCGCCAGAGGCCGCTTCGACAGTATCGGCCCAGACATCCAAAATCTGCGCAGGCACAACGGATTGTGCGGGCAAGAATTGGTGAAGTCGTAACGTCACTTCTTGCGCCAGAGACATCGAGGGAAGCGCGGCAAAGCCAACGGCCGCCGCTATCAAGCTGCGCCGTGTCAGCCCAGTGAGTTTATTTGAAAGTCCTGAAAAAGAGGTCATCACCAACCATCCCCCAAAATGATAGCCCAAGGTTCATATCCGCAAGATAGGCGCGGCCAATTGCGTTTGCTATCACGCTGATAAACCCTGCCATGGGGCATGTGAAACACCTATTTCACCAATCTGCGCCCTCAATGCTGCGACACTGCGCCTGCCAAAGGCGACTTGCGGCGCAGTTCAGGGCGCGTTTTGGCTTAGCCTTGCTCTTTCATCAAGCGAGTGCGAAGCGCAAAGTAGTTCTCGACCTCTGCCTTCAGGCTGTTGGACAAGGTCAGGGTTTTGCGGCTTTTCTTGGCGCCAAATTGCACCTCCAAAGCGCCATTCGAAATTTGCGCGCGTAGGAAATTGGACAGCGTCAATCGGGTCACACTGCCCGTTTTGCACATGTCGATATAGTCGTTGATGCCATAGGTTTCATCGCCATCTAGGACATAGATATTGCACAGCAATTCCCAATGCGCTGGCGAACGCATAAAACCTTTCAAAACTGGAAATCGGCTTGTTTCGGCCAATAGATTAAGATCGACCAGCGCCATCTGCTTTGACATCAAACTACCCTCACCAACTAACATACGAAACCAAAACGCCGTCCCAAACTCCTAAATGGGCAGCGCTGCTTAAGCCGAGCCTATAAAATTACTACCTATCATAAAAGATCAAAATGATAATTTTTTTGATTTGCCTAATTTCCGCTTTTACCATCAAAACGAAAACGGCGTATGGGGCGACTTTCCCACCCCATACGCCGTCACGCGCCCCGTCTTTTTCGTTCGATGTATTTGATTGCGCGCTTAAATCACGCCCATGCTCAAAGTGGCCAATATGACCAATGCCAGAACGGCCTTTCCAAATGAAGACAGCGCATTATGCCACGATGCACGGCGATAGGTGCGCCCACTTGGGTCAAACATATCTCAGCCCCCTAATTTTCCCCTAAACCTATGCGTCTTTCCAAGAGCTCAGGTAACATTGGATTCGAATCTAAAAAATATATAGAATCATATATACTCATGCAGTCGAGAAGTGCCAAAATAAGGGCATGAAACGGGGCACTGAACGCCCAAAGGCTCGGCGGGGGCGAAGATGCATTCAGTCATCATCCTTGAAGATAAGCTCGAAATTCTTTCACGGCTGCAAACCGCAGTGAATGAAACAGAGGGTCTCTGCGTTGTGGGAACCGCCACGCATCTCAGCGATGGCCTTGATTTGATTTACGACAAAAAACCAAGGGTGGTTTTGGTTGATCTTGGCCTGCCAGATGGTTCGGGCATCGAGGCAATCCGCGCCGCCGCGCAAGCGGATTGGCCCATTGATACGCTGGTGATTTCTATCTTCGGGGATGAGGCCCGCGTGGTTGAAGCAATCCGCGCTGGCGCAAAAGGCTATATTCTAAAAGGCGGCCCCATTGACCAAGTAGGGGCAGATATTCACGCGATCCTTAAGGGTGGCAGCCCCATCAGCCCATCGATTGCCCGCCACCTTTTGGGAATTGTGACCCGCGAATATCACACCGCCGAAATTGAAATGGGGAAATGCCCCCTCAGTGAGCGTGAGATGGAAATCCTAAATGCTGTTTCTCGGGGCTATAAAAGGCGCGAGATCGCCCAAAAGCTATCCATCAGCGAGGGGACAGTCGGCAATCACATCAACTCCATCTATCGCAAATTAGGGGTCGCCTCGAACTTGCAAGCCGTGGCAACCGCAACACGGATGGGGCTACTTTGACCAACAGCACGGCGCACAGGGGTGCGGCCGATCCCGTTTCGCTTAAAGCCTATCTGTTGAACGGGGGCATGGCCATATTTCTGACAGGCCTCGTCTTGTTGGTCATGATTTTCGGGCGTTTTGGCAATGTGCAGCCCATCGAAGGCACGCTTATGATCACCGAAGCGGTGCTGTGCCCGATGCCGCCCACCGCAGCAGCCTGTGATACGGGCACCCCCGTCACCCTGCCCTATAACATACCCGCCCGTGGCAGCGCAGATATTCATGACCTAAGGTTTCGGATCACGGCAGAGCTTGACGGGCTACAGCGCCCTTTGGCGATATTTTTACCACGGGTAAAACGCAGCCTCGAAATCACAGCGAACGGCACGATCATCCAAACGCTTGAGCCTTTGGAAACACGGCAATGGAACCGCTCCATTCTCGTTGATATCAACGAAGCTACGGCACCAGAAAACACCATAGTGCTTGATCTTCGGGTGCAAGGGTTCGGGCAAGAAGGTCTGCAGCTTTGGCCCGTTTTCCTTGGTCCAAGTGAAATACTGACAGCCCGCAAAATCCTGCGCGACCGTGTTGCCATCGACTTGGCCGTATTTGCACAAGCGATGTCGGTGCTTTTGTTTTTTGGCCATTTGATTGTGCGCCGCGCCCTGCCCGATGAAGAAATCCATCTCTGGCTTGCCGCATCAGCGCTTTGTGCGATTGTGTTCCTGACCCATTTCACCACGCCCGTTGCCTTGTTGCCTTATCCCCTCTGGACGGTGATCTGGACAACCATGCCTGCGCTTTATGTGTTGTTCCTGCTAAAATTTGTAACGCGCTTTTTCGGGGTTAAGCTGCCCATGATTGAGGCCAGTTTCACGCTGCTCATTGGGCTCTCTTTCCTCTACGCCGCAACGATCATGCCCGAAGGCTATGCGCTGCTATATGGGGCTGCGTTAAACTCGACCAACATATTTTTTGGAACAGTGGTTTTGACGACCTTTTGGGTGCATCGAAGGAATATGGGACAAGGCACCTTTGTGTTGTTCTTCTTTTGCTTCTGCGTTCCGCTTGCGGCAGGGATGTTTGAAATTGTCCTCACCCTCAGCCCCACCGCCCTTACGCCCCTGTCCCTGTTCCATCTTGCGCCTGTCTTTTTGGCTTCGGTGGCGATTTACCTCTTTATCTCACAGCTCATCACCGCAATGAAAACCAGCAAAGCTCGCGCTGGCGAATTGGAGCGTTTGGCTGAGGAAATCCAAGCCGAATTGGCGTTAAGCTATGAAACCTTGGCACGCGAACGCGAGAAAAGTGCGATTGACAAAGAACGTTCGCGAATTTTGCTGGATTTGCACGATGGGGTTGGGGGGATTTTGGCCAATACCATCGCCTATATCGACAATCATGGGCGCGGCGATGATGTGATCCGCGCCTCCCTCTCCGAGGCTCTCCGCGATCTTGGGTTAATGTTGGACGGGTTGGAAAACAGTCATTCCTTGGCCACACTTTTAGGCATGATGCGCGAAAGGCTCGAGCCTTTGATGAATGACCACAATCTCAGCTTTGATTGGCAGGTTGAAGAGGAACCTCAAATTCCACATCAAGGCCCATCTCATAATCTGGCCGTTGCGCGTATCGTGCAGGAGGCAATCACCAATACGATCAAACACGCGAATGCCAGTTCAATCCGCATCTATACCCAACAGGATCTGGTGCGGGTCAGTGATAATGGCCGCGGCTTCGATGTCACGGCAGAGCCCCGACAAGGCTATGGCCTAATGGGAATGCGGCGGCGCGCGGCAGATTTGGGAATTGGTCTTGAGATCAAGAGCGGCCAAAGCGGCACGCAGATCAGTCTCTTTCTCAACCCCCAAACCGTTTGAGTGCCGCGCGGATCACTTGGCGTCTTTTTCGGCCTGACGCTTTTCCCAAGCGGCTTTCTTTTCGAGATATTCTTCTTCGGTCAGATTATGCCAACCCACACATTTACCCGTTGGCGAACGTCCGCATCCACAATCACTCATTATTTTTTCCTCGGCTTTGATCTGTGTAAGGGGGGAGATAGAGAGAGAATGCCCGCTGGAAACCCCCCATCTCAAAAGAAATGCACAGCACCCAAAACAGTGGTCGCCAAAACGATATATCGACCAAATTTGGCGATGCTGACAACCAATACAAACCGCCAAAGAGGCTCGCGCATCACCCCTGCGGCAAGCGTAATCGGATCACCGATAATTGGCACCCATGAGGCCAAAAGGCTGATCCAACCCCAACGCTGATAGCGGTCTTGCGCACGGGCCAAATTCGCGCGGGATATCGGAAACCAGCGTTTATCGGCTTGTGTCTCAGCCACGCGCCCCAAGCCCCAATTAACACAAGAGCCCAGAACATTGCCAATCCCAGCGACCAAGACCAACAGCCAGACGGGATAGGTCTGGCCCAGGATTAGCCCAACCAAGACCGCCTCAGATTGCGCAGGGATTAGGCTTGCCGCAAGGAAGGCCGCCCCAAAGAGAAGCCACAGACCCCCCATCATACAGCTTGGTGCACCTCGATCACATTGCCCTCGGGATCATGGAAAAAGACCTGATGCCATTCTTTCGCAAAGGCAGTGCCGTAATCGGAATAAGGAATGTTATGTTGGTCAAGCAGGGCCATAAAGGCTGCAATGTCATCTGTGCGAAAGGCAATATGACCGCGTTCGACAGGGTTGATCACCTCGCCATTGCGAAAGGCGACAGACAAATCCTTTGTGGCAAGATGCATCTGCATCTGCCCATCCGTGGCAAAACGAATTTTACCATCATACCCGCTTTGCGATGTTGCCTCAGGGCGCGGGAAAGATTGGATTGGGATGTCGTCCAACCCCAAAACACCCGTGTAGAACGCGTGCAACCGATCCACATCTTCGGAGACGAAATTGATATGGTGAAATTCTAGCTTCATGCTGCGGGCCTTTGTTGTCGAAGATCTGTGCCCCGACTATAGGCGCAAAGACCCTGCAAATGCCAAGGGCTTAATCCGCCGCCACATAGGCGCGCAAAGCAGCGCGCAACCCTTGCGACCAAATCAAAGTCAACCAATCGCAAAAGGCTGTCGCAAAGCGCGGATCATCGGCCAGATCACCATAGATCCGCGACATAGAAAGCCATGCCATTGGATCAGATTTTGCGACAAGCGCCGTCTGATGCAAATCAGACCAATTAGGGTCATTCGCTTCAATCACTGTTCCATCTTCGCGGGTAGCGGCACACATGCGCGCCCATGCGGCCTCGACCAAAGCGAGCCCTGAAATTGAGCTGCCCTTTTCCAAACCATCGCGCAACGAAGGCAGCACAAAACCTGGATGACGGGACGAGCCATCAAACGCCACGCGGCGCGTTGTGTCGACAATCATCTCATTTCCAAAGCGCCGTTCAATCAGCGTCACATAATCGGCGGGGGTCATATCTGGCACGGGCTGCACATGGGGCGCGATTTCCTCGCGCACCACTTTTGCAAAAAAGGGCGCAACATCCGCATCCCCCATCGCAGCAGAGATTGTGGCAAGTGACAGAACCTCACCTGCATTGGCCAACACCTGATGTCCGCCGTTTAGAATGCGAATTTTCATCGCCTCGAACGCGTGAACGTGATCCGAGAAGGTCGCACCGGCCAAATCCCAATCGGGGCGGCCCGCACAAAAATCATCTTCGATCACCCATTGGCGAAAGGCCTCGTGGGTGACGGGCACTTGATCATGCAGTCCAAACTCCTCGACCAAGGCCAATTCATTCGGCCCTGTCGCAGGGACGATGCAATCCACCATCGAATTGGGAAAGCTGCAGGCGGTGTTGATCCAATCGGCCAAATCAGCATCCATCAGACGCGCAAGCGACACAATCGTCTGACGCAGAACCGCGCCATTGCCCTGTAGGTTATCGCAAGATTGCAACGTGATTGGCCCCTGCCCCTTGGCACGGCGCAGACGCAAGGCCGCAACAATCGCGCCAAAGGCCGTGCGCGGCTGGTCAGGATAGGCCACATCATGCACAATATCAGGATGCGCCGCATCAAACCCGAGCGTAACAGGGTCGATATAATAGCCACCTTCGGTCACAGTTAGGGCGACAATCCGAATATCCGCCTCAGCCATGCGCGCGATCAGCGGGCCGTTACCCTCAACCACAGGGATGTAATCAATCATCGACCCGACCACTTCGGCAGAGACACCTTCGGGATCAAGCTTGATCAATGTCGTCAGGCAATCTTGTGCCAGCATTTTTTGACGCTGCACGTCATCGTAAGGGCGCACGCCTGCACCGATAATCGCCCAATCATGCGCCAGACCCTGCTCCATCAGGCGATGCAAATACCACGATTGGTGCGCGCGGTGGAAATTCCCAAGACCAATATGAACAATTCCCGCCGAAAGCGCACTTCGATCATAACTGGGCCGCGCAATCTTTGAAGGCAGGCTTGAAAGGTTATCTTGGCTAAGGGCAATCATCGGCACGTCTCGCATCAGCTCATCCAATTCCCGCCATCGACATTATATGTCTGGGCCACGATGTAATCGGCATCCGCGCTTGCCAGAAACACGGCCATGCCTGTTAAATCTTCAGCTTGCCCCATGCGCCCGAAAGGCACGGCTTCGCCGACTTCGCGCTTTTTCTGGCCAAGGGGCTTGCCCTCATATTTTGCAAAAAACGCATCCACCCCGTCCCAATGCTCGCCATCCACCACACCAGGCGCGATCGCATTCACATTGATCCCATGGGAAATGAGGTTCAGCCCTGCGGATTGGGTCAGACTGATCACAGCCGCCTTAGAAGCACAGTAGACTCCCACCAAGGCCTCACCGCGCCGCCCTGCTTGGCTGGCCATATTGATAATCTTGCCCCCCTGCCCGCGGGCAATCATTTTCTTGGCGACAGCCTGCATGGTAAACAGAACGCCCGCCACGTTGATCGCAAAGACCTTGTCAAAATCGGCGCGCGTGATTTCGACAATGGGGGCAGCGGTGAAAAGCGCTGCATTGTTGATCAAGATATCAATGCCACCAAGATTGGATTCAACCTGATCCACGGCTGCTTCGATACTGGCTTGGTCTGTCACATCCATTTCAACCGCGCACGCCTTGGGGCCAAGCGCCGCTGCCGCCTCGCCGGCGCGGGTGATGTTAATGTCGCCAATCGCAACCTCTGCGCCTTCTGCAATGTAGCGCTGCGCAAACGCGTATCCGATGCCGCGCGCAGCCCCCGTGATCAGCGCCTTTTTCCCAAGAAGCCGTGTCATGACTGGCGGAGCCCCTTTGCATCAAAGCGGTGGATGTGATCGGGGTTTGGCGTCAAATGCACAGTCGCGCCGTAATCTACGTCCATCTCACCCGAGATCCGCACGGTGATCGGTTCGGCATGGCCCTCGATTTGAACGTGCAAAAACGTGTCAGACCCCAAATGTTCAGACACACCAACCTGTCCTGACCATGTGCCTTTGCTTGTGGAAATTTCCAAATGCTCGGGGCGGATGCCAATCGTATGGGCGCCATAAGGTGTAGCCAGATCACCGCCTAACAGGTTCATCTTGGGTGATCCGATAAAGCCTGCGACAAAGGTGTTGCACGGGCGCTGATACAGCTCCAACGGGCTGCCCACCTGTTCGATAACGCCTGCACGCAAGACCACGATCTTATCGGCCATGGTCATCGCTTCGACCTGATCATGGGTCACATAGATCATCGTGGTCTTCAGGCGCTTGTGCAATTCGCTGATCTCAAGGCGCATCCCAACCCGCAGCGCCGCATCTAGGTTTGACAAAGGCTCGTCAAACAAGAATGCGGCAGGCTCGCGCACGATGGCACGGCCAATGGCCACGCGCTGGCGCTGACCACCCGATAATTGCCCTGGCTTACGGTCGAGATAATCCGTTAGGTTCAACACCTCTGCCGCTTGCGCAACACGGGCGTCTTGTTCCGATTTGCTCAGCCCCGCCATACGCAGCGGAAACGCGATATTCTTGCGCACCGACATATGCGGATAAAGTGCGTAAGACTGGAACACCATCGCCAGACCACGCTTGGCTGGGGCAATGTCAGTTGCATTCACCCCGTCAATCATCACCGCGCCATCGCTGACATCCTCAAGCCCTGCGATCAAACGCAAAAGCGTGGATTTCCCGCAGCCTGATGGGCCGACAAAGACGACAAACTCGCCATCATTAATGTCCAAATCTAGCGGCGGAATAACTTCGACATCCCCGAATTTCTTGGACACTTTGTTTAATGTGATCTGTCCCATTTCCGCTCCGCTTATTTAACCGCGCCAAAGGTCAGGCCGCGCACAAGTTGTTTCTGGCTGAACCACCCCATCACAAGAATGGGCGCAATCGCCATGGTCGAAGCTGCCGATAGCTTCGCGTAGAACAGCCCTTCTGGACTAGAATAACTGGCGATGAAGGCCGTCAGCGGGGCCGCATTGGCCGCTGTGAGGTTCAATGTCCAAAACGCCTCGTTCCACGCCAAAATGACATTGAGCAAAATGGTTGAGGCAATTCCAGGAATAGCCATTGGTGTCAGCACATACAGGATTTCCTCGCGCAAGGTGGCGCCATCCATCCGCGCGGCCTCTAGGATCTCGCTCGGGATTTCCTTGAAATAAGTATAGAGCATCCAGACAATGATCGGCAGGTTGATGAGCATCATAACCACAACCAAACCAAAACGGCTGTCGAGAAGGCCAAGCTCAATGAAGAGCAGGTAAATGGGATAAAGCACCCCAACCGCAGGCAGCATTTTGGTGGACAACATCCAAAGCAAAATATCCTTGGTGCGTTTGGACGGCACAAAGGCCATAGCCCAAGCGGCAGGGATCGCCACCAACAGGCCAAGCGCGGTTGAACCAAACGCGATGATGATCGAATTCCACAGATAGCGGGTGTAGTCCGACCGCTCCTGCACAACGCCATAATTCTCTAGCGTCCAGTCAAAGAACAAGAATAAAGGCGGGTCATTGATCGCTTGCGCCTCGGTTTTGAAGCTTGTCAGGATCGTCCACAAAATCGGGAAGAAGATCAAAAAGCCAATCGTCCATGCAACCAAAGTATTGATGAGCTTACGGTTTGGGGTGACTGCGCGGGCCATAGCGTTTCCTCCTCACGCGTCCAAATTCTTGCCAACGATGCGCATCAAGAAGACGGCAACAATATTGGCAAGGATGATGGCGTAGACCCCGCCCGCAGACCCCAGACCCACATTCTGGCTTTCCAACACGCGTTGGAAGATCAGGTAGGTCAGCGTCCGCGTGCCAAAGGCCCCGCCCGTGGTCACAAAAATTTCGGCGAAAATAGACAGTAAGAAAATCGTCTGGATTAAGATCACAATCGTGATCGCCCGCGCCAAATGCGGCAGCACCAGATTGAAAAACCGTGCAACAGGGCCTGCGCCATCCATTTCGGCGGCCTCTAGTTGCTCACCATCCAAAGATTGGATCGCGGTTAGTAAAATCAGCGTGGCAAAAGGCAGCCATTGCCACGAGACAATCATGATCAACGATGTAATCGGCACATCCGACAACCACACAACAGGTTCGGCCCCAAAGGCGCGCCACAAATGCGCAAACAGGCCATTGACGGGATCCATAAAGATATTCTTCCACACCAAAGCCGATACAGTGGGCATAACGAAAAAGGGCGCGATGACCATGATCCGCACGACACCCTGCCCCCAAATGGGCTGATCCAACAGCATGGCGAGGAATATGCCAAGGATAACAGTGATGGCCAAAACCCCGAGCACGATCACAAGGGTGGTTTGAACCGCAGGCCAAAACGAACTTGAGCTGATAAAGCGGATGTAATTCTCAAACCCGATAAAGCCTTGGTCGCCACCGCGCAGCGGCAGATATTGCCGAAACGAAAACCACAAGGTCATGGTCAACGGAACAAGCATCCAACCAAGCAGCAAGATCACGGCAGGGGCCATCATCACACGCGCAGCGGATCGTGAATGTTGGGTGGCCATCGGCAAATCCTTCACGGGACAGACATCGGGTCTGGTCAATATATATTAACAAATACGGGGGCGATGTCGGAAAATGTGGGAGGCGACCTTGAGACGCCTCCCACGTTCTTGGGGAGGTGGATTACCGCTTAGCGATAGCCCGCTGCTTCCATTGCTTCATTGGTGATGGCTTGTGCTTTTTCCAAAGCCTCATCAATCGACTGCTGGCCTGCATAAACTGCCGAGAATTCTTGGCTCACTTCAGATGCGATGCCCGCAAATTCTGGGATCGCTGCGAACTGAATGCCGACATAGGGGCTTGGCTCTACGGTCGAGTCGTTCGGGTCTGCGGACAAGATCGAACGAAGTGTCATGTCTGCAAATGGAACGTCTGCGTAGTTGGGGTTCTCATAGAGCGAGGTGCGCGCGCCTGGAGGCACGTTTGCCCAACCTTCATTGGCGGCAACCAATTCGATATATTCTTTGGAAGTCGCCCATTCGATGAACTGCTTGGCTGCATCTGCTTGCTGTGTGCCCGCAGGGATAGCCAAGGCCCAAGCCCAGAGCCAGTTGGAACGCTTGCCAAGGCCATTATCAGGTGCCAGGGCAAAACCTACGTGATCTGCAACAGTCGAGTCATTGGGGTTGGTGACGAAGGATGCCGCAACAGTCGCGTCAATCCACATACCGCACTTGCCCTGCTGGAACAGCGACAGGTTCTCGTTGAAGCCGTTGGTGGCATAGCCCGCAGGGCCCGATTCATTCATCATGCCAACAAAGAATTCCAACGTGTCACGCCATGGCTGTGTGTCGAACTGTGCGTTCCAGTCCATGTCGAACCAACGTGCGCCAAACGAGTTGGACATTGCAGTGATGAAAGCGCCGCCTTCACCCCAGCCTGCCTTACCACGCAGACAGATGCCGTTGATGTCATTTGCGCGATCTGTCATCGCTGCCGCCGCTTCGCGGATGAAGGCCCAAGTTGGCGCTTCTGGCATTTCCAGACCCGCTGCTTCCATCAGGTCTGTGCGATACATCACCATCGAGCTTTCGCCGTAGAAAGGTGCCGCGTAAAGCGTGCCATCATGGCTCAAACCGCCTGCCATTGCGGGCAGAAGGTCAGCCACATCGTACTCGGCGCTGAGGTCGTCCAAAGGCACAAGCCAGTCATTAGAACCCCAGATCGGCGCCTCATACATGCCGATGGTCATGATGTCGAACTGGCCACCATTTGTGGTGATGTCGGTGGTCACGCGCTGACGCAGCACGTTTTCCTCAAGGGTCACCCACTCAACATTGATACCAGTTTGTTCTGTGAATGTATCCGTATAGCCCTGCATACGGATCATATCGCCATTGTTTACGGTTGCGATTGTGATGGTCTGCGCCATCGCAGCGCCAGCAGTCAGCACAGACAAAGCTGTCGCTGCAAGCAACGAGCGTTTCATAGTCATCCTACTCCTCCCAAGGATTCTATTCAGTGAACAGACGTTACTGACAAGACTTGTTTCCCGTCAATAAAAAAATTTACGCGTGTAAATTTTTATTTTAGCCCTTGATAACCTTGGATTATGCCGAAGCGCGCATAATCAACTCGCCATCAAACAGCGTCACTTGTCGGGTATCGCCGCGTTCGCCCGACTCGATCAAAGCCATCATTGTCTCAACGCTTTTCGTGGCAATGCGCGCATAATCATGCGAGATCGTGGTCAAGGTCGGGCAGGTAAACCGCGCCACGGGGTGGTTGTCATGCCCCGCCACCCGCAGCGCGCAATCCGCCTCGCGCCCCACGCGCAAACCCAATTCATAAGCCGCTGCCAAAAAGCCAATGGCCAAGCGGTCATTACTGCAAAAAATCGTATTGCTTGAAAAGGCGCGTTCCATAATCACCCGCCGCCCTTCGTTATAGCCGATCTCCTCGAGCGCCCACCCTTCCCCATGGGCCTGCACGACCTGTGGTGCGAACCCCAATCGCTCCATCGCGCCGATATAGGCCAAGCGGCGCTTATTCGCATTTGGGTTGGGCGGCGTGCGCATCTCGAAAAATACGGGCGGCTCGCCTGTGCGGGTCAGATATTCGACCATCTTATCGGTTGCTTGTTCGTTGTTGTGACCCACAAAGGCCTCGCCGATCCCCTCAATATTGGCATCAAAATTCACTGTAGGCACATCAGCGCAAAAGCTTTCCAAAGCCGCCCGATCAGAGGCGCGCCCAAGCGGGGCCAGTAGAACAGCCGCAGGCTTAATCGCGCGTAGTGCGTCCAAATTGCCAACCTCAAGCTGCGGATCGCCATGCGAGCTCAGCAAAATTGGACGAAACCCCTGCGCAATCACCAATGTCTCGATCCGCCTTGCGATTTCGGCAAAAAACGGGTCTGCCAGATAGGGCAAAACAATGCCGATATTTTTCGTCAGTTTGCGGTTCTGGTTCACCGCAAAGATATTGGGACGATAATTGCTTTCCTCCAACGCCTGCTCAATTTTGGCGCGGGTGGCGGGGCGGACGCTGTCGGGGTCGTGAAAATATTTTGACACAGTCGGACGCGACACTCCGCAAAAGGCGGCAAACTCCTCCATATTGCGCACGGGCCGATCTTCCATTTGTCTCACTTTCAATTTTTTACCAAGCTTTACGTTTTCTTATCGCGCGGAAAAAATCAAGACTTGAGAAAATCTCCGATACGGCCCGCAGTTCAACCTGACGCCTTGCCTTTCGCGCCACGGCACTAAGTCAGCGGGACTGACTTGATTTAGGAGGCGAGGATGAATGACCAATCAATGACCCGCGACATGGTGCAACAAGGTCAAATTGATCTCAAAGCGCGCTATGCCCAGTCACAGGCATCACTCAAACAAGAACAGCTGAAACGCGAAGCGGCGGGCTATGCAGTCGGTGCGTTTTTGGGGTGGTTTGGTGAAATGACCACCGGTAAAGGCCCGCTAGCCTGCGCCGTGTGCCTGTCGAAAGCGGCCTGTGCAACTTTTGCAATCGCGGCCCCGATCTATTTTCTGTCGCAGATGCTGTAATCATCGGCGAGATCAAAACACGATGCGACAGGGGGCCAGAGATGGCTCCCTGTCCATTTAGAGCAACCTTTTTTGGTTTACGCGAAAGCTGTTATACGCGAGACAGGTGTTCGATAGCTCTGTGGCCCCTGCCACGCCTGTGTGACGAAAGCGGAACTGTGCAAACGGAAAATCGCGACAAACAACCCACCCTGCGCCAGATCAAAACCTTTACCGCAGAATATGTGCCCATCGAAGATCGCGTGCGCCTCAATTGCGTGGATGCGCAAGGCATGACCTTTGCGTTTTGGCTAACCCGCCGATTGAGCGATAATTTTGTGACTGTCGCCGCCGATAAGATCGCAGAGGTCGCCACCACAAAGGGCCTCGGCGGTGCGTCTGCGCATAGCGCAACGCTGAACCAACTTGAACAACAGGTGGCCCGACAAGAACGCGCCGCCGCCCCAAGCGTGGCGCCCGTGAAACTTGCCGATGATCAACAGGCATGGCTCTGTCATTCAATCGACTTTGTCCCGACAAATGATGGCTTTAACCTGCTGTTCAAATCGCACCAAGACATTGCGGAAATCTATGCGATGTCCCTCTCGATCCAAGATTTTCGTAACGTGCTTGATGTGCTGTTTCGCACCTATGCAAAAGCCACATGGGCCACCGCCGCCTTCCCCAACTGGCTGCGCGAAGATGACAAGATCGACCCATCCATCTCGCTGCTGAACTAACGCAGCGGCAACATCCAAACGACCCCACCAAAGCAGCAGGCCCGACTTTATACCGCCAAATAAAGGAAGATGGCGGAGACGATGTCCGCCATAATATTGTTCAGAGATGTCTCCATTAGTCTGAATAATTCATTTTTTTATGATTTTTATTCAATTTTGTGTCCATAATGGTCTTGTAATATCTCATTACATCTTCAATTTTATGGGGGACAATTCGGGGGATAGATGGCCATGGCACCAGCGAAAGGACTGACAGCGGCGAAGGTTCGTCAGATACGAGAGCCCGGCAAATACTACGATGGAAACGGACTGTTTCTCAGAGTCGAGAAAACGGGATCAAGACGTTGGGTTCAGCGTGTCACCATCAACGGTAAGCGCCGTGAAATCGGTCTCGGGTCTGCCGACTTGGTTCCGTTGGCAGAAGCACGCAATACGGCAATAGAATATCGAAGGATTGCAAGGTCAGGGGGCGACCCCATGGCCGTGAGACAGTCTGCAGCGGCTGCACCATCCTTTAACGATGCCGTTGACAGGGTGATCGAGTTGTATGCACCGAGTTGGTCTAATGCAAAACACGCCACACAGTTCCGGAATACCTTGATCACTTATGCTGCACCCACGATCGGCAGAAAGCCCGTTTCGGATGTTACATCAGCTGATGTTTTGCGTATCCTAACTCCAATCTGGGCCTCCAAAGCCGAAACTGCACGTCGCGTAAAGCAGCGCATCGGAACAGTAATGAAGTGGGCCGTGGCACAAGGCTACCGAACCGACGACCCCAGCGCCGCCATATCGCAGGCGTTGCCGAAATCCCCACACAAGGTCAAGCACCGGAAATCACTACCCTACAATGAGGTCGCAACCTGTATAGATGTTATTCGAGCATCACAGGCGATGATTGCCACGAAGCTTGCACTTGAGTTTTTGATACTTACAGCCGCACGCTCGGGTGAGGTTAGAGGCGCCACATGGGAAGAGATGGATATTGCAAACAAAACTTGGACTATTCCAGCTAACCGCATGAAGGCCAAAACTGAACACGTTGTGCCGTTATCTGATCGGGCTGCAGCAATTCTTACAGAGGCAAAGAAGCTTAGCAAAGATGGCTTGGTCTTCCCGGGCCAGAGGCATGGGCGCCCACTGTCAGACATGACGCTCTCAAAGTTACTAAAGGAACTGGGTCTTCAGGCTGATGTTCATGGTTTCCGCACAAGCTTTCGTGTCTGGGTGCAGGAGCAGACCAACACTTCGTTCGAGGTTGCCGAGAAAGCTTTGGCCCATACGACCCAAAACAAGGTGGTTGCCGCCTATGCACGCTCTGACCTTTTTGACAAGCGACGTAACCTCATGGAAGCGTGGGCGCGCTATCTCAACCCAGAACAAGCAAATGTTATTTCTATTAAGGCGGGAAAATGAACAGCACATCCGCTTCAGCACAGGCCGCGCGCGAATGGTTGAAAAAGCACCTTGCGTCCAAGGCTGATGCTTACAAGGATTTTATCGCGAATAAGGCAGATATGCAGCTGTTGATACTGAGCGACGCGTTTCCCTACAAGTCAGGCCCTTTGCCACCACAGATCAGTGGGATTGTGTTACCAATACTTCTGAGGTGGGGAGAAACTACCATTGCGGGTCATCACTTTTTACGGCGCTTGATCGCAGGATTGGTGCACAGTGGCGAGCCAGTACCAGAAATTTGGCGCGACTTCCATGCCGGCGTTATTGCTGGCTCTCTGGTTGAGCCATCGCCATCGAAGGGCCGCAAACAAGTAAATCAACAGCGGGATGAAATCATCTCTCTTTTGGTCGATATCCTTCAGATGCGATTCGACTTGCCACGGTTAACGAATGCCGCCAACCGCACTGGTGAAAGTGCTTTGGAAATTGTCAAAGATGAACTGACAAACGTATTGCCAGAGCTCGGAAACATTGAAGTGGATGCTCTTGAACAGGCACTCATCCGGCGCAAAGCCTATCACCGCGAAGACCCAATATTGGGAACCATGAACCACCTGACATAAATCACAAAGTATTTGTTCGCTGATTAACTATTACAGTCTGGAGCAGTCTAAGAGCATCTTTCAATTTTGGAGATGATAATGGCGAACATACTACGAATGCCCCAAGTCATCGAACAGACTGGGATTTCTCGCGCACAAATTTATGCGCTCATTGGCTGTGACCAATTTCCACGTCCCATCCGAATAGGAAAACGCGCTGTTGGTTGGATAGAGGCAGATATTCAAGCTTGGATTAACGCACGCCCACTGGCGGGTAGCTGGTCAAAGCCCAGCATGTGTCTTTACCATCCTGACGATCAGCACATTACAAACCCCGAGCATTAAAAAACCCGCCGACCAAAGGCCGACGGGTTAACCTATCGTAATGCGATAATCTTAAAGCCTTACACTGGTCGGCACAACCATATGGGTGTGACATGACACTACTTTATGATGCCTATGCATCCACAATTATATCATTTTATGGCTTGAAACCAAGTGGTGGAGAATACTGCGGGCCTTGCCCAAACTGCGGAGGCGAAGACAGATTTCGGCTGCAAAAATTCAAGAGTGAATTGCGTCATCATTGCCGGAAGGAGTGTCCACTTGAAGAAAGAACTGCGGCCATGCGACGGGATGGAGTCATCCCACAATATCAAATCGACGGGGCAATACCGTACCACGTTCGAAAGGACTTGGCTCTTATTGGCGCTGAATTGACTGGCTCTGACATCTTGGTGCCACTATTCGATATTATTACCAACAAAAAGGTTGGTGCACAAACAATCACACCCGACGGAAGAAAGTTCTTCAGCAAGGGCATGAAGAAAGCCGGCGTTGGTGCATTAATTGGAGCGCACACAGATCGCATTTATGTGACAGAAGGCTGGGCTGACGCAGTTGTCGTCCACCAAGCAACTGGAAGTCAGGCCCTTTTTGCGCTTGATGCAAAATCCATGCCCAAGGCGGTTGCATCGCTTAAGAAACGGCATCCTCATTCTGAGATCATAGTGGTAGCCGACCATGATGATGAAGGCCTGCAAGCCGCTAAAGCGACCGGCGTGCCATACTGCCGGCCTGCTGAACACGGAATGGACGTGTGGGATCTCTGGAAAGCAGGCGGCAATTCTGCGGTAATCGCCATGCTAAACACCACAATAACTGACACGACCGAAGGTCAAGATAAACCTTTAGCCAGCTACGGCGTTGTAGCTGGAGATCAGCTGAGCGCCATGGAATTTCCACCGGTGGAGTTCTTACTACCTGAGCTACTGCCAACTCCTACCCTAGCCCTGCTTGTGGGGCCACCTAAAGCAGGGAAGAGTTGGCTTGCTTGGCGTTGGGCATTGGCCGTTTCTGCGTCGGGCCGGGATGTTTTCTTCATTGCTAGCGAAGACAGTCAGCGGCGCATCAAAGAGCGCATTGCGGCGATTCATGGGGCCATCCCCAGTAACATGCGTTTGCTTGCGGCGCACGACTCACCCGAGCCCATACCGCGAGGGCAAGAGGCAGTTAAATTAATCCGGTCCGTAAAAGAGCAGTATCCCGACACTTCCCTCATCGTGATTGATGTTGCGCAAGCGATTATGGAGGTGTCCACTCGTGAAAAAGGATATTCAGCAGCATCTGCCGAATGGGGAACACTGCAGCATCTTGCACATGAACTGAAGATTGCAATTTTGTTGGTACATCATGCCAAAAAGACTTCCGGGCTAGACCTCAACAGCCCGCTGGAAAGTGTACTTGGATCAACGGCGATTGCAGCCACTGCGGAAACAGTAATGATCATGGAACCCATTGCTGGAAGCAGGGATGTAAAGCTACACATAACGGGAAAAGACGTGGACACCTTAGACCTAGCATTTCCGTGGAAAAATCCCGGATTTGGCAACTCAATGGATGCTGATGAAGTGGGTTTGGGTGAAACACAGATGGCTGTTCTCGATTACATACGGCTCAATCCGAAGTGCACATTGAGTGACGTTACAGAGAACCTGAACAAAGACAAAGGCCAAGTATCAAAGATTATCGCACGCCTTGTCTCATTGGGTAAGGTCAGCAAGAATGAAAGACACTTCCTATTTCCAGCCTAACCCCAGTCAATTGCGTCAACCCTGTCAACTCCGTTTGCATGTATAAATAATTACATATCAACTCTATCAATTACTCTTTGACACTGTTGATGGGGTTGATAGGGGGTTTAATGCGACGCGGCTCATTTTTGCTGACTATTTGTAGTACTTTAGTACGCAGCTTGGTAACTGGTGCAGCGAGTCAGGAAAACAATTCAGCTAAAGCATTACTCTGGCTCACCCATAGTTTTGGCGGCACCTCTGTCTACTGTTGGTAGTTTTAATGACCGATCTCCGCTAACCGCATGGGGCGCCCAATACCACAACGCAAACGGTGCCCTGCGACACAGCAGGCTTCAAACAGTTGGCTTAGCTGTAGTTAACTGTCGCGCTTGTGTTTTCCTTCGATCGGTGTACCGTTTGAATTCATGAGTGATCCACGCAATAGTTTTTTGTCTGCGCTGAGGGCGCTGGAAAAGGTAACGTTGCCTCTCGGTTCCGAGACACTTGTCTTGGCAGACGCGACCAAAGGTCATTCAGACCAGATCGATGCGCCAGAAAAGACGCCGCGGGAACTAGCTGAATACCGGAATGCTGGGTCTGGTTCAAAAGCAAAATGAAACGTGAGCCTGCAAGTTCCAGCCAATTAGAATTCCTTGTAGGGTGACAAAATCGCGTCACTACTCTGCTATCGTCCATCGAACGCTGGATTGTCACGACCGGGATCGGGGCCTAAGTAATCCCGCGAACTCGGATTCTGACTACAAGTGTCTAGCGAAAAAATAATTATCCCTAAAATAGCTATAAAAAATATTCCAAACTTTAGTACGTCTTTATTTGTCGCATCCTCATCATAATGCACGTGATGTCTGCTGGAGGCTCCAGAGCTATCATTTCTTGCGCCAGCGCACGTTTGGCACAAACTGCTGCCAAAAGCAGGCTCGCCACATATTTCACAGGGTAGTACAAGTCTTGTCATGATCTAACGGCGCTCCAAAGCACAAGGCTTTTGTGAAATTGGTAAACCCTTAATCCGCTGCCGTATAGCAGCTTCCAGTTCCTCAATCGATCTCTCAGGCGCAGATACCTCAACACGGTCACTGAACAGCCCCACAGACTTACCGAGCAGCTCAAGCGCCTTCAGGCGCGCAGAGGGGGTCGAAGCCTCACAGGCCATCGCAGTGAGCTCATGCAGCACGAACTCTCGGACACCCTCTCGCTTTTCTGCGGCACTGAGCTCTGCTTCAGCCTTAAGCTGATCAATCCTTGCAGAAACCTTAGGGTGCCGGCGAAGCCGAGATGCCTCTGACCAGATAGTGGATGGCTTCATGCCCTCAGCATTATATGCCTCGCGGAATGCGCTTGCCTGATCTTTACCACTGGCAATCGCAAGCGCGAAATCAAGCTGTTTTTGGGTCATCGCATCCACCTGATGGTAAAATTTAAGTTAATCCTACCACACCCACCACCGTACTCAAACGCAGTAATCGCAGCATAATTTTAGAATATAAATGGAAAACGCGCCCCGTAGGACGCGTTTTAATGTGTTGCTTCTTCGAGCTTGTTAACGGCTCGACCGCAAATTCTGAACTACGCTAACGATATTCAGGACCGACGGAATTTCAAGTTGAAAGTTATACCTTCTGATTCAACAATGATTGATTAACAGCATAATGGAGCGCCTGATGAGATTAGGTTTGGACATCGGAACAAATTCAATCGGTTGGTGGTTATACGAAACTGACAACAAAACAACTTCAGGCAACATAATAGGCATAATTGATGGTGGTGTGCGCATCTTCGCAGATGGGCGTGACCCTAAATCAAAAGCTTCACTCGCTGTGGCACGCAGAGAAGCCCGCGCTATGAGGAGGAGGCGTGACCGGTATTTGAGGCGCCGTACCTCGCTCATGAAAGTTCTAGCAGCCTCTGGCCTTATGCCGTCCGACCCACAGCAAGCGAAAGCCCTAGAGGTGCTAGACCCCTATCAGTTGCGTGCAACGGGCTTGGATCAAAAACTTCCGATAACTCACTTTGGCCGTGCTTTGTTTCACTTGAACCAACGCCGTGGGTTTAAATCCAACCGCAAGACTGACCGTGGTGATAACGAAGGCGGAAAGATCAAGGACGCGACTAGACGGCTAGACATAGAGATGGCCGCTCAAAATTGCCGGACTTACGGAGAGTTCCTTCACAAGAGACGGCAAAAAGCAGTTGATCCACGAGAGGTACCTTCAGTGCGTACCCGTCTTTCTATCGCTGCTCGCGGTGGCCCTGATTCAAAGGAAGAGTCCGGCTACGACTTTTACCCTGACAGACGGCATTTGGAGGAAGAGTTCATTGCGTTATGGGAGGCTCAGAAGGAGTACCATCCAGATTTGACTGCAGAGCTGCGCGATCTGGTATTTGAGAAGATTTTCTATCAGCGCCCATTAAAGCAGCCCAAAGTGGGCCTGTGCTTGTTCACAGCAGAAGAACGTCTGCCGAAGGCTCATCCCTTGTTTCAGCGTCGTGTGCTGTATGAGACCGTGAACCAATTACGCATTACGGAAGATGGCAACCGATCGCGCCCACTGACATTGGATGAACGAAACACCATCATTTACGCACTCGACAACAAAAAGCCGGCAAAGTCTTTGGCTTCAATGAGCCTCAAGTTTGCTGCCATTGGGAAAATCTTGAAGTTGAGGGATACAGAGCGATTTACGCTTGATGCTGGCTCAAGGGATACAATCGCTTGCGACGCAGTTAGAGCAATAATGACCCATCCTGATGTATTTGGCAGCGCTTGGTCCACGCTCGATTGGGAGCGACAATGGCAAGTTATCTCGCGCATTCGTGACTTACAAGCGGAAGACGAATTTAAGGAGCTAGTAGCGTGGTTGATATCAGATTACGGACTTGATCCGGACAATGCAAAGAATGTGGCCAATGCGAATTTGCCTGACGGACACGGACGATTGGGACTGACTGCAACTCAGGCCATACTTGAAAAGCTGGAAGCTGATGTATGCACTTACTCCACTGCTGTCGAACTTTGCGGTTGGCATCATTCGGACAGTCGAACTGGCGAATGTTTAGACCAACTTCCCTATTATGGCGAAGTCCTAGACCGTCACGTCATTCCCGGTACTTATGATGAAAACGATGATGAGGTTACACGATACGGGCGCGTTACGAACCCAACTGTCCACATTGGACTTAATCAACTTCGGAAATTAGTTAATAAAATTATAGAAGTTTACGGGAAGCCAAGCCAGATCGTTGTTGAATTGGCACGTGAATTGACACAGTCAGACGCTCAAAAGCAGGAAGCAGTAAAAGGTATCCGCCAAGCTACAGATGAGGCGATCAGACGGGGTAAACAGCTCGAAGAATTAGGGCAACCCAACATAGGTAGCAACCGTATGCTTTTGCGCCTTTGGGAAGACCTTGGCCCAGCGATTGGTCCGCGTTGTTGCCCATACACTGGCGCACCAATAAGCGTGTCAATGCTATTTAATGGCTCATGTGATGTTGATCACATTTTGCCGTACTCACGCACACTGGATGACAGTTTTGCTAATCGCACGGTGTGCTTGAAGGAAGCCAACAGACAAAAAGGCAATAAGACCCCATGGGAGATGTGGGGAGGAACAGATCAGTGGGATACAATTGCAGCAAATTTAAAGAATCTTCCCGAAAACAAGAGAAAGCGTTTTTCTAAAGATGCAATGGAACGGTTCGAAGGAGACAATGACTTCCTTGATCGAGCGTTGGTTGATACTCAATATCTCTCGCGTATTTCGCGTACTTACCTTGATACGCTTTACACGGAAGGTGGCCATGTTTGGACAGTGAACGGCCGGATGACTGAAATGCTACGCAGGCATTGGGGGCTCAATGGTTTGCTGTCCGATAAAGACCGTGACGTTGCGAAAACCAAGAACCGCACTGACCACCGCCACCACGCCATTGATGCAGCAGTTATTGCAGCCACCGATAGAAGCCTCATTAAAAAGATAAGTGACGCAGCTCGTCGCGGTGCTGATGCAGGACAATCAGCAGAGTTGATCACCAAGAAGACGCCTCCACCGTGGGAAACCTTTAGATCAGATATTGCGACTAAGCTAAACAATATGATCGTGAGCCATCGTTTAGATCATGGTCGTATTGATCCAAAAGCACGGAAAATTGGAAAGGATACGACGGCTGGCCAACTCCATAATGACACGGCCTACGGCGTGATCGATGATAGTACTGTTGCCAGCCGCACGCCTCTTATGTCGCTCAAACCCAGCGACATTGAAATAAGCTCAACCGGTAAGAATATTCGTGACCCAAAGCTCCAGCATGCTCTGCAAATGGCAACCAATGGGAAAGAGGGAAAGGACTTCGAACAGGCTCTAGCGGACTTCGCAAGCAAAGACGGTCCTTACAAGGGTATTCGGCGCGTTCGCTTGGTCGAAACCCTGCAAAAGTCGGCGCGTGTTGAAATCGGCGCAGCCGAAAATGGAAAGCCGCTCAAGGCATACAAAGGCGACAGCAATCATTGTTACGAGCTTTGGAAAATGCCTGACGGTGAGGTGCAGCACAGTGTTATAACTACTTTTGACGCTCACCAAGGTCGTGAACATCGGCATCCTGCTGCGAAGAGAATTGCCCGTTTTCATAAGGGGGATACCGTTCGCGTAGATCGTAGCAAGTTTGGTGCAATTACGGCAACAGTCGCAAAGTTCAGTTCCAAGGGTAATATCGAACTCGTTCCCCACAACGAAGCGAATGCTTCGGACCGCTACCGAACGAACAAAGAAGATTTGTACATTCGTCTATCCGCAAAGACTAGTATCAAGGCGGGCTTGCGGCGTGTTCTAGTTGACGAAATCGGTCGGGTGCGCGATCCGGGTCCGCCGAAAGCCTGACCGGAATCGTACGAATCGGTCAAGAGTGTCATACTCCTAATTAGTTGGAGTGCTGATTTGGATCGTATCGTTGATATTACTACGGATGGATGTCACCTTTCGCGCGAGCGTGGTTTTTTTAAGGTGACAAAAGAAGGCGCCGAAGTCGGTCGCCTGCCCTTGGATGAGATTATCACTGTCATCATTCATGCTCACGGGGTGACCGTTTCGGGAAACCTTCTCGCTGAACTTGGTGAGCGTGTCGTACCCGTTGTTTTCTGCGCGTCTAATCACATGCCGCGATCTGTTCTTATACCCATCGAAGGACATCACGCCCAAGGCGGACGTATGCGAGCTCAGTTGCAAGCAAAGACGCCACTAATTAAACAAGCATGGAAAGAGGTGGTGATTTCCAAGATCAGAATGCAAGCCGCGGCGCTTGAGGCCTTTACAGCGCCTCATGCCCCGCTCACGATGATGGCCCGCTCGGTAACCAGCGGCGACGGCAATAATGTCGAGGCACAAGCCGCGCGATATTACTGGCCGCTCATGATGGGGAATGACTTCCGTCGGGATCGCAACTCCCCCGATGTGAACGCCATCCTGAACTACGGCTACACAGTTCTGCGCGCGGCGGCTTCCCGCGCTATTGTCGCGGCAGGTCTACACCCGACTGTCGGCCTACACCACTCCAATCGCAGCAATGCCTTTGCGCTAGCTGACGACCTAATGGAACCGTTCCGCCCTTTGGTCGATTGTGCCGCACGTGCGCTTGCCGACCGCAATGGACCGCAGGTCAACACTGAAGTCAAACATTCCCTCGTTCGCCTGATCGCTCTTGATCTCCCATTAGGCGACGGTAAGACCCCAATGTCAGTCGCCCTGACAAAGCTCGCGACTTCCCTCGGACAGAGCTTTGAAAACGGTAAACTCACACTCGCTTTACCTCGCCCGCCCGACGCACTCACCCTAGCAGGTCTCGGTACATGACATATCACCCAACTCAATTGTCAGGATATCGGATCATGTGGATACTGGTGATGTTCGATCTACCAACGGATACTAAACCGCAGCGCAAGGCCGCGACGAGTTTCCGTAATTTCCTTCTAGATGAAGGGTTCGAGCGCAGCCAATTTTCGGTTTACGCCCGCTTCGTCAATGGTAAGGAAGCTTTTCAGACGCGGGTCTCCAGAATCGAACGCAACCTACCGGAAAAAGGCAACATCCAAATCCTCAACTTCACCGACCGCCAATATCGTGATATCGTCCATTTTGACGATCAGGGCCGAAGAGCGGCCCGAAAAAATCCGAAGCAACTCGCACTGTTTTGAGGGCAGCCTATTGAAAATATACTCCTCACGATCTCTCAAAACCTTGCAAAAACAAGGTTTTGGAAGGAGATCCAGAATAGCAGTTCAGAATTTGAGGTCCAGCCGCAACCTGGAACAGGTCAGTATGCTCTTGAGGTGGAGAATAGCAGTTCAGAATTTGAGGTCCAGCCGCAACTGACTTATGATAATGATCAGGGTGTGAATAGAATAGCAGTTCAGAATTTGAGGTCCAGCCGCAACTAATCGGCGGGGGTTTTCTTTTGGGCTATAAGAATAGCAGTTCAGAATTTGAGGTCCAGCCGCAACTGTGTGCGGCGTAGCGGCGTGGATGCTTGAGAATAGCAGTTCAGAATTTGAGGTCCAGCCGCAACAGATGCGGCTGCAACTGACGGCACCCTGCAGAATAGCAGTTCAGAATTTGAGGTCCAGCCGCAACTTGGTTCTGGTCGTGTTTACCTCTACGATCAGAATAGCAGTTCAGAATTTGAGGTCCAGCCGCAACACTGTCACAGTATGTAAACGAGTGTAACGAGAATAGCAGTTCAGAATTTGAGGTCCAGCCGCAACTCTTGTGTTAACCCGCACAAGCGTCGCGACCAAAGCCGCAAAAACCCCACGCACCCAAACAGGCTTGATATTATAGCGCTCTCTATTAAACTGTTTTCCACATCAAGAGCTGAGCTGTTGCTCACACCAGCCTGCCTGACCGGTAAGGTGGTTCCCGAAAGGGGATGTGGCCAAAAGGCAATTACAGGTCGCAAGTGGCATCAGCTCTCCGGAAAAGGAGAGCATCGTGAACAAACTACACCCCATCATACAGCAACTGGCTCTGAGAGCCCACGCAGGTGCCGTCAGAACGGCACTGGGCTCTGATGAGGGCATCAGCAGCATTCTGGACGATTACGCGGGCCTACGGCTCTCTGTTTCAGTGGATGGGTCTGCAGACAGCATCATACCCGGAATGTGGTGTGAGGGTGCCGCGAAACAACTGGATTACCTGAGCACGAGCGAAGCTGCTGCCTTCCTGTTCATCGATCAAGAGGCCAAGGGCCGAGAGTTAGTATTTGCTAACTATTGCAGAGAGCAAAGATTGAACTTCGATTTAACGATGATCTTGCGCAGCGACAGCTGCCACTTTCACGGCAATGCCTTCATTATCGGCGACATGCCACTGCAGGAGGCTGACAAGCTCGCTTATCGGTTCTCTTTATCGGCATTCCTATCAATCGTTCGTGGAGAGCCTGTGAGGGTGGTTTTAACAGGGTGATTATACCTTGTTGCCTGTATCGAACGAATTGAACTCACAAACGCGCGCGGCCTCGTTATATGCCTCTCTGAAGCCATCCAGTGAGAACTTCACTTCTGGCACATCTGATCCGGCTTGGTGGATGGATACTTGATCAGACTTCAGCATGCCCATCAGGAACGTGATGTCATCTTCTGCATGGGGGTAATACGTGTCCTCGTAAAAGAAGAGATCGGAGACCTCTTCACCAGCATATGCAACAAGGTCATCCTTGTCTGAGCCGTTTAGGTAGTAGGAAATTTCTGGTTCTGCAGAACCGAAAAAGAACGACACGAACATATAGTAGTTCTCTACTGCTTCCTCCTGCTTGCTGATGAAGACTGGGTTCGAGGTCACCCAGCAGGCACCATCATCCTGAAATAGTGCCCATTCAGTATGGCCCGCGACAAATCTCTGATATGCATCCACCTTGCTATAATCTGCCTTCTGCGCAAGCAGAAACATGGCAAGAAAGGCGATCGCCTTAAGCATCGATAGTGGCCGAGTTCAGTTCAACAAGAAGGCCGCAGCAACAATCGACGCGTTGGCACTCCTTTGTTGAGTGGTCTCACCAGACGGTGCCGCTGCACCCGGGACAAATTCGAACCAAGTGTATAGCGCATAGTCACCAACACGGAATTTGTTCAGGTAGTGCTCCGTGACCTGCTCTCCCCCTGCGCACATCACCCTGATTTCACGAATGGTGAAATCGGCCTCCGTTATATTCCGGGCGGAAGTTACGTATTCATCGGCGCATTGATTGGCAAGGAACTGAGTGTCGCCGGCATCACCATCGCGTAGCGTCTCACCGACCTCCATCGGCAGAGCCAATATTGTGCCCGTTACGCCGCTATCAGGGGCGATCCACCTCACGGTATTCTCGGTCAGCCCTAAAGCTATAAGTTCATCAGTGCTGGAGAAAGTAAAATTACTAATGCCAAAACTGGTAATGGTCTGGGTCGCAACCTGATACAAGATTGACTGATCAAATGCAGCCGTGGCTGCTGGCTGAGCACCTTTAGCAGGAGCGCCTGCGTAAGCGTAGTTCTGGATAGCGCAGTCTGTCATCCTTTCGAGCGCCCGAAACGTGCCGGAGAGATCATACTCCCCGCGTAACGACACGCCTTCGATTACTAAGGTATACCCACGACGAAATGCGTTCAGTGCAGAGTCGAGTTCATCGATGAAAACTGCCGCATGGTTCTCTGAGATAGCTACAGCTGTCCCATAATACGGAGCACGCCTATCCACCTTGATTGCCACCGGAAAGTTAGCACCGGGCTCCAAGCGCAGGGCTGGGCTGGAGACACCAACGCCAATCTCACCGTCACGACCAAGGCTGAAAAGTAAGCGATCGCCGCTCACATAGTCTGCGGACACCGCACAGTGACTGAAGACACCAGTTTGCTGATCAGTGTAGCCTGCACCTTGCCAGTTGCCGTAACCGAAAGAAGAACCGGGGATAACTTCTGCAGACAACGCACTTGGGATTAAGGCTACCAGTGCCGTGACCAAAGACTTCCATAACTGCATTTGTTTTCCCCTGATACCTATATCATCTGCTTCAAACACTACCCCAAGCCAAGATTCGTTTCTACAGGTTCAGAAGTGCTAATCACTCGCGCAAAATATCATGCATAGGTGAACCTGAGGCAAACCCTGAAATCTGGGGGTGCCCCCGGGGTGGGGTCGCGCGACAGGATTCGTATAGCAAACGGGGGGGCATATGACCCCAGTTAATCATGTCCATTGTTTACCATTTTTGGGCCAATATCCAAATTGTCTGCGGGGGACAAAAAGGGGGTCAAAAACCCCAGTAGCGATCAAAAATTGTTTGAAATCAATACATTATATATGTTTTGTGGCGGAGACGATGGGAGTCGAACCCAAAAATATTTTATTGTTTAAACACATATGCTTAGAGATATACGTGCTTGCTATTGGTAAACAAAGCTGTAAACATTGAGTTAAATTGCACCACTCTGTAAGAGGTCCTTCGAGATGCACGTAAGGCTCCCTAAAGGCTCTAGCTACTACCAAGCGTTTCTCCGAGTCCCAGAAGACGTAAGGCATCTTGTGGGCAAGACTCAGTTTAAAAAGTCGTTAAAGACATCAGACAAGCGAGAGGCTCAAAGACTAGCAGCCCAGATTGTTCCTCTATGGGAACAGGAGATTGCCAAAGCTAGGCAAACCCCTGAGAGCATCATAGCGTCTAAACTGGAGGAACACCGTAGGTTGATCGAGGAGATTAACAAACAAATAGCTAGAGCTAGGACCGATAACGAGTGGGACCAACTGCAAGAGACCAAGGGTGTGCTAGAAATAGAAGTCGCTAATTTGATCACTAGCAGTCTGGGATTCAATGACGCATCAGAGCTATATGGAAATGACCTAACGGCTGCCCAGTTAGCCTATAAAATTACTACTGGACAATTCGTCCCCTTCTGTAAGCACCTAGAAGAGTTTCTTAGGGTTTCTAGGGTCAACCTAAAGACTGCGGACGAGAAACGTAGGTGGATATGTAGGTTTGATGAGTATGTCGGTGATTGCTACGTCCAGATGATCAAGAGGTCTTTGGTCAGGTCGTTCGCTAATGACCTAGTCGATAAAGACAAACTCTCCCATGTCACAGCGAAGAAAGCACTGTCTCACCTTGCGGGTTACTGGGACTTTCTCAGGGATCACAAGGGGGTCGCAAACGAAGACCTACCCAACCCATTCAAAGAAATTAGGCTCCCCAAGATAAATAAAAAAGAGGAACAATCATCAAAGCGCCTACCGTTTAGTGTTGACGATATTCACCGCATTTATGACCACCTTACCCGCCTAACAGCAGGGAACAGGGTCAAGGCGCAAGATAAGGCGATGCGTGATACATTCCTACTAGGTATCTACACTGGGGGAAGGATCGAGGAATTAGTCCGCCTCACAGCAGACAAAGTTAACTTGGACAAAGAGACACTAAGCATCACTGACGCTAAGACCTCAGCGGGCAACAGGGAGGTTCCAATACACCCCGAACTGCTCCCAGTAATCCGTAGGCTGCTCTCAGAGGCGCACAGCGACCACAGAGAATACCTCATAGCGACAGATAGCAAAAATAAGTTTGGTAACCGCAGCGATCCCCTGAGTAAACGCTTTGGGCGCTTGAAGACTGAGCTAGGGTATGACGGACGGTATGTCTTTCACTCTCTCAGAAAGACAGTAGTCACTCTTCTGGAGCAAGCGGGTGTCCCCGAAGGGATCACAGCTGACATCGTGGGCCACGAGAAGGACACCATGACCTATGGTCTTTACTCTGGAGGGACCTCTTTGACCCAGAAAAGAGAGGCCCTAAAGTCTCTCAACTACGGCCTGCGCCTGTAACCTTGAAAGCCCCTTATTTTTAAGGGGTTTTTAATTAAATACGGTTACAAGAGATAAATAATCACCGTTTCTAGATGGAAGAGGTGCCAGACCGTGCTGCCTGCACCCACTCGTCTGTATGTGTTTTTACGCCTTTCGGCTTTTCACCTCTCTAGGCCCACTTATTTGATGCCCAAAATAAGTAACTAAATTAAATACACAAAGACACATCTCTATCAAGACAGCGCCCAACGCAGTTAACCTTTATCGAAGGAACCAATAGTCGTGCCTATTCTATACCCCGCTCAAATCATTGACCGCCCTTGTGGCCACGGGAAGACCACAGAACTAATTAACAATCTGACATCACACGACACATACCTGATTGTTGTTCCCTACCTCACCGAGGTCACTCGTGTGATCGAGGGAGCCGCAGCAAACGGTATCGAGATTACGGAACCCACTCTGGACAATGATGGTCTATCAAAGCGTGAACATCTTCTACAGCTTGCCGCTGAAGGACGTAACATAGTCACCACCCACGCAATGTATCCCCGCCTCTCTGAGGCCGCCTTAGAGGGTATCTTCACAGACTACACAGTCATAATTGACGAAGTCGTAGAGACCGTAAAACCCCTCTCAAAGAACCCCTCGAAAGGTTCTTGGGATGAACTCTACCTAGCCAAAGGGTTTGTTACAGTCGATCAGGAAACTGGTCAGGTGTTCCCAACTAAACAGTGGGAGGAGACACACGAGGCAATCTCTGACAGTCTCTCTGTAGAGGTCTACAACGCTGCCAAGTCTGGCACCCTCTACGTCCACGACAGCAACACATTGGTTTGGGCATTACCTAAGCAACTACTCAATGCAGGTAAAGCCTTGTTGGTCTATACCTATCTGTCTCGTGGCTCCCTCATGGTCTCCTATTTGGACCGCGTAGGCATTCCATACCAGATCGACACTGTGCCTTCCTTCGAAATGCAACACTTACGCAAAGCAAAAGACCTGATCACTGTTAAGCTACTCAAGAACCTCACCGATCTTAAGTTTAGCTATCGAGGCCAAAAGACAATGCCTCATGGGGCAGCGGCGAAAGTATCTAAGACACTCAGCAATCTAGCCGCGAGAGACCTCAAGGATGTCCCTAGGGAAAACATTATTGTGACCTGTAGCAAGGAAGCGTGGTTCGAAAATAATAAGAGCCATGATGACCTAGAGGGAACAGGGAGAACCGCAAAGGCAGGCAAGTTTGCCTCACGATCAGGGCTGTTTAATGTTAACTGGTTGCCCAATACCACTAGGGGGTCCAATCGGTGGTCTCACTGCTCTCATGTGATCTACTTGTATGATCAATTTGCAGCCCCCGCTGTTAAGCATTGGCTTGGTATGAACGGTGATTGGCAAGATGAATACGCTCTGAGCGAGTGTGTGCAGCTTGTGTGGAGGTCTCGCGTTAGGAAGGGTGAGCCAATCACGGTCTATTTCGCATCGCAGCGTATGCACGACCTGTTCATGGACTACCTCAATTCAGTAGACTGATGGTCTGGTGGGGTGGATTAGAAGCTGAGAAAAACTTTCATCCCCACATACCTTCTTGCATCGACAGACTCTAAATACATCCCCCGAGGGTCCACTTAAGGTGTCTCAAAGTCCACTCACGGCGCCTCTCGTGTCACAAGAAATGACCAAAAATCAAAAATGAGGGAAAGACTTTACCTCAAACCGAAAATCGACCCCTATAACCCCATGAAATAAAACAAAAAATCGGACTGAAAAATCCGAGCCTGTAAAGAATAGAAACACAGGGGCTAATAAAAGAGTCCAACTTAACGGAGAACCGCAGGGGTCCTCTAGAGGTTAGCTAGGAAGGGGTGGCGGTGGCGGCTAAAGCCACCCCCTACTATAGACAACCTATATGTTACCCAGTGTCCCCACATAGACAATCTTTGTAGACCTTCGGTGGTAACCATGTAGGTCATCACTGGGGGTCCATATGTGGTCTAAGGTAAAGACCAATAAACTAAGACAAATAAACTAAGACCAACAAACTCAGACCAATTAATAAATATTAATCAATGGTGGTCGTTATCTTAAGACCAACCTTAGCTTGCCCCTTAGCTAACCTCCTTAGACTGGTCTTTTAGGATAGCCCTTAGCGAAACGCCTTAGGAGGTCATCTCCTTTAGGTGTCGCATGATTGTGTCAGCTAACCACCGAAGGTCTCCCAAGTTTTAGGACAAAATATCCATGCATACCCTAAAGATTAGAACACACAGAAATGCCAGAACAACCAGATAAATACAGAAAATTGACGTATAGAAATAAGGTAAATTCAATTACCTACCTACAAAAGAGAATAGAGCAACCATCGAAGTGTGCTGTTGTCTATTGCAACCACTCTACAATCTACGCTTCGAGCTATTGCTACCAACATCGACTTAATCAAAAGAGATCAGGGTCTCCATTCGCCTCTAGTCCTGATTTAAGGTTGATCTCAGATAACCTCTCGCCCACCGCAAAGGCTGCCTTAACATCTGACCCAAGTGACCTAGCGGCATTCCATAGAGCCTGTAAGAGCGTCAATCGATACCGTGATAGTCGCTATCAAACATCTAAGAAGACCCTCATTAAATTCCGTAGTCATTGGGCTAATGCATACAAAGCTCCCATAGCTCTTTGGATGGGTCTTCAGAAGAGAGGCCCTCAGGAACTCCTAGAGACCTCCTTCGGGGCAGCCCTGCACATTTACACGCACCGTGATGACCTAGCAGTGACGGAGAGCCACCTGACTAACCTATTGGCTAAGTCCATGGCGTTTGTCGTGGTTCCAACCGTGTTCAAACAAGGTGAGATCACTAGAGCGGGTAGATTGTTAATCGACATCTTAGATGACTCCTACGGACCTAGACATTGGAGGTGGTGTCTTCGTGATGCTGCCACTCAAATCATAAATAAAAGAGATTAAATAAATGGAACATAGTTATAATATAGAAATAAAAGAGCTTCTTGTGACTGCTATTAAGCAAGTCGAAAACGTCCAAGAGAGTATCAACAAGTTACTCGATCAAGACCGTCAGACCCCCAACATGGTCAATGGATCTACATTTACGTCACCCACAAGCCCACGCATCGAGAAAGCAAAGAGGATAGCTGAGGGTTGGCAGACACTCTGCAATCATAAGGCGGCTGACTTCATCTCCTCTTATGCACTCGCGGAAATCACTGAGGTGTCTCAGCCTTGGTGCCTTCATATGCTGAAATGCCGCAAAGCACTCATTGAACAAGGCAAGGACCCTAAGACGGTGCCGTGGTCGAAAGCCCGCACTGTGATCAATCGTTAATAACATTAAATATAAGGATTTAAACAATGGCAGTAATGACAGCTACAACCTCATTTGGTGGGGTAGACGCTCAAACAGGCAAAGCTAGTGTGGCGGGTGAAACAACAGTCACCAAAAATCTAGGTGCTGAGGTCATCACAGAAGATACGCTAGGCGAAGACTACTCTGTCGCGTCTTTCTCTGTGCTACGAAACGGTAGCAACCAACACATTACCGACACCAATGACCTAAAGGATAGCGACCTAATCACCATTGGAGATGAAGGTCTTCAAGTTGAGTGGTCCACGTTAAAAACTATGGGAATGGCCCCAAGCGTAGCCGCAGCTATCCAAGAGGCAAACTCAGCACAGGTTTGGAAGACACAAGGTCTCGATGATGGAGAGACACCTGAGGACAGCCACATCGACACCGAACAGGGTGAGCCACAGGGAGACCCCATGGATGTCCTACAAGGCAACCTCATGGAAGCAATTCGGGAAGGCGATCTATCTTCTACTGTGGCGACACAGTCTCAGCTTCTTGCAGACACCGCAGCTATGGTGGGTGCTGATCTAGAAGACGCTGTGAGCTTTATGGCTAATGCAGCTCTCACAGGAGAATTTGATAGCACGACACTGCAACAGGTCGGTATCTCTGAAGACCAAGCACGAGATCAATTGTCGGGCATCCAATCCGCCATTGCTGAAGATGTCAGGGGCTTTGTCGGTGATCGTGAGTTTGCTCAGATGCAAATGTGGTCATCCCGCTACCCTGAGGTAGTCCCCGCGATGATTGACGCGGGAGTTAGACACGCACTTGGTGTCGGGGGTCGTAATGAGTGGCTTTCACTATACGCAAAGCTGAATGATGAATACGGGGGTCGTGGTTGATGACTCGCCACTACGCATACAAGGACTTTGCTACTTACACCTACTGGACCGAACGCGGTAAAGAGGTCGTGGCTATTCATATCGTTGATGAGAAAGACATCGAGACTGCTATCAAGAGAACATTTAGCTCGATAGATGGTGTTCAATGGACTGTCCAACCCCCCACAGAGCGTAGAGACAGTGACGGTGTAATGATCGTCATGATCGGCAAAGCAAATAACGTCACCAAATACGTGACGGTCTTGCTTGTAGACCCACCAATGCGGCACTGACGCTAACGTAATAGACACCAAAACGTAACATTTGACAGCAATTTCAATAAGATGTGAGGATTCTCCTGTTCAACATAGGAGACCTCACATTATGCAATTCGACAAAGCCTGTATCTTTGAAGCCTCTACGAAACACCTATACGTGAAACTCTGGAGCCTTGAGGTGTTTGTAGCTCCGACCTTTGGGAAGGACGAACGCCTTGTGGTCTCAGCACCTAGGAGAACTTGGAGGATGTAATAGGACCTCCTGAGAGCCTTGGAGCGGGTCATAGAGGCACCTCTGAGGCACAGATAGGAAAGCACCACTAGAGACAACAAGAGGCCCCCTCACGGCGCTTAGAGAATACCATTAGGATCATCCCCAAGGGGGTGGTCCTTTTTTTCTTTAGGGACAGCCAGATGCAAATTCAGCAAAAAAATCTGAGAGGGTATATATTACGAGGCCCTCCCCTAGTCCCCCCTAGGGGGTGTCTGAGTCTGCCGTTATTTGCATCGGGGGTGTCTATACCTACACCCAAAACGGTAAACAAATTGGTAAACAATTGGGGTGTTTTGGTAAACATTTCTCACAACCCATCCTGTAAATATCCTTATTTATAAGGGTTTTTGGGTTGTGGCGGAGACGATGGGATTCGAACCCACGAGACGGTTTCCCGTCTACTCCCTTAGCAGGGGAGCGCCTTCGACCACTCGGCCACGTCTCCGCCGACCCGTCTAACGACATGGGCGCGCAGGGGCAAGGGGGGAAATCGCGTGAAATGCGATGGGGTATGGGCAAAGCCCTTGCCGCGTGCGTGGCGACAGACATAAGCTGATCCTGCTAAACTGGGTTTTATCGGGGTATCGCTTGTGAAGGCTTGGGAAGATTTGGTCGGGGGCGAGCTGACGCCCGCTGAGGTGAAGTTGATCGAGGCGTGCCTTGCAGGGCAGCCATGCGTTCTTGGCGAAAACAGGCCTGATAAGCCATCCGAAGACCGCGAAATCCGCGCACCCATCCTCAAGGCGCTGATCACAGGCGGCCTGCGCGACCAGCCGACCACGGATATCGGGGTGCATCTGGAAGGGGCCTATATCAGCGGCGTTCTCAACCTTTTGATGTGCCGCGCCAAGGGCCTGACAGGTTTGTTCAATTGCCGATTGGACAACGGCATAGACGCTTTTGAGGCCACTTTTGAGGCACTGAATTTGAGTGGGTCTGAGTTCCTTTACTTTATGGGACAGGGGGCACGCATAAGAGGTAATCTTTTTATCACGAGTGCATCCATCAACGGCCAGGTGTCGATATCCGCCGCCACAATCGGGGGCCAACTTGCTTTCGCTGGAACAAGGATAGTTTCCGACACGGGTGTTGCAGTGGCTGGTGAAGGTGTTTCAATCGGAAGCGGGGCATTTTTTCATCACGGGTTCTTCTCACATGGCGAGGTCAACCTAGCCCGATCAACTATTCGCGGAACACTTGAATTTCAGACAGCCAATATTCACAACCCAAATAAAAAAGCGATCAATGCTAGCGGATCGCGGATCACATCAAACGTTCGTTTGGGGGACGGATCAATAATATTGGGCGAGGTCGACTTCAGTGCAGCGAAGATTGAAGGTCAAACATCTGTAGATAATCAAGAGATATACCAATCCCAAAGTTATGCGCTCAACTTCCAATCTGCTCAATTGGGCATGGGTGCTATCGTCAACAATGTAAGCACCGATAAGGAAATATCATTCGCAACCTCGGCTATTGAGGGACAGCTTGGCTTCAGCAACCTGTGGGTTGATCACTATGATGGACGCGCCATAAATCTTCAAAAAGCGGCAGTTAGAAATGATTTAATTATAGGTCCTAATGTAAATATCAATGGTGAAATTCGGCTGATCGGAGCTGACATATCAGGGCAGCTTTCACTGGTAAAACTAAAAGTAAAAAGTAAATGCTACGCTCTGAACATGCAGGATACCCATTGCCGAAATACGTTTATTTTACATGAGTTTTCCTGTGATAATGGGATCATAGACCTAAGTGGCGCTAATGTGGGCACTTTATGCGATGATCTCAAGTCATGGCCCGAAGACGCGCGCGTGATCCTTAACGGGTTCACCTATGATCGGATCAGTGGCGCGCCGACAGATAGCAAGGCGCGGCTTGCGTGGCTGGCGCGTGGGGATCGATTGCGGAATGAATTCTTCCCCCAACCCTATACCCAACTCGCCAAAGTCCTGCGCAATATGGGGCATGAGCGTGGGGCGCGGGATGTTTTGGTGGCGCGGGATCGGAAAATCGCCGCTGAGGAATGGACGCGGGCGTATCAGTCTTTGGACGGCACATGGACAAAAGCATGGGCCAGTCTTGGCGCGGATTTGCGCGCCTATATCAGCTTCATCTCGCGCCTTTTCTTCGGCTATGGCCACCGTCGGGAGAAGGCCGTTTTGTTGCTTCCTGTGTTCGGGCTGATAGCCGCCGCCCTTGCCCATTGTGCGTGGGAAGCAGGCGATATGGTGCCGAATTCCGATGTGATCCTGACATCCGAAAATTGGGCAGTGGTGTATGAGCCCGATCACCCCGCGATTGCGTGGGGCGAGACACCCGAAGGGCAGTCTTGGGAAAGTTTCTGCAGCCTTGTTTGGGGTTTGGATTTGGTCGTGCCGATCCTTGATTTGGGTCAGACACAGGCTTGGACACCTTCAACCAATCTGGGATTTGCGGGCCAGTTCCTTTGGGTCGCCAAGCCGATTTTGACAATTCTCGGCTGGATCGTCCTTGCCATCGCCGCCGCAGGGGTCACGGACGTAGCGCGGCGGGATTAGGCGTTGAAGAGGAAATGCAGCACATCGCCATCTTTGACGATATAGCTTTTGCCTTCGACCCGCATTTTGCCTGCATCCTTGGCCGCAACCTCGCCGCCCAAGGTGACGTAATCCTCATAGGCGATGGTTTCGGCGCGGATGAAGCCGCGCTCGAAATCGCCATGGATCACGCCCGCGGCTTGTGGCGCGGCAGTGCCGTGGCGGATCGTCCATGCGCGGGCCTCTTTCGGGCCAACGGTGAAATAGGTTTCCAATGCCAGAAGGTCATAGCCCGCGCGAATAAGGCGGTCGAGACCTGCCTCCTCTAGACCCATTTCGCCCAAGAACACGGCAGCATCCTCGGCGGGCAATTGGCTGATTTCTTCCTCAATCGCGGCTGAGATAACGACCGAAGCCGCCCCTTGCGCCTTGGCCATCTCCTCAACCCGCGCGGAGAGGTCATTGCCTGTGGCGGCAGAGGCCTCGTCCACATTGCAAACATATAGCACGGGCTTGGTGGTCAGCAGTTGCAACATCTTCCACGCTTTCGCGTCATCCTCGGCCACCTCAACCATGCGGGCGGGTTTGCCCTGCTCTAGCATCGCCTGCGCCTCTTTCAAAAGGCGCTCTTGTTGCACCGCCTCTTTGTCGCCACCGCGCACTTTGCGGGTCAGGTTTTGCAGGCGTTTCTCGATGCTTTCGAGATCAGCGAGCATCAGTTCGGTTTCGATGGTCTCAGCATCGGCCACGGGGTCAACGCGGCCTTCCACATGGGTCACATCATCATCAATGAAGCAGCGCAACACTTGGGCGATGGCATCAGTCTCGCGGATATTGGCTAGGAATTGGTTGCCCAACCCCTCGCCCTTAGAGGCCCCGCGCACGAGGCCCGCAATATCGACAAAGGTCATGCGGGTTGGAATGATCTGTTTTGAGCCTGCTATAGCGGCCAATTTCTCTAGGCGTGGGTCAGGCACGGCTACATCGCCCACATTCGGCTCGATGGTGCAAAAGGGGAAATTCGCGGCCTGTGCGGCTGCGGTTTTGGTCAAGGCGTTGAACAGCGTGGATTTCCCAACATTGGGCAGACCCACGATTCCCATTTTGAAACCCATTGCAAGCGACCTCCGTGATGCGCGTTGGCTGCCTTCTAGGGCGAACTGCGCGGCGGGGCAATGGCCCGAACCCGTCAGGCCCCATTGATTTCCGCCGCTATTTGCCGCAAACCCCAAACGAACGATTTCGCGGGAGGCATCTATGACACGGATCGACACCACTTTTGCGCGGCTGGCCCAAGAGGGCAAGAAGGCCTTTGTCGCCTATGTCATGGCGGGCGATCCTGATTACGACACCTCGCTTGAGTTGATCAAAGCCCTGCCTGCGGCGGGTGTGGATATCATCGAATTGGGCCTGCCCTTTACCGATCCAATGGCGGATGGCTCGACCATTCAGCTTGCGGGACAGCGCGCGCTTGAAGGGGGGCAGACCCTCGACAAAACGCTGCAAATGGCGCGTGAGTTGCGCAAAACCGATAATGACACGCCGATTGTGATGATGGGATATTACAACCCGATTTACAGCCGCGGTGTGGATCGCTTTTTGGAGCAAGCCAAAGAGGCGGGCATTGACGGCTTGATCATCGTTGATTTGCCTCCCGAAGAAGACAGCGAGCTGTGCATTCCCGCGCAAAACGCAGGGTTGAATTTCATCCGTCTGGCGACACCGACCAGTGATGACAAACGCCTGCCCAAGCTGTTGGAAAACACATCGGGCTTTATCTACTATGTTTCTATCACAGGCATCACAGGGGCCGCCAATGCGCAGGCGGGTGATGTTGGGCCAGAGGTGGCACGGATCAAATCGCAGACCGATCTGCCCGTGATTGTGGGCTTTGGCATCAAAACGCCTGAGGCCGCCGAAGCGATTGCCGGCGTTGCCGATGGGGCGGTCGTGGGGTCAGCGATTGTCAGCCTGATTGAGCAGGGAAAAACCGTGCCAGAGATCACCGCATTTGTGAAATCCTTGGCCGATGGGGCGCATCGCGCCAAATGATTGCGGGCCTTCGCAAGAATTGGTAAGACTTCCTTACCAGCCTTGCGGAGGAGTGCCACCATGCCCGTCATCACCGAAATCGAAGACCTGCGCCGCTTGCATCAAAAGCGCACGCCAAAGATGTTTTACGATTACGCAGAATCAGGCAGTTGGACAGAGCAGACCTTCCGCGAAAACTCATCCGATTTCGACCTGATCCGCCTCCGCCAAAGGGTGGCGGTCGATATGTCAAACCGCAGCACAGCCTCGACCATGATTGGCCATGATGTGGCGATGCCCGTGGCCTTGGCGCCTGTTGGGCTGACGGGTATGCAGCGCGCTGATGGCGAGATCAAAGCGGCGCGTGCCGCGGAAAAATTTGGCGTGCCTTTCACCCTCTCGACTATGTCGATCTGCTCTATCGAAGATGTGGCGGCACATACCAGCAAACCCTTCTGGTTTCAGGTCTACACGCTCAAAGACGATGATTTCATGACGCGGCTGTTTCAGCGCGCGAAAGACGCTAAATGCTCGGCCATCGTAATTACAGTGGATTTGCAGCTTTTGGGTCAACGTCACAAAGACCTCAAAAACGGGCTGTCAGCCCCGCCCAAATTCACTGTGAAATCCGTGGCTGATATGATGACCAAAGTGCAATGGGGCCTTGAGATGCTCGGCACCAAGCGGCGCTTCTTTGGTAATATTGTGGGTCATGTGGCTGGGATTGATGACCCCTCCTCGCTGAGTGCATGGACGGCGCAAGCCTTTGATCAAAGCCTTGATTGGGAACGCATTAAACAATTCCGCAAAATGTGGGATGGCCCTGTGATCATCAAAGGCATTTTGGATGCCGAAGATGCAAAAATGGCCGCAAAGGTCGGCGCGGATGCCATCGTTGTGTCCAACCATGGCGGGCGTCAATTGGATGGGGCCTTATCCTCAATCCGTATGTTAGAGCCGATTTTGGACGCAGTTGGCGACAAGATCGAAGTGCATCTCGACAGTGGCATTCGCTCTGGTCAGGATGTGCTAAAGGCTTTGGCCATGGGTGCAAAAGGCACCTATATCGGGCGCGCCTTCGTCAACGGGCTTGGCGCCATGGGGGAAGCGGGCGTTACCCGCGCTTTGGAAGTGATCCATAAGGAACTGGACAGCACGATGGCGCTCTGCGGCGAGCGTGATGTGAAGGCCCTTGGACGTCACAACCTGCTCGTTCCGAAAAACTTTAGTGGCGAGTGGGGCTAAACCCCGCTGATGCGCCCCTCTTGCCCGCCACGCGCAGGTGAGAGGGGGCGCAGCGCACGCGCGCAGATCAGCGGGATGATGAGCAAAATCACCGCGATCATGCCAAAAGCCACCCGCAGACTGGCCAATTCTGCCATCCATCCCATTGTTGCAGGGGCGAGCAAAAACCCTGCAAACCCAATGACCGACACGCGGGCGATGATCCGCGTTCTTTCCCCAGACCCTGCAAGTTGCCCCGCCAAACCAAGCGCCAAAGGCGCGATAATCGAGACGCCCAATCCTTGGATCGCAAATCCTGTATAGGCCATCTCGGGCGTCACTGCGAAAGCGGCGATCACCGCCCCTGCCGCCGAAACCAACGCCGCGCGCGAAACCATGCGCAGCGTATCATGCGCTTGCGTGAGAAAATGCCCTGCAAGACGGCCAATCCCCATGGTTAAACCCAACATGAAGGGGCCAATCGCCCCTTCGACAGCCCGCCCGCCGAGCGAGCGTTCAATATGCAAGGCAGACCAACTTTCCATCGCGGCCTCTGACATGAAGCCAAACATCACCACCAATCCAGGCCAGATCACCAAACCTGACCAGAAGGGTGCCAAATCAACGACCTGCTCCGTTGCGCAATCCCGCGAAGCACCGACCAAAAAAGATGGGCTGCGCAAAATGGGCAGTGCCAAAGCAACGATGACCCCTAATCCCAAAAACACCTGCAAGGCTGAGGCATCAAATTCCCGCGCCGTGCCTGCGCTCAATGCAGCAAGCGCATAGGCGAAAGAAAACATCGCATGATTAAGTGACATAAGCGGACGCTTATAGGCGGCCTCTGCCTCTGAGACGCGGGCATTGATAATGACATCCGTCAGCCCCGAAGCAGCCCCCGCTAAAACCATCCCAATGCCAAACTCCAAGGGTCGGCTTGCCGCACCCAAAACCGCAAACGACAAGGCCAATAGACCCGCGCCAAGGGGTAGCCCCCATTTGCCCAAATGCCGATCCACCCGCGGCGCCAACCACATTGCGGTGACAAGCCCCAAAGCGGACATCAACAAAAGCGTGCCAAAAAGCCCATCACCTGCCCCAATCTGCGCTTTGATCTGCGGGGCAAGCGCGGCATAAGATCCCCAAAAGATGCCCAAAACCATAAAGCCAAACACGGGCCTCATGGTCAGCGAAAGATCCTGTTTGATTTTGGTGAGCGCATGCATGCTGAAATCGCTACCCCGCCGATTGGAATGGCTCAAGCGATATATGAGCAAAATGGCAGATTTAGCTCTGGTCAAAGGCAGAAAATGCTTGTAAGAGCGCGGCTTCACGGGCCCGACACCCTTGGAGGCGGCCCATAACATATGGAGATATAGCTATGGCTGGTGAGATTCCTGATCTTATCGCCGAGGCACGGACGGGGACAGGCAAGGGGGCCGCTCGTCAAGCTCGCCGTGAAGGCAAAGTGCCCGGTATTTTGTATGGCGGTGGGGCTGACCCTCTTGCGATTCAAATCCCCTTTAACCAATTGCTCAAGCGCCTGAAAGAAGGCCGCTTCCTCTCGACTCTGTTCAACCTCAAGGTTGAAGGTCAAGAAGATGTGCGCGTCATTTGCCGTGGCGTGCAGCGCGATGTGGTAAAAGATCTGCCGACCCATGTTGATTTGATGCGCTTGCGCCGCACTTCGCGTGTGAAGCTGTTCATCCCTGTCAACTTCATCAACCACGAAGCCGCACCTGGCATCAAACGCGGTGGCGTTTTGACAGTCGTGCGCGCCGAGGTTGAGCTTTCGGTGATTGCAGGTGACATCCCTGAAGGGATCACTGTTGACCTGACAGGCCGCGGCATTGGCGATGTAATCCACATCTCTGACGTCACCCTGCCAGAAGGCGTTAAGCCAACAATCGACCGCGATTTCGTGATCGCCAATATCACCGCCCCATCGGGTCTGGTAAGTGCAGATAACGAAGCCGCTGCTGAAGGCGAAGAAGAAGCAGCCGAGTAATCAGGCCGATCTTCTGACGAATTGATAAAGGCGCGAAGATTTCTTCGCGCCTTTATTTTATCAGACACCACCCTTTTACGGGACGGGCAATCGGGGTATCACAGCAGCTATGAAACTTTGGGTTGGTCTTGGAAATCCCGGCGCGAAATATAGCCAGAACCGTCACAATATAGGGTTCATGGCCTTAGATCATATTGCTGCAGATCATGGGTTCTCTCCGTGGCGCAGCAAATTTCAAGGCCAAATCTGCGAAGGGATTTTGGGCGGCCAAAAGGTGATCTTGCTCAAGCCAGAAACCTATATGAACCGCTCGGGGCAATCCGTGGGCGAGGCAATGCGGTTTTTTAAACTGACCGCGCAAGATGTCACAGTTTTTCATGACGAGCTTGACCTTGCCCCATCGAAACTTCGGCTTAAGTCGTCCGGGGGGCATGCAGGGCATAATGGTCTGCGGTCGCTACACGAGCACATTGGTGAGGCTTATCACCGTGTGCGGCTTGGTATTGGCCATCCAGGCCACAAGGACCGGGTCGCGGCCTATGTTCTGTCTGATTTTTCCAAGGCCGATCAGTCTTGGCTAGACCTGATGTTGCGGGGCATCTCGAATGGGGCCAAAGCGCTTGCCGAGGATAATGGCGCGCAGTTCCAAAATGCAGTGGCCTTACAAACCACCACACCCGCCCGCGAAACAGCGCCGAGGCACAAATCACGCGACACGGCCCCACCCCCTGCGGAGGCCGTAGAGACACCGCAAGACAGCCGAAGCCCGTTACAAAAGCTGGTTGATCGGTTTCGATAAACATTTAGCGCCTTGGGTGTTCCTATCCCTCTCTCGCAACACCTTTGGCGCGTATGAGGATAGATGATGGATGAAAGCGTAAATGTATTTGGTGCGCCGCTGCAAAGCTGCGGCCGCGATCCAATGACGGGCTTCTTTCGCAACGGGTGCTGCGACACCAGCGATGATGATTTCGGCGCGCATACTGTCTGCGCGGTCATGACCCGCGAATTTCTGGCCTTTTCAAAATATGTGGGCAATGACTTAACCACGCCCCGCCCCGAATATGGATTTCTTGGCTTAAAGGAGGGCGATCGCTGGTGCCTATGCGCCTCGCGGTTCCTACAGGCCCATGAAGAGGGCGTTGCGCCAAAGGTGAACCTGCACGCAACCCATATGCGTGCGCTCGAAATCATTCCGCTGACCGTATTGGAATTGCACCAAATCGAGTGACACCCGAACCGATGGTTTAGGCGCAGAGCGGGCATAAATGGAGAGAGATGCGGGGATTAGCCCTGCATCTCCCATCCCAAGGCACGGGCCACTGTGAAGATATCTTTATCACCGCGACCACACATATTCATGCAGATCAAATGATCCTTTGGCAGGGTCGGCGCGATTTTCATCACATGCGCCAAAGCATGGCTTGGCTCTAGCGCGGGAATGATGCCCTCTTGGTGGCAGCACAGCTGAAACGCATCCAAAGCTTCGCTATCGGTGATCGAGACATATTCAGCACGGCCAATATCGTGGAGCCATGAATGCTCAGGCCCGATGCCAGGGTAATCCAGCCCCGCCGAAATCGAATGACCCTCAAGGATTTGTCCATCTTCGTCTTGCAGCAAATAGGTGCGGTTGCCATGCAGCACACCCGGACGCCCCCCTGTCAGGCTTGCGCAATGCTCCATCTTGTCATTGACGCCTTTGCCACCTGCCTCAACGCCAATGATCTGCACATCCTTGTCATCCAAGAAGGGGTAAAACAGCCCCATCGCATTTGAACCGCCGCCAATGGCCGCAATGATCGTATCTGGCAAACGGCCTTCGGCGGCCAACATCTGTTCGCGGGCCTCTTTGCCAATAATCGCTTGGAAATCACGCACCATCGCAGGATATGGGTGGGGGCCTGCGACCGTGCCGATGCAGTAGAATGTATCACGCACATTCGTCACCCAGTCGCGCAAGGCATCGTTCATCGCGTCTTTCAAAGTGCCACGCCCTGACGTCACAGGCACAACCTCGGCCCCAAGCAGTTTCATGCGGAACACATTGGGCGCTTGGCGTTCGACATCATGCGCGCCCATATAGACCACGCATTTCAAGCCAAATTTTGCACAGACTGTCGCCGTGGCCACGCCATGCTGGCCCGCACCTGTTTCCGCAATAATCCGTGTCTTTCCCATGCGGCGGGCCAAAATGATCTGACCCAACACATTGTTGATTTTATGCGCGCCCGTATGGTTTAGCTCATCTCGCTTGAGATAGATTTTTGCGCCGCCCAAATGCTCGGTCAGGCGCTCTGCGAAATAGAGGGGGCTCGGACGGCCGACATAATGCGTCCACAAATCATGCATTTCATCCCAGAAGGATTGATCTGTTTTGGCGCGTTCATATTGGGCTTCCAATTCCAAAATCAGCGGCATCAGGGTTTCTGACACAAACCGCCCGCCGAATTGGCCAAAGCGGCCGCTTTCATCAGGGCCAGTCATAAAGCTGTTCAAGATATCATCGGGCATGGAGGCACCTTTTTTCACATTCGACCCACTGCCTAACGCGGGCGCAAGAATTGAGCAAGAGAAAGGGGCAAGGTTTAGCCCCCGTTCACCGCATCGGCAAAAGCATGGATCAGGGTAGGGTCTTTTACCCCTGCCCGACTTTCCACGCCTGATGAAACATCAACCTGCTGCGCGCCTGTCATTTGCACGGCAAGCCGCACATTGTCAGGCGTCAATCCACCCGCCAGCATCCATGGCACAGGCCATCTGCGTCCGGCCAACAACCGCCAGTCAAAAGAAAGACCATTCCCCCCAGGAAGATCAGCGTTTTTCGGCGGCTTGGCATCAATTAGCAATTGATCACTGACCGCCGCGTAATCCGCAATCTGCCCCAAATCATCCGCATCTGCGATACCAATGGCCTTCATCACAGGCAGGCCCGTGCGCACACGGATTTCCGCCACACGGGTAGGTGTTTCATGGCCGTGCAATTGCAAAATATCGAGCGGCACTTCGGCCAGAAGTTGATCGAGAAAGGCATCCTCTGGATCGACCACCAAACCCACCTTGGCCACGCCAACAGGAACGGCAAGCGCCAAGTCACGGGCCTGTGTCAGGCTAACCGCGCGGGGTGATTTTGGGAAAAAGACAAAACCCACATAGCGCGCACCCGCCTCGGCCGCAGCCACAATATCGGCAGGCTGAGAAAGGCCACAAAATTTAATGGAAATGCTCATCAGGGATCAACCAAGCCGCAAGGGCTTGTCATCCTCCAACAAGGCAAGAATGTCATCCTGCCCCTCTTTCGCCCGTGCCTCGCCCTTGAGGGTTTCCAATTCCCGCGACAGGCGTGTCGCATCACGCTTCGCGCGCGATGCATCCACACGATGCCGATGTTCGCGCAGCCATTCCCAAACAAAGCCTAGGACCAACCCTGCGGTAATCGCGCCGAAAATGATCAAGAACAGCGGGAGGGATATAGACACATCCATCCGCAGCCACAGCGCCAAATCGGCAGGCAACAGATGAATCACCACCGGATCGCGATTGGCAATTGCCAGAACAATCAGAACAACCGCGACACAGAGAATGAAACTCAGCTTTACTATTCGGATCACGCCTTACCCTCGCGCAGTTCTCGTTACGAATTCAATCGGTCACGCAGCAATTTGCCCGCCTTGAAGAAGGGAACATGTTTTTCTTCGACTGATACAGTCTCGCCCGTCCGCGGATTGCGGCCCACGCGTGCATCACGCTTTTTTACCGAAAACGCGCCAAAGCCGCGCAATTCGACCCGATCTCCTCGCGCCATGGCTTCGATGATTTCGTCAAAAATTGCTCCCACAATCCGCTCAACATCGCGCTGATAAAGATGCGGATTTTCCTCCGCGAGTTTTTGCACAAGTTCTGATCTTATCATGTCATGCCTCCCCGCAAGCGCATGTGTGTTGCAAAACTGTATAAGCCTTTCATACGCGCCTAGGAACCGAAAAGCAGGATTTTTTTAAGGTTTGGCCGCCAGATGCGCGGATATCAGCCCGCGGGCGAGGAAATTCAGCATATCGCAGAGATGTCACATAGACCTCGCCCTGTGCCGCCCATGACGGACGCTCCGCGTGATTCGTGAAAGCGTTACCGAAAAATGGCGATCCCTGAAGGACTCGAACCCTCAACCTGCTGATTAGAAGTCAGCTGCTCTATCCAGTTGAGCTAAGGGACCGCATGCGGGCTGATTACCCAATCTTGGGGCCTGCGTAAACGGGCAAAGGGGGATGTTGGGTTAATGCGTCCAAACCGTTCGGCGGTTGGTGGCGAAATTCTCGCCATAGCCGCCTGCGCGCACATTAGGCTTGCGCGATTTGGGGCGCAACACCACTGCTTCGATCCCATGGGCGCGGGCGTAATCCTCGGCCGCTTCTTGGCTGTCGAAATAAAGGCGCACTTGCGCTTTCGTATCGCCGCTTGATGTCCACCCCATCAGTGGATCAATCTCGCGCGCGCTTTCAGGAGCAAACTCTAGAACCCAATCCTTGGTTTTTGCAGTGCCCGAGGACATTGCGGTTCTGGCGGGTTTGTAAATGCGCGCGACCATGGCTTGCTCCGTCATTCTATTGGTTCTGAGCGTTCGGGGTATCGCTCAGCCATCAAAACTGGTTCACATATCGGCAAAACGCGCGGAAGTTGCAAGATGAAGATGAGCGCGGGCAGCAGGAAATACCCCAAAATTGAATTGCCGGCCGAGATCTAGGGAGCGAGGGGTGGGTGGTGCGATCCCGACCGACAATCAATTTGCTGCTTGCAAGAAAAAGCTACGGAAATTTTCTCTCGGATGCAATCAAAATTTCTCCTTAAAGTTGTATAAATTTGCGACAAATTGTTCTGAGTTGATTAACTTTTCGGAAACCTCACAGCGCCTCAATGAATGAGCCCTCTATCGCTTGTCCTTGGCGCGCAGCGCGATAGGATAGACCCTGCGCACAGACCATGCGTGTGACCTGTGGAAGGGCCAAAATGCATAACAATTCGCCAAGCTCTATGCCCGATTTGCCACGCGCTGCGTCCCCGCGCGAGGGACGCGCCAATAGCGATCGTTTGGCACGCGAAAAACTCGAAGGCGGCAAGCGCTTTGTGATGCATACCGAGTTTACCCCCGCGGGCGACCAACCTCGCGCGATTGCCGAGCTTGCAGCCGCCGTAACAGATGGGGATCGCAACCAAGTTTTGTTGGGGGCAACTGGCACGGGCAAGACCTTTACCATGGCCAAGGTGATTGAAGAAACACAGCGCCCCGCAATCATACTTGCCCATAACAAGACCTTGGCAGCTCAGCTTTATGGGGAGTTCAAAAACTTTTTCCCCGATAACGCGGTCGAGTATTTCGTCAGCTATTACGATTACTACCAACCCGAGGCCTATGTCCCGCGCACGGACACGTTCATTGAGAAAGAAAGCCAGATCAACGAACAGATTGACCGAATGCGCCATTCCGCCACCCGCGCGCTGTTGGAACGGGACGATGTGATCATCGTGGCATCGGTGTCCTGTATTTACGGCATTGGCTCGGTCGAAACCTATACGGCTATGGCAGTCGATCTGTTCGCAGGACAAGACTATGATCAACGGCAGGTCATGGCCGATTTGGTTGCGCAACAATATCGGCGCAATGATCAGGCGTTTCAGCGCGGCTCATTCCGCGTGCGCGGCGACAGTCTGGAAATTTGGCCCGCGCACCTTGAGGATAGGGCATGGCGTCTCTCGTTTTTTGGCGAGGAACTCGAAGGCATCACCGAATTTGATCCGCTGACGGGTCAAAGCACCGATAAATTCGAAAAAATCCGCATCTACGCCAATTCGCATTACGTCACCCCACGCCCAACCATGCAACAGGCGGTGAAGGCCATCAAAGAAGAATTGCGCCAGCGCTTGGATCATCTTGTGGCTGACGGGAAACTGCTTGAGGCACAGCGCCTTGAACAGCGCACAAATTTCGACATCGAAATGCTTGAGGCCACGGGCGTTTGCAACGGGATTGAGAACTATTCGCGCTATTTGACAGGCCGCGCCCCGGGCGAGCCGCCCCCCACCTTGTTTGAATATATTCCAGATAACGCCATTGTCTTTGCCGATGAATCGCATGTTACGGTGCCGCAGATCGGGGGCATGTATCGCGGGGACTATCGGCGCAAATTTACTTTGGCCGAACACGGGTTCCGCCTGCCCTCTTGCATGGATAACCGACCGCTGAAATTCGAAGAATGGGACGCGATGCGGCCACAATCTATCTTTGTTTCGGCCACCCCTGCTGCTTGGGAATTGGAACAGGCAGGCGGCGTCTTTACCGAACAAGTGATCCGTCCAACGGGCCTGTTAGACCCGCAGATTGAGATCCGGCCAATTGAGACGCAAGTGGATGATCTGTTGGATGAAATCCGCCAAGTCGCGGCCAAAGGCATGCGTGTGCTTGTCACCACATTGACCAAGCGCATGGCCGAAGATTTGACCGAATATCTCCATGAACAAGGCGTGCGCGTGCGCTATATGCATAGCGATATCGACACAATCGAACGGATCGAGATTTTGCGCGATTTGCGCCTTGGCGCCTTTGACGTTCTGATCGGGATCAACCTGTTGCGCGAAGGATTGGACATTCCCGAATGTGGGCTTGTCGCAATTTTGGATGCCGACAAAGAGGGCTTTTTGCGTTCTGAAACCTCGCTCATTCAAACCATCGGACGGGCCGCGCGCAATGCGGATGGCCGTGTCATCATGTATGCTGACCGCATCACAGGCAGCATGGAACGCGCCATTGCGGAAACGGATCGCCGCCGCGCCAAGCAGATCGCTTATAATGAGGAACACGGGATCACCCCCGCGACAGTGAAGAAGAATGTCGAGGATATCTTGGCGGGGCTGTATCAAGGCGATGTGGACATGAGCCGCGTCACCGCAAAGGTCGACAAACCTATGGTCGGTGCAAATCTGGCTGCCCATCTCGATGGGCTGCGCGCGCAGATGCGCAAAGCAGCAGAGAATTTAGAATTCGAAGAGGCCGCGCGCTTGCGCGATGAGGTCAAGCGCCTAGAGGCGGTGGAACTGGCTGTGGCGGATGACCCGCTCGCTCGCCAATCTGCCGTGGATGAAGCGGTCGAGGCGGCAAGCGCCGCAAAAGGGCGCAGCACCGCAGGGAGACCAGGGCAACGGGGCGGGGTCAAGCGCCGCAGATAGGGCGGCACCCTGCGCGCCCTCACGGCCCAAGCTGGCCTTTTGAACCGCGCAGACAAAGGCCTCTGAAACGGCACATCTGCCAATTTTTGTGGATCATCATCCCGCATTCTTGTCGCCCTTGCGCGAAGAATTTGGTAGAAGGAAGCGCATAAGAACAAGAGGCCGCGAGCATGACCCTCACCAGACGCATGATGATGCTAACCACGGGCGCATCCCTGCTTGGCGGGTGCGTCCCAAACCCGTTGGATGGCTTGACCCAAGCAGGTCAAAACTTCCTGCGCCCAACTCCGCCTGATCTGCAACCAACCCCAAATGCGGGCTATGCCCAATGGGTGGCTAATTTCAAATCCCGCGCAGAGGCACGGGGAATACACCCCGTCACCATTTCGCAAGCTTTCCGTGGAACAGGCTATTTGCCAGGTGTCGTGACCCGCGACCGCAATCAGGCAGAATTCTCTCGCAGTTTCGAGGATTATTTGAACCTTGTCGCCTCTGAGGCCAAGGTGACTTCGGGCCGCGCAGCCTATACCAATCAATCGCGCCTCTTGCGCCGCATCGAAGACCAATATGGCGTCCCACGCGAAGTGGTGGCGGCGATTTGGGGCGTTGAAAGCGAGTTTGGCGCAAAGCGCGGGGATATTCCCGTGATCTCAGCCACATCGACCCTTGCCTATGACGGACGGCGCGCGGCCTTTTTCGAGGCGCAGCTTTTTGCTGCTCTGCGGATTTTACAGCAAGGCCATACAACCGCCGAAAACCTCAAAGGATCATGGGCAGGGGCCATGGGGCATACCCAATTCATTCCCACCACCTTTGCGGCGCATGCGGTGGATTTCAATGGTGATGGCAAGAAAGATATTTGGGGCATTGATCCCACAGATGCCTTGGCCTCAACGGCCGCTTATCTGCGCGAAGGCGGCGCATGGCAAAGCCAATTTGGCGTGGGTTGCGAGGTGCGCCTGCCCCAAGGATATTCGGGGCCTTCTGGGCGCGGCGCGCCAAGCACGCTTGCCACTTGGATTGCGCGCGGGGTGGTGCCTGTGGTGACGCCCACCCGCGATTTGGGCAATGCCGCCCTGCTGCTGCCCGCAGGGCCAAACGGGCCTGGGTTCCTCGTTTCACCCAATTTCGGCGCGCTCTTGCGATATAATGCATCGGATAATTACGCGCTTGGGGTCATCTACCTCGCAGGGCGGCTGACTGGGGCGGGGCCTATATCCACGCCATTCCCACCAGATCAATATGGTCTGCTGATTGAAGATCGCCGCGCCATCCAAGAGGGCCTGAAGGCGCGTGGCTATGAGATTGGCACAATTGATGGCGTATTTGGCCGCCAAACCGAAGCCGCCATTCGCGCCTTTGAGGCTGAAAGAGGATGGCCCATCACAGGCCAACCCTCGCAAACCCTGCTGACCGCTTTACGCTAAGGCGTGACTGCGTAAGGCTTGGTAGGCCGCCGCGCAAGCGATATTTGCCAGATTCAAAGAGCGAATATGCGGGGAATACATCGGCAAGGAGACAAGCCGATCCGCATAGGCTGCGATAATCTCAGGAGACAGCCCTGTCGTCTCACGGCCAAAAACCAAATAGGCATCTTGGGGATATTCGACCTCATAGGCCGATTGCGCCCGATCATTTTCAAAGAGAAACAACTGATCCGCGCGCGGCTTGCGCGCTGCGATAAACGCTTCCCAATCATCATATTCTGTCAGGCGCACATGTTTCCAATAATCCAATCCCGCGCGGCGCACTGATTTCTCCGATAGCTCAAACCCATAGGGTCGGATCAAGATCAATTCCATATCCAAGCCCACGCAAGTGCGCCCAATCGTGCCGGTGTTCCCGGGTATCTCAGGTTGGAACAACACGATCTTCATCTGATGCGGGGCTTGGGGGCGCTCAGACATGCTTGCCGACACTCCACCCTGTGGCGTCTTTCAAACGCGCCTCACCTTTGCTGATTGGAAGATCTTCGAGGGCGGATCCCATACTGTCATTCCAACGATTAAGATATCCAAACAGCGCGACAACGGCCATGATCTCGACCACGGCGGCCTCACCCCAATGCGCCTTAAGGCGTGCGCCGATTTCTAGTGTCACCGCGTTTGGCACAAAGGTTGCAGCCTGCGCAAAGGCCAAGGCGGCTTTCTCGGCCTCGGTAAAATGGGGGCTATCTTCAAAGGTGAACACATCGTTCAACCGATCTTCTGACGCGCCAAACCGCTCGGAGGCCAAGATCATATGGGCCTGACAATACAGGCAGCCTGATGCCTGACTGGACACATACCCAAGCAGGCGTTTGAATTCAGGCGTGACCGCGCCGTAATCCGTCATGACCGCCACGTTCAAATCGGTAAAGGCACGCGCGATTGGCGCACGATGTGCCATGGTGCGCACAGAATTTGGGATCACCCCCAACGGCCCTTTGAAAAACTGAACGTGATCTGCCAGATCGCGCTCCATTTCCTCTTCCTCAAGCGGGCGGATCAATGCCATGATGCGGGTCTCCCTTCTTTTCCCTTTGCTGCGCAGACCGTGGCGCGCAGGGGCAAAACTTGCAAGCGAAAGGCGCGGGCCAATGGAAAAAGCGACCAACCCCATACGCCCAACCGATGATGCGGCGCGCGCATTGGCCCGTGGGATATTGGCAGACCATAACTATGCGGCGCTTGGGGTCACAGACCCGCAGACAGGCGCGCCCGCCCTCAGCCGTGTCGCCTATGTCTGGCTGCCTGAGACGGCACAAATTCTTAGTCTTATTTCAGATCTCTCCGCGCATAGTCGCGCCTTGGCAGAGCGGCCAAACTGTGGGCTATTGATCGGCTCTGTGCCTGATCGCGGCGATCCTTTGACCCATCCCCGCCTGAGTTTAGAAACCTATGCCCTGCCCTGTGACAAGGCCGAAAAAAAGGCGGCCTATCTGGCCGCCTATCCCAAAGCAAAGCTCTATTTTGATTTTGGCGATTTCCGTATGGTGGAATTCACCGTCAAAGCCGCGTTTTTAAATGGCGGCTTTGGTCAGGCCTTTCACCTTACCCCCGATGATCTGCGGCCTTAGGGCGTGTCACAGCGCGCGGTCAATTGCACAGTGCCACGCACAGGCTGCGGCCAGTTGAGGCGAATTGAGCCGCGCCCAACCCCATGCCGCGTGGTGGCATAGGGGGTGACGTATTGGACAACATTGGCGCTGTTGCGCAACGGCCCCTCAGGCAGGGCAGAGGCCGCAACCCGCGCCTGACCCTCAAAAGGCAGCCAATCGCGCAAATCCACCTCCCAAACCTGCTGCGGGCTGTTTTCCGTGACGGCAAGCGTCACTGGGTTTTGGGTATCCCGCACAATCCCGTGAAAAGTATTGCCTTGCATCAAGAAATTCTTGGTGCGGCTGCCATCCAACGGCGCGACACTGCTATCCACGGCATCAACACGCTCAAGCGGCGCACCTTGGATATGCTTAAACGAGTTGTCACAGATTGAGAGGGCGTTGATATAATGGCCCGGGCCTTGCGGACGGATCACAAGAAAGCTGAACCAAGGGGCAGAGCGGATCGACATGAAAATATTGTCGTTGATCGTGAGCGCCCCAAAAGACAACTCGCTCGACAGTTCTGGCGCGGGGTCATGTTCATTGATCCACTCAATGGAGCAATTATCGATATAATTGCCGTTCACAGTCGACCGAATATTGATGCCCGTAAAGATCAAACCCGCGCTGCGCACCCCATTTGGCACATCATCGCCTTGGAAAAAGTGATTGCCAGAAATCAGATAGCCCGTCCCCGCAGCGAGCATGAAATGGCGAAATTTCACAACGCGATTGTCACGAATTTTTGCGTCATTTGAGTTGATGTTAATCGCGACACTCACCCGATCCTCAACGCGCTCAGCCTGTTCCTTGGACAGGAATTGGCAGCGTTCTACCTGCAACCCCTGACAGGCCTCACCGGGCGATGTGATGCCGCGATCTTTCGGGCCTGTGAAGAAAACAATCCTGAACCTGCACCACCAAACCATCAATCGGCAGCATGATGGCACTTGCACGATCAGCACAGAGAAACTCGATGTCGGTGATGACAAAGCGTTGCAGGTTTTGAAATCCAGAAAAATCCAACAGATATTTGAAGCGCCGAAACCCGTAGCTTTGGGTTTGGGGCGGCACGCCCAAAGGCAGCGAAAGCGTGATCGTGCCCGCCGCGATATCGCGCGCGCGCACATAAACCTCGCGCCCGACTCCGACCGCGCCCGTGACCAATGATCCAACGGGGATTTGCGCCACATTGGCAATATTGGTCAGCTTGCGCGGGTCATTCACCGACCATTGCGCCGTGGCTACCACAAAATCATCATCCCATGCAGGGGAATTGTCAGGGGTCAATTGCCCATTCCGTAGAACGCGGCGGTTGGCATAGGTGGTGCGGTTGCCAACGGCGGCTTGAACATCCAAAGGCTCGGTCAGGATCACGCGGCGGGCATTGAGATCGAACCCTTCGAAATCCGATTGGTTGAGCAAGGTCTGTATCCCCTTGCGCAAGCCCAGTTCTGCATCCCCAAAAGCATCCGCATAGCCATTAAGATCAAAATTCTGGTTCAGCGCCAAGCGCGCAGCATCAGGCATCACAACCCGCCCCTCGAAGCGCACCCGCGCATCAAGCCCAAGTGTTGAGCCGATAAAATAAACCCCCGCAGGCACGAGGATCTCGCGCCCCTGTGCGGCTTGATCAGCCGCAGCAAAGGCGGCGCGGCTATCCGTGATCCCATCACCAATGGCGCCAAAATCGGTGACATCAACCCAATCCATCAACTCGCGATAATAAATATCGGTCGCATCTGTGATCTCGATATCCTCGATCCGAAACACACCGCCGTTATCACCGATGATATCAATCCCAAAATGGCCAAACACGGCAGAACCGCCCCAAACCATATCCACGCCTGTGCGCGCGCCCACACCCACAATGGCAGATAGCTCGACAACTTCGCCGAATGTGTCCACGGCACGGCTGGGGCCAAATTGGGCGACCCCCGCGATATTGGTATTGGCCGAGCTGCCCGCCCAAGCGCCAATACGCGCCACCGCAGCCGTTCCAGAGATCAGTTTGATCCGCGCGCGGATTTGCAAATAGAGGCCCGCCCGAATGGGTGTTGCCCCCGTGAACCGCAGGCGCGTGGTGCTTTCAATTTTTACGATTTCCAGACAGGTGCCGAAATCTGCATCAGCCGCCACAAGGGCCGCATTGGCGGCGGTGGCATAGGTGTCTTGGTTCGGGCGCCCATCTTCGCGCGACCATTGCGCCAGACCTTCGGCAAAAGCGGGCGGCATAAGTTGCAGGCCTTCGGTGATCACTTGGTTCATGGAACCCCCATTTTTTGTGGAGTTCCGCCAAGACCCTACAAAGCGCATATCCCGCAAAGCCCTGAACGGAACCTCGCAGAATGTAAAATATTGGTTTGATAGATGCGTTGCGGAGGGGTTCTACGTCAAACGTGTTAAAAACGTCTTAATCCTTAGACCGAGGCGGGCGGCTGCGGCATGTAATGGACACCATTGATCCGCCAATCACCCGCAATCTCGACCATTTCGTAAATCAAAAGATGGCTTTGCCCATCGCGATCAATCACTTCGACCTGCTGAAAAACGCCAGTTTGGGTCATACGCGCCGCACCAAACCGATAGGTCAGCGGATGCCACACCATGGGATAACCTTGCTCGACCATGCGGGCAAATTGATCCTGATCGCCAAATAAATTTTGAATAAGGGGGCTTGCATAGCTCCATGCGCGGGGGATGTCTTGGGCGCGAAAGGCTTCAAGCTGGGCGGCAATAGTCGCTTCAACGCGATTGTCAATCTCAGGTGCAGACTGCGCCAGCGCCGCGCGCGGCGTACCGGCCAAGCCCACCCCCAGAACCAAAATCAAAGTGATGACATAATGACGGATCACGCCTGATGACCTTTGACCTCTACCCCTTGCTGGCAAGAGGTAGGGGACAAAAAGTAAAGGTCAATTGCGCCTCATGCCGCCAAATCGCCGCGCAATCCTGCCTCGATCAGCGCGATTGTCTCGTTCACACCATAAAGCGCGATGAACCCGCCAAAGCGCGGGCCTTGGCTTGCGCCCATCAACACCTCATAAAGTGCGCGGAACCAATCGCGCAGCGGCTCGAACCCGTGATCTTTGCCAACCGAAAAGACAAGCGTTTGCAGCGCCTCATCTTCAATCGGCCCATCATAGACCTTGAGCCGCGCAGCAAGATCCTCAAGGGCAGCGCGCTCTGTGTCATTAGGCAGACGGAAAGTTTTTTCTGGCTTCACAAAATCATTGTAATACCGCACCGCAAAATCCGCCGCTTGATCCATATCTGGATTGGTTTCAGGCGAGGCATCAGGCGCATAACGGCGGATGAACCCCCATAGGGTTTCCTTGTCTTCCGCCCCAGCCACAGAGGCCAGATTGAGCAACATCGCAAAACTGACCACCATATCGGAGGCAGGCACAGTGCCGTTATGAATGTGATGCACAGGGTTGGATAATTTCTGCGCCCAGTCCTGATCAGGATAAGCCCGCAATTGTTGGTGATATTCATCCACGGCCTTGGGGATCACATCAAAATAAAGCCGCTTGGCGGTTTTGGGTTTGCCAAACATAAAATAGCTCAGGGACTCGGTCGAGGCGTAGCTGAGCCATTCATCAATCGAAATCCCGTTGCCAGACGATTTCGAGATTTTCTGCCCCGTCTCATCCAAGAACAATTCATAGGTGAAATGATGCGGCGCAGGCGTGCCTAAGATTTCACAAATCGCGTCATAAATCGGCGTGTTTGTGGAATGGTCTTTGCCATACATTTCGAAATCAACGCCCAACGCCGCCCAGCGCGCGCCAAAATCAGGCTTCCACTGCAATTTGCAATTGCCGCCCGTCACGGGCAGCGTCCATTCACGCCCATCCTCATCATCAAAGGTGATCGTATGGTTCTGCGCATTCACCTCTTTCATCGGCACATACAGCACGCGGCCCGTTTCAGGGTGGATCGGCAAGAAGATGGAGTAGGTCTGTTGGCGTTCTTCGCGCAACGATTTCAACATCACCTTCATGATATCGTCATAGCGCTCCGCAGCACGCTTTAGAACGGTATCAAACTGGCCTGACCGATAGAATTCGGTCGCCGAATAAAACTCATATTCAAAACCAAATGTATCGAGAAACCGCCGCAGCATGGCGTTGTTATGGTCGCCAAAACTGTCAAATTCTTCGAACGGATCAGGCACAGATGTCAGCGGCTTTTGCAGATGCTCACGCAGCATGTCTTGGTTAGGTACATTGCCCGGAACCTTCCGCATCCCATCAAGATCGTCCGAAAAACAAATGAGTCGCGTTGGAATGTCGCTGATCGCTTCAAAGGCGCGGCGGATCATTGTGGTGCGAAGCACCTCGCCAAATGTGCCGATATGTGGCAAGCCACTGGGGCCGTAGCCCGTTTCAAACAGCACATAGCCCTTTTCAGGCGGGGCTTTTTCATACCGTTTCAAAATCGCGCGCGCTTCCTCAAAAGGCCAAGCTTTGGAACTGAGGGCGGCATCACGAAAATCAGACATTTGGCTTCATCCATCACAAGCGCGGCATCGGGTGGCCGCATTGCCCCTGCACCTATTGCGGCAACCGAGCGGGGTCAATAATCTAAACCCAAAACAGAACCCTGAAAGGATCCCGCATGAGCTCTGAAACCTCCCTTTCTGCGCAAGACGCGCTTGTTGCGCTCATGATGGCAGTCTCGCTCTCGGATGAGTCAGTCGGCACCGCTGAGCTGGTCACCATCGAGGCCTTAGTGAATAACTTGCCCGTCTTTGCCAATTACGATGCAGATCGGATGCAAAATGTCTCAAAAACTGTGTTCGACCTGTTCGAAGAGGAAGATGGCTTGGATGCGCTGTTTGGACTAGTGAACCAAGCCTTGCCAGAAAAGCTCCATGAAACTGCATATGCACTGTGCTGCGATGTGGCCGCCGCAGATGGGTTATTGGGGCAAACGGAACTGCGTATGCTGATGGAAATCCGCTATCAATTGGACATTGATCGTCTTGCGGCGGCAGCGATTGAACGCGGTGCACGCGCGCGGCATATTACACTTTAAGGCGGCAATTTTTGCCGCGATTCGATGGCGGCACCATGAAACCACAAATCCTAAGCACGTGGCCGGGCTACACGGCAGCGGCAGCAACGCGTGACGTTTTTGCAGGCGTCACTGTGGCGATGGTGGCCATCCCCCTGTGTCTTGCGATTGCGATTGCCTCGGGTGCAGAACCCATTCATGGGCTGATCACCGCGATTGTGGGCGGGTTCCTCATTTCCGCCCTTGGCGGCAGCCATGTGCAAATTGGCGGGCCAACAGGCGCTTTCATCGTTGTGGTCTATGATGTCATCTCTCAACATGGAATGGATGGCTTGGTATTGGCCACGCTGATCGCGGGCGTGATCCTATCGCTCGCTGCACTATTTCGCGCAGGCAGCCTCATCGCGCATGTGCCAGAACCCGTGATCAACGGATTTACCGTTGGCATTGCGGTGATTATCGCCACAAGCCAACTGCCCGATTTTTTGGGAATTCCCTTAAATGATGCGCCCGCGCATTTTTTGGGAAAACTGGCCGCTATTTGGCAGGCGCGTGATCAAATCGCGCTGCCAAGCTTTGCGATTGGCCTTGCAACCATGGCGGCCATCGTCCTGTTGCGGCGGTTCTTTCCACGCTTCCCGGGCTTGATTTTAGCTGTCTCGGGGGCGTCTGGACTGGCGTTTACGTCCCTACCTGATGTGGCCACAATCGGCAGTCGCTTTGGCGCATTACCCACCGAATTCCCGTGGCCGACCCTGCCGCAGATCACCTATGAGCGCGTATTGGAATTGCTGCCCTCTGCCCTCATCATCGCCTTTCTGGCAGGGATAGAGTCGCTTCTATCGGCTATGGTCGCAGATCGGATGACCAAGAATGTGCATCGCCCAAATGCAGAATTGATGTCGCAAGGTGTCGCCAATCTGGCATGTGCGGCCTTTGGATCGCTTCCCGCAACGGGTGCAATTGCACGCACGGCGACCAATATTCGCGCAGGCGGCACAACCCCTGTTGCGGGGATGGTGCATGCGGGGGTCATCTTGTTGGTCTTTCTTTTTGCAGCGCCTTTGGCAAATTACTTGGCCCTGCCCGCTTTGGGTGGGCTTCTGTTGCTGACGGCTTGGAATATGTCCGAACCGCATCATTGGCGCAGCTATGTAACAGCGGGGCCCGTCTCTGATCGTGGCCTCTTTGTGCTGACGTTGGTTTTGACAGTCTTCACGGATCTGACTGTTGCAATCGCCACGGGTGTGGCCATCGGCCTTGCGCTGAGACTGAAGCGGCGCAAAGTTCCGCCGCAAGATTGGACGCCGCCTGATCGGTAAATGTCACCCAAAGCCGCGCAGCCATGACACCAGCATATCATTTTGCAATGTGCGGGCGCGACCAATCCATGTCCGCCCACCGGGGGGGCGGTCGCGCTCATCAGGGCCAAGCGCCGCACGGCGGGGCAAATCTGCATTAAAAATAGCGAAGGCCAAGGGCCGATTGGGGCCCTCGATATAGCCAGTTAAGGTCGAGACAAAATTCAACGTTCCCGTCTTCGTCACAATCTCGGCCGTGCCAATTTGGGCTTGCATCTCGTCATTCACGCGATGCGCCCGCAACAGGTTTCGCAAGCGCCCCCTTGGCCCCGCCGCAACCAAAGCCTGCACCATTTGCACAGGCGTCATCTGGCTTGAATCCTGCAAGCCAGAATGATCATATAACTCAGCCCGCCCCGACACATAGCGCCCTTCAAGCCGTGCCGCCATGTGATCGGCAGATTGGCGCAAACTTGGATTGGCCGCCCCCGTTAGGGTCTGTGTTGCGCGCAATCCTACAACCTCAGCCGTGAGATTTGTCGAATAGCGCAGCATAGAGCGCAGCATCGCATCAAGGGGCGCGCTTGAAATTTCCGAAAGAACCACAGCCTCAGACGGCACGGCCGTTGCGCGCTGCACCCTGCTCAGCACGATGCCAGAGGATCGCGCAAGCGAGGCAAAAACTTCGCCCACATAGGCGGCTGTATTGCGCACAGGCAACCAGCGCCCCCCATCACCCGTAAGGGCAGATCTGGCCACTGACCAGCCCTCGCGCGCCGTTGCCGTTTTCGCGCGGTAGTCCAAAACAGGGGCCGCGCGATCCACGACCGACAAGCCAATTCCCAAAACCGCAGGGCGCAAGTCATCCGCGCGTGCATCAAGCCCAACCTGTAGGCCATTCGCTCCCTGCTCCCATGCCAGATAGACCCTGTTGAAATTCAAGTTCAGACCCGAGATTGCAGGATTATACCCCGCATAATCGGCCTGTGTCACATCGATGAGCGGAATGGACGGCAGGGATGTATCCACGAGGTGCAGCGCGCCTGTCACCTCGCGCAGACCTATGTCGCGCAGGCCCGTGACCAGCGTGGCAAGCCCCGTGGTGTCCAAATGGGGATCCCCCTCGCCATACAGCCAAAGATCCCCTTCAAGCCGCCGGTTTCGCAAATTTCCCGTGGCCAAAACCCGCGTTGCAAATCGATATCCTGCCCCAAGGGCGTCCAACGCGTAAAGCGTGGTTAAAACCTTCATCGTGCTTGCGGGGGGCAAGTTTGTGCTGGCGTTATGGCCCTGTAATATCTCGCCCGTGCGCGCATCGGCCACAACAGCCGCCACCGTGCCTTGATAGGGGCTTGCGGCAATAAGGGTCTCAAGACCAGTGGCCCCTGCGGGGGTGGGCGCGGTCGGACGCGGCATCGGCACGAGGGAAGACAACGGGGCCTGCCCATAGGCCGCGCTTGCCGCAGTCGAGATACCACCCGCCAAAACCCCGCGCCGCGTGATCATCTGCCCACCTCGTTATCCCTTGCCAATCTTGCCGCACAGTAAGCCAAGCCCGAACGGGTTTCTCAATACCATACACCCGCTGCGCGCAATTGCGATGAACTTTCACTGCGCAAAGGTAGGGTGAGATAAGTCCAAGCTGGGGCTTCGTACTCGGCCAAGTCATAGGCCAATTCAGGCGCCACCCGCGCGGCATCGTAGGCGCGCGCAGCTTTCGAGAAGCGGGCAGGCAACCCCGCTTGCGGGCGCGCAAAAACAGCAATCGGTAGGCTTGAGATGATCTCCTGCCAATCCTGCCACAGGTGAAACTGGGCCAAATTATCAGCCCCCATCATCCACACAAACCGCAGCTTTGGATAAAGCGCCTGCATTTGTCGCAATGTCTGCGCGGTAAACCTTGTGCCAAGCTGCGCCTCAATGCCCGTGACCCGCAGTTTCGGATGGCCCGCTTGCAAGGCCCGCGCGGCGTTGATCCGCGCATCAAGGGGCGCAGGCCCGCGAGATTTCAACGGATTACCTGGGCTGACCAACCACCAAACCTGATCCAACCGCAGCCGCTTGAGCGCCTCACGACTGATATGCAAATGCCCCGCATGTGGCGGATCAAACGAACCACCAAAGAGGCCAATGCGTGCAGCCTCAGGGGCAAAAGGCAAGGTGTGGCGAAACACAGGGTAAACTTCCACGACAAATCAGACGTTCACCTTCGCCTCTATCACGAAGCAAAGCCGCAAGGAAAGCAGGCGAACTGATTGCCGAAAGCAGCCATCCCCATTAGAAGAGGAAAAAATCCACTCTCAAAGGACAACGCACGCATGGCCTCCTATCAATATGTCTACCACATGGACGGTGTCTCTAAGACCTATCCTGGTGGCAAGAAATGCTTCGAGAATATCCGCCTCAGCTTCTTGCCCGGTGTGAAAATCGGTGTGGTCGGTGTCAACGGCGCAGGTAAATCCACATTGCTGCGGATTATGGCGGGCTGGGACAAGGACTTCTCTGGCGAGGCATGGGCCGCGCAAGGCGCAAAGGTGGGCTATCTGCCCCAAGAGCCGCAACTCGATGAAACCCTCACAGTGCGCGAAAACGTAATGTTGGGTGTGGCCGAGAAAAAAGCCAAGCTTGATCGCTTTAACGAATTGGCCATGAACTATTCGGATGAAACCGCCGATGAAATGGCAGCGTTGCAAGATGAGATTGACAGCAACAACCTGTGGGATCTCGACAGCCAGATAGATGTGGCCATGGAGGCCTTGCGCTGCCCGCCCGATGAGGCAATGCCAGAGCATCTTTCAGGCGGGGAACGCCGCCGCGTGGCGCTGTGCAAATTGCTGCTTGAAGCGCCTGATATGCTGCTGTTGGACGAACCGACCAACCACTTGGACGCGGAAACCATCGCTTGGTTGCAGCAGCATTTGATCGACTACAAAGGCACGATTTTGATCGTCACCCATGACCGTTACTTTTTGGACGACATCACGGGCTGGATTCTCGAACTCGACCGCGGCCGCGGCATTCCATACGAAGGCAATTACTCAAGCTGGTTGGAGCAAAAAGCCAAGCGCCTCGAGCAAGAAGCCCGCGAGGATAAATCACGCCAGAAAACCCTTGAGCGCGAATTGGAATGGATCAGACAGGGCGCAAAGGCGCGTCAGGCCAAGCAAAAGGCCCGTATCAACGCCTATGAAGAATTGGCGGGCCAATCAGAGCGCGATAAAATCAGCCGCGCGCAGATCGTCATCCCCAATGGCCCTCGCTTGGGTCAAAAGGTGATCGAAATCGAAAACCTGACCAAGGCCTATGGCGACAAGCTGCTCATTGAAGATCTCAGCTTTAGCTTGCCTCCTGGCGGGATCGTGGGCGTGATCGGGCCAAACGGCGCGGGTAAATCCACGCTGTTTCGAATGCTGACGGGCCAAGAAGGGCCTGACGCGGGCACGCTTGAATATGGCGATACGGTCAAGCTGTCCTATGTCGACCAATCCCGCGATGCACTGGATCCAGAAAAAACAGTTTGGGAGGAGGTTTCGGGCGGGGCCGAGATCATCGAACTGGGCGATGCCACGATGAACAGCCGCGCTTATTGCTCGGCCTTCAACTTCAAAGGCGGGGATCAGCAAAAGAAAGTGGGCCTTTTGTCAGGGGGCGAACGCAACCGCGTGCATATGGCCAAACTTTTGAAATCAGGCGGAAATGTTCTTTTGTTGGACGAACCGACCAACGATTTGGACGTGGAAACCTTGCGCGCGCTCGAAGATGCGCTGACCGATTTCGCAGGCTGCGCCGTGGTGATCAGCCACGACCGCTTCTTCCTTGACCGCATCTGCACCCATATCCTCGCCTTTGAGGGCGAGGCCCATGTGGAATGGTTCGAAGGCGCCTTCTCCGATTACGAAGAAGACAAAAAACGCCGCCTCGGGCCAGATGCGCTTGAGCCGAAACGGGTGAAATACAAGAAATTCGCGCGGTGAGATAAAAAAGTCGCCCCATTCGGGGCGGCTTTCTCTCGGATAAATTCTGGCGCTGAACCCGAAGGCTGCATCCATTTTGAACTCCGTGAGCGCAGACCCCAAACTCGCCAATCTTAAGAAACACGATATGAGTTCCTAGATTTCCCAAACCTGAGCTCTGGTTTACTCCCCCAATTCCTTTATCTTATCGGCAACTGGTTCAGGGAGCACCGCCCATGCCCAAGATGAAGTTGACCCTTGCAAGTCTGTTCCTTGGCCTATGCCTCGGCCTCCCCGCCCATGCGCAAGATGCGGATGAACAGCAATTCGTCATGGCGCTGATGCACTCCATGAACCGCCATTCCATCACCTATAACCGCGAGGTCTGTGGCTATGTCCTGCGCGATCAAGCGGGGCGCTTGTCCAGTTCGAAATCCAGTTGGGGCGGGCGCGACAGTTGCGCGATGATGGATGCGCCTGCGGGGATGCGGATTATATCCTCTTGGCACACCCATGCGGCTTTTGATCCGCGCTATGACAATGAGGTGCCCTCCACGATTGATGTTGAGGGCGATATGAGCCGTGGCACGAATGGATGGGTCGCCACCCCTGCGGGGCGGTTATGGTTCATTGATGGCGAGACGGGCGTGATGCGTCAGGTCTGCGGCGAGAATTGTCTGCCCGCAGACCCAAATGTTGTCTCAGACCCACATCCCGAAGCGGCCAAAACCTATACGCTCGATCAGCTGTATCGCCGCTTCGGGGGTTAGGGCCTATTCGGCTGCGTCCAGATAATCTGTAACGGGCGGGCAGGTGCAAATCAGATGCCTGTCGCCATAGACATTGTCCACGCGGTTCACGGGCGGCCAATATTTATCAACGCGGAAGGCCCCCGCAGGGAAGCAGCCGACCTCGCGGCTATAGGCGCGCTCCCATGGGCCAACCAAGTCTTCGACCGTGTGAGGCGCATGGCGCAAGGGGCTGTCTTCGGCGGCGATTTTGCCCGCCTCGACATCGGCAATCTCGGCCCGAATGGCGAGCATTGCATCACAGAAGCGGTCAATCTCCGCCTTGGTTTCGCTTTCGGTTGGTTCGACCATCAATGTGCCTGCCACAGGCCAACTCATCGTGGGCGCGTGGAACCCGTTATCCATCAGACGCTTGGCGATATCATCAACTGTCACCCCCGCCTCGGCAAAGGGACGACAATCAAGGATGCATTCATGCGCGATATGCCCGCCCTGCCCCGTGAACAGGATCGGATAGGCATCCGATAGGCGCTTGGCGATGTAATTGGCATTGAGGATTGCGATTTTGGTGGCCTGTGTCAGACCTGCCCCGCCCATCAATTTGATATAGGCATAAGAAATCGGCAAGATCGAAGCCGAACCATAGGGCGCGCCCGACACGGGCCCTTGGTCGCTGTCCAATTCTGGATGTCCCGGCAGATAGGGGGCAAGATGCGCCTTCACGCCAATCGGCCCCATCCCTGGCCCGCCACCACCATGCGGGATGCAGAAGGTTTTGTGCAAATTCAGGTGGCTCACATCTGCCCCGATCTCACCGGGTTTGGACAGGCCCACCATGGCGTTGAGGTTCGCACCATCCAAATAGACTTGCCCCCCATGGGCATGGGTGATCTCACAAATCTCGCGCACCGTGCCTTCAAACACGCCATGGGTGGACGGATAGGTTATCATGCAAGCAGCCAGACGATCACCCGCCGCCTCGGCCTTGGCACGGAAATCTTCAAGATCAACATCGCCGTTTTCCGCAGATTTGACTACAACCACATCCATTCCCGCCATCTGTGCAGAGGCAGGGTTGGTGCCATGCGCGGAAACAGGGATCAAACAGATCTTGCGGTGATGATCGCCGCGCGCCTGATGATAAGCGGCAATGGTCAAAAGGCCTGCATATTCACCTTGCGCACCCGAATTGGGCTGCATCGACATCGCATCATAGCCTGTGATCTCGCACAGATAATCCGACAGGGCCGCCAGCATTTGCGCATAGCCCTCGGCCTGATCTTTTGGCGCAAAAGGGTGCAGCCCACCAAATTCGGGCCATGTGATTGGCATCATCTCGACCGCGGCGTTCAGCTTCATCGTGCAAGAGCCAAGCGGGATCATGGCACGATCCAGCGCCAAGTCACGATCCGACAGGCGGCGCATATACCGCATCATCTCGGATTCCGCGCGGTTCATGTGGAAAATCGGATGGGTGAGATACTCAGTTTCCCGCAAGAGCGCGTCAGGGATAGATGGCGCTTCAACCGCATCCAAAAGCGGTGTGCCGAACGCCTCACAGACCGCGGCCAAATGGGCTTCGGTTGTTACCTCATCCACGGAAATGCCAATCCGATCTTGGCCAACATCACGTAGGTTGATCCCCCGCGCCACAGCCGCCGCCATGATCCGCGATTGTTTGGCCCCGACCTTGACTGTGATCGTGTCAAAATAGCTTTGCGTCAGCGGCGCAAAGCCGCCCGCCTCGAGACTTTTGGCGAGACGCGCTGCGTGCAAATGCACCCGCTGCGCAATCGCGCGCAATCCGCGTGGGCCGTGAAACACCGCATAAAGCGAGGCCATGACGGCCAAAAGCGCCTGCGCGGTGCAGACATTCGAGGTGGCTTTCTCGCGGCGAATATGCTGCTCGCGCGTCTGCAAGGAGAGGCGATAGGCACGGCGCCCCTGCGCGTCAACCGATACGCCAACAAGCCGACCTGGGATGGCCCGCTTATAGGCCTCGCGACAGGAAAGAAATGCTGCGTGCGGGCCACCATATCCCAGCGGAACACCAAAGCGTTGCGCTGAGCCCACCGCAATATCTGCGCCAATCGCCCCAGGCTCGCGCAGAACTGTAAGGGCCAGCAAATCCGTGCAAACAATCGCCACGGCATTTGCAGCATGCAGGGCCGTAACTTGCGCAGATGGATCATAGAGATCACCGAATGTGCCAGGATATTGGAAAATCGCACCAAAGACCGTGCTTGCGTCCATATCCTTCGGATCGCCCACAATCACCTCAATCCCCAAAGGTTCTGCGCGGCGCTGCATGACGGCAATATTTTGCGGATGGCAATTTTGGTCGATGAAGAAACCACGCGCCTTTGATTTTGCAACGCGCTCGGCCATCACCATCGCTTCGGCGCAGGCGGTGGCCTCATCAAGAAGCGAAGCATTGGCAATCTCAAGCCCCGTTAAGTCAGCAACCATCGTCTGAAAATTGAGCAGGGCCTCAAGGCGGCCTTGGCTGATCTCGGGTTGATAGGGGGTATAGGCCGTATACCAAGCAGGGTTTTCCAAGACATTGCGTTGGATCGCAGGCGGGGTATGGGTGTTGTAATACCCCTGCCCAATCATCGAAACCATGACCTTATTTTTGGCTGCAATCTCGCGCATATGCGCCAGCAATTCCGCCTCAGACATTGCCGCCCATTCAAGTGGCTTGGTCTGACGAATATCCTTCGGCAATGTTTCATCAATCAGCGCATCCAAATCTGGTGCACCGATCACCTCTAACATCTCTGCCATTTCGGCGGGGGAAGGCCCGATATGGCGGCGATTGCCAAAATCGGTCGGATCATAAGTTTCACGCATCCATTTTGTCATGTGTCACACCTGCTCGGGGGGCTTATTCGCCAATGAAATCTTTGTATTCATCCTCGGTCATGTAGGCATCGACCGCAGAGAGATCGTCTACCTTCATCTTAAAGAACCACGCCTCACCGGTGGGATCGTCATTGACCAAAGAGGGGTTATCAACCAAGACGTCATTAACCTCGACAATCTCACCATCCAGCGGGGCCAAGATGTCAGAGGCCGCTTTGACAGATTCAATAACCACCACCTCATCACCCTTCGCGGCTGCAGTCTCAAGCTCTGGCAATTCTACGAAAACCACATCACCCAATTGAGTGGCCGCGTGTTCGGTGATGCCGACCACAACCAGATCACCATCAACCAACAACCATTCATGTTCTTCTGTGAAACGCATTTGGATGTCTCCCTGTCTTATCGTTTGTAGGATGTTTTGAAGAATGGCAGATCAACCTGCCGCATAGGATGTCGTTTGCCGCGCAACTCGCCCCAGATTGGCGCATCTGCATCCGTGTCAGATTGCACCAGCGCCATCGCAATAGGGTGACCTAGGCTTGGGCTAAACCCGCCCGAAGTGATCTCGCCGATTTGTGTTTGGCTTGTCTCTGACAAAAACAGGGGCACGCCGCCGCGCATCGGCGCGCGCCCCTCTGGCACAAGACCGATCCGTTTGCGCGCAGCTTCGCCCGCAAGATGAGAGGCAATGACCCCAACACCCAAATACCCGCCTGCCTTGGCCCCATCGGGGCGGCGTGATTTGGAAATACCCCAAGAGAGGCCAGCCTCAACAGGGGAAATGGTTTCGGAAAGATCGTTGCCATATAGGGGCAGGCCCGCCTCCATCCGTAGACTGTCACGCGCCCCCAAACCAATGGGCGCGACCTCATCCATCGCCAATAATGCGCGGGCGAAGGCATCGCAGACGGCCACAGGCACGGAAATCTCAAACCCATCCTCGCCCGTATAGCCAGAACGGCTCAACCACAGATCCGAACCCTGCCATGTCAATCTGCGCACATCCATAAAGCGCAGTGTCGCCACATCAGGCAGCAGACGCGCAAGCGCGCTTTCGGCCTGTGGCCCCTGCAAAGCCAAAAGGGCACGGTCATTGATGACCTCAAAACCCGCTAAATGTTTCTCAAACAGTGCCAAATCTTCGGCGCGGCGCGCGGCATTGATCACGATAACGAAACAATCTGCGTAGCGCGCGATCATGAAATCATCGACCAAACCGCCCGCCTCATTGGTAAGGAAACCATAGCGCTGGCGGCCTTCTGCGAGGCCTTCAACCTCGATGGGCGCGATCCGCTCAAGTGCCGCAGCTTGATCTAAAGGCAGCCGCACCTGCCCCATATGCGAGACATCAAACAGTCCCGCCTTTTCGCGCGTCCAAAGATGTTCGGCCATCACGCCCGCTGCGTATTGCACGGGCATAGAGTAGCCCGCAAAAGGCACGAATTTTCCGCCTAGCTCTGCGTGAAGCCCATTAAGTGGCAGTTCCAAAAGCCCCGTGGTCATCAACCCTCCAACACCCCGAGATATACCCGGAATCGGTTACGCCGAAAAATCGGCTGTCGATGCCCCCTCTGTCCTTTCGCCTGAGATCGTTATCCCTTCGGCGGATGCGCAATACCGCATCACTCTCCAGAGTTTTCTCACATACAGGTTCTTTTGCCTGAGAGTTTACCGGGGCGGTTGCTCCTTCGGCCTTGTGCAAACGGCACAATGTCTCCCTGCATGTAGTGTTATCATAAGTAATGACGCGCAGAGCATCAAGAACAATCGCACCATTTACGACTATTGCGCCGCAAAAAACGGCAGAACCTTCGCAGAAGCAATTAAAATTGCCCGATTTGGATTTTCTCCGCCTCAAGGCAACTGCGCAAATTACGAGCAATCTCAACCGCCTGCGGCGTATCCCCATGCAGGCAGATTGTATCAATTTGTGTGGGGATGCGGGTTCCATCTTCGGCAATAATCGCGGCCTCCTGCAACATCGCCAAAATGCGTGCCGCGACCTGCTCTGGATCATGGATCACCGCGCCTGCAATTTTGCGATCTTGCAGGCGGGCACTTGGCAAATAGGCCCGATCCGCAAAAATCTCGCGCGCGATTGGGGCACCGATGGCAAGGGCGGCTTCTTCCTGCTCTGTGCAAGCAATCACCATGACGATCAGGTCAGGATCCGTTCGCAACGCCCCTTCATAGGCGGCGCGTGCAAGGGCCGCATCATCAGCGGCCATGTTGGCCAAGGCCCCATGCAATTTGACATGGCGCAAGCGCCCCCCCGCCGCGCGCGCCATCGCTATGGCAGCGCCTGTTTGATAGGTCACCATATTGGCCACCTCTGCATAGCTCATCTGCATTGGGCGCCGTCCAAACCCTTGCAAATCAGGAAACCCCGGATGCGCGCCTAGGCCCACGCCACGCGCCACTGCGGCTGACATAGATTTTAGCATCTGATCGGGATCGCCCGCGTGAAAGCCGCAGGCGATATTGGCCGATGAAATCACATCCATCATCGCCGCATCAGCGCCCATGGGCCAAGGGCCAAAACCTTCGCCCAAATCGGCATTTAGATCGACCTTCATCCCTCGTCCTCCCCTGCGGTAACACCGCTGATCAATTGCATTGCCAAAAGATCACCCGCCTCGCGCGGGTCACGCAAAACTGGCTTACACATGGCCCCAAGTTGTGCGCGCGCAGCCTGTGCGGCGCGCTCAATCTCTACCGCCTCGCCATGGCTGATCATTTGAAACATGACCTCGGCCCCGCTTGAGAGTTGCGCCAAGCGCGGCAAATCACAAGGCAGAACCTGCGCGATCCGTGGATAGCCCCCTGTCGTCTGGCTTTCGGCCATCAAAACATAAGGTGTTCCATCGCCTGTGATCTGGATATCCCCCTCCATCACAATATCAGAAAGAATATTGCGCGCTGCCTCAGGGGCGAAATTGGGCGCATCGGGCGCAGCCAAGCGCACCCCCATCCGATTGCTGCGCGGGTCGCGCGTGAAACTTGTATTTTGGAACGCCGCCAATAGATCAGCCCCGAACATATCACTTTGTAGGGTTGGCAAAATGCGAATGACACCGCCTGCACTGCGATCTGCCACATCTAGGGACAGGCCTGCGCGGGTCGCGGAGGATGGGCCAAAGGGCAGTTCCGCCCCCTCACGAATTGCCGCGCGCAGACCTGCGGCCAAATGCGTTCCGCGCCCCTGCAAGATCAATGGCGGCTCAAATCCGCCTGATATGTGCAGATACCCATAAACACCGCGCATGACGGGCCCGATGTTCAGTTTCGCGCCCGCAGGCACAGCATGGGTCGCGTTCCATGCCAAAGCACGCCCATCCAAATCCGCGCGCATCTCGGCGCCCGTCAGTGCAATGACGCAGTCGCGGGTCGCACTAAAGACACCCCCGAACCCTGCCATCTCTAACGCCGCAAGGTTGGGTGATTGCCCTAACAAGGCCGCGCCTTCTGCCATCGCCAACATATCTATCGCCCCGCCGCGCGACACACCTTGTGCGACATAGCCGTGCCACCCCAAATCCTGCACAGTCACGGCAGGCCCTGCTTGGTGAACAAGAAACGTTGCCGTCATGGCAACGCCCGCCGCACAGCACCGCCATATGGCGCGGCGGCGCATGACGTCTCAAATTCTGCCTCAGAAACAGGCCGAAGTGCAATTTCGTCTCCCGCTCGCAACATGAAGGCGGGGTCACGCGCGGGGTCAAACAGGCTAAGACCCGTTTGACCAATATGCAGCCAGCCCGTTGGCGATGGCACAGAAAACAGAACAATCTGGCGGATTGCTGCAACCAACGCCCCTTTTGGCACCTGCGGATTTAGGGTTGCCTGTCTGGGGAAATTCCAATTGGGTGGCAACTCTCCCAAATAGGGCTGTGACGGCGCAAACCCGATTGCCTGAACCCGAAGCGGGGTTGCACACAACTCTGCAACCGCCTCAGCCTGACTGACACCTGCGAGCGAACAAGCCTGTTCGAATTCTGGGCCATATGCACCGCCAAAACAGGCAGGCACCTCCCAAACTGTGCGCCCCTGAGGCAGGGATGCAGCATACCAATCGCGCTGCGTAAGAGCCGCCGCGAGATCCGCGCGGAGTGCTTCAGGGGATACAAGCAGGGGATCATACCGCAAAAGAACGGATTGCAGGGCGGTTGAGACCTCCAAAACCCCCGCCAGACCTGCCGCTGTCACCTCAGCAGCAAAGGCAAGGCTTGCGCGATTGCCTGCTTCGTTCAATTGATCGCCAAAGCGCACAACCAGTCCAGCATAACCCGTCTGGCAAATCTCGGGGAATTTTGGAGGTTTTGCGGCTTGCGCGTTCACGGGAACCTGAACCTTTCTAATTGCCACCCCAATGGTGATTAGGGTGGCATGAAAAAGGCAGCGCTTTCAACAGGCGCTTACAGCGTGGGCTTGTTTTGCAACAACTGCAAAAGATCGGCCATTTCAGGCCCACGCTCGCGCCCTGTCACAGCTTTGCGCAGCGGCATGAAAAGGGATTTCCCCTTGCGTCCCGTGGCCTCTTTCACCGCGTTCGTCCAATTCGACCATGCCTCTGGCCCGTAGGGTGGCTCAGGCAGCAGGGCGAGGGCCTCGGTGATGAATGCTTGATCCTCTGCGTCAACCAATGGGGCCGCACCATCACGGCACAGCTGCCACCAACCCGCCAGATCATGCAGCGTGGTGATGTTTTCACGCGTCACCTGCCAGAATAGGGGCGCGAGATCATCTGGCACCCCCGCAGCCCGCACCGCATCTGCCACCACGCTTAAATCTTGCGCCGCCAGAATGCGTGCGGTCAGCGGATATAAATCATCAACATCAAATTTTGTGGGGGCCGCGCCGAAATGCGCCAAATCAAATCCAGCAGCCAAGTCATCAAGACTGCTTGCAATCTCAACAGGTTGGGAGGATCCAAGCCGCGCCATCAAAGACAACAACGCCATAGGATGCACCCCTGCCGCACGCAAATCGCGCAAGGCCAAGGTGCCAAGGCGTTTCGATAACGCCTCACCCTGCGGGCCTGTCAAAAGTGAATGATGCGCGAAGTTGGGCGCAGCAAAGCCAAGGGCCGCCATAATCTGGATTTGTGTCGCTGTGTTGGTCACATGATCCGACCCGCGCACGACATGGGTGATACCCATATCTGTGTCATCGACCACCGAGGCCAATGTATACAAAAACTGCCCATCCTGACGGATCAAAACAGGGTCAGACAGGCTGGCCGCGTCAATCGACAAATCGCCCAAAATACCATCCGTCCACTCGATCCGTTCTTGATCAAGCAAGAACCGCCAAACGCCCATACCACGCTCGGCGCGCAACGCATCGCGCTCGGTTTCGCTCAATTTAAGCGCAGCGCGATCATAGACGGGCGGCTGCCCCATATTCAGTTGCTTTTTGCGCTTAAGGTCGAGTTCTGTGGGCGTTTCAAACGCCTCGTAAAATCGTCCTTTGTCGCGCAAATCTTGGGCCGCGGCCTCGTATCGATCAAGCCGCGCCGATTGGCGCTCCTCTTGATCCCAAGTCAGGCCCAGCCACTCTAAATCTTCGCGGATCGCATCCGCATATTCCTGCTTTGAGCGTTCGGGATCCGTATCATCAAGGCGCAAAATAAATTTGCCGCCTGTGCGCCGCGCAATGAGGTGATTGAACAAAGCCGTGCGCAGGTTGCCAACGTGCAAATAGCCAGTTGGGGACGGCGCGAAACGGGTGACTGTTGTCATGCTCAAAACCTCCTGTGTTTCAAGCGCCCCGTGTTTCACAGCCCATCAGATTTGTCCATATCGCTGCGGGTGAGATGTTGCGAAATCCCATTAGCGAAAGCTTGGCCCGTGACACCACAAGGTCAGCGAATGGCGCGTGCCTTTGGTGACGGGCGTCACCCGATGCAACATGAAAGACGGAAACATGACCGCATCCCCACGCCCGCGCGCGGCAGTCACAGTGTGGTTGCTTGGCATGATCTGCAAATCCCCCCCCTGATATCCCGCACCTGCATCAAGTTGGATGACAATGGTTAATTTTCGCCGCGCGGCCAATCGGCCATCCCCAATATCGGAATGCCAATCGAAATGGCCTTCGCGGCTGCTGTCATATCGGGCAACCTGTGGGCTTTCGGAAAAATCGGTGATATCGAAATCAAACATCTCACGATTGGCCACGCGCACCAGATCAATCGCGCGCTCGGTCACCCATTCGCATCCCTCGACCTCGTCCAACCAAACCAGATCCGCACGGCGCACATTATGGTGCTGCGCTTGTCCCACTAGTTTCGCATCGCGGGTGGGGGTAGCCGCGATCTGATCCAAAATACGCAGACATTCAGCCTCGGTGAATGCCGCGGGGGCAGCATAAACATCAATCATGTCAGAAACCCATCGCACCACCCTGCCCGATCCCAATGATCGGCAGGCGGCACCACTAAGCTATGTGCAAAATCCTACGGGTTTGGGAAGCCCCAAAATGATCCTCACAATTGATCAAGCCGCGCCAAATTGGCCTCGGCTGTCTCAAGGGTTGCGGCGCGTGTATCCGCATCCATCTTCGCCCAAACGCGATACATTTGCGCCATACGCGGATTTTTTGCGAATTTTTCTTCGTTTCGGATCAGGAAATGCCAATACAACGCATTAAACGGGCAGGCTTGCGTCCCAATTTTTTCTTTCACCTTATAGGCGCAACGCCCACAATGATTTGACATCTTATGGATATAATTGCCGCCCGAGACATATGGTTTTGAGGCCACAATGCCGCCATCGGCGAATTGGCTCATCCCAATCACATTGGGGGCTTCGACCCATTCAAAGGCATCGGCATAAACCGCCAGATACCATTCATGCACCTCTTTGGGATCAACCCCCACAAGAAGCGCAAAATTCCCCGTCACCATCAAGCGTTGGATATGGTGCGAATAGGCATGGTCACGCGTTTGCAGGATCGCATCCCGCAGACAGGCCATATCCGTGTCGCCCGACCAGTAAAACGCAGGCAAGCTGCGGCTATGCCCAAGCGCGTTGCGCGATGTGTAATCTGGCCCCTCAAGGAAATAAATGCCGCGAATGTATTCACGCCATCCAATAATCTGGCGAATGAACCCCTCGACCGAATTTAGGGGCGCCGCTCCTGTGCGGTAGGCGGCCTCAGCCGCCTCGCAAATCTCGCGCCAATTCAACAGCCCAATGTTCAAATACATCGACAAGATCGAATGGTTCAGAAACGCCTCACCCTGCACCATTGCATCTTGATACCGCCCAAAATCGGGGAGGCGGTTCTGGATGAAATCCTCTAACGCGACCAAAGCCTCGGCGCGGGTTGTCGCGAACCAAAAGGGGCGCAAGCGGCCAAAATGTGCGCCAAATCGCGCCTCAACCAGATCAAGCACCTCAAGGACGGTTTCATCTGGTTCAAATTGCGGGGGCATGCGATTGGATAGCCCCTCCTTTGGCGGTTCGCGATTGTCATGGTCGAAGTTCCATTTCCCCCCTTCAGGGTGATCACCCGCCATCAAAATCCCTGTTTTGCGGCGCATTTCGCGGTAAAAAAACTCCATCCGCAATTCTTTACGCCCTTCGGCCCAATCGGCGAATTCTGAGGCATGGCACAAAAAACGATCATCAGGGAATTGATGAACCGGGATTGGGCAATCTTCCAAGGCGGCAATCACACGCCATTCGGCAGGGGCTGTGGCAATCGCCTCTTGTGCGCCCGTTTCAGCAGCGCGGCGGATAACTTCACCCACCAAGGATTGCGCATTTTGCGCATCGTCAAGGCGGGTATATGCGACAGTCCACCCATCATTCCGCAATTCTTGCGCGAATTTGCGCATTGCGGCAAAGATCAGGGCAATTTTTTTGGGATGATGCGGCACATAGCTCGCTTCATCCCACACTTCAGCCATGACCACGATGTCGCGGGATTTATCTGCTTCGCGCAACGCGGCTATAGCGTGACTTAATTGATCCCCTAAAACGAGGATCAAGCGGGGCGGGAAATTTACCATGGCACAGGCTCGCCTTTCCAATCGAAGAACTGACCTGTTTGCGCGGGGCCGATCCCTGCCAAAACACGCGCGATATTCGCGGCGGCCTCCTCGGGCGCAACGGCGGGATGGCGCCCAAGATAGTTTTCGGTGAATTTTGTGCGCACCGTGCCAGGATGTAGGGCAATCAAGGCCGCGCCTTTGTGACTGCGCGCCAATTCAATCGCCCCTGTCCGCACGATCTGATTGACCGCAGCCTTTGCCGCCCGATAGCCATACCACCCGCCCGCGCGGTTATCCCCGATCGATCCCACCCGCGCGGACAAGACGGCACAGACGCCCGCGCCCTGCCGATCCATCAAGCGCGGCACATGGCGCAAGATCAAAGCGGGGCCAATGGCGTTGATCGCAAATTGCCGCGCAAGCGCGTCTGCATTGATGTGGCTTAAAGATTTCTCAGGGCCTTTGCCGTCAATCTCAAGCGCCCCTGTAGCGACAATGACCAAATCAAATGGGCCAGTTTGCGCCACCAAATGGGCCTCGACTGTGGCGGGCACGGTCAGATCAAAGCCGTCCTCGCGGCGCGACAAGCTAGACACCTCAGCACCGCTTTCGCGGTAATGGTTAACCATTGCACGCCCGATGCCTCCTGATGCGCCCACAATGAGAACGCGCTGAAATCTATTCTCTGTCATAGGGCGTGATGTAGGGGGCGGCGCAGGCGGGGCAAGTTTGACATTGGGGTGAAAAAGGGGGTTTTCATCCCTGATCTTGCGCGGCATAGTCTGCACATCATGACCAAGAACGCGACACATATGACAGCGATGCACAACCGCCCAGCAGGCGGCCTAAACGCATTGCTAGCGCTTCTTCTTAGCCGCCTCTGAGCGTGCCAGTCGGCGCGACCGCTCAGGGGGGATTTAGCGCCGAAAGCTTCACCAAAACAAAGCATCATTGATTGACAAGGCCGCTTTGCAGATGCACAGGGCCGCAAAAGACTGGCTGGGGAGAGAACCCAATGACGAACGAGAAAAACCGCGTCTTGATTTTTGACACGACATTGCGCGATGGCGAACAAAGCCCGGGCGCGACCATGAGCCATGCTGAAAAGCTCGAGATCGCAGCCCTTCTTGACGAGATGGGTGTTGATATCATCGAGGCAGGCTTTCCAATTGCCTCCGAGGGTGATTTTGCGGCTGTCTCCGAGATTGCCAAGCAAACCCAAAATGCCACGATCTGCGGCCTTGCGCGTGCGAATTTCAAAGACATTGACCGCTGCTGGGAGGCGGTTCGCTACGCCAAAAGCCCGCGCATCCACACTTTTATCGGCACTTCGCCCCAACACCGCGCGATCCCGAACCTCTCGATGGATCAAATGGCCGAGCGCATCCACGAGACAGTCAGCCATGCGCGCAATCTTTGCGACAATATCCAATGGTCGCCGATGGACGCCACCCGCACCGAATGGGAGTATCTCAAGCGCGTTGTAGAAATTGCCATCAAGGCAGGCGCGACCACCATCAACATCCCCGACACAGTCGGCTACACAGCCCCCCGCGAGAGCGCGCGCCTGATTGAGCGCCTTATCGCGGATGTGCCTGGCGCAGAGGATGTCATCTTCGCCACCCATTGTCATAATGACCTCGGCATGGCGACCGCCAATGCCTTGGCCGCAGTGGAGGGCGGGGCGCGTCAGATTGAATGCACCATCAACGGCTTGGGTGAGCGGGCAGGAAACACCGCCCTTGAGGAGGTCGTGATGGCCATGCGCGTGCGCAATGACATCATGCCCTATCACACCCGCGTGGATGCTAAGAAAATCATGCACATCTCGCGCCGTGTCAGCACAGTTTCTGGGTTTGCTGTGCAGTTCAACAAGGCGATTGTCGGCAAAAATGCCTTTGCGCATGAATCTGGCATCCACCAAGATGGAATGCTGAAATCGGCCGATACGTTCGAGATCATGCGCCCCGAGGATATCGGCCTCTCTGGGACATCGCTGCCACTGGGCAAGCACTCTGGTCGCGCGGCCTTGCGCGCGAAGCTCAAGGATTTGGGCTTTGAATTGGCCGATAATCAGCTCAACGATGTATTCGTGCGCTTCAAAGCATTGGCAGACCGCAAGAAAGAAGTGTTTGACGATGATATCATCGCCTTGGTGACAGATGCAGGTGCCATTGATGCCTCTGACCATTTGGAACTGAAATTCCTGCGTGTCATCTGCGGCACCGAAGCCCCCCAGAATGCGGATCTGGTGATCCGTGTGGGCGATGAGGAAAAAACTGTTGTGGCAACGGGAGATGGCCCTGTGGATGCCGCCTTTAATGCGGTCAAACAAGCCTTCCCACATTCGGCCCGTTTGCAACTTTACCAAGTGCATGCGGTGACCGAAGGCACCGATGCGCAAGCCACCGTATCCGTGCGGATGGAAGAAGATGGACGCATTGCAACCGCGCAATCAGCAGATACCGATACCGTTGTGGCAAGCGTTAAGGCCTATATCAACGCGCTTAATCGTCTGATCCTGCGGCGTGGGAAAGCGGGCGGCGACCGCAAGGAAGTTTCCTATCGGGACGCAAACTAAGCCAATCCTAAAATCCGCCCCACATTTTGGGGCGGATTTTTGCTACAACCATCGGCGGTTTGGTAAAAACGCCCTTATTGTTCTTTACCTTACCATGGGCCTTTGCCTATATGCGGTTCAGAGGATGATCGGCTGCTAACGGGTCAACCTCGGCTGCGTAGGATGACTATTTGGGATCGCCACATTATGGCCTTTGGACTTGGACGACTATTCACTGCCGATATGGCGATTGATTTGGGCACCGCAAACACGCTGGTCTATGTGCGTGGCAAGGGCGTTGTTCTTAACGAACCCTCCGTGGTGGCTTATCAAGTCAAGGACGGCGTGAAAAAGGCACTGGCCTTTGGCGAAGATGCTAAGCTGATGCTGGGCCGCACCCCTGGTTCCATTCAGGCAATCCGTCCGATGCGGGACGGGGTGATTGCAGATTTTGATGTTGCGGAAGAGATGATCAAACATTTCATTCGCAAAGTGCATAAAAGCACAACTTTCACTAAGCCAAAGATCATCGTTTGCGTGCCGCACGGGGCCACCCCCGTTGAAAAGCGCGCAATTCGTCAGTCCGTGTTGGGCGCAGGCGCGCGCAAGGCGGGCCTGATCTCAGAACCCATCGCAGCCGCCATTGGCGCAGGGATGCCCATCACAGACCCAACGGGCAACATGGTGGTTGATATTGGCGGTGGCACCACAGAGGTGGCGGTCTTGTCACTTGCAGATGTGGTCTATGCCCGCTCCGTTCGGGTCGGCGGCGACCGCATGGATGAGGCGATCATCTCCTATCTGCGCCGTCAGCATAACTTGCTTGTTGGGGAAAGCACGGCTGAGCGGATCAAAACAACCATCGGCACGGCAATCATGCCGCGTGATGGCAAAGGGCAAGTGATGGCAATCCGTGGCCGTGACCTTTTGAACGGGGTTCCAAAAGAGATTGAACTGAACCAAGCCCATGTGGCCGAGGCGCTGTCTGAACCTGTGCAACAGATTTGCGAGGCGGTGATGAGCGCGCTTGAAGCGACACCACCAGATTTGGCGGCTGATATCGTAGATCGCGGGGTTATGCTGACAGGCGGCGGCGCGCTCTTGGGCGAATTGGATCTGGCGCTGCGTGAACAGACTGGCCTCGCCATTTCCGTTGCGGATGAAAGCCTCAACTGCGTGGCACTTGGCACGGGCAAGGCGCTTGAATATGAAAAGCAACTCCGCCACGCCATTGATTACGAGTCGTGATTGGGTCAGTCTTCTGCCTACGGGCAGAGAGGCTGAGGCGAGATGACAAGGTTATGCGGATATGGCACGGGATAGACACGAGGAAAATCTCGCCAATCCAACACGCCGCCTTTTGGTGGTCATTCTGATCATCATCCTCTTTGGGTTCATTTTGCTGTGGCGCATTGACAACCCGCGCGCAGAACGCATCCGCGCAGCTGTGGTAGATCGCATCGTTCCAAACATGGAATGGGCCATGGCACCCGTTACTGGGCTTGCGCGGATGGTCGATGATTTCCAATCTTACGCGCGCCTCTACGAACAGAACGAACAGCTGCGCCGCGAGTTACAACAGATGCGCGCATGGCGCGAGGCGGCGATTCAGCTTGAACAAGAAAATGCCCGCCTCTTGGATTTGAACCGCGTTCAGCCCGACCCATCGCTGACTTGGATTTCAGGGATTGTTTTGGCTGATAGCGGATCGCCGTTCCGCCGCTCGGTTCTGCTGAATGTGGGCGCGCGCGATGGGGTGGAAGACGGATGGGCCGCCATGGACGGGCTTGGCTTGGTCGGACGGATCGCGGGCCTTGGGGAGCGCACGGCGCGCGTTTTATTGCTGACCGATAGCAACAGCCGCGTGCCAGTGTTGATCCAACCGTCTGGGCAGCAGGCCCTCCTGACAGGCGACAACAGCGCCGCCCCGCTTATTGATTTCATCGAAACCCCCGAAGACATCGCCGCAGGGGATCGTATCGTGACATCGGGCGCGGACGGATTATACCCTGCGGGGTTGTTGGTTGGCCAAGTGGTTGTTGACCCAGAACGCGACCTGCGCGCACGGCTTGCTGCTGATTTTGGTCGGCTGAATTTCCTGCGGGTCATGCGCAACCCCGATGTTGTGCCGCTCAATGACAGCGACACATTGATCGGCCCCCCCTTGCCAGAAAATGAGGAAATAGGGGATCAGATCGAAGCCGACCCCGTGCCAGAAACCGCCGCAGCACAAGACACGGAGGGGGATGGCACATGACCGACCCTTTGACCCTCCGCATATGGATTTACCGCGCTTATTATCTGGCGCTCTGCCTGTTCATCCTTCTATGGCAAATCCTGCCCTTAGGTTTTGACGAAGGCAGTCTGCCAAGCCCTGACATGATCACGGGCCTAACCCTTGCTTGGTTGCTCAGGCATCCCAATGTTGTCCCGCTTGGGGCTATTGCCATCGTTTTCCTGATCTCAGACTTTTTGACCCATGCGCCTGTCGGCTTGGGTGCGCTGCTGATAGTCTTAGCCACCGAAAGTCTGCGCAAGCGCCAGCCGCAAATCGAAAACATGACATTTCTCAGCGAGTTCGGCACAGTAACCGCCGTGATCTTGGCTGTTACTTTGGCCGAGCGGGTGCTTTTGACATTGCTTTTGGCGGATCAGCCCCCCTTTGGTGAGGTGGTCTTGCACGCGATTGTGACCATCGCAGCCTACCCCGCGCTGGTTGTGATCTCGAAATATTTGCTCGGTTTGGATAGACTATCCGCCGCAGACCCAGACAATGTTTAACCATGGCCCGCAGTCAGAAACGCAAAAACCAAGATAATAACGCGCAAATGTCCCGCCGCGCGTTGGTTTTGGGTGGGCTTATGAGCACCACCTGCCTCGTGCTGGCAGGGCGCATGCGCTATTTGCAACTTGAGCGGGCTGATGATTTTCGACTTTTGGCCGAAGAAAATCGGATCAACCTCCGTCTGTTGCCCCCTGCGCGTGGGGTGATCTATGACCGCCATGGAACAGTTCTGGCAGACAACTCGCCCAATTACCGCATCACGATGGTGCGCGAGGATGCGGGGGATGTGGATTTGGTGCTGTCGCGCTTAAGCCGCATTGTGAATATTGACCGCGCGAAACTAGATCGCGCACGTGACGAGATGATGTCCCGCCCGCCCTTCGTGCCTGTCACCATTGCAGATCGTCTATCATGGGAGGAGTTCTCTCTGGTTTCGGTCAATGCCCCCGCACTTCCAGGGATCACGCCTGATGTGGGATTGTCGCGGGACTACCCGCTTGGGGCAGATTTCTCTCACGTTGTGGGCTATGTGGGGCCTGTCTCGGACTATTATCTTGAGACAACAGGGGACACGGATCCCGTGCTGCAAATCCCAGATTTCCAAGTCGGGCGCTACAATGTCGAAGCGCGGCTTGAGGATGTCTTGCGCGGGCGCGCGGGCAGCAAGCGGGTCGAGGTGAACGCCGCAGGTCGCGTGATGCGCGAGCTTGACCGCAGTGAGGCCCAACCTGGTGCGGATGTGCAACTGACGGTTGATGCCTATCTCCAAAACTATGCCGAAGCGCGGCTTGAGGGCGAAAGCGCGGGCGCGGTGGTGATTGACACCCAAAATGGCGACATCCTCGCCTTGGCCTCAGCACCTACCTATGATCCGAACCTCTTTGTGCGCGGCATCCCATCGTCCATCTGGGAAACGCTGAACACCGACCCCTACCGCCCCTTGGCCAATAAAGCCACGCAAGGCCTCTACCCGCCCGGATCGACCTATAAAATGGTCGTGGCCTTGGCCGCGCTAGAGGCAGGGTTAATTGATCCGTCCGACACTGTGTTTTGTGGGGGATCCCTCCAGTTGGGCAATCGGCGTTTCCATTGCTGGAAGCGGGGCGGCCATGGTCACATGGATATGGTGCAAAGCATCGCGCAAAGCTGTGACGTCTATTATTACGATCTTGCGCAACGCGTTGGCATTGATGCCATTTCCGCCATGGCCGAAAGGCTGGGCTGCGGCGTGCGCCATGATGTGCCCCTTTCAGGCGTGGCCACGGGCATTGCACCCACGATGGATTGGAAATTATCCAACCGTGGCGAGCCATGGGTGATGGGCGACACGCTCAACGCGTCAATCGGTCAGGGCTTTGTTCTTAACTCACCGTTGCAACTGGCTGTAATGACCGCGCGCCTTGCCTCTGGCCTAAACCTTAATCCGCGCCTTATTCGCAGCGTAGACGGGGTAGAACCTGATTACCCTGCCATCACGCCTTTGGATGTAAATCCTGCCAATCTGGCAAAAATTCGTGATGGGATGTTTGAAGTCTCGAATGGCGCGCGCGGCACGGCCTCGGGCAGCCGCACAATTTTGCAGGACTATTTGATTGCGGGAAAAACAGGCACAAGCCAAGTGCGCAATATCACCGCCGCCGAGCGGGCCGCAGGCGTGATCCGCAATGAAGACCTGCCGTGGGAGCGGCGCGATCATGCCCTTTTTGTGGGCTATGCCCCCGCCCATGCACCACGCTATGCCATTGCTCTGATTGTGGAACATGGCGGCGGTGGGTCGGCGGCAGCGGCGCCCCTTGCGCGCGACATTTTGCTTTATGCGATGTTTGATGATCTGCCCCCGCTTGACGCCTATCCGGCAAACCAGCGCGCGGCAGTGCAAGAGCGCCATGCCGCCATGACCCTTTTGCCGCGGCGCGGCAGTCCAGATGCCCCAACATCTGGCACCACAGGGACAAGCCGCGCATGAGTTTTTCACTCTACCAGATCAATACGATGCCAAGCGGGTGGCGCAAGGTGCTGTATTTCAACTGGCCGCTTGTGTTGCTTCTCACCCTTGTGGCCTGCATCGGGTTTATGATGCTTTATTCGGTTGCGGGGGGCTCAACACGGCCTTGGGTCATTCCACAAGTGCAGCGTTTCGCCCTTGGCATGGCCGCGATGTTCATCATCGCCCTGATCCCAATTGCCTTTTGGCGGATGGTGGCATGGCTGGGCTATGCGTTCTCGCTTGTGTTGCTGCTCGTGGTCGAGTTTTTCGGCACGGTCGGTATGGGCGCACAACGATGGATTGACCTTGGGGGGTTCCGCTTACAACCCTCAGAATTGGCGAAAATCACCATCGTGATGGTCTTGGCCGCCTATTATGCGCGCCTCGATACCACGAAGAAATCGCATCCGCTCTATATCCTGCCGCCCCTGCTCCTGATCTTGGTGCCCGTTTTCTTGACGCTCAAGCAGCCCGATTTGGGCACAGCCCTTCTGCTGCTTTTGGGCGGTGGCGCGGTGGTATTTGCCGCGGGCGTTCACTGGGCCTATTTTGGTGGGTTGATTGCGGCGGGCGTGGGCGCGGTCTTTGCTGTGTTTGCATCACGCGGCACATCATGGCAATTGATCAAAGATTACCAATTCCGCCGCATCGACACCTTCCTTGATCCAACCCAAGACCCGCTTGGCGCAGGATACCACATCACCCAAAGTCAGATCGCGCTTGGATCGGGCGGGTTTTCTGGACGGGGATTTATGGAAGGCACGCAAAGCCGCTTAAACTTTTTACCCGAAAAGCACACCGATTTCATTTTCACGACCTTGGCTGAGGAATTCGGCTTTATCGGTGCTTCCTCCCTGCTGTTTATCTATCTACTGATTGTGGCCTTGTGTATTTGGACGGCCCTTTCCACCAAAGATCGCTTTGCCTCGCTGCTTAGCATTGGGATTGCAGCAACCTTTTTCCTCTATTTCGCAATCAATATGGCAATGGTCATGGGATTGGCCCCCGTGGTCGGCGTGCCTTTGCCGCTCGTCTCTTATGGCGGCTCAGCAATGATGGTGCTTTTAGCTGCGTTTGGTTTGGTGCAATCGGCCCATATCCATCGTCCACGCTAAAGTGAAATTGGCGGGTTTTCCCGCCCTGCACCCTCTGATAGCCCTAATTGCATCTCATATATCAGGAGCAGGCCATGCCATCCCCCACCATCCTTTTCGCTGCAAAATCTGAAAAATGGGCGGAATATGAACCCGCACTGCGCAAGGCGTTGCAGAAGACAGGGGTTGATGCCACGGGCCTAACCACTGAGGCTGACCCAGCTGAGGTGGATTATATCATCTACGCCCCCAATTCAGGGCTACAGGATTTTACCCCCTTCACCCGCGCAAAAGCCGTGCTGAGCCTTTGGGCAGGGGTTGAGGATATTGTCGGCAATGAAACAATCACCATGCCGCTTGCCCGCATGGTCGATTACGGGCTGACGCAAGGTATGCTCGAATTCGTCACGGGTCATGTGCTGCGTTATCACCTCATGATTGACGATTTCCTTGCAGGGCAAGATGGGGTCTGGCGCCCCAATTTGGTGCCGCCCTTGGCGCGGGATCGCAAGGTGACCATCTTGGGTCTTGGTGTATTGGGCGCGGCCGCAGCGCAAAGCCTTGCGCGAATTGGCTTTGATGTCGCGGGCTGGTCGCGAAGCCCCAAATCAATCGAAGGCATCGCATGCTATCATGGTGAAGACGGGCTTTTCGATGCATTGCGTCATGCCGAAATATTGGTGACACTTCTGCCCGACACCGCCGCCACGCGCGGGCTGATCAATCAAACCACCCTCGCCGCCCTACCCCACGGGGCCAAGATCATCAATCCAGGACGCGGCAGTTTGATCGAGGATGCTGCACTTTTGGCCGCGCTCGATACAGGCAAGATCGCAGCGGCCACTTTGGATGTTTTCACCATCGAACCCCTGCCTGCCTCACATCCCTATTGGCGCCATCCGCGCGTCACTGTAACCCCGCATATCGCCTCTGCCACAAGGGCCGAGACGGCATCGGAAACCATTGCCGAGAATATCCGCCGTGGTGAGGCGGGTGAGCCATTCTTACATCTGGTGGATCGCGCGGCAGGGTATTAGGCAGCAAAAAGCCCCCATCCTATGCAGCCAGAACGGGGGCGTTTCGCGGTCGTTTTCTCAGTCGTTTGCGGGGATCAGAGATCCATCAACAAACGGCGTGGGTCTTCCAGTGCATCCTTGACGCGGACAAGGAAGGTCACCGCGCCTTTGCCATCGACAATGCGGTGGTCATAGGACAGCGCCAGATACATCATCGGGCGGATTTTGATCTCGCCATTGATGACCATGGGGCGGTCTTGGATTTTATGCATCCCCAAGATACCCGATTGTGGCGGGTTCAAAATGGGCGAAGACATGAGCGAGCCGTAAACCCCACCATTCGAAATGGTGAACGTGCCGCCCTGCATCTCGGCCATAGACAGTTTGCCATCACGCGCGCGCTTGCCCTTTTCGACAATCGCCTTTTCGATTTCGGCAAAAGACATCTGATCGGCGTTACGGATCACTGGCACAACCAGACCCTGTGGCGTGCCTGCCGCGATGCCCATATGCACGAAGTTTTTGTAGACGATGTCGGTGCCATCGATTTCAGCGTTCACCTCAGGCACCTCTTTCAAGGCGTGGATACAGGCCTTGGTGAAGAAGGACATAAAGCCCAAACGCGCGCCGTGCTTCTTTTCGAACTCGTCTTTATAGGCGTTGCGCAGGGCCATCACCTCGGTCATGTCCACCTCGTTATAGGTGGTCAGGATCGCTGCGGTGTTTTGCGCATCCTTCAGACGCTTTGCGATGGTCTGGCGCAGACGGGTCATTTTGACCCGTTCTTCGCGGGCTGCATCCTCTGCGGCCACAGGCGCACGCGGAGCGGCGGCAGGGGCAGCAGCAGGCGCTGCAGTGGGGGCGATTGCGGCCTTCAAAACATCTTCTTTCATGATGCGTCCATCCTTGCCCGAGCCTTGAACAGCCGCGGGATCAATGCCTTTTTCCGCCATCAGTTTCTTGGCTGATGGGGCATCTTCTACATCCCGACCGCTGCCTGTTGGTGCAGCGGCAGCAGGGGCCGCAGCGGGTGCTGCGGCAGGGGCGGCGACAGCAGCGCCATCGGTGGAAATTACACCAAGCTGCCCGCCTGCATTGACAGTCGCACCTTCCGCCGCATCAATGCGCGCCAAAACACCTGCAGCGGGGGCGGGAACCTCGACCGACACTTTGTCAGTTTCCAATTCACACAGCATCTCGTCTTGCGCGACCGTATCGCCAACCTGTTTGAACCATGTGGCGATGGTGGCTTCGGTCACAGACTCGCCCAACGCGGGAACCATAATATCAACCGATGCACCCGAGGAAGCAGCGGCCGCTGGCTTTGCGGCAGGGGCCGCTGCAGCAGCGCCAGCACCCGCAGCGGCAATCGTAGCGAGCAAGGCATCAACGCCAACCGTCTCGCCCTCGCCCGCAACGATCTCGCCCAATGTGCCTGCGGCGGGGGCGGGAACCTCAACGGTCACTTTATCGGTTTCCAATTCGCACAGCATCTCATCCTGCGCGACTGTATCCCCTGGTTTTTTGAACCAAGTTGCCACGGTGGCCTCGGTCACGGATTCGCCCAAAGTGGGCACGCGGACTTCTGTCGCCATTGTCTTTACCCTTCGATCGTCAGCGCTTCGTTGATGAGCGCGGTTTGCTGTGCTTTATGTTGTGAGGCTAGGCCAGTCGCAGGCGAAGCCGAAGCGGCGCGGCCTGCATAAGTGGCGCGACTATGGGTTGCCCCAATCCGTGTCAGAACCCATTCAAGATTTGGCTCAACGAATGTCCAAGCCCCTTGGTTTTTCGGCTCTTCCTGACACCAGACAATCTCTGCGGTCTTAAAGCGCTCCAATTCCTTCATCAGCGACATCGCAGGGAATGGGTAGAACTGCTCAAGACGCAGGAGATAGACATCATCCAGACCACGCGCATCGCGCTCTTCAAGCAGGTCATAATAAACCTTGCCTGAACTGATCACGACACGGCGGATTTTATCGTCTGATTTCAGCTTGAGATCTGAATTGCCATATTGGGCATCATCCCACAGCACGCGGTGGAAGGAAGACCCTGTTGTGAACTCCTCCGCCCGTGAGACGGCCTTTTTATGCCGCAAAAGGGATTTCGGCGTCATCAGAACCAATGGCTTACGGAAGCTGCGATGGATCTGGCGGCGCAAGATATGGAAATAATTGGCGGGTGTGGTGCAATTGGCCACAATCCAGTTGTCTTGACCGCACATTTGCAAGAACCGCTCAAGACGCGCGGAGGAATGTTCGGGGCCTTGACCCTCAAACCCGTGCGGCAACAGCATCACCAATCCAGACATCCGCAACCATTTGCTTTCGCCCGATGAGATGAATTGGTCAAACATGATTTGCGCGCCATTGGCGAAATCGCCAAATTGCGCTTCCCACATGACCAAGGCATTCGGTTCCGCAAGGCTGTAGCCATATTCAAAGCCCAGCACCGCATATTCGGACAGCATCGAGTCAATGACCTCGTAGCGCGCTTGGCCCTCACGAATGTTATTGAGAGGATAATAGCGTTCCTCGCTCTCCTGATGGATCAGGCCCGAATGGCGCTGGCTGAATGTGCCACGGGTGCTGTCTTGGCCTGCAAGGCGAACTGGATATCCTTCGGTCAGCAAGCTGCCAAAGGCCAAAGCCTCGGCAGTGGCCCAATCAAACCCTTGGCCCGTGTCGAACATCTCTTGTTTCGTTTCCAAAAGACGCGCCACGGTCTTATGCAACACGAAGTTCTGGGGCGCGGTCACCAAGGCCTTGCCGATCTCTTTCATCGTCTTGGGCTTAATTGCCGTCTCACCGCGCTGGTAATCTTCGCCCTCACGATTGAGATGGCTCCAACGGCCATCAAGCCAATCCGCTTTGTTGGGCTTATATTCCTTACCTGCCTCAAACTCGTCATTCAGACGGGCTTGGAAGGCCGCCTTCATATCTTCGATTTCACCTTCGGGGATCAGCCCGTCCTGCACCAAACGCTCGGTATAGAGTTGCAAGGTCGTTTTGTGCTTCTTGATGCGGTTATACATCATCGGGTTGGTGAACATCGGCTCATCGCCTTCGTTGTGACCAAAGCGGCGATAGCAGAAGATATCAATCACAACATCTTTGCCGAATTTCTGGCGGAATTCCGTAGCAACTTTTGCAGCATGAACAACGGCTTCGGGATCGTCCCCGTTGACATGGAAAATCGGCGCCTCAACCATCAAAGCAATATCTGTTGGATAGGGCGAAGAGCGGCTGAAATGGGGCGCAGTGGTGAAGCCGATTTGGTTATTCACCACGATATGGATTGTGCCACCTGTGCGGTGGCCGCGCAGGCCCGAAAGCCCCAAGCCTTCTGCAACCACACCCTGCCCCGCAAAGGCCGCATCACCATGCAAAAGGATACCCAAAACTTGGTGATGTTCTGTGTCGCCCAACTGATCTTGCTTGGCGCGCACTTTGCCCAAAACAACGGGGTTAACCGCCTCAAGGTGGCTTGGGTTCGCGGTCAAGGAAAGGTGGACAGTGTTATCATCAAAAGTGCGATCCGAAGACGCGCCCAAGTGATATTTCACATCCCCTGATCCATCGACATCTTCGGGCTTAAAGCTGCCGCCTTGGAATTCGTTGAAAATCGCGCGGTAAGGTTTGCCCATCACATTGGCCAAAACGCTGAGGCGCCCGCGGTGGGGCATGCCAATCACGATTTCTTTCACGCCAAGCGCGCCACCGCGTTTGATGATTTGCTCCATCGCGGGGATCAACGCCTCGCCACCATCAAGGCCGAAACGCTTTGTGCCCATGTATTTCACATGGAGGAATTTCTCAAAACCTTCGGCCTCGACCAATTTGTTCAAGATGGCCTTACGGCCCTCGCGGGTGAAGGCGATCTCTTTGCCATAACCCTCAATCCGCTCTTTGAGCCAACTGGACTGCTCGGGATCGGAGATGTGCATATATTGCAGCGCGAATGTGCCACAATAGGTGCGCTTCACGATCTCCATGATCTGGCGCATTGAGGCCATTTGCAGGCCCAAAACATTGTCGATGAAAATCGGACGATCCATATCCGCATCGGTGAAACCATAGCTGCGCGGATCAAGTTCTGGGTGGGGGGTCTGGTCACGCATGCCAAGCGGGTCGATATCGGCAATCAAATGACCACGGATACGATAGGCGCGGATGATCATCAGCGCGCGGATACTGTCCAAAACCGCGCGCTGCACCTGTGCATCGGTCAACTCGATGCCTGCATCTGCCGCCTTTTCGCGGATTTTCTTTTCTGCGCCTTTGACTTCGACCGCTGCGGCAGGCCACTCGCCCGTGAGCGCATGGGTCAAATCATCGGCAGGCTGCAACGGCCAGTCACCACGCGCCCAAGAGGGGCCTGCGGCCTCGGCCTTTGCGTCAGCTGGTGCATCGCCAAGCGAAGCAAAAAACGCCCGCCAACTTTCTTCGACCGAATTTGGGTCTTGCGCATAACGCGCATAAAGCTGTTCGAGATATTCGGCATTATGCCCCTGCATAAAGCTTGAGGCGTGGAAGATATCATTCGGGCTTTGTTCAGTCATGACCGCACCTGAGAAATGGAATAGCCCCGCACGATCAAAATGAGCGCGCGAGGCAACTGTGTTTAACCGATTGCTTTGAGAACCGCTTCACCAAGGGTTGCGGGGCTGTCTGCCACCACGATCCCTGCGGATTTCATCGCTTCGATCTTATCTTCTGCGCCACCTTTGCCGCCGGCAACAATTGCGCCAGCATGACCCATACGGCGGCCTGGAGGGGCCGTGCGCCCTGCAATAAAGCCCGCCACAGGCTTCTTGCGGCCACGCTTGGCTTCGTCTTTGAGGAATTGCGCCGCTTCTTCTTCCGCGGAACCACCGATTTCACCGATCATGATAATCGACTGGGTTTCATCGTCCGCTAAGAACCATTCCAACACATCCAAATGTTCGGTGCCTTTGATGGGGTCACCCCCGATGCCGACACAAGTGGACTGACCCAGACCCACATCTGTGGTTTGCTTCACCGCCTCATAGGTCAAGGTGCCAGAGCGCGACACTACACCAACCGACCCACGGCGGTGGATATGACCGGGCATGATGCCGATTTTGCAGGCGTCAGGTGTAATCACACCGGGGCAGTTTGGCCCGATCAACTTGGAGGATGAATTCTCCAAAGCACGCTTGACCTTCATCATATCCAGCACAGGGATGCCTTCGGTGATGCAGATGATCAATTCCATCTCGGCATCAATCGCCTCAAGGATGGAGTCAGCTGCAAAGGGCGGTGGCACATAGATCACCGATGCGTTTGCTTCGGTCTTGGCTTTCGCCTCATGCACGCTGTCAAAAACGGGCAGGTTAAGATGGGTCTGACCGCCTTTACCAGGCGTCACGCCACCAACCATTTTTGTGCCGTAAGCAATCGCCTGTTCAGAGTGGAATGTGCCTTGGCTTCCCGTGAAACCCTGACAAATGACTTTTGTATTTTCATCGACAAGAACAGCCATAAGCTCAGCCTTTCACCGCTTTAACGATTTTCTGGGCCGCGTCCGACAGATTGTCAGCCGCGATCACATTGAGGCCAGAAGTGTTGATGATCTCCTTGCCCTTCTCCACGTTTGTGCCTTCAAGGCGCACGACCAGTGGCACCTGCAGACCCACCTCTTTCACTGCGGCCACAACGCCTTCGGCGATGATGTCGCAGCGCATAATGCCGCCAAAGATATTGACAAGAATACCTTTCACGTTCGGGTCAGAGGTGATGATTTTGAACGCCTCGGTCACCTTTTCCTTGGTTGCACCGCCGCCCACATCAAGGAAGTTCGCGGGCTCAGCGCCATAGAGCTTGATGATATCCATCGTGGCCATTGCAAGACCCGCGCCGTTGACCATACAGCCAATCTCGCCATCAAGCGCGATGTAGTTCAGGTCAAATTTGGACGCGGCCAATTCTTTGGCGTCTTCTTCGGTCTCATCACGCAGTGCAGCAATATCTGCATGGCGATAAATGGCGTTGCCATCAAAACCAACTTTCGCGTCTAGCACCTTGAGGCTGCCCTCATCCGTCACGATCAGCGGGTTGATTTCCAACATCTCCATATCCTTCTCAACGAAGGCCTTATAGAGGATGCCCATCAGGCTAACGCATTCTTTGACCTGCTTGCCTTCAAGGCCAAGCGCAAAGGCAATGCGGCGCCCGTGGAAGGCTTGGTATCCAGTGGCAGGATCAACAGCGAAAGACAGGATTTTCTCTGGTGTCTTTGCGGCCACATCTTCGATATCCATGCCGCCCTCAGTGGAGCAGACGAAGGAGACACGGCTCGATTGGCGATCCACCAAAAGGGCGAGGTAAAGCTCGCGCTCAATGCCCGACCCATCTTCGATATAGATGCGGTTCACAACTTTGCCGACTGGGCCAGTTTGATGGGTCACAAGGGTGCGGCCCAACATCTTTTTGGCTTCGGCTGCGGCCTCTTCGACCGACTTGGCAAGGCGTACGCCGCCTTTTTCGCCCGCATCGGATTCTTTGAACTTACCCTTGCCGCGACCGCCTGCGTGGATCTGCGCCTTGACCACCCAAAGTGGGCCATCCAATTCGCCCGCTGCGGTTTTGGCCTCTTCGGCTTTCAGAACAACGCGGCCATCACTGACCGGTGCGCCGTATTGGCGAAGCAAGGCTTTCGCCTGATATTCATGAATGTTCATGAAACTGTCCCGTGTGTTGCTGTCGTTTCACGGCGTGTAAGCACATCCCGCTGCATGAAATAAACGGCAATCTGCCCAACAGCTTAGTTTTAAGCGCAAAATTCGACATTTGTGATCACAGAAAAAATAAGCGTGATCACAAATGGGTTTCCAAGGCAGGGCCGCGGCCTACTCGCCTTAAGAGTGTATTAACTTTGCCGACTCACCATTCATCAAAACCAAAAAAGGCGGCGCAAAGCGCCGCCTTTTGGTTAAGTTTTGGAATTCTTCACTTGGATCAAGCGAGGCTCTCATCGATGCCTTTACAAGCATCCACAAGACCCTTCACGGCAGCGACAGAATTGTCGAACATCGCTTGCTCGTCTTTGGTCAGCTTGATCTCAACGATGCGCTCAACACCGCCTGCACCGATGACTGTGGGAACACCAACATACATGCCTTTCAGGCCAAACTGGCCATCACAATAGGCCGCACATGGCAAAACACGCTTCTGGTCTTTGAGGTAGGCTTCGGCCATCTCAATCGCGGATGTCGCAGGCGCATAGAATGCAGAGCCCGTTTTCAAAAGACCCACGATTTCAGCTCCACCATCACGGGTGCGCTGCACGATGGCATCCAAGCGATCCTTGGTTGTCCAACCCATTTCAATCAGGTCAGGCAAAGGAACACCTGCAACTGTTGAGTAGCGCACAGAAGGCACCATCGTGTCGCCATGGCCGCCCAAAACAAAAGCTGTCACGTCTTTCATGGACACGTCAAACTCTTCTGCCAAGAAATGGCGGAAGCGCGCGCTGTCCAAAACGCCTGCCATGCCGCAAACCTTTTCATGCGGTAGGCCAGAAAATTCGCGCAAGGCCCAAACCATTGCGTCCAATGGGTTGGTGATACAGATCACAAAGGCATTGGGCGCATGATCGCGAATGCCTTCGCCAACAGATTTCATGACTTTGAGGTTGATCCCCAAAAGATCATCGCGGCTCATGCCAGGCTTACGAGGAACACCTGCAGTCACAATGCACACATCAGCGCCCGCGATATCGGCGTAATCATTCGTGCCCTTGAGCTTGGCATCGAATTTTTCAGAAGGCCCAGATTCGGCAATATCAAGGGCTTTGCCCTGTGGGGTGCCCTCGGCGATATCAAAAAGGACAACGTCGCCCAATTCTTTTAGCGCCGCGAGATGGGCAAGCGTGCCGCCAATCTGTCCTGCGCCGATCAGTGCAATCTTAGGTCTGGCCATGAGAAATGTCTCCGGATCCGTGTTGAAACTGAAGCGACCCCTACATCCGCCCCTGCCTCGTTGCAAGTCTCTGCGCTGCGGCACAAAGCGCATGACGCACCATATGCGGCCCGAGCATCGGGGGTTTCCCTTCAATCAAAACACTGTATTTTGGTCATAATTCAGCGGACAAAGAGGGCAAAATGCTAGAGGGATGGCTATGGCTGCTGGCGGCATTTGCGGTCTTTGTCGCAGGCATGTCAAAGGGCGGATTTGGGTCTGGCATTGGGTTTGTTTCGTCAGCGATTCTCGCTGTCGTTCTCGAGCCAACCCACGCCTTGGCCCTTATGCTGCCCCTTCTGATCATCATGGATTTCTCAGCCCTCAAACCCTATTGGAAGCAATGGGATGGCCCCTCAACCCGGGTGCTTATGATTGGGTCTGTCTTTGGCTGTATCGCTGGGATCTTACTGTTCAAAATCATCTCAGCTGATGCGCTGCGCCTCATGATTGGGGCGATTGCATTGCTCTTTCCCCTATTTCAATTGGCGCGCGCGCGGGGGTGGATTTCCCCGCAACCGCGCGATTTCTCAAGTCGGGATGGCATCATCGCGGGCATCGCAGCAGGCTTCACAAGCTTTATTTCCCACGCAGGCGGGCCTGCGGTGGCGGTGTTTATGCTGTCGCAACGTAATGTGGGAAAGACATTATACCAAGCGACCACGGTTATTGTGTTTTGGGCAATCAACCTGATGAAATTCGCAAGCTACGCCTATCTTGGCCTCTTCTCATGGGACTTGATGGGCGATGTGGCGCTGCTTGCCCCTGTTGCCATTTTCGGGACGTGGGTGGGTGTTAAGGCCCATCACGCCATCCCAGAGCGGCTATTTTTTGGCATCACCTATGTCGCATTGGTGCTGACGGGCGTGAAGTTAATTTACGATGGGCTATTCTGACCAGCCAGACGCGCGCAATAAAATTTCTTATAGATGCGTCAAAACGTAACTTGCGGTCGCGCGCCCATCCTGCTTTTTATGCTGCAACGCAGAATCAATCAGCCCAAAGGGGGCCATATGTCCGATCCATACGCACGCAGCGCCCGCCCTTATCGCTCCGTTCTCTATATTCCTGCCTCTAAGGAACGTGCCTTGGAGAAGGCGCAGACGCTTCAAACCGATGCGATTATCTTTGATCTTGAGGATGCGGTCGCCCCTGACGAGAAAATAGCAGCGCGTGACATTCTTAAAAATCGCCTGCAACAGGGCGGCTATGGCAAGCGCGCACAAATCGTGCGGATCAACGGCAGCGACACAGTCTGGGGCAAGGATGATCTGGTGGCCCTTGCCGCGATTGGCCCTGAAGCGATCTTACTGCCAAAAGTGAACACCGCCGCGGATATTGAGGCGGTTGCGGCCCTACTCGACACAATACCCGCAGCGCGGGATACCCAGATTTGGGCGATGATGGAAACGCCACTGGGCATCTTGAATGCCGCCGCAATTGCCGCAGCCCCGCGCATGGCCGGCTTCATCATGGGCACGAATGATTTGGCCAAGGATCTAGGATCGCGCACCAGAGGCGCGATGCATTTCGCACTGCAATCCTGCCTCATGGCCGCACGCGCCCATGGGATTGTTTGTATTGATGGGGTTTATAACGCCTTCAAGGATGAAGATGGTCTTCATGCCGAATGCCTTGAGGGGCGCGATTGGGGCATGGATGGAAAAACCTTGATCCATCCCGCGCAGCTTGAGATTGCAAATAAGGTCTTTTCTCCGTCTGAGCCTGAAATTGACCTCGCCCGCCGACAGATAGACGCCTATGATGCCGCCATCGCGCGTGGCGAGGCGGTCGCGGTTGTAGATGGTAAGATCGTTGAAAACCTCCATGTCGAGACAGCCCGTGCCATGCTTGCAAAAGCAGAAGCAATTGCAGAATTGGAGCAAATTTAATGGGCTATCTCCTTCTCATCCTTGGGCTTGTCCTGTTCGCGGGCGGGCATTGGGTCAAACGGCTTGCACCTGATTTTCGTGCCAACTTGGGGGATCCAAAAGGTCGGCTGATCCTGACCCTTGCAATGCTTGCAGGTGTTGTGCTGATGATCATCGGCTATCGTGCAGCACCCGTGGTGCAAATTTGGTCACCCCCCGCCTTCTTCACTCATATCAACAATCTTTTGGTGCTGATCGCGTTTTGGTTGTTCGCGCTTTCGCACATGTCAGGCACCCTCTCGGCCCGCATCCGCCACAAACAACTGTCTGCGATTAAGGCTTGGGCCATTGCCCATCTCTTGGTGAATGGCGATTTGGCCTCAATCATTTTGTTTGGGGGAATGTTGGCTTGGGCGGTGGCCTCAGTCATCATCATCAACCGCCAAGGTCGCGATTGGGTGCGTCCCGCCAATCCAAGTATCGTCAAGGACGTCTTGGCCTTTGTCATCGGGATCATCGTGATGGGCATTGTGGGCTATATCCACACATTGCTGGGGTATTTCCCCTATGGCTGAGTCAAACGTAATTTATAGGCTTCTCACTGAAGAGGACACATCGGCCTTCTGCCACAAAGTGTCAGATGCGCTAGCGAAGGGATGGGTGCTCTATGGCAGCCCATCCTATGCCTTCGATCCAAGCACCAACAAAATGCGCTGCGCGCAGGCAGTGACGAAAACAATCGCAGATGCCTATCACCCCGATATGAAACTCGGTCAGCAATAAACACGCAAAGGAATGGCGGCATGAAAACCAATTCTGGCAATTTTTTCGAGGATTATCGCCTCGGCCAAGTGATTGAGCATGCCGTCCCGCGCACAGTTTCGGGTGGAGAGCGGGCTCTCTATCACGCGCTCTATCCTGCACGCCACGCGTTGCATTCCTCTGATGCTTTTGCCCAATCCTGCGGGCTGGCGCAAAGCCCATTGGATGACCTGATCACGTTCCACATCGTCTTTGGCAAAACTGTGCCCGATATTTCGCTCAATGCCGTTGCTAATTTGGGCTATGCTGAAGGGCGGTTTTTGCAGCCCGTTTACGCAGGTGACAGCCTGACCTCAAAAAGTCAGGTCATTGGCCTCAAGGAAAATTCCAATGGCAAATCTGGCGTGGTCTATGTGCGCACACAAGGCAGCAATCAAAATGGCCATGTGGTGCTTGATTATGTGCGTTGGGTCATGGTGCGCAAAAACAATCTTGATGCCGCCGCACCAGAAACCGTAATCCCAGATTTGGCAAAGGTCATTGCACCAGATGATTTGGCTATTCCCCAAGGCCTTACTTTCGCCAATTACCCGACCACTCTGGCAGGAGAGCCGCATCTTTGGGGGGATTATGAAATTGGCGAGGTGATCGACCATGTGGACGGCGTCACCATCGAGGAGGCCGAACATATGATGGCCACCCGCCTGTGGCAGAATACGGCCAAAGTGCATTTTGACGCGACCTTCCGTGATGACGGCCAGCGATTGATCTATGGGGGACATGTCATCTCCATGGCGCGGGCTTTGTCCTTTAATGGCTTGGCCAATGCGCAGATGATTGCAGGCATAAACGCGGGTGCCCATGCCAACCCATGCTTTGCAGGCACGACAATCCGCGCATGGTCTGAAGTGTTGGACAAAGCTGAGACTGCATCGCCAGATATCGGCGCGCTGCGCCTTCGCCTAGTTGCCACCAGCGCGGCAGGCACCGCAGGACAGCTGCGCGATGAGGCAGGCAAATATCTGCCCCATGTGTTGCTTGATCTGGATTACTGGACACTCATGCCACGCTGAGATTCCACAGAAATTTAGTGATCACAGGATTTCTCAATGTGATCACAAAGGGCCAACTGCGGCAATAAATCACCTAATTCTGCCCTTAATTCACCTGTTAGCGTTCACTCCCCCCGTGACAGGGGCGAAAATTCGGGTATGGATGGTCGTTGAACAGACGACCAGACCAAGACAACCTGAGAGGGTTCCCAGAATGGCAGACGTAAATCGGGGCAATCGCCCTTTGTCGCCGCATTTGCAGATTTATCGCAAACAGCTCAATTCCGCGACATCAATCCTAAACCGCATCACGGGTATCGCGATGCTTGGCTCGGCTTTGCTTATCGTTTGGTGGCTACTGGCCGCAGCGACAGGAAAGGCCTATTTCGATCTCGTAGACGGGCTGATGACATCGCTGCTTGGAGATGTCGTGATGACGCTTTCCGTATTGGGGCTGTGGTATCACACGCTTGGCGGGCTGCGTCACCTGATCTGGGACACTGGCCGCGGGCTAGAGCTTGAGGCAGCAGACCGCATGGGATGGGCGATGATTGTGGGCGCGGTGGTGCTGACCATTCTCACCCTCATCTTTGTCTAAGGCAGGAAAGGCATAGGTTATGAAATTCGCAACAGACCGCAAACGTGTGATCGGCCTTGGTTCTGCTCGCTCAGGCACAGAACATTTTTGGACAATGACCCTCACCTCGGTGGCGCTCATGGTTCTGACCCCGCTTTTCGTGTTCACCTTCGGGCCACTTTTAGGCCAGCCTTATGACGCGGTGATCGCAGCCCTCGGTCATCCGCTGCGCGCGCTGATTATCGCTCTGATGTTGATCGTGGGCCTGCACCATTTTCGCCTCGGCATCCAAGTGGTGGTTGAGGATTACACCGGCGGCTTGACCCGCAAAGGCCTTCTCATCGCCTTTTCGATCATCTCCTACGGGCTGATGGCGATCGGGCTTTTCGCGATTGCAAAACTCGCGTTCTGAACAGACAAACAGGAGCAGACGGAACATGACCGCTTCCTACGAAATTCATCACCACAGCTATGACGTTGTCGTTGTTGGCGCGGGCGGATCGGGCCTGCGTGCGACCTTAGGCATGGCAGAACAAGGTCTTAAGACCGCCTGTGTGACCAAGGTTTTCCCAACCCGTTCTCACACTGTTGCGGCACAAGGGGGCATCGCAGCCTCACTTGGCAATATGGGGCCTGATAGTTGGCAGTGGCATATGTATGACACAGTCAAAGGGTCGGACTGGCTTGGCGATACGGATGCGATGGAATACCTCGCCCGTGAAGCGCCCAAGGCGGTTTACGAGTTGGAACATTACGGCGTTCCATTCTCGCGCACCGAAGAAGGCAAGATTTATCAACGCCCCTTTGGCGGCCATACCACCGAATTCGGCGAAGGCCCGCCCGTGCAGCGCACCTGCGCCGCAGCAGACCGCACAGGTCACGCGATCTTGCACACGCTCTATGGCCAGTCGTTGAAGAATAACGCGAATTTCTACATCGAATATTTCGCGACTGATCTGATCATGTCAGAAGACGGCCAGTGCCAAGGCGTTCTGGCTTGGAAATTGGACGATGGCACGCTGCACGCGTTCAATGCCAAGATGGTCGTTCTGGCCACAGGTGGCTATGGCCGCGCCTATTTCAGCGCAACCTCAGCGCATACCTGCACAGGCGATGGCGGCGGCATGGTCGCGCGTCAGGGTCTGCCCCTACAGGATATGGAATTCGTGCAATTCCACCCCACAGGGATTTACGGCGCGGGCTGCCTGATCACGGAGGGCGCGCGCGGCGAAGGCGGCTATCTGACCAACTCCGAGGGTGAGCGTTTCATGGAGCGCTATGCCCCAACCTATAAGGATCTTGCGTCACGCGATGTGGTTTCACGCTGTATGACAATGGAAATCCGCGAAGGCCGTGGTGTTGGCAAAGAAAAGGATCATATCTTCCTGCACCTCAACCATCTGCCGCCTGAAACCCTGGCAGAGCGTCTGCCAGGTATCTCGGAAAGCGCACGGATTTTTGCTGGCGTGGACGTAACCCGCGAACCAATCCCTGTGCTGCCGACTGTGCATTACAATATGGGCGGCATCCCCACTAATTACTGGGGCGAGGTGCTTAACCCAACCAAGGACAATCCCGATGCGGTCGTGCCCGGCTTGATGGCCGTGGGTGAGGCAGGCTGCGCCTCGGTGCATGGGGCCAACCGCCTTGGGTCAAACTCGCTCATCGACCTTGTGGTCTTTGGCCGCGCTGCTGCAATCCGCGCGGGCAAGGTTGTCAATCCTGACACACCCAATCCCGCATTGAACCAAGCCAGCCTTGATGCAGCTTTGGCCCGCTTTGACGGGTTGCGCCATGCGAAGGGCACGGTCGCTACAGCCGAATTGCGCCTTGAGATGCAGAAAACCATGCAGGCCGATGCGGCCGTTTTCCGCACCGACAAGACCCTTGCGGAAGGGTGCGCGAAAATGGAGGCGGTTGCCGCCAAGATGGATGACCTATCAGTCACCGATCGCAGCCTCGTGTGGAACTCAGACCTGATGGAAACATTGGAACTGACCAACCTGATGCCAAACGCCTTGGCCACCATCGTCTCGGCCGAGGCGCGGAAAGAAAGCCGTGGCGCACATGCGCATGAGGATTATCCCGACCGCGATGACAAAACATGGCGCAAGCACAGCCTTGCGGTGGTTGAGGGTCAAAAAGTGGCTCTCGATTATCGCCCCGTTCATCTTGATCCGCTGACCACACATGAGGAAGGCGGAATTGACCTCAAGAAAATCGCGCCGAAAGCGCGGGTTTACTAAGGGAGAATGCGGTGGGACTGCAGGCCATGACCACCGATTTCCAGACGGGCGCAGACCATATGACTGCGCCCGCCGCCCCTGTGCGCCTGATTTGCATTGGCACCCACCACAAGACAGGCACGCTGTGGATGCGGTGGGTGTTTCGGGCGATGTGCTACAAGCTCGGCCTTCCTTTTGGTTTTGGAAAAACCGCCACGGCGGATGAGGGGCGTAATGTGATCGCGCATTGGTCCTCTGATTTCGCGCCCGAAACCCTGAGCCGCGGCGACATGCGGGGGCTGCACCTAATCCGCGACCCGCGCGATGTGCTGATCTCAGGCGCGCGCTATCACGCCCGCGTGCCCGATGCGCGCGAACCGCAATTGGCAAGCCCCGACCCTGCGCTTGGCGGGAAATCCTATCTCGCGCATATGCGCAGCTTGCCCGATCTGGCCGCACAATTGCGCTTTGAGATGGCAGGGCGGCACGCACGGACCATGGCGGAAATGACCGCATGGGATTACAACCGCGATACATTTGCCGAAATCCGATATGAGGATTTGATGGCAGATCAGGACGGCGCGCTTTTCGCGGATATTCTGCACTTCTTGGGTTTTGATGCGGAGGCCATTGACATTGGGCGCGCATGTTTTCTCGATCATTCCCTGTTCGGATCAATGACTCATCGTGACCGCATTGGCGAGACGTTGGATATCCATATCGACTCGGGCGCGCCCGCGCGGTGGCGCGATGAATTACCCCGCGCCATTGCCGAAGACTATGCCGAGACATTCGGCGCGGATTTGGTGGCGCTTGGCTATGAAACCCATCCCACCGATTGGGTGCAGGAGACACGACCATGATGCGCGCCCTGCCCCTTCTTGCGGCGGCGCTGATGGCCGCCTGCACGCCCCCCGCGCCGCCCACGATGGCGCAGGCCGAGGCGCAATGCCGCCAACGCGCAGACGCGGCAACACGACCCCAAACCCAAATCGCGGTTGGCGTTGGCACAGGCGGCACATCTGCGGGTGTGCAAATCGGCCTGTCCTCGGATTACCTCGCAGGGCGCGACCCAGAAGATGTCTATACGACCTGCGTAACCAGATTGACGGGCCAAGCGCCCGAAACACCCCTCTACCCCGAAACGGGCAGCCAGTGAGACGGAGACGACCATGGTAGAACTCGCACTTCCAAAGAATTCGCAGATCACAACGGGCAAAACTTGGCCCAAACCCGAGGGGGCCACGAACCTGCGCAAATTCCAGATTTACCGCTGGAACCCCGATGACGGGCAAAACCCCCGTGTCGACACCTATTGGGTGGATATGGACAGCTGCGGGCCGATGGTTTTGGACGCGCTAATCAAGATCAAAAACGAGATCGACCCGACACTTACCTTCCGCCGTTCCTGCCGCGAGGGGATTTGTGGGTCTTGCGCGATGAATATTGACGGGATCAACACATTGGCCTGCATCTATGGCATGGATGAGATCAAAGGCGATGTGAAAATCTATCCGCTGCCCCATATGCCCGTGGTCAAGGATTTGATCCCCGACCTGACCCATTTCTACGCGCAGCACGCCTCGATCATGCCATGGCTTGAGACGAAAACACAGCGCCCAGAAAAGGAATGGCGCCAATCCATCGAAGACCGCAAGAAATTGGACGGGCTTTATGAATGCGTGATGTGCGCCTCCTGCTCCACCTCCTGCCCCAGCTATTGGTGGAACGGCGACCGCTACCTTGGGCCAGCGGCGCTTCTGCACGCCTATCGGTGGATCATCGACAGCCGTGACGAGGCCACGGGCGAACGTCTGGACGAGTTGGAAGACCCGTTCAAACTTTATCGCTGCCACACGATCATGAACTGCACCAAAACCTGCCCCAAAGGCCTAAACCCCGCCAAGGCCATCGCCAATATCAAGAAGATGATGGTGGAACGGCAGTTGTGAGGGAAAGAGAAAGGGGGCCGAAAGGCCCCCGTTACCCATCCAACAGACGATAATAAATATGATTGCTTACCAAACCTAAGGCGATGTGAATTAGAAGGGAAATAAAAACTGTTATTGACTTTAAAATCAATTTTTTATTAGAAATATCTATTTTTTCTTCATATTTTGTGTCGCCACGTGTAATTGAGATAGTGTTTTTTTTCTTATAGCTATCAATATAGTACTCAAGCAAGCGCGCTAATTGTTTTGAAAACTCGTGAATTGTGTAGATAAACGCGGACGCGTAGAATAAAAGAAGTGCGATATTATAATTTTCAGGGCCTACACTTTTAATATAAATTATAGGCCCAATCAGCGCTGCAAGGGTAACAAGAAAAACAAAGATTGATCGAATCTTACCAGAGTTCCTTTGTAACCAATTTATTATTGGCCTCTCATCAGTCGAGAGGCTATCTGCCCATTGCTCAACAACTCCAATCAAATTTTTTCCCATCACGTAATCCGAATACTCAACGGAAGAATGGATGGGGACAGGGGGCAACCCTGCATCTTCGATACGGCTCAAAATCACAGGGCCAAGGAAGATACTATGTCTCATTTGCAAATTTTGAATTGCTACCTGCACTTTATAGATCTGTAGCTTGTTATCTGGGGTGCTAGCGCTCCTTGTGTAAGTAAATGAAATCGATTTTGTACGTTCGTTCTTTGAGGAGTCAAATTCCGCAAATTCTTTCCAGCTTGCAAAATCGAATCTTTGATTTGAGCTGAGGTGCAAACTCAATGTGAGGTTCTTAGTGATAAATGGATCGCCCCGAAACTCTTGCTCAATCTTTATCAAAAGTTGTTTAAGATTATCGATTTCAACGATATAATTTTTACGGAATACTTGCGTAGCCTTTTGAACTGGCTGCTGTAAATTTTTCACAATTGCTTCAAGGACACTCGGCGGTAGACTTGTCACATTTACAAGAGGTTCTGGATCTTCTCCATCAAAACGCTCAACAATCTCTGTCATTTGATCCCCCAATGACTTACAAACACGGCAGGTATAATCATAAATATATAATTTTTATTATAAAGTTGTATACATGTTTTTTGTAAATGCTATAACTACCCCATAGGGAGGATCACCTCAGCCTGATGAAAGGGCAAAAAGATGATCCATATGTTGCAGTTCCCCGTTTGGCCGATGCTCTGGCCGCTGATTTGGCCATTTGCTTGGGCCAAGCCGCATCAAAAGACACCACCCAGTCTGGATGACCCCGATCTTGAGGGGGTTTTTGGCTATTACACGCCTTAGGCACCGTCCCTTGCCAAAGGGGGATGTCATTCCCCCTTGGCCCCACGCCCGCCTTGCCGCTAAAACGGGTCAAACCCCATGCAGGAGGGCAGAGTATGACAGACCATATCAAGGCCCCACAGGATGCCGAGGCGCGCCGCGCGGTGGCGCCTGTGATCTGCTATCCCACCGATAGCCTGCCCGCGCCCGACCTTGCCCGTATGGCGCGCGCGCGCAAGCACTGGCGCAAAACCGCCGAGGTGCTGATCCCCCCACGCGAGGCGGCCTGTTTCGAGGTGAAGGCAGGGCAATCCTTCCGCATCTCCCTGCCGCAAGGGGCGCAGGTGGGGGATCTTAACCTATGGAATGCGCATGATCTGTCCGAGCGGTTCTTTTCGGGCAAAACCCGCGCCATCCATGGCAGCCATGTCAGCACAGGCCACACGCTTTATTCCAACCTGCCGCATCTGCGCGCCATGGCCCTAATCCTAGAGGACAGTTTGGCGTGGTATGGGCGCGATGATTTTGGCGGCGCGGTGCATGATGTGATTGGCACGCGCTGCGACCCCTATACGCATAACCTGCTGTCTGGCGGGCAGTATCATCACTGCTGTCATTCCAACCTGACCCGCGCGCTGGCCTCACATCGCGGCCTATCTTTGACCGAGGCCGAGATGGCGGTGCATGACGTGCTCAACGTGTTTATGTGCACAGGGTTCACCCGTGACACGGGCCAATATTTCATGAAGGCCACGCCCGCGCGGGCGGGGGATCATCTGGATTTCCTTGCCGAGATGGATCTTTTGGGTGCGCTCTCTGCCTGTCCTGGTGGGGATTGCGGGGCGGAACATTCCTCTGACAGCGCCACCTGCCACCCGATGTTGGTGGAGGTGTTTGACAGCGAGTTGACCGCTGATTTCACCCCCCGCCCCGCCAATGGTTACGACCGCAGCCATGGTTTGTGAGGCGGGCTGCAAAAAACTTCTTGCTATTTGATCGCAGGTGATGCAAACGCCCGCGCACAGACGCCAACGCACGCGCCTCTGGCGAGGTGGGCTAGCACCCACGCGGTTAATGTAGCGACGGTAACGTCTCCCTTGGAACGTCTGGTCGAGTTTCGGCCCATGTCTATTGGAGATGCCAATGAACGCTACATTTGCCGAGCCTTCGGTTTGCGAAGCTATTTCTCAACCCGTTGATCCCGATGCCCGTCTGTTGGGCTATATCCGCAGCACAAGCTTTGATCGCCCGACCCTTGTTCTGGATCTGGAGCGGATCGAAGCACAGTATCACGCACTCAAAGCGGGCTTGGGCCATGCGGATATTCATTACGCGGTCAAAGCCAACCCTGCGCCTGAAATCTTGGCCCGTCTTGTAGGTCTTGGCGCGCATTTTGATGCGGCCTCTCGCGCCGAGATAGAGGCCTGCTTGGCCCATGGCGCGCGGCCTGCGCATATCTCTTATGGCAACACGATTAAGCGCCCAGCCGATATTGCCTATGCCCATGCGCAAGGAATCACGCTCTTTGCCGCCGATGCGGTGGAAGAGTTGGACAAAATTGCGGCCCATGCCCCGAATGCCCAGGTCTATATCCGCGTGATTGTCGAAGCCTCGGGTGCCGATTGGCCGCTGACCCGCAAATTTGGCACAAGCCGCGAGATTGTATTGGGCCTGATCGAGCACGCCCACGCCGTTGGTTTGACCCCGCGCGGTCTGTCCTTCCATGTGGGCAGCCAGACCCGTGATCCGATGATGTGGGCTGATACGCTTGATCAAATCGCCGCCGTTTGGCACGCCGCGCAAGCCGCAGGACATGGTTTGGACTTGCTCAATATCGGGGGCGGTTTCCCCGCCTTTTACGGCGATGACATCCCACACCCCACCGCATATGCCCGCGCCGTTATGGATCAGGTTCACGCCCGCTTTGGGGATGTGGCGCAGATCATGGCCGAGCCTGGCCGCGGTCTAGTCGGTGAGGCGGGCATGATCGCCGCAGAGGTGCTGCTTGTCTCGCGCAAATCAAACGATGACCTATGCCGTTGGGTTTATCTTGATATTGGCAAATTCTCAGGCCTCGCCGAGACAATGGATGAGGCGATCCGCTATCAATTCATCACAGAGCGCGACCACGAAGTCACGGGCCCCTGCATTCTTGCAGGCCCATCTTGTGACAGCGCGGATGTTCTCTATGAAAAGCGGCCCGTGCAATTGCCGCTTGGGCTAAAGGGCGGAGATAAAATCATTATCCGCGCCTGCGGGGCCTATACATCAACCTATGCATCCGTAGGATTTAATGGCTTTCCACCTTTAGATGTGGTTGCCATTTAAAAGAAAAAGCCGCCCCTTTTGGGCGGCTTTATTCAATTTAGATCGCTAGATCATCCAAAGATTTTCCAGAATTCAACGCGTCCACAACCCAAAGGGGTTTGCGGCCACGGCCCGTCCATGTTTGGTCAGGATTGCTTGGGTTACGATAGCGTGGCGCAACTTTCGCACCCGCTTTACGACCGCCCAACACTTCTTCAAGGCTAAACCCAAATTCTTGCGCCGCTTTTTGGGCTGCAATCAGGGCTTCTTTCTTTTTCCGTTTATCAAAGTCTTTAATTGCCGCTGCGACATCTTTTTGAAGTGCGACAAGCTCATCTTTCGACATTTTTGAAAGATCAATAGACATAATGCCTCCAACCCTTTTGGAATTTCAAACTGGCAGAAGAATTAAGCCTGTTATTTTATATTGGCAACAAGAATATATTTAATGCGCGCGCTATAATTATTGAAAATATAGCGCTTTATTATTTACTCAGCCGCAACGGAACGGGGCTCAACCAAGGCAACGATATCAAACATAATGCGGTTTAATTCGAAATCCTTGGGTGTATAAACCCGCGCCACGCCCATGGATAAAAGGCGCTTTTCATCCGCCTCTGGGATAATGCCGCCGACAACCACAGGCAAATGCCCCAATCCTGCAGCCTCTAAGTGCCCCATCAATTGCTCGATCAGAGGCACATGGCTGCCTGATAGGATCGACAGCCCAATAACATGGGGTTCTTCCGCAAGGGCCGCTTGAACGATTTCCTCGGGCGTCAGGCGGATACCCTCATAGCTGATATCCATTCCACAATCGCGCGCGCGGAAGGCGATTTGTTCCGCCCCGTTGGAATGCCCGTCAAGTCCGGGCTTACCCACCATGAACTTAAGACGGCGGCCCAGTTTATCGCTGACTGCATCCACGGCAGCCCGGATATCCTCCAGACCTTCGGTTTTGTTCGACACAGATTTCGAAACACCCGTTGGGCCACGATATTGACCATGCACGGCGCGCATGACCTCGGCCCATTCGCCAGTCGTCACGCCCGCCTTTGCGGCGTCAATCGAGGCGGGCATGACATTGCGCCCTGCAGTTGCATCATCGCGCAATCGCGCCAAAGCTGCCTCGACAGCGGCGCTGTCACGCGCGGCGCGCCACGCAGTAAGGCGCCCGATTTGATCGGCCTCAACCGCAGGATCAACAACCATGATCCCGCCCTCTTCATCGACCAAAGGCGAAGGCTCTGATTGCGTAAAGCGGTTGACGCCGACAACAGTGGTCTCGCCCCGCTCAATCCCCCCCACACGGTCAGCATTCGCTTCGACCAAACGCGCTTTCATGTAATCAATAGCCATGATCGCGCCGCCCATCGAGTCGAGATTGGCCAATTCGGCCCGCGCACCTGATTTCAATTCCTCGACCTTGGCATCAACCACAGGGTTACCGTCAAAAAGGTCACCATATTCCAACAAATCGGTTTCATAGGCCATGATCTGCTGCATCCGCATCGACCATTGCTGATCCCAAGGGCGCGGCAGGCCCAAGGCCTCGTTCCATGCGGGCAATTGCACCGCCCGCGCGCGGGCGCGTTTCGACAGTGTCACGGCGAGCATCTCAATCAGGATGCGATAGACATTATTTTCAGGCTGCTGCTCTGTCAGGCCGAGAGAGTTCACCTGAACCCCATATCGGAAACGGCGGAACTTAGGGTCTTCCACCCCGTAGCGCTGTTCCAAAATTTCATCCCAGAGATCAACAAAAGCGCGCATTTTGCACATCTCGGTCACAAAACGGATGCCCGCATTCACAAAAAAGGAGATGCGACCGCAAAGTGCTGGGAAATCTTCTGCTGCAACGCGGGGCTTTAGCGCATCAAGAACCGCAATCCCTGTCGCTAGGGCGAATGCCAGTTCTTGCTCGGGTGTCGCACCCGCCTCTTGCAGGTGATACGAGCAGACATTCATCGGATTCCATTTTGGCACATGCGTATAACAATACTCAGCCACATCTGCGATCATCCGCAGAGACGGCGCAGGGGGGCAAATATATGTCCCGCGCGACAGGTATTCTTTGATGAGATCGTTTTGCACTGTGCCTTGTAGGGCCGCCACCTCGGCGCCCTGCTCCTCAGCCACCGCGATATAGAGCGCCAAAAGCCACGGCGCAGTCGCGTTAATGGTCATTGAGGTGTTCATCTGCTCCAGCGGGATATTCTCAAACAGGGTGCGCATATCGCCCAAGTGGCTGACAGGCACGCCGACCTTACCCACCTCACCGCGCGCAAGCGCATGGTCGCTGTCATATCCCGTTTGGGTCGGCAAATCGAAGGCAACGGATAGGCCCGTTTGGCCTTTGGCCAGATTGCTCCGATACAGCGCGTTCGAAGCTTTGGCTGTAGAATGACCCGCATAGGTGCGGATCAACCAAGGCTTATCTTTCTGCATCTCGGCCATCAGCGCCCTCCAGATTCGTCTTTAGCAATATCCTTACTCAAATAGAGGTATATGGAAAACTTTATGTCTCTGTCAATTCGCTGCAATGCAGAATGAAGGCGCGCCCTCATCAGCCCATAATAATTTACAATAAAATCAATATATTGAAGAATATCCACCTATGATCTCGCAAAGCTGATGCAACTAAAAAGGCGATACGCCACGTCCCGTGAGACATTTTATTTCTCAAAATTTGTATTTTTATTTGAATTGTTGCGCAGCCCTTGCTATTCAATGCTGCAATAGCACATCAGCGATTCCGCATCGCAGCACCACACGCCCCTTGGGGCGCAATTTACGGAGGCCCCAATGGCTTTGGACAGCAATCAGACGCCCCTCTACTACGAGGCGCCCGAGAAAGACCTCTATGATATGGGCGAGATGCCTCCGATGGGATATGTGCCGCCAAAAATGCACGCATGGGCCATCCGGAAAGAGCGCCACGGCACGCCCGACAAAGCGTTTCAGCTTGAAGTCGTAGAAACACCCAGCATCGACAGCCAAGAAGTATTGGTTTTGGTGATGGCTGCGGGTGTAAACTATAACGGCGTTTGGGCGGGCTTGGGTCAACCGATTAGCCCCTTCGATGGACATGGCGCCCCCTATCACATCGCAGGCTCTGATGCCGCAGGCATTGTCTGGGCCGTTGGCGACAAAGTGAAATCTTGGAAAGTTGGGGACGAGGTCGTGATCCACTGCAACCAAGATGACGGGGATGACGAAGAATGTAATGGCGGTGATCCAATGTTCTCGCCGACACAGCGCATTTGGGGCTATGAAACCCCCGACGGGTCTTTTGCCCAATTTACCCGCGTGCAGGCTCAGCAATTAATGCCACGCCCTAAGCACCTGACTTGGGAAGAATCCGCGTGCTACACCCTGACCCTTGCCACAGCCTATCGTATGCTGTTTGGCCATCACCCGCATGAGTTAAAACCTGGCCAGAATGTTCTGGTCTGGGGGGCATCAGGTGGGCTTGGTGTCTATGCCATTCAGTTGATCAACACCGCAGGCGCGAATGCAATTGGCGTCATCTCAGATGAAAGTAAGCGCGACTACGTCCTCAGCCTTGGCGCAAAAGGTGTGATCAATCGCAAGGAATTTGACTGCTGGGGTCAAATGCCCAAGGTGAACACCCCAGAATATAACGCGTGGCTGAAAGAGGCCCGCCGCTTTGGCAAAGCAATTTGGGACATCACTGGCAAAGGCGTGAATGTCGATATGGTGTTTGAGCACCCAGGTGAATCGACCTTCGCCGTCTCAACTCTCGTGTGTAAAAAGGGCGGCATGGTTGTTATCTGTGCAGGCACAACAGGGTTCAACTGCACCTTTGATGTGCGCTATATGTGGATGCATCAAAAGCGCCTGCAAGGCAGCCACTTTGCCCATCTCAAGCAAGCCGCAGCCGCCAATCGCTTAATGTGCGAGCGCCGTCTTGATCCGTGTATGTCCGAGGTCATGCCATGGGCCGAGTTGCCCGATGCGCATAACAAAATGCTCAACAACCAACACAAGCCAGGCAATATGTCGGTGTTGGTTCAAGCGCCCCGCACAGGCCTGCGCACCTTAGAAGATGTGCTTGAGGCGGGCCCCAATAAAGCATAGCCCCACTTTCAGACAAACTAATCCAAAGGCGCGCAGTTTTGCGCGCCTTTTTTATTGCGCCGATACGGCCGCTTTTCGGATAGACGCGATATTGTCGCCGTAAACCTCAGGGCGATCAACCGAGCCGCCCTTGAAAACGGCTGAGCCTGCGACCAACACATCCGCGCCCGCGGCAGCCACCAATGGTGCAGTTACAGGATCAACACCCCCATCGATCTCAATATGGATCGGACGATCCCCTATCATCGCGCGCAGACGCGAGATTTTGTCCGTCAGATCAATAAATTTCTGCCCGCCAAAGCCTGGGTTGACCGTCATAACGCAAACCAAATCGCACAAATCCAAAAGATGCGCGACACTGTCGGCGGGTGTTCCAGGGTTCAACGCCACCCCAGCTTTCATGCCTGCACCACGAATGGCCTGCAGCGTGCGGTGAATATGCGGGCCCGCCTCAATATGCGCGGTCAAAATATCTGCCCCTGCATCCGCATAGGCATCAATATAGGGGTCAACAGGCGCGATCATCAAATGCACATCCATGACCGTTTTCACATGAGGCCGAAAGGCCTTCACCGCAGGCGGGCCAAAGGTGAGGTTCGGCACGAAATGCCCATCCATGACATCGATATGCACCCAATCCGCCCCTTGCGCCTCAATGGCGCGGATCTCTGCACCAAAATTGGCAAAATCCGCAGAGAGAATAGACGGGGCGATTTTTATCGAGCGATCAAAGGACATCGGGCAGGGCTTTCAAAAGTTTGGGCTAAAGCGTTGTCTCTCCCTTAACGCTCAATTCTACCCCTGTCACCACCTTGCCAAGCATCGCCGCGCGTGTAAGCGTAACAGCTGACTGTATGAGTGACGCCAAAACATGACCCAAACCACCAAAACTTTTGCCGCAACGGGCCACCAGACGGGCCATGCGCAGCTGCCGCAATTGCACCTCCCCCGCAACGAGGGAATGGCGCTCGACCTTGATTGGGTTGCGCGTGCTACAGCAAATCGATCTGCAATTGAACGGCGCGCAGCCACAATTGGCACAAGGCGCAGCGTGAAAAAGGCATATCAAACAGCATGGCTTGCCCGCGCCGTAACGATGATCGACCTGACCACATTGTCAGGCGATGACACCAAAGCGCGGGTGGCGCGGCTTTGTGAAAAGGCCAAGCAGCCCGTGCGCGCAGATATTCTAGAGCGTCTGGGACTGCCACAGATCACAGTGGGGGCGGTCTGCGTCTATCACGACATGGTCGAGCCTGCGCTTAAGGCGCTGGAGGGCAGCGGCATCCCTGTGGCAGCGGTATCCACAGGTTTTCCTGCGGGGTTGTCGCCCTTTCATCTGCGCGTGGCAGAGATCAAGGAAAGCGTTGCCGCGGGCGCGCAAGAAATCGATATTGTGATTTCGCGCCGCCATGTCCTCGAGGGGAATTGGCAGGCTCTATATGACGAGATGCGAGAGTTTCGCACGGCTTGCGGCGCGGCCCATGTCAAAGCGATCTTGGCCACAGGCGAACTTGGAACACTGCGCAATGTTGCGCGCGCAAGCCTCGTTTGCATGATGGCGGGCGCAGATTTCATCAAGACCTCAACCGGTAAGGAAGCGGTCAATGCCACCCTACCCGTCAGCCTAACCATGATCCGCGCAATCCGCGCTTATGAGGCGCGCACAGGGTTTAAGGTCGGCTACAAACCCGCAGGTGGCATTTCCAAAGCGAAGGACGCGCTGACCTATCTGGCGCTGATGAAAGAAGAATTGGGACAAGCTTGGATGTCCGCGCAGCTTTTCCGCTTTGGCGCGTCCTCTCTTCTTGGCGATATTGAACGCCAACTCGAACACCAAGCCACGGGTGCTTATTCCGCCCGTTACAATCACCCGATGGCCTGAGGCAGATCATGAATATCACCGAAATTTTCGAAACCATGGACTATGGCACCGCGCCCGAAGCCGATACTGAGGCGCGCGCATGGATTGCGGGGCATCATGGCCAGTTTGGACATTTCATCAATGGCAGCTTCACTAAGGGCCAAGATCATTTCGAAACCCGCAACCCTGCCCGTGGCGAGGTTCTATCGCATGTCGCGCAAGCAACTGAAACCGAGATAGACACGGCCATTAGCGCGGCGCGAAAGGCCTTCGGGCCATGGTCACGGCTCAGCGATCATGCGCGCGCGCGCTACCTTTATGCTTTGGCGCGGGCTTTGCAAAAACACAGTCGCCTCTTTGCAGTTCTCGAAACTCTCGACAATGGCAAGCCAATCCGCGAGGCACGCGATGTCGACATTCCGCTTGCTCAGCGGCATTTCTACTATCATGCAGGCCTCGCCCAATTGCGCGGAACTGTGGCCGAAGACCATCAACCGCTTGGTGTTTGTGGGCAAATCATTCCTTGGAACTTTCCGCTGTTGATGCTCGCTTGGAAAATTGCCCCTGCCTTGGCCGCGGGCAATACGGTTGTGTTGAAGCCTGCCGAGTTCACCCCGTTGACCGCCCTTCTATTCGCAGAAATCTGTCAGGAGGTTGGCCTGCCCAAGGGTGTTGTGAACATCATAACAGGGGATGGCGCAGCGGGTGCCTATTTGGCTGCGCATGCAGGCATCGACAAATTGGCCTTCACAGGCTCAACCGAAGTTGGGCGCAAAATTTATCAAGCCCGCGCAGGATCAGGCACGAAACTCAGCCTCGAATTGGGTGGCAAATCGCCCTTCATCATCTTTGATGATGCCGATCTCGACAGCGCTGTTGAGGGCTTGGTTGATGCGATTTGGTTCAATCAAGGGCAGGTCTGTTGCGCGGGGTCACGCCTGTTGGTGCAGGACAGCGTGGCCGATGAGGTCTATGCCAAAATTCGCGCGCGGATGGCAAAACTGCGCGTGGGTGATCCGCTGGATAAATCCATCGACATCGGCGCGATGGTCGATGACAGCCAAGCCGCCCGCGTGCGCGACATGGTGGCGGATGTTGATGCATTCAGCCCTGAATGTGTCTTGCCTGAGACAGGCTGCTTTTTGCCGCCCATGCTGATCACCGATCTTGGCACCGCCCACCCCCTGATGCAGGAAGAAATTTTTGGCCCCGTTCTTGTGGCCGCGCGGTTTCGTACCCCTGAGGAGGCTGTGAGCCTTGCCAATAACACGCGTTACGGCCTTGCCGCGTCAATCTGGAGCGAGAATATCAGCCTTGCGCTTGATATTGCCCCGAAACTGGCAGCGGGTGTTGTCTGGGTCAATGGCACCAATATGTTTGACGCTGCCGCGCCCTTTGGCGGGGTGCGTCAATCAGGGGTTGGTCGTGAAGGTGGGGTTGAGGGGCTGCGCGCCTATATGAAGGCACCGCTGCCCCTGACCAAAATTGAAAAACCAGTGCGCCACCCCGCCCCTGCAACGCCCAAGCAGGCCAATACACCCGCGATAGACCGCACCGCCAAACTTTACATTGGCGGCAAACAAGTGCGCCCTGATGGCGGCCATGTCATTCCAATTTGGTCAAAATCGGGCGACATGCTTGGCCAATTGGGCCGCGGCAACCGCAAGGATATTCGCAACGCCGTTGAGGCTGCGGAAGCTGCGTCAGGATGGGGCACGATGCCGGCCCATAGTCGCGCGCAAATCCTGTATTACCTCGCCGAGAATTTGGCGGCGCGCGGACAGGAATTTGCGGAACGTCTCTGTGATCTCACAGGACAATCCAAAGCCACCGCCAAAGCGGAGGTTGAAACAAGCCTAAGCCGCCTGTTCAGCTATGCCGCATGGGCCGACAAATTCGCAGGCGAAGCGCGGGCCGTGCCCTTGCGCGGCCTAGCGATGGCGCTACGCGAGGCGGTCGGGGTGATTGGCATCATAGCCCCGCAAAACGCCCCGCTCTTGGGCGCAATTTCGCTTCTTGCGCCTGCGGTCGCGATGGGGAACCGCGTGGTTCTCCTGCCCAGTTTGGAAGGTGGTCTTGCGATGACCGATTTCTATCAAGTGCTCGACACATCCGATGTGCCCGCAGGCGTGATCAATATTGTGACGGGCGACCCATCCGAGATGGCCACAGATTTAGCAGCGCATATGGCCGTTGATGCAATCTGGAATTTCAATGCAAATATAGAGGCGCATCTCGTTGACACGAAGGCCTCTCTCAACCTCAAGCGCAGTTGGGGTCTGTCAGGCTTTAAGGGCAAAAGCCCCGATTGGCGCAATCCCGCTTGTGAGGGCGTGGTATTTTTGGAAGAAGCAACTGAAGTCAAAACCGTTTGGGTTCCATACGGGGCCTGAGGATCAAGCCATTTCATGACCAGCCCACGCTACACCAAGCTTATTGATAGCCTGCCCGCAAAAGTCCCGTTTGTCGGCCCCGAGGCGCAAGAACGCGCGCAGGGCTTTGACTTTGTCGCAAGGCTTGGCGCCAATGAAAGTGTCTTTGGCCCCTCACCCAAGGCGATCGCCGCAATGCAGGCCGCAGCGCGCGATGTGTGGATGTATGGCGATCCTGAACTCCATAATTTGCGTCATGCCCTTGCTGCCCACCATAGGGTCGCGCCTGAAAACATCGTGGTTGGCGAAGGGATAGACGGCTTACTTGGATATTTGGTGCGGCTGTTGGTGGCTGAGGGCGATGCTGTCGTTACCTCGCTTGGGGCTTACCCCACTTTTCTTTACCATGTCGCGGGGTTCGGTGGGCAGGTTACAGCTGTGCCCTACAAAGACGATCACGAAGACCCTGAAGCACTGCTTGCGGCGGCGCGGGCGACCGGCGCAAAGCTGCTTTATCTTGCAAATCCCGACAATCCTATGGGCACATGGCACAAGGCCGAGACAATCGAATGGCTTATCGCCGCGCTGCCCCCTGAGACGGTGCTGATCTTGGACGAGGCTTATGCCGATACCGCGCCGCAAGAGGCCATTCCTGCGATGGATGTTAGCCATCCCCGCGTGATCCGAATGCGCACCTTCTCCAAAGCCTATGGTCTTGCGGGGCTTCGCGTGGGTTATGCCATCGGCCATCACGAGCTGATCCGTGCCTTTGACAAAATCCGCAACCATTTTGGGATGGGGCGTATCGCACAAGCCGGCGCTTTGGCGGCCCTGAAGGATCAAGATTACCTCAACCAAACCGTTCAGAAAATCAGCCAAGCTCGCGCCGAGATTGCCCGTATCGTGCAAGAGAATGGTTTAACGCCGCTGCCTTCGGCCACGAATTTCGTGGCGGTGGATTGCGGGCGCGATGGTGCCTATGCAGCGGCGCTTCTCAACGAGTTGACCAAGCGCGGCGTATTTCTCCGCATGCCCGCGATTGCCCCGCTCAATCGCACAATCCGCGTCTCATGCGGGGATGCCGCGATGTTGGCACATCTTGAGGCAGAATTGCCAAAAGCGCTTGCCACCCTCGGCTAGATCAGCCTGCTTCGCCAATGACCTCAATCGCGGCCTCTAACCCAGTTGGGTCATGTGGGATCTGCATCGCCTTCATACCTGCTTGCAAACTGCCCAACAGACCTAAAACCATATGCGCATTCACATGCCCCATATGGCCGATACGGAAAAAATCAACTGCGCGCGCAGGGTCGGGACGCAACCCCTGCAACGGGATGCCCAGTGTCACGCCCACCGTGGCCGTCATCCAATCGCGCATCTTCGCGCCATTCCCCGTGCCCATATCCACGGTGGTCACAGCATGCGAGCGTTTCGCAGGATCCGTAATATTGGCCGCGACAGGGCCATTCGCGCCCCAACGCTCCAACGCCGCCCATACGGCACGGGCCAAAGTAGCATGGCGCGCCCAAACGGCCTCCAACCCTTCTTCATGCAAGATCATGTCCAAAGCCACACGCAACCCATAAAGGTGATGGGTCGGCGCAGTGCCGTTGAAATATTTGTAAAATTCGGTCGGATTCACACGGGGCCGCCAATCCCAATAGGGCGTCACACAATTGGCCCGTCCCCGCGCTTGATCCGCTTTTTCCGAGAAATAAACAAACCCAATCCCGGGCGGGGTCATCAAACCCTTTTGGCTGCCTGTGACCATCACATCCACGCCCCATGCGTCAAATTCAAACGCATCACAGGCGAGACAGGCGATGTTGTCAGAGAATAACAGCGCGGGGTGCCCCGCTGCATCCAAGGTCTGCCGCAGGGCCAAAATATCATTGCGCACACTGCTAGAGGTATCCACCTGCACCGCGAGAACGGCCTTGATCTCATGAGCCTTATCTGCCGCCAAGACCTCAGCCACACGGGTCATGTCGATATCGGATTGAGGGCCAAAATCAATGATCTCGCAGTCAATACCCAGACCCGCCGCAAACTCGCCCCATCCAAGGCAGAAGCGCCCCGTGCCAAGCACCAAAATCTTGTCGCCCCGCGACAGCGTGTTGCACAGCGCCGCCTCCCAGACACCATGACCATTGGCAATATAAATCGCCACATTCGCCTTTTGCGCACGACCAACCGCCTTGAGATCAGGGATCAGCCCATGCACCATTTCGACCAACTCGCCCGTGTAAATATTCGGCGCGGGACGATGCATGGCCTGCAACACGCGATCAGGCATGACCGAAGGGCCAGGAATGGCAAGATAGTGACGACCGTTGGCAAGGCTCATGGAAGTGTCCCTTTGTTGAAATCGGCAAAAAGCAAGGCACAGGCTTTTGCGTCTTGGTGCAATTTCAATTACTCTGACGGCCTTGGCAAGAGCGCAAGAATGATTAGCTCTCTGGTCAAGACAAGGGAAACAGCGCCATGACTAAAGAGCAGCCACAAAATCGTAAAATCATTGAGGTATCAGGGTCTGACCGCGAGAAATTCTTGCAAGGTTTGACCACCAATGCCCTCCCTGAAGATGCCGAAGGGCTGCGCTACAGCGCGATCCTGAGCCCGCAAGGTAAGTATCTGGCTGATTTTTTCATGCTGACTCGCGGCGATCGCGTTTTGCTTGATGTGGACGGTGATTTGGCTGCACCGCTGATGCAGCGCTTGTCGATGTATAAGCTGCGCGCAGATGTGGCACTGACCCTCTCGGATATGACAGTGGCCGTGGGGCATGGCACCCTGCCACAAGGGGCATATGCTGATCCGCGTGACCCTGCCCTTGGGTGGCGCGCCTATGGCCAGTCGGGCTTGCCCAACTTATGGGATGCGGCAGGATGGAAAACCACGCGCATTGCCCATTTGATCCCCGAGCATGGGCGCGAACTGATCCCCAATGACAGCTATATCCTAGAACTTGGATTTGAGCGGCTAAATGGTGTGGATTTCAAAAAAGGGTGCTATGTCGGCCAAGAGGTGACAGCGCGGATGAAACACAAGACAGAACTGCGCAAAGGGCTGGCGCGGGTCACGGTCAGCGGCACAGCTGTGGAAGGCGACCTCATCACCGCAAACGGCCGCGAGGTCGGGCAGCTTCATAGCATTTCTGGGGATCAAGCACTGGCGTATTTACGTTTTGACCGCGCCCAAGCTGTTATGCAGGCGGGCGCAGCCGAGGTGCATTTCGCCGAGTAATCACCCGCCGATTTTATCCTGCGTGCGGTTCAGGAAATCATCGGCAGAATGACGCTCGTGCAATTGCCCTTCAAGCGGGCCATAGGTGCGGTTGACCATCGCACCGCGCTGCACAGCAGGGCGGGCATAGAACCGCTCGGCCCAAGCGACCACATTTTTATAGTCATGCACGGAGAGAAACTCGCCCGCGTCATAGGCCTCACCGCGCACAAGGCGGCCATACCATGGGGCAATGGCAATATCGGCAATGGTTATCTCATTCCCCACCATCCAATCGCGCCCTGCAAGATGACGATCAAGCACATCCAATTGGCGCTTCACCTCCATCGCGAAACGATTGATCGGGTATTCTTGCGCAAATGGGGCATAGGCATAGAAATGCCCAAAACCGCCGCCCAAATAGGGCGCGCTTCCCATTTGCCACATAAGCCACGACAAGAGTTCTGGCCGATCCTCTGGGCGGCCCAAAAAGGCGCCAAATTTTTCGGCCAAATGCATCAAAATTGCGCCCGATTCAAAAACGCGCACAGGGGTTTGGCCAGAATAATCCATCAGCGCGGGAATTTTCGAATTTGGGTTCACATCGGTAAAGCCAGACCCGAATTGATCGCCATCCCCGATACGGATCAGCCACGCGTCATACTCCGCCGCATGACCCGCGGCGAGCAGCTCCTCGAACATGACGGTGACCTTCACCCCATTCGGTGTAGCCAATGAATAAAGCTGAAACGGATGATCGCCCCGTGGCAAATCCTTGTCATGGGTAGGCCCTGCAATCGGGCGGTTCAGACCCGCCCATTTGCCGCCATTCTCCTTGTCCCAAACCCAAACCTTTGGCGGGGTATATGGCGCATTTTCCGACATGATCCGTCCCTCATTTCTTGAACATAAAAAGGATCCTAACCCTTTCGGGTCAGGTTCCAAGTCACGAGATTGCGATTTTCAGGTCAACGCGCTGTCGCAGCGCCCGCAAACATGGGCATGGCTGTGGCTGCCCACATCAGGCAGAATTTTCCAACAGCGCGCACATTTTTCGCCATCCGCTTTGGCAAAGACCACACCAACCCCCTCAATTTCAGGCAAGGTGAAGGCATCCGCGGGCATCGCCTCATCGCTCAGCGTCACTGCAGAAGTGATGACCAAATCCTCGAACTGCACAGATTGCAGCGCTGCGCGCATTGCGGCATCTGCCACGTAGATCACAGGCGCGGCTTCTAGGGAGGCCCCAATCACCTTGTCACGGCGCTGCACCTCAAGCGCGGCTGTCACCACGCGGCGCGCACGGCGGATCATCGCCCATTTCGCGGCCAAGTCTGCATCATGCCACGCCGCAGGGGTGTCGGGGAAATCCACCAGATGCACTGAGGCCTCAGGGTCTTTGTTCCGCTCAAGCCAGACCTCCTCCATGGTGAAGGTCAAAATCGGCGCAAGCCAAGTGGTCAGGCGTTGGAATAGGTGATCCAAAACTGTGCGCGCCGCACGGCGTTGCGCAGTATCACCATCACAATAAAGCGCGTCTTTGCGGATATCGAAGTAAAAGGCCGACAAATCAGTGGTCGCAAAATTGAACAGCGCTTGGAACACGCCTTGGAAATCATATTTCGCATAGCCTTCGCGCACGATCCGATCCAACTCTGACAAACGATGCAGGATGAACCGCTCCAACTCGGGCATATCGGCGGCTTCTGTGCGGTCGGCTTCCGTTAAATCACCCAAGGACCCAAGCATAAACCGCATCGTGTTGCGCAAACGGCGATAGCTGTCGGCCACGTTCTTCAAGATCTCAGGCCCGATGCGCAAATCCGCCGTGTAATCGGATTGCGCCACCCAAAGCCGCAGGATATCGGCGCCATATTGGTCAATCACCGCCTGCGGCGCGACCGTATTGCCCAAGGATTTGGACATTTTCATGCCCTTCTCATCCAGCGTGAAGCCATGGGTCAGAACACCGCGATAGGGCGCGCGACCGATTGTGCCGCAAGCCTGCAACATCGAGGAATGGAACCACCCGCGATGCTGGTCTGTGCCTTCAAGATAGAGATCGGCAATCCCATCCTCTGAGCCATCCTCGCGATCCCGCAAGACAAAGGCATGGGTCGAGCCAGAGTCAAACCAAACATCCAAGATATCAAAGACCTGCTCATAGGCATCTGGGTCATATTCATTGCCCAAGAAGCGGGCTTTGGCCCCCTCCTTATACCATGCATCTGCGCCCTCAGCCTCAAAGGCCTCAAGGATGCGGGCATTCACCGCGTCATCGCGCAGCAAGAAATCGGGGTCACTTGGCTGTGCATCTTTTTTGACAAAGCAGCTGAGCGGCACACCCCATGCACGTTGCCGCGACAAAACCCAGTCAGGGCGGGCTTCAATCATCGAATGCAGACGATTGCGCCCAGTTTGCGGTGTCCATGTCACCAATTCATCAATCGAGCGCAGCGCGCGTTCGCGGATGGTCTTGCCATAGGTGTCATCCCCGCCAATCTCGCGATCAATGGCTGCAAACCATTGCGGGCGGTTCAGGCGGATCACAGGCGCTTTTGAACGCCAGCTATGCGCGTCCGAGATGGTGATGCGGCGGCGGGCCAGCAGGCCGCCAACCTCAACCAGCTTGTCGATCACGGCCTTATTGGCCTTACCCGCCTTGCCGTTTTCTTCGATGACGCGAAGCCCTGCAAAGAAGGGCAGATCAGCGCGGAAACTGCTGTCATCCAGAATATTATAGGTCATCTCAAGCCCATGCTTGAGGCCGATTTGATAGTCATCATCCCCGTGACTTGGCGCGGTATGCACGAAACCCGTGCCCGCATCATCGGTGACATGGTCGCCTGCAAAAAGTTTGACCTCAAAATCCCATTCGCCATTCGCGCCCTCAGCCCCATGCAGCGGGTGATGGGTGACAAGCGTGGCCAATTCATCGGCGTTGACATCGCGCAGGCGCGTGTAGTGGCCCGCCTCAAGACGCATCGCGCCAAGCGCATCCTCGGCCAGTTTATCAGCTACAAGATAGCGATCACCAACCTTGGCCCAACATTCGTCAGGGGTCGCGGTGACCTCATAGAGCCCATAGGAAATCGAAGGGCCAAAACAAATCGCGCGGTTTTGCGGAATCGTCCAAGGGGTGGTTGTCCAGATCACGACAAACAAGTTGTCGCGCTCGTCTATAGTCTCAGCGCCAGTTGGAATAGGTGGTTCTGTAGATGGAGCTGCCCCAGTTGAAAGGATACCTCGTGCAACACGGAACGGCACCCAAATCGCATCGGTCTGGCGGTCATGATATTCGACTTCCGCCTCAGCCAATGCGGTCTTTTCAACGGGCGACCACATCACGGGCTTCGAGCCTTGGTAAAGCGCGCCGTTCATCAGGAATTTCATAAACTCGCCCGCGATCACCGCCTCGGCGTGGAAATCCATGGTGAGGTATGGCTTGTCCCAATTCCCTGTTACGCCAAGGCGCTTGAACTCCTCGCGCTGCACATCAATCCACCCTTCGGCAAAGCGGCGGCATTCCTGACGAAAATCGACAACGTCAATTTTATCCTTATCTTGGCCTTTGGCGCGATAGGCCTCCTCAATCTTCCATTCGATGGGCAGGCCGTGACAATCCCAACCAGGAATGTAGCGCGCCTCATGGCCCATCATCTGCTGGCTGCGCACAACCATATCCTTCAGCACTTTGTTCAGTGCGTGACCGATATGCAGATTACCATTGGCATAGGGGGGGCCATCATGCAGCACGAATGGTGGGCGTGGCGCGCCCGCCTTAGCCGCCTCTGCCGCCTTGTCGCGCAGGCGTTGATAAACGCCAATTTTCTCCCAACGGGCCAGCCAATCAGGCTCGCGCTGTGGCAGGCCTGCGCGCATCGGGAAATCAGTTTGGGGAAGGTTCAACGTGTCTTTATAGTCGGGAAGATCGGCACACATGGGAAGGACGTCCTATTGGCTGAAACGGGTCATGGCAGGCCATGACCAATGAGCGGGGAAAGAGCGGCGCGATAGCTCAACACCTTAGTCCCGGCGGCCCTGCTGATCAGAGCGCCGGGCAGATAATTCGTAGGGAAATCTGCGTGTTCATCCGTCTCATGCTTAGCCCTATATCGCTGCTGGCGCGCGGGGTAAAGCCGCGCTTTGCGCGATCAGCCCTTTGATCCCGTGAAAAGCCCAGAAAATGCCTCGGATAAAACACTGCGCAAAGCAGGACGGGGTAAGGCGTGAAAGGGCAAAGGTCGGCAAAGCTGCATCGCAATTACCCCAAGCCGCGCGGTCATCGCCCCATTTAAGACGCCTTCACCAAAGCGGCGCGATAATTTCCCTGCCAATGACCCGCCCAAAGTAGAACTGAGCAAATCATCCCCAAGGGCAATGGCCCCTGTCGCCACAAGTTGCGCAATCACAGACCGCGCCAAGCGCATGGCGCCAAACGTGCCCGCGCGCCCACCATAAATCTCGGCCACACGGCGGATCATCCGCAGATTGATCCAAAAGCTGATGACCATATCAAGCGACCCCATCGGAACGAGGGCCGTGACACTGGCGACACGGCGGGTGGCTTGGGCCACCTCAGCACGGGCCTGTGCATCTAGCCCTTCCAAAAACGCTGTCTCAATCACGCCCATTCGCAAATCTGCATCAAGCACATCCTCGACACTCTGCAAACGGTGGTCTGCTGCGCCCTGCACGGCCATGCGATCGCGATAAAGCGCGCGCAGTTTGGGGATCAAAGCGGAAAGCTGTGCAAGGTTTTGGGCGGTCAAGGCCGATTGGGCCTCAGCCTGCAAAGCCGTCATGCGCGACAGCCGCGCATAGGCCCGCCATTCGCTGATCGCAAAGACGATTACAGCCACGAAAAACAGGCCCACACTCACAAGGGCCACCTGCCCCCAGATTGTGCCGCGCGCCATCATATCAAGAACAAAACCCCAAACAGCGTTGATCAAAAGCGCACTGGCAAGGCCGCCCGCCGACCAGAGCAAAAACCGCGATGCACCTGACATCTTTTGGGGCGCGGGCCGTTCATCGGGCGCGGCGGATGGCGCGTCAAAAATCGCAGGCGCGTCCACGGGGGACGCGTCACCAACGCCCGCCGTTTCCTCATCCAAGATGATTGGGTTTTTCCGCGTGGCCATACGCCCCCCCTCCTCACTTCGCCGTCACCCGCAAGGGCGAGCATAAGCAAAGAACCCTGCAGAGGAACAGTCACAAAAAAGCGCGCCACAGGGGGCGCGCTTTTGATCTTCTGAACTTGTGGCGGCGAAGATTAGTTCTTCGCGTAGAATTCAACCACGAGGTTTGGTTCCATCACGACAGGGTATGGCACATCGCCCAAACTAGGGGTGCGCACGAAAGTCGCGGTCATTTTGGAATGGTCGGCCTCGACATAGTCAGGCACATCACGCTCTGCCAATTGCACAGCTTCCAGAACTGTTGCCAATTGCTTGGATTTCTGACGCACCTCAACAACATCACCCTCCTTCACGCGGTAGGATGGGATATTGACGCGCTTGCCGTTCACCAAAACATGGCCGTGGTTTACGAATTGGCGGGCCGCAAAAACGGTTGGCACGAATTTCGCGCGGTAAACAACGGCGTCCAAGCGGCGCTCCAACAGGCCGATAAGGTTTTCACCTGTATCACCTTTTACGCGCTCTGCTTCTGCATAGATGCGGCGGAATTGCTTTTCGGTCAAATCGCCGTAATAGCCCTTCAGCTTCTGCTTGGCGCGCAACTGCGTGCCGAAGTCAGACAGTTTCGCCTTGCGGCGCTGACCATGCTGGCCTGGGCCATATTCGCGGCGGTTTACTGGGGATTTGGGGCGACCCCAAATGTTTTCGCCCATGCGGCGGTCGATTTTATACTTGGCAGACGTGCGTTTGGTCACGGCTGATCTCCTTCGTTAGAACGCCCCAGATCGGGGCTATGAAGGGCGTTGTCCTTTGCCGCTGCTTTCGCTTTGGCCGACAGGCGTTCCCTTGCGGGGGCCACCAACACCAATGAAAAGAAGCACCGCAAACGGTGCCTCAGTGACGCGGGGGCTATAGGGGATTCCTCGCGCTGTCAAGCGCATGGGGGAAATCAAGCCTAGCTTAAGCCGTAAATCCCACGCGATGGCCCAAGATGGGCGGATAAAATCGCGGCTTCAGCCGCACCCAACATCCGCCGCACAGCAGGGCCAAACAGATCGGGATGGCCTGCAAGATCAGGATGACGTTCATAAAGGTCATCAAGGCAGGCGGCCGCATCGGCATCCATCTCGTCCTCGGGCAGTGCTGCATAAGCAGGGTGGAAACTGTCCACCGCGACACTGTTTGCAATCACGACCTGATGCCCCTCAAGCATAACGTGGAAATATGTGACAGAGGCCGCGCGGTGATCCACCCGTGCGCCCAAATCGCCTACCAAATCCTGTGCGCGCATCATGACCTCATCTTCGCCCCAAAGCGCCCGTGCCTCGGGCGATTTAATCAATACGCGATGATCAGGGGACACCAAGAGATCGGGTTCAGGTTTGCCTTTCCCAAAAAGACCCTGCGGCAATCGAATTGGGCGAAGATGCGGCATGGCAAAAAGCTGCGCGCCTGACAGGCTGCGCTGTCCCACCCAGAGGACTTCTTTCAAACCATTGTCGCGGGTGACAAGATAATCCCCTGCCCGCACATCCTCGACCGCAATTTCCCCTTTCAGTGCGGCCAATCGCGTGCCTTTGACAAAGCAAACAACAGGGCCTTGGCGGCGAAAGCGGGCGGAAAACCCGCCCCCCAAAGAGATGATTGTCAAATGTTGGCGCGCGGGTGGCATGCCATCGGGAAAGAGCAATACCGTTTCGCGGCTATCCTCAAGGGTCAAGGGAACGGCACTAAAAAACCGCACGCCATCGGACAGCACCATCGCATCACGATACAGGGGATCGTCAAGGTCGCTCGACAAGTGAGGCAGGGGCGCGGGTCTTTGCATGAACTTATGCACGACCCGCGCCGCTTTGGCACGAAGTTGGAGAAGATCACGGCTGGATGTCAGAACAAGGGCGGCGTCTTTGCCTTCAAGCGGGAAGGCACGACCGTGCCAGCTCCAACTCATCCCTTCAGCCAGATCTTTCTTATTATAGTCCGAGTCTCCCTCGATCCGCGTCTGCGCCCAAGAAATGATGAACGCACCGCGCAACCCCATGCTCATGCGATGCCTGCCTTACTTGCCTCAATGCGTGCCGTTTATGTTTCGGCTTGGGCGGCAAGCTAGCATGGGTGATTCGTTCTGTGAATCCCCTTTGACGCGTCTTGGCGAATTTTCGCACATAGACCTATGTTCAAGGAGGGGGGTTAGAAATTCCATCCAAGGCTGACCGACCCAACAACCTGCCCCGTAGTTTGGCCGGCAAATTCGGGCGAGAGATAGGTCACCCCATAAAAGGCCGTGTAGCCGTTTTGGCCATAATGCACACCCCCGCGTAGGCGGTGACGCTCATCTTGTGCATCAGCACCATGGCCCGCGGGTAAGTATTCAGAGGCATCGACATAGGCCCAATCCGCACCCAAGACCAAAGATAGCCCATTGTCCTCCTCAGAGGCTATACCACTAAACCGCTGACCCGTGATTGGATCTCGTAGGCGCAACCCGTTTTGCCCCCATTGACCCAATGTCAGGTCAAACCCAAAACGGGCCAAATCCTCTGCCCCGTAGGTCAGACCAAGGAACGGGCGCAGAAAGACCCCTTCGGAGATCGCATATTCATTATTCGCCTCAAAACTAAGATCCAATAGGGTCTTGTTTTGCAATTCACGATTGCCGGCATTCACAACGGGTTGGCTTAACGCCTCATGCAAATCGCGCTGCAACTCGCGAATGCCTGTCTGTGGGCCAACCCCCAAAATATCCGCGCCCATCGCAATATCGGCACCGCGCCAATTGAAATGGCTATGCACCCCAAAGGCCAACACGCCCGTATAGAGGCGATCATTCAGCGCAGGGGTCGTGACATTGGCAGGAGCAATCGCCTCGCCGCGCAGGCGGAATTCGATGACATCGAGCGGGCGTGAGGTCAAATCACCCTGCCATTCCGATCCGTAAAGCACGCTGATGGAATAGGAGCCTGTGCGCCACCGATCTTCGCCATCCCCAATGACATCATTGTTCAGCAACCGCCCATTGCCGAGATAGGTAAATCCCGCGTCTTCAGCGGCCACAGGCAAAGCGCCCCCCGCAATGATCAACAGCCCAAGCAGGATGCCTTTGGAACCAAATCGCATTATTAAATATCCTTGCAAACGTCACTCTGGCCAAAGGCGAGCGCATAATAAACCTGACAGGGCCAGATTACGGCCAGCCGCGTTCACAAGGCAATTAATAATAAAATTGTGTCTAAAATTTGTTTATGACTGTGCTGTGTTATCCACAGGGACTTAGCCGCATTTTGAATAGCCGCAATCGGTGCAAGTCATGCACCCCTCGCTCATCCGCATCGCAGAAGACCCACAGGAATTACACTCTGCCGCCCCTGTGCGGCCTGCGCCCAAATCATAGACCTCGGCGGTGGGATCGGTTTTCAACCCCATCCCCTCGCCCGAAATAAACCCGATTGAGATCAGATGCCGTTCGATAACACCGCCAATCGCCGCTAAGATCGAGGGCACATATTTACCCCCAATCCATGCCCCCCCGCGCGGATCAAACACGGCTTTGAGTTCTTCTACCACGAAACTCACATCACCGCCGCGGCGGAAGACAGCCGACATCATCCGCGTCAACGCCACTGTCCACGCGTAATGTTCCATATTCTTGGAATTGATAAACACCTCAAACGGCCTACGATGACCGCTGAGCACGACATCATTGATCGTGATATAAATCGCGTGCGGGCTATCGGGCCATTTCAGTTTATAGGTATTGCCCTCTAGGGTCTGCGGCCGCTCTAGCGGCTCGGAGATATAAACCACTTCGCCCGTAGAGGCCTCGCGCGCGGTGGCGCCATCTGGCTTTGCTTCTGCCTCAGAAACACTCAGGACACTGCCCGTCACATCATTGGGGCGATAAGTGGTGCACCCCTTACAGCCCGTTTCATAAGCCTGCAGATAGACATCTTTGAAGGCCTCAAAGCTGATATCTTGCGGCACGTTGATGGTTTTCGAGATGGAACTATCCACCCATTTCTGCGCGGCCGCCTGCATGCGCACATGATCAGCAGGGGCAAGGGTTTGCGCATTTACAAAAAACGCAGGCAATTCTGCATCACCCTGTTTTTCGCGCCAAAGTTTTACCGCGTAATCGGTCACCTCCTCCTCGCTGCGCGACCCATCCCGCTGCAACACTTTGCGCGTGTAGCTATAGGCAAAAACGGGCTCAATCCCAGAGGAGACATTTCCCGCATAAAGGCTGATGGTGCCTGTGGGCGCAATCGAGGTCAAAAGCGCGTTTCGGATGCCATCTTTGGCAATCGCCTCGCGCAAATCTTGATCCATCTGCGCCATATTCCCGGACGCCAAGAACGCCTCGGCGTCAAATAAGGGGAATGCACCTTTTTCCCGCGCCAATTCAACCGAAGCCCAATAGGCCGCATGGGCAATTTCCTTCATCCAAATCTCGGATTGCGCCACTGCGTCATCGGCGCCATAGCGCAGGCCAAGCATCAAAAGGGCATCGGCCAAACCCGTCACACCCAAACCAATGCGCCGCTTTGCTTGGGCCTCGCGCGCCTGTGCCTCGAGGGGAAAACGACTGGCATCCACCACGTTATCCATCATCCGCACAGCGACCCGCACCAAATCCTTCAGCGCCTCAAGATCAAGGGCCGCATCCGCCTCAAACGGCGCGCGCACAAGCCGCGCAAGGTTAACAGAACCAAGCAAACACGCCCCATAGGGCGGCAAAGGTTGTTCGCCGCACGGATTGGTTGCCGCAATGGTTTCGCAATAGGCCAGATTATTGGATTGGTTGATGCGATCGATAAAAATCACACCTGGCTCAGCGTAATCATAGGTCGATTGCATAATCTGGTTCCACAGGTCGCGCGCCTGCACCGTGCGGTAAACCTTGTTGTCAAACACCAATTCCCAAGGCCCGTCCGCTTTGACCGCCTCCATAAAGGCATCGGTGACGAGAACAGAGACATTGAACATCCGCAGCCGCGCCGCATCAGATTTGGCGGTGATAAAATCTTCGATGTCTGGGTGGTCGCAGCGCATCGTTGCCATCATCGCGCCGCGGCGCGAGCCAGCCGACATAATCGTGCGGCACATGGAATCCCAAACATCCATAAAACTCAGCGGGCCAGAGGCATCCGCGGCCACGCCCTTAACATCCGCGCCTTTGGGTCGGATGGTCGAGAAATCGTAGCCGATCCCGCCCCCCTGCTGCATCGTCAAAGCCGCCTCTTTGAGCATATCAAAAATGCCGCTCATGCTGTCGGGGATTGTGCCCATGACAAAGCAATTGAAAAGCGTGACACTGCGCCCCGTTCCCGCACCCGCCGTGATGCGACCTGCCGGTAGATATTTGAAATCCTCAAGGGCTTCGTAGAATTTTTCTTCCCAATAGGCGGGATCTTTCTCCACCGAGGCCAAAGCCCGCGCGATCCGCCGCCAAGTGTCCTCGACAGTGCGGTCAATGGGTGTGCCATCCGCCTCTTTAAGGCGATATTTCATATCCCAAATTTGTTCAGCAATCGGGGCGGCAAAACGAGACATAGCGCAGACTTTCACGATCAGATGGGGAAACACAAACTAGGGGCCTTGGCGCAAGCGGTCAACTTGAACCTTGTGAAAAATAGCATACCATATCTTGAGGGACTTTGGGGAAGAGATATGAGCAGCACCATAAATCTGGTCAAATTATGTGTCGGCGCCGAAGAGGTGCAGGATCTTTTGAACTGGCAAAAGAACCCGCGCGCCTTGGGGCCATCGGGCCTGCCGCGCCATGTGACACGGATGTGGCCCAAGCGTGAGGCAGAAATTCTTGCAGGCGGATCGCTTTATTGGGTGTTCAAAGGATTGATCCTGTGCCGCCAAAAAATCTTGGCCCTCGAGGAGGTTGATCGCGGCGATGGGATCAGGCGCTGCGGCATCGTTTTGGAACAGGACGTCACCCGCGTGACACCCACGCCCAAACGCCCGTTTCAAGGGTGGCGCTACCTCAAACCCGAAGACAGCCCCCGAGATTTAAACGCCAATCGCGCAGAAGAAGAAACTTTGCCGCGTGAATTGCAAACTGCTTTGGCTGAAATCGGCGTTCTTTAGATCGAAAGCTTGGTTTTCAGCCCATCAAGGGCGGCTCGGGCCCCATCTGTCCAATCTGCGCCGCGCGCCCGAAACAGCATCGCTTGGCTGCGCAAGATCATCCCATCCGACAGGATTTTCAGGTTATTGGCCCGCAAGGTTTCCCCTGTTGAGGTGATATCAGCGATCAATTCCGCCGTGCCATGCGCCACGGTGCCCTCGGTCGCGCCTTGGCTGTCGACCAATTGATAATCGGCAACACCTGCAGCGCGCAGATAGTCCCGCACAAGACGATGGTATTTCGTGGCGATCCGCAAACGCATCCCATGGGCCTCGCGGAAATCTGCGGCAACAGCGTCCAGATCATCCACGCAATCCACATCAATCCAACATTGCGGCACGGCCAAAACCAAATCCGCAAAGCCAAATCCAAGCTCGGCCAATTCTTCGACCGACTGATCCCATGCGGGGATCTTCTCACGCACAAGATCGGTGCCTGTCACGCCCAAATGAATGCGGCCCGCCGCCATTTCGCGCGGAATTTCTCCCGCAGACAGCAACATCAACTGCATATCCGCCCCCGAAACTTCGGCAGCATAATCGCGCTCTGAGCCTGCGCGGCGCATCTCAACCCCGCGCGCTGCAAACCAATCAAAGGTCTTTTCCATCAATCGCCCCTTAGACGGCACCGCAATACGCAACGTCATATGCCACCCTCCTGACACGAGAGGCCATGCAGCAATTCAGGACGGATCACCCCGCCCACGGCAGCAATCTCACGACCATTGCCCAAGATTTTGGTCAGCGCATCATAGCGTCCACCTGTGGCAACGGGGGGCATATGCGGGTCAGTTTCGTTGAAAAAGCCGAACACAAACCCATCATAATATTCCATATTCGTCCGCCCATAGGAGGCCTCGAACCATAGGTCATCTACGGCGACACCTGCGGCGGACATCGCCTCAATACGGCGCACCAAGCCTGAAATGGCGCTATCGATCTGCGGTAAATCCACAGCCAAATCCCGCAATTGTGCGACTGCGTTTGGTAGGGTTTCGCGCAAGGACAAAACCCGCTCCAAGGCTTCGGCCTGCGCCGCCGAAATACTGGGCGCATCATCATCCTCGGCCAAAGCGCGCATACGGCGCAAGACATCAGCGGGGCTGCGTAGACCACTCCAATTTTCAGTGGCGTCAATCATGGCTTCAGGCCCTAAATCCGACATCTGGGCAATCAATGCTGCACGGGTCGCAGGGGCATCGCTGCGGCCTGAAAAACGATCCAGCAAGCGCCGAAAACGGCGCGGACGCCACACATGACGCCGCAAGGCGCGTTTGCGCCGCTCGGTTGTATCAAGGGCAGATATCGCGGCCAAAACGACGCCAATATCGCCAGTGACGGCACGCAGGCCATATGGGGCAAGCAATGAGGTAAAAAGGGCAAAGACTTCGGCATCTGCGCGCGCAGGGTCATCACGATCAAACAGCTCATATCCCACTTGCAGATATTCGCTCGCGCGGGCGGGACTGGCCTCCTGCTTGCGGAAAACCTCGCCCATGTAGCTGTAGCGCGCAGGCTCCGCCCCGTCCGACATATGGCGCTGCACCACGGGCACGGTGAAATCGGGCCGCAGCATCATTTCGCCGCGATTGGGGTCATGCGTGACATAAGCCCGCGCGCGGATATCTTCGCCATAGAGATCAAGCAGCGTATCAGCAGGCAGCAAATGATCGGCCTCAAAAGCCACGGCGCCCGCGGCTTGAAATGCTGCAAAGAACCGCTCCGCCTCCGAACGAATGGCCGCTTTTTGGCTCATCCCTGACGCTCCAATATAGCGCGAATTTCGGCGACCAGATCACCGCGCGCCACTTCGCGCTGTGCAGGTTGCGCCTTCCATTCCTCAAGGCTTGCATTGGCTGCAATCTTGGCCCCTAAGATCAAATCCTTGATCTGAACCACGCCGCGCGCGGCCTCGTCCGAACCTTGGATGACCGCAACAGGGCTTTCGCGTTTATCTGCATATTTCAACTGATTTCCGAAATTCTTAGGGTTGCCCAAGTAAACCTCGGCGCGGATGCCCGCATTGCGCAACTCAGTCGCCATGGCTTGATAATCCGCCATGCGGTCGCGATCCATGACCGTCACCACGACAGGCCCCTGCATCGCGCCGCTGATCCGCCCTTTGGCGCGCAATGCGGCCAAGAGGCGATCAACCCCGATGGACACACCCGTTGCAGGCACATCTTGGCCTGTGAAGCGTTTGACCAAATCGTCATAACGTCCGCCGCCTGCAACAGACCCAAATTGACGCGGGCGGCCTTTGTCATCCAGAATCTCAAAGGTCAGCTCCGCCTCGAACACGGGGCCCGTATAATAGCCAAGGCCACGCACCACCGAAGGATCAATCACGATCCGGTCGGGGCCATAGCCTTGCGCGTCAAGCAGCGTGGCAATGGTTTCAAGTTCGGCCACCCCAGCCTCACCAATCGCAGATGTGCCAATCAGCTTGCGCAGCATCACCAAAGTCTCGGCATTGCTGTCTGCGCGCGCCAACAGGAATGCCACGATCTGATCGGCCGCTGCCGCATCAAGACCCACGCCATCGATATAAGCCCCAGACTCATCCAAACGGCCCTTGGTCAGCAATTGGATCACGCCTTCGCGGCCCACTTTGTCGAATTTATCAATCGTGCGCAGCACAGCTTGGCGGGTAGCTTCATCCTCGGAGGACAATCCAATGGTCGCCAGAACCCCATCCAACACCTTACGGTTGTTCACCCGCACCACATAATCGCCGCGCGGAATACCCACAGCCTCAAGCGTGTCTGACAGCATCGCGCAAATCTCGGCATCTGCGGCAACGCTGGCCGCGCCGACCGTATCGGCATCGCATTGGTAGAATTGGCGGAAGCGCCCCGGCCCTGGCTTCTCATTGCGCCAAACGGGGCCAAAGGTGTAGCGGCGATAGGGGCTTGGCAAATCATTGCGATATTGCGCCGCTACGCGGGCCAAGGGGGCGGTCATGTCATAGCGCAGCGCGACCCAACCGCCGTCTTCCTCCTCCTGCCAAGCAAAAACGCCCTCATTGGGGCGATCCGTGTCAGGCAGGAATTTCCCCAAGGCCTCCACGGTTTCCACGGCGGATGTCTCAAGCGGGTCGAAGCCATAGCGCTGATAGGTTTCGGCAATTTTGGCAAGCATCTCTTGCCGCTCCAACACCTCCGCGCCGAAGTAATCGCGAAATCCACGCGGCGTCTCTGCTTTAGGGCGGGGCTGTTTTTTCTCTTTTGCCATAACCATATCCTCGATCTCGCGCGTGGTGTAGCGCCCTCGCGTCAAAGGGGCAAGAGAGGGGTGGTCATGGGGCCCCTGCAAAGGTTAGTTTGCATCCGAACGCAACGACACAATCCCAGACAAGGATCATAGGCCCCATGAGCGCCTCTCGCGATGATTTGGAGATGCATTTGGCCCATCTCACCCGCACAGTCGATGACCTCTCAGAGGTGGTCGCACGCCAAGATCGGGAAATCACCCGTCTCACTGCCCGTGTTGAGATGCTGATGCAGCGTGAGGCAGATCGTGAAGCCGCAGGCGATATGCCCGCCGCCAATCAAAAACCGCCCCATTGGTGAGGGTTAGACCTCTTCCACCGCGATGACACCGCCCAAAGATTTCAGCGCCCCTTTTATGGCGGGATTGACGGGGTAATCCTCGCCCAAGAGGACTTCGACCTCACCCGGAAGATCGGCGGCTGTCAGGCATAATTGAATTGGGCCTGTCACCCGCGATGCATTAGTCTTTTTGGCCTCGCCCAACACATTGGCCAATTGCGGCAAAGCGGCCGCGTCCTCGACAAACACCCTCAAGCCTGTAGCCCCACCTTGTGCGGCAACCGCATCAATGGGCTGTACCGCGCGAGCAAGGAGTTTTAATTGCTCCGCTTCATAGGTGGCCTCAACGGTCAACACCACATTCTGGCCCGCCTCTAACAAATGCCGAGCAGACTCGAGCAGGTCAGAGAACACTGTTACTTCGTAAAGTCCCGTTGGATCGGAAAGACCCACAAAGGCAAAACGGGTGCCGCGCTGGCTTTTGCGCTCTTGCTTGACCGCAACCGCCCCTGCCAATTTGGTGACAAAAGCCCCCCCTTGCACCCGCGCCTCAACCTCACGCAGCGACAAACAGCCTGAGCGTTTCAAGCTTGGCATATATTCATCCAAAGGATGGCCAGAAAGATAGAAACCAACCGCCTGATGCTCTCGGGAAAGCCGTTCATTCGGCAACCAATCTGGCGGATTAGACAGGCGTGGCTCAGGCAAATCATCGCCCCCTTCCCCGAATAGGGAGGTCTGGTTTGACGATTTTTGATCATGAATTGCAGCAGAAAAGGCGACCAGCGCATCCAAACTGTCAAACACGCGGCGGCGGTTCGCATCCAGCTCGTCAAAGGCGCCTGCGCGCGCCAACATCTCAAGCGGCCGCTTGCCCACCCGTTTCAAATCAACCCGCCGAGCGAAATCAAAGAGCGATGCAAAGGGCTGATCTCCGCGCCCTTCAACGATCAGGCGCATTGCATCGACACCGACATTTTTCAAGCCACCCAAGCCATAGACCACGCGCCCATCAGACACGGAGAACGTAGCAAGCGAGCGATTAACACAAGGCGGCACGATCTCTATGCCAAGGCGACCCACCTCTTGGCTGTAAATAGACAGCTTATCCGTCAGATGGATATCGCAATTCATCACCGCAGCCATGAATTCGACAGGATGGTTCGCCTTAAGCCAAGCGGTTTGATAACTGACAACCGCGTAAGCGGCCGCGTGGGATTTGTTGAAGCCGTAATTGGCGAATTTTTCTAGAAGGTCGAACACTTCTTCGGCCTTGGCCTTGTCGACCCCATTTGCCTTTGCCCCTTCCACGAATTTGGGGCGTTCGGCATCCATGGCCTCTTTGATCTTCTTCCCCATGGCGCGGCGCAGCAAATCCGCACCGCCTAGGCTATAGCCTGCCATGACCTGCGCAATTTGCATCACCTGTTCTTGATATACGATGATGCCTTGCGTCTCTTCGAGGATGTGATCAATCAACGGATGGATCGAGGCACGCTCTTTGATCCCGTTCTTCACCTCGCAATAGGTTGGGATATTCTCCATCGGTCCCGGGCGATAGAGCGCCACAAGGGCCACGATATCCTCAATGCAGGTGGGGCGCATACGCCTTAGGGCATCCATCATGCCCGAGCTTTCCACCTGAAACACCGCAACAGTCTTGGCCGAAGCATAGAGCGCATAGGTCGCTTCATCGTCTAACGGGATCGCGTTGATCTGGTTTTCTGCCCCCTCAGGCGGTTGATAGAGCGCGTGGCCATCTGGTGCGACATGCAAATCGCGGCCCGATGAATGGATCAAATCAATGGCATTTTGCACCACAGTCAGGGTTTTCAGGCCGAGAAAATCAAATTTCACCAAGCCCGCAGGTTCTACCCATTTCATATTAAACTGGGTTGCAGGCATGTCCGAGCGCGGGTCTTGGTAAAGTGGCACCAACTCGTCCAAAGGGCGGTCACCGATCACAACGCCCGCGGCGTGGGTTGAGGCATTGCGCAAAAGCCCCTCGACCTGTTGACCATAATCCAAAAGCCGCGCGACCACTTCTTCGGCCTGCGCTTCTTCGCGCAGGCGCGGTTCATCGGCCAAGGCTTTTTCGATGCTCACGGGTTTGACCCCCTCAACAGGGATCATTTTTGACAGGCGATCCACCTGGCCATAGGGCATTTGCAAAACCCGCCCGATATCGCGCACGGCCGCCTTGGATAACAGCGCACCAAAGGTGATGATCTGCCCCACGCGGTCGCGACCATATTTTTCCTGCACATATTGGATCACCTCCTCGCGGCGATCCATGCAGAAGTCGATATCGAAATCGGGCATTGAGACGCGTTCAGGATTGAGGAAGCGCTCAAACAGCAAGCTATAACGCAGAGGATCAAGGTCGGTAATCGTCAAGGCATAGGCCACAAGGCTGCCTGCACCCGACCCGCGCCCAGGCCCGACTGGGATGTCATGCTCCTTGGCCCATTTGATGAAATCGGCCACGATCAAGAAATAGCCCGGAAAGCCCATCCCCTCGATGATGTCCAATTCGAAATCGAGGCGCTTTTGATAGTCCTCAACTGATGCCGCATGCGGGATCACCGCAAGGCGCGCTTGCAGACCTTCATTGGCCTGACGGCGCAGTTCTTCAACCTCGTTCTCGGCAAAGCGCGGCAAGATCGGGTCGTGGGTGCGCGCGCGGTAGGCGCAGCGTTGTGCAATCTCGACCGTGTTTTCAATCGCCTCGGGCAGATCAGCGAAGAGTGTCACCATCTCTTCGGGGGTTTTGAAATAATGCTGAGATGTCAGGATACGGCGTGGTTCTTGTTGATCGACATAGGCCCCTTGCGCGATGCAAATCAACGCGTCATGCGCCTCATACATTTTTGGTTTGGGGAAATAGACGTCATTGGTCGCCACAAGGGGCAGGCCCATCTTATAAGCCATATCAATCAAATGCGGCTCACTCAGCGCCTCTGCCTCGGGCAGACCCTGATCTATGGGATGACGCTGTAATTCAACATAAAGCCTATCCCCGAAGATCTCAGCCAATCGCGCCATCAATCCTTCGGCTTTGGCTATTTGCCCCGCAGAGAGCAGCGCGCCAAACGGCCCCTCAGGGCCACCAGAAAGACAGATCAACCCCTCATTATGCGCCGCCAATTCATCAAGGGTGACATGGGGAATCTGGCCATCGCCGCGCAAGTAGAAATGCGAATTCAGCTTTAATAGGTTCAAGTAACCCTGACGCGATTTCACCAAAAGAACAATGCCGCGCGGGGGGCGCGGTTTCTCGCCCTGCGCCGCCGCCTCATAGGCCAAATCAATCTGGCACCCCAATATCGGCTGCACACCTGCCTTGACCGCATATTCGGAAAACTCAAGCGCGCAGAACATGTTGTTGGTGTCTGTCACTGCGACAGCGGGCATGCCTGCATCGGCCACCAATTGCGGCAAAGATTTGATCCGCATCGCCCCTTCAAGCAGCGAATATTCGCTATGCACACGCAAATGGATGAATCGAGGCTTTGACATAAACCCAACCTATGAAATGCGCGCCGAGCAGAAAAGCAAAAAAGCCGCCTGCATCTCCAAAGGGATGCAGGCGGCCTTCACGGGAGGAACCCTGTCTCGATCAGGTTGGATCAACCATCCACGCGGATCGTGACGTTCTTCGGATCATAAGGGCTGTCTTCGGTAATTTCCGCATCATAAAGCGCGCCCATGATCATCACCTTCAGCTTTTGCCCAACCTGTGCATAGTCAGGTTTCACATAGCCCATGCCGATCTGTTTTCCGAAATGCACGGAATAGCCACCTGATGTCAGACGCCCAACACGGGTTTCGCCATCAAACAAGGCTTCGCGCCCCCATGGGTCAGCATCCTGAGGCCCGTCTATCAACAGCGTCACACATTTAGAGCGGATACCCTTATCAAGCATTGCTTGCTTGCCATGGAACTCCTTCGAGAGATCAACAAAGCGATCTAGGCCCGCCTCCAACGGCGTTGCATCACGGCCAAGTTCATTGCCAAAGGCACGATAGGATTTCTCCTGACGCAGCCAGTTCTGCGCACGCGCACCAACCAGCTTGAGCCCATGCTTTTCGCCCGCAGCCATAAGTTGATCCCACAGGTGATTTTGCATCTCAATCGGATGGTGCAATTCCCAACCCAACTCACCTGTATAGGCCACACGCGCAGCGCGCACAGGCACCATTCCCAGCTCGATGTCGCGCACAGACAGCCATGGCGAACGCTTGTTCGAGAGGCGCGTTTCTGGCTCTGCGTCACGGACAAGCTCGTTCAAGATCGCGCGGGAATTTGGCCCCGCAAGGGCAAAGACACCCCATTTCGTGGTCACATTCTCGACCGCGAACCAGTTGCCTGTGCTTTGGGTTTTGGCCCAGAAATCTTCTTCGGCCTTGCGCAGATAATCGCCGTCATAGGCCTCCCACGCGCCTGCAGAGACGAGGTAGTAATCATTCTCAGCAATCCGCATGATAGTGTATTCGGTGCGGGTCGTGCCTGCATCGGTCAGCGCATAGGTCAGGTTAATCCGTCCCACTTTGGGCAATGCGTTACAGGTAAACCAATCCAAGAAAGCAGTCGCTCCAGGCCCGAACACACGATGCTTGGCAAAGGCTGTTGCATCAATCAGGCCAGCGGTTTTACGGATCGCTTCCGCTTCCTCGCGGGCAAAGTTCCACCATCCGCCGCGACGGAAACTGCGCGCATCATGGTCGAAATGAGACGGCGCATCTTTGGGGCCGTAGTAGTTTGGACGTTCAAATCCGTTCACACAGCCAAATTGCGCGCCAAGCGCCTTTTGACGATCATAGGCAGGGCCTGTGCGCAAAGGACGGCAGGCTTCGCGCTCTTCGTCAGGGTGGTGCAGAACATAGACATGCGCATAGCATTCTTCATTTTTGCGCGCTGCATATTCGGTCGTCATCCAATCTTGGCCGTAACGCTTAGGGTCAAGGCTGGCCATATCGATTTCCGCCTCACCTTCGACCATCATCTGCGCCAGATAATAGCCTGTGCCACCTGCCGCGGTGATGCCGAAGCTGAAACCTTCAGCCAACCACATATTCCGCAGGCCAGGCGCAGGGCCGACCAATGGATTCCCATCGGGGGTGTAGCAGATCGGGCCATTGTAATCGTCTTTCAGACCCACTGTCTCACTGGACGGGATGCGGTGGATCATGGACATATATTCTTCTTCGATCCGCTCCAGATCGAGCGGGAAGAGATCCGCGCGGAAACTGTCGGGCACAGCATATTTGAAGCATGCAGGTGCGCCTTCTTCATAAGGCCCTAGAATCCACCCACCGCGTTCTTCGCGCACATACCATTTTGCATCTGCATCGCGCAAAACGGGATGCTCGGGCGCGCCATTTTGACGGAAGGCCACCAATTCTGGATCAGGCTCCGTGACGATATATTGATGCTCGACTGGGATGGCGGGGATTTTGATGCCCAACAATTTCGCTGTGCGCTGCGCATGGTTTCCTGTTGCGGTCACAACATGTTCGGCAGTGATCACTTGGGTTTCCTCAGACGGAACCAAATTGCCGCCCTTTTCCACCATCTTAGTGACAGTGACGCGCCATGCCTCGCCTGTCCATTCATAGCCATCAACTTGCCACTTGCGCTCGATAATCACGCCACGCTGGCGCGCGCCCTTGGCCATGGCTTGGGTCACGTCTGCAGGGTTGATATAGCCGTCAGTCGGGTGGAACAGCGCCCCTTTGAGATCTTCTGTACGCACCAGCGGGTAGCGGTCTTTAATCTGCGCAGGTGTCAACCACTCGTAGGGAATACCAACCGTCTCAGCGGTCGATGCATAAAGGTGGAACTCGTCCATGCGTGCATCGGTCTGCGCCATGCGCAAGTTACCGACCACAGCAAACCCTGCGTTGAGGCCTGTCTCTTCTTCCAACGTCTTATAGAATTTCACAGAATAGTCGTGAATATGGCTGGTTGCGTAGCTCATGTTGAACAAAGGCAAAAGTCCGGCCGCGTGCCATGTCGAGCCAGAGGTCAATTCATCCCTCTCCAACAGCATCACATCCTGCCATCCCGCTTTTGCAAGATGATAGGCAATAGATGCGCCAACGGCACCGCCGCCGACAACCAAGGCTTTGACATGTGTCTTCATGATATCCGCTCCCGCGCGTGATCTGTGGTTGTCCCCTCTTGCCAGAGGTCAAGCCGCGCGGCCTCGCCCGCCCGACCGAAAAAAGACAGAAAACGACATCTGTGACACAGGCCACATAATCAACAAAAAAAAGGCCCCTCTCAGGGGGCCTTTTTCATAACTTTTACCTTCCAAGCATACCTGCTTAGTGCAAGCGGCTTTCCACTTCGGCGATGGCCGCATCAATGCGCTTGTTCGCTTCGGTTGCAGTGGTGCTATCGGCCAAAATCTTTGCCGCCGCCGCAATCGCAACATCCACAGCACGGTTGCGCAATTCACGGGTCGCTTTTTCTTCGGCGCTCGTGATCTGCTCCTCAGCTGCCTTTAGGCGGCGCGCGATGGAGCGCTTGAGGTCTTCTTTGGCAGCATCGGCAGCCAAACGAGCCTCTTCGCGGGCGTGGTCGATAATGCGCTGAGATTGTTCAGCCACTTCGCGGCTTTTGCGCTCATAGGCCGCAAGAACGGCTTGCGCTTCATCGCGTAGGTTGCGGGCCTCATCCAATTCGGAACGGATGGTTTCCGCGCGGTCATCCAACATCTTGAGGATCATCGCAGGCACGTTGAAATAGAACAACAGCGCCAAGAACAAGATGAAGCCAATCAGCACCACGTAATTGGTGTTGAAGAAAGACGCAAAGCCGTAATCACCACCTGCTGCAAAAGCAGGCGCCGCGATTAGGGTCAGGGCAGATGTTGCCAATGTCGCGTAACGCAGTGTCATGGCTTATCCTTTCATCCGCTCTGCAATGGCCGCTTTCAGCGCCTTGGCATCGGGCTTGCCGCCACCAAGTGCCGTTACAATCTCGGTTGTCGCATCTTTTGCGACCGCTTCGATGTTTTTCACAGCGCCTGCGCGGATCTCACCGATACGCGCTTCAGATTCTTTTGCCTTCGCAGCGATCTGCGCGTCCGCTTTTGCAGTTGCATCCGCCAATTCAGCCGCGATTTCGCTGCGGGTCTGGGCGATGATGTCTTGCGCTTGCGCGCGCGCATCTGCGAGGGCTTTGTTATAGGCCTCTTCCGCTTCAGCAGCTTTGGCTTTGAGGTCTTCAGCAGCGGCAATGTCCTTTGCAATCGCGCCTTGGCGGTCTGCCAAAACGGATGCAACGCGGGGCAACGCCACGCGGCTCAAGATCAAATAAACGACCACCAGTGTAACCACGAGCCAGAAAATCTGGTTCGGGAAGGTGGAGAAGTCGAGTTGCGGCATACCCCCCGAGGCGGCTTCGCCACCATGGGCTGCACTGGCAACGTTGTGGGCAGTCTCTGCCATCATGTCCTCCTGGAACCGGTGATTACACTGGGCCGCTGTGGCGCGCTGCGCGCAAAGCGACCCAGCCGTAAGGATGGTTCGCTAAAGGCTTAGACTGCGAACATCAGCAGAAGTGCAACGAGGAACGCGAAGATCCCCAAAGCTTCTGCGAACGCGATACCGATGAAGAGCGTTGCGGTCTGACCTGCAGCTGCAGATGGGTTACGCAAAGCACCTGCGAGGAAGTTGCCTGCAACATGGCCCACACCGATCGCTGCTGCGCCAGAGCCGATAGCGGCAAGGCCTGCACCGATGAATTGACCGAGTTCTGCGATATTGCCTTCCATTTCCGTTTCTCCTTACGTTGGAATTGGCTGAATAGGTGTCCTGAATCGTGATCCGCTTAGTGATGCGGATGCAGCGCGTCTTTCAGATAGACGCAGGTTAGGATGGTGAACACATAGGCTTGGATCACGGATACGAGCACTTCGAGCCCGTAGATCGCGACAATGCCCAAGATTGGGGCGAAGGCTGCGGCGCCCATCGCGCCGGCGAAACCTGCAAACACTTTCAAAACTGCGTGGCCCGCCATCAAGTTACCCGCAAGACGGATGGAGTGGCTGACGGGGCGCACGAAGTAAGAAATTAATTCGATGATGGCAAGGATCGGGCGCAACGCCAATGGCGCGGAACTGACCCAGAACAGGCTGAGGAAGCCTGCGCCGTTCTTGATGAAACCCACCAAGGTCACTGTCAGGAATACCGCCGCCGCCAAAATCGCGGTCACCGCGATATGCGATGTGGTGGTAAAGCTCATTGGGATCAGGCCCAAGAGGTTCGACAACAAGATGAACATAAACAGGGCGAAAATATAGGGGAAGAAGGGCAGTGCATCTTTGCCTGCAACATCTTCGACCATCTTACGCACGAAGCCATAGATCAGCTCAGCGACCGACTGGCCGCGCGATGGAACCACGGCGCGACCGCGCGTGCCCATGACCATCAATGCCACAATCGCGATGACGCTGAGCGCCATCCAGAGCGTGGAATTGGTCGGCGTGTACCAGTTCAGCGTGTCACCAAACAATGGGGAGATGACGAATTGATCCATCGGGTGGATCGCCAAGCCGCCTTCGTAATCGTCAAGTAGACCCAAGACGAAAAGCACAGCCGCGATGGCCAAAAGAACAAATGCAATCGGCTTGCCCGAATTAGAGGGCTTGTTCTGATCAGAATTCGTTACATCCGAAGCCACGGTGTATCCCCTTATTTTGTGCCGCCCTCATCCGCGTTTTCGCGGGCTTGGGCTTGGTTCTGAAGCTCTTGCGCAGATCGGATCATCGTTTTGACCCCAGCCACAAAGCCCAGCAATGTAAAAACGACCATCAGCCAAGGGCGCGTGCCCAAGAGGCTATCCAAGCCCCAGCCTATGCCAACACCGATCAACAACCCGCTGACCAGTTCAATCACCATCCGCCACGCGTGCTGCGCTTGGGAATAATGCTCCCCCATCGGTGGTTTCTTGTCGGCCTCGCGCGACCGAATGTTTGCCAATTTTTCTTCCAACGCCTTAAGGCGGTCGGGATTTGGCGATGGCTCGGTCATGTGCAAAGCACCTTCAGAAAACGCCCCTCGGGTGTCGCGCGGAACCTAAGAACAGGCCGCGCCAGAGTCAACGAAACTTTGCACCCGCAGAGAAACGCATAAGCTATTGAATATAAAGTAATAAAATTACCTGCGACAAGTTGGTCAAATCCACCCGTTAGAAGGTCTGCGGCAAATTTCGACAATTTCCTATATTCAACCAAATGGTTGACGATTGCCTCAGAAGGCAGGATAGGATGCCAATATGAGTGCCAGTTCCCTAGATCTGACCTTTGCTGCCTTGGCAGACCCAACCCGCCGCGCGATCTTGTCGATGCTGCTCGAAGATGACATGGCCGTGACCGATGTGGCGGAACCGTTTGAAATGTCTCTGGCTGCGATCTCAAAGCACCTCGCCATCCTTGCCCATGCGGGACTGATTGCCCAAGAAAAGCGGGGACGGGTCAAGTGGTGCAAACTCGAGCCTGACGCGCTGCGCGCCGCAAGTGTTTGGATGCAGGGGTTTGGTCAATTCGAACCCATCCACCTAGACGAGTTCGAAGCCTTTCTCGCCCGCGAATTGGATGGGGCTGATACGCAGGGCGGTTAAACCGTCCCCACGATATTTTTGGCGTAATCTTTAAGATAGGCCAAGACGCGCTGCACCTTTGGGCTGCGATGCAAATCGACATGGGTGACCAACCAGACAGAAGAATTCCATTCGTCCAGTGAGGGCATCACCTCAACCAAGTCTGCATTTTGCTCAAGGGCAAAGGCAGGTGCAAAGCCTATGCCGATCCCCGCATGAACGGCCTCAATCGCACTCGCGAAATCTGAGGCCCGAAACACGATTGCATCTTCAGGCACATGATCCTTGAGCCATCTTAAAAACGGCGCGCGGCTATCGGCTTGAGTGGTTGCCACAAAGCGATGCTGCCCTGCTGCTTCTAGGCTGAATGGCCCGTGCTGTTCGAGATAGGACTTGGTTGCGCAAAGACGCGCCCTGAGCGTGAAAAAGGGCTGCACGACATTATCGGGCTCCGATGGGGCAGACCCTGCACGAATGGCAATATGCGCCTCGCCCAATTCCATCCGAAAGACGCGCTCATCCGTCACCAAACGAATGCGCAAATCTGGATGATCGTTTTGTAATTCGGCCAATGCGGGCATCAACAACTGCGCCACGAAGCCAAGCGCGGTCAGCACCAATTCCCCCGACAGCGTATCGCCCTGCCCTGCAATCCGCGAGGCCAATTGTGAAAACCGCGCTTCAGTTTCAGCGGCAGTCGCGAGCAAATCCTGCCCGGCCTCGGTGGGGGTGTAGCCGCGCGCATGACGATGAAACAACCGCACCCCAAGACGCCCTTCAAGCGCGTCTATATGCCGGATCACTGTAGCATGATGCACCGATAGATAATCTGCGGCCCCAGACACCGTGCCCAGTCGTGCCACATGATAGGCCGTGCGCACCTCATCCCATGCATCCATCATCGCACCCTTTACTTGCCGCGCAAACGATCACGGCTTTTCGACCAAAACACAGCCGCCCTGTCATAAAGCGGATCAAGAATGCGGGCTTCAAACCGCTCCCACAAGCGCCATAGGGCCAACAAGACACCCAAAAGAAGGACGAGAATCGTAATCGGCATCCATGGGATCAGCGTCACATCTGGCCCTGCCACCTGACGCAAGGCCACAGCATTGGGATAGGTCGTCAAAAGGCGCGAACGCCATCCGTAATGGGTAACCGCTACCCAAATCGGGTCAGCCGCAGTCGAAATCAGGTTTGCCGCTTCGGCCTGCAGGTCTGAGCTGTCCAACTTGAAATAAGGAGGCCACCCAAAACCTGTATCCTCATTGCGGAACACGTGAACCTCGCCCTGCGCATCGACCGTATTGATCAAACGCAAATCGCGCGATGCGAGTTGTGCGCTGCCTGTATCGCCGCGCGCATAGAAGATGCGGTTGAGGCCTGAAAAATCTTGCCTAATGATTTCTGTCTGCGTGATCCGCAAAATATCCCGTTGCGGCAGCGTATAGTGGAAGAACGCGACAAGGAGCGCGCCCAATATCAGTAATGCTATGATCCGTGGCCAACGCATGCGCCGCCTGCCCCTTTGTCGTTTATTTTCCCATTGCGCCCTCTAAGGCGCGAACGGATCGGTGAACCCAACATAAAGGAACAGCGCCGCCAGTGGCAAAGCATAAACCACAACCGCCAAACGCAGCGCGATTTTACGCATAGATCCTGCCAGACGGCGATTGATCCAATCCTCACGATGCTCATTCGCGGCATCAGACGGATCGCGCTTTTGCCATTCCTCGATTAAGGCCTCACGCTGGCCTGCGCGCAAATAAAAATAGAGCGATACAAAGACCACTGTCAAAAGCACCGCCATCAGCAAGGCTATGCGAATAATCACACCCTGTTCTCCCAGATCCGTGACTCATCCCTGATATAGGCACGGCGCAAAAATTTGCACGGGCTTGCAATGCGCAAATTCCCACAGCAAGCTGAAAAAGACAGAAGGTGGGACAAAAATGGACAGCAAAGATCAACTTGAAACTGCGATTGCCGCACGGCGGGACGATTTGATTGCACTGACCCAAGATTTGATCCGCATCCCCACCCTCAACCCGCCCGGTCAAAACTACCGCGAAATTTGCGACTATCTCAAACAGCGCTTGGAGGCAGCGGGGTTCACGGTTGACTTAATCCGCGCCACAGGGGCGCTTGCCGATAGCGATACATATCCACGATGGAACATGGTGGCGCGCTATGAGGGCGGCGCAGCGGGGGACACCGTTCATTTCAACAGCCATCACGATGTCGTGGAGGTTGGGCATGGATGGACGAAGCCGCCTTTTGGTGGGGTTCTCGAAGATGGCCGCATTTACGGACGCGGGGCGTGCGATATGAAAGGTGGACTTGCAGCCTCAATCATCGCAGCTGAGGCCTTTATTGCCACCTACCCAAAATTCGCAGGTGCGATTGAAATCTCTGCCACCGCAGATGAGGAGTCAGGTGGCTTTGGCGGTGTTGCCTATCTGGCCGAGCAGGGCAGATTTGACCCTGCCCGCGTTCAGCATGTTATTATCCCCGAACCTTTGCAAAAAGACCGCATCTGCCTTGGCCATCGTGGCGTATGGTGGGCACAGGTCGAAACGAAGGGGCGCATTGCGCATGGCTCAATGCCATTCTTGGGCGACAGCGCCATCTCTCACATGGGCGCGGTTCTCGCTGAAATAGAAACGCATCTTTTGCCACTCCTCGCAGGGAAAACCACTGCCATGCCAGTCGTGCCGCCGCAGGCGCGCCAATCCACGCTGAATATCAATTCAATCCATGGAGGCGAGCCTGAACAGGCCGATGATTACACTGGCCTGCCCGCACCATGTGTTGCAGATCGCTGCCGCATCGTGATTGATCGCCGCTTTTTGATTGAAGAGGACATCGCAGCGGTCAAAGCGGAATTGACCGATATGCTAGAGCAAATCAAAGCCAGCCGCCCCCGATTTGACTATGAGATTTCCGATCTGTTCGAGGTGCAACCGAGCATGACGGATGAAAGCAGCCCGCTTGTGCAATCGGTGGGCCAGGCCATCGAACGCGTGCTGGCCCAAAAAGCGGAATATGTGGTCAGCCCAGGCACCTATGACCAAAAACATATCGACCGCATTGGTCGGTTGAAAAACTGCATCGCCTACGGGCCAGGTATTTTGGAGCTTGCCCACCAACCCGATGAATGGGTTGTGGTTGATGACATGGCAGACAGCGCGCTTGTTATGGCGCTGACCTTGGCAGAATTGCTACCAACAGCTTAGGGCTGAAGAACAAAACCCATATGCTCAATCGCGCGTTGCGCGATCTTGTCACCCTTGAGGGCCGCATCGTTCAAAGCCTTCATCAGCCCCGAAAGTTTGCGGCTGCTGGCTTGCTCTTTTACGAAATTACTGACCTCTTCGGCAGACAGGGCGAGGATAGTCTGTGCTGTATCGCATACCATATGCGTATCTCCCGAGTTCGACCCTCGCCTCAGCGCATCGCCGCAAAGCGTATATCGCGCTATGGCCGAGGGGCTTATCAGAACCAGCAAGTGCCGATCCGACTCAGAGCGTTAACCTCTCGTCACGATTCGGGCGAGTCGGAAATGACAGTTCTGCGACAGTATGCGCAGCCTTCCGCCGATCCCAATTCCCTCAAAAGGCACAGCAAGCAGGCCGCATTACAACCAGAACGCTTGCCAGACCAAGCCTTGCGGCACTACGATGGCCCTCTGAACTTTCGCGGGAGGGCCACATGGTTCGGTTTCTAACATCCGCCGCAACGGCGTTGATCATTTCCACCACATGCGCCTTTGCGCAAGGCAATAGCATCAAAATCGGGATGGTGCTTGAGCCGCCAAATCTCGACCCTACAGCAGGTGCAGCAGCGGCCATTGATGAGGTGGTCTATGCCAATGTTTTTGAAGGCCTGACACGGTTCGGCCCTGACGGCTCTGTGCAACCTGCGCTTGCGCGATCATGGGAGATTTCAGACGATGGTTTAACCTATCGCTTCACCCTCGCGCCAAATGTGCAGTTTCACGATGGCAGCGACATGAATGCGGATGATGTGGTCTTTAGCCTAGATCGGGCCCGCGCTGAGGGCACCACCAACGCACAGGCCGCCCTCTTTGCAGGTATCGCCTCTGTTGTCGCAGAAAGCCCTGACACCGTTGTGGTTACGCTAAACGCCCCTGATGGGGCCTTTTTGTTCAAGATGGCTTGGGGGGATGCGGTGATCGTGGCCCCCGAAAGCGCAGAAACAAACGCGACCAACCCCATTGGCACAGGCCCCTTCCGCTTTGTCGATTGGGTGCAAGGGGATCGCGTGGAACTGGCCCGCAATGCCGCGTATTGGGGCACGCCCATCGCGCTTGACAGCGCAACCTTCCGCTTCATCACGGATCCAAATGCCGCCTATGCCGCATTGATGGCAGGTGATGTCGATGCTTTCCCAAATTTCCCAGCGCCTGAAACTTTGGCCCAATTCGAGGCAGACCCACGCTTTAACGTGATTGTCGGCTCGACCGAAGGCGAGACAATTTTGGCGATGAACAACAAGCAAAGCCCGCTTGATGATATCCGCCTGAGAGAGGCGATTTCGCACGCGATCAATCGGCAAGACATTATTGACGGCGCTATGTTTGGCTATGGCACACCCATTGGCACACATTTCGCGCCGCATAATCCCGACTATGTCGATCTGACCGCGCAATCGAATTACGACCCAGAACGCGCGCGTGCTTTGCTGCAAGAGGCAGGGCTAGACGGGGTAACATTGCGTCTGATGCTGCCCCCGCCAGCCTATGCGCGCCGTGGTGGAGAGATCATTGCGGCCCAATTGCGTGAGATTGGTATTGAGACAGAAATCACCAATCTAGAGTGGGCGCAGTGGCTTGAGCAGGTGTTCCGTGGTCGCGATTTTGATCTCACCATCGTCAGCCATACCGAACCTATGGATATCGGCATCTATGCGCGGGAGGATTACTATTTCCAATATGCCCGTCCCGAGTTTGTTGCGCTGAACGAGGCGCTGACCTTGGAAAGCGATCCTGCTGCGCGTAGTGACTTGCTCGGACAAATGCAGCGCATGATCGCGGATGATTATGTGAACGGCTACTTGTTTCAGTTGGCCAAAACAGGGGTTGCGGATGCGCGCATCCGTGGTCTTTGGGAAAATTCGCCGACACAGGCCAATGATCTGACAGGCGTCTCTTGGGACTAGGGCACGCGATGCCCCGTTAACAAAGCCCCGCTTGGCATCTGCGAAGCGGGGCTTTTTTCATCTCTTGTCACGCGCGCCTCAAGCCTTGGCGGTGATCCAATCAAAAAATCCTTCACCTGCGCGCGCGCGTAAATCTCGCGCCATATCAGCGCCAAGCTTCGCGGCCTCAGCAATGGGGGCGCTGCGATCCTCGCTCAAGACCTCGCTGCCATCAGGGCGCAATATCTCGCCGCGCAGACGCAACATAGGGCCATCAATCTCGGCCAGACCTGCAATCGGGGTTTCGCATGAGCCATCAAGCCCCGCCAAAAACGCGCGCTCAGCGGCAAGCCTGATGCCCGTGTCGCGATCATGAATAGCGGCCAACATCTCGGCCGTGCGGGGATCATTCGCGCGCCGCTCAATCCCGATAGCGCCTTGTGCAACAGCGGGCAGCATATCTTCGGGTGAAATAGCAGAACGCGCGACATCGGCCATGCCCAATCGATTAAGACCTGCCTGCGCCAAAAACGTGGCTCCTGCGACCCCGTCCTCCAGTTTTTTCATTCGCGTCTGCACATTGCCACGAAACTCGACCACCTCGAGATCAGGACGGCGCGCAGTCAATTGCGCACGCCTACGCAGCGAAGATGAGCCAACCTTCATGCCAGCGGGTAAGGCATCGAGACTGTCAAATTCAAGTGACACAAATGCATCGCGCACATCCTCGCGCGGGAGGTAGCAATCAAGCAGCAAACCTTCAGGCTGCAACACGGGCATATCCTTCATGGAATGCACCGCAATATCAATCGCCCCAGATAGCAGGTCTTCTTCTATCTCGCGAGTGAACAGACCCTTGCCGCCAATTTCCTTGAGGGGACGGTCTAAAACCTTGTCACCTGTGGTTTTTATGACCACAATTTCAAAGGCCTCATGCGGCAGATCAAAGGCCGCTGCAAGCCGCGCGCGCGTCTCATAGGCTTGCGCCAAAGCAAGGGGAGAACCACGCGTGCCAATGCGCAGCGGAGAGGCGGGAGTTGGTCGTTCGTTTTTCATGGGTTCTTTCTAACTCTGTCAACTTGACATGACAACCATAGACAGCATGGCTTGGGCAGGTTAGGACAGGATTGAGCCTACATCCAAAGAAATTTGGCACAAGAAAATCGGATCGACCATGACAAAAACACTTCTGCGCGCGTTGAGCGGCGAAACCCTCCCCACCCCACCCGTCTGGCTGATGCGCCAAGCGGGGCGCTACTTGCCCGAATATCGCGCGACACGCGCGCAGGCTGGGGATTTTCTTTCGCTGTGCTACACACCCGATTTGGCGGCAGAAGTCACCTTGCAACCAATCCGCCGCTACGGGTTCGATGCTGCAATTCTTTTCGCAGATATTCTCTTGATCCCCGATGCGCTTGGCGCGGATTTGTGGTTTGTCACGGGTGAAGGCCCACGCCTCTCTACAATCACTGGGCCAGACGGCTTAAAGCCTTTGAAGGGCAAGGACGACATCCACGACCATCTCGCGCCCGTTTACGAAACCGTCAAAATCTTGTCGCAAGAATTGCCCAAAGAGACCACACTCATTGGCTTTGCAGGCGCGCCATGGACAGTGGCCACATACATGATCGCAGGGCGCGGCACACCCGACCAAGCGCCCGCACATAAACTGCGCCAAGAAGATCCCGCAACTTTTGACGCGCTCATCAACCTGCTGACCGATGCGACCATCGAATATCTCTCGAAGCAGGTCGAGGCTGGTGCAGAGGTCGTGAAAATCTTTGACAGTTGGGCAGGCTCGCTGAAAGGCGAGGCTTTTGACCGATATGCGCTAGCGCCCGCGAAAAAGATCACCCAAGAGATGAAGCAGCGTTTTCCAGGCTTGCCCGTCATCGCGTTCCCGCGTGAGGCGGGCGACAAATATATCGGCTTCGCAAAGGCTGTTGGTGCGGATTGTTTGGCCCTCGACACGAGTGTTGATGCGACATGGGCGGCCCAGCATTTACAAAAGGATGGCTGCGTGCAGGGCAATCTTGACCCCAAGCTGATGATCACGGGCGGTGATGCCTTGCGCCAAGAGGCGCGGCGCATTGTGGACGCGCTGAAAAACGGGCCTCATATTTTCAACCTCGGCCATGGCATTACACCTGAAGCTGATCCTGAAAATGTGCACGTTCTGCTTGAGGAAATTCGCCGCGCGTAAGTCGCGCGGCGCTTGCCCATGCCGCGTTTGCGCGGTAACGCTCGGGGCATGGCGCACCCTCGGATTGATCAAATCGACATCCTCGCCCCCAATTTCAAGCAACGCTTGTCTGGGGTGACGGCGACCATTGTGCGCCTCGTGCCGCATCAGGCTGAAAAGGTGGCGATAGCCGCCGTGGGGCGCGGCTTGCCCGCAGGCTTGCCACAAATCCCGCTCAATGATCTGCTCACAATGTCGAAAAACGGACCACATGGTCCGCGCGTCTGGCACGCAAGGCGCAATAATGAAATGTTGGCGGGGATCGTGCTGAAGCATGTTTTTGGAAAGCGGTTAAAACTGCTGTTCACCTCCGCATCACAACGAAACCACACGCGCTACACGAAATGGCTGATTGGCCACATGGATCATGTGATCGCTACGTCTCAGAAAACGGCGGCTTTCTTAGATCGACCCGCAACTGTGATTTTGCACGGAATTGATGTTCACGCGTTCAGCCCTGCGCCCGATCACGGCGCGCTGAAAGCCAAGCTTGGCTTTGGCAAAGGGCCATTGATTGGATGTTATGGCCGTATTCGCCCCTCAAAAGGGACAGATCGGTTTGTGGATGCAATGATCAACCTTCTGCCCCAACATGAGGGGGCAGAGGCGGTTATCTTGGGCCGCGCAACCGACCGGCATAAAGACTATCTGAAATCGCTAAAGGCAAAGATCGCCGCAGCAGGCCTTCAGGGGCGGGTTCATTTCCCAACCGAAGTTCCAACCCACGAGATTATTCCCTATTATCAGGCGGTGGATCTGTTTGTGGCCCCGCAGCGTTACGAAGGGTTTGGTTTAACCCCGCTCGAGGCAATGGCCTGTGGTGTTCCCGTTGTCGCCACCCGCGCAGGCGCATTCGAAGAACTGATCCGCGATGGGGAAACCGGATATTTGGTCGGGATTGAAGATCAAGCAGCGCTAGAGACGCAGATCGACCACCTTTTGCAGGATGCACCGTTGCGCAGCAAAATGGGCGCGGCTGCCCGCGCCCATATGGTTGATCACTTTTCGCTAGAACGCGAAGCAGATGCGATCATCTCAGTCTATCAGCGCCTCTTGAGCGGGACTTAAACCCACTTGGCCAAAGGCGGCAGGCTCATCAAAACAGCATTTGCATCATGGCCTGTCTCAAGGCCAAATTTTGTGCCGCGATCATAAACGAGATTATATTCGGCATAGAGACCGCGATGGATCAACTGAACGTCACGATCCGCCTCGTCAAATGCCATCTCGCGCCGCTTTTCGACCACGCCTAAAAAGGCAGGCAGAAAGGCACGACCGACATCTTGGGTAAAGGCGAAATCCGCCTCCCAATCGCCCGTGTTCAGATCATCGTAGAAAATCCCGCCAACCCCACGCGCGCGACCACGATGCGGCACATAGAAATACTCATCTGCCCATGCTTTGAGACGGGGATAGATGTCGTCACCATGCTTATCGCAATGCGCCTTGAGAACCGCGTGAAAATCCGCGGTGTCTTCCTCATATTCAATGCAAGGGTTGAGGTCGGAACCGCCCCCGAACCACCACCCGTGCGGCGTCCAGAACATGCGTGTATTCATGTGCACCGCAGGGACATGCGGGTTGTTCATATGCGCAACCAAACTGATACCCGAAGCCCAAAAACGCGGGTCATCCCGCAGGCCTTCCATATCTTTGCGCGCAGACATTGCCGCCACGGCGCGCGCGCCCAATGTGCCATGCACAGTGGACACATTGACACCGACCTTCTCAAAGACCCTGCCCCCGCGCATCACGCTCATGAGGCCGCCCCCTGCATCGCTGCCATCCTCAGAATGACGTTTGGTCTGCGACACATCAAATCGTCCCGCGGCATCGGCGCTCTGGTGGCGGTCTTCCAAATCTTCAAACGCAGCCACGATATCATCGCGCAATTGCCTAAACCACGCGGCAGCGCGGGCTTTGCGCTCATCAAAGGGATCGGTCATGCAAATCGTCCTACAGTTGTATTGCGCATACCTAACACCACCTTTGACATAAGGTCACGCGCTGAAAGCAAAAATCCGAATGAAATATGAAAAATACGCTTGCAAATGCAAGCATGGGGCCCGCACCACGCCACAAATTTCTTGTGATCAAGAAAGCTGAAACCTTCCAATAGTTTATCATGGATTTTTTCAAACTTCTGCCGTATTGTCGGAGGATAACAACCGCGCAAGACGGTTAATTGAGGCAGAGTGAGCAGGTCTCGTGGCATATAATCGGTTTTTTTCCGCCCTCTTGGGGCTTTTAATTGTTGTCTTTTTCGCTGCGACACCCGTAAAGGCCGCGCCTTATGCGGCTATGGTGATTGACGCACGAACGGGCGAGGTTTTGCATTCGCGCAATGCGGATACACGGCTGCACCCCGCCTCTCTGACCAAGATGATGACGCTTTACATCGCTTTTGAGGCGGTGCGGCTTGGCGAAATTACCATGGACACCTTGGTTACGGTGTCGCAAAACGCGGCCGCAGAACCCCCCTCGAAACTCGGTTTGCGCGCAGGCCAGCAAATTCGCCTACGCTATTTGGTGCGCGCGGCGGCTGTGCGCTCGGCCAATGACGCGGCAACGGCCATTGGCGAAGCGATTGAGGGGTCAGAGGCGGCTTTTGCACGGCGCATGACCCGTACCGCAGAAGCCCTAGGGATGACGCGCACAACATTTCGCAATGCCCATGGCCTGACTGCCGAGGGCCATTTGTCGACCGCTAATGACATGACAATGCTTGGGCGGCGCATGGTTTATGACTATCCAGAATATTATAACCTGTTCTCGCGCCTTTCGACTGATGCAGGTGTCGCGACTGTGCGCAACACGAACCGCGCTTTTTTGTCGGCCTATCGTGGCGCCGATGGGATCAAGACAGGCTACACACGCGCCGCAGGGTTTAACCTCGTGGCCTCCGCCCAGCGCGGCGATGTGCGCATCATTGCCACTGTCTTTGGCGGCCAATCTACGGCATGGCGCAACCAACGCGTCTCGGAGTTATTGGATATGGGCTTTGCCCGCGCGCCTGCCCATGCCGAATTGAGATTGGCAGGCTTCCCCGTCTATTCAGGCGGCTCAGGCGGCGGCGGGAGTGGGCCTGCCAGCGATTACGAGCGCGGGCCAGTTGCACGCACGATCCGCCCCTCAGGGGTTGTTGCGCGCAGCCTAGTGCCGCAACCGCGCCCGCTTCCGATTACACCGCCAAGTGAAACCTTACTCGCCGCGATTGATGTTGCAGTTGAGGAGGCGCTCACAGCCGCAGCCCCCAGTGCCGAAGGGGTGACCTCTGTCATCAGCGAGGCAGACACCCAACCCGTAATCGTGGATGACGCACCAAGCCCCGCCCTTGCAAGTTTAGATGAGGACGCGCTTGCGCCAGAAGAGGCGCCTTTGCCAAGCCAACGCCCAATCGAATTGGCGGCAGCACTTTCTGAAAACGCCTTACCTTCTGCGCCTGAAATCGTGACCCGTGCTACGTCTACGGGCGAGCGGCTTTATGCGATATCCTTGGGGCGTTACCCCACCCAGAACACCGCTGAGCGTTTGCTGCTGCAAACGGCTTTGTCGGAATCTTCGCTGCAACAGGCCCTGCGCCATGTGACCCAACGCCAAGGTGGCTTTGAGGCGCAATTCGCGGGCATGACAGAAGATGAGGCCACTCGCGCCTGCGCACGGCTTGTGGCGCGCGACACAGCCTGCATGGTGGTCGGGCCGTAAAACTTAACTTTTGGGCTTGTTGTCAAAATCACTGCGCAAAATGCGCGCAGCGTCCCCTTCTGGGTCATCATATTGCCCGCCTTTCAGCGACCAAAAGAAAGCAGCCAAGCCAACAGCCCCAAGAAACAGGGACGCGGGGATGAGGAGTGCGAGAATATCCATAAACCACCCTACCCCCGAAGCCGCAACGCGTTCAAGGACACTGTGATGGAGGAGGCCGACATGGCCAAGGCCGCCACCAAGGGGGTCGCAAAACCCGCCACTGCAATCGGAACGGCAATCACGTTATAGGCCGTAGCCAATGTGAAATTTTCTTTGATCCGCGCCCGCGCGCGTTTCGCGGTCTCCATTGCATCGGGCAACGGCGCCAAATCGCGCCCAAGCAGCACCATATCCGAGGCCGCACGGGCCGCGTCCAAGGCGGTTGCAGGCGAGATCGACACATGGGCCGAGGCCAAAGCAACTGTGTCATTTAATCCATCCCCCACCATCAACACCTTATGGCCCTGATCCGCGAGGTCTTTCAGCATTGCCGCTTTTTCTTCGGGTTTGGCGTTGGCGCGGTAGTCTTCAATGCCAAGTCGCGCAGCGAAGCTTGCAACCGCCCCTTCTTGATCGCCAGACAGCATCAAAATCCGAACGCCCTTGGCCTTAAGCGCGGCGATTGTGGCCTCTGCCCCATCGCGAATGTGATCGCGAAACCGCAGGGCAACGGGCGGCGTATCGCCAATCGCCAAATAGGTCGCCGTTTCGTCCAATGCCTCTGCGCCGACCCATTCGGCACGGCCCAATCGGATCATTTGACCCTGATAGCGCCCTTCGACCCCCAACCCTGACTTTTCGCGCAAATCGTCAAGCGGGGCGGGAGTCACCTTCAAATCGGCCAATGCCTCCGCCAATGCGCGTGACAGCGGGTGATCTGACCCTGCGACCATTGCTGCAAGGATGGCTTTTTGCGCGGCGCTTAAGTCATCAAGCCCCATGGCCTCGGGCGCGCCCATGGTAAGCGTGCCTGTTTTGTCAAAGACCACGCAATCCACTTCGGCCAGACGCTCAAGCGCGGTTGCATGTTTGATCAGCAAGCCCTTCCGAAACAAACGACCCGAGGCCGCGGTTGTCACAGCAGGCACCGCCAGACCAAGCGCGCACGGGCAGGTGATGATCAAAACCGCAGCGGCAATATTGAGTGAGACGCGAATGTCTTGCGTATAGAGCCACCACCCAACAGCCGCTAAAGCGGACAAGATATGCACAAATGGCGCATAAAGTTTGGCGGCCTGATCGGCAAGCGAGGTGTAATTGCTGCGCCCCGCTTCTGCCATTGCAACCAGATCAGCGATACGCGCAAGCGAACTGTCCCGACCTGCCGCTGTCACCCGCAGGTCTAGCGGGCCCGTCAGATTGATCTCGCCCGCGCTGACCTGCCCACCAACACCAATGGCCGCAGGCAGGCTTTCCCCCGTCATGAGCGCGCGATCAAGTTCGGATGTGCCGCGGGTCACCACGCCATCCGCAGGGATCCGCCCCCCTGGACGCACGCGGATCACATCACCGATGGCCAGATCAGCAGCGGCGACAACCTCTTCGCCTGTTGCCGTCACGCGCAAGGCGCGCGGCACTTCAAGGGCGGACAGCTCTTGTGCCGCAGATCGCGCAGATGCGCGGGTTTTGAAATCCAAATACCGCCCGCCTAAGAGGAAAAAACACAAAGACACCGCCGCATCAAAATACGCATGCGCCCCAGAATGCATTGTCTCATAAAGCGAGGTTACAAGCGCCAAGAGAATGGCGAGGGTGATTGGCACATCCATATTAAGCCGGCCCACCCGCAACGCAGACCATGCCGAAACATAAAACGGACGACCCGCAAAAATCACCGCAGGAATGGCAATAGCGGCTGATATCCAATGCATCATGTCACGGGTCACGCCCTCAGCCCCCGACCAAACCGCAACCGAAAGCAGCATGACATTCATCATAGCGAAGAAGGCCACACCCAGCCGCATCAGCAAATCGCGACCCTGCCTTTGTGCGGCCGTGCTGCTCAGGCGACCTGCATCAAGCTCGTGCGCCTCGTAACCAACAGCCGCCAGACGCGCGATCAAATCATCGACCGACACTGTGCCATCGGTTTTCACAGCCGCGCGGCGCAGGGTGAGGTTCACCCGTGCATCCGTCACGCCGTGCATCTTGCTCAACGCCCGCTCAACTGCCGAAATACAGGCCGCGCAATGGATTGTGGGCAAGGACAACATGATTTCCGCATCTTTTGGCAATTCTGCCAAATGCTCGGCCAAAGGGGCCACGCTGCAGGCGGGACAGGCGGCAGGTCTTGGCCGTTCTTCGTAATGGAAATCAGTGCTTGCCATGATTTGTTTAGTTCACCCAAAAGGTCAGGTTATGGCGGTAATCCGTGCCGTCATCCGCGCGCCCTGTCAGGCGCAAACGCCACCGCCCTTGATCCAAATCTGCGGGTGCCTGCCATGCGCCATCAATGAGCTGCAGGGCCAAAAGCTGATCTTGGGTTTGGTTCGTGGGGCGGGTCAAGAGCGCCTCCATCTGCGCGGGCATTACAGGCGCGCCTGACGCATCGGTCAAATGCAAGATCACAGTCGCCCCTGCCCCACTCCCCCGCGTTTCAACCGCCGCTTGCCAGTGCAAAGCCTCTTGGGCATCGCGGCGTATGTTGAAATCCTGACTGTCGGCGTAGGAGGAGCTAACCTCCAGCCCAGGAAAAGTGGACAGGGCTTGAAACGCCATAAAGATATTCACGGCGAACATGACCCCGAAAAATCCCACAAAAATCATCAACACCTTGCGACCTGTAAGGCGGCCTTTACTGGGGTTATTGCTTGTCGGTATGCTCATTCCATATCTCTCCCTGCAAAGCTGCTGTCTTGCGAACTGCGCTCATTGGTGGCGAGGTTTTCAATCCAAAACCGAATATCCGTGCGCTCGGTTTGCGCAGCTTGGCTGTTGGGGGCTGCGTAAACATAGACGCGCTGCAAATGGGTTTCATCGGCAGGCACAGTGACGGTGGTGTTATCTTCACCTTCAAGGCTGATCTCCAAGCCCGCCTCTGAGACTACGCTCACAGCGAACACGGCATCCTCATGGGTCATGTTGCGCAGTCGGATATCATAGGTGTTGCGGATCGTTCCGTCAGACAGCGTGACATAAAGCGGGTTGCGCACGGGCGCGACCGTCATGTCGATCTCGCCCCGCATAAACAGGGCCACAGTCAAACCGATACCGATGCCCGACCACAGGATCGTGTAAATAATCGTGCGCGGACGAAAGATGTGTTTCCACACAGAAACTTTTTTATTTCCAGCGCGCTCGTTCTCTTCATCGGTCAAGGCCATGTAGTCAATCAAACCGCGCTCTTTGCCGACCTTGGCCATCATATCATCGCAGGCATCAATGCACAGCGCGCAGGTGATGCATTCCAACTGCTGACCATCGCGAATATCGATCCCTACAGGGCAGACATTCACGCAGGCATTACAGTCGATGCAATCGCCCAACTGATCTGCGCCTTCTGCCTTGCGATGCTTACCACGCGGCTCGCCGCGCCAATCGCGATAAGCGACCGTGATTGTATGCTCGTCCATCATCGCAGCCTGAATACGGGGCCACGGGCACATGTAGATGCAAACCTGCTCACGCATGAAACCGCCAAACACAAAGGTTGTCGCGGTCAAAACGGCGATGGTTGTATAGGCAACGATATGGGCCTGCCCTGTCAGCAAATCGCCAAGCAAGGTCGGTGCATCGGTAAAATAGAACACCCAAGCCCCCCCCGTTGCGACCGCAATCGCCAACCAAACCGCCCATTTAAACACCCTTAGTCTGATTTTGCGCGCATCCCATTTGGCATTCCACAAACGCACGCGTGCGTTGCGATCACCCTCGATCCACCGCTCGACAGTGAAGAACAAATCCGTCCAGACCGTTTGCGGGCAGGAATAGCCGCACCAAACCCGACCAAGGGCGGAGGTAAAGAGGAACAACCCCAATCCCGCCATAATCAACAGGCCCGCCACGAAATAAAATTCATGGGGCCAGATCTCGATCCAGAAGAAGAAAAAACGGCGGTTGGCCAAGTCGACCAAAACCGCCTGATCGGGCAGGGAGGGGCCACGATCAAACCGTATCCATGGCGTGACATAATAAATCGCCAAGGTGATAGCCATAATCACCCATTTCAAATTGCGGAAATTGCCTTTCACACGGCGGGGAAAGACAGGCTCACGCGCAGCATATAGCTTTGGCGGCTCTGAAGAGGTGGTCATAGCTGACGCATCCTTGGATGATTCGATAATAGGTCTGGTCATTGTTCGCGCGGCCAAACTAGGGCCAAAACGGTGGTGCTTCTTTGACTTGAATCAAACAATGGGCCCAAGGGTCGGTGGCTGTCATCTGCCAGATAAATCGGGCTGCGATCCTTGACTTGGGCGCGTTTCGCGCTTTCTTGTTTTCATTAAGAAACCTCTCTCCACATTGTGCAGAGAGAGGTTTGAGGAGGAAGACGTCGGCCTCGTAGGAAACGCGCGAACAGGACCGAGGCCGACGCCGCACCACATTTCGCAAGGGAAACGTGGATCTTTGTGCCCGAGGGCGGCGGTTATTCACCGCCCCCAAGCGAATGGACATAAAGCGCAACCGAACGGATCTCGGCTTCGGACAGGCGCTCATTCCAGTTTGGCATCACACCAAATCGGGCATAGCGCACAGTCTCCTCGATCTTCTCGGCTGAGCCACCATAGAGCCAGATTGCATCAGTCAGATTGGGGGCGCCCATGAAACGATCCCCTAGGCCTTGATCCCCGTGGCAGGCAGCGCAGTTATTGAGGAACACCTCCTGTCCTGCGGCAGCAAGCCCCGCATCATGCTCTTGGTTCGAGATTGCCAGAACATGATTGACGACCTGACCGATTTCTTCATCGCTGAGCATGCCTTCAAAAGCAGTCATCGCTGAATAGCGCGCATCTGGGTCTGTCTCGTTGCGGATGCCGTGGGTAACAGTGTAGTGGATATCGTCAATACTCCCACCCCATAGCCAATCATCATCCAACAGGTTCGGGTATCCTGCGGCCTGAACGCCAGCTGCGCCCGATCCGTGACATTGCGCGCACCATGTGCGGAAGGTCGCCGCGCCACCTTGGATCGCGTAATTATAAAGATCAGGTGTGGCCTGCGGGGTGATGGCCGCAAGATCGACTGTCTCAAGCTCTTGACGCAGACCTGCATTCATCGCGTCAAATTCCGCAATGTCATCGACCACATTAGCGCGGGTCGAGAACCCAAGCAAACCTGGCGTTGCCTCTTTCAACAGCGGCCATGCGGGATAGGCTACAGTATAGGCCAAGCCCCAAACGATACAGGCGTAGAATGTCCACAACCACCAACGTGGCAGGGGGTTGTTGAACTCCTTGATCCCATCCCAAGAATGGCCCGTTGTTTCAGGGTCACCCGCTTGCAAGGTTGGGTCAACGTGATATGCGTTTTTATGGTCGGTCATTGCCGTGCCTCCTTGGTCGCAGGGCTGCGTGCGGCGGGCTTGTCATCATGGCGAAAGGGGATATTTGCCGTGTCTTCGTGCAGTTTGCGGCTTCCTGGGCGGAAGGTGAAAAATACCACCGCCACGAAAGAGACAAACATAAACACAGCGCCCCAAGAGCCTGCAAAAACCCGCATCAGGGTGTAGCTGTCATCAAGCATCAGATCAGCCCTCCCTTAACGGCTTTCGTCAGGCGTAAAGGTCGAGAAATCGACCAATGTGCCCAACATTTGCAGATATGCGACCAAAGCATCCATTTCGGTCACAGCGGGATTTCCATCAAAGTCGCGCTGCTGCGCGCCTGGATAGCGGGCGACAACACCCGCATCGCCATAGGTCGTAGCTTGTTCGATGAAATCGAGCTCGGCCATTTCCAATTGCTCATCCGTGTAAGGCACACCGACCAAGCGGTGGGTTTCCATCAGATCAACAACATGCTCAGGCGAGATGACACGATCAGATAGGAACCCATAAGCGGGCATGACGGATTCAGGCACAACCGACTGCGGATCGGTTAAGTGATCCACATGCCAAGCATCCGAATAACGGCCGCCCACACGGGCCAAATCTGGCCCCGTGCGCTTAGAGCCCCACTGGAACGGATGGTCATACATGGATTCAGCCGCAAGGCTGTAGTGACCATAACGCTCCACCTCATCGCGCATTGGACGGATCATCTGGCTGTGACAGACATAGCAGCCTTCACGCACATAGATTTCGCGACCCGTCAATTCGAGCGGTGAGTAGGGACGCATCCCATCCACTTCTTCAATTGTGTTCTCAAGATAGAACAAGGGGGCGATTTCCACGATACCGCCGATGGTGACGACCAGAAAGCTGAGCGTCAGCAGAAGCGTGGCATTGGTTTCAATTTTCTTGTGACCTTCAAGAGCCATTTCTCACGCCCTCCTTATTCTGCTGGTGCCATGGCAGGGGCTTGCTGCGTAGCAGCGCCTTTGCGCACGGTCATCCAGAGGTTGTAGGCCATGATGATCGCCCCAGTGAGATACATGACCCCACCCAAGCCGCGCACCACATACATTGGGAATTTGGCCGAAACCGTGTCTGCGAAAGAGTTCACAAGGAAGCCTTGCGCATCAACTTCACGCCACATCAGACCTTCCATGATCCCCGTGACCCACATCGAAGATGCGTAGAGAACGATCCCAATGGTCGCCAACCAATAGTGCCACGACACGGCCCGCAGGGAATACAGGGCCTGACGGTTCCACAGTTTGGGCACGAGATAGTAGAGCATCCCGAAGGTGATCATCCCGTTCCACCCCAAGGCACCAGAATGCACGTGACCAATCGTCCAGTCCGTGTAATGCGACAGCGAGTTCACCGCGCGGATCGACATCATTGGGCCTTCGAATGTGGACATTCCGTAGAAGGCAACCGAGCTGACCATCATCCGCAACACAGGGTCTGTGCGCAGCTTGTCCCAAGCACCCGACAAGGTCATCAGGCCGTTGATCATACCGCCCCAAGACGGCATCCAAAGAATGATTGAGAACACCATGCCAAGGGTAGACGCCCAGTCAGGCAGCGCGGTGTAATGCAAATGGTGAGGGCCTGCCCAGATATAAAGGAAGATCAGCGCCCAGAAGTGGATGATCGACAATTTATACGAGTAGACAGGGCGCTCGGCCTGTTTTGGAATGAAGTAATACATCATCCCCAAGAAGCCCGCCGTCAGGAAGAAGCCCACAGCATTGTGGCCATACCACCATTGCGTCATTGCGTTTTGCACGCCAGAGAACACCTGAACCGAGCGCGACCCAAAGATCGACACTGGGATCGCAAGGTTATTGACCACATGCAACATGGCCACGGTCACGATAAAGGACAGCAAGAACCAGTTGGCCACGTAAATATGCGGCTCACGGCGGCTGATCAGCGTGCCAACATACACGGCCAAGAACGCCACCCAAACGATGGTCAACCATAGGTCAACATACCATTCAGGTTCCGCATATTCTTGGCTTTGGGTTGCGCCAAGCAGATAGCCTGTCGCCGCCAGAACGATGAACAGCTGATAGCCCCAAAACACGAACCAAGCCAGACCGCCGCCCCAAAGCCGTGCGGCCGTGGTGCGTTGAACAATGTAAAATGACGCGGCCAAAAGCGCGTTACCCCCAAAGGCGAAGATCACCGCCGATGTGTGCAAGGGGCGCAAGCGGCCAAAGTTACCAAAGGGCTGAGCCCAATCGAAATTCAACTGCGGAAAGGCAAGCTGAAACGCGATATATGTGCCAGCGAGAAAACCGACCACGCCCCAGAATACTGTGGCGATGGTAGCGGCGCGCACTGGCCCGTCATTATATTCGTCCAAGGCTGGAGCAAGCTGTGGCTCGCCAGTGCGGCGCAATTGCCACAAAAACACCCCCGATGCGACCAGCATGACCAAAACGGCATGCACCATATAGGCTTCATCGCGGGCATATTGCGCAGCAATCGCGGCCAAAACCGCAACCAGACCAAGGATCAATAGCTTTGCATAATCAAGCATAGATCGTCCCTTCGTATCGCTCTTGAGGTGAATCAATCACCCGTAAAGCTGTTTCCTATTGCCCCTCAAATCGCCCATGCGGGGCGATCCCTCCTTGATCCATGTCAAGCGTTTCCGCGCTTTCTTTTGACCCAAGTCAAAGGCTGATGCGCTCTGCGCGGCCTAAGCTCGGCCCGTAACGATTCATCCCAAAAGGAGATGCGCCATGTCCGTCCAAACCTGTTTTCCCACAGTGATGACCGTTCTTGATCAGCCTGAAACTGTGGACAGCACCCTTGCCCCGATCTTGCCTTTCGCTCGCGCCACTGGCGCGCATTTGCGCGCCCTCAGCCTTGGGGTGGATGCAACTCAGGCAGGGTATTTTGTGGCGGGGGCCACCGCGGCGATCATGAGCGATGAAACCTTGCAACTCGCACGCGAAGACGCGCTCGAAATCAAATCGCGGGCCGAGGCCCTACTTGAAAAGGCTGATATCTCTTTTGAGGTTGAGGCAACCATCACCCAATCCGCGGGACTAGGCAGCGTTATTTCCGCGAATGCCCATTTTGCAGATTTGGTGATCCTTCCCCTCCCTTACGGGCCGAATATGGGTAGTGAGGCCCCTATGATTGCCGAAGCGGCCCTGTTTGATGGGGCGGCACCCGTTTTGGTTGTGCCAAATGGGGTGGATATTCCAAACCCTGCCCGCCGTATTGTCATTGCGTGGAACAACAGCGCCGAGGCGCTATCGGCGGTGCGCCATGCTTTGGGGTTGTTAAAGGCAGCGGATGAGGTGGATATCCTCGTCATCGATCCCGAGCGGGGTCACATGAGCCCCGCTGAACCTGGCGCAGATTTGGCAACATGGCTGAGCCGCCACGGGGTGCATGCCAATATCAGCCTTGTGCCGCGCCGATTGGGCCGCGTGAGCGATGAAATCGCACGGCATCTGACAGACACGAACGCAGATCTCCTTGTGATGGGGGCCTACAGCCATTCACGCCTGCGCGAGGCGATTTGGGGCGGGGCCACCCGTGACCTTTTGACCGAAGCCAAGCTGCCCATTCTCATGGCGCATTGAAATCAGAGGTATAGCGCGGCTAAGGCCGCGCTTGCCCTTTGGCCCAAAACCTCTGTGGATAGGCCTGCAAGACTGCGGGCATAATCCCCCCCATTGAGCGCCATGAGGGCGGCTTGACCCGTAAGGGGAAGCAAATTTACAAAAGCGGCAAAGGCACCATCACGAGCATCAGCGGCCAAAATAACCTCCGCCCCCTGATCCCAAAAGGCGTGATCATAGTGCAAAACGACCTTTTCCAAACTGCCCATCCGCAAACGTGACAGGGAGGCTTGAACCTCTGGCGGCAAGCTTGGGGCGAACTGCACCGCACCTGATTGCAACACCCCCAATGGCAATGTGACAATCGCAGCCTGCGCAGTCAGCGTCCCTGTGTTTGATCCAGCTGCCGTGACGATCTCTACGCCGCCCGTGCCATATCTGATTTGCACAATGGGGCTTGCGAGATGCAACCGCGCCCCATCCGTCTCAAAGCCTGCCAAGCTCTGATCATAGCCGCCTGAAATCATCACATCAGGCCCACCGAATTCTTCACCCTCATCCAGCGCAAGATCGGAGAGGTTGTCATAATCATCGGCGTAATCAAGATTGGCGATGCTGTGCCAGTGCAGCCATTCTGGCATATCCACAATACGGCCTTCCCTGTTGCGGGTCACAACCCCTTCCCAATCACTGCGCAATAGGGTCAGGCCAAGCGCGTGCGCAATCTCCGTGACTGGATTGGCATGGCTGCCGTGAATCCATGACGCCCCAAGATCGGCGGCAAAGCCAAGACTGCGATCCGTTATCACCCGTCCGCCAATGCGCGCGCGCGCCTCAAAGAGATCCACCGCAATGCCATCGCGCAACAGAAGTTCAGCCGCCGCCAATCCCGCAACGCCTGCACCGATGATGGCAACATGATCCACGCCCAAATCGCGGATTTGATCCGCAGCCCGCCTGCCCGATAAAATCGCCCCATGCACTGTTGAGGGGTAATCAGGTTCGGTCGCCTCACCCGCGAACACCAACCGCTCAGCAACAGGTTGCGCCAACTGCACGCGGTCTGCCCGAGTGCCATGCAAACCTAAATGCGAATAAGACCCCCGCGCAAAAGGATCAGACCACCACGCAGTGCGCAGCACGGCACGCGGGGTAGAGGCATAAGATTTTCCAAAAAGTAATGCGGGCGCAGCCAATGCTGACACAGCCCCAACAACAAGCTGCCGCCTGCGTCTTTGCATTGCGATCCCCCCAATCTTGCGCGGCTGGCCTGCGCGCGCGTGGGATGGATTAAATCGCGCAACGCCCTAGGATGGCAAGCCCCCATCATCATCATCGCCCGTCTCATCCAACAAGGCTTCGAAATCGGGGATGATGATGCGCCGCTTGCCGTCCAATTCGATGACACCGTCCTTGCGCAGGGCGGTCATTTGGCGGCTGACTGTCTCGATGGTTAAGCCCATATAATCCGCCATCGCCTCGCGCGTGAGTGGTAAATCAAAGCTCAACGGCCCGCCCAGAGAGGGCACATTTTTAAGACTAGCATCACGCCGCGCAATGATTGTCAGGAAAGAGGCGATTTTCTCGCGCGCGGTCTTGCGGCCCAAGAGCAGCATCCACTCCCGCGCGGCATCCAACTCATCCAATGTCATTTCCAACAAGCGTTGGCTGACATGAGGTGTGGTGGCAATCAATTGTTGAAACGGATTACGGCGGAAACAGCACAGCACAATATCAGTTGCCGCATGCACATCGTAAGACACCGTGTCACGATTCGGACGACCCAAGAAATCTGAAGGCAACAAAAGACCGACCATTTGGCGGCGGCCGTCCTCCATGGTTTGGGTCATTGACGCAACACCCGAGACAACCGATGCCACAAATTCCATCGGATCGCCTGCCCAAACAATCGGCTGCCCTGCCGTAAAGCCTTTATAATACTTGATTTCTTCCAAAAGCGTTAGTTCATCAGGCTCGCATCGCGCACAAACCGCTTTGTGGCGAATAGGACAATCAGCGCAGTCCTGTTTTGGGAGGGTCAGCGGTCTGTTTGGCATGGATGCCATCCGTCAGTTTAGCTCAAGTCAGTTTGGGTTGATCTAGGTCAATCCCAGTTTGGTCGGTTCGCCTTATGGTAGTCTGATGGACAATAACACGCAACTCCGCAAACTGGGTTTGTTCGACGCCAAAGTGCCGCGCTATACCAGTTACCCGCCCGCCACGAAATTTTCGAATGACGTGACTTCGGAAAGATTCGCATCATGGATCCAAGGGTTGCCCGAAGGTGCGCGCATTTCGGCCTATATCCATGTGCCATTTTGCAGACGCCTGTGTTGGTTCTGTGCCTGCCGCACACAAGGGGTGCGCTCGGACGAGCCGATCATTGCCTATCTGGAAAGCCTAAAACAAGAAATCACCAATCTCTCTGCACTCCTCCCAAAGGGGGTGAAACTGGCGCGATTGCATTGGGGCGGCGGCACGCCTACCTTGCTGAGCCCTGCACAGATGACAGATCTCGCAAGCCATTTGCAAACTGTGCTTCCTCTTGATGAGAACTATGAATTCTCGGTTGAGATTGATCCAAACGAAATAGATGACGCGCGCCTTGATGCATTGGTGGCTGCAGGAATGAATCGCGCTTCAATCGGGGTACAAGATTTTCATTCCGAAATTCAAAACACAATTGGCCGCCTGCAAACATATGATGTGACAAAGGCAGCGGTGGATGCCATCCGCGCGCGTGGGATTACTTCGCTGAATGCAGATATTCTATTCGGCCTGCCTCATCAGGATGCAAAGCGCATCGCAGAAACTGTTCAAATGCTGCTCTCGCTAAGCCCTGACCGCGTGGCGCTTTATGGCTATGCCCATGTGCCATGGATGTCCAAGCGTCAATCCATGATCCCAACCGATGCTTTACCGACACCCGAAGAACGGCTTGCCTTGTTCGATGTCGCGCGTGAATTGTTTATGTGGGATGGATATCAGGAAATCGGGATCGACCATTTCGCCCGACCCGATGACAGCTTGGGCCGTGCCGCGCGTGAAGGTCGTCTGCGGCGCAATTTCCAGGGTTACACAGATGACACCTGCGATACGCTGATTGGGTTAGGCGCTTCGGCTATTTCGCGCTTTCCACAAGGCTATGCGCAAAACGCCTCAAGCACCGCCGAATATCAAAAAGCCGTCCGTGCAGGCGCATTGGCCACAGGGCGTGGTCATGTCTTCAAAGGAGAAGATCGGCTCAGATCCCGACTGATCGAAGCCATCATGTGCGATTTCCAAATCGACCGCGCCGAAATTTTGGGGAATTTTGAAATCGCGCCCGCAAGTCTTGAGGCCCTGCTTCAAAGCACAGCGCGACAGTTTCCCAATATGGTGTCAGTCACGCAATCTGGTTTCTTTATTCATCCAGAGGGGCGCCCCCTGACCCGCATGATCGCGCGCGCTTTTGATGCTTATGAAATGCGCAGCGAAGGACATTCTTCAGCCATCTAATGGCTCAGAACAGCCTGCAGCAGCGATTGCGTATAAGGGTGGGCGGGTGCATCAAAGACCTGCGCCGCCTCACCCATCTCGACCACATCGCCTGATTTCATCACCAAAATCCGATGCGCTAAGGCGCGCACAACACGCAGATCATGGCTGATGAACAAATAGGCCAGCCCCTTTTTTGCTTGCAGATCGCGCAACAATTCCACGATTTGAACTTGCACGGTCATATCAAGTGCCGATGTTGGTTCGTCTAGAACGACAAGCTTTGGATTAAGCACCATCGCACGCGCAATTGCGATGCGCTGTCTTTGACCGCCCGAAAATTCATGCGGGTAACGATGCATCATGGCTGGATCAAGCCCCACCTCTCGCAACATCTCAGCCACGCGCTCTTGTCGCGCGGATTTGCTTTCAGGGTGATGAATGCTCAACCCCTCGGCAATGATTTGTTCAATCGTCATGCGCGGGCTAAGCGAGCCATAAGGGTCTTGGAACACAATCTGCATATCGCGGCGCAAGGGTTTCATTGCCGCGCTTTTCAAACCTTGAATGTCTTGCCCCTCTAGACGGATCGGCCCTTGTGACGAGATCAAGCGCATCAGCGCAAGCGCAAGCGTGGTTTTACCTGACCCCGACTCGCCCACGATGCCAATTGTCTCCCCCGCGCGGATTGAGAGAGTGGCGGCGTTGACCGCCTTCACATCCCCCACTTTGCGGCGCAGCAGCCCCGCAGTGATTGGAAACCAAACACGCAAGGCGTCACATGCGATCACTTCAGGCGCATCTTTCGCCACAGGGGCAGGCGCGCCCGTGGCCTCAGCCGCCAAAAGCTTTTGGGTATAAGGATGCTGAGGCGCCCCAAAAACATCCGCTGTTTTGCCCTGCTCAACAATTTCGCCCGCTTGCATCACGCAAACCCGATCCGCGATTTTGCGCACAACGCCGAGATCATGCGTGATGAACAAAAGGCTCATCCCTTCGGATTTTTTCAATTCGGCCAAAAGATCAAGGATTTGCGCCTGAATGGTGACATCAAGCGCAGTGGTGGGCTCATCTGCGATCAAAAGATCAGGCCCGTTGGCCAAGGCCATTGCAATCATCACGCGCTGCCGTTGTCCGCCTGACAATTGATGCGGATAGGCCCCGATCCGCGCCGCAGGATCAGGGATACCAACCTTTTCCAAAAGCGCGACACTGCGCGCCCGCGCCTCTGCACCGCTCAGGCCCTGATGCAGGCTCAGCGCCTCGCCCAGTTGCTTTTCAATGGTATGAAGGGGGTTCAGCGATGTCATCGGCTCTTGAAAGATAAAGCTTATGTCATTGCCCCGAACCGCGCGCAGCCGCGCCTCAGGCGCGCCGATCAGGCCTTCGCCGCGATAGCGCACCTCGCCCGATACTTCGGCCGCATCAGGCAAAAGCGATACAGTAGAAAGCGCGGTCAAAGATTTGCCTGATCCAGACTCGCCCACCAATGCAACAGTTTCCCCTGCCTCGATGTGAAAAGACACACCGCGCACCGCCTCGATCCGCCGCCCATCTTGCTGAAAGGTGATGCGTAGATTTTCGACCGACAGCAGGCTCATTGGAACGTCTTTCTGGGGTCGAACGCATCGCGCACCCCTTCGAAAATGAACACCAACAGCGACAGCATGATCGCAAAGGCAAAAAACGCCGTGAAGGCCAGCCATGGTGCTTGCAGGTTGTTTTTGGCCTGCAAGGTCATCTCGCCCAAAGACGGGGCGGATGAGGGCAAGCCAAAACCCAAGAAATCTAGCGCAGCCAGTGAACCAATCGTGCCCGTGACGATAAAGGGCAGCATGGTCAGCGTGGCCACCATCGCATTTGGCAACACATGGCGGAACATGATCACACGATCCGAGACGCCAAGCGCACGGGCCGCGCGCACATATTCGAAATTGCGGGCGCGCAAAAACTCGGCCCTGACAACCCCGACTAGGGATGTCCAACCGAATAAGACCATCAAAAACACCAAGAGCCAGAAATCCATGGTGAAAATCGCGGCAACGATGATGATGATATAAAGGCTTGGGGTCGCGCCCCAAATTTCGATCACACGCTGGAAAATAAGATCAATCACGCCGCCAAAATAGCCCTGCACCGCCCCCGCCGCGATTCCGATCACCGAGGCCAGCGCGGTGACGATCAGCGCGAATGTCACCGAAAGACGGAACCCGTAGATCACACGCGCCAAAACATCCCGTGCGGTGTCATCCGTGCCAAGCCAATGGTTCCCATCAGGCGGCGATGGGGCCGCGCGCCCGATATCGTTGACGGTATTGTAGCTATAGGGAATGGGCGGCCAGAGGAGCCAGCCCTTTGCAACCTCTACGCCATCAAACCGCCTTGTGGTTTGAACGGTTTCAATCACGCCTTCTGGATCATCCCAACAGGCGTCTAACCCGCCCGAGATAATCAGACATTGCACTTCAATATCACGATAAACCGCCTCGGTGCGGAAATCGCCGCCAAACTCTGTCTCAGGGTAAAAGTTAAAAATAGGCGTGTAATAGCCGCCCTGATATTGCACCAAAATCGGTTTATCATTGGCAATGATTTCAGCGAATAGGCTAATCCCGTAAAGCACAAGAAAGATCATCAATGACCAAAGCGCGCGGCGGTTGGCCTTGAAATTGCGCCAACGGCGCTGGTTAAGAGGGGAGAGCGTGATCATGCGCTCACACCTCCCGCGTTTCAAAATCAATGCGCGGGTCGATCCAAACATACATCAGATCCGACAAGATCCCCACGACCAGACCAATCAGCCCAAACACAAAAAGCGTTCCGAAAATAACGGGGTAATCACGGCTCACAGCCGCCTCAAAGCCCAAACGCCCCAAACCATCGAGGGAAAAAATAGTCTCGATGATCAGTGAGCCACCAAAAAACACCGACACAAAAACCGCGGGAAAGCCCGCGATGACAATCAGCATGGCATTGCGGAACACATGCCCATAAAGCACCCGCCCCTCCGACAGCCCTTTTGCCTTGGCTGTCATGACATATTGCTTTTTGATTTCATCCAAAAAGCTGTTCTTTGTCAAAAGCGTTAGCGTGGCAAAAGCTGCAATGGTCGAGGCGAGCACAGGTAGGGTGATGTGCCAAAAATAATCCCCGATCTTACCCAAGAGGCTCAGATCTTCCCAATTGTCCGAAGTCAGACCACGCAGCGGGAAAATCTGAAAATAACTGCCCCCCGCCAACAAAACCAACAGCAAAATCGCAAACAGAAACCCAGGGATCGCATAGGCCACGATGATCAACCCGCTTGTCCAAGTATCAAAGCGGCTGCCATCGCGCACCGCCTTACGGATGCCAAGGGGGATCGAGACCAAATAGGCAATGAGGGTCGACCACAGCCCCAAGGTGATGGAGACAGGCAATTTCTCGATCACCAAATCCACCACAGAGATTGAGCGGAAATAACTGTCGCCAAAATCAAAGCGCAGATAATCCCCCATCATAAGGAAAAACCTCTCCATCGCGGGGATGTCTTCGGCCACACATTCTGGCGCACGCAACGAAGGGGTGCCCGTAAACCCATCTTCGCAAACAAGGCGCGCGAAGTTAAATTCTAGCTTCAGCTGATCCAAAAATTGCGGCGGCAAGCCGCGCGCGCCTTGGTAATCGCTGCCGACCTGCTCCATCTGCGCGCCTGCGTCACCGCCGCCGCCAGAAATGCCTGCGAATACATCCCCTTCCCCCTCAAGCTGTGCGATCACCTGCTCAATCGGCCCGCCTGGCACGAATTGCACAAGGGCGAAATTGATCACCATGATCCCCAATAATGTCGGGATCATCAGCAAAAGACGTCTGAGGATATAGCTTGCCATAAAGTTTACAACACGCCCTGTTCTTTGAGCGCGGCTTCAGCCGCGGGATCAACCCACCAGAAATCGAGGAAGCCAAGATCATAGGGCGGCAGCGTGTCGGGATAGCGATAGATGTCATAATAGGCGACCCAATGGTTGGGGTTATACCATTGCGGCACGCGGAAAACATGGGCACGCAGCAAACGGTCAAGCGCCTGCACGGCGGGGGTCAACTCCTCCTGCGTTTCAGCATCGACCACTTTTTCGATCAAGGCATCGACACCCTCATCAGCCAAACCCATGACGTTAAAGAGTGACTCATCCGCCCCAAGCGACCCAAAATATTGGCGCAACCCTGATCCCGGCTCAAAGCCCATGGGGAAGTGATCCGTGATAATGTCAAAATCCGCATCTCGTTGCCGCTGCTGCAATTGCGCAGGGTCAACGCGGGTCAAAATGGCGTTCACCCCAATCGCCTGTAGGTTTTCGACATAGGGGTTGATGATCCGATCAAACAACGGACTGGCATTCAGGAATTCCACATCCAATGTCGCGCCATTCGCGTCACGCAGCATCCCGTCATCACCAACGACCCATCCCGCCTCCTCAAGCAAGGCAGAGGCACGGCGCGCGGCGCGGCGGTCGAGACTGCGATCAGGGTCAGAGGGCGGGGTGGCAAAGGCATCTTCGGTAAAGACCCGTGCAGGCAGTTGATCCCGCAATGGATCCAGCAGCGCCAACTCAGCCTCAGATGGCAGGCCATGCGCGGCCAAATAGGTGTTTTCCCAAAAACTCGTATTCGGCGCGTAAAGCCCATAGAACAAAGTCTGGTTTGTCCATTCAAAATTGAACATCAACGCAATCGCTTCGCGCACACGCGGGTCAGCGAATTTTTCACGCCGCAAATTCATCGCAAAACTTTGACCCGAAGTGATAGACCCATCATGCAATTCTTCGCGAATAATGATCCCATCATTCAGACGCGGGAAATCATAGCCTGTGGCCCAAGTTTGGCTGCTGGATTCTTGACGGAACAGGTAATTGCCCGCCTTGAACCCCTCAAAGGCGGCAATCGCATCGCCATAATATTCAATTCGGATGCTATCGAAATTGTTCCGCCCGCGATTGATGGGCAGATCATTTCCCCAATAGTCCCGATTGCGAACATAGACCACACGTTGACCCGGATTCGCTTCGCCCAAAACATAAGGGCCAGAGCCGATGAGGGGCGTGAGGCGGCTGTCTTCAAAGGCCAAACCTGATGCCTCATGGCTCGCACGGCTGAAAACGGGCAAGCCACCCGCCGCCTCAATCCGCCCCCGCAGCGGGCTTTCGGGATTGAAGGTGAATTTGATCTCGCGCGGGCCCAAAACCTCCGCACTTTCAATGGTCATGGGCAGAGATGCACGGAAGGATGGCAAACCCTCATCGCGCAGAATTTCGTAAGAGAACAGCACATCATCCGCGGTGACAGGCGTGCCATCTGAGAATTGCACCTCTGGCCTTAGGGTGAAAATCACATAGTCACGGCTCTCAGGAAACCGCATGGTTGCGCATAAAAGACAATAAGAGGCGCCGATTTCATCCGCCGTGCCTGTCAACATGGATTCAAAGAAAATCGAGGACAAAACCGCCGAATTACCCACGCGCGTGTAAGGGTGCAGCGAGTCAAACGTGCCTGAGGGCCACGAAAAGGACATCTCCCCACCCTGTGGCGCATCTGGGTTCACATAGTCGAGATGCTCAAAATCCGCCGCGTATTTTGGTGTTCCGAAGGTGGATATGGCGTGGGTTTCGATCAAGTCTTGCGCCAATGCCTGCGTGACACCCATGCCAATTATCACGGCCCCCATCAGGCCCGTTGCCAAGGATTTCGGCACCATCCGTCTCTCGTGCATCGCAACCTCCCGACCCTTATCTCTGCGTGCGCCCATGCAGGGCGATTTGTCATTTCCCAATAACTTAGCGATCACACAGCAAAGAACCAGACCCCATGAAGTTTGCGCGCGAATCTGTGAATGAAAAAAGCCGCCCCCTGACAGGGCGGCCTTCTGAAAAATACAATCTCTCGAGACGAGCTTAGTTGCCGATGGTCGCGAGATAGGCAATCAGGTTTGCACGGTCTTCGACCTTGCGCATCCCGTTATAGGCCATGGCAGTGCCAGGTGCATATTCGCGAGGTGCTTCCAAGAAACCATTGAGGTTCTCTGGTGTCCAATCGCCTTCCAAGGCGCGGAGGCCATCCGAATAGTTGAACCCGTCAACCGAATGCTTTGCGCGGCCAACAACGCCATAAAGATAGGGGCCTACACCGTTGGCGCCTTGCTCCAGCGAATGGCAGGCCTGACACTGGCGCCACAGGCCTTCACCCGCGCCCGCATCTGCGGCGGCGTATACATCGGCAAAGGCAACCTCAACCACCTCTTCGGCAGGTTCGGCGCTACCGGCATCGGCCACTTCAATCGGATAGCCGCTAACGTGTTCTTCACCATGGCTTGCAGTGCCAACGGAATATAGCCCGTCACTGGCCCAACCAGCGAGGAGAAGTGCAAGCAGGGCTGCGCAAAGCGATGCGCCTGCTTTCGTGATGGTCATTGTATCAAACATGTCGTTCCCGTTCTCTAGCCCGAGTTGAGGGCTATCTATCTTCTTCCAACATAAGATGGCAAGGTATAGGAAGCGCGACAGAACGCCCATCTGAAAGATTTATTATGACTGCCACCGCAAACCCACGCCGCATCGCCTTTCAAGGAGAGCTTGGTGCCTATTCTCACCAAGCCTGCCGCGAAGCACGCCCCGATTGGGATGTGCTGCCCTGTGCAAGCTTTGAGGAAACGATGGATGCGGTGCGCCAAGGCGATGCTCAAGCCGCGATGGTGCCCGTAGAAAACACGACTTATGGCCGTGTGGCCGATATTCATCGTCTGTTGCCTGAAAGTGGCCTTTATATCGTGGGCGAGGCCTTTGTGCGCGTTCACATCAATCTTTTGGGTGTCAAAGGCAGCCAGATTTCTGACGTAAAAGAGGCGTGGTCGCATCTGGTTCTTTTGCCGCAATGCTCGAAATTCTTAAAAGAAAACAACATTAAAGGCTGTGTAACCACCGACAATGCCCGCGCCGCGCGCGATGTTGCTGCATGGGACGACAAAGCCAAGGCCGCGCTTGCCTCGGAACTTGCTGCTGAAATCTATGATCTCGATATTTTGGCCCGTCATATCGAGGATCAAGACAGCAACCGCACACGATTCTTGATCATGGAGCCAAAGGCCGATCTACGCCCACGCGCGGAACATATGATGACCACCTTCGTTTTTCGCGTGCGCAACATCCCTGCGGCGCTTTACAAGGCCATGGGCGGCTTTGCGACCAATGGCGTGAACATGACCAAGCTTGAAAGCTATATGGTTGGGGGATCTTTTTCGGCGACACAATTTTATGCCGATATCGAAGGGCACCCCGATGATCGCGCCGTGCAATTGGCCTTGGAAGAGTTGGAATATTTCACCAGCGAGTTGCGAATCTTAGGCAGCTATCCCGCTGATCCTAGCCGCGATTACGGGGCCTAATCCGCCCTTGCATTGCCATCGCGCCTCGCGCAAGGTTTGCGCCGACACAAGATTTGCGCGAGCGCCCCTCACATGAACCCCCTTCGCGGCATTGCCCTGAAAATCGCGTCTGTATGCGTTTTCGTGGGGATGGCATCGTTGATCAAAGCCACCTCTGACCATGTGCCGCCGGGTCAGGCCGTCTTCTTTCGATCATTTTTTGCGCTGCCTGTGATCATCGCATGGCTGTGGATGCGACATGAATTGTCAAACGGCCTGCGCACAGTCTCGCCCTTGGGTCATGTTTGGCGTGGGGTTGTGGGCACCAGTGCGATGGGGCTTGGGTTCGCGGGGCTTGGCCTTTTGCCATTGCCCGAAGTAACCGCGATTGGATATGCCGCACCAATTTTGGTGGTTGTTTTTGCCGCCATGTTCTTGGGCGAAGATGTGCGGCTTTTTCGCCTGAGCATGGTGGGTTTGGGGATGCTTGGCGTGGTGATTGTTCTCTCTCCGCGCCTCAGCCTTGGCGGCGCTGACACCACCCATGCCGAGGCGCTTGGGGCAATGATTGTTTTGATGAGCGCGGTATGCGCCGCCCTTGCACAGGTGTTTGTGCGCAAAATGGTTGCAACCGAAGCCACATCGGCCATCGTTTTTTGGTTCTCAATTACGGCGACCTTAATGTCCCTTTTGACCCTACCATGGGGGTGGGTCATCCCTGCGCCCCGCGAAGCGATGCTCTTGATCTTGGCGGGCGTTTTAGGCGGCGTGGGTCAGATTCTGCTCACCTCAAGCTATCGCGAAGCCGATGCTTCCTTGATAGCGCCGTTTGAATATAGCTCGATGCTCTTGGCGCTTGGGGTGGGCTATATCATATTTGACGAAATCCCAAGCACGACCATGTTGGTGGGTGCGGCCATCATCATCACGGCAGGCATCGCCATCATACTAAGAGAACGGCAATTGGGGATAGAGCGCGCACGCCAACGTAAGGCCATGACGCCGCAAGGCTAAACCTAGCCCAAGGAAGCGCGATATTCCGCCTCGACCTCATTGCCACGGCGCACCAAATAACCCGTCATCCGTTGCAAAACGCGGCCCCGCGCAAGTTTCAAAGATTGGATCACAAGCCGCGCACTTAACGTGGTTGGCTTCAACTCCAAGGTCGCGCTGACACGCGACATTTGCGGATTGATGCCTTGAAAGCGCAGCTCATAGATCGTCTGCATTCCCCCGATTTGGCTTTCAATCACCATCACCTCTTCGTGGATGAAATTCGTGATTTGCGAAGAAACAGGGCGCGCGCGGCCGCGCAATTTGATCTCACCTGACCAGCCTGTGCCTTTGCGGGGCTGCAACCACCCGCCTTCCCGCACGAGCTTGGCGCCGCGTCCCGTCAAATCAGCTTCGATCTGCGTAAAATCGCAAAACCACTCGAACACCAGTTCAAGCGGGGCATCAATATCTTCGGTCGCTTTGAATTTCATAGCTGATCACCCCAATGCTATACGCCGATCTTTTACGCGCTGTGAAGGCAGGGCGTCTGGCCAAAGACCACCCCAATCGCGCACCGTTTGCAGCCTATATGAACCGATCTGCGAGCCAGTTTTCCAGCAAAAACCGCGCAATTGCACCTTTGCGCGGCGAAGATATTTCTGGGTGTGACCCACAAAAGACATCCATCGCTTCTTGGCGGCTTAACCATCGCGCATCATCCAATTCATTTGGATCAACCGTGATCTTTGTGCTTGTGGCGGTGGCTAGGCAGCCGAACATCAAAGAGTTGGGGTAAGGCCAAGGTTGATTGGCAACATAGCGCACTTCGGATGTGGTGATCCCCGCCTCTTCTAACACTTCGCGGCGCACGGCGGCCTCGATTGTCTCACCAGGTTCGACAAACCCTGCGAGTGCGGAATACATCCCTTCGGGCCAACCATGCGAACGCCCCAACAAAATTTGATCGCCATAGGTCACAAGCATGATCACCACGGGATCCGTGCGCGGGAAATGCGAGGCGCCACAGGCGGGGCATTTGCGCTGCCACCCGGCCTGCACCATCTGCGAAGGGTTGCCGCATTTGGCGCAATAGAGATGCGAACTGTGCCAATTCAACAAAGCACGGGCTGTTGCTGCCAATTCCGCTGCGCGTGGAGGCAGGGTGATCATAATGCTGCGCAATTCCAAAAACACTGCGCCCTCGGGCGCATCTGGATGAGCCTGCTCGGACAGATCAACAAAGGAGTTCAAGCTGACCCCTTCTGGCAATTCAGGGTCCCAATTGCTGAGCTCTTGCGCAAAATAGGCCACCCCATCCTCGGACAGCCCCAAAAACAACCGCGCCTCCTCTGCGAGATCTCGCAAAAGCGGTGCGTCTTTTGGCAAAAAGCACAAGGACGCCAGACCCGTTTCTGCATCGCGCTGACATAGCACCTTGCCGCGCCACAGAACCAAGATATGCGCCTTTGCGATTTGCCCCAATTGCACAGGATCATCCCGCAAATGCGCCGCACGATCTAAATTCGATCCACCAAAGGTGACGGCAGAGGCAGTTGGTAAAAGGGGCATGTGATGTGATCCTTGCTTCGCGCCCGAACCTTACAGAGACGTGAACGCGGTGCAACAAGAATGGGATTGCGCAGCACTACCCTTATGGTTGTATGATGCCCCCATCATAAGGGGATGAGATTTGGCTGCGGGACGGATCATCACAAGGACGGCGCGGTCCGCGCGTCTGAAGGTCACGCTTTTTGCGACCACCGATTTACACGCTCATCTTACAGAATATGATTATTTCCACGACACCCCCGACCCCACCCGCGGGCTTGATGCTTTAGCCCCGCTGATTGCACGATTGCGTGGCGCTTTTCCCAATTCTCTACTGCTTGATAATGGGGACACATTTCAAGGAACCCCGTTGGGGGATTTGGCCGCCCGTGAGTCAGGGCCGCACCCAATCGTTGCGGCAATGAATGCGCTGCAATACGACGCGATGGGGCTTGGCAATCACGACTTCAATTATGGGCTAGACTTCACCCAAGCCATCGCCAAGGGCGCGAATTTTCCAGTGGTCCTGTCAAATGTCGAAGGTATTGCTGCACCAGCGGGCCTTGCCAAGTCCCACATGCTCACCCGCAATTTCCGAGATGAAATGGGTCGCAGCCACGAAATTAAAATCGGGCTTTTGGCCTTGGTGCCGCCACAAATTCTGCAATGGGATCGCGCCCTTTTAAAAGGCCGCGTCACAGTCACCCCCATCGCCGAGCAAGCTGCCATCACTGCGCGCGCCCTTAAATCTGACGGGGCCGATATTGTTGTGGCCCTTTGCCATAGTGGAATCGACCGCAACGGCCATGATCCTTCAGGCGAAAATGCCGCCGCCGCGGTGACGCGCATTCCTGAAATTGACGCGCTGATCTTTGGCCATACGCATCGTCTCTTCCCCGATCCAAAATCAGCCGCAGCTGAACCCCTGCCCGCCTTAGACCATTACCGCGGGCGCATTCACGGCAAACCTGCCGTTCAACCTAAATTCTGGGGCCGTGGCATTGGACTGATCCATCTCACCCTCGCACAAGATGGCGATGCGTGGCGGGCGATAGAGGGCCATGCAGCACATCACATGCTGCGCCCAAAAGCGGTCGCAAAACCACCGCAAACCCCAATTCATGACCGCGTCATAGCCCATATTCGGCGCCCTCTTGGGCAAACTGAGACTCGGCTGACCAGTTATTTTTCGATGATCACACCTTGCGCGATTGGCACGCTTTTGGCCGATGCGCAGCGCAAGGCCGCAGCCCATGCTTTGACCGAGATCGGCGCAGAAGACCTGCCCCTGCTATCGGCGGTTGCACCTTATAAGGCGGGCGGACGGGCGGGCCCTGATCATTACATCGACATCCCCGCGGGTGATTTAACGCGCAAACATGCGGCGGAAATTTGCCTTTATCCCAACAGCCTTGAGGTGGTCGAGGTGACGGGTGCCGATATTGTCGAATGGCTTGAACGCAGTGCATCGGCCTTTGTGCAGATCAGAGGGCATGGCAGGCCCGAACTTATTGACCCGCGCGCAATGAGCTATAATTTCGACACGCTCTATGGCCTGAGCTATGAGATCAACCTCGCCCAACCCGCCCGTTTTGACCCCGAAGGTGTCCTAAAAAACCCACATGCAAGACGGATTGAGAACATAACCTATCAAGATGCGCCGCTGCGTTCAGAGATGCGGTTTCATGTCGCCACCAACTCCTATCGGGCGGGCGGGGGCGGTCATTTCACCGCGCCCGCGCGCGGCATAGCAAAATTAGGGGATATGACCCCCATGCCTATCGAAGAGATCCTCTGCGCCTATCTTAGCACGCAAAGCCCCCTTGCGGTTACGCCCAAGCCAGTTTGGCGCTTTACACCCCTAAACGGCGCGAAGGCTCTATTCAGCACATCCCCTACTGCGCGGGAGGTCGGCAAAGAGCGCGATTTGAATGGTCTGGCCTATTGTGGCGTCTCGGCCCAAGGGTTCGCACAATTTGAAATCACGCTGTAGCCTGCATTTTTTCTGCAGCCCTTGCACCAAGAGCTAAGATTGACTAATTGAGGGGTTGAGAGGTTGGCGCGGACAGGCTCCTCGCCAACCCGGTCAGATCCGGAAGGAAGCAGCCGTAACGAGTCCCGCTTGGGTCGTTGTCCAGCCTCTCACCTTTCCCCTGCAAATAAGTGTCACCTGAACCCTTGCGGCGATGCCCAAAACCAACCAAGCTGTGGCTTGGGTTACGGAGTTTCGGGGAATAGGCTGCAATGAATCGCTTTCGCTGCACCGATTTGGCATTGGTCGAAACGCTGCCTATGCGTTTTTATCCAAAACTGCGCGCAGGCCATGTTTTGAACAATGCAAGCGCCAAGTTTGAGCGCCACAGCCAGCATAATCCAAAAGGTCTGATGCCGCTTGGTGCCTATTCCTACAGCCATTCCGTGTTTAATGCGGGTTGGATTGGGCGATATTGCTCGATCAGCGAAAATGTCCGCGTCATGGGGGCCAGCCATCCGCATCACTGGGTGACAACCTCGCCTGTGCAATATCAACCCCGCAGGCGGCGGATGTTTGACCTGCCCCCCTTGCCTGACTCTGCTCGGTATGATGGCGCGGCACGGCCTGTGCGCATCGGGCACGATGTTTGGATTGGCCAAGATGTGCTGCTGCGTGATGGTATATCCATCGGCAATGGCGCGGTGATTGCAGCGGGTTCTGTGGTGACACGCGATGTGGCAGATTACATGATTGTTGGCGGCAACCCCGCCCGTGTCATCCGTCCCCGTTTTGCACCTGAGATTGCAACGCGACTTCTACGCAGCGCGTGGTGGGAGAGCACCCCCGAAACATTATCTGACCTGCCTTTTGATGACCCTTTGGCGTTTTTAGATGGGTTCGAGGCAAAATCCGCCCCACCTGAAATGCCCGATGACCGGCGCACCATATGGGACTGGTCGGGGATCACACCGCCCAAAGCGTGATGACCTTAGCTGCCCCCACCATAAAGGCCATTCACAAGTGAAGCCCAAATAAAATTCCCCGCCATCGCGAAGAACAGGGCCACGCAAAAATAGAGGGTCAGCCCATGCACCAAATAGCGCATCCGCCCCAAGGCCCCTTGACGCCATAACCAAATGCCCGCGGCGGTTGCGGGCAAATGGATCAACACGAAGATCGACACCACCGATAACGGGATGGCCCGAAACCCGCCCTCAACAAGAGCGGCCCATAGATGAACCAACGCGACAAAGACGCTGGCCAAGATCAAAAACAGGAATATCAAAAGCCGTGATCTATCGCTCATCGCGTCCCCGCTTGCTTTGCGCGCAGGAAGCGGTTGCCGCGCCGCTCATCTGCGCCTAGTTTGCTATTAACCCTGCAGGCAGGACGCCGTTCTGCCAAGCAAAAACCGTCAAGAGCCGTTGGAAACCCTATGACCCAAACCACCGATCAAGCCTATCAGGTGCTTGCGCGCAAATATCGCCCCGCAAGTTTCGCCGATTTGATCGGGCAAGAGGCCATGGTGCGGACACTGAAAAACGCGTTCGCCGCAGACCGCATCGCGCAAGCCTTCATTATGACAGGCATTCGCGGCACAGGGAAAACGACCACCGCACGAATTATTGCTAAAGGCCTAAACTGCATTGGCCCTGATGGTTCGGGCAAGCCCACGACTGAACCCTGCGGGCAATGCGAACCTTGCACCTCTATTGCCGAAGGGCGCCATGTCGATGTCATGGAAATGGACGCGGCTTCACGCACTGGCGTGAATGACATCCGCGAGATTATTGAAAGCGTCAATTATCGCTCTGCCAGCGCGCGCTATAAGATTTACATAATTGACGAGGTTCACATGCTGTCGACCAGCGCGTTCAACGCGCTGCTTAAGACATTGGAAGAACCGCCTGCCCATGTGAAATTCATCTTCGCGACCACAGAGATTCGCAAAGTGCCTGTCACCGTATTGTCGCGCTGCCAGCGGTTTGATTTGCGCCGCATCGAGCCCGAGGTGATGATCACGCATTTGCGCAAAATCTCGGATCTGGAAAAAGCCGAAATCACGGACGAAGCCTTGGCCCTGATCACGCGCGCGGCGGAAGGGTCTGTGCGCGATGCGCTCAGCCTTTTGGATCAGGCAATTTCCCATGGGGCAGGCGAGACCAGCGCGGAACAAGTGCGCGCGATGCTCGGCCTTGCAGATCGCGGGCGTGTCATGGATCTGTTTGAGATGATCATGCGCGGCGATGCCAAGGGGGCATTGGATGAATTGGCCACGCAATACGCTGATGGCGCTGACCCAATGGCAGTTCTGCGGGATTTGGCCGATATCACCCATTGGCTGTCGGTTGTGAAAATCTCGCCCGAAACCGCGGAAGACCCCTCTATTTCTCCTGATGAGCGCAGCCGCGGGATGGCGCTATCGGGGGATTTGCAAATGCGCGCCTTGTCGCGGATGTGGCAGATGCTGCTGAAGTCGCTTGAGGAAGTGGCCTTTGCCCCCAATGCGATGATGGCCGCCGAAATGGCCGTTATCCGCCTGACCCATGTGGCCGAATTGCCAAGCCCCGATGATTTGATCCGTAAGCTGCAATCCACAACACCGCCCCCTGCCGCACCGCCGCGCGGGCCAGCCCCCACACAAGGCGGATCGCATGGCGCACCCGCGCGAGGCTCAAGCCTTCCAAGCAGCACAGGCGGCGCAAATGGCGCGCCACAAGCGGCCCTTTCTGAGGCCCCAGAGGCCCTACTGGCCCGATACCCAACTTTTGAACATGTGGTCGCATTGATCGAAGAGATGCGCGACATCAAACTGTTGGTTGAGGTCAAGACCACTTTGCGCTTGGCCTCCTATCGCGCGGGGCGCATTGAATTTGAACCCACCGACCGCGCGCCCGAAGATTTGGGGCCGCGCCTTGGCCAGCGCTTGACGCAATGGACAGGGACAAGATGGGTGGTTTCGGTCGTCTCCTCGGGCGGCGCACCCACCATCGAAGAGCAAGCGAATGCGGAGCGTGCCGAGCTTGAAAAAGAGACCAAAGACCATCCGCTGATGCAGGCCGTCCTCTTGGCCTTTCCACACGCCAAAATTACAGATATCCGCAGTCACACAGATATTCAGGCCCATGCTGCGGTCGAGGCCTTGCCCGAGATCGAAGATGAATGGGATCCGTTCGAAGATGATTAACCACAAAGGATGATTGATATGCTCAAAGGCCTTGGCGGTCTTGGCGATATGACCAAGATGATGAAACAGGCGCAAGAAATGCAGACCCGCATGGCGGAAATGCAAGAAAACCTGCACACAATCCGTGTCACAGGGGAAGCAGGCGCAGGCCTCGTAAAGGCCACAGCCAGCGCCAAAGGCGAATTGGTGGGTTTGGATATAGATCCCTCCATCTTTAATGGGGATGACAAGGAAGTGGTCGAAGATTTGATCTTGGCCGCCATCAAAGATGCGCAAGCAAAAGCCTCTGATCGCAGTCAGGAAGAATTGCAAAAAATCACTGCTGAGCTTGGCCTGCCAGCAGGCATGAAGCTGCCCTTCTGATTTCGATGAGCGAAGGCGCGCGCCAAATAGAGGAATTGATCGCGCTGATGGCGCGCTTGCCTGGTCTTGGGCCACGCTCGGCACGGCGTGCGGTTTTGCACCTGATCAAAAAACGCGCAGGCCTGATGACACCCTTGGCGCAATCCTTGGCCGAAGTGGCCCGTGACGCGCGAGAATGCCTCTCTTGTGGCAATATCGGAACCGATGAGGTCTGCGCGATTTGCACCGACCCCAAGCGGGGCAATGGCCAAATCTGCGTGGTCGAGGATGTCGCCGATCTTTGGGCGATGGAACGCGGCCGCGCCTTTGGCGGACGTTATCATGTCTTGGGTGGCACGCTATCGGCACTAGACGATGTTGGCCCTGACGATCTGCGTATCCCGCGCCTTATTGAGCGGGTCGCTAGAGATGGAATTGAAGAAGTGATCCTTGCGCTGAATGCCACCGTTGATGGTCAAACCACCGCCCATTACATTGCAGGCGAACTCGCCCCAATGGCGCGCGAAGGACACGTGAAAATCACATCACTGGCGCAAGGTGTGCCCATCGGGGGTGAATTGGACTATCTTGACGATGGCACGATTTCCGCGGCCTTGAGCGCGCGGAAATCCTTTTAACCTAAATCCCAAACCTAAGCGGTCGTTCTACAGGTCAGGGCATATGCATGCCTCATGCGCATCCACGCGCCCCTCGACCATATGCGCAATCCCCCACACGCATCAGGTCGAGGGAAGTGGGATCAGAGCCCGTCAATGCAGACATATTTGGTATCAAGATAATCTTCGACACCTTGGCTGCCGCCCTCTTTGCCAAGACCTGATTCCTTGACGCCGCCAAAGGGGGCCTCAACCGTGGTGATCATGCCAGAATTGATCCCGACCATGCCATATTGCAAATCTCGATCAAGGCGCATCGCGCGCGCCAAATTGGAGGTGTAGGCATAAGCCGCAAGGCCAAAGCGGGTGTTATTGGCCATATCAATCCCGTCTTGATCTGTCTCAAATTTGAACACGGGCGCAACAGGGCCAAAGATTTCTTCCTGCGCAAATTCCATGTCGGCTTTGGCCCCTGTCAAAATCGTTGGCTGAAAGAATGTGCCGCCCAATTGATCCCGCATGCCGCCTGTGGCCACAGTGGCACCTTTGGCTTTGGCGTCTTCCACAAAGCCCTCGACCTTTTTCAACGCCGCTTGATTGATCAACGGCCCTTGGGTCACGCCCGCATCCATGCCATTTCCAAGTTTCAGCGCGCGGGTTTTCTCAACCAGTTTCGCCACGAATTCATCATGCACACCAGCCTGCACAAAAACACGATTGGCGCAAACGCAGGTCTGACCAGAATTGCGAAACTTAGAGGCCATTACCCCGTCAATCGCACGATCCAGATCAGCATCGTCAAAAACGATGAATGGAGCATTCCCCCCCAATTCCATGGAGACTTTCTTGACTGTATCAGCTGACTGGCGGATCAATAATTTGCCCACATTGGTCGAGCCCGTGAAGGTCACTTTGCGCAATTCAGGGCGGGCCATCATCGCCCCACCAATGGCGGGTGCATCCCCCGTGACGATGTTAATCACCCCTTTGGGATAGCCCACATCCTCGGCCAAAGCTGCCCAAGCCAAGCCTGAATAGGGGGTTTCTTCCGAAGGCTTCGCAACAACTGTGCAGCCAACCGCCAAAGCAGGCGCAAGTTTGCGGGCCAGCATCGAGGAGGGGAAATTCCAAGGCGTAATCATGCCCACAACACCCACGGGATGCTTTGTTACCAAAATACGGCGACCATTGACGCCTGCAGGAACGATCTCGCCTTTCACACGGCGGGCCTCCTCTGCATACCACCGCAGATATTGCGCACCGATGGCAATTTCGCCCTTCGCTTCAGCCAAAGGTTTACCCATCTCGCGGGTCAACAATTCGGCCAAACTGTCTTGGTTATCCATCAACGCATCGTGCAATTTCCACAAAAGCGCCAAGCGCCCCATCAAGTCCATCGCTGCAAAAGCAGGAAAAGCTGCATGGGCTGCATCAATCGCGCGCATGGTTTCTGATTGGCCAGATTTTGGAATTTGCCCAATCACCTCGCCCGTGGCGGGGTTTGTAACATCCAAGGTCGCACCATCATCGGCGCCCACCCATGCGCCTGCGATATAATTCGCCTCGCGCATCCAGTTTTTCCAATCTGCCATGCTCCTCGCTCCTTTCTTATTCAGGCTTGCGCCCCCATCTTGCGCGCCACATCCAACATGCGCGCAGAAAATCCCCATTCATTGTCATACCACCCAAAGACGCGCAGCATCCCGCCTTTGGAGCGTTTGATCTGATCCCCTTGCACGATCAAAGACTCGGGGCGCGCCCGAAGATCAGTCGAGACAACAGGCGCCTCGGTATAGCCTAAGATCGGCCCTTTGGCTGCGCGCAGGACATCGCGCGCCGCCTCAACCGATGGTCGCTGCTCGGTGATGACCGCCAAATCGATACAAGAGACACTTGCCGTTGGCACCCGAATAGCAGAGCCAGTGATCCGCCCCGCAAGATGGGGCAGCACAAGATCAATCAACTTTTCCGCACTGGTCGTTGTGGGCACCATCGACAAGGCCGCCGCGCGGGATCGCACCAAATCCCCCATCGGCATATCCACGGTGGGTTGGCTGCCCGTATAACAATGCACTGTCGTCATCAAAGCCGTCTCGACCCCAAACGCCTCATCGAGAACCCGCATCAGGGGGGCTGTGGCATTGGTGGTGCAAGATGCGTTCGACACAATGCGCGCTTCGGGCACTAAGGCCGCATCATTCGCCCCCAAGACCAGCGTCACATCAGCATCAAGGGAGGGGCCAGAAATCAGCACCCGTGCGGCACCTGCGCGCAAACCTGCCTCGGCAATCCGCCGATCCATGGCGCGCCCTGTGCATTCCATCAGAATATCCACCCCCGCAAGGGGCAGCGCCGCCAGATCAGGCTCGCAGGTAAATGCAATCGGGCGTCCATCAATCACCAATGTGCCATCACCGCAGGTCACCTCGCCCGCGTAAGGGCCAAAGACGCTGTCATATTCGAACAGGTAAGCGCAGGTCTTGAGAGGGGCGATGTCGTTGATGGCGACAATCTCAACCTCGGGCCAACCGCCCTTAAGCCACGCGCGCAGCACGGTGCGCCCAATGCGACCAAAGCCATTTATTGCCACACGAATGGGGGCGGTCATGATGCCGAATCTCCTGATTGCTGTGAGGGGGCGAGTGATGCATGCCCACCGCGAAGGTGCAAGCATGCATCAGCGGATTGGATCAAACAGCGCCTCACGCAAAGAACAATCGCGCCCCATATCGGCAGGGCAATCACGGGGCTCTAAATCGCGGGTCAGACAAATGCGCAATTCTGCGATGCGACCTGCGCGGCAGGTGGTGACAACACCAGCGTCACTGAAATCGGGGTTGGCTTCGCGGAGCGCGTCCTCCACCACTTCGGCTGGCAGGCGGACAGGCCGATTAAGTTGGGTCAAAACCGCAGGCACAGTCACCGCCGCATAAGCGCGGCGCGATAGGGCGAAGTAATCCTCAGCAGGCAGGCCAGAACAGACCCCATGCTTACGCCATTGGTGCCACGCAAGGCCTGAGCTTCCCATGATATCAACCATGCCTGCCGTCAACGCATCACTTGGGCCGCGCGCGGGTGTTGAGCAATAACTGGGCCACCCCTCCTCATATTGTGGCCAAAGCCCGTGCAAGGTGAACCCATGGCCTGCGCCCGACTCGCATTGCGCCGCGCCACGCTCATCCCCCTCAATCGCGCACCATGTTGAATTCCAACTGAGGGCTAAGACATAAAGGTCAAACACCCCCGCCTGATCTGCCCGCGCAGGGAGTGCCGCGCCACATAGTGCAAAGGCCAAAAGCCCCGCACGCATCAATCTGCACCCCATCTCGCGTTTCCCTCTTTCCTTGCGCCAATCGCTGTCTTATATAACGGGCAACTTCCCCGAAATCGAGGAATTGCGGCCCCCGCCGCAGCGTTGTTTCAGCGCCCGCCCGATTGCATCCGAAAAGGAGCTAAAAATGACAAAACCCATCATGGCAAAAGCCACCGCCGTTTGGTTGGTGGATAACACCACGCTCAGCTTTAAGCAGATCGGCGATTTCTGCGGGCTGCATGAATTGGAAGTGCAAGGGATTGCAGATGGTGACGTAGCCACAGGCGTCAAGGGTTTTGACCCGATTGCCAATAACCAGCTCGACCAAGACGAGATTGATCGTGGTGAGAAAGACCCTGCGCATAAGCTAAAGCTGAAGCATAACCCCGCAGCACTGGGCGAGGAAAAGCGCCGTGGCCCACGCTACACGCCCCTGTCCAAGCGTCAGGATCGTCCTGCTTCAATCCTTTGGTTGGTCAAATTCCACCCAGAGCTGTCCGATGGCCAGATTGGCAAATTGGTTGGCACCACCAAACCAACCATCCAAGCGATCCGCGAACGCACCCATTGGAACATTTCCAACATCCAACCAATCGACCCTGTTGCGCTTGGTCTGTGCAAGCAGTCTGAATTGGATGCCGCCGTGCAATCAGCCAACGCGAAACGCGCCAAAGAAGGTCTGGTTATGACCGATGATGAGCGCCGTAAATTGGTCTCGACCGATCAAAGCCTTGCAGGTGATCCAGAACCCAAAATGCCAAGCGCGATTTCGGGTCTTGAAACATTCAGCCTCTCAGGCAATGCGTCTGCCGCCGATGAGGACGGGGACGAAACAGAAAAGACCTATGATGCGGACAGCTTCTTTAACCTGCCAGACGATAAAGACGAAGACGACAAATAATCAGGCGTTATAACGCCTGCCCTCTGAAAACCGCGCGACCCCAAAGGTTGCGCGGTTTTTTAATGCAAAGGCACGCCAACAGGATCAAGCAGGCTGCGCCCACCATCCACGCAGAGAACTTGCCCTGTAACAAATCCCGCTCCATCCGAGGCAAAGAATTGGGCCGCACCCGCCACCTCGCGCGCCGAAGCAATGCGGCCAAGCGGTGTGTGGCTTTGGATGTCTTTGCGCTTCAATTCATCTTCTGCCAAACCCGCTTGAAGGCTCGCTGACATCACCGATCCAAAAGACACCGCATTCACACGAATACGATTTGGGGCGAGGGACAATGCCAAAGACCGCGTAGATTGCTCAAGCGCCGCTAACGACACCGAATAGCCCATCAAATCAGGATGGCTGCGCATCGCAGCGATGTTCGAGATATTCACAATCGCGCCGCGCGTCTCATCATCGCGGTCATCCCCTTCGGCCTGGGCAATCATCTTTTTTGCAACGGCTTGGCTCAGGCGCAGCGATGTAAACAGGTTTTGCTGCAACATTTGCTCAATGCTGGTATCGGCAGGATCAAACGGGTCCGTTGGAATGATCTGGCGGCACGCATTGACCAAAATATCGACCCGATCAAAGGCATCAATCGTGGCCGAGATCAAATTGGCCACTGTCAGCTTTTCGCTCAAATCTCCCGCAAAGGCGCGAATATTTGGCGCGCGCTCATCATCTGAGGCGCCACATTCATCAAAAAGCCGCTCCTCATCGCGATCTGTAAACACGACATTCGCGCCAAGGTCAGAAAAATGACGCGCAATCGCAAGGCCAATCCCATTGGCGGCCCCCGTCACAATCGCAGTTTTCCCTTGGATGGATAAAGACATTCCAAAAACCCCTTTGCCGATCATCGCGCGGATCGCGCAGCTTTCGGTTTCCCAGCTTGATAGAGCTTGTAGCCCTGCATCTCGGCCAACATGCGGCCCGTTGAAAAATTCGCCTTCAGCGCCGATTCATAAGGCAGGTGACGATTTGCGACCATCAAAAATTGTCCCGAAGGCTTAAGCAGGCGACTTCCCGCCGAAATAAACGCTTGCCCCAAGGCAGGATCAGCCGCGCGTGATGTATGAAAAGGCGGATTGCACAAAATCGCATCATAAAGTGCATCAGGCTTATATGCAGTCGCATCTGCCCAGAAAAAGCGCGCGCGCGGATCATCGACATTATGACGGGCGGCCTCAAGCGCCGCGTGATCGGCCTCAATCAAATCGAGGGTTTCAATACTATCCTGTTCATCCAGAATATGGGCGGCGATATATCCCCAACCCGCCCCAAGATCAGCAACGCGTCCCTTAAGTTTAGGGGCTAGTGCAATCAGTATTTCCGATCCTTGATCTGGCCCGTCCGCAGAGAAGCTGCCAATTGGCACGATATGGCCATCTTCGGTTTCCGTGGCGCTGCCAACCCATTCCGCGCAGGTTTGGGGCAGGACATCTGGGCGCGCGAACCAAATCAATTTGCCATGCGATTTTGAAAAAACTTCTACGCCGTCAAAGGTTGATTTTAGGGCCTTGAGGATCGATTCAATCCCGATGGTTTTCGCCCCGTCCACCATCAAAATGCCACCCTTGCGCAATGACATCAGTGATTGTGCGATCCGCGACAGGGTCAATTTTTTTGATTTATGGGCCGCAACCAAGGCCAGATCAAACGCGTCCACCGTATCGGCTGGCAGATCAGGATGCACTTCAATTCCACGGGCCACAACGCGGGCATAATCGGGGTAAAACCCTTGCACAGCCAACAAACGAGCCTGTCCGAACACATCAAGTTGCATATCGCCAGTGGCACCATAAATCAAAACCGCCGAAAGAGGCGGCAAGCTGAGCGCGTTTTGCTCAAGCGCGGAAATCCATCTGTCTGGGGTCATAAGCGGCGGCGGGACTGGGGATCAGTCCTCTTTCTCCATGGTGCATTGCAACGGATGCTGATTGCGGCGCGCGAATTCCATCACCTGCGCCACTTTCGTTTCGGCAATCTCATAAGAGAAGACACCCACAACGGCCACCCCTTTTTTGTGCACAGTCAGCATAATCTCGACCGCCTGCGCGTGAGAGATGCCGAAGAAGCGCTCAAGAACGTGAACGACAAACTCCATCGGGGTATAGTCATCATTCAACAGCAGTACCTTATACATCGGGGGCCGCTGCGTTTTTGGTTTTGTTTTGGATATAACGGTGGTGTCGTTTTCCTCAACAGGAGGTTTCGCCATCATCGTCAAGCCATCGCGCCGCATATCTACTCCAAAACTGGCCATCTGGTCTAAAACTGGCGTGCTCATGGTGCCATCGTCCATGTGCCTTTATATAAGCCGCAAGGTGATTCAGAAAAGGGGCCACAAGGCATCTGCCTACGGTCGTGCATAACCCAATGACAAAAAAGCTGCAAATAATCGGTTTGGACGCGGATGATACGCTTTGGCAGAATGAAGAATTTTACCGCGTAACCCAAGCGCGCTTTGCAGAACTTTTGGCGGATTGCTGCGCCGAAGACGATTTGCACAACCGCCTCTTGGCGGCAGAGCGGCGCAATATAGGCCATTACGGATTTGGCATTAAAGGGTTCATGCTCTCCATGATTGAAACCGCGATTGAAGTCACCGAAGGAAAAGTCAGCGGTGCAGTTATCGCGGAAATTTTGGCTGCGGGTCAGGACATGCTCCAACATCCCATCACCCTGCTGCCCCATGCCGACAGGGTGGTGCGCGATCTGTCGCAAAGCCACAAATTGGTGCTGATCACTAAGGGCGATCTTCTCGACCAAGAACGCAAATTGGCGCAATCAGGCTTGGGCGAATATTTTCATGGCGTTGAAATTGTCAGCGACAAGAAACCTGAAATTTACACCCGCGCTTTCGCGCGGCATGGCGCGAGTGCCGATGTGGCACTGATGGCGGGCAATTCCATGAAATCGGACGTCATACCCGCCCTTGAGGCAGGGGCGTTTGGGGTCTATGTGCCGTCAACCTATATCTGGGCGTTGGAGGAGGCAGAAGCGCCTCAAACCCACGCACGCTATCACAGCCTACCCGATTTGGGTGGGCTGCCTGCGCTGGTCAAAACCTTGGAACAGGCCTAAGGCGCAACTTCGAGAACGATTTTTCCGATATGGGCGGACGCCTCCATATGGGTATGGGCAGCGGCGGCCTCGGTCAGATCAAAGCTGCTATCCATCACGGGCGCAATTTGGCCAGTTTCGAGCAAGGGCCAAACATGAGCGCGCAACTCAGACGCAATTGCGGCTTTGGCGGCATCTGATTGGGGCCGTAAGGTCGACCCTGTCAGCGTCAAGCGCCGCGTCATCATCTGTGTAAAGTTCAGCTCAACCTTCGCGCCCTGCAAAAAGGCGATTTGCACAAGCCGCCCGTCATCCGCCAAAGCCCGAATATTGCGCGGCAGATATGGCCCGCCCACCATATCGAGAATGACATCAGCGCCCCCTTCGGCCCGCATGATCTCAACGAAATCTTCCGTGCGGTAATTGATCGCCCGCTCCGCCCCCAAGGCTTCGCAGGCTCTGCATTTTTCATCTTGGCCTGCGGTCACAAAAACCCGCACCCCAAAAGAACGCGCCAATTGAATGGCCGTTGTGCCAATCCCAGATGCGCCGCCATGCACCAAGAGCCGCTCACCCGCGCGCAAAGCGGCGCGTTGAAACAGATTTGACCACACGGTGAAAAACGTCTCACAAAGCGCAGCAGCAGCGCGCAGATCCATGCCGCTTGGCACGGGTAAAGCGTGGGATTGATGGGTCAGCGCATAATCTGCATACCCCCCGCCTGGCAAAAGTGCACAGACCTGATCCCCGATTTTCCACTCGGACACAGCCTCGCCCACCGCCACAACTGTGCCAGAGGCCTCAAGACCGGGAAGGTCAGAGGCCCCTTTTGGCGGATCATAGAGCCCCGCCCGTTGCAGCGCATCGGGTCGGTTTACCCCTGCATAGGCAATTTTGATCAAAATCTGTTCAGCCTCAGGACGGGGGCAAGGGCGGCTGCACAGCGTCAATACGTCTGGCCCGCCCGCCTCGCTGATTTCAACCGCGCGCATGGTTTTAGGCAGGGTCATGTAACTCTCCAGAACAGATTTCACTGTTGGTCTTTTGGACGAATATATCCTGGAAGGTCAATTCGTGCGACCCGCGCGGGCGGGCGAATCTTTCCAAGTAGCCAATTTGGCCCCGCCATAAGAGGCTTAAGCGCAGGGTTCTCATTGACAGATTTCTTTAGCTTTTCGATTTGCATCACATCATCGATGCGGCGATCCAAAAACGCCCATGTCGCAGCGTGATCTGGCGATTGATCCCCCAACCAGTAAAGCACAGTAGCCGAATACACCCCCGCCAATGTCGCACGCTTGGAATACCAATTGAAATCATTGGCGCGATCCCCAAGCCCCTCCCAAATGCTGTCAGCGGTTTCCCAGACGGCTTTGGCGCCATCTGCGGCATGGATGGGCAGGGCAAACAAGGTGGTGCCGCGGCGCACGGCCTCTTTGTGGTCGGCGACCGCCTCAAGGCGCAGGCGCACCCCATAAGCCACGCGATCACGATAGCGCATTTCAGACAAGTCAGCATTGCGCAAGGCGCGCAACAAATCTGCATCCCCCTGCCGATGAAAGGCCAATGCCAAATCAACCGCTCCCCGAGGGAAAAGCGCGCGACCCGTTTCTGTGTCTACATCGCAATCGCTCAACGCAGCGCAAAGGGCCGCATCAGACCACCCATCAAACGGCACATGATCCAATGCTGCGGTGACAATGCGCGCTTTCAGCTCGGTCGTGGCTTGGCTTTCCATCGCATCACTCCATTTTTCTGCGTTGCTTTACAACTTAGCAGATTCTTGCTAGATGGCCACTTCCTGCAACTTTGAAACTCTAACTTAGAAAGGTGGTGACACCACATGCAGGTGAGTGTTCGCGACAACAATGTTGATCAAGCATTGCGCGCTCTGAAGAAGAAACTTCAGCGCGAGGGCGTTTTCCGTGAAATGAAGCTTAAGCAACATTTCGAAAAGCCTTCCGTCAAGAAAGCACGCGAGAAAGCGGAAGCAATCCGCCGCGCGCGCAAACTGGCGCGGAAAAAAGCGCAGCGTGAGGGTCTGCTCTAAGCAGAACCTTCGCAAATGCGAAGTTTTCTTCAAAAAAGATATCCCCCGTCCTTTTGGCACGGGGGTTTTCTTTTGCGCTATGCTCAGAGGGTGAAGGGGTCACCCTTCGTCATCATCATCCCAAATTTCATAGGTTCGGATGCCATCATAGCGCGCCAAATTTTCCATGGTCTTTTCGGGAAACCATGTAACTGGCAAACCGGAAAACTGCGGTAATTCGCTAAGCAATTCCGAGATTGAGCGCGAACAATTTGCCTTGGGGACAGGGCCAATTTCCTGAATGCGCTGCGCCACGAATCGCGCCTGTTCTGGCGGCAAAAGAACCTCTTGCGCCACGACATGATGAGTCTCGCGCGCATGCCACTGCAAATAAAACCCATAGAGCGTGGGATTCATTCCAAAGAGCACATCATTGCGTTCAGGTGCGGCTGGGTGGAACCAACCGCCGGCAGGATCAAACAGCAATCGCTGTGTCCCGTCATCGACAACAAGGGCGCTATGCGCACCCGTGCCTGTTTCACTGCGCAGCATTGTCAAAAGTGTGATGCGCGTTGGCCCTGGCTCGCGATAGCTTGCTGTCGCAATGTCTTGATCACTGGCCCAAATCGATGGATTCGCGCAGCCCGTAAGGGCCAGCGCGAGACACAAAACTGTAAGAGACGAACGCCACCCCATCGGTGTTCGGCTTCAAACTTAGCGGGCGAAAAGGGCCAAGAAGATCACAACAGCGATCGAAACAGCAGCAACGCGCATGCTCCACGTCATGAAACCATCAAAGGTTTTCTCCTGCTCGCTGATATCCATCGAGCCGTGCTTATGTTCGTTCTTTGCCATGGTCGTCTCCATTGATCTGGTCGCTTTGACGATGCGCATACCGAATTTCATGCGCCCTGTCACGCGACACTGTGACACGATCTGTGTAAAAATCTTACAAGGCGACAAGGAAGCAGGGCGGGGCCCTCAACTGCGCAACTGCCACACCCATGCACCGCGCGCGTCCATTTCACGGGCAACCTCGCCCAGATGATAGAGATGGTTGAGATGGGCCACGGCCTCGACCATCGCCAGCCCATAAGTCGCCTCATCAATCTGGCGTTTGAACAAGGGCGCAAAGCAATCAACCGCTGTGCGGGGTTCCGCGCGCAAATGTTCACGCAATCGGGCAAGCGCACCGTGATGATTGTCCGATAATTGCGCCAATCGTGCAGGCAACCCGTGATAGGGCAGCTTGTGACCTGGCAAAACAAGATGATCTTCGCGCGCCATGGTTTCAAACCTTGCGCAGCTTTCTAGCCATTCGGCCACGGGATCTGCCATCGGTTCTGTCGGATACACCCCAAGATTGGGCGATATCGATGGCAAAAGCTGATCCCCCGCCAAAACAAGCGGCACATCTTGGCACCATAGGGTGGCATGATCTGGCGCGTGACCTTGGCCCAAATGCACGACCCAATCACGCCCGCCAAGACGATGCACCGCCCCTTCCTCCAACCGCGTAAAGCCCAAGGGTAAAGGATAAACTGTGTCACAGAAATTAAAGGGGCGGTTATCAAGGCGCTTGCTCAAAAGCGCCTCATCCATGCCCGCCGCACGCCAAAAAGACACCGCTTCTGGGCTCGGTGTTGGCTCCTCGTCTAAGGTCAGCATCCTTGCCGTCAGCCATGCGGTGCGGGTCATCAATAACTCCGCGCCTTGCGCCATAAACCAACCCGCAAGCCCGACATGATCGGGGTGGTGATGGGTGACAACCACCCGCAAGATAGGATCACCGCGCAGATCATCTTTTATAATCGCGGCCCATTCACGGCGATTGAGTTTTGTATCAAGCCCTGTGTCGATCACAGTCCAGCCATTTGGTTCGCGCAAGGCATAGACATTCACATGATCCAAGCCCAAGGGCATGGATAACCGTATCCACAGGATGCCATCCGCTATTTCCCGCGCAGTGCCTTTTGCAGGTGGGGTCTCGTGTGGATAGTGGATCATGTTACACCTTTTTGCAGCGCGGCTTGGCTTCACAGCGCGCCCAAGCTATATCGGGCCGCGCAAACACCAGTGCCGTCCTAGGCGATGAACCCCAATGTCACAAGTGCCACCCACCCCAGACCGCCCCTCCCGTTTGTCCCCTGATGAGCAGGGGATCGCGCGGGCCTGTGGCTTGTTAGAACAGGGGGAATTGGTCGCGCTGCCCACGGAAACTGTCTACGGGCTTGGCGCAGACGCACGCAATGACCAAGCCTGTGCCAAAATCTTTGAGGCAAAAGGGCGACCTACATTCAACCCGCTGATCGTGCATTTGGCTGACCTCGCACAGGTCGCGCAAATTGCAGAGGTGACCGATACCGCACGGGTCTTGGCAGATCGCTTTTGGCCCGGCCCTTTGACCTTGGTCTTGCGCCTGCGCCCTGATCACGGGCTATCCCCCTTGGTCAGTGCAGGTCTGCCGACTGTGGCAATTCGCATCCCAAACCACCCTGTGGCCCAAAATATCTTGCGCCGCTTTGGTGGTCCAATTGCGGCACCATCTGCCAATAGATCAGGGCGCTTGTCCCCCACATCGACCGAACATGTGGCGCGGTCGTTGGGCAATCGCATCGCGGCTATCGTAGATGGTGGGCCTTGCCCCGTAGGCCTTGAGTCAAGCATCGTGGACGCAAGTCAGAAGCCCGCGAAACTCCTGCGCGAGGGCGGCATTGCGCGCGAAGACATTAGCGCGCTCACGGGGGCGCTTGTGTCTGACCTCACGCCTGGACGCGTAGCTGCACCCGGTCAGATGAGCAGCCATTACGCCCCCAATGCACCGCTGCGCATCAATCAGGATCTCAGCGACCCAACACGGCTACGCATTGCCTTTGGCCCGATTGGGGATGCAGATTTCACCCTCTCGGAAAAGGGCGATTTGCGCGAAGCGGCTGCGGCACTGTTTTCGATCCTGCATCACGCCGATGCGGAACTGGCATTGCACGGCAAAACTGGGATTGATGTCGCGCCTGTCCCACAAAAGGGATTGGGCCTTGCAATCAATGATCGGCTGATGCGGGCTGCCGCCCCGCGAGATTAAGCGCGCCCTGCCTGCGCGGACAACAAAATCGGATCAATGCCCAATTTTGCAAGGGCAGCTTCCCATTTGCGCGGCATATCAACATTGAAAACCAGATCAGGCGCGGCCTCGCAAATCAGCCACGCATTCTGCGCAATCTCACTTTCCAACTGGCCCCGACCCCAGCCCGCATAGCCCAAGGCGACAATCGCCTGATCTGGGCCTTCGCCTTGCGCAATATCGTCTAGGATATCGAGGGTCGCGGTCATGGCAAATGTGTCATCCACCTCTAGGCGTCCCGCATGACCTGCGTCACCTTGCGCATAAGAGGTTTCATGCAGAACAAATCCACGCCCCTGTTCAACGGGGCCACCAAAGCAGATTGGTAAATCAGGCAAAGATCCCGAGCCATTGGCAATGCCCAATTGCTCGAACATCTCAGACAAGGTCAATTCGGCTAAAGGTTTGTTAATGATCAACCCCATAGCCTGTTCGTCATCATGCGCGCAGAGGAACACCACCGCATGAGCAAAACGCGGATCCCCCATTCCAGGCATAGCGACCAAAAGTTTACCCGTTAAAGTCTCGATCGCACTGTCGATATTTTCAATTTCATTCATATGTCCAAAATGCGCGGAGCCTGTCGCAAGGGCAAGGGGCGACCGCGCGGAATTTGCCGCATCTTCGCCGAAACGTGACTTTTCATTCATGGCGTCTGCCGCTAACCAATGAGGCTATGATGAATGGATCCACCCCATGCAATGCCGCCGCGCGCGCCCTCACTTTGGGCGCTTTTGCGTTTTGCATGGCCTGCGGGATAACGGGCGCCGCGTCAGGCCAAACTGTTGCCTTGAACGGTGATGATGTCGTCACGGCACGGTTTCTGTCGGGATGGCGCATGGAAAATGGCCATCACATGGCCGCCGTAGAAATTAGCCTAGCCCAAGGGTGGAAAACCTATTGGCGCAGCCCTGGGGATGGGGGCCTCGCACCTGAATTGCGGATCGAAAGCAACACTCAAATTGCAGCGGCTTGGATGCATTTTCCCCGCCCCGAAGTGATCTTCACGGCGGGCACGCTCAATATTGGGTATCATGATCACGTGGTCTTTCCGATTGAGCTTGCAATGCCCCGCGGCCTTGGCCCCATGCCCCTTTCGGCAGAGTTGAGCATTGGTGTTTGTGACGAAATTTGCATGCCAATCACCCTTGAGCTTGAGGGTATTTTACCAGATCGCGGCGCTCGTGATCCGATGATCCTGCAGGCGTTGGCAGATCAACCCACCCCCGCCGCAGAAGCGGGCGTTGGCCCTGCCCGATGTGCAATCAGGCCAATTTCAGATGGGTTGCAAGTGTCGGTAGAGGTCACCGCCCCCGATTTAGGCGCGCCTGAAACGATGATGTTAGAGCTGCCCCTCCCAGATGTCTGGATGTCGCCGCCCGCCTTTCAGCGCAATGCGGGGCAGATCACCGCAACGGCGGATTTGGTGCCCCCGCAAGGCCTGCCCTTTTCGATGGAGCGCTCAGACCTGCGCATCACACTTGTCGGCTCTCATCGCGCGATCGAGATTGAGGGCTGCGTGGCGCATTAGGTCTTGCGATTTTGATAAGCGACCCCTGCGGCAAGCCCCAAAACCAAGATCAGCACGCCAAGGCTAAAGACAAGGAACGCCGTCAGGGCACTCGCGGGTAGGAGTGCGGCCCCCCATCCCCAAGCCCCGCCCGTCAAGATTGGGCCGCCCATGACCAAACCCCACCACAGAACCACCCCCAAAGAGGCAAGCCAAAGTGTAGCGCCTGCTTGACCAATCCGCCCGCGATGGCCCAAGCCGCGGCGCAAACTGCGCACACGCTTTCCAATATCAGCTTGTATTGCCAAAACCGCTGGCACCAAGAGCAAAACAACAAACATCCCAAAGCCCAAACCATAAACCAACGTAATCACAGTGGGTTTGAGGAACTGCGCCTGTGACGATGTTTCAAACAACAAGGGCGCAAGACCCAGAACCGTGGTGAGGGTGGTCAAAAGAATGGGTCGCAAACGATCACAGGCAGCATCAATAACGGCAGGGATCAGCCCACGGTCTTTTGCATATTCATCCACAGTGGAAACCAAAACAATCGAGTCATTGATGATGATACCCGTCATCCCGATCAGACCCACAACCGTAAACATCGACAAAGGCACATCCCAATGCCAATGGCCAAATATCGCCCCCGTCAGGCCAAACGGGATCACGCATAGCACGACAAGCGGGCGTAGCCAGCTTGCGAAAATCCACGCCAAAACGATGTAAATGCCAACCATACAGGCCAAGAACCCCGCAAGGGCATCGTCCAAGAAAGCGCGCTCCTGCTCGGCCAAGCCCGAAAGGGTCGTGGTCACCCCAAATTGCGCCTCAATATTTGGCAAGATTTGATCACGCAATTGCGCCATGATTTCCTCAGCACGGGCCGGGTCATCTTCGGATAAATCCCCCGTCACTGACACCACGCGCTGTCCGTTTTCGCGGCGGATTGTGGAAAAGCCCGTCCGCGTCTCAACCGAAACAATATCGGCCAAGGGCACATAACTGCCGCCATCCGCCCGCAACAACATGCGATCCAGAAAATCAGCGGTTAACTCGCCTTCCGGCAATTCCACCCGCACGGTGGCCGTGCGCAACCCATCGGGAAAGCTTGCCGCTTCAACCCCACCCAAGCGATTGCGCAATATCCGCCCCAAAGCCTCAATTTCAAATCCCAAGGCCTCACCGCGCGGGGTCAGAGATAAACTTACCTCCTGCCGATCATAGGGCAGATCATCGGCCAAACCCGATACCTCGCCAAAGGGCAAAAGCGCGGTTTTGACGGCCTCGGCCGCAGCCTTGAGAACCTCGGTTTCCGCCCCCGTGACTTGAACATCAATCGCATCGCCACCTGGCCCACCGCGCCATCCGCGAAAGCTGATCTCTTCCACCATCGGATTTTGCCGCACTTCATTTTGTAAGTCCGCAACAAAAGCAAAGGAGGAATAGGGGCGCAGGTCAGGGTCAATCAACTCGATGGAAATTGACCCCAAAAGATCGCTGTCTTTCCCATCGGCAGATGCAAGACTGCCGCCCGTATTCCCACCAATTTCGGCCAAGACGTAAGAGGTTGGGTTGCGGCCATGCTCAGCCTCATACCGGCTTGCAACGGCCTCAACCGCGCGTTGCATTTCAGCCAACATGGCAAGGCTATCCTCACGCCCTGCCCCATCAAGCATGGCAAAATTCCCTGAAACGGAGCTCAGCTCAGGCGCATTGAAAAAGCGCCACGTGACATCACCGCGCAAGAAACTGGCAGCTTGGGTGGCCAAAAGCAGCAGCATCACGGCCACAACAGGATAGCGTGCTTTGACGGCAAAATCGATGAAGGGGCGGAAATAACGCCCGCGCAGCCTCTCGAACCAGTGGTTCACAAAACGTGAGGGGCGATCATACCAAGCATCCTTCGCATTCGCCGCCAAAGCATGCGCCATATGATTGGGAAGGATTAGGAAACATTCCACCAAACTGGCCGTCAGCACCACGATAACAGTAAAGGGAATATCAGCGATCAAATCCCCAAACCTGCCGCCAATGGCAGCAAGTCCTGCAAATGCCAAAACAGTGGTGAGGGTCGCGGCAAAAACAGGCGCTGCCATGCGCCGCGCGGCTGTTTCGGCGGCAGTGATAGGGTCTTCCCCAAGGGCACGATGGCGGTAGTCGGCATGTTCGCCCACCACAATCGCATCATCCACAACAATCCCCAAAGTGATGATCAAAGCAAAAAGCGAAATCATATTCAGGGTGATCCCAACGGCATACATCAGCGCAATTGCGGCCAACATCGCCACGGGGATGCCCGCTGCCACCCAAAATGCGGTGCGGGCATTGAGAAACAAAAACAACAAGCCAAGAACCAAGGCCAACCCTGTCGCGCCATTGGACAACAGAATTTCTAAACGCCCCGAAATAAACTCTGCGCGCGTGCGGATCAGATCAATCTGCACATCTTGCGGCAAGGTCGCCTCCATTTGTGTGGCGATCTCTTCGACCGTTGCCTGTATGGAAATCGCATCACCCTTATCCGAGCGATCCACCCGCACCGTCATTGCTGGGTTACCATCCACGAAGTATGCACTTTCGCGGTCAACCGCCAATTCCATCACCCGCGCCACATCCCCAATCGAGACTGTGCGCCCATTAGGCTCACGAATAAGGGCAATTGCCGCAATCTCCTCTGCACTGCGCTTGGCTGATCCTGCCCGCACCCGTGCATTGGCCCCATCAACCGCCCCTGCAGGCGCGGTATCGACTTCGGCCGCAATGGCCGCCGCAATATCAGCCATCGTGAGATCATATTGAATCAACCGCACAGTTGGCACTTCGATCAAAATCTGCGGGGCAGCGACCCCGCGAATGGTTGTGCGTGTCACCCCCTGATCAAAGAGGCGCGCCACGAATTCATCTGCGAAGCGACCCAATTGGGCGGGAGCCACGGGCCCTGTAATCACCACATCGGTCACGCGATCACGCCATGTGCCGCGCCGCACCTCTGGCGTATCGGCATCTTGGGGTAGGTCGGTGACACTATCGACTGCCTGCTGCACATCATCCGCTGCGCGCGCCATGTCCCAGCTGGGCTCAAATTCCAAACGAATATTGGCCACACCTTCACGCGCGGTGGCCTCGGATGAGACAACACCATCAACCGCCAAAAGAACAGGTTCCAAGACGCCCACGATGGCGGCATCTACATCCTCAGCCCCTGCCCCATCCCATCGGGCCGAGATGTCGATATCATCCACCACAACATCGGGAAAAAACTGCGCGCGCATATTGGGCAGGGCAAATAAGCCTGCCACGATCAATGCAACCAAAACCAAATTGGCCGCCGTGCGGTGACGCGTGAAATAAGATAATATGCCCGAGGCCTGTGGCGGAAGGCTACGCATGGTTAGCCCCCCATTCGTTCTTCAAGCCGCGCCACCACCCCGCTTGGCACACGGGGTTGGTTTAATTGATCCAAGAGCCGCGATTTCACATCATCAGGGATAAAGCTGTTGCCTTCAACATAGGCGATCAGCCGCGCACGGCGTTCAGGGTCAAGCTCTAGCTCCTCGTTTTGAACCACCTCAGGAAGGCTGCCATCGGCTGTAGGGCGCAGAGGGTCAACCTTGATCCCCGCCCCCAAGACGGGGGTTCGGGCGGCCACAATCTCACGGCCTGCCAAGTGATCCGCGCGGAAAATCACATCATCCCCTTGGCGGCGCAGGAGCGTCACTTCGGCTTCTTCAAGGCGATCTTCATCCCCCAAAACAAGCACATGCGCGCCATCGGCCAAGGCCGTGGCAGGCGCAATCATGACGCCCTCAAGCGCGGGCTCGGTCACATGGACAGTGACAAAATCCCCCGCTTGCAAGCCCGCAGGGCGCAGCACATCGGCAAAGAGCAACCGTCCCGTTTGCCCTTCACCCACCGCCCCGCTTTCCCGCGTCAGGCGTGCAGGCAGGGTCAAAACTTGCTCACCCAGATCAATGCGCAACTCCACATCAACTTGCGGCAGGCGGCCATCTTCGCCAACAAGGCGCGCATATTGCGCGGTCGATAGACGAAAGGCGACTTCAAGCTGATCAGGATCAAGCAGGCGGCCAAATTGCTCATTCGCGCTCAACAGTCGCCCTTCGGCCAAATCAACCTCGGATAAAACCCCAGAAAATCCCGCGCGAATTTCAGTATCAGCCAAACGCCGCTCTGCATCCGCAAGCGCCTGTCTGCGGGCCAATGTGGCTTGGCTAGCGGAAGCCACGGCCAATTCCGCCGCCTCAACCGCGGCCAAACTGCCGACACCGCGATCCGCAAGATCACGCGCCCGCTCTAGCGCGCGGCGGCGCAATTCTTCCTGTGCTTCAGCATCCTGTAGATCTGCCGCGGCGGTGTCGCGCGCCCATTCTGCCTCGGCAGGATCAATCCGCACCAAAAGCGCGCCTTCCTCAACACGCCCCCCCTCGCGGAAATTGGGCGCAAGTTCGACCACACGCCCCCCGATGGCCGCCCGCAATTCTAGACTGCGCCGCGGCAAAATCTCGCCAAACGCAGTCAGTTCAGGACGCAAGCTTTGCGGGGTCAGGGTCAGAACTTCGGCGGCAAAAACCCGCTCTCGGGCAGGCGGGCGACTGCCCTGATCGCCCATGCGTTCCTGCAAAGATGACCAGATCAGCCCGACCGCCAAAGATAACAGTCCGAAGGTCACAGCGCTTAGGAATAACCCCGTCAATGCACGATTGAAAAATCTCATAAATGTATCGCCTCAGCAGGGAAGGTTACCATAAGAATAGACCACGAAACTGCGATGGAAATAGCGCGGCATAGTGACCCCACACAGGAGGATACGCGCGGCATGGCTATTTCCGGCGCCGATGTTCCTCAAGGCGGGGCAAGATTTCAACAAAATTGCAGGGGCGATGGCGATAATCGAGCTGCCATTTTAGAATTTCATCCCACGCATCGGCACAGGCCCCCGAACTGCCTGGCAAGGCAAAGAGATATGTGCCTTGGCAGACCCCGCCCGTTGCCCGAGATTGAACTGCTGATGTGCCGATTTTTTGCATCGATACCATGGTGAAAACGGTGCCAAAGGCCTCGATTTCTTTTTCGTAGACATCGCGATGCGCCTCCACCGTGACATCGCGCCCTGTAAGACCCGTGCCACCCGTGGTCAGGATCACGTCAACCACAGGATCCGCGCACCACGCGCGCAGTTTTTCTGCGATCTCAGTGCGCTCATCTCGTAAAATCTCGCGGTAGATCAAATGATGGCCCGCCGCTTTGATCCGCCCTTCCAAAAGGTCGCCAGATTTATCTTGCGTCAAATCCCGCGTGTCAGAAACGGCCAGAACCGCAATGCCAATGGGGATAAAGTCGCGCGTCTCATCAATGCGGCTCATCTCGCGCCCCCAAGGCTCGCTTTCAGTTTCAACAAATCCGCCCATGCCTCGCGCTTGAGCAAAGGCAAGTTCATCAATCGCGCGGGCGAATAAATTGGGAAAGCAGCGCAGCGATGCGCGCCTGCCTCAAGCATATGATCCGATTCACGCAGACGCTGCACACCCGTTTGTGACAGGGCTGAAACGCAAGATGCGTTTCCAAGCAGCACCACCGCCTTCGGCGCACATAATGCGATATGGCGCAGCAAGAAAGGGCGCAGCACCTGATGCTCGGCCTCTGTGATTGGGCGATCTTGCGGCATCCGCCACGGAGAAACATAGGTGAAATAGAGCGCCTCGCTCTGACCCTCTGCCGACCGCGAAAGACCGATCGCTCCAAACATCGCATCAAAGAGTTTGCCCGCCTCATCGCTAAAACCCTGCCCCGCCTCATCATCGGCACGGCTTGGGGCTTCGGCAATGACCATCACATCGGCCTGAGGATTGCCCTGCGAGAAAACCATATTCCGCGCGCCTTTGCGCAGATCAAGCCCATGGAAATCCGCCATTGCAGCCCGCAATGCGTCTAAGGAAAGTGCCGCCTGTGCTAGGGCATCTGCGGCTTTGGCCAAATCTGAAACAGTGGCCGCCTTCGGTGCGGGTGTTGGTGCAGGCTTAGACTGCGCCACCTTTGGTGAAACGGGCGCAGGCTTCACCTCGGGCTCAAGGTCAAATCGGTTGATCGGCGCTTCTTCAATCGCATCGCTCACACCCAAATCCACCTGCCAACTGAGCGCGGCAAGCGCATCGGTATAGGTCATCTGATCAAGGTCATGGCGCATGGTCACAATGCTACTGCCAGTGCGCCGCGAGGTAAATGGGCCATAACAGCCTCTATCGGATGGGTTGTGTCCGCCCCCAAAGACAGCCTATAAGCGGCGCAGTCAAATAGGAAGACAGATCAGGGGGAGCCCGATGTCGTTTCGCCAAAACCACCTCTTAGGTATCGAAACACTTGCCCCCGATGAAATCGTTACAATTCTTGATCTTGCCGATCGCTACGCCGAACTCGAGCGCGGCGATAACAAGCATGGTGATGCCTTAAAGGGGCTGACCCAGATCAATATGTTTTTCGAGGCCTCCACCCGCACGCAAGCCAGTTTTGAATTGGCAGGCAAACGTCTTGGCGCGGATGTGATGAACATGGCGATGGCGGCGTCTAGCCTCAAAAAGGGTGAAACGCTCATTGATACGGCGCTGACGCTTAACGCGATGCATCCTGATCTTTTGGTTGTGCGACACCCGCATTCGGGCGCCGTGAACCTCTTGGCGGAAAAGGTAAATTGCGCGGTTCTGAATGCGGGCGATGGCAAGCATGAACACCCAACCCAAGCCCTGTTAGATGCGCTGACCATTCGCCGCGCAAAGGGGCGCTTGCACCGCCTGAACATTGCGATATGCGGCGACATTGCCCATAGCCGCGTGGCGCGCTCAAACATTCTGCTGCTTGGCAAAATGGAGAACCGCATTCGCCTAATTGCCCCCCCCACCTTGATGCCCGCAGGGGTCAGCGAATGGGGCGTGGAAATGTATGACGATATGCAAGCAGGGCTTGCAGGCTGTGATGTGGTGATGATGCTGCGTCTTCAAAAAGAACGCATGGACGGCGCCTTCATCCCCTCAGAACGGGAATATTATCACCGCTTCGGGCTGGACGCAGAAAAGCTGAGCGCCGCCAAGGATGATGCGATTGTCATGCACCCGGGCCCAATGAATCGCGGGGTCGAGATTGACGGAACCATTGCCGATGACATCAATCGCTCAGTGATCCAAGAGCAGGTTGAAATGGGCGTTGCCGTGCGTATGGCAGCAATGGATTTGCTGGCGCAAAACTTGCGTGCCAGACGAGCCGAAAAGGGGGCGCAGGCATGAATATCCTATTCAAAAATGCGCGCCTCATAGACCCAGAGGCAGGCACCGAGGATTTGGGCTGGCTTCTCGTCAAAGATGGAATGATTGCCGCGCGCGGAGCGGGTGACACGACCCAAAACGCAGAGCGCGTCATTGACTGCGCCGAAGCCTGCCTTGCCCCCGGTCTGGTCGATATTGGCGTCAAAATCGGCGAGCCTGGTGAACGGCATAAGGAAAGTTTCCGCAGCGCAGGCGCGGCTGCCGCCGCAGGTGGCGTGACCACCATCGTCACGCGTGCTGACACCACCCCCCCGATTGATACGCCTGAAACATTGGAATTCGTGCGCCGCCGCGCGCAAGATGCAAGCCCCGTGCGTATTCTCCCAATGGCTGCCCTGACAAAGGGCCGTGAGGGGCGCGAGATGACGGAATTGGGCTTTCTCTTGGATGCAGGGGCTGTGGCCTTCAGCGATGGCGACCTCGTTCTGCGCGACAGCAAGGTTCTCAGCCGCTGCATGGTGTATGCCCGCAGTCTTGGCGCGCTCATTGTGGGCCATCCACAAGACCCTATTTTGTCAGAAGGGGCGGCTGTAACCTCTGGCAAATTCGCCTCTCTTAAAGGCTTGCCCGCAGTGTCGCCTATGGCAGAACGTATGGGGTTGGAGCGCGATCTTGCATTGGTTGAAATGACGGGCGTGGCCTATCACGCAGATCAGATCTCCACCGCGAAATCCTTACCCGCGCTGCGCCGCGCGAAAGAGGCAGGGCTGAATGTTACGGCAGGTATTTCAATCCACCATTTGACGCTCAACGAATTTGACGTAGGCGATTACCGCACCTTTTTTAAGGTCAAGCCACCCTTGCGCGCCGAGGAAGACCGCGTGGCGATGGTTGAGGCGCTGCGGGAAGGGCTTATTGATATTATTTGCTCCATGCACACGCCACAGGATGAAGAAAGCAAACGGCTGCCTTATGAAGCGGCGGCCAGTGGCGCAGTGGGGCTTGAAACCCTGTTGCCCGCCGCGTTGCGGCTGCATCACGGGGCGGGTCTGAGCCTGCCTGACCTCTTCAAAGCCTTGTCGTTGAACCCCGCCCGCCGCTTTCATGTCCCAGGTGGCAGCTTGGCCGAAGGTGCTGTGGCTGATCTCATTTTGTTTGATCCAAATCGACCCTTTGTTCTGGATCGCTTCGCTTTGCACTCAAAATCCAAGAACACGCCCTTTGATGGCGCACGGCTGCAAGGGATGGTTTTGGCAAGTTTCGTCAACGGCCAATGCATTTATGAACGGAACGCATCGTGATCGAATTTAACTTGATCCAATTGGGCCTCGTTGGGATCGGTGCCTACCTGTTGGGCTCGGTTCCATTTGGACTGGTCATGGCGCGTCTGTTCAATTTGGGCGATTTGCGCAGCATTGGGTCGGGCAATATTGGCGCAACCAATGTCCTGCGCACAGGCCATAAACTGGCGGCTTTCCTGACCTTGGTTCTTGATGCAGGAAAAGGTGCAATTGCCGTTTTGGTGGCACGTGCCCTGTTTGGCGATTTAGCTGCACAAGTCGCAGGGGGCGCGGCATTTCTCGGGCATTGCTACCCTGTGTTTATCGGTTTCAAGGGAGGCAAGGGGGTGGCAACCTTTCTTGGCACGCTCCTCGCACTTGCTTGGCCTGCAGGTATTGCAGCTTGTGCCACATGGGCGATTGTCGCCGCGCTGTTTCGCATTTCGTCCCTATCCGCGCTGATCGCAGCAGTATTGTCACCCGTATTCGTGGCAATCTTGGGCTATCCGCAGACCGCAGTCGTCACGGTCATCTTGGCTGCGCTGATTTTCAACAGACACCACGCGAATATCAAAAGACTGCTCTCTGGAACCGAGCCGAAAATTGGCCAGAAATCCTAATCAGTATTTATACTCTTCATAGATCCGCGTCAGATCACCGCCCCATTCGCCGTGATAGCGTTCCAACAATTCATCGGCGGGGGTTTTGCCGCTCTCTAGGCTTTCTTTCAACGCATTCAGAAAATGTGTCTCATCAGGCACAAGCCCACCCGCGCCCGCGCGCGCGCGGGTTTTTAACCCCGCCTCAGAGAGCGCCACAACTTCACGCGCCAGATCATGCATCTTTATCCCATGAGTGTCAGCCTGAAGCCCATCTACGGATGCCGCAACGCGCAGCGCATCGCGCGTCTCAGCGTCCCATCCCTTCACCAAATCCCATGCGGCGTCTAATGCGGTCTGATCATACATCAAACCCACCCAAAACGCGGGCAAGGCACATAGCCTGCGCCACGGGCCACCATCGGCACCGCGCATTTCGATGAATTTCTTGACCCGTGCCTCAGGGAAAATTGTGGTCAAATGATCCGCCCAATCAGAGAGGGTCGGAACTTCACCTGGAAGGGCAGGCAATTGACCTTTGAGAAAATCGCGGAAGGATTGACCAAGCGCGTCAATGTAGACCCCATCGCGATATACAAAATACATCGGCACATCGAGCGCATATTGCACCCATGCCTCAAAGCCAAAACCCTGCTCAAACACAAAGGGCAGCATCCCCGTGCGCGCGGCATCGAGGTCACGCCAAACACGGGCGCGCCATGATTTATGCCCATTTGGCTTGCCATCAATAAAGGGCGAATTCGCAAACAGTGCAGTCGCGACAGGTTGCAACGCCAAAGCCACGCGCAGCTTTTGCACCATATCCGCCTCAGAGGAGAAATCGAGGTTCACCTGAACCGTGCTGGTGCGATACATCATGGTTTTACCCATGCTGCCCACGCGATCCATATAGCCTGTCATCAGGCGATAGCGCCCTTTTGGCATCATCGGCATATCCTCATGCCGCCAAATCGGGGCCGCACCTAGACCGATGAATTCAACCCCGATCTTATCGGCGACATCACGCACCTCGCGGAGGTGTTGGTTCACCTCGTCACAGGTCTGGTGGATTGTCTCGAGAGGCGCACCTGAAAGTTCAAGCTGCCCGCCCGGCTCAAGGCTGACATTCGCGCCATCCTTGGTCAGGCCGATGATGTGCGCGCCCTCCATCACGGGCGCCCATCCGAATTTATCGCGCAACCCCTCAAGCACCGCTTTGATTGAGCGGGGGCCATCATAGGGCAGCGGGTTTAGCGTGTCGCGGCAATAGCCGAATTTTTCATGCTCTGTGCCAATGCGCCATTGACCCCGCGGCTTGCACCCTGCGGCCAAATACTCGGCCAATTGGCTTTCGCGTTCAATAGGGCCACCGCCTTGCTGAGGTATCGACATGGGCGCTGCTCCCGCCTGAATTATGATTGCACACCAATGCGGAACTGGCCCGCCTGACCATCCGTGTCAAGGCCACGCGTCCACAGAATTTGCGTGCCTAGGCGTTTCTTATCGCGCGCGGAAATCAGCGCGGCCATTGAAATTTTGGGCAGGGCAGAAAACCCATCAAACAAAACCTCTGCGCCACTTGCCTCAAGGGGAATGGTCAAAACACTGTCGCGGGTTTTCAAAACCCATGCAGGATCTTTGTCCCTCTCAACCCGCAAGCCAAGGCTTTCTAAATCATCCAAATCCACTGCACCGCCCCAAATTGGGCCCATATAGGCGATGCGCCCTTCAACAAGGCTGACCACCCCCACGCCTTGCCCAGACGATGCAAACCGCGCGCGGCGCCATGCGACAAAGCCCGTTGTGGTTGCCACGGCAACCACCATCCACCCAACCATACCCAAAATTGGGCTCGGGCGCGTGATCAACCACAGGCCAAAGCCAACTGCGCAGAGGGCTGCGATCACCTCCGCGTATCGCACAAAGGCGTGGCGCAATTCAGGTCGGATCATGCCAATCCCCCAAATGCGATTGAAACAGCGTCAGCAGGGCTACGGCAGCGGTATCCGCGCGCAAAATGCGTGGGCCAAGGCTGACTGGGGTCACAAAAGGCAGGCGCGACAAGCTTGCGCGCTCTCGCGGGGAAAACCCGCCCTCAGGGCCAATCAATAGCGCCCATTTCTGACTATGTTGCGGCCCTGCAAAAGCCACCGCAACACCCACCCGCGCCTCATCCGCCCAAATAATCTGACGATCCTCAGGCCATTGCGCCAATAGACGATCAAGGCGCATCAGATCACTGACCTCAGGCACGAAGGTGCCGCCACATTGCTCTGCCGCCTCTATTGCGTGGGCTTGCAAGCGATCCTGCCTGATCCGCTCGGAATTGGTGAACTCGGTCTGAACGGGGATGATCCGCGCTGCCCCCATCTCGGTCGCTTTTTCCACGATAAAATCGGTGCGCGCTTTTTTGATTGGCGCGAAAATCAGCCATAGGTCAGGCGGCAGCTGAACCGCGCGGGTTTGTTCGCGGCACAAAAGCCGTCCTGCGCGCTTATTTGCTTCGACAACTTCGGCAAGAAACTCACCGTCACGGCCATTAAACACCAAAATCTCGGCCCCAATGGAAAGCCGCATCACAGCAAAAAGATAATTCGCCTGATCACGCTCGAGAGAGAGTGTTTGCGCTTTGGCAAGCGGCTGGTCTAGGTAAAGGCGTATCTTGGCGGCTTGAGACATAAGGGGATCATATGAGCGCAGATAACCAAATGCCAGAGGGTCGCGTGCGCGATGCCTATCAGGGCAATTGGGTCGATCATCTCGCCCCTGCCGCAACACGGCCCTATCTGCGATTGTCGCGGGCAGATCGCCCAATTGGCACATGGTTATTGCTTTTGCCGTGCTGGTGGGGCTTGGCGCTTTCTGTTGCGGCTGACCCTGCGGGTGGCACAGTCTACGATCTCTGGATTGCACTAGGATGCGCTATTGGCGCGTTTCTCATGCGCGGTGCAGGCTGCACATGGAATGACATCACCGACCGCCATATTGATGCGGGCGTTGCCCGCACCCAATCGCGCCCTTTGCCATCAGGTCAGGTGACAGTGCGCGGGGCACTGGTTTGGGCGGTTGTGCAGGCACTCATCTCTTTTGGCATTCTGCTCACCTTTGAGGCAGCCGCAATTTGGTTGGGCATTCTGGCTCTGTTGCCTGTAGCGATTTATCCTTTTGCCAAGCGTTTCACATGGTGGCCGCAGGTGTTTTTGGGCATTGCCTTTAACTGGGGGGCGCTTTTGGCTTGGGCGGCGCATCAAGGCAGTCTATCGCTTGCCCCCATCCTTCTTTATCTCGCAGGAATTGCTTGGACCCTGTTCTATGACACGATTTATGCCCATCAAGACAAAGAAGATGACGCGCTGATGGGCGTGAAATCGACCGCACGCCTTTTTGGAGAGAATTCGGCGCAGTGGCTTTGGGGCTTCTTGATCCTCAGCGCGGGCCTTGCGGCAGCGGCTGTGATGGTTGTCCTATCAGGGTCGGCGCTGATTTTGGGTCTTTGCGGCGTTGTGGGTTTTGCCGCCCATATGATCTGGCAGATGCAGCACTTGGACATCAACAATGTCGACCGCTGCCTGTCACTGTTTCGCAGCAATCGCGATGCTGGGCTGATCTTTGGGCTATTTCTTGCCGCTGCAGCATGGCTGTGATTGATCCTCGGGCGATTAATCTCTAAGCCATCCGCAGGGGATAAATTCGGATCACATTTCCAATATGAAAATTTCGCTCTCTCTTGCAGCAGTTTTAACTTTTTTGGTCGCAGGCCTGTTGTCTTACCTCGTGGCAATCGCCGCGGCGATCTCTATCGAAAATCGTTCGGTTACGGCGGTTGAGGATCGGCTGGAGCAATCTGGCGTGAGTTGGGTCGAGTTGCGCGGGGACGGGCTGCAAGTTCACATTTCAGGCGAGGCCCCCAATGAGGCCGCACGGTTTCGCGCGCTGACACTTGCCGCGGCAGTCGTGGATGATGACCGGCTGATTGATGAAATCACCGTTGCCGACCCCGCAGGCATTTCAACCCCAGATTTCCTGCTCGAGATGTTGCGCAACAGTGACGGCATTTCGATGATTGGACTGATCCCAACCGATGCCGATGGCGAAACCATTGCCGCGCGCATCGCCGATATCACCAATGGGGTCGAAGTCGCCAATCTCGTGGAAAGCGTTGACTATCCTATTCCGCAAGGTTGGGATGCCGCACTTGAATACGGGCTGCGCGCCTTGCGCTTGCTTCCACGTTCAAAAATCTCGGTGATGCAGGGCAAGGTGACTGTCACGGCCGTTGCCGATAGCGTGGCGGAGCGTGACAGCGCAATATCCCGCTTAAACAGTTACCCTCAGGCAGGGTTGGATGTGGTTATCGACATCTCCGCCCCCCGTCCCGTTATTACACCCTTTGCCTTTCGTATGATCCGCGAGGACGATGTGGCCACCCTTGAGGTTTGCTCCGCAGATACGGAGGCGAATGCGGCGCGGATTATCACCGCGGCTGAGGCTGCAGGCCTTGCCACAGGTGAAAGCTGTGATGTGGGCCTTGGCGTGCCATCTACAGAATGGGCGCGGGCCATTGAGGTAGCAGTTGCCGCTCTGGCAGAACTGGGGGATGGGACGCTCACCTTCTCAGACGCCGATGTCAGCCTTGTGGCGAAAGAAGGCACATCGCAGCGTCTTTTTGATAGGGTGGTGGGTGAATTAGACCGCAACCTCCCCAATCTGTTCTCATTGCAGGCCATCCTACCGCCCCCGCCCCAAGATAGCGGCGCGTTAGAAGCACCAGAATTCACCGCAAGCCTTTCTGAAACAGGGGCCGTTCAGGTGCGCGGTCGCTTACCCGATGAAAACCTGCAAGCCGCGAACCAAGCTTTCGCGCAGGCGCTTTTCGGCAGCGAAAATGTCTATTTCGCCACGAATTTGGACGAAGCCTTGCCCGAAGGATGGTCAGTCCGCAGTCTTGCAGGCTTAGAGGCGCTGTCCTTTTTGCATGACGGCGATTTGCTGATCACCCCTGCAAAACTGACATTGTCTGGCCGTGTTGCAGATCGAGATCATATCGAACTGGCCTCACGCCTCCTCTCAGATAAACTTGACGGTGCAGATTTCGAGATCAACGTGACCGTGGATGCAAGCCTTGCGCCTGAACCCGAATTGCTGTCACCTGAAACCTGCCTTTCGCGGATCAATGATCTATTGGCAGAGACGAAAATCACCTTTGATCCTGGGTCGATTGAAATCAACGAAAGCACAGGCGCAATCCTAGATCGCTTGGCTGAGATCCTGCCAGATTGCCGCCATGTCGATATGGAAATCGGCGGTCATACCGACAGTCAAGGGCGCGAGGAAATGAACCTCACATTGAGCCAAGCCCGCGCTGATGCGGTCTTAAACGGCCTTCTGGCGCGGCGGGTTCTGGTGTCGAACCTATCGGCGCGTGGCTATGGAGAGGCCAACCCAATCGCGGATAATGACACCGAAGAGGGCCGCGAGCAAAACCGTCGTATCGAGTTTAAACTGATTGATCGAACCGCAGCCGAAAATGACACGCCCGAGGAGGCGGCAGATGCCGAAGCCCCTGTAGGCGAGGAGGCCCAACAATGAACCGCACTGAATTCATTATCGCCATTACGATCATTTTGATCATCGCCTTTGCCCTTGGTTGGTTCGCAAATTGGCTTGTGCATCGCCTGACGCGCGTATCTGATGCAGATGTGAATGAGTTGGAAAGCCTCGCCGCTTCGCTGCACGAAGCCGAAGAATTGCGCGACCAAGCCATCACTTATATCGAACAGCGCGAAAGCGAATTGACCACGCAGCTTTCCCAAACCGAAGCCGAGTTGCGCGCCGCGATGGAAGGGTTGCGTGAAGCCCGCAGCGAAAACGACCATCTGCGCAGTAAGTTGGAGAAATCTTAATCTAAGATTTTACCCATTGGGCAAGCGCGGCCTCATCTTCGTCTTTGGCCTCTACCCAATCCGCGCGCCCATCGTGGCGCGCTTCTTTTTTCCAGAATGGCGCACGGGACTTCAGATAATCCATGAGGAAATCAGCGCTTTCAAATGCTGCTTTGCGATGGGGCGAAGCGGTCGCGACCATCATGATCTGGTCTGACGGCACAAGTTTGCCATAGCGGTGGATGATCAAGACACGGATCAACGGCCAACGCGCTTGCGCCTCGGCGGCGATTGCACCGAGTGCTTTTTCAGTCATGCCTGCATAATGCTCTATTTCCATGTGAGCGAGGCTTTGATCGGGCAAATCGCGCACCAGACCTGTGAAACTGACGACAGCGCCCGCACCCGTTGCGGCTGCGGCGAAATTCGACATCTCAGCGCCCAAATCAAACGGCGCAGACTGGACGCGGACATCTACCGCCATGGCCCTAACCCCCCGTCATTGGTGGGAAGAAAGCAATCTCGCGCGCGCCCTGAACGGGATGATCCAAATCGACCAATTCCTGATCAACCGCCGCGCGCACAGAGGATAGATCCGAAAAAACCAAGTCATGCGCGTCAGATTTACCGCGCAGCTCAGCAATCAAATCGGCGATTGTTGCCGCATCGGTGTTGATCATCTCGCGATCCGCGCCAATGCGTTCGCGCAACCATGCGAAATATCTTAGTTCAATCATCCCGTCAGCCTTTCTGGTCACTGAGGAATGGCAAGGCTTTGAGGAAGTAATCAAACCCTGTGACAAAGGTCAAAACGGCTGCAAGCCACAACATCCCCATGCCGCCCCACGCCAAAGCATCGCGCAGCACATGCAAGCCAAAGGTGCCAAATGAATGGTCATTGTGCATATTATGCTCTGCAATCGCCCATAAGAACATCAAGACAATCGCAACCATCTGCACCATGGTTTTCCATTTGGCGAGTTTTGTAACCTTAAGTCGCCCTGCATCCGCGCCCAAGAATTCGCGCAGGCCCGAGACGAAGACCTCGCGAAACAAGATAAGAACAACAGGTGTGATCAGGGCCACGGATAGATCAAACAGTCCGACCAAGATTGCCAAGGCGATCACCACCATGGCCTTATCCGCAATCGGATCAAGCATAGCACCGAAACGGGAAACTTGCGCCCATTTGCGGGCCAAATATCCATCCAGATAATCGGTGGTGGCCGCGCCAATAAACAGGATCAATGCCACCCAATCGGCAATCGGACGCGGAAAGATTGCAAACACCACACCGACCGCAATCGCGGCCAACAGGCGCAGCACCGTCAGAATATTTGGAAGTGTCCATGTCATAGGTTTGATCTTATCCGCTCACGCCCCGTCATGGAAGAAGGCATAGATGGTTTCTGCCATCCGATCTGAGATTCCTTCTACCGCCTTAAGATCTGCCAAATCTGCGCGCGACACGGCCTTGGCACTTCCAAAATGGGCCAAAAGCGCCCGCTTGCGGGTGGCGCCAATGCCGGGAACCTCATCCAGCGGGGTCGCGCCAATCGCCTTTGATCGTTTGTCGCGATGCGCCCCAATTGCAAAGCGATGCGCCTCATCGCGCAGGCGTTGGATAAAATAGAGCACAGGGTCATTGCGCTTAAGCGCAAAGGGACGCGCTCCATAGCGGTGGAACTCTTCCTTGCCCGCATCACGATCAACACCTTTGGCGACACCGATAAAGGGCACATCGTCAACACCTAGATCCCCCATGATCTCGGCAACAGCACTGATCTGCCCTGCCCCACCATCGATAAGCAATAAGTCAGGCCAAGCATCCGATTTGCGGTCAGGGTCTTCCTTAAGGAGGCGCTGAAAGCGGCGCGTTAGAACCTCTTTCATCATGCCAAAATCATCCCCGGGGGTAAGGTCGTCTCCGCGGATGTTGAATTTGCGATACTGGCTTTTGAGAAAGCCCTCTGGCCCCGCAACAATCATGGCCCCAACGGCATGCGCGCCTTGGATATGCGAGTTGTCATAAACCTCTATGCGCGCAGGCGCGCCATCTAGGCCAAACGCATCGGCCAAACCGCGCAACAATTTTGCTTGGGTGGCGCTTTCGGCCATACGCCGTGCAAGGCTTTCGCGGGCATTGCGCAATGCCCCCTCAACCAATTCAGCCTTTTCGCCGCGCTGTGGCACGAGGATCTCAACCTTGCCACCGCGCTTTTGGCCCAGGGCGGCCTCCATCAGCTCGGCCTCCTCCAGCCCATGCGACAGGATCACTTGGCGTGGGGGTTCCTTGTTATCATAGAACTGGCCCAAAAAGGCTTCCATCACCTCATCGGGGGATTCAGAACCACCCAAGCGCGGGTAGTAGTCATGGTTGCCCCAGTTTTGGTTGGCGCGGATAAAAAAGACCTGAACACAGGCCTGACCGCCCTCCATATGTAAGGCGATGATATCGGCCTCACGCACAGTTTGCGGGTTGATCCCTTGGGTACCTTGCACTTGCGTCAGCGCGCGAATGCGGTCGCGCAGGGCTGCAGCGCGCTCATATTCCATCGCTTCAGCCGCCTCGGCCATTTGCGCGCCAAGCTGCTCTTGAATTTCGGTGGAATTCCCACGCAAAAACCGCGCGGCATCAGCCACGCTCGCGGCGTAATCTGATGCGCTAATATAGCCAACACATGGCGCAGAACACCGCTTAATCTGATAAAGCAAACAGGGCCGCGTGCGGCTGTCAAAAGTCGTGTCGCTGCAATTGCGCAGCAAGAACACTTTTTGCAATTGGTTCAACGTGCGATTAACCGCACCCGCCGATGCAAACGGGCCAAAATACTGCCCTTTCTCCGCCTTCGCCCCTCGATGTTTGCGGATTTGCGGAAAATCATGCGCAGCCCCAATTACGATATTCGGGAAGCTTTTATCGTCACGAAGCAAAACATTGTATCGCGGCTTGAGCTGCTTGATGAGATTTTGCTCTAACAGCAGCGCCTCGGTTTCGGTGCGCGTGGTCAGAAACATCATCGAAGCAGTTTCCGAAATCATCCGCGCGATACGCGGACTATGCCCCGAGGGTTTCGCATAATTCGACACCCGCCGCTTAAGGGCACGCGCCTTGCCAACATATAAAACGCGGCTCTGCGCATCGAGCATGCGATAAACACCAGGGCTTTGATCTAGCGTCTTAAGATAGTCGCGGATGACCTCATGCCCCTGCCGCGGCGCATCTGCTGAGGGGCTAATTTCCACGCTGTTTTCTAACATGTCATCCATGATGCAAAGCTTGCCCTGATTCCAATTCGCGCTGCAACGAAGAGCAGCCAAGTTCAAGGGAAAATATGTCCACTAAACCTGTGGATAAACCTGCGGAAAACCCTTGAAGCATCGAAATTTTTCTTTGTTTTTCGGAGGGTTCTGTGAATTGCACAATTTTTAGGCGTCTTTTTAACTATTTGAATTTGTTAATTATTTTCTTTTCCAGCGGGGCTTTGTGATCAAAGCGTTACTTAAACTTTACCTAAACGTTACCTAAGGAGCCGCGGTGGAAAACTCCAATCATGATCAAAAATTAGACCTATTCCGTCCCCACAACATCAGGGGTCGCCCAAGCCAGATGCTGCCCCCCATCCACGGCGATCATTTGGCCTGTCACAGCCTTAGCTTTCACCAAATAGATGAGCGCATCGGTGATATCGTCCAAATCGGCGCCACGGTGCAAAATTGTAGATTGTCTCTGGCGGGCAAAGGCCGCTGCATCCTGCCGTCCCCCACGCAATGTTGGGCCGGGCCCAATGGCATTTACGCGAATATCGGGCGCTAAATTCTGCGCGGCGGTTTTGGTAAATGTCCACAATGCGGATTTTGCCAATGTGTAACTGACAAAATCGGGGGTCAACTTATGCACCCTTTGGTCGATCATGTTGATGATGACTGAGGTTGCGCGCGGCTCACCGCCGCTATCTTGAACGGCTTTGGGGGCCTGCGCGGCAAAAGCCTCGGACAAGACCACGCTCGCGCGCAAGTTGGAATTCATGTGCCGATCCCAACTCTCGCGGGTGAGGCCCCCGAATGTATCATGCTCGAATATGGAGGCGTTGTTGACCAGAACCGAAAAAGGCGCCCCGATTGACGCACGGGCCTCAGGCAAAAGGGCCTGTGTCGCCGCCTCGTCCAAAAGATCGGCCTGCACCAGAACCGCCTGACGCCCTGCGGCCCGAACGGCTGCCGCGGTCGTCTCAGCCCCTTCGCGGGATGAGGCATAATGGATCGCCACATCGTAACCCGCCTGTGCCAATGCAATCGCCATTGCCTGACCCAAGCGCTGACCTGCGCCTGTCACCAAAGCTGCGGGCATCTGTGAACCTCCGACTAGTGCAACAAGAAACTTACATAGCCGATATAGAGCGCCACAAAGAGAAGTCCCACCGCGCGCCCCATGCGCCACCGGAAAAACACGAAAGGCAGCAAGATCAGCGAAGTGCCCAACATCACCCAAAGATCAAAGCGCAGGAATTCACTATCCACGGGAATGGCGCCAAACCATGGCGCGACCCCAAAAATGAACACCAAATTAAAGATGTTCGAGCCAATTACATTGCCCAAGGCCACATCTGCATGTTTGCGCAATGCGGCCATCACAGATGTCGCCAATTCGGGCAAACTGGTGCCAAGGGCCACCAGGGTCAAACCAATGACCACCTCCGACACGCCAAAGGCGCGCGCGATTTCTGTGGCGCTGTCAATCAAGAGATCCGCCCCCAAAGGCAGACCAATCAAGCCAAGCCCAAGATACATGCCAATCTTCCAATAGGGCATGGACGGATCAGCTTCTTCCAATTCTTCGGGTAACTCTTCGGGCGCATCACCTGCAAAGGCATGACGAATTTGATCGCCCAATATCAGCGCAAAAACCGCCAGAAGGATCAGACCGTGCCACCAGACAAAGGGCCCCAGAAACGCAAGCACGACAAAGACCAAACTGGCGCAGAGCATGAAAATGTAATTCTTGCGCGTGTCCGAGACACTGGGATCAAGGCAGGAAATAATTGCGGGCAACCCCAAGACCAAAAGAACATTGGCGATGTTCGACCCCACGACATTGCCCAGTGCCAAGCCTGGTGCATCGCCAAGCACCGCTTGGATCGACACCAATAATTCTGGCGCAGATGTCCCAAAGGCCACCACGGTCAGGCTGACGACCAAGGCCGAAATGCCCAACCGCAACGCAAGGTTGACAGCCCCCCGCACCAACGCATCCCCCGCAAGAACGAGGATCACCAAGCCCAAAACAGCCAAGGCAATATGCGCGGTCATTCAGGTTTGTCCTCGTCTCTCGGATCTCGTTTTAGCGGATCACGCTTTAGGGGGTCTGAAGGAAAGCGCGGCTTGCGCGATTTGAACTTGGGCAGGCGCAGCTTTCCAAACATGGCAAGCACGGCCATAAAAATTAGAAAAAGACTGATGATCTTAAGCATCACAAATCAATCCGCCCCAAAACAAAGGACCAAGGGACTTGTGCAAGATGAGGGCGGAGTGGTCTTTTCATCATAGCCCCTCATGTAACGATGCCCCCCCCTTCAAACAAGGGGCGTCATCTGCGAAATCTTACGGGCTTGAGGCGAAGGATCGTCACTGGGATTATCCGCCTTTGCCCGCTATGATGCCCGCACAAACCCGCAAGGCAGACCCAGATGCTGACCATCACCGACCAGATCACCATTGCCGATTGGGAATTGACCGAAAGCTTCACCCGCGCCCAAGGGCCAGGCGGTCAGAATGTGAACAAGGTTTCAACGGCAGTGGAATTGCGGTTCGAGGCCGCCCGTTCCCCCCATCTGCCCGCGCACGTCAAACGCCGCTTGCAACGCATCGCGGGCCAGAAATGGACGAAAGACGGCGCGGTGGTGATCTTTGTGCAAGACACCAGAAGCCAAGCCCGCAACCGCGAGATCGCCCGTGAAAGACTAGCCGAGATGATCCGCGCCGCCCTAGTGGTGCCAAAACCCCGCCGCCCGACCCGCCCCACGAAGGGATCGGTGGAACGGCGGATCAAGGCGAAGAAGGTGCGCGCCGAGGTGAAGGCAGGACGGGGGAAGGTGGAGGGGTGAGGGGTGGATGAAACCCATCATGCACGCGGGTGGTGGGCGGGGATGGTGGGTTTCACCTGGCCAACATAGCGTGATGCAGGTTACACATTTCCTTTACCGACGCAGGGTGGGAGCCTACGCTTGCGGTGACAAGCTGTGGTGATGACGCGGCGACCTTGTGGTGTGTTTCAAAAAACGGCTTCCTTCGACATAGCGACTCTCATATGTTAAGAAAATATCGTTTTCTTAACATATATGCAGTATCGAGGTAAGCACATGGACAGAACGACAACAGTATCGGGTCCCCGCTTAGTCGAGACCTACAAGATACCTGCACTTCCACCACCGGTAGACTTTGAAACGCTGCCTATCCTCAAGGCACTTAAGGAAGCGCACAAGAATGTTGCCGAACTGAAAGGGCGCGCCGGGTCATTGCCAAACCAAGGCATTCTAATCGATACTCTCACCCTACAAGAAGCAGCAGCAAGTTCTGAGATCGAGAACATCGTGACCACGCAGGATGAACTCTATCAAATGAATACCCGACTGGGATTATACCCGTCGCCCGAAGCAAAAGAGGTCGCACTCTATGGCTCCGCTCTACGCTTAGGGTTTGAACAATTACATGAAAAGAAGGGCAACATCAGCAATAGCACAATAATCGCGCTTTTTCAGACACTGAAGCGGAGCACGGGTGACTTCAGAAGAACGCCGGGAACAGCCCTAAAGAACGATAGGACTGGCGAGATCGTTTACGTGCCCCCACAATCCTTCAATGACATTTCACGACAAATGGGTGAGCTTGAGTCTTTCATTAATGAACCACTTCCTGAGAATATTGATCCGCTAGTGGCTATGGCAATTGTCCACCATCAGTTTGAAAGTATCCACCCATTTCCAGACGGCAACGGCCGTATCGGGCGAATTCTGAACGTTCTTTTTTTGTGTAAACTTGGGCTACTTGAGATCCCAATTCTATACCTGAGTCGATACATTACTCGAAATAAGGGGGACTACTATCGGCTTCTTCAAGCTACACGCGATACTGGCGATTGGGAGCCATGGACTCTCTATATGCTAGCTGCCGTTTCAGAAACTGCTGCGGAAACTACGCGGCTAGTTCAGGGGATACGCATACTAATGGCAGAGACCAAAAAGAGGCTTCGTGATCAGCACTCAAAGATCTATTCTCAAGAATTGATCAATAATCTCTTTCGACACCCATACACTAGAATTGAATATGTTGTTGATGAGGTTGGAGTCAGTCGTCAAACTGCGGGAAAATACCTGAACGAGCTGGCAGACTCCGGTCTACTAAAGAAAATGAAGATCGGGCTAAACAACTATTACATTAATGGGCCGTTGGTTGACTTGCTAGCAAAGCCCTAAACCACCACCTCAACCCGCTCCTGTTCCCCCACCCCGAACACGCGCTTATAGCGCGCGATCTCGTCCTGTGGCCCCATCGCTTTCTCGGGGTTGTCGGACAGTTTGACCGTGGGGCGGCCGTCGGCGCGGATGGCTTTGCAGACCAGCGAGAAGGGGGCGAGTGCATCGCCCTCGACCAGCCCGCGGAAATCATTGGTCAGAAGCGTGCCCCAGCCAAAGGACACGCGCACGCGGCCTGAAAATTTTGCGTGCAGCTCGGCGATGCGGTCGACATCCAACCCGTCCGAGAAGATCACCAATTTCTGCGTAGGGTCTTCGCCGCGCGATTTCCACCAGTCAATCGCGGCCTCGGCCCCTGCCTCGGGCGTGCCTGAATCGATACGAATACCCGTCCAACCCGCCAACCAATCGGGCGCGTTCCTGAGGAACCCCGCCGTGCCATAGGTGTCAGGCAGGATGATGCGCAGATTGCCATCATGTTCCTCATGCCAATCCGCAAGCACATCGTAGGGCGCCCGGGCCAGTTCCGTATCATCGCGGGCCAAGGCGGCATAGACCATCGGCAATTCATGCGCGTTCGTCCCGATGGCCTCAATGTCGCGCTTCATCGCGATATGGCAATTCGAGGTGCCCGCGAATTTACCCCCCAAACCTTCGATCATCGCCTGCACACACCAATCCTGCCACAGATAGGAATGGCGGCGGCGGGTGCCGAAATCGGCAATGCGCAGCCCCTCAATCGCGCGCATTCTTTCGATTTTTTCCCAAAGCTTTGTCATCGCGCGGGCATAGAGCACCTGCAACTCGAACTTACCCATGTCTTTCAAGACAGCGCGCCCGCGCAATTCCATCAAAACTGCAAGCGCGGGGATTTCCCAAAGCATCACCTCGGGCCATGCGCCTTCAAAGGTCAGCTCATATTGATCTCCCACCCGTTCCAGATGGTAGGGGGGCAGTTGCAGCGCCTCGAACCATTCCATGAAATCGGGGCGGAACATCTGGCGCTTGCCGTAAAACGTATTCCCGCGCAGCCACGTGCTTTCGCCCCGCGTCAGGCGCAGTGTGCGGATATGATCCAATTGTTCACGCAATTCACCCTCATCAATCAGATGCGCAAGCGGGATGCGCGTTGTGCGATTGATCAGTGAAAATGCGACTTGGGTTTTGGGCCGATTGCGAAAGACCGACTGACACATCAGCAATTTATAGAAATCCGTGTCGATCAGCGAGCGCACGATCGGGTCAATCCTCCAGCGATGGTTATGGACACGGGTGGCGATATCGACCATGGCTAGGCTCCAAGCAGGCGTGTTTCGCGCCGTTTAGAGCAAATCATAGGCCATAAAGGCAAGAGCGATGGAAATTTTCCTGCAAGGCACCCCAGGATTGGAGGATATCCTCGCCGAGGAGGCCCGCAGCTTATCCTTCTCGGGCGTGCAATCTGTGGCAGGGGGTGTAATCTGTCAGGGTGATCTCGCTGAAGCAATGCGTGCCAATCTCTGGCTGCGCTGCGCGGGACGCGTATTGATCCGTATCGCGGAATTCCGCGCGATGCATCTGGCACAATTGGACAAGCGCGCGCGCAAATTGGATTGGGCCAGCATTTTGCGTCCTGATCGAGCTTGGCGCGTTGAGGCCACCTGCCGCAAATCAAAGATTTACCACCAACGCGCGGCTGCGGAACGAATTGAGGGGGCAATCAGCGCGGCGCTTGGCATCACGCCAAACCCTGAGGCGCTGATTGTTGTCAAACTGCGCATCGAAGATGATCTTTGCACACTCAGCCTCGATACATCTGGCGAGAGCTTACACAAACGGGGCGCCAAGGAATTCATCGGCAAAGCGCCGATGAAAGAAACCCTTGCAGCCGCGTTTTTGCGGGCCTGCGGCTATCATGGCGGGATGCCTGTAGTTGATCCGATGTGTGGCTCGGGCACGTTTTTGCTTGAGGCCGCCGAGATTGCCGCGCGGTTGCCCGCAGGGCGTGCGCGCCGTTTTGCGTTTGAAGATCTTGCCGGATTTGAGAGTGCTGATTGGTCTGCAATGCGCCGCAATTTTTCCTCACGCGAGGCTGAGGCCGTGCAATTTTACGGGTTCGACCGCGACCAAGGGGCGATTACAGGCGCGCGCGCCAATGCCGAGCGGGCGGGTGTTGCGGAATGGACCAGCTTTGCCTGTCAGCCCCTCAGCGCGCTTGAACCACCGACAAAGCAAAAAGGGTTGGTCATTCTGAACCCGCCCTATGGCGCGCGGATTGGCAATCGCAAATTGTTGTTTGGGCTTTACGGCGCCATTGGCGCGGTCATGCGCGAACGGTTCACGGGATGGCAATTTGGCATGGTCACATCGGACGAAGGGTTAGCCAAGGCCACAGGTTTGACATGGTCAGAGGTGAGCCGCCCCGTGGCCTTCGGTGGGTTAACTGTCAAACTCTATCAATCAGCCCTTTGACATCATCACGCCCAAAGCGGCCATGTCATCCAAAGCTGTCGCCAATGATCCGCCCAGATCAATCGCGCGACACAAATCGCGGCGCAGCTCGACTGCAAACCCTAGTTTTGCGGCATCTTGCGCGGAATAATTGACACAGAAATCTGTCGCCAATCCGACCATGGTCAGATGCGTGATCCCACGATTGCGCAAATATCCCTCAAGCCCCGTGGGGGTCTGGTGATCATTTTCGAAAAACGCAGAATAGCTGTCGATGGCAGGGCGAAACCCTTTGCGAATAATCAGATCCGCACGGTTTGTGCGAAGTTCTGGATGGAATTCCGCCCCCGCGCTGCCTTGCACGCAATGATCAGGCCATAAAACCTGTGGGCCATAGGGCATCTCAATCATCTCTAGGGGCGCGCGCCCCTCATGCTGGCTTGCAAAACTGGAATGATCCGCGGGATGCCAATCTTGGGTCAGGATCACGGCGGCATAGTCATCCATCAAGGCGTTGATCCCCGCTACAATCGCGCTGCCCTCAGGCACAGCCAAGGCGCCGCCTTCACAAAAGTCATTTTGCACATCAATCACCAAAAGCGCGTGAGTATCGGGTTTCATACCATGGTCTCCGTATAGGGCAGCGTGCCGCATCACCTAAGGGTTGAGTTGCACAATGCAAGGGCGTAAATGCGCAGCTATGTATATTGTCGCCGCTCTCTATCACTTTACCCGATTTGACGCGCCCGAAGAGTTGCGCGCGCCCCTGCTTGAGCTTTGCGAGACGCAGGGGATCAAGGGATCGCTTCTTTTGGCGCGCGAAGGGATCAACGGCACCATCGCAGGCAGCCGCACGGGGATTGACGCGGTGCTATCCCATATCCGCAACCTGCTTGGTTGTGCGGCGTTTGAATGGAAAGAAAGCACAGCCACCGAAATGCCCTTTGGCCGCCTCAAGGTGCGCCTGAAGCGCGAGATCGTCACGATGGGTGTGCCAGAAACTGATCCGCTCAAAATCGTGGGCACTTATGTTGCGCCTGAAGAATGGAACGAATTGATCTCGGCCCCTGATGTCGCCGTGATCGACACGCGCAATGATTACGAAGTGGCCATTGGCACTTTCAAAGGCGCGGTTGATCCACAGACCGAAAGTTTCCGCCAATTCCCACAATGGTGGGAGGAAAATAAACATCGCTTTCACAACAAGCGGATCGCAATGTTCTGCACCGGTGGCATCCGTTGCGAGAAATCCACCGCGTTCCTCAAGGATCAAGGCGTGGAGGAGGTGTATCACCTCAAAGGCGGCATCCTAAAATATCTTGAGGAAATGCCACAAGAAAGCAGCCTTTGGGAGGGCGAATGTTTCGTCTTTGACGAACGCGTCTCTGTCGGTCACGGCCTTAAACAGGGGCCTTATGGTCTGTGCCGCGCCTGTCGCCGCCCGATTTCTGTCGAAGATCGCAGACATCCCCATTTCGAAGAAGGCGTCTCCTGCCATCAATGTATGGGCGAGCACAGCGATGAAGATCGCGCGCGTTTCCGCGAACGTCAGCACCAGATTGCCTTGGCCAAAGCCCGCGGTGAAAGCCATTTGGCAGGCTAGTTTACGCTCTCCGTGAATTTTTCATGACAGCGCCATTTGAGACTTTGCTTGATTCATTATTTCGATTATTCACGAAATATGGAAAATATACTCGTCACACAGCTGTCAACTTTGGGCCATGGCCCACGCCTTGATATTTTTCGTCTGCTGATGCGCCGGTATCCTGATGCGGTCGCGGCGGGGGAAATTGGTGCTGCTTTGGGGGTTAAACCCTCAACCTTGTCGGCCTATCTTGGCGCGCTTCATCAGGCGGGGTTGATCGCGCAAGAACGCGAAGGCACTTCGCTGCGCTATCGCGTAGCGATGGACACCACCCATGATATGATGGCTGCTCTATTTTCAGAGTGCTGCCGTGGACGGGTAAACCTTCAGTTTGACTGTGCGCCTGACCCGCAGAATGACGGCAGGCCATTTAATGTGCTGTTCCTCTGTGTTGGAAACTCGGCACGCTCCATCATGGCTGAAACTTTGCTACGCGATATGGGCGGGGATCGGTTTCGCGTATACTCCGCCGGTGTCCAACCGCAAAGCACACTCAACCCGCTCGCGCTCGAGGTGCTGCGCCAGAAAGGTCACGATACCTCTGCTCTCAGTTCTAAGCATCTTAGCGTTTTCCAAGCGCCCGAAGCGCCGCAGATGGATTTTGTTTTTACAGTCTGTGATGTGGCCGCCAATGAGGATTGCCCCGCTTGGGCGGGACAGCCTGTCAGCGGGCACTGGGGCCTGCCTGACCCTGTAAAGGCCCAAGGCAGCGTTGCTGAGCGGGGGCTGGCTTTTCAGGCAACCTATGGCGCGTTGCGCAATCGTATTGCCGCCTTCACCGCCCTGCCCCTTGAAAGCCTAGAACGCGCGGCGCTGCAAAAGGCGGTGGATCACATCGCAGAGATTTCTAAAGAGGATTGAAATATGACTGTCTACGCGCTGAACGGATTGGGCCGCATCGGCAAGCTTGCGCTGCGACCCTTGCTTGAGGCGGACGCAGAGATTGCATGGATCAATGATGCGGTCGGTGATGCCGCCATGCACGCCCATCTGTTGGAGTTTGACACAGTGCATGGCCGCTGGCCCGCGTCTTTCTCAGCAACTGAGGATGCTGTCATCATAAATGACCAACGCATTCCTTTTATTGGCACCAAAGACATCCATGACCTGCCCCTTAAGGGGGTGGATGTGGTCATTGACTGCACGGGGAAATTTAAAACAGCTGCGGCCCTTGCGCCCTATTTCGCCGCAGGCGTGAAAAAGGTCATTGTCTCCGCCCCCGTCAAAGATGGCCCCACCGCGAATATCGTCTATGGCGTGAACCATGAGATTTATGACCCTTCCGCGCATCACATCGTGACAGCGGCAAGCTGCACCACAAATTGCCTTGCCCCTGTCGTCAAAGTGATGATGGAAGAATTTGGCATCAAGCACGGCTCAATCACCACAATCCATGATGTCACAAACACCCAAACCATCGTGGATCGGCCAGCTAAAGATTTACGCCGCGCGCGGTCTGCGCTGAACTCGCTGATCCCGACCACAACGGGCAGTGCCACGGCGATCACGCTGATCTATCCTGAATTGAAGGGCAAGCTTAATGGGCACGCTGTGCGCGTGCCTTTGTTGAACGCGTCCCTGACCGATTGTGTCTTTGAGCTAGACCGCGAGGCCACAGCGGCGGAAATCAACGCAGCCTTTGCACGTGCGGCAGAAGGGGCGCTGAACGGCATCCTCGGCTTTGAAGCGCGCCCTTTGGTGAGTGCGGATTACACCAATGACACGCGATCCTCGATTGTGGATGGGCCATCCACGATGGTCATTAATGGCACGCAGGCCAAGATTTATGCGTGGTATGACAATGAAATGGGCTATGCCCATCGCCTGATTGATGTCGCGCGCATGGTTGGCGCAAGCCTATGACCGCGCCAAAGCCATCCGCCCTGCCCGCCTATATCGCCGTAACAGCGGCTTATTGGGCGTTTATGCTGTCGGATGGCGCGCTTCGGATGTTGGTTCTCTTGGCCTTCCACGAGCGCGGCTTTAGTCCCGTTCAACTGGCCTATCTGTTTTTGCTCTATGAGCTTGCAGGCGTCATAACCAATCTTTCTGCGGGCTGGCTGGCCGCGCGTTTTGGCCTGACCCGCACCTTATATGCGGGGCTGATCCTACAGGTTGGTGCGCTTTTGGCCCTCACCGCGCTGGATCCTGCGTGGTCGATCGGCGCATCTGTGGCCTATGTGATGGCCGTGCAAGGGGCCTCAGGCGTGGCTAAGGATCTGGCGAAAATGTCCTCAAAATCGGCTGTCAAACTTTTGGCACCCGAAGGGGCTGGATTGCTGAAATGGGTATCTTGGCTGACAGGATCAAAAAACGCGGTAAAGGGATTGGGGTTCCTTTTGGGCGCAGGCCTTTTGGCACTTTATGGCTACAACACCGCCTTGTTGGGCATGGCAGCTATTTTGGCACTGATCCTTGTGGCGCTGCTTTTCTTCATGCCGGACGGCCTGCCCAAAGGGAACAAAGCGACCAAGTTTTCCACCGTCATCTCGCGAGACAAAAATATCAATCGTCTGTCTGCGGCCCGCGTCTTTTTATTCGGCGCGCGGGATGTGTGGTTTGTGGTGGGCATCCCCGTTTATTTCTACGCCGTTCTTTCCGATGGCAGCGATGAAAGCAGGCGCGCGGCCTTTTTCATGATTGGCACCTTCATGGCGGTCTGGATCATCCTTTATGGCGCTGTTCAGGCCATGGCCCCGCGCATCCTGCGCAAAGGGGCTAACAATCTGGCGCTACTGTCTGCAAGTGCGCGCCAATGGGCCTTGGCGCTTGTGCCAATCCCTGCGCTTTTGGCGATTACTGTCTCCACCGCAGGCACGCCCGCCCCTTGGCTGACTGTGACGCTGGTCTTGGGTCTGTTGGTCTTTGGCGCGATATTTGCCGTGAACTCGGCCCTGCACTCTTACCTCATTCTCGCATTTTCAAAATCCGAGCGGGTCAGCCAAGATGTTGGTTTCTACTACATGGCGAATGCGGCAGGCCGATTGTTGGGCACGGGCCTATCGGGCCTTGCCTATCAATGGGGCGGGGTTGAGGCCTGCTTGATGGTAGCAAGCGGACTTTTGGCCTTATCGGCGGTCGCCGCAAATCGCCTAAACCGCAGCACGGCGTGAGCGCGCGGCAAGGCGCTCCCGATGCATCGTGTAAAGACCTGTGGCCACGATCACGGCCGTTCCAATAAGCGTCCACCCATCAGGCAATTGCGCAAAGACGAGATAGCCATACATGACCGACCATAGGATCATCGAATAATGCACAGGGGCCAATACCACCGCCTCCGCAATCTCCAGCGCGCGGATGACCATGAGCTCCGCCACACCTGCAATCGCCGCGATTGCAATCATCAAAACGATTGAGACGGGGTCACTTGGCCAAATCCATACAAAGGGCAGCGGCAGGCTGATCAACGCACTGCCAACAAGCGCGGTATAAGCTACCGTGGTATAGGTGTTGTCATAGGGCGCAATCATACGCGATAAAACCTGACGCAAGGCAAATAAACTGGCGGCAAAAAGCACCAGAAGAACCGCGGGATGCACGATCCCTAGGCCTGGTCGGATCACGATCAACGTGCCAATGAAACCGATGAAAATCGCAGCCCACCGATGCCATCCCACCGTTTCGCGCAAGATGACGGCGCCCAGAACAGTCACGATTAAAGGCGCCACAAATGTCACGGCGACCGCATCGGCCAACGGCACGAAACTGACGCCCAAGATGAAACATGTGGCCGAAATCACCGCAATCGCCCCGCGCAACGCCTGCAATTTCGGTCGCGCCGTGCGCAAAATCACAGGCCCGCGCCACAGCAGCAAAACCAAAACCCCAAACAGCAGCCCCAATTGCCGCGTCCAAACGATCTGCACTGGATGAAACAGATCGGTCAGGAATTTGGCCATTGTGTCTACGGCAGCAAATAAGAAAAAACCCAAGGCCATGAGGGCCAAACCCTTGAGATTGCTCGGGGCTTTGGGGGTTTCACTTGGTGTCGCTGTGTTATGCGGCAGGTCTGGAATGGTCGGCATAATGGGCCCACGGATTTGGTATACCACATCCTTAGGCCGCAAATCAGCTTCTGTCGACTGGGCAAATGGCTGACAAGCCCAATGAACGCACTAATTTGCAAGATCATGGAAAAGCGGCCTGTTCAGCTTGTTTGGTTCAAACGTGATTTGCGCGTTACAGATCATGCCTGCCTCGCCTCTGCGGCAGCGCGCGGGCCTGTTTTGCCCCTCTATATCATTGAGCCTGATTTCTGGGCCGAGCCCGATGCAAGCGCGCGACATTGGACGTTTCTGCGGCAATCCTTGGGAGAGTTGCGGGAGGCATTGGCGCGCTTGGGTCAGCCGCTTGTGATCCTTCGCGGGGATGCCGTTGCGGTGCTCGAAGAAATCGCAACTGCGCACACAATTGCCGCGCTGTGGTCGCATCAAGAAACGGGCAATGATTGGACATATGCGCGTGACAAACGGGTTGCGGCATGGTGCAAATCGAAATCCATCCCATGGCACGAACCGCGCCAATTCGGTGTCATCCGAAACTTACCCTCGCGCAACGGATGGGCGGAGGAATGGGACAAACAGATGTCACATCCCTGCCATGCAACCCCGCATCTTGAACCCATTTGCGAGGCACCCAGTTTCGATTTACCTAAGCCCGCGGATCTCGGCCTTGCGCCCGATGGCGGGGATCACCTGCAGATTGGCGGATCAATGGCAGCACGCGCGCTGCTCCATAGTTTTCTTACTGAACGCGGCGCGCCCTATCGCGCGGCAATGTCTAGCCCGCTTTTGGGTGCTGATGCCTGCTCGCGCCTATCGCCGCATCTGACATTCGGCACAATCTCGCTCCGCGAGGTGGCACAAGCCGCCGCCCGGCGCGCAGGCACCCTACCCAAAGGGCCGAGCCACAAAGACTGGCGCGGATCCCTGCGCGCCTTTCAATCCCGCCTTTATTGGCACTGCCATTTCATCCAAAAACTTGAAGACGAACCACGGATCGAATGGGAGAATATGCACCCCGCCTATGATGGTCTGCGCGATGATCCACAGGGGCATCCATGGTTTGAAGCGTGGAAAGAGGGGCAAACGGGGCTGCCGTTTCTGGACGCCTGTATGCGGTCGCTGCATCACACGGGATGGCTGAATTTTCGCATGCGCGCGATGGTGATGGCCGTTGCCAGTTATCACATGTGGTTCCATTGGCGCGAAACGGGCCTGCATCTGGCGCGGATGTTCACCGATTATGAGCCTGGAATTCATTGGTCACAGGTGCAGATGCAATCTGGCACAACGGGCATCAACACGATCCGCGTCTATAACCCAATCAAGCAAGGGTTGGATCAAGACCCCGATGGGGTGTTCATCCGCCGTTGGGTGCCTGAAATTGCACAGCTCTCAGGGGATGCCCTGCACCGCCCGTGGGTGCATCCTGACGCGCATGGCATTTTGGGACGAACCTACCCCAACCCCATCTTTGATCCGGCGGCGCGCGCCAAATGGGCCAAAGATCAGATTTGGGCCAAGCGCCGTGCGCCCGATCACAAGGCGGGCGCGGTTGCAGTTCTCACCCGCCATGGCAGCCGCAAATCCCCCCGCAAGACAAAACGTGCCGCCAAACACCCAACGGAACAATTGTCCCTGTTTGATTAGCCTATTCTGCGGCCATCTGCGTTGCGGCGCTTTGCATCCATGCATCAAGGGCCGCTATTTGTGATGGGTCTAGCCGCAGCCCCAACTTGCTGCGCCGCCAAACCACATCTTCGGCTGTTTGCGCGAATTCGTGTTTCATAAGCCAACGCACCTCTGCCTCGGTCAAAGTTGCGCCGAAATCGTGACCGAGATCCTCTGATGTTTGAGCCCCCGCCAGTATCGCCCAAGCATCCCGCCCATAGGCGCGAATGAGGCGCGTGGCCCATTTGGGCGTAAGAAACGGATAATCCGCCACAAGGCTTGCAATCAACCGATCCACATCCCCCACCTCGAAATCGCCACCTGGCAAGGCCACCCCCGCCGTCCACGGCCCGCGCGCGGATTTCGTGAACTCTGCGATTTTCTCAAGCGCGGATTCCGCCAAGCGGCGATAGGTGGTGATCTTGCCGCCAAAAATATTCAGCAAGGGCGCATCCCCATCCCCTTCAAGGATCAGCGTATAATCCCGCGTAGCGGCAGATGCCGATTGCGCCCCGTCATCATAGAGCGGCCGCAAACCAGAATAAGACCACACGATATCCTCGGCAGTAACAGCCGTGCTGAAATAGTTATTCACAAAGGACAGCATATAATCCCGCTCCTCGATGCTGCATTCGGGGCGGGTATCGGGGTCGCGGTGATCTTTGTCGGTCGTCCCGATTAAGGTGAAATCCCGCTCATAAGGAATGGCGAAACATATGCGCCCGTCCTCACCCTGAAAGAAGTAGCATTTCTCATGGTCATAAAGACGCTTGGTCACAATATGGCTGCCCCGCACGAGACGCACGCCGCCTTTGCTGTTTTGACCGATCTTCTGGCCGATCACATCGCTGACCCATGGCCCTGCGGCATTGATCAAAATCCGCGCCTGATGGTGATGGGTTTGCCCATCGCGGGTCTGGGTGCTGATCTTCCAAATGCCATTCTCCCGCTTGGCGGTCACCACCTTGTGACGCGGCAAGATCACCGCGCCACGCTCAGCCGCATCGCGGGCATTCAGCGCCACAAGACGGCTGTCTTCCACCCAACAATCTGAATATTCATAGGCCTTGGAAAATTTACGGTGCAGCGCCGCCCCCTCAGGGCCTTTGCGCAAATCCACCACCGAGGTTCCAGGCAATATCTTCCGCCCGCCCAAGTGGTCATAAAGCAACAGTCCCAATCGGATCAACCATTGCGGACGCCGCCCCGCCATCCACGGCATAAGCCGCGCCAAAAGTCGTGATGTGGGGGTTTGGCTCTCAAAGCGCATATCTTTGTGATAGGGCAGCACAAACCGCATCGGCCAAGAAATATGCGGCATGGCTTTGAGCAAAATTTCACGCTCAATCAGCGCCTCGCGCACCAAGCGAAACTCAAAATATTCTAGGTAGCGCAACCCACCATGAAACAGCTTGGTCGATGCCGAAGACGTAGCCGAGGCCAGATCGTTCATTTCCGCCAAACGCACCGTTAAGCCGCGTCCCGCCGCATCGCGGGCAATGCCGCAACCATTGATGCCACCGCCGATGATGAAAAGATCGTCAATCTCGCTCGTCATATCCATTGCGCCTTTCTTGCGGGCCTCATTCCACCGAAACCTAACGCCGCTATGACACAAACGAACACAAACGAAAATAATAATCTTCAAAATTATTCATTTTTGACGTCATTCGAAGAATTGACCCCCGATTTTAAGCCATCTAAGGTCTGTTAACCGCGCAAATGCGCGAAAAGGAAAAGGAACGCGCATGTCGCAAAGCTTTCGCTGGCCAGAGATTCTCGATATCGCGCGGCGCGAGGGGAAAGTGAGTGTCGAAGGACTGGCCGCGCATTTTGGCGTGACCACCCAAACCATCCGCCGCGACCTTAGCGATCTTGCCGATGCGGGAAAATTAGAGCGCGTCCATGGCGGCGCGATCCTGCCATCGAGCGTATCAAATATCGGCTATGAAATGCGGCGCGGGTTATACGCTGAAGAAAAGGCACGCATTGCGGCAGCTTGTGCGGCCCAAATACCCGATGACATTTCGCTCTTCCTCAATATCGGCACCACGACAGAAGCCGTTGCGCAAAATTTGCTGCATCACAAGAATCTCTTGGTGGTCACAAATAACATCAATGTCGCGACTATCCTTGCCGCCAATCCTAATTGCGAGATCATCCTTGCGGGCGGGCAATTGCGCCGCGCCGATGGGGGGCTGATCGGCAAGCTGACCTCGGATGCGGTGGCACAGTTCAAATTTGACCTTGCGGTCATAGGATGCTCAGCCATTGATGCGGAAGGGGATATGTTGGATTTCGACATCCAAGAGGTGGGGGTCAGCCAGACAATCATCTCACAATCGCGGCGCGTGTTTTTGGTGGCCGACCGCTCAAAATTTACGCGCAGCGCGCCTGCAAAAATCGCTGCACTTTCGCAAATTGATGCGCTGTTTACAGATCATCCGCTTGACGCCCCATTGGCCGCACGTTGCCGTGATTGGGGGCTTGCAACACATATAATCCCATACAGTTCGACAGGGGCCTAAACCATGACCCATATTCTTGCAATTGACCAAGGCACCACCTCGACCCGCGCGATTGTTTACGATGCAGGGTTTGATGCCCTTGCACAGGCACAAGAGGAGTTTACCCAACACTACCCGCGCTCGGGCTGGGTCGAGCATGACCCGATGGATTTGTGGCAGACCACGCAAAATTGCATCACATCCGCGTTGCGCGATGCCGCGACACCCGCAACGGCGATTGCGGCCATCGGCATCACCAATCAACGTGAAACCGTGCTTCTGTGGGATCGCAAAACGGGCGCGCCTTTGCACAATGCCATCGTTTGGCAAGACCGCCGCACAGCGGATCGCTGCGCAACTTTGCGTGCCGCAGGGCATGAAGAGATGATCACCGCCAAAACAGGACTTGTGCTTGATCCATATTTCTCAGCCAGCAAATTGGCATGGATGTTAGATGAAATCCCAGATGCCCGCAGACGCGCCGAGGCGGGCGAATTGGCCTTTGGCACAGTGGACACTTGGCTGATTTGGCATCTGACGGGGTGCGCGGCCCATGTGACCGATGTGACCAATGCCGCGCGCACGATGCTGTTCGACATCCACAGCCTTGAGTGGTGCGAAGATATCCTTTCGCTTTTTGACATACCCCGCGCAGTTCTGCCGAATGTTCTCGATTGTGACGCGCATTTCGGGACAACCGCAATGGATGTCATCGGCGCAGAAATTCCGATCCGCGCCGTTGCGGGTGACCAACAGGCTGCAACAATTGGCCAAGCCTGTTTTGACAAAGGCATGGCCAAAGTCACTTATGGCACTGGGTGCTTTGCGCTGATGAACACAGGCACAACTGCTGTCCCTTCGAAGAATAAACTTTTGACCACCATCGCTTATCGCATGGAGGGGCAAACGGCCTATGCGCTAGAGGGCTCCATCTATATTGCGGGCGCGGTGGTGCAGTGGTTGCGCGATGGGTTGGGCATCATCGCCTCGGCGGCAGAGACACAAGACATGGCCAAAGCCGCAGATCAAGGCCAAGCCATCACGCTTGTGCCCGCTTTTACGGGTTTGGCCGCACCCTATTGGAATTCCGAATGCCGTGGGGCCGTTTTCGGTCTATCGCGCAACACAGGGCCGAATGAATTGGCGCGCGCCGCGCTTCAATCTGTGGGCTTACAAACCCGTGATCTGATGGAGGCTATGGCCGCCGATATGGCAGCTTCGCAAACGGGCCAAACGGTGCTGCGGGTGGATGGTGGCATGAGCGCGTCAGATTATACCCTGCAATATGTGGCCGATATCCTGAATGCGCCGGTCGACCGCCCCACGCACCTTGAGACGACTGCCCGCGGCGTTGCGTGGTTGGCAGGCTATAAGGCAGGCCTTTACCCAGACCAAGCAGGCTTCAGAAAAACTTGGGCCATAGATCGTCAATTCGCCCCCAAGATGGATGCAGATACCCGCGCTTCAGATTATGCGCGTTGGCAAAGGGCGGTTGCTGCGACCATCGCGGCAGGGGCTTAACACTAGACTTGCAACAATGATTGCGGAATTCTTTATTTTGCATTTTTTGTTGATTGAGTCCTGAAACTCAGATAGCCCTAACCCGTGTATCGGTGGGAGGGTTTTTGAAGATGTATGCTGATTTCGGTCTTTTTATTGATGGGGCATGGGTCAAGTCTGGCCAACAAAGCGATGTGATCTCGCCCGTCACCGAAACCCCTCTCGGTCGGGTCTACACGGCCGCCGCAACAGATACCGCGCGCGCCATCGATGCGGCGGATAAGGCCCGCGCCGCGCTTTTGGACATGGGGGGATTTGGGCGCGCAGATGCCTTGCACAAAGCAGCCGATGCCATGGCAAACCGCGCCGAAGAGGCTGCGCAAATGATCTCTCGCGAGACAGGCAAACCATTGGCACAATCGCGCCGCGAATGGGTTTTGGCCGTGGATCAATTCCGTTGGTATGCCGAAGAGGCCCGCCGCATTTATGGCAGGATCATCGCCTCACGCGTCCCCAATGGTCGCTTCGAAGTGACCAAAGACCCCGTGGGAATTGCCGCAGCTTTCACTGCATGGAATTTTCCCGCCTCACTCCCTGCGCGCAAACTGGCCCCTGCTTTGGCCGCGGGATGCCCCGTGATCTTGCGCCCCTCCTCCCAAACACCTGGGGTTGCGATGATCATGATTGACTGTTTGCGTGCAGGGGGATGGCCCGATGGCGCAATCAATCTGGTCGTAGGCGCAACGGCCGACACATATGCGCCCATCATGAAAGCCCCGCGTGTGCGCAAAGTCTCTCTCACGGGTTCGACACGCGTGGGCCAAGAGATGCTGCGCGATGCGGCAGAGACGGTGAAAAAAGTTTCGATGGAATTGGGCGGCAATGCCCCGCTTATCATTTATGATGATGCGGATTTGGCAACAGCCCTCGACATGGCCGTCCCCACGAAATTCGCCAATGCGGGACAGGTCTGCGTCACGCCAGATCGCTTTTTCGTACATGAAAGCCTGCATGATGCCTTCATAACTGAATTCACGAAACGGGCTGATGCTTTGACGCTTGGCGATGGCTTGGACGAGAAAAGTGAAATGGGGCCGTTGATCAATGCCCGCCGCCTCGCTGAGATCACCGCGATTGTCGAGGAGGCGGTGCAAGACGGCGCCACCTTGCACTGTGGTGGCGTGCGGGACAGTGGGCATAACTCGGGCTATTTCTATCGCCCAACGGTTCTTAGTAATGTCACCGACCAGATGCGCGTCTTTTCGGAAGAAAACTTTGGCCCAATTGCCGCCATCACCAGCTTCCGTGATGAAGACGAGGTGTTGGCCCGCGCCAATGCCTCATCCATGGGTCTGTCCGCCTATGCGTTCACCCGCGATCCCGCCCGCGCCAAGCGCACAGTTGCAGCCCTGCATGCGGGCATGGTCGGGATCAACAGTTTCGCCCTGGCCGCAAGTGAAGCGCCCTTTGGCGGCACGAATTTCTCTGGCTTGGGTCGTGAAGGCGGCAGCGAAGGAATCGAGGATTACCTCGATACAAAATTGGCGCAGATTGTGTTTTAGGTCGCCCGTGCAACCTTAAGCAACTCGGCCAAATGCGGATTTGGGAAGCGGCGCGCACGGGTCACCGCAAAAAAGCTTTCGGTGATGCCCTCTAGCCGCTTTACCTCAACCAATCGGCCCGAAGCCAATTCATCGCGCGCAACAATGGGCGGGATCACGCCAAGCCCTGCATCTTCGCGCACCAATAGACGCAACATGGCCATATCATCCGCTTCTGCGGCAATAATCGGGGTGACCCCAAGTCGTGCCGCCAAAGCATCAAACCCCGCACGAATTGCGGTTTGCGGGCTTGGCAGGATCAATGGCATGTCCCGCAGCAGCGCGCCCAAATCATCGCCCCGCCCCGTGATACGAGCAGCGATACGTGCAGGCGCTGCGATAAGGCTGACAGGTTGTTCATCTATCGCATGGATCAGCCAAGGCGTCTGCGCATCGCGCGCGGGCGCAAGATTTGTCAGCACCACATCCAAGGACAGATCTTCAAGGCCCCGCAAAAGATCATCTTGAACACCAGATTGCACACTGACCTCTAGATCGGGGGTGTTCAACAGCGGCTTTAGAAACTGCATTTGAAAGTTGCGCGAGAGGGTCGCCAAGGCGCCAACCCGCACTCGACTGCGCGCGCGACCCGCCTCGCCCAATATGGCCGTCAGGTCAGAGGCGGTACGAAAAATCGTATCGGCGTGATCCAACGCGATGCGGCCTGCTTCGGTCAGGATCAAACCGCGCCCGCGCCGCTCGAATAAATCATGTCCAAGTGAGGCTTCAAGCGCACGCAATTGGGTCGAGACAGCAGATTGCGATATGTTCAACCGCGCGGCAGCCCCCGTCAACGTGCCATCTTGGGCGATGGCATGGAACAGATGCAGGTGATGTAGGTTTAATCGCATAATGGCACCCCCCATAATTCTATAAAATAGAACAAAAACAAAGAAAACATATATTTGATATAATTCAGTATTTGCGCGACACCCGCACCACCAAACGAAGGGGTGAGAGCCATGGATATTATCATTAACATCTTGATGACGATGCTTGAGCAGCTACAGAAACCAACGCTTGCCTTTTTGATCGGCGGCATGGTCTTGGCGGCAGCCTCAAGCAAATTTGAAATGCCCGAACCAATCTACAAGCTGATCGTTATGCTTCTCTTGCTCAAGGTCGGCCTCTCAAGCGGCATGGAGATTGCGCAATCCAATCTGATCGAGCTTGCCGTGCCCGCGCTGATGGCAACGGTTGCAGGTATTGCGATTGTGCTGTTGGGGCGGGTGACGCTGCGGAAATTACACGGGGTCACCGACATGGATGCGATGGCGACAGCGGGGCTGTTTGGGGCCGTTTCCGCCTCGACCTTGGCTGCAGGCATGGCCATGCTAGAAGCCGAAGGTGTCACCTATGAGGGCTATATTGGCGCGCTCTATCCGTTCATGGATGTCGCCGCTTTGATCACCGCAATTCTCGTGGCACGGATGGCCGCCGCCCGCAAAGAGGCGGGCATGACCATAAACGGCGGCGCGATGGCCTTAGGGGGCGGGACAAGAAAAGCGGGGCTTCTTAGTGGAGGGGATGGCCCAGAGGCAGGCGCAATCGCCAAGGCAATATTACTGGACACGCTGCGCAGCCCTGCCATCTCTGCCCTTCTTTTGGGGTTGGCCATTGGTCTTTTTGCAAAGCCCGATGCGATCTACCAAGAATTCTACAAACCGCTGTTTCATGGCCTTCTGTCTCTCTTGATGCTTGTGATGGGCATGGAGGCTTGGGCGCGGCTGTCCGAATTGCGCAAGGTGGCTCATGCCTATCTGCTTTATGGTCTGTGCGCGCCCTTTGTGCATGGTGCAATCGGGCTTGGACTTGGGTTGGTGGCGCATAACCTCATGGGCTTTTCTGAGGGCGGAATGGTGCTTCTGGCGGTGATGGCCGCATCGAGTTCCGACATATCTGGCCCGCCCACATTGCGCGGCGCTTTGCCCGAAGCCAATCCTTCGGCCTATATCGGCACATCAACGGGGATCGGGACACCGATTGCGCTTCTTTCCATCCCGCTTTGGATGGCCGCCGCCAATTATCTGGTCGGCTGACGAAAGACAGAAATGATCGGGCGGTGTGGTATCACGCCGCCTGATCTTATGGCTTCATCCGAACAATCAGCAGCGGCACGGCTACGCTTAAAATCAGGAGGCGCGCCACATGATGCGCTGTAACCAATGCAGGCTCAAGGCCTGTGCTGACCGCCAAGGCCGCCATGATCTCCACCCCACCCGGCGCAAAAGCCAAAAGCAGTGCCGCAGGCGGCAAGCCAATCAGTTCAGCCGCAATGATAGCGCCAAGTGCCGCCACCGCACAGGAGACGAGCGTTCCCACCGCCCCCGCCGCCAAGGCCCCAAACAGACCCTTGCGATCCAGCCCCCGAAATCGCGTGCCAATCAAGCAACCCATCACCATAAAGGCCAGTGAGGTCAGCCAGATCGGCAAATTGCCTGGGGTCAGGTTCGCCCCATGGCCAATGGCTGATGCGGCCATCGCGCCCAATAAAAGCGGCGCAGGTATCGAAATCCGTTTAAAGATAAGACCCAGAGCTAAGGCCGCCGCGAAAACAACCGCAGCCGCCAAAAGGCTGATGGCCCCGTGATCCACGACATAGGCCGTGCCTGTCATCCCCCAAAGCGAGATGAGCAAAGGCACACAGAGGGTTAGCAACAAAACCCGCGTGGCCTGCACCAAAGCCACCCGCGCCACATCTACGCCCATTGAGGTCGACAACCCAAGAACATAGCTGAGATGCCCAGGCGTGGCGGCGAGGGTCGCGGTCATCACATCATAGCCAAAACCGCGCATCAAGATGGCCCGCAGCGCAAAAATCAGCACAACCAAAGTGACCGCCAAAATGGCCAAGGATATTGGCCATGTCAGCGCAGTCTCGATCACCTCAGGTGTGACCGTGCTGCCAATCGAGACGCCAATCACCACGAACACCACATCGCGCAGGGGCAACGGGATTAAACTTTTCAACCCCAACATCGTGGCAACCGAAACAGCCGCAGCAGGCCCAGTCAGCATATAGGCAGGAAACCCAATCAGCCAAAAAAGCCCAGCCCCTGCCGCACCAAGCGCAAGCGTGGGCAGAGTTTCTTTGACAATGCGTTGAGCGGTCGGACGCACCCGATGGGCCTTTGCAATTTTTACAAAAGGGGGCGCGGATTATCCCCGCGCCCGATTACTTATGTTTTGCGCTGATCAATCGCCATCTGCAACACCAGCCTGACGCAAGCGCGCGCGGCGGGCGCGATAGGCGGGCACAAAAACCAGACCCACCGCAAGGATCAACAAACCCAAGGTCATTGGACGTTCGAGGATAAATCCAAATCCACGATAAAGCTGCATAGCGCGGGCAAAATTATCCTCCATCATCGTGCCAAGGATGAACCCAATCAGAAGTGGGGCAAGGGGATAATCCGCAAAGCGCAAAATCGTAGCAACCACCCCAAAACCCACCAAGATCAGCAATTCAGTCGCATTGTTTTGGCCGATATAGCTGCCCATCAACGTGAAGAATAAAATGAACGGGATCAGATAGGCCCGCGGGATCGTCAACAGTTTGGCGATATAGGGGATAAGCGGCAGGTTCAGAACCAAAAGAACCAGATTGCCAATATACATCGAGATAATAACCGCCCAGAACACATCAGGCTCATCGGTCATCAATCTTGGGCCAGGGGTGACATTCAGGGCGATCAATGCACCAAGCAAAATCGCAGTTGTCCCAGAGCCAGGAATACCCAAAGTCAGCAGTGGCACGAAAGAGCCCGTGCAAGCCGCATTATTCGCAGTCTCGGGTGCGGCCAAACCTTTGATTGAGCCTTTGCCGAATTCTGCCTGCTCTTCGCCTTTGGCGATGTTGCGCTCAACCGCATATCCCAAGAAGGATGCAATCGTGGCCCCCGCACCTGGCAGGACACCGATGAAGAACCCTTGCACCGATTGCCGCCCGATGACGGGTGCAATTTTGCGGGCCTCATCTTTGGTGATGCGCAGATCTTTGATCTCGCCGCCCGACCCACTTTGCGCACCGCGCGCAGGGTTCAAGACCAAAAATAGCGCCTCAGGCAGGGCGAACATGGCCATCGCGAGGGTGATGAAGGAAAACCCCGATTGCAATTCCATGATCCCAAAGGTGAAGCGCGGCATATTGGACAAGGCCCCTTCACCGACAGTGCCCATGATAAGGCCAAGAATGGTCATCATCAGCGCCTTGGCGACTTGCCCTGTGCCCGCAAAGGCAGCAATGGCCGAAAGCCCAACAACCATAAGCGCGAAATATTCCGCCGAATGGAACAAAAGCGCGACCGAGGACAGCGCAGGTGCAAAGATCATCAACAAGATCGCGCCGATGGTGCCCCCTGCAAAGGACGCAATGGCTGCAATCGTCAGCGCCTTACCCGCTTGACCCTTTTGCGCCATCGGGTATCCATCAAAGGCGGTGGCAACTGTTCCCGCGACCCCCGGCGCATTGAGCAAAATTGACGAGGTCGACCCGCCAAAAATCGCGCCATAATAGACGCCAGACAACAAGATCAAAGCGCCCGTTGGATCGCCCAATCCAATCGCGACAGGGATCATAATCGCAATAATCGACATTGGCCCAAGACCGGGCAACATACCGATAACAGTGCCAATCACGCAGCCAAACACGACCATTGCAAGGTGAAAGGGCGTTATTGCGGCCGCAAGGCCAAGAAGCAAACCTTCAAGCATGATGCGTCCCCCTCACATCAGAAACGCAGGCCAAGGGCGCAGGAAAATACCCAGCACCTCCTGCACAAGATACCAGATCGTGCCTGCGGCAATCGCGGCCACAGGTATAAGAATGTGAAATTTCCGCTCGCCTAAGATGAACCCACCAAGCGCAAGGAAAAGAATGGTCGCCCCCACAAACCCTGCTGGGCGCAGAAAGAGCGCATAAGCCACCATCAGCGCCAAAAGCGACAGGGCTTGGCCGATATTGTAATCCCCAAGACGGCGGTGATCGATATCTTCGGCGCTTTGCTCTTTTGTTGTATCTGCTTCGGCTGTCTTTGCGGACTTGCCAGAAAACAGCACCACCAAACCCACAATCACCCCAAGCACACTCAGGATTTTTGGAAATGTTGATGGCCAAATCGGATTGCGCTGCAAAATTGCAGGCAAGAGATGATCCATCGTGAAAAACGCAGCATAGCCATAGATGCAGCATAGCGCCACAAAGGCCAATGCAATCCAACGTTCCAAGGCCATAAACGCCCCCTTTGTCTCAGCCAAATTCGTGGGTCTGTTGCAAGGATGGGCCACCGCAAAATGAGGCAGCCCACCCAAAGATCAATTGCGCAAAACGCGCTTCCCCTCTTAGAGGAAGCCCAACTCGCGCATCAGATCACCGATCTGCTGCTCTTGTGCTTCAAGGAAGCTTTGGAACTCAGCGCCGGGGCGGTAGATATTCACCAGACCCATACGGCTGCGCACTTCTTCCCACTCAGGGGTTTCCATCATCGCCGCCAACATCGCTTGGTAGGCTTCAACTTTTTCTTGCGCCATGCCAGGTGCGGCGAAGAACCCGCGCCAGTTCACGAATTGCGCATCAATACCCTGCTCAGCGAAGGTTGGCGCGTCTGCATAGGCAGGAACGCGGTCAGGGGCGGTCACGCCCAAGATACGGACTTCGCCCTGCTCGGCCAAAGCAACCGCTTCGGAAAAGCCAGTGGACAGCGCATCAATCTCGCCCGATAGCAAACCCGCCATCGCCTCGCCACCAGCATCATAACCGATATAGTTAAACGCAGTGGGATCTTCGCCCGCAGCCTGCATCACAATCGCGGCGACCAAGTGATCCATCCCACCAGGAACAGAACCGCCACCAATGGCGAAATCCATCGGTGCTTCGCGGTATGAAGCCAATGCGTCTTCCATCGAAGCCAGCGGGCTATCTGCAGTCACAACCAATGCCGCGTAGTCACCCACTGTGCCTGCGATCAAGGTCAGGTCACGGAAGCTTTGAGAAATCTCACCCGTCAAAGCGCGGATCACGATGGGGGTCGAGTTTACCATCAATGTGCCATCGCTTGAGGCTGCATTTTCGATCAAATGCGCAATGGCGACACCGCCACCACCGCCTGACATGTTTTCATATGTGGCATTGCCCACAAGACCAGAATTGACCAACGCCTCGCCCGTGCCGCGCGCTGTGCCATCCCAACCACCGCCAGCACCGCCGGGGATGAGGAAGTGAACCTGATCCATCATTTGATGCCCGCCCGCATTGGACATGCCCGAGAATGCAAGCGTAGCAGTTGCAGCCGCGATCATAGCGCGGCGTGTCCACCCAAAGGTGTTCATAGTGTATTCCTCCCATTTGACAGGCGATCCTCCACCGCCATAGTCTCACCCGACCACAGAAAGCTGACACGAGCCTGACACGCAGGACGAAAACATCAGCCCACCTGTTTGGGGAATAGTCAGGGAAAGGCCACGCGCCCAATGCGCTATCTGCTTGTAGAGGATAACGAGGAATTGGCCGAAGCGGTGGTCAAACGTCTGGTCTTGGACGGTCATGCGGTTGATCACGCCCCCGATTTGGCCCATGCGCGCGCTTGCCTTGCGGATGCCAGCTACGATCTGATCTTGCTTGATGTGATGCTTCCCGATGGCGATGGTCGCGCATTTTTGGCGCAAAGCCGCATCCATATCGAAACGCCCGTGATCATGTTAACCGCCCGCAGCCAAGTGTCGGATCGGGTTGGTGCCCTTGACCAAGGGGCCGATGACTACATCACGAAACCCTTCGATTTTTCCGAATTAGAGGCGCGGTGCCGCGCCGTTTTGCGCCGCCGCGGCGGGGCCGCGCGCAATGATATCGCGCTTGGCCAAACCATCTTTGACCCGCTTGCAGGCACGCTGCGCCATCACGCGCATACCATCGAATTGCGCAGCCGCGAATTGCGTCTTTTGGAAGTGTTCGTGNGCTGCGCCATCACGCGCATACCATCGAATTGCGCAGCCGCGAATTGCGTCTTTTGGAAGTGTTCGTGCGCCATCAAGGACAGATTTTGTCAAAGTCGCAATTGATGGACAGGCTGTTTTCCTATGATGCAGAGATCACAGAAAACGCGATTGAGGTCTATGTGGGCCGCTTGCGCCGCCGTCTTGAGGGAACGGATATTCACATCGAGACTGTGCGCGGCATTGGGTATCGGATGGAGGTGAAAACCCCGTGAGCGAGGCGCAACAGGGCACAGGTTCCATTGGTCGGCGATTAACGCTCTATCTCGCGATTGTGGCGGCACTGTTGTCATTGCTATCTTGGGGGATGGTTGCGGGGTTCGCCCGCCAAGCCGCCGAAGAAACCCAAGATAACGTCTTGGCCGCTGCAGTGACTGCAATCGCCGAAACCCTGCGCAGCGAGCAGGGCGAATTGCGGCTTGAACTGCCCTATTCTGCGTTTTCCATGCTCGGCGCGATTAGCGAGGATCGGGTTTTTTATCGGGTCACCGCGAATGGCGCATTGCTGACAGGCTATGCAGATCTTCCCGTTGCCACTGACCCGAACACCCGCGCAGGCGAGGTCAGTTTTGCAACGCAATCTTATCGCGGCGAAGATTTGCGACTGGCCACGCTCTCGCGCCGCATATTGGCGGGAAATCAACCGACATTGGTGATCGTCACAGTCGGACAAACCCGCGAAGGCATTGCCGCCATCGCACTTGATCTCTCGCGTCAAGCAGGCCTGTTGTCGATTGCCTTTTTCTTGGTCGCGGTGCTGCTGTCCTTTTTTGCCGCCCGCACATCATTGCGGCCGTTGAACGAGATTGCAGGGGCTGTCTCGCGGCGCGGGCCATCCGATTTGCGCCCCTTGCGCCGCCCCGCCCCTGATGAATTGGCGCCGCTCATTGCCGCGCTCAATCGCTTCATGGATCGATTGGGGCAATCCATTCGCCGCTCGGAAGAGTTTATTCTAGAGGCCGCCCATCGCGTCCGCACGCCTTTGGCAACTGTTCGAGTGCAAGCGGATCTTGCCTTGCGCAACGCCTCAGGCGAGGCCGAACGCAACCGTCTGCGCCAGATGATCCGCGCGATTGATGAAAGCTCCCGTTCGGCGGGACAGCTTTTGGATCACGCCACTGTGGCCTTCCGCGCGGATGACCTTCTGCGCGATCATATCTCGCTCAAAAGTTTGGCCGCCCAAACGGCGACCGCAATGACCCCCACGGCAAGCATGAAGGATATCAACATTGACCTGAAAGCCGAGGACATCATCGTTGCAGGTGATGCGGTGCTGCTCGACAGCGCGTTGCGCAATATTCTCGACAACGCCATCAAATATTCGCCTGAAGACACCACCATATCAATTTGCGTGGAGACCAAAGGGGGCTATGGCTACATCACTGTGCGCGATGAGGGCACAGGGCTAGGCGATGACCCTGCCGAGGTTCTCACGCAGCGTTTCAAACGAGGACGCAACACCGAAAACATTGTGGGATCAGGATTGGGCCTTACCATTGCCGCTGATGTTTTGGCCGCCCATGGCGGGCGCTTAGAATTGTCAAATAATAAGGAAGGAAAGGGCACATGCGCCTCGCTTGTCTTACCCTTGCTTTAAGTCTCTGGATCAGCCCTGCAACCGCCTTTGAACCAGAGGATTTCCTACGCATCGAAGGCACGGGCGACAGGGTTTTGCGGATACTCTCCACCGCTGATTTGGACGTCTTCACACCCTATCTCGAAGCGTTTCATCGCGCCAATCCAACCTTAGATTTGGAATATACGGTTGCCTCCTCTGCGGATTTGCATCGTGAGATCAGTTCAGGCGCAGTTTATGATGTGGCCATTTCATCGGCGATGGATTTGCAATTCCAACTGGCCAATGATGGGCTGACACAACGCTATCGCTCGCCGATGACACAAAGCCTGCCAGACTGGGCCACATGGCGTGATGTCATTTTCGCATTCACGACCGAGCCCGCGGTGGTCTTGGTTTCGACTGAATATTTTGAGGGGCTATCCATTCCGCAGTCGCGGCAGGATTTGATCGAAGTTTTACGCGACAACCCTGCACGTTTCGCAGGGTCTATCGGCACCTATGATGTGCGGGACAGTGGGCTTGGCTATCTGTTTGCCACGCAGGAAGCCCGTGCCACAGATGCCTATTGGCGACTCTCCGAAGTGATGGGCCGTCTCAACCCCACGCTCTATTGCTGTTCAAGCCAAATGATTGAGGATGTGATGAGTGGCAAACTGGCCCTCGCCTATAATGTCTTGGGCAGTTACGTGGCCGAACGTTTGGCCGATCAATCCGAAGGTCGTGTCCAAATTCTGCGGATGACCGATTTTTCCAACGTGATTTTGCGCACCGCCTTGATCCCAAGCACGGCGCAGAACCCAAACGATGCAGGGGCGTTTATTGATGCGCTACTCAGTATCGCCTTGCGCGATGGGGCCGATGGTTGGCCCCTGCCACCGCTCAATGACGCATCGCCTGCTGCGTCTAGTGCGGGATTTGGGCCTATTCGGATCGGCCCCGCCCTGATGGTCTATCTTGACCCGCTCAATCGGCGCAATTTCTTGGCCGAATGGGAAAACGCGATTGTCCAACAATAACGCTAGCCTGCAAAACTCCAGCGTTGCAAAACGGAAATCGCATAGGCCTGTGAGAGGCTTGTGAGTGCCGCGCTTGATCCTTCGGCCTCAAGGCCCAAAGCCTCGAAATGACCGCAAGATTGACAGGTGATCTTTGTCGCATCCATCGCGATATCGTTTGCCCCACATTCGGGACAAATGGCGGCAACATCATCATTGAACATGAACTCTCCTCCTTCCCTAGCCTGCGGCCAAAACGGGGGCTTGCGGGCGGCGACTGCGCGTCAAAAGCCACGCGATTATCGCCACATTAAACCCGTTCCACAAAATACCGTTGATGAATGCCATCTGATAGCTGCCTGTTACATCGAAAATCCACCCCGACATCCAACCGCCAAGCGCCATGCCCACAATTGTCATCATGATCACAAATCCAACCCGCTGACCTGCTTCGCGGGCGGGCATATATTCGCGCACAATCAAAGCGTAGGACGGAACAATCCCACCCTGAGCCAAACCAAAAATCAAGCTGACAACATAAAGCGACACAAGCCCATCATAGGGCAGATAAAAAAACAGCGCCGTCATTTGGAGAACCGACCCAATCAATAGGGTGCGCACACCACCCAAACGATCAGCAACTAAGCCTGAAATGATGCGGCTGACCACACCACCCAGAAGCATCAGCGACAGCATCTCGGCCCCCACCGCAGGGCCATATCCAAGGCCCACGCAGTAAGATACGATATGCACCTGCGGCATCGACATGGCCACACAGCAGGCCACGCCTGCAAAGCCCAGCAGATATTGCAACTGGCGCGAGGACAGACCAACCGAATTTGCCTTGGCGCGCGACATTGCCTCGGACTGGGCATGGGCGGTTTCTGGCAGTTTGCGCCGCAACGCAAATGAAAGCGGGATGATCCCCACAAGCGCAATCACTGCAAGGGTGAGGTAGACAGCCCGCCATCCATCCTCAGCTAAAATCCCAGAAAGAACCATCGGCCAAATCGCACCAGAGAGGTAATTGCCGCTGGCCACCAAGGCCACGGCAATCCCGCGGCGGCGCAAGAACCAATGCGATATATCCGCCAATAAAGGGCCAAAGCCCGCGGCCGTTCCAAGGCCCAAAATCAGATGGATCAGGGACAGCGTGTAAATGCTGCTTGCAAGAGTGGAGAGAGCGAACCCTGCCGCGATCATGACAGCTGCCAGAGAGAGGGCAATCGTGACACCAAAACGATCCACCAAGCGCCCTACCAAAAGATTGCCCGCGCCAAACCCCACCATCGTCATCGTGTAGGGCAAGGACGAGGCCGCGCGCAGCGATCCAAATTCCGCCTCAACCGCAGGCATGATCACGATGATGGCCCACATGCCCACATTAGCAATCATCGCAATCGCCAAGGTGATGGCGAGCCTACCCCAAGAATAGGCGCTATCATGAATATTGCTTTGCATGGATCAGACCTGTTCACATCGCGCAAATCTAACGCTATCGCCATTCCAAAAAGAGCGCCAACAAAAGTTGCATCTGCCCGCCATTCGTGGCGAGATGGCCAAATAACGCGCGAAGAGAAAGACCAGGCGATATGTCCTTAAGCCCGACCCAGAACCAAGCCCCGCTCAAATTGGGGCTGATCGGTGACAATATCAAACAATCCAGCACCCCGCGTTTGCACCGAATTGCAGGCCACCTGAACGCCCGCGCGGTCAGCTATGATCTCTTGATCCCCCCTGAACGCGAGGAAACCTTTCTTGAGGTCTTCGAGACCGCGCAAATTGAAGGCTATTCAGGGCTCAACATCACATATCCCTATAAAGAAAAAGTGGTGCCACTTGTGCAACTGGCCGATCCCGTGTTGGACGCGGTTGGGGCCGTGAACACCGTTCTTTTCACGGCCCAAGGGCCTATTGGCTATAACACAGATTACACGGGCTTTAAGGCCGCCTATCAGGCCACACGGGGCGATGACGCACCAAGCGAGGTGCTGATCATCGGGTCAGGTGGGGCGGGACGCGCGATTGCCTTTGGCCTTGCCGATTTGGGGGCAAGCGCGTTGCATCTGGTTGATACAGATTTGCCTAAGGCCGATGGCCTAAAGCGTGATCTGGCGCGTGGCTTTCCGACATTGCAGGTCACAACAATGCGCGAGGTGTCCAATCTGCCACCTGAGATCACGGGCCTTGTGAACGCAACGCCCATTGGCATGGTTGGCTATGGCGGCACCCCGCTGCCGGCTGCGCATATGCGAGAGGCAAAATGGGTGTTTGACGCGGTCTATACCCCACTTGAGACACCGTTCCTCAAAGATGCAGCGTCTCTTGGTCTAGAAATCATTTCTGGGTGGGAATTATTCTTTTATCAAGGCGTGCACGCATGGGCACATTTTTCGGGCGGCAGCGTGGATGAGGCGGCGTTGCGCGCGGCGCTGTTGCAAGCTTAATTCAAGATGGGCTCAAACCCGATCAGGGCGCTAATCGGCGCATAGTCATCTGTCAGAACGCGCGGCTGCTTATCAGCCACAATCTGCGCCACGAAGGCATCATCGAGAGGTTGAAAGATCATTGGATCAGGCGACCCCGCCGTGAGGCGAGAGACAGGACTTGGTGTTTCGCTACAGAGAAGAACAAAAATCCGCCGCTCACCTTGGCTTGGCCCGCGCGCCTCTGTCCAGACTTCGACACTTGGGAAAACCGCCTGCAAAGTCACGATCATCGCCGCCAAGGCATCCATGCGGTCAACATTGTCGATCAGGTTCATCGCAAAAACCCCGCCATCCGTCAGGCGGCTTGCAACCAATTCAAAAAATTCTTGCGTGATCAAATGTTCGGGCACGGCAATATCGGTGAAAGCATCCCCAATGATCACATCATAGCGCGTGGGGGTGTTGCGCAGCGCCATACGCGCGTCTTCATGCAGCACGGTGACCTCATCTGCAGGAAGCCAGAAATAATCAATCGCCACCTGCGTGACGGCGGGGTCTATCTCAGCCACCGTGATTTGCCCTAAACCATGCGCGGCCCATCCCCGCGGGACGGAAAAGGATCCGCCGCCGATATGGAAGGATGAGAAATCCTTCTCTCCCATCCGCATGCGCGGCAGCGCGTCCAACATTGCAGCATGATCGGTTTGCATCTGGCGCGGTTCCGCCTCGCTACTGATGCCATGGGCAAGGTGATCCAAAACCATCAGATGAACGCGCGCGCCCTCGGCATCAGAAAGGGTCACTGTGCGGATACAGAAATATTCGCTTTCCTCGTCACAAATCGCTGGCAGGCTGAGGGTCTGATAGCCGAGCCCCACAAGCGCCAAACATGCCGCGAAGCTAAGACCAAGATCGCGCCCTTTAACCCGCGCCAACGCAAAGCAGACGACCGCCGCAAACGCATAAATCACAGCAATGACCATCAAGGTGGTCATCGAGCCTAAGCGCGGAACAAAGAAAAACCCTGCAAGCAAAGTGCCAAAAATCGCCCCAATCGCCCCAGTTGCAAACATAACCCCCAAGACGCGTTCAGACTGGCTTTGACCGCGCATGGCAACAACCGTCAAAACAGGCGCAGGGATGCCCGCAAATAGCGAAGGCAGGAAAAACGCGACCATGCTTAGGGCGGTGATGGCGGCGAGGGGATGGCTGAAGGCCTCAATTAGCGGAGCTGCAAACCCGCGCAACATCAGACTTGCCGCAGCGGTGGTCAAAGCGGCGGCAACCATCGTCCATGCGGTTTGGCGCAATGCATTTTGACTGTCATGCGCAGCGATGCGACCGCCCCACCAATGACCTACGGAAAAGCCCGCCAGAACAACCGCAATAATGGCTGTCCATGTATAGAGGCTCATCCCGACATAGGGCGCAATCATGCGGCCTGCGACAATTTCCACCACAAGGCTTGATGCAGAAATCGCCGCCTGCAGCAGCACCATGATCCAAAGGTATTTTCCTTTGCCTGCCACCCGATTGCACCTCGCTTGAGACTGACTGTCGCGCCATCGGGGAAAATTTACACCAGCCCCGCAAAGGCACAAGCCAGATAAAGCAAAAGCGGCAAGGTTTCCCCTGCCGCTTCGCGTTCTAGGTCATGCTCACCTGTGAGCTTATTTTGAGCTCTTTCCCGACATGCCGCCAGAAACCTCTTCCGTGGATTCTGCACTGAGTTCTGCGGGCAGCACGAGGTTTAGGATAATCGCGATGAGGGCCGCAGGCAAAATGCCCGAGGTTGCCAAGATTTTCATCGTGCTTGGCAGATATTGCAGTGCGTCAGGTTCAAGCTGCAAACCAAGCCCCAAGGACAAGGCAATCGCAAAAATCACCATGTTGCGGCGGTTCCAATTCACATCCGACAGCATCGAGATGCCTGCAGCGACAACCATGCCGAACATGACGATCACACCGCCGCCCAAAACCTCAATCGGCACAGAGGAAATCACCGCGCCCACCTTTGGCACCAAGCCACAAAGGATAAGGAATATTGCGCCGATCGTGACAACCGCGCGGCTCATCACGCCCGTCATCGCAATCAGGCCCACATTCTGTGAGAAGGATGTGTTCGGCAATGCCCCGAACAAGCCAGACACAGCCGTGCCCAGACCATCGGCAAAAGTCGCGCCTTGGATTTCCTTATCGGTCGCTTCGCGGTTCGCACCCCCTTTGGTGATCCCTGACACATCGCCCACTGTTTCCACGGCGGAAACAAAAGACATGGCACAAAAGCCGATGATTGCGGCGACCGAAAACTCTAACCCAAAGTGAAGCGGGTTTGGCATCGCAAAGCTTGCGGCACGGCCAACATTGCCCAAATTCACTTGCCCCAAGGCAAAGGCCACCGCGTAGCCCGCCAAAAGGCCAACCAAAACGGCCGAGACAGACAGCATCCCACGCGCAAAGAATTTCAGCCCCAAGGTCACAAGGATCACTGTGCCCGCCATGAGCCAGTTCAGACTAGAGCCGTATTCCTCGGTTCCAATTGCAGGCACACCGCCCGCAGCATATTGGATGCCAACCTTAACAAGTGCCAAACCAATCATCGTGACAACAAGGCCCGTCACCAAAGGCGGCAAGGCAAAGCGCAAGCGGCCAATGAACAGGCCTAAGAAGGCATGGAACAAACCGCCGACCAAAATGCCGCCCATCAAAACGGCAATCGCGTCAACGCCCTTACCTGCAACCAAGGGAATCATGATCGGAATAAAGGCAAAGCTCGTTCCTTGGACAATCGGCAGCCGCGCGCCAACAGGGCCAAATCCAATGGTTTGGAACAAAGTGGCGATGCCCGCGAAGAACATCGACATTTGAATCATATAGATCATCTGCGGAAAATCCGGGCTGTTTGAGCCAAAGCCAAACCCAGCCGCACCGCAAATAATGATGGCGGGTGTTACGTTCGAGACAAACATCGCCAAAACGTGTTGAATTCCAAGTGGCACCGCCTGAGTCAAAGGCGGCGTGTAATTCGGATCGCGCAGCTGCTCTGGCGTTCCAATTGATGCGTCTGACATCTTCTAGTCCCTCCCTTTTCGATGCTTTGGCGGCTCCTCCTCCGACAAAGTCTCATCGAATGTTCGCGCTTCGCGCTTAGCGCCGCCCGACCTGTGGACGGAACGACAGACCATGACCCAAAAGTCATGACTCAAATCGCAGGCTAAATCAGAAACTGAAGATTTATTTTCAAAAAAAACAAAAAGCTGTCACAAACAAGGTCTGGCACAGGTTTTTGCGCTGAAATCATTGAGAAAATTGCGCTTTCGGCCTTACTGCCAGCGCAAACCCCTATCCGACAAGCGGCGCTGCACGCGGGCGGGGTAGTCAGAACAGATCGCATCCACCCCAAAATCAATCATGCGATCGATATCTGCGGTTTGATTTACTGTCCAAACAACAACGCCCAAATCTAGGCTTTGCGCATAGGCCACATCTGCTGCTGTGATATCCGCGAAATGCGGGCACCATAGCGCGCCACCTTCCGCCTTGATATGAGCGGGAATATCGGGCGGCAATTGAAACTGGGGCTCGGATGCAATCGACAAATAAGACCGCGGGATTTCTGGCGCTTGTGCCTTACACTCCGCCAAAATGGCCCAATCAAAACTGTGCAAGACGGTCTGCCCAACCACGTGGGCGCTACGGATCACATCCAAAACTGCCGCAACAAAATGCGCCCGCGCGGCGGTATCTTGGGCAAGCACGGGATCAGATTTCATCTCCAGAAGCAGACGCGCCGCGGCGTGTTCAGGCCGCGAAATAAGGGCGCATAGGTCGGCCAATCGTGGCACCTGTAGCCCGTCAACCTGCGCCTGATCGGGAAAGGCCGCGCCATAAGCGCTCTGCCCATCAATCTTACCAACCTCATAGCGACATAGATCAGCATAGCTCAAATCACGGATTGGCATCTCATTTGTGATGAACTGTCCTGTTTCGTCCCGAAAAGTTGCGGCGTGCAGCGTGGGATTATGCGTAATGACGGGGATGTCATCGCCCGTCAGCACCACATCAAACTCAAGCAACGGCACACCTGCGGCCAGCGTATAATCAAAACCAAGCATTGTATTTTCGGGAAACACACCGCGCGCGCCCCGATGGCCAACGATACGGATCAGCCCTGACAATTTGCGAAAATCTGCCGCCGCATTGCCCATCACGCGCCCTGACATTTACTGTAACGTCTACGTCTTGCCTAGCACCCCGCAGCCATTGCTTGCAATCAGCCAAGTGGCGCTTATTGTTTCGTGCAGTAAAACAAGAAAGTAACGATCACATGACCCATTATCGCATTCTGTTGGCCTGTATCATCCTTGCAGGCTGTGGCGTGCCATTTGTGCCCTTGGTCTAGGGGCCAGTCGAAAAAGGGACGAGATGGAACAAGACCCCAAAACCCTTTTGCTTTTTGGCGATTCCAATACCCATGGCACTGTGCCTTTAACTGTGCTTGGGCAGCCAGAGCGCTATCCCCTTGCGCAAAGATGGCCAACCCTTTTGGCCCAAAAACTTGGGGCCACATGGCGCGTGATTGATGAAGGCTTGCCCGGTCGCACGACTTTGCATGATGACCCGGTGGAAGGGCCGCATAAGAATGGCGCGGCGGCATTACTTGGGATTTTAGAAAGCCACAGCCCAATTGATACAGTGGTGGTGAAACTTGGCACCAATGACCTAAAGCCGCGCTTTTCTGTCAATGCTTTCGATATTGCGCAGTCTGTGGGCAAACTCGTGCGTATCATCCGCGCCTCTGGCTGCGGGCCTGCGCGTGGTGTCCCGCGGGTGATTGTGGTCTGCCCTCCACAGATTGAGGAACGGGGGGTTTTGGCGGAAATGTTCCGTGGCGGCGCTGCGAAATCAGTGGGCCTATCGCCCGCCATGGCCGAGATGGCGGCACGCGAGGGCGTGGATTTGGTCGATCTCACAGGCGCGGTGACGGTTTCATCCGTGGATGGCATCCACTATGAGGCCACGCAAATGCCCCGCATTGCCGAGCTGATTTTTGCAGCCATTCAAAACTGAATATCGGATAAGAGAGACGCGATGACATCGAATTGGTTGGCGGTAGATTGGGGCACATCGCATCTGCGCATTTGGTGGATCAACGCCGAAGGGTCGGTCTTGGCGCAACGTCACTCCTCCGATGGTATGGGCAAGCTTCGCCCTGACGGGTTCGAGGCCGCCCTCGTAGAATTAGCGGGCGATCTTTTGCCCGCATCGGAAAAAACTACGGTTTTGATATGCGGCATGGCGGGCGCACGCCAAGGATGGGCAGAAGCGCCCTATGTCGCGACCCCTTGCCCCCCGCCCTCTGTCGCCGCATCCGTCAAAGTGGATACCACAGACCCCCGCTTGGCCGTCCATATTATTCCTGGGATCAAGCAAGAGCGACCCGCAGATGTGATGCGTGGAGAAGAGACGCAAATCGCGGGGTTTTTAGACGAGTATCCAAATTTTGATGGCATCCTTTGCCTGCCTGGCACGCATTGCAAATGGGTGCAGATCAGCGCAGGCGAGATCGTCAGCTTTCGCACCTTCATGACAGGGGAATTGTTCGGCCTGTTGGAGCAGGCCTCGGTTCTACGCCATTTCGTGGACGGCGGGGGCTGGGACAGCGCCACCTTTCTTGCCGCTTTGGATGAGGCAATCGCCCATCCTGCATTGGTGGCGGCCAATCTCTTTTCCATCCGCGCCGAGGGGTTGCTCCATGGGGCTGACACGAATGCGGCCCGCGCGCGCCTATCTGGTCTGTTGATCGGTCAGGAACTGGCAGGCGCCAAACCCTACTGGCTTGGCCAAGATATCCGTGTGATTGGGACAGGCGGCATTGCGGATGCCTATCACGAGGCCCTCACTGCCCAAGGGGCAAGTGTCATCAAGATTTCTGGCGAGGGCATGGCCCTGAGCGGGTTAAAAGCCGCGTATAGATCCTTTTTAGAGGCCGCAGAATGAGCCGCAACATTATTGCTATTTTGCGGGGCCTTCGGCCTGAGACTGCGCTCTCCATAACGGATGCACTGATTGCGGCAGGGATCACTCGGATCGAAGTGCCATTAAACTCGCCAGACCCGTTTGACAGTATCGCGGCCATGGTTGCCCATGCACAAGGGCGCGCCCTTATTGGCGCGGGCACCGTCCTAGACGTGGCAGCCGTTGATCGCTTGGCGCAGATCGGGGCGAAAATGGTGGTATCACCTGATACAAACCCCGCGGTGATTGCAGCCACAAAGGCACAGGGGATGCTGTCTTATCCGGGTGTATTTACTGCGACCGAATGCTTGACCGCAGTGCGGCACGGCGCAGACGGATTAAAACTCTTTCCTGCCTTCAAGCTTGGGGTGGATGGCTATAAGGCCCTCGCCGCCGTTCTGCCGAAATCGGTTGAAACCTATGCTGTGGGTGGCGTTGGCCCCGCAGATTTTGCCGCGTGGCAGGCCGCAGGGATCACTGGTTTTGGCCTTGGTTCACACCTGTTCAAACCTGATTATGACGCAACCAAAGTTGGCCATCTGGCGAAGGATTGCGTGACGGCCTATGATGCGGCCTTCGGGTGAAAATATTTGAGGGGACAGGGCGGGGACATACCCCCGCCCCTTTTGCCAAACATCAGGCGGCGTTTTTATCCAAGGCATAAGCGCCAGCGCCATGCGCGAAGAACATCAAGAATGCACCTGCGATAGAGAAGTTCTTGAGGAACATGATCATCTGTATCTGATCGGCAAAATTGCTGTGATATAGCACTGCTGTCACCACACAGAAGGCCGCGCCTGCCAATGCGACAAGACGCAATTTGAACCCCACCAATAGCGAAGCACCCACCAAAATCTCGAAGATAATCGCAGGCCATGCCAAGAAGGCAGGCAAACCACCCATCGTGACATAGCCGGCAAAGCCTTGCACATCGGCAAGCTTGCCCAGACCTGCCATCAGGAAAAATCCACCAATGAACACGCGCGCAATCAGCGGCGCAAATTTTTCAAGCTGCTGCATAAGATATCCATCCTTTTCCAAAAGCCATTCTCGGCTTGGCGCGGACATAAACACAGCGTTCAGCGGTCGGATATTCCAAAAGAATTGACGCGCTTTGTGCAAATACGCACAGAGAGAGGGCTTTACAGATTTAAAAATTATATCTGACCTTTTGCATTCACCGAGTGACGGGCCCGTCATTTCTGCATCCAAGAGATACGGTTTCTATGGGATTGCCTTTGTGACTGAATGATTGGCCATCAGGCTGGCAAATTACGAGCGGATGCAGATGATTTACTCTTGCCTCTTGCGCTGCAATACCGACAAAACTTTACACGAGTTAAATTTCAAAAATGCCCCTTTTACGCTCAAATCCACAGACGTGGGCATTCAGCCGGGGGGAAAGGATGTCGAAGATGTATCTTGGGATCGATTTGGGAACTTCGGCTGTTAAGCTTTGTGTCATTGATGCTGAGGGAAATCTGATCGCGCAAGGCAGCAAAGATTTGCCCATTTCGCATCCGTTTGATGGGGCAAGCGAGCAAAATTGTGAGGATTGGTGGGAGGCAACACGCGCCTACATCAAGGCATTAGATCCCGCGCTTCGCGCCGCCATCAAGGCGATTGGCCTATCTGGCCAGATGCATGGTGCCGTTGTGCTGGACGCGCAACGCAAACCTGTGCGGCCCGTGATTTTATGGAATGACGCCCGTGCGGATGTTGAATGTTCCGATATCATCGCGGCCGATCCGTCAGCCGCGCAACGCGCAGGCGTTTTGCCAATGCCGGGTTTTACGGCACCAAAAATCTTGTGGTTGTCACGTCATGAGCCCGAGGCCCACGCCAAGATCCGCCATGTGATGTTGCCCAAGGATTATATCGGGCTCTGCCTGCATGGCAAATGTGTGACCGACCCATCAGACGCCGCAGGCACATCATGGTTTGACGAGGCCGCGCGGTGTTGGTCTGCGCGGCTTTGTGAGCTGACCGCAACCGAACCTGCTTGGCTGCCCCGCGTCCTGCATGGCACCGATGTGGCTGGCACGCTTTTGCCCGATATCGCCATCGATCTGGGTCTGACGCCTGATATTCCTGTGGCGGCAGGGGCAGGCGATGGTGCGGCGGGGGCAGTCGGTCTTGGTGCCGTGCAAGCAGGTGATGGGTTTATCTCGCTTGGCACCTCGGGGCAGCTTTTTGTGACCACGGATGCCTATCGCCCAAATATCGAAAATCGCATTCACGCCTATGCCCATACCGTGCCTGATCACTGGTTTCAGATGGCCGCAATGTTGAATGGCGCACGCCCGATGGCGTGGCTGGCCGATTTGTTAAACCGCCCCATTGATCTTCTCTTGGCCGAAGCGGCCGAGGCACGTCCAGGCCCGCTCTTCCTGCCCTATCTGACGGGGGAGCGCACACCGCATGGAGACACTACAATACGCGGGGGATTTGCCAATCTGGGAGAGGGCATGAGCCAAGGCAGCTTGATGCGCGCTGTTCTTGAGGCGATCGCCTTTTCTTTTGCAGATGCGGCCGAGGCCTTTGCAAGAGCAGGCACGGCCCCAACCTCACTCTTGGCCATTGGCGGGGGCACCCGCAGTGATTTGTTGATGCAAATGATCGCAGATGTGACAGGAATTACACTAGGTCGCAGCGATGAGGCCGTTGTGGGCCCTGCCCTTGGAGCCGCACGGCTTGCGCTTGTGGCCTGCGGCGACAAACCTATGGAGGCAGTGATGCAGCGCCCCACTGTCCGTCATTGGTTCAAGCCGAAGGGGGCAATCGATCAGGGCACGCAGATACGCCTTGAGGCATATCGCGCTTTATATCCCGCATTGCGAACAGTTCAGCAAAAACTGAGGTGAGGAAGGTGCAATTCTACCAACCGCGAGCGGATCGCACAGGGCAAGAAACCCACCAAGCCTATCACATCCGCCAAAGTGACAAAATCATACAGCGCGATACGAGCAGACTAGTTGATTTTATTGGTTGCGGGGGCGGGATTAAGCCTATGCCGAACCACCATCACGCAAAAACAACATCGGTATACAATCAGTCGTCGCCTGCATTGAAATGGACCACTTGTAGCTGGCACTAATCATCAAAAATTACGGGGCAGCTCAAGATGACAAAAGTATTTTACAATACACAGGCAGACAATATAGAAACGCATTTTGTCACTAAAAATTTCCTATCAGATAAAATCATTAATTGAAGCTTCCGCATACTTAGCCGAGACAACTTTTAAGCGCGGGATAAAGTGACTTATATCGAGCATACACCTCTTCATACTGCGCCACATTGACCGCAATGGGATCAATGGTCCGGCCTGCGTGGACCATCTGAGATATTCCCTCATCAATGGACGCATAATGCCCGGCTCCATACGCAGCAAGAACAGCCGAACCAGTAGATGGCGCGTCTGGAGAGGCTGGCACACGCACAGGAATACCGGACGTGTCAGCATGAATTTGCAGCCACAGGTCTGAGCCGGAGGCTCCACCACCCAGTGTCATCTCATCTGCCGAATAACCTGCATCCTTGAACGCATCCAAAATCGCTCGCGTGCCAAAGCCAACACCCTCCATCATGGCTCGGAAAATATGGTGCTTCTCATGCGCAAGCGTCAGCCCAACCAAGGCACCGCGGGACAGAGGATCTGTGTACGGCGTTCGATTGCCCTGGAAATGGTCTTGCACAATGAGACCATCACACCCCGGAGAGAGTTGGGCCGCCTTCCCATTTAGTTCGTCAAAGTCGAGCCCACCAGTCAACCGACCCAGCCAATTGATAATGGATCCCGTCGATGTCTGTCCGCCCTCAACAATATACCGATCAGGATAAACGATGTCAGCATACGACCCCCAGACACCGGGTGCATTAAGTGGTGCCTCAGTCACACCAAATTGCAAATGCGAGGAGCCTGTAATCAGCGCTAGCTGTCCGGGTTGCGCCACTCCCAAGCCAATCATGCCAATTAGTGCGTCCGCGCCTCCCTGTATCACCTTGACTGATTGTGGAAGGCCCAGCTCTTCAGCAGCTGTTTTCGTTAATGTTCCGATTAACGAACCGGGCGCCACAATGCGAGGAGGCCACTTCTCTAAGAGATCTCCAATCCCGAGAGCCTCGACCATGTTTGTGGCCCATCCACCATCGCGACTGCGGTAGTGCCATCGCAATCCGACATTATCCAGACTTGCGGCCCATTCACCGGTAAAGCGATACGTCAAATAATCTTGATATTCACAAATCCTAAAGGCGCGATCATACGTGGCTGGCTCGTTACGTTTTAGCCATAGAGCCTTCGGAATCATCCACTCGGCCGAGACAGGCCCCTTCCCGCCCCCATTCAACATTAAAGCGGGATCATTGGTATCTAGAACGGCGTCTGCTTCTTCATTGGCCCGCACGTCCATCCAGATCAGGGCTGGCCGCAAGGCATCGCCGTTTGCATCAAGTGCAACTACCGAGCAGCAAGTTGTGGCGTAGGAAATGGCTTCAATTTTTTCTGGCGCGACATTCGCTTGTGCCAGCGCCCCACGCGTCGATTTAACGACGGCATCCCACCAATCAGCCGGGTCTTGCTCAGCCTGGGCCCCCGCAGAAAACTTAGTCTGATACGGAACTGCCTGGCTGCCCAAGCATGCCCCTGATAAGTCATATATGCGGGCGCGAAGACTTTCGGTTCCACCGTCAAAGGTGAGAAAATAGGCCATGATACCTCCCCTTATTGCATTAGCCCACGCTAGAATGAATACTGGCAGAGCAGTTTTGCTTTGAGCGTGTGGCAATAATATTCAATATTTCAACGTTCTTTCTATGATCGTCCGCACGTCTCCAAGAGCCTCCCAATGCGGCATGTGACCAACATTCAAAAACTGATGGATCGAAATTAGTGGGGAGATGGAAGGTATATCTGAATGATCAACAATCTGATCACCCGTGCCTGTAATGATTGTTACGGGATGTTTGTGCGACAACCCAGCCAAGTCATCGCATAAGTCTCGCACTTTACCACAGCGTCCACTCAATTCCTCGGCCAATGCAATGAGGCGGCCTTTTGAGAGCGTCTTGTAAATATCCATAATCGCCCCATTGGATAAACCATTCGATCCAACGGTTAACATTTTGAGCGCACTTTTGATATCCTCAACACCATGCGGTTGGCTTAGTTTAGCAAGGAATTCGGTATCGACACGCTGTCCAAGGCCAGCTGGCGCTATCAAGGTCAACGATGCCAAACGAAGCGACTGTCCCAAAGATATTGCTGGAATAGCACCCATCGAATGGGCAACCACGTGCACGGGAGCGCTTCCAAAACACTGCTTAATAACATCTGTTAACGCATGATGAAGTGCATCAAGATTTGCCGCCTCGTGCGTAGCCACTCCATGTCCTGGCAGATCAACTGCAACTGCATGGCAGCCAGAACGCGCTAGCTCTGTTTGGAGGCCAATCCAAGCTGTGCGATCAGCAGCGAAACCATGAACAAAAAACACAGCTTCTCCACCTCGCTTACCCATCTCAGACCATGCAAGACCGTATCCTGTTTTACATTCTTCAGATATATCTTTTGAACAAGCAGATACTGCGGCCTCTACATCCAGGCGCTCAACGCGTCCTCGTCGCCCACTGCCAGCCAGATCAGTCAGTTCGATCCCATGTTTTTGCGCCAATCGGCGTGCGACTGGTGTAGCGCGGGGCCTGTTAGAAGGTTCATCGAGTGATAGCGTGTTACTATTTTGATTTGACTGCTCCAGTGTGCCAGTTGAGCTAGCGGGCTTTTCACCATCTGGACCATTGTCATCTTGCATCCAATCAGGCCCAGATCCAAAATCGATTTCTGCGATCGGAATGCCTACCTCAACCACTTCACCAGCCGCAACCAACTGGGCGATTAAAGTACCGGTGCCCAAGGCAGGGAGTTCAACCACAGTTTTATCAGTTTCAACCTCAAGCAATACATCTCCTCGCTCGAAGGAATTACCTGGTTCAACCAACCAAGCCACCACCCTGCCCTCTTCCATAGTCTCTCCGACACGAGGCATTTTGAGCAATCCACTCATGAAAAAACCCTTTGGGCTGTCTCAAAAATGAGATCTACCGTGGGAACCGAGTTTCTTTCCAACTCAACCGATACCGAGATAGGGATGTCCTCGCCAGCGACACGTATGACAGGTTCTTCGAGGAAATCGAAACATTCCTCTGAAATTCGTGCAGCCAATTCGGCTGAAACGCCACAAGTGATAGCTCCCTCAGAAACAACCAAGACTTTTCCAACTTTTTCTACAGCCTCTCGGATAGTATCAAAATCGAGGGGATTTAGAGTGCGCAAATCAATAACCATTGCTTCGCGACCATGCGCGGCTAATTTATCGGCAGCTTGCAACGCGTAATGTACTTGGCGTGAATAGCTAATAATTACCACATCATCGCCATCTCTCCTAATGACGGCCTTACCCCACTCAGGTGGTTCAACGCTTAGATCCACCTCATCCGTCATTGCGTAGAGGCTTTTATGTTCGATGAATACTACCGGATCAGGCTGTTTAAGCGACTGTCGCAGCAAATGATATGCATCATACACAGTCGCGGGCATCGCCAATCGCAGACCGGGTGTGTGCATAATATACGCCTCTAGCGATTGGCTATGCTGCGCACCTGCAGATCGGCCAGTACCGCCCTGCGTCCTCAACACCATCGGAACACCAATCTGTCCCCCAAACATGTACCGAATTTTAGCCGCCTGGTTACACAATTGATCCATAGTCATGCCGATAAAATCTACATACATCAATTCGGCGACTGGACGCATTCCAGCCATAGCTGCGCCAACGGCAGTCCCCACAATGGCTGGCTCCGAAATAGGCGTATCAAGCAAACGCTCAGGCCCAAACTCCTCTATCAAGCCTTTGGTAACTCCATAGGCTCCTCCATAGCGCCCCACTTCCTCACCAATCACAAAGACATCTGGATCTTCGCGCATTGCATCAATCAGTGCGTGCCTTAGCGCATCACGGTAAGCTAGTTTTGGCACCACTCACCCCCTTGCTAAAATGCGTTGAATACGATGTCGCACGGGCTCAGGTTCGGGTTGGCCTGATGCAAAAACATCCCGAAACATCATATCAAGAGTTGGTTCTTGAGAATTGATTGCAAAATCAATAGTGGCATCCATTTCATCAGATACAGCTTTGTCCAAGTCGTCCAACTCTTTTTCTAATTTACCATTTAATATCAGGGAATTACGAGCGAACAAGACAGGATCTTTCGCACGGCCTGCCGCCTCCTCATCTTCTGAGCGATAGGGGCTCTTGTCCTTGCGGCCATGACCAAAAAACCGAAAACACTCGACCGCCAAAAAGCCTGGTTTTCCCGCTCGCGCTTGATCAACGATACGCGTGGCAGCGTCTACAACATCTAGAACATCTAGACCGTCAACGGTCTCCGCATTCAATCCAAAGGCTAGGGCTCGTTCATGCAATGCTGTGGTTTTTGTCGCTTGGTCAATGCGAGTACCCATGCCCCATTGGTTATTAATGCACACAAACACCGCCGGGAGGTCCCAAAGGGCAGCCATGTTCATAGACTCATAGAGAATACCCTGCTGCATCGCACCATCACCGAAGAATGCAATCGATACGTTGGAAGCACCGCGGCGCTTTTCAGCTAACGCTGCGCCAACCACTGCTGGGATCCCACCCCCAACAATGGCATTAGCTCCAAGATGTCCAAGTGCCATGTCAGCAATATGCATGGATCCGCCTTTTCCTTGGCAGTAGCCACTCTCTTTACCAGCGATTTCCGACATCATGCGGTTTGGGTCAGCTCCACGAGCCAAAAATACCCCGTGGCCGCGATGGTGGGTGGTAAAAGTATCGCCGGCTCGCATGGCCGAGCAGACACCGACAGCCGCACTCTCTTCTCCTATGGACAGGTGTAGCATTGAGCCTGCACTCTCACCCCGGAGGTAAAGTTCACCAACCCGATCCTCGAAAGTTCGGATCCGACGCATGGCGTGATAATACTTGAACAAGTTAGAGTTTGTACCGTCTACCTGCACTTATACCCCCTTTTATCTTCTCGTTATGGCACCAATACCAACTGCCTTAATTTGCAGGTGTGTGCAGTGAGTAGAGAAACCCATTTTTATGTGCGCAGTTCAATTTTTGACTCCACCTATTTGATCTCCAGGAGTTTAATCGCTAACTCCTCATCAACGAAAAGACGCTTCACAAATTTGGCCCGAAGAACAGCCAGCGTTGCGACCGCCTTTCCGACGCCACCAGCTAACAAAACAGTGTCAGCATTTTTCATGGTGCTTGGCTTCAAGCACGGCGCGCACTCGTTAACCTCAACATCTGCTATGCTTCCGTCAGCGCGATAAAATACGCCGCAGCAGTCGCCAACCACATCTCCACACCGTAGTTGCGCCTTTTGCTGGTCAGTAAAAATGCCACTCTCGTATAAAATTGATCCGGGTTTACACTCACCCACACTCATAAACGCGTGATCGGCTTTGTGTGCAATATTAGCCGCCTCTCGCACGAGCCTCTGGCTCATAATACTCTGACAATCTTCTGGCGTATCCGCAATAAAGGGCGCAGGCATTAAAACTGCGCGCCCACCAGTTTGGGAAGCAAGCCTGACACAGACATCACCAGGTGCAGTTTCGGACGCATATGTTATTGATCCCATCAACGATACAAATGTTAGGTTGGGGTTGTGAATGCCATTAACATTGTGCGCAGCGAAAGAGAGAGTACGTCCCCAACCCACTCCGATAGTCTTCTCTTTATTGTTCCCTGCAATTCGAGAAATGTAGCGAGCAGCTAGTACTCCGACCGAGTCACGAGCGTTCTTTTCATCACTCGCGCCTCCTCTACTGGGTGCTACTTGCGCCTCCGTCAAACCAAATGCGTCCTGAAGGCTTTCTGACAACTCGAGTGTGCGACTTGTGCGGTGCTCTACGCTAACCTTCACAAACCCCCGCTCCCGCGCGTCTGCAAGCATTCGCAGCACCTTGAAACGAGAAATCCCTAGTCGGTCACTGACCTCTTGCTGGCTTAGATTGCCAACATAATACAGCCATGCCGCCTGTGCTGCGTCATGATCAAAACTATGATCTCCCGGATGCATCAAAGAACCCCGATTCTCCCTTTCATGTGCAATGAAACTTCTTGACCGATGCATGTTGGCATATATAGTCACATTTGTGCAGTCAATGCACATGTGTTGCAAACCGCAGATTGGAATCTGATAAGAAAAGCTAAAAGGGCGTCAACCAATCGATAACCGATAAAAACATTACGCTTCGCGATGGACGTCTTAGCTTAGTTTTTTGGGAGGACTAAATGACAACTAAAATGAAACTACTCATGACCGCGGCAGTGGCGGGGGCGGCCCTTTCTGGGACGCAACTCATTGCTGACGCCCACTCAACTAGCATCGCAACCGTCGTAAAGATCGCTGGCATTCAGTGGTTCAATCGAATGGAAGAAGGCGTCAATAAATTTGCGGAAGATAATGGGGTGAATGCCTTCCAAGTCGGGCCAGCTCAGGCCGATCCGCAGCAGCAAGTAGCACTCATTGAAGATATGATTGCTCAAGGTGTGGACGCGCTTGCGGTTGTTCCAATGTCACCTGAGGCGCTTGAGCCAGTTCTGGGTCGCGCAATGGCCGCAGGTATTGCAGTCATTACACATGAAGCCGCGTCACAGCAAAACACCGCTTATGACCTCGAGGCTTTCGTAAACGAAGACTTTGGCGCCAACCTAATGGAGCAAATGGCTACTTGCATGGGTGGCGAAGGAGAATATGCAGTTTTCGTTGGCTCGCTCACCTCACAAACACATAACCAGTGGGTTGATGGGGCTATTGCATATCAGGAAGCCAACTATCCTAACATGACATTGGTTGGCGATAAGAACGAAACGTTTGACGATGCGGAGCAGGCATACACGGCAGCCCAAGAAGTACTTCGTGCGTATCCGAACATCAAAGGTCTACAAGGTTCGGCTTCTACTGATGTTGCCGGTATCGGGCGCGCTGTGGAAGAGCGGGGGATGGAAGATGGCACCTGCGTATTTGGTACATCTCTACCATCAATCGCAGGACAGTACCTAGAAACTGGCGCTGTTGATGGAATTGGGTTCTGGGATCCCGCTGTTGCTGGGGAGGCTATGAACGCCCTAGCAGTCATGGTCATTAATGGCGAAGAAGTCACCGATGGCATGGACCTAGGACTCCCTGGATATGAAAACATTAGCTTGGATGGTAAAGTTATTTATGGCCAGGCTTGGGTTAATGTGAACGCTGCAAATATGGCAGACTATCCTTTCTGATGAAACGGACCAGCACGGAACGAGAATTAACTCGTTCCGTGCAACATCATCTACGTTAAAATGTGATTGTGAAATGCATGAAAACAGTCCTGCACCGCTGGTCGAACTTCGTTCTGTCACCAAGAAATACTCTGGTGTAACAGCGCTAGAGGCAGTTGATTTCAGCGTCAGGCCGGGCGAGGCGGTTTGTCTTGCGGGTGAGAACGGGTCAGGCAAATCTACACTCATCAAAATTATTTCTGGCGTTGAGCCCGCATCCGGCGGCTCAATTTTCTTTAATGGAAACGAGTACCCGAAGATTACGCCACGCCTTGCCGCTAGCATGGGCGTTATGGTTATATTTCAGGATTTTTCTCTGTTTCCTAACCTGAGCGTCGCCGAAAATATAGCCTTCGGCAGTCTTCTTTCGTCAGAGCTCAAGGTTTTTGATCGTAGTAAGACAGTCTTAATCGCTCAAAAAGCTTTAGACCAAATTGGCGTAGATATAGACCTTGAAACGCGAGTAGAAAATTTATCAGTAGCCCAGAAACAACTTGTCGCTGTCTGCAGAGCGTTAGCATCAAAAGCGCGCCTTATAATAATGGATGAACCGACAACCGCGCTCACTCAAAAAGAAGTGCGCCGACTGCAAGATATCATACAGATGTTAAAGCTGAATGGTGTTGCAGTAATTTTTGTCAGCCACAAACTCTCCGAAGTGTTGGAAGTCTCAGAAAAAGTTTTTGTTTTAAGGAATGGTAAGAAAGTAGCAGAAGGTCCGGCATCTGACTTCGACACGACAAAACTCACCTATCACATGACTGGAAAAGATGTTTCTCTCTCTGACCCCGGCAGCTTGTCAAAAGACGCAGCAACCCTAATGGAGGTGAGTTCGCTGACAAAGCACGGGGCATTTACGGATATCAATTTTAATTTACGCGCAGGAGAAGTACTCGGGATCACCGGCTTGCTTGGTTCGGGGCGCACATCTGTTGCTAAGGCCATATTCGGATTGGTGGAACCTGACAGTGGCTCGATAAGAGTGGATGGCGAAAAACTCGAGCTTGGAGATCCCCAAAAGTCTGCGGCTGCAGGTATTGGTTACGTACCAGAAGATCGCCTAACAGAGGGACTGTTCCTCACGCAGTCAATAATGCGAAATGTAGCGATTGGCAGATTAGACAGTCACACTTCTGGCTACATTCTCAACATCGTCAGCCTCTTAGACGAGGCACAGTCTTGGCTGAAAAAGCTGAGTGTAAAAGCTCCAAATGTTGACGCACCGGTCCAATCACTTTCTGGAGGTAATCAACAACGTGTAGCTCTTGCGCGATGGCTCGCACGCTCTCCAAGAATATTAATTCTTAATGGTCCAAGCGTAGGCGTTGATGTCGGATCGAAAGCGGAAATTCACGAAATTATCCGAACCTTGTCCGCAAGCGGAATAGGCATCCTAGTGATTTCGGACGACTTACCTGAGCTCCTCTCAACCTGTCATCGCATACTAGTCATGCGTGACGGGTCAATAATTGATAGTTTTGACAGAAATAACGTGAATGAAGGGGATCTTGCCCAGAGGCTCGCATCATAATGAATTTCATCTCTAAAGATCTGCTAAAACGCAATGAAACGCTGGTTGCTGTGGTAATAGCCCTGTTTTGCATCATCGCCACAATCGCAGACCCGCGCTTCTTCTCCATTACAACAGTTTCAGACCTACTGAGAGCTTCTATCGTCATCGGTATTTTGGCGGTTGGAGCAATGGTTGTACTCGTTTCAGGCGGAATTGACGTTAGTTTTACGGCAATTGCGGTATTCGCAATGTACTCGTCCTCAGTACTCTTCTTGTCCATTAATCCCGATGCATCCTGGCCCATGATTTTTTGCGTTTCCATAGCATTTGGCGCTTTTCTAGGAGCAATTAACGGGGTGCTAATCGCCTTAATCGGGCTGCCCACTCTTATCGTTACGCTGGGCACCCTATCAGTATTTCGCGGATTCCTTCTTACGTTCATCGGTTCACAGCGTATTTCTGATCTCCCACCGTCCATGCGAGACTTTTCCCGAGGCGTTATTGCGCGAGGTACCACTGAAGCGGGTAATTTTTACTCTATACCCTGGTCTGTATTGGCACTTTTGTTCGTGATTGTTTTGACTTGGGTCATCCTGCAAAAAACAATGTTAGGTCGTTCAATTTATGCAATTGGAGGATCCGTTGAGAGTGCTCGACGCATCGGCATCAATGTAAAATGGACCCAGTTTTTTGTGTATGTCTACGTGGGGGCGTTGGCTGGCCTAGCGGGCATAATTTACGGCTCTGTTGGAAGAATGGCAGACCCTTTCTCATTGGTTGGCCTCGAGCTGTCAGTAATTGCAGCGGTCGTTTTGGGAGGTGCGCGGTTAATTGGTGGATATGGGACTATAACCGGCACGCTACTCGGCGTTGCTCTAATTGTAATTGTTCAGAACAGCCTAATCGTGATTGGTATTCCAACGACCTGGCAATCTGTGACTATTGGTTTGTTGATACTTATCGGTACAGGACTGCCAGCTTACCGAGCAAAAAAATCAGCTAAAAATGCGGGGTAAATAGAGATATGCTTCGATATATGTTCAAAAACCCCCAATTAAGCTCACCAGAATTTAGGCTGCTTCTCATAACGATATTAGTGTTCTTATCCATGGCTGCGCTGTCACCTGACAGGTTTCTTTCCAGTCAGAACTTAACATCGATGGCATTTCAATTCCCTGAGTTTGCGATACTTGCGTTAGCAATGACGATCACAATGATGACCGGAGGTATAGACCTGTCTGTGGTTGGCGTTGCAAACTTTTCAGCCGTAACTGCTGCCTTAATTCTGACACATTTTGCAGACCCCTCAATGTCGGGGTCCCAATCGCTTACTTGGTTAGCCCTCGCTATTTTCGCTGCCGTACTAGTCGGCTGTATTTCCGGTTTTATAAACGGAATTCTGGTTTCATTTTTTGGCCTACCCGCAATTCTGGCCACGCTTGGATCTGGCCTTGTTTTTACAGGCTTCGCAATTGCCATGACAGGCGGCAGCGCTGTGATGGGATTTCCTGATACAGTTGCATTGATAGGTAATTCTCAAATTATTGGGATACCAGTCCCCCTTATTATCTTCGGCGTGCTTGCCACGCTACTGGGTCTCATTCTGACACGGACGGCATTTGGGCTTCGGGTCACCATGTACGGAGCCAACCCCCTTGCAGCACTCTATGCGGCAGTAAATATCGATAAAATGTTAGTAAAAGTTTACATGCTTGCTGGAGTATTCTCATCTGTCTCTGGCTTGATAGTTATGAGCCGCGCCAACTCTGCGAAAGCTGACTACGGATCTTCGTATCTATTGCTTGCTGTGTTGATAGCCGTGCTAGGTGGGATCAACCCATATGGCGGCTACGGACGAGTAATCGGCGTCGTCCTTGCCGTACTCTCAATGCAATTTCTATCCAGTGGCCTCAATATGCTGCAAGTCTCGAACTTTGCTCGTGAGTTTATATGGGGGGCGCTATTAATATTGGTCATGGTTATCAATACCTATTCAAGCCGTTTATCAGCAAACCGAGGTAGGTAACCATCCAACTAAAATTTACTAAGGAGAGCAAAATGAAAAAAATTCTTAACGACCCTAAAGACTACGTCGATCAAATGCTAGCTGGGCTCGTTGCCGCTCACCCTGAATATTACAGTTTGCACGGAGATTCCGGTAAGGTTGTGGCGCGGGCTAATAAAGCTGGAAATGGAAAAGTTGGCATAGTCACGGGCGGCGGTTCGGGTCACTTACCAGTGTTTACCGGTTACGTGGGAACTGGCTTATTGGACGCTTGCGCGATCGGTGATGTTTTTTCGTCGCCGTCAGCAGAGCAAATGGCCGACGCAATTCGAGTGGCAGACAGTGGTTCTGGGGTCCTTAGGCTTTACGGAAACTACGGCGGCGATGTAATGAATTTTGATATGGCCGGCGAGCTAGTTGAGTTTGATGATATTAAATGCACAACCGTCCTGCTTGCCGACGATGTTGCCTCTGCGCCGCCCAGCGAAGCTGAAAAACGACGCGGCGTTGCGGGCATGGTGTATGCATTCAAAATTGCAGGCGCTGCCGCGGAAGCCGGCCACGACCTTGAGGCCGTAACCGCGGTAGCCCAAAAGGCAGCTGACGCATGTCGTTCTATCGGCGCTGCACTCTCATCTTGTACAGTTCCGCAAGCGGGAAAGCCTACTTTTGAAATTGGCGAAACCGAAATGGAAATGGGCATGGGCATACATGGCGAACCCGGCGTATGGAGGGGTGAGCTGAGATCTGCAGACGACATTGCAAATGAAATGATCGACAGGCTCCTAGAAGATATGCCGCTGAAGAAGGGAGACCGAGTATCTGTTCTAGTGAATTCGCTCGGGGCCACCCCGCCAGAGGAACTATACATTCTCTACCGCACTGTGAAAGCACGATTAGAATCCTGTGGGGCAACGATCGTTATGCCTTTAGTGGGCCGCTACGCAACATCAATGGAGATGGCAGGCGTTTCGTTCACGCTATTGAAATTAGATCGCGAGCTTGAAGAACTGTTAACAGCGCCATGTGATTGTGCTTTCTGGAGTGTTAAATGAGTTTAGATCGTGAAGATTTAATTGCTGCGATTGAGCGCCTTAAAGATGAAATGGACAATAATTTCGATCTTTTAAATACAGCAGACGGCGCCCTTGGTGACGGAGACCTTGGCGTAACAATGACACGAGGAATGCATGCGATCTACGAAATGCGGGAAAGCTTACCCGATGATCTTGGAATGCTGCTATTTCAGTGCGCACAGGCATTCACAAAAACATCTGGCTCTTCATACGGAACACTACTGGCTACAGGCCTCATGGCTGCGGCGAAATTATTGAAGGGGCAAACCACTCTCAATCCAAACAATTTGGCAGAATTGATTGCAACATCTCGCGATAAAATGCAGGAGAGAGGCAAGGCGGAGTTGGGCGGGAAAACTGTACTGGATAGCCTAGATTACCTGAGCAAAGCAGTAGCGAATTCGGACGACAAGTCACTCGCGGCATCGCAAGCCGTCGACGCCGCATTAAATGACTTTCGCGACAAACCTGCGACCATAGGCAGGGCTAGGATCTTCGGAGACAAGAGTGTCGGTATGGATGATCCTGGAATGTTGGCAATGAGTTTAATCGTCCACGCTGTAGCGCGTCGTTAATGTACAAAGCCTATATGAGTGGATCCTCTCCCCCATAATGCCGGTCTGGGTAGTCATTATGCAGGGCCTTATCCGCGCGTGAGAACCGAGGCTGAGCAAAGTTATGTTGATGCCAATAGGGATAAATGAGTGGCAAGCGGCTCACATCATTCAAGCGCTTCAGCTCGTCTTCAGAGAGAATAATTTCAAGCGCTCTGAAGTTTTTTGTAAACTGCTCAGAATTACGCCCACCAACAACCAATGAGGCGACCGCCGGTCGGGTTAAGAGCCAAGCCAGTGCAATTTGAGCGGCTTCTACGTTATGGGATTTAGCAATATCATCTAGCACATCGACGATATTCCACAAACGTTCCATATCACGAATAGGCGGCTCACTCCAGCCAGAAGCTTGTCGTGAACCTGGCGCCAATGCGCCTCTCCTATGCTTTCCAGTCAATAGGCCTGCTGCAAGGGGTGACCATATTTGCACACCAAGACCTTGATCCACAGAAAGCGGCAATAACTCATATTCGGCTTCCCGCGCTTCTATCGTATAATGGATCTGTTGTGACACAAAGCGGCTAGCGTAACTTGGTGCGGCGTTTAGCGCCTTCATCACTTGCCAAGCAGAAAAGTTCGAACATCCCACATACCTAACTTTTCCCTGCTGTATTAAATAATCCAGGGCCGATAGAGTTTCTTCAATTGGAGTAGTGCCATCCCACTCATGCATGTAATACAGATCGATATGGTCGGTGCGTAATCGCTTAAGGGATCTCTCGCACTCTCTGATTATATGCCACCTCGATAAGCCTTCATCATTTGGGCCTTCACCAATGGGCATTCTGACCTTCGATGTGACAAGTATATTGTGATAGCGCCCCTCTAAAACTTCTCCCAAAATTTCTTCCGAAAGCCCGGTGGAATACATGTTAGCGGTGTCAAACATGTTAACACCATAGTCGAGACAGGTATCAACTAAGCGCTGAGCATCTTTTGTATTTTGAGTGCCTGCGCGCCCAAAGTCACCTTTGCCACCAAATGTGAAAGTTCCCATAGTTATCGCAGAAATTTTAAGGCCCGTTTTGCCCAAACTACGGTAGATCATGATAGCCTCTAACTTTTTTCAACATTTACCCAACAGTATCAGAAAACTCCGGAAATAGGCTCAACAAGCCAGTTTCTGACGCATCACACAAACCGCGCTCAGTTATGAGACCAGTAACAAGCCTACTAGGCGTCACATCAAAGGCTGGATTTCCAACAGGTGTTCCCTCAGGCGTTACGGCGACAGCACCCAACTTTCCAGCATCTGAAATGCCTTGAATATTAGAAATCTCAGCGTCACTACGCTCTTCTATCGGAATTTCCGACAGACCGTTGCGCACAGTCCAATCAACTGTAGAAGACGGGAGAGCAACGTAGAACGGAATGTCATTATCCTTCGCAGCGAGTGCTTTTAAATAAGTGCCAATTTTGTTGCATACATCACCACACCTAGTGGTTCTGTCGGTACCAGTAATCACCAAATCAACCATACCGTGCTGCATTAGATGCCCACCCGCATTGTCGACAATGTAAGTGTGTGGCACGCCGTGTTTGCCTAACTCCCACGCGGTAATTGCGCCCTGGTTTCGCGGTCTTGTTTCATCAACCCAAACATGCAGGTTAAGTCCCATATCATGCGCCTGATATATCGGACTTGTCGCCGTACCCCAATCGACGGTTGCAAGCCAGCCGGCATTGCAATGAGTTAAGATCCGTACTGGATCACCGTTGTTTTTCCTCTGAGCTATTTTTGAAATTATTTTTAGACCATGTTGCCCGATTTTTTTATTTATCTGGACATCCTCATCAGCAATTAAATGCGCTAGCTCGAGAGCACTGGCAGCCCTGTCGCTTTCAGGCAGCGGCAATAAAGCATCCCTACATCGGTTTAGAGCCCACTTAAGATTTATGGCCGTGGGTCGAGTTGCTTCCAGAAAATTCCAAGTTCTGTCTAGATTGGCATCAGACGGGTCGCTTTCCATTGCGCGCGCCACTCCGTATGCGGCGGTAGCCCCAATTAGCGGCGCCCCTCTGACTTTCATTTCTCTAATTGCGTCAGCAAAATCTTGTAGTGTTACAACTTGGATTGTTCTGAAATCATAAGGCAACCAAGTTTGATCAATTATTTCCAACACACTCCTGGTTTCGTTCCACCACAGCGAGCGGAAATGCTTTCCATCCACTATCATAAAAAATCTCTCCTATTGTGGGCTCGAGCGACCTCACACACTTCAGCAGCATTGTCGAAAGAACATGCTGAACGGATCAGATGAGCTCCCAATTCAATGTTTCTTGCTTCTAGGGATGCTCGCTCGACAGGGTTCGGAATCTCCTCAAAGTCTGCATTATGCGCAAGAGACAAACACCTGCGATGCATCTCAATACCGCAATATGTCCAAGCATCGCTCCAAATATCTTTTAGGACAATTTCACACGCGGCCATGGAGTCGTGACCTTGCTGTTCAAATAGAACCGGTGGATACAAAAGACCGCGCCGCTCATTCGCCCACAACAAACGAAATTCGGCATTAAAGACATTAAATATTTCTAAAATAATATTTAAAATCCACTCTTGGTACTCTTCAAGGCCAGATTGCCTGTGAGCTGGTTGGCTAAAATAAGCCATGAAAAAGTTTGCACATAGCATTCCAACATCAAAGCCCATCGGACCATATTGCACAAATTCTGGATCGATCACACGACTGTTTTGATCGGTGCACATAATTGACCCAGAATGCAAATCACCGTGTATCATCGTCTCAGAATTAGAAACAAAACGCTGCAAAGCTTTTTGGACTTTGATCTTCAACCCGACATCACGCCTCAAGACGCTGATTAACTGGTCGAGTTGCTCCGTGTGATGATTTTGTTCAGCCTCATAATAGGGATCCGTGAAAACCAGCGCTTCTGTGATCGCAGGTATCTCAACATTTCCAGAAAACAGAGCGACGTCTGACTTTTTATTCGCGCTCCGCATAGAGAGTTCCGACCCTCGGAAGGCAGTCCGAGCACAGAACTGCCCTAAAAACTCTGCAAGTCCTTTCACTTTTTCGCCAGCGATTAATTTTTGACGCAGGATAGTGTGCCCTTCGAGATACTCCATCACTATGATGGCTTGAGTGTCATCAAAGTAATAAATTTCAGGGGTTGATCTTGGGTGGCGCTGCGCCATCCGCTCCAGCGCATTATATTCGTAAAAAGCTCTGTAAAGTGGCAAGGGCCAACTCTCCCCAACCAACCTCACATAGGGAAGGGCCTGTTTAACGATCGCCTTTCCATTTTCACCTGATATTATGAATACTAAATTTAGGTTGCCATCACCTATTTCGGCTACTTCCCAAAGGTCAGAATTTTCTCCAACCTTTTCATTAAGCACTTGTATCCTTGACAATCGCGTCGCCAAAGTCTGAGGGGTAAGCGCTTCATACTCTGTGTTTTCAGCCATATTTCGCAATTATTGTTCAGGAGTTCATTTGAAGCATAACGAAACTATCACAGTTTGATCTAGGAAAAACTCGCGCCAAAAATTCAATTTCTTTCATTTCTTGCGCGAGCAACATCTAAAGTGTCATCCGGTTCTGGCCCTCTACCGTAGCTCATGCGTTTCATTTGCTCCAATACCCGATCCATTTCATTAGCAGAGAGCACTGGCGGTTCACCTAACGCACAGGCGTTAATGTAAATTTTTGCTAGGGACTCTACCTCGATGGCCATGGCAAGGGCGCCGTCAAAATTTTTCCCTAAGCTAATTTGACCATGCTGCGCGAGCAGACATGCCATTCTGCCTTCCAGGGCGTCTATCGCTGCATTGGAGAGCTCCTGGGTGCCAAAAGTCGCATAAGGGGCACATCGAAGGGTATTACCGCCCATTAACCCAACGATATAGTGAAAAGCCGGAATGTCTCGATGGTGACAAGCCACAGCAGTGGCGAAGGTGGAGTGACAGTGCAACACAACATCAACGTCTGCCCGTGTTTTTAGTATATCGCGATGGAAGCGCCACTCCGATGACGGCCGGGGGCCAAGATAGGTGCCGTCCCAATCCATCTGCACAATATCCTCAGGGGTTATTTGATCGTATGGGGTTGAAGAGGGTGTAATCAAAAATCCATCACCATAGCGTACGGAAAGATTCCCAGATGTGCCCTGATTTATACCGTGCGCATTCATCTTTAAGCAGGTCTCAATCATATGTCCGCGCAGTTTCTTCTCATCAGGTTTCATTCAACTCTCTCCCTTGTAAGCCTTTGCCAATCTTCAACATATTTTTTCAAACCTTGGACCTTATCCAGTTTGGATGGATGCTCAAGCGTTGGTGGTAAAACTGTAGATGGGTAACATAATGCGACCGCTCCCCTTGAGAGGCCATCAGCCACCTCATTTATAAAAGTTTTCGCATTAGGCGCCGTTATAGAACGTATTGAGTTTACCATTGACGCATAAAGTGGCTCCTGCAAGTAGCTCCCGTCTAATATCCATGTTCGATCAGGTCCCAAGGTGTTTGCGCACTCCACCGTAAGAAGAGCACTGTGAATGATCGCCAAGGCAAGACGCTGTTCTTGTGTGTCTGGTTTTGGACCGACTATCTTCCCCGAACGCGCAGAACCTGGAAACTGGCCATTATCATCGCTCAAACTCGGTAGCACCATGGTCCCCTGCAGTACCAATTCCTGGATCACACTGAGGTCGGCTCTTGCTCCGGCGGGTTGGACACCTGCGATAGTCTCGTATTCACGTCCAGCCATCGTTAGTGCGCCACAAACTGGGTTGCCAAACGGATCTGAATTGCACGTCATCCCCAGTGCCTCTGTCAGCTGCAGCGGGTCAAATCCCCTAGCGAGTGCCACGGTCCAAGTGCCGGTGGACACAACAGTGAACTCATCAACACCCAACGATCGATAACTGTAAAAATTAGCCGATGAATCATGGACCCCAGCGTGCACCTTAATATCAGGAGACAGTGAATATTTTTCGGCCAATTCTGGTCGTATTTTCCCAATGACCGTATCAGACGAGGTAATGGGTGGCAATATTCTCTGCCAGTTGCGATCCCGCACTAACTCCGTCCAACTAGACTGAGGCACATTCCACAAGTGAGACTGGGCACCTAAAATCGTAAATTCACTGACAGCAACACCACTCATGCGCCATGCCCAGTACTGTGGAAGGCATAGAAACCACCGAGCATGCTTAATGGCTTCAGGCAGCTCAGTTTCAATCCAAAAAAGCTGACGGGCTACGTGACTGGCACCCATCATTAAGGCCGAACCACGATCTAGGTAGCTGGCCTCAATATTTTCGTACGCCATAGCGACGTCTTCTGGAAGCTCTTGTTCATAGTCGATCATAGGGACTAAGGCTCCGTCGCCAACGACCTCATTACGATCCCCAACCAACACTCCGCCCGACCCATGGGCTGATACGATGATATCTCCAATGGAGTGGTTTTGATTTAATTCAGCTAATGTAGAGAACACCCATTCGTTTATCCCGATGAGATCTGTATGCCGCCAATTTTTAGATTCTATCGACACATTCCGTGTCGAGCGGCTATCTATGACGTCACCACTCTTGCTACATATGAATAATTTGACGTTTGATTTGCCGTGGTCCAGGACGGCAACGCGTTTAGCACCCATGGCCAAGTAATTCTCCGCAATACGCATGCACTGCTCTTCAACGAGACAATATTTTGCGAGTAGTATGCAACCAATATGGAAGCTTGAGAAACTAAATCTCAAATTTTTATAAATTATATATATAAAAATTTATATAAGGAGATTTGGCTGCATTTGATCTGCCATATTTGAAAATAATAAACAAAAGTAGAAATTTTTTAAAATTATATGAAAATTTTTTCCAAAATTTCTTGACCGACACGTAGACTCGTGCAAGCGTTTCAAAGAAATTTCTTTCATGCATGCGATGAAACCAACAACGCAAATGAGGGAAGTAAGCCCAAATCCACACCGCCCACTCATATTAGAGTGAGCTCAGACTAGGGAAAAATGTGATGCTTGATACTTCAACCACTCAAGAAGTCCAAAATTTTCTTGATGAATTTGGCGCATACTTAGCAGGCCATGAAATAGACAAGGCCACGAGCATGTTCGCTGATGACACCTATTGGCGAGATTTGGTGACCTTTACTTGGAACATTAAAACCATGGAGGGACGTGGGCAAATCGAAGAAATGCTCCACCACCAACTCAAAGCAACCAAGCCCTCAAATTGGAAAGTAGCTGAGGGAGAAGCGCCAACGGTGGAGGGAGATGTGACCACCGCGTGGATCACATTTGAAACTGAAGTCGCACGAGGTAATGGGCTGATCAGGATCAAAGCCGGCAAAATTTGGACACTCCTGACGGCCATGACTGAATTGAAAGGGCACGAAGAACCAAGCGGTGACAATCGGCGTATGGGCGCCAAGCACGGCGCAGGAAAAGACCGTGCGACATGGCTGGAAGAACGCAACAAAGAAATAGAGGATCTGGGCTGCAAAACTCAGCCGTATTGCGTTATCGTTGGCGGCGGACAGGGCGGGATCGCGCTAGGAGCACGCCTGAGACAGCTAGGCGTCCCGACTATTATATTAGAGAAAAACGAGCGCGCGGGGGACAGCTGGAGAAAGCGGTACAAGTCTCTCTGCCTGCACGATCCGGTCTGGTATGATCACCTCCCCTACATCAAGTTTCCCGACAACTGGCCCGTATTCTCTCCAAAAGATAAAATTGGGGACTGGCTGGAAATGTACACCAAGGTCATGGAGCTGAACTACTGGACGAAGGCCACGGCAAAATCTGCCAAGTATGATGAGAAACTCGGCGAATGGCACATTGTGGTGGATCGCGATGGTGAGGAGGTTGTCCTCAAGCCGAAGCAACTGGTAATGGCCACTGGAATGTCGGGCAAGGCGCGAATGCCCTCCTTCCCGGGAATGGATACCTTCAATGGCGACCAGCATCACTCATCGCAACACCCCGGCCCGGATGCTTACAAAGGCAAGAAGGCAGTCGTAGTGGGATCCAACAACTCTGCTCACGATATTTGTGCGGCCCTATGGGAGGCTGGTGTCGACGTGACAATGGTACAAAGATCGTCGACGCACATAGTGCGCTCAGACACGCTAATGGATGTGGGGCTAAGCAGTTTATACTCTGAGGAGGCCGTGGCAAACGGTGTCACCACCGAGAAAGCGGACATGATTTTTGCATCAATCCCGTACGCTATTATGCACGAGTTCCAGATACCGCTCTATGAAGAAATGAAAAAACGCGACGCTGACTTTTACAAGGGCCTCGAGAAAGCTGGGTTCTGGTTGGATTGGGGTGATGACAGCTCCGGGCTCTTTATGAAATACCTCCGCAGGGGGTCTGGCTACTACATAGACATTGGCGCGAGCCAGCTAATCATCGACGGCGAGATAAAGCTGAAGAGAGGCCAAGTGTCTGAAGTCACCTCAAGCGGCGTAAAGCTTGAAGATGGATCGGAACTTGAAGCCGACGTAATTGTTTACGCCACAGGCTACAACTCCATGAATAGTTGGGTCGCCGACCTGATGGGGCAGGACGTTGCAGATAAGCTCGGCAAGGTATGGGGCTTGGGCTCTGACACCACCAAAGATCCAGGACCCTGGGAAGGTGAAGAGAGAAACATGTGGAAGCCGACACAAGTTGGCAGCCTATGGATGCACGGAGGAAACCTGCACCAATCGCGCCACTACTCTCTGTACCTAAGCCTGCAGATCAAGGCCCGAATGGAGGGCCTCTCAACGCCAGTCTATGGCCTGCAAGATGTGCACCACACTGCTTGAGACAAAACAATCTTAAAATCTTCAGGGCATCGGGTAAGTAAATGAAAGCAGTTGGCTTTATTGAACCGGGAGCAGTCGACCGGCCCAATGCCTTGTTGGATTTTGAGTTAGAAACACCAATTGCATATGGCCATGATCTACTGGTCGAAGTAGAGGCCATCTCCGTCAATCCAGTGGACACCAAGATACGCAAGCGAGGCAACTCCGCTATTGGTGAGCCTCAAATACTTGGCTGGGACGCCGCGGGCACAGTTATCGGCGTCGGGACGCAGGTCACGAACTTTAAGATTGGGGATCGCGTATACTACGCCGGCACCCTGAACCGACCCGGTACAAACTGTGAATTTCATTTGGTAGATGAACGAATTGTCGGTCGGATGCCAACTTCTATTACTGCGGCAGCTGCAGCCGCGATGCCCTTAACAACACTAACCGCCTATGAAATGCTGTTCGAGAGATTGGATGTCAAAAAGCCAGTCCCAGGTGGCAGCGACACATTATTAGTCATTGGGGGCGCTGGCGGCGTTGGCTCAATAGCCATCCAATTGGCTCGCTGCCTTTCTGATGTGACAATCATTGCCACTGCCTCGCGCCCTGAAACAAAGGCCTGGGCCAAGGAACTTGGAGCGGATTACGTAATTGATCACTCTAAAGAGCTGGCTCCGCAAATGCTCGAACTAGGCTTCAGCAATGTTGACTTCGTCTATTCGACTACTCACTCACAAATGTATGCTGAGGAGGTGGTATCAATGATGACGCCCCAAGGCCGATATGGTTTGATAGATGGACCAGACGTTTTTGACGTAGTTCCCTTTAAGTCCAAGGCTATTTCTATTCACTGGGAGTTTATGTTCACACGTCCAATGTTTAAGACTGCTGACATGCAACGTCAGGGCGAAATTCTCAATGAAGTTGCGTCCCTAATCGACTCGGGAACCATTAAATCAACGATAACAAACAACCTAGGGCGCATAAATGCAGTGAACCTTTTGGAGGCTCACCGGTTATTAGAGAGCGGCTCAACGAGGGGAAAGATCGTGTTGGCCAAGTTTTGACTGATATTTCTGGTATTTGTTGGGGGCTGCCAGATCATTAAGCAGCACATGAGACAATCTTCAAAAAGTCTTCCGCGCGCAGTGAAGCTCCACCCACCAAGACGCCAGATACATTGGACTGGGCCAGGATTTCAGACGCATTATCCGCGTTGACTGATCCACCATAAGCCAAGGGAACAAAGCAAGCTTCATCCCCGAAGCGTTCTATCAGCTTACGTCTCATGAACGTGTGCACATCACTAATTTCTGAAATGGTCGGTGTTAAGCCAGTACCAATGGCCCAAACCGGCTCATAGGCGACGACAAGCTTCGACAACTGGGCATTTTTCGGAATTGAGGCGTGGAGCTGATTTTCTATGACACTAAGAGTGTTCTCAGCACTTCTATCTGCCTTTGTCTCCCCGACGCAGACGATGCAAGTGAGCCCTGCTGCCAAAGCAGCAACACATTTGGCATTGACTATGGGGTCAGACTCGCAGTGGTCAGATCTGCGCTCAGAGTGGCCCAAAATAACATACTCTCCCCCTGCATCGGCAATCATTTCCGGTGATATGTCGCCAGTGTGAGGTCCCATTGAATTCCAATGGCAGTCCTGCCCCCCAACCTGGATTGACGAACCCTTAACAGCTGCAGCCATTTGAGCAATCAATGTAGCTGGTGGACATAACACCATATCGCAGGACTGACCGTTTAAGCCATCCAATAACTTGTCCACCTCGGCAAGATTACGGCTTTTGCCGTTCATCTTCCAATTACCAATTATTAAAGTTGAGCGCATTTGAACCAACTCGAAATGAATTATGTTTGGGGGTTTCACACTGCCCGGTAAGCTTCCAGAGCCTTGCCTGAATACATTAGAGCCGGGCCACCTCCCATTTCCACTGCCACTGTGAGAACTTCCGCAAGCTGATCCTCGGTGGCGCCACTACGCTTTGCCGCGTCCACATGGTACAAAATACAGTCGTAACACCCCTTCACGACGGCAATTGCCGTTGCGATCAGTTCTTTCTGCGCGACAGAGAAAGTCCCATCAGCGGTCGCCGCCTTGGCGAGGCGACCAAATCCCTGCATCATATCTGGCGCAACCTTACCTAGAGCCCCCAGACGTTCCTTTGCGGCACTGAGTTCTGATTTATAATTTGCGGTCATAGGCTTATTCCCCTTCAAGATTGGAGTTCACTTGGATTAATTGCTGCTGATCTTATCTAAGATCTCGTGTAGTTCCCGAATGTCGCTGAGTACAAAATTGGGCGCCAATTCTGACAAACGCCCCTTGTTATAGCCCCAGTCCACTAGAACCATTGGAAATCCAGCAGCCTTTGCCGCGACACAGTCCACTTCAGAGTCTCCAACCATAATCGTGGGTAAACTTGCCCACTTGTCGGAGACACATTTTTGAAGATGTTCGGGATTTGGCTTTGACACGCCGAAGGTGTCAGGGCCAACAACGTCCTCAAAGAAATCAAGTAGCTGAAACTCTCTCAAAACCTTTCGAGCACTTCCCTCAATTTTGTTGGTACACACAACTAGACGCCAACCCTCCTGCTTCAAGATTGCCAGCGTAGAGGCGGTGTTGGGATACACCGTGCTGTGTTTTGACAAGTTTCGAGAATACAGGCACCTGAAGCGAACAATTGCTGTTTCGATGAGTGGCTCTTGGGGGGAATTATTATCACCTGACAGGGCAGCGCGCACCAACTCGCCGACGCCGTGACCAATCATGTTGCGTACTTCACTCTCGCTGATCCTGCTCCGTCCGTATTCTTCGAGGACTACATTTAGTGAATTCGCCAAGTCAGGGGCGCTGTCCACCAACGTGCCGTCCAAATCAAAGATCACTGTGCCCTTTTCATTCATTTGATGATCTACCGCTGAGAAGCCCTCTGACACGCTCACAGACAGCCTGTGCTGTGATACCAAAGTGCTTATATAAATCATTAGCCGGCGCAGATGCGCCGTATCCCTTCATGCCTACAAATGCCCCATGGCTTCCGAGAAACTCACGCCAACCAAATTCGAGCGCCGCTTCGATACCAATTTTCAATACGCCATCATCCCCAAGAACATCGCTCTGGAGCTTGGTCTCGACAGCCCGGAATAGCTCAAAAGATGGCAAAGATATAACGGCTGTAGGTATGCCTTCAGCCTCGAGGATTTCGCGGGCCTCGCAGGCAATGGAGACTTCAGAGCCAGTGGCAATTAGGGACACCAATCTCTTTCCGCACGCAGCCTCGGAAAGGACGTAGCCCCCGGTTGAAGACTTATTTTGGTCATCAGCCTCAAGCCTTAGGACGGGAAGATCTTGCCGTGACAATACCAGCGCGGTCGGCCCCTTGGTACGCTTCAACGCTATATCCCAGGCCTCAGCCGTTTCAACCGCGTCAGCTGGCCGGAGTACTACCAGGCCAGGCGTCGCGCGCAAGATGGCGAGGGTTTCAACTGGCTGGTGAGTTGGGCCATCCTCACCAAGGCCAATCGAGTCATGTGTCAACACGTGAACCATCGGCAGCTTCATCAAGCATGCGAGGCGCAGTGCTGGATGAAAATAATTAGCAAAAACGAGAAATGTACCTGCATACGGGAAATACCCTCCGTGGAGAGACAGGCCATTCATCACCGCAGCCATTGCATGCTCCCTAACGCCGTAGTGAATATAGCGCCCGGTGAAGTCATCGGCTGCTATCGCGGCAGTGCTGGAGGTGAGGGTATTTACGGAGCCCGTTAGGTCGGCAGATCCGCCAATGAGATTGGGAATGTAATTAGTTAGGACCTCTAACGCGTTTCCGCTGGCTTTCCGAGTTGAAGTGGCAGACGCATTTTGGGACAGCTGACACTTGTGCTGCAAAAGAGCGTCATCCCATCCAACTGGGAAACGGCGCGCCTGATGGTCATTGAATAGTACCCTCTGTTGGGATGGCGCTGAATTCAAACGCAATTCCCAATCCATCCGATCGGCTCCGCCCCTAGCACCAATTAGGCGCCAGGCTTCCCGGATATCGTTGGGAATTTCAAATGGCGAGTGGGGCCAATTACACGCTAAGCGGGCTCCTGATATTTCATCGTTCCCTAACGGGGAGCCATGGCTTTTTGCGCTCCCCGACTTTGAAGGGGCTCCAAATCCAATGCGGGTCTTACAAACGACCATTGCAGGCCGGGTAGACGCTTTCGCCAAAAGTATACTCTCTTCGACTGCCTCTGGATTGTGCCCATCAACCTCAAACGTATCCCATCCGGCGGCCTCAAATCTTTTCTGCTGGTCCTCTGACGTCGCTAGTGAAGTGGATCCATCAATCGTAATTTGGTTGTCGTCATATAAAACAACGAGGCGGCTCAGACCCAAGTGACCTGCCAGTGTTATTGCTTCCTGAGAAATGCCTTCCATCAGGCAGCCATCCCCAGCAATCACGTAGGTATAGTGGCTTACCAAATCCTCACCAAACCTGGCTCGATCCATTTCCTCCGCAAGCGCCATGCCAACTGCCGTCGCTATACCCTGGCCAAGCGGTCCCGTCGTGGTCTCTATACCTGGGCCGTGACCATATTCGGGGTGGCCAGCTGCGATGGAGCCTAGTTGGCGAAAAGATTTAATTGCGTTCAAGTCCCACCATGGAAAATCACAAAGGTGCAGGAGCGAATACAACAACATCGAGCCGTGGCCAGCTGACAGTACGAAGCGGTCTCGATCTGGCCACTGCGGACATTTTGCATCAAATTTTAAGACTTTTGAGAACAGTACAGTAGCGACGTCTGCCATCCCCATCGGCATACCCGGGTGACCGGAGCCGGCACGCTCAACGGCATCTGCAGACAAAAACCTAACTGCGTTAGCCATGTCACTATGGCTAACCTCACTGAGGTCACGCATTTCATTCCCCTTTTGGATACTTGGACAGGGCTCACGCCATCGCCGTAGAGATACTTAACTGGCTGACTTCACTGTTCTAGCTACGATAGTGTTGACCAAAGACGGGCACTCAATTTGCGGGAGATGTCCTATGCCCGAAAGCTTATATAAGGCCGCGTGGGACGGCGTCTTGGCGATGACATCACTGGACTGGACGATTGCGTCATCAGTCCCGATCACGACAGATGCCGCGCCGTTAAAGCGCCGCAAGCCGTTCACAATTGAAAAAAGCTGAGTGCCATTCTCAAACAGGCCTCGCGCAAGTTCCTGTTGGCTGCCTACCAAGTCCGCTTCACTACGCGCCTTCAGGGTAGCGCGCACTAAAACGGGCGCCATATCGTCTGGATCGCGAACAAGGCTTTGCATCCACGTTTTAAGTGCAGCCTCTGATTTGGCACTCAAAAATCCATCGATAAATTGGGGGTTTATCCCTGCACCCATACCCGCTGGAGACAGAAGACTCATGGAGCGAATGTCAATATTTCCACGCTCAGACAGTGCCACGGCCACTGCCGCACCGAGCGAATGGCCAACCAAGTGCAAACTACCACCCAACGGTGAAATTGTTTGCGCCACGTAATCCACCAACTCGTCAAAGCTCTTGGGTTTTAGATCCCAACAAGATCCATGTCCCGGTAAATCCAAAGCGTACATCGGATTTTCCAGGCCCAATTGGCCAACCGTTGGACGCCAAGATGAGAGATCGGATCCGAAGCCATGAATGAATATAATCGGATCGCCGTGACCAGACTGAAGATTTTTCAAGCCAGGCATGGACTGTGCCCCTAGGGTTTGCGCCGCGACGGTTGATAGCTGGGCCTCAACGTCCCGCAAGACAACCGCACCCAACGGGCCAGACCCACGAAACTGGTTAAGCATTTGCCCGGCTTCAAATACGCGCTTTCTAGCTGCGGGTGACGCTCTGAGAGGGCCGTCGAGGGCTACGGCGCTTTTCTTAGAGTTGGCATTCAACTCAGATACGCTTGATTGCGCATCAACCACAGAAGACGTTGCGGGCTCGCTCGCGCTTGCTGAAGCTGTCGGCGCAACGGTTTCACCTTTTACCCCAAGATGCATTAGCGGCTCGAGTACAGTGGCCACATCCCCAACGCTATATGGCAGGTTTATGACAAATCCCTCGGCAAACGCTTCGACTTCAAAGCTTGCCTTCTCAGATTCTACCACAGCAACCAAATCACCTTTGGCAACCTTGTCACCAACCTTGACGTGCAATTCCACGACAGTTGCCTCTGTCAAGTCCTGCCCCACCTGGGGGACCAAAATCGCTTCAGCCATATCTAAATTCCTCAAGCCGCGCGCGACGACGTCTCTTCGAGAGCATTCGCAACAAAATCTACAGTTTTTCTGGTTGCAGCCGCGAACTCAGTCGCAGTGGCAGCAAACGCACCAAATTGAGAAAATTCCTTCGGTAGCATTCCACCAAAATCGTATGCCTGACGGAAATACGGCAGCTTGCGTAACTTCTGAATTAACCTGTCGGGAGCGTCTTCGTTGATAGCCTCGCTGTCAAAGGGCTGCATACGATCCTCGGCATTCATAAGCTGCGATATGTAGGATGGGGGGCAGGTATAAACAAAGTCACCGCCTGCCAATTTCTCAACATGCCAGCTGGACGCCGTGCCTCCAGGTCCGTCGTCGAATACGCGCATTGAACACTGCAACATTTTCGATGGATGGCCAGTTTCTTTACCGTAGCGATATGCACGCTTCAGTACCGCAAGCTCTCCAAGTTGGATCTCCTCCGGCGTCAACTCGATGCCACGAATTGCAGCCTGAGCACTAAGGTCGCCCAAATTTCCAAGTCGCGAAGACATGTGCGTGATAACGGAGCGCCATTTACTTAAATCAATACCGGCAGCATTTGCTCTGGATAGCCCACGTGACACAGCGTCCATGCACTCCACATACTGAGCGACCGTGAAAGACGTCGTATTATTTGTTGAGATTCCGAGAGCCGTAAGCTCTTCAATTACTCGGTAACCCTCAGCAGACCCAGGAATTTTAACCATCATATTGGGGCTCTGGCGGGACAACTCTAGACCTTGTTCGAGCATGCGATCGTAGTCTGTCACAAACCTTGGGTCGACCTGACCCGAAACAAATCCTAGTCGACCAGCACTCGCCTCATACACCGGCAAGATCATTTCAGCACCCTTACGCGCAACGTCCAGGTAAGTAAGCCAATAGACTTCCTCAACCCCAGCCCCGGGATTAGCTTTGGCTATGGCGCGGATGTGTTTGGTCCAAAAATCTGGCTCAGCCTGGAGCGCTTGAAGCGACAGCGGTGGGTTTGTCGTCACGCCGCCAAACACCATTTGACCAGTTGTGTTGATGGTGTCTACATTGAGTAGACGCTGGAGTTGCTCTTCCCATTCAGAACGCTTTCCTTCAGGAGCTTGCGAGAGAGTTTCGTGCTTCCACTTTTCGTAGACCAAAGGAGATGAGTCCCACCAAATCTCACAGTCTTGATTAGTTGCCGCCAACTTTTCGAGAATATGCAGCGTCATTTTTCCGTCTCCTATTCTGCAGCGGCGGAATAATTGTCCTGGTGAATGCAACGCTTTACTGCGGCAACGATATCAGGCTTTTGCGGCACACTTGCCGCCTCGAGCGTGAGGTTAAAGGGCACTGGAATGTCCAAGCCAGCAACGATTTCAACCGGAGCGTCTAAATCCCAAAACGCCTCTTCCTGAATGATTGAGGCAATGTCCGACGCGATACCCCCGCGGCGATTGGCTTCTTGAACAATAACCGCGCGCTTCGTCTTAGAAACGGATTGCAATATCATTTCGCGATCGAGTGGCACCAACGTGCGCGGATCAATTACTTCGACTGATATGCCCTGCTCCGCCAATTCAGCAGCGGCTTCTAGAGATCGCGGGATCATATTAGACCACGCAATGAGAGTGACGTCAGTCCCGCTGCGTTTTATGTCGCCTTTTCCAAACTCGATGATGTGCTCACCGTCGGGGACCATCCCCTTAGTCATGTAAAGGTGCTTATGCTCTAGGAACATAACTGGATCGTCCTGACGCATGGCATACTTTAGCAGACCCTTCGCATCCGCTGGAGTAGATGGCATGACAACTTTCAAACCGGGGATGTGATAGAAGAGAGCTTCAAGCGATTGAGAGTGCTGGGCTGCAACACCACCACCTGTACCGCCCTGTGTTCTCATGACGAAGGGCACGCGGCCATCGCCGCCAGTCATTAATCGAAACTTCGCGGCTTGGTTGACGATCATGTCCATGCCCAGCATCGCAAAATCAACGTATAAGATTTCCACAATTGGGCGGGCGCCAGCAATTGCGGCCCCTACACCAACGCCGATCATTCCCGCTTCTGCGATTGGTGTGTCACGCACGCGCAGGGAACCATACTTATCGAGTAGACCCTCAGTTACCTTGTAGGAACCACCCCGCTCCGCGATACCCTCGCCAATAATGAACACCAGATCGTTGCGGGCCATCTCTTCATCAATCGCTTCGCGCAGCGCTTCGCGATACATCAACTCTCTTTGAGGCACTTTACTTCTCCCACCTAACCTAAGCTCAATAGTCGGCCGCGAATGCGCGGAATTCTTCGATAGAAACTTCGCCACTATTTTTTGAAAACTCGACGGCAGCCTCAAATTCGGCCGCAATTTCTGCCTCAATGGCGTCAATTTCACCGTCTGAAATGTCGGACATATCTTTAAGTGCCTTACGGGCACGATCGACTGGGTCGCGCTGCTTGTAGTAGGTTAAGCGATCCTCAGGCATGTACTTTCCGGGGTCATTGACGTGATGGCCCATGTGCCGGAACGTCTTTGCCTCGATGAGCACCGGCCCCTTACCTTTCCGGCAAGTCTCAACGGCTTGACGCATAATCTCATAGACGGCCAGCGGATCGTTTCCATCCACCTGGTGACTCTCAACTCCGATGCCTAAGCCGCGCTTGTACAAGTCTGGCTCGCGCGTGGATTCCTCAATCGGTGTGGACACCGCGTATTGGTTGTTTTCTACTACCAACACATAATTCAGGTTCCAGATGGCTGCCAAGTTGAGGCTTTCGAGAAACGTCCCGTTATTGGTTGCGCCATCGGTGCTGAATGTCACTGTGACGGCGTCCGAGCCCCTTATCTGGTTTGCGAGCGCTGCACCAACGCCAAGCGGAGTACCCGCCCCAACAATTCCATTGGCGCCCAAATTACCAACCGAAATGTCAGCGATGTGCATTGATCCACCGTAGCCCTTGCAATAGCCAGTATCTTTCTGGAGTAGCTCGGCGACCATTTTTTTAACGTCTGCACCCCAAGCGATGCAGTGGCCATGACCTCGGTGAGTTGACGCGATGTAGTCGCCCTCGGAGAGAGCCGCGCAGACGCCCGTGGCAATCCCCTCTTGTCCAAGGTACGGATGGAAGTATCCACGGATCAAACCCTGACGATAAAGTTTTATGCCTTCAGTTTCAAAAACCCGTATCTTGTGCGCTGTGCGGAAAATTTTTTCCAAAAATTCTCTTGAGTAAGCGTTTGACGCTGACGATTTCTTTGCCATACCCTTAGATCCACTTCAAAACTGAGGAATTCCGTGCTTTTGCTTGAGTGAATCGGTAGCATCTTCAAAAACAATTGTCGAGAAAATTTTCTACATATTGCAATAATTTTCAGAAAATTTTTTGTATGAAATTTTCACACTTGCCAAAAAACAGTAGATTTAATTAATAATATCAATTGCTTGTATTTATTTTGTTTGTGATAAATATTTTCAAGAAATGCGGGGAATGTCTTTCCTGAGCTTGCAAATTAGCATAAGATAAGTGTGTAAGCTGCGATCATGCGAAAACTAGGAGAAAAAGTTGGACAAGAATAGCGATCTACTTGACCGTATCCAGGCTCAGTACGCCGATCTCCGTAAGTCTGAGAAGGTTGTCGCAGATTACCTAAGGCGTCACTCTACCGATAAGCTGCAGCAATCGATAACAGAATTTGCAAAGACACTGGGCGTGAGCGACGCGACGGTGAGCCGGTTTAGCCGTGCCTTGGGGTACTCAGGCTACCCAGATTTAAAGCTAGCTCTCGCGGAAGCTTCTGGGGGCGTGGACCGGAATAGTGTTGTTAACATCCCCAGTGAGCTCGACAGAAATGATCCCCTTATAACCTTGAGTGCAAAATTATCAGTTTTGCTTTCAAACAGTATCTTGGGTACGCAAAAACTACTCGACGAACAGCTTCTCGAGCAATGCGTTGGAGAGCTTAGGACTTGTGACCAAGTTGTTTTGATAGGGGTCGGCGGAGCAGCCGCAATCTGCATGGAGGCGGCGCACTTATTCACAAAAGCTGGGGTGGATGCCAAGTCATATGATGACGGCTACAATCAAATCGTTGCGGCAGCTAATATCAGAAAAAACAACTTGATGATCGGTATTTCACACACCGGCACAACAGCTGACGTTGGAAACGCTCTGACGCTTGCTCGCAAAAATGGTGCGTCGACAATCGCGATCACTAGCGAACCGCACTCCTTGGTAGGCAAGTCAGCCGCGCGGACCCTTCTAACTTGGAACTCCAACACCCCAAGCGTTCCACTTTATGGCGACTTCCTAGAGGGCCGCATGAGCCAGCTGTTTCTTATCAATATGTTGTACGTTGGGCTGATTTTCGGGAGTGATGATAGTCACACGCAGCAATTAAAAGCCACGGCAGAAGCCTTGGAAGCATATTATCGGTACGACCGGGGCTGAAGATTGTTAGCTTGATTTTGAACAGTGGCGTACAAACGCTCTAATCAAATCGGCATGAGCTGTTAAATTTGCGCGCTCGGCCAGGAGGATGGGAGGAAAAGTGGCCGAGCGCGACAGAGAACCGCTGTAATTTCCTATCGCGATTGCTCTAAAACAAATACGTGAGGATTTTCTGAGTGTGGAAGACCCGAAATGTCTAAATCCATCTCCGAACCCTCAATCCACTTTACACGTTCAGGAGAGATACGGTCCGTGAATGTAGTGACCGGCTCAATTTCTAGAACACCCTTTTCACTGAAGTAGTGCATAGGAATGACAGCCTTAGGCTTTATTCGCGAAATAAAGTCATCTAAATCATCCAAGGAAATTGTCGCGTGCTCACCCGTGAGTGCTAACAAGAGATCAACCTTCCCGGCTAGATTTTCAATGTGCTCAGGCGCTACTGCATTACCTATGTCGCCCATGTGAAGAACACGGACACCGCCAATCTCAAAATGATAGAGCGCGTTGGCATCTGGATCTCTTTGGAAGTATTTTTGGAAATCATAGGTCATGCTCTCCATCGCGGGATAGGACGTTATGAATAGTCCCCCGACTTCCAATCCACTGTCTGGAACTTCAAGTGCATTCACTACGGCAGGATTCCCGCCGACGTGGCTAGCGTCACAATGGAAATCATCAGTTGCGGAGCTCATTATGACGATATCAGCAGGCTCAGATATTGGGTCAAATCCCGCGAGTGAGGGGGTATATGGATCAGTGACCACTGACAAACCCTCGTGCTCTAAGCGAAAGCTCGCGTGAGCATAAAATTTTAGTTTCATCGAAGCTCTCCTCAAACTTCTTCACCAGTAAATAGCGTCCAACTGTCACAAAGTTCTTCTTGGCGAGCAGCAAAAGCGGTTAGGTGGTCGCTTTCCATGTGATGATTCCAATCAGGCCGTGTCTCCCAGTCCTCAACAAACATAAACAGCCCTTGCTCATCGTGTGAGCGATGCATCTCATATTTGTTGCAACCTTTTTCCAACCTCGTTGGCGCAACCAATGAGGCAAGCACATCCTCGAGCTCAGCCTCTTTCCCAGCCTTGGCCTTCAATGTCGCAATAACGGTCAAAGTCATGCCGTCTCCTTTCGATATTTAACTAATTGTTCGCAAAGTTGGAGGTCGACGCCCTGGTCTAGATTTGAAACCACGTGATCAGCGGCATTGAAATTCTCGGAAGCTGTGTAAGCTGAGATTGTTACTATACAGTTCATTCCAGCCGCCTTCGCGGCGCTGAGACCAATATGGCTATCCTCAACTACGACACATTTCGTGGGATCCACTGACAACGTTGTTGCCGCCAAGTGATATATCGCTGGGTCTGGCTTCTTGTGCTTAACCACATCACCAGCAAAGATTTGTATTCTGGATGATCTTGTGTCACCTAAAAGTTTCCAAACCAGTGTAGCGACGGCTCGTTCGTTAGAGGTTGAGCACACGGCAACCTTCAACCTCGCTTCAAACGCGGCGTCTATCATTCGAGCCACGCCATCGCGCAATGTTAACGCCCCACTTTCAATTATTTTAAGGAAAAACCCTGTCTTCACTTTATGAAGGTCTATAACCAGCTGATCGCGCTGGTCCTCACGCGCAACAGGCCAGCCCACTTCATCGAAATGGCGGCGCAGTCTTTCTTTGCCACCACCCGTAGTTAGTAAGTCGCCATAACGCTCAATATCCCAATGCGCATCGATATTAAGTTCCTTAAAGGCCATGTTGAAAGCGACCCGGTGGCCATCGCGCTCAGTATCGACTAAGACGCCATCGCAGTCGAAAATAAGTGCTTGAATTGGACTTTCACTCATTGATGTGCTCCTGAAGCTGTGCCGTTGGAGCCAAATAGTTTGATCGATCCTTTCACATCGTCCTTCATAGTCTGATACTGAGCCTCCACATAAGGTATCGGCTCACCCAGAGATGGAGACGTCGCCTTCACCCCACAAAATCCATCGATAAACAACTGTTTATGGCCAGTGGAGATGTTAACTTTTGCTGCACCCAGGCTGATGCACTTATGGAACTGATCCGGGGTTAGCCCGGTCCCACCATGAAGGGCTATCGGCACTTTTATTGCCTCAGAGATGCTCTGGAGTAAGCCAAAATCAATTTTGGCCTCTCCTCTATAGAAACCATGCGCCGTGCCTATTGCTGGCGCAAAAACATCAAGATTTGGAAGCTCTCGACAAAACTCAACGCACTCCGCGAGGTCCGCCAACATTGCAGCCTCATCGCTAACAACTTTATCGTCCTCTACGCCACCGATCGCCCCAATTTCAGCCTCCATACCCACGCCAGCTGCCTGCGTGAGTTCGTATACTTGCTTGGATTTTTGGAGGTTCTGCTCAAAAGGCAGTGACGATCCGTCAAACATCACGGCTGTCCAACCGGCGTCGATACACATCTTTATGATATCGACATCAGTACAGTGATCAAGGTGCAGCGCAACTGGGGTGTCGACATTGCCAGCCATCGTTGCGACCCACGCTCCGACTTCCTTGGCCCCCCAATACTTAACTGTTTTAACGGATACCTGGACGATCACGGGCGCGTTAAGTTCCGCTGCACCATCCACTATGGATCGGGCGCTGTTGTAATCTATCATGTTATATGCGGCGACCCCAAAGCCTTTGGATCTCGCGCGCCTCAACATAGGCCCCATCGATACTAACGGCATTTTAACACTCCTGAATGCTGTGCGGCGCCGGCAAAAGCCGGCGCTGCCCGCGGTCAAATTTTAGTTTCGTCGACTTTTGCAGGATGAAACAGCCTTGACCTTCCAGCGGCCTTTGCCTCGTTGTCGAACACTGTTCCCTTGGGAGCTGACACAATCTCAAGCTGCATTCCCCATGGGGCCATGAAATAACACCAGGTCAGTCCAAGGTTTGGGCCATCGGTATAAGAGGTTGGCTCACCGAGTATTTCCACATTGTTCGCCTTGAGGAAATCAATTGCAGCATCCATATCGTCGACATAAAACGCCAAATGATGACCGCCTATGTCACTATTCTTGGGCGGAATTTTTACTTGGTCTGGAGCTTCATACTGAAAAATCTCCAAATTAGTCCCGTTTCCACAGCGGACATATCGAAACTCTTTGATTACGCACCGGTCATCCACCCGTAGGTGCTGCGACATCCAAGAGCCCTCGCCCTTAAAATCTTTCGCAGCGGTGTAAAGAACCTCCGCACCAAGAATTCTTTCGAAAAAATCACAAGCTTCATCGATATCCGGCACAGTGAAGCCGATATGTTCCATTCCTCGCATTCCAGGCATTGCCATTTTACTAATCTCCCTATTGCGTCACAGATGCTTAGAAACAAAGTCACTCAGGGCTTGGTACTGCCCCGAATGGGCGACGGCTTCATAGAAGCCGCGGTAGACTTGATGCTGGTCTTCATAGAGGCCCCGAAGTTGTTGATTTGGGTCAAAAGTGCTCTCAACCTGCACCATAGAGTCCACGGCTTCGTCGATAGAAGCAAAGGCGCCGGCACCAAATGCACCCAGAATTGCCGCGCCAAGAACTGTACACTCGCGCTCTTTCAAGACAGTGGTAGGCACGCCGATTATATCAGTCATTATCTGAACAAAGCCATCCGACTTTGTACCGCCGCCTGTTAACCGGAAATCCGTAATCCCACCGTCCACGTCGCTTTGAAATGCGTCGAAAACCATGCGCATTTCGTTTGCGCAGCCCTCTAAGAGGCCGCGGATAAGGTCTGCACGCTGATGATATAGACCTAACCCTAGAAAGCCTCCGCGAGAAACTGCATCGTAATAGGGCGTAACTTGGCTTGCCATAAAGGAGTGAAACAATACCCCATTCGCACCAGGCTTCGAAGTTTCGGCTTCGTTCACCATTACGCTGTAGACGCTCTTTCCCTTTTTAGCTGCTTCATCAAGTTCATTGCGGCCCAAGTGGTCGCGCCACCAGCGGAGACAGGCGCCCAAGCTGAAGGCGCCCCCTTCAATATCCCATGCTCCAGGCACACCGTGCCCACCCCACCAAAGATTTTTTCCTTTGATGCGTTGAAGGCTATCAATATGGGCCACCATTACACCAGCGGTACCCACGGTGAATTCAGCCATTCCTTGCTTGATGACACCGGCACCAATGGCAGCACACTGCTGATCACCGGCGCCACGGCACAGTATCAGACCCTCCGGGAGGCCCATCTGTTCAGCCGCTTCCTTGGATAGCTTGCCGACTTGACCTGATGGAATACCAACTGGAGGAAGGCGATCACGGTCGATGCCACACACTTTGAGAATACGATCAGACCAATCAAGTTTTTCAATATCCATCATACCGTTAAGCGTTAGGGAGGCCGGGTCTGTAGACCAATCCTCTCCCCCCATCCGATACAGAAAATATTCTTGGCCATTTGCGAACCAACGAGTTTTCTCGAAGAGTTCTGGGGCATTTTCTCTGAGCCAAATAACTTTTGCTGCAGACCAGAGGGGACTTATTTGCATTCCGGTGTGTTCTTGATGCTCTCCCTCACCGGGAAATTCATCTGCGAGCTTCTCCTCACATTTGAGTGCCCTCCCACAGTTCCAGACAATTGAATTCATCAGGGGCTTTTTATGCTCATCCAGGAGCGCAAACGTTCCACGTTGACTTGAGAGGCCGAGAGACACGTATGCGTCTGGTGACAAATCTGCTTGAGCGGCTGCTTGGCGTGAGGCCTGACATATACCGTCCCAAACAGCCTCAAGATCCTGCTCAATCCACCCAGCCTTCGGAGACTGACAATCATATTCCTTGTAGCCCTGACCCAAGGCGTCCCCACGCTCACTGAAAATCATAACAGTGCAGCCAGTTGTGCCCGCATCAATTCCGACAAATGCACGTTTAGCTTTCATTTTTTCCTCCCAAAGAGACCGAATGGCTGTCTAGCCATGCCGACAATGCGCCTAAAAATTTTTTGCGGCGCTTTTTTTCTTGATCCGAGAAATCATCCAGTAACCTTTGTTTCTCAAGCAAAACGTCTTCACTGACGGTGATCGATTGAACGCAATCCACCGCTGGGTAGGTGTCACCTGTCCCATTCCAGCCACTGTTTGTTGAAAACCCATAGACTGCTAATCCAGATGGCCATGTGGCATCGAGCAATTGTGGTATATCTCCTCGAGTTCGAACCCAGCAGTGAATGTCGCGAATATTTCCAGCATGAACCTGATCGAGGAGATCCTGGGGCATCGAATTATGCGGAGCAACTCCTGTGGCAAAGTCGCAGTCGACTAGCTCAATCACTGCATCAAATCCCAAAATTCGAAGGGCATCACGAAGGATTATGTGTTTAGCAGTGCATGCCCCCCTCCTCGCTTTGAGGGCGGTATACGGAGACCTGTCCCCACTTGAGAAATATGGAATCTCTCTCACTGCGTGATAGACTTCAACCACGGCAGCATGGCCTGAGCTCGAAATTTTATCGCGCACAAAGCCTTGCAACTCGGACTGGTATCCACTGACGCTCACCGCTCAATCCTCCTCAGAAATAGGCGTGCCCATCACCTGAGTCGAAGATGTGCCACTTGTCGCGATTTACACTGAGGTGGCAGCTATCGCCGGGTTTTCCGTTGAACTCAGGGGTTGTTTTCACCCGAATTCGCGCATCTTCCAACTCCACTTCCACGAGCATGTCGCCCCCTAGCAATTCATTAACAAAAATCTTGCCTTTGATGCTGGGTTCGCCCGGATCAGTCATCGAAATGCTCAGCGCATCGGGTCTTACGCCCATGCGCGCTTGCTTCGCATTGCGAGCGCCATTGAGGCGTTTTATTTGCTCCGAGAGCAACGGAATTTCGAAATTTTTGTGGCTAAGGTGTACCTGATCCCCATTGCCTTGGAGCTCGCAGGTTAAGAAGTTCATTGCTGGCTCGCCTACGAAACCAGCCACCCAAGCATTCACAGGATGATTATAAATCTCGCTGGGGGTACCCCACTGCTGCAGCTCTCCATCATGCATGACCGCGATATAGTCAGCCATTGATAAAGCCTCGAGTTGATCGTGGGTTACGTAAATCATCGTCGTACCCAGTGATTTTTGAAGGTGCTTGATTTCACCTCTCATGTGAGCTCGCAACTTAGCGTCGAGGTGGGCGATCGGCTCATCAAAGAGGAAGAGTTTTGGCTCACGGACAATCGCACGACCAATTGCAACTCGCTGCTTCTGACCCCCCGATAGTTCGTGAGGCCGCCGCTCCATCAAGTGATCAATCTCAAGGAGCTTCCCCGCAGCCTCAACGCGATCCTTAATGGTGCTGTCATCCATTTTGCGAAGTCGCAACGGATTTGCCATATTCTCAAAAACCGACTTGTGCGGGTAGAGCGCATAGTTTTCAAATACCATTGCCACGTCGCGATCTTTTGGAGCCAGATCGTTAATACGCTCTTCATCAAACAAAACATCTCCAGCAGAGATATGCTCAAGCCCCGCAAGCATCCGCATTGTCGATGATTTTCCACATCCGGACGGACCTAAGATCGAAACAAAACTTCCATCTGGACAAGTAATGTTGAGGTCCTTTACCGCAGGCGTTTCACCGTAATATTTCCAAACGTTTTTAAGCGTTACTGTAGCCATAATAGCCTCCCAATGTGACGGCTCTGGGTATTCTTAAAGCCATACAAACCAATCATTCCTTCACAGCGCCCATAGTGAGCCCAGTGACAAGATATTTGCGAATAACCAAGCCGAGCAGCATCATGGGTGCGGTTGTCACGACCCCCGCGGCCATAATTGAGCCCCACTGAATATTTTGAGGTTGGACCAGCTCGCGCGTTGCTACCGGCAAAGTTTTTGCACCACCTGACCCAATAATCGCAGCGAAGAGAAAATCATTCCACGCGAACAAAATGCAGAGAACGACAAAGGCGCCGATGCCAGGGGCCACTAATGGTACGATCGACCAAAATGCTTGGAAGCGAGTGCTCCCATCAACCATTTGAGACTCTTCGATCGCATATGGAACATTGTCAAAGAAGCCCTTCAAAATCCAAATTGCGAATGGGAGGTTGAATGTGGTGTAGGCAAGGATCAAACCCGGAAGAGTTCCGACGAGATCAAGTGTGCGAAAGATCGAATAGAGTGGCACCATGACGGCCACAACCGGCGCCATTCGCGTAGAAATAATCCAAAAGAAGAGGTCTTTCTTTCCACGAAACTCTACTCGGCTGAGACTGTATGCAGCCAGAGATCCGAATACTACTGACACAATCGCAGAGCCACCCGCTGCGATTAGACTATTTGCCATATACCGCCCAAAGTTACCCTCGGAAAATAGGCTTGAATAGTGCTCAAACGTCGGAGTGAATTCGAAAAAAATACCGACACCCGACCAGTCTCCTACTGCAGGCAGGTTGAACGCCTCCAACAAGTCTTTGAAGGACGAAACAAACATGATGACAAAAGGGAGGAGCGTCCAAATTAGGTAAACGGCCAGGAACAAAGCAGCAGAAACACGCAGCGCTTTTTGTAATGGCGTATCGTAGTGAACGACGTCTTGAGAGGCCATAATTATTTCCTTTCCGATTGCGGTTTGTCGAATACGCGCACCAAAATCATGCCGAGTACTATGGTTACGATGAGCAAAGTGAGGGCGATTGCGGCTCCTCGACCCAATTTGAAGAACTTGAATGCAACTTCAAAAAGATAGACGGGGAGGATCTTAGTGGAATTTCCAGGACCCCCACCAGTGAGAACCAGAATGTGGTCGATGAAACGGAAATTATCCATGAAGCGTAATAGGATAGCGATCAGCAACACTGGATAAAGGTTAGGCAATGTGATGGCGAAAAAGTTTCGAATTGGTGATGCGCCATCTACCATGTTGGCCTCAAGTTGATCACGAGGAACCTTTTTAAGCCCCGCGAGCGCAATCAAAGTGATTAATGGAGTCCACTGCCAAACATCCACCAAGACAATGGCGTACATTGATGTCGATTGGCTTGCCAAGATTGATGCGCTATCGAGCACGCCTAAGCTTTGAAGGATCCAATGATACCATCCAAAAGTACCATTATACAGGAATAGCCAAAGCAGGCCGGCCACTGCTGGGGCCATCATCATTGGCATCAAAAGAGCAGTTACTAAGTATTTTTCGTAGCGGTGGTTATTTACAATAACAGCCAGCATCAGACCGATAGCCAACTGCATGAACAGGCACATCGCACTATATTTAAGAAGCAAACCCCATCCGCTTAAAAAGTTAGGGTCTTTCAACAAGCGAGCGTAATTACGTAAGCCAACCCACTCTGAGCTCCCAATGTCGACAGATTGCAATGACATAACAATGAGCCAGAAGAACGGGTACAAGGATATAAATGCGAGAACCGCAATCGCTGGCGCCATTAGGTAAAGGTAGTAACGCTTTGGCGCCGGTGGGTTAAAAACCGTTGGCTCAGGCAGAGCATCTGTGAGAGGTCTGGCCTCGACTTCGACTGAGTGTTCCCTAGCTCTGAATAATTGGGCGGCACCGGACAACATAGATTTATTTTCGAAATTTGTGACATTAGTCATGAGTGACGCTCCGAAGTGGTCTTACTTTTCCTTGGAGTAAGGTTCAGCGGAAGAAAAAGTCTCCGCTGAACCTCAGAATTTAAAGATTAGACATCGTTCAAGTAGTCAAATTGCTCTTTCATCGCTGCGGCAGTCTCTGCAGGCGATTTTTGACCGGATAGCATTTGCTGGGTTTCTGAAGCTAAGATGGAGTGATACTCGTTTGCCTCAGGAATTTTTGGCCCCAATACAAAGTGTGGATCTTTGATGCCGTGATTATACACAGCGTCAAATGTAAGAGCATTTGGCATGTTTGTTGGCCGTTGCTGAGCCGCCTTAACATCTTCGCGCTCCAAAACAGACTTTCTAGTCGGGGTACCGCCTAAACCTGCCAAAACATCGTACTGGATCTGGTTGCTGGTCGACCAAATTGCGAACAGATACGCAGCACGCTGCATATCTTCCGAGGCGTTAGCATTGATGCCAATGCCGCCGATGCCACAGTTAGTGCCATTAACAAGTGGACCACCAGTCAGGTTCCAATCAGCATCACCCTTTGGACATGGCGCGTAGGCGGTGCGTCCACCAGATGCTACGGAGGTCTCTGGGTTTTCCACCGACGCAGCAAATTCATGATACTGGACTTGCATTGCAATGTTGCCGGACTGGTAAACAGTATTCAGCTCCAATGTGCCGTTAGCCAAGTTGTCTGGGTGAGAGGCATCGCCTAGCTCTTTAAACTTTTCCAACATCAGAACCGACTGTTCGTCGCCCCAGTTGGTGGGTCCGGGACGTTTGGAGCCAAGCTTGTCGTCAATTGGGAAGTCAATCCACTGCCCATGCGAGAACATCATACGCTGAATATCAAGCTGGGTAGTCCAGGCGAAGGAGCCCTGGTGCTGCGCGTAACCATATGGTACGTCAGCGCCGCCCTCCTTCATCGCCTTGAAGAACTTGGCGATATCGAGGACCTGCTTCCATGTGGTCTCTTCGTTGAACTCCAAGCGATAGCCATACTCGGCTTCGAAGTCTTTCGTGTGCGCTTCAAAGAGGTCCTGTCGGTAGAAAGTACATGCCACAGCCGCATCATAAGGAAGGGCAATAATCTTGTCTTCGGCATAGAAACGTCCACACGCTGACAGGAAGTTTTCAAACCAAGCCCCGTCCCCATATCCCTCAGGATCTTGTGGAAGTGTGTCGTCGCCAAACATAGTGCTCAAGTCGACGTAGAAATCAGCGAATGGCGCTCCGATTGGTTTGTCCTGCACATAATTCAATGTGTAGTCGGACTTGCCTGAGCGAAGATCGATCCCAGCTTTTTGTTGAACAACGGGCAAGTCATCCGTGAGAATTTCGACTTCAATGCCAGTTTTCTCATAGAACGACTGGATATTTTCGCGGATCGCAAACGATGGTGGAGTATTTTCCGAAAGAAAAACTAATTTTGAACCGGCGTATTGACGCCATTTTGCTTCCTCGGATGAGGCCGCTTGGACCCTCGTGCTCATTATGGTGGAATTCAAGCCGACCGCAAGAGAACCCGCTCCGAGCATGGTAGCTCCCGCACCACCCAACTCAAGAAACTTGCGACGACTAATAGGCGTGTGGATCGCCTTTTTAGGTTTATAAAACATTTAGTCTCTCCCTTTTAAGAGTGGCCATACGGCCAAACCTGACGTCAATCATCGCTCCTACCCGTTTGGGACCCTCGATTCTCGAGTCAGCAATCCCACGTTATTGTAAAAAATTTTTTTGTAAATAATTTTCTTCATTTTGCCATATGCTAAAATTTATTTTAAAAAAATCAGCGCATATTTCAATAAATTTTGTAATTTTTACAGAAAAATTATTTTCTACTGCGCGTAGGGTTGCGTAATTTTTTAGCTGTAACGCACTCATAGCGCCAGCACTGCACCGCGGGAAGCGCACCCCCTCTACAAAAAGAAAAAAATTTTCATACTTGACTTAAGATCTCCAAATATCGTATACGAAATACAAAATACAAAACCTTGTCAACTCCAAAACAAAATGCCATGCTGCATCTCTCAAAAAGGTGACAAGATCTGATGCGCTCGATACGTTACAAAAAATCATTGGCTGAAGAGACATATGATAGCCTACTTGCTGCAATCACGTCCGGGGAACTGGAGCCTGGTGAGCGACTGAACCAAGACCAATTGGCTGAACAATTGAACGTGTCACGACAACCCGTTAACAGCGCCATTGCAATCCTGAAAGCCAACGGACTGTTACAAGACAACGGGAAACGAGGGGTCATCGTTGCCCCAATCGATCCTCAGTATTTTATACATATCTATGAGTTTAGATTAATCGTTGAGCCCTCAGTCGCAAAACTAGCGACTGACCGTAGGCCAGACAATGCAGACACAGAAGCAGAAGAAATCATGAAATTAGGACAGTCTGCAGTCGAGAGCGCGAATAACTTTGACCTAATTGCAGCAGATGCAGCCTTCCACAGAATGATTTATCAATGGGCTGGCAACACTGTAGTTACGCAATCTCTAAACGCTAATTGGCATCACGTAGAACGCTTCATGGGACGCGTTCTACGTGATGAAAAGTTCATCAAATCCACTTGGAAAGATCATCGAATGATCTTGGAACACATCCAGTCAGGCAATGGTGATTTGGCCGAAATGCAGATGCGCGACCATATACACAGAGCGAAAGAAAGTACACTGGCCGCACTTATGGCAAATAGCAAATAAAGTAGCTGTAAGTGCCTTCCACGCAAAGGATACCAAATGCTCGATCTCGGCAAAAGAAAGTCCATCTATCAACCAGAACAGGACGGCTTAATATTTCCACAAGAGCCAAAATATGAAACCGTTGAAGCAGAACGGGAACACCGCAAACAACGCCTAGTGGCAGCCTGTCGTGCATTTGCTCAACAAGGTTTTGATTACGGCTTTGCCGGTCACTTAACGGTCCGCGATCCAGAGCATCCCGAGCTCTATTGGACAAACCCCATGTGCATTCACTTTAGTAAAGTGATGTTATCCAATCTTATACTTGTGGATCACAATGGCACTGTAATCGAAGGTGAATACGCAGTTAACCGAGCTGGGTTTGTACTGCATGCTAACGTCCATGAGCAGCACCCTGATATTATCGCGATGTGCCATGCTCATACAACCTATGGGACCGCTTGGTGTGCTACCGGGCGTCCAATCGATCCGATAACTCAAGACGCGTGCGCATTCTTTGAGGATCACGTTGTAGTTGGGGAACAGGCTGGAGCAGTTGCAGTTGAGACCCATGCTGGCTCTGATGTCGCTAAAGCATTCAAAGGGGTTAAGGCGGCGCTCCATCAAAACCACGGCCTTTTGACTGCATCGCGCCACTCTATCGAGAGTGCGGCCTTCTGGTTTATCGCACTTGAGCGTTGCTGCAAACAGCAGCTTGATATCGCCGCAAGCGGAATTACGCCAATCCGAATTCCTGATGAGCGTGCTCGATACAGCCGGGAGCATGTCGGTAGCGAGTACATTGGGTGGCTTCACTTTCAAACCATATGGAACCAACTTGTCCTAGACCAACCCGATATGTTGAATTGATATACCTAAGTGAAAAGCCGCACCCTATTAGAATTGTACTCTCCAGGCGGTCCAGTAACTGCAATGGTTTCGTCCATCAACTTCGAACATAAGCCATAGCTAGGGAACGAACTTCAAAGCGTTCGATCGTATGGAGGATTGGAAGATCAATCTGGTATTCCCAAAGAACACCAACCGGACGCCATTTTAATATAAAGTGGTCTCATAGGATTACTTGCCTGAACACTTTTGCAATGACGCCGAAAATCCCAAAATTTCTGCAGCGCAACCTCAATGCGGCTTACTATCACATGTGCCGCTTGGGGACGCCGTTGCCAACTGAAGCTGAACGCATGCTCCGCGACGGGCTACATCGTTGGGC
>NZ_JAWLVH010000003.1:0-5000 GCF_033100315.1 Roseovarius sp. 10
TATGCCTAAGCTGCGTCTCTCCCATGACGGGCTCTCCGAGAAGAATGCAGCCTCTATGCATCAGTTCGATGATCCAAAGGCCGTTCTGCGCTTCCTCACCTTACCCCAAGTGCTCTGGGACCGGGCCCTCTCCATGTCCAAGACGGTTGAGAACCGCAGTGTGCGCAAGGATGCGCATCTTTTGATACAGGCGGCCGTTGCCATCGAGATCTTACAGTTCGCGCCAATGCGGATCCGCAATCTTAACGCTCTGCGTCTTGACCAGCACTTTATCTGGCATGGGAAGTGCCTGCGCATTGTCGTGCCCATGGAAGAGGTGAAGAACAAGGTTGGGCTCGACTTCCTCTTGCCAGAGGCCACGACGGAGCGGGTAAAGCGTTATATCGATGACTGGCGCATGATGTTCACCCCTGGCGCAAGCCCCTATCTCTTCCCTGGCCGCAAGGGGGCTGCAAAAGACTGCTCAGCCTTGCGCAAGCTCATTACCAACACGCTCTGGTCCCATGCCGCGATCCGTCTGACCCCGCACCAGTTCCGCCATGCAGCGGCCAAGCTGCTCTTGGACCGTTTGCCTGGCCATTACGAGGTCGTCCGCAAGCTTCTGGGTCACAAGGCGCTTACCACCACCTATGCGCATTACGCAGGCGCTGAGACCCAAAAGGCGATCGAGCTTTACGGTGAGGTGATCACCAAGACACGGCGGGATGGCGTAGCCGAAGCCTTTCGCGCGCAAAAGCAAAACCCAAAGCGTCATGAGGATCTGTTCATGGATCCTTTGGCCTTGATGGGTAAGCCAAAGGGGAAGGCGTCATGAGTAAGATCGACCGCACCTCCCTGCCCTTCACTGACTGGCCCGATCAAGACCGCCGCCTTTGGCAGGCCGCCACAGAAGAGGGCCGCTACTTCCAGAAGGCGGGCAAAGCCTCTTCCTGGGCAGAGCCCACAAAGCGGCAGGTTCAAAAGGGCTATGCCAAATGGCTCTGGTATTTGCAGAGCAGCGGCCTGCTTGATCCTGCCGCCTTCCCCTCAGAGCGTATCTCAGAAGACCATCTGCGCGGGTATCTCGCTGAGCTAGACCGTCAGGGTCTGGCCAGTGTGACCATCACCTCGCGCATCACCGATCTGACGGAGGCCATCCGTGTGATGGAGCCAAAGGCTGATCTGGCCCTGCTCAGGGATCTCTGCGCCCGGCTCACTGCCCGCGCAGTACCCTCGCGCAAAAAGGCTGAGCGCATAAGGCCCCCCTCAGAGATCTGGGAGGCTGCCGCCGCAGAGATGTGGTCAATTAGGTCAGAAGGCACCCTTACCACCCAATCTGCCTCGCGCTATCGCGATGCGATGTCTGTGGGCTTCCTTATTTGGTCGCCCATCCGTCTCAGCAATCTGCAATCTCTCACCATGGGTGAGACCATCACCTTCGCAGACGACCTCTGGCGCTGCAGTTTTGCTGCGCATCAGATGAAGGACAAGACGCCCTTGGACTTCTATCTCCCGCAGGACGAAGAGTATCGCGCGCTCATGCAGCTCTATCTTCGCCGCTACAGGCAGCACCTCATCCGGCAGCCGGAGCTGCCCATTGATGCCCCCCTGCCATCAAGCGGCCCGCTTTGGGTCTCCACCCGTGGGCACGCCATGTCTGGCCAATCCCTCTATTATGGTTGCAAGCGCTGTACCAAAGCCACGCTCGGCGCGGCCATCAACCCGCATCTCTTCCGAGACTGCGCCGCAAGCGCGCTCACAGCCGACAAACCAGAATATGTGCTCGCCGCAGCGCGCATTCTCAATCACAACCAGCTCTCAACCACCCTCACTCATTACGAGCACGCCTCCATGATCCAGGCCGCCTCTCGTCTCCATGACGTCATCGGGCAGATCATTGATGAGGCTGGGGACGTCGATGGCGAGGGCGGCGATGTGTTTGAGGCGCTCTTCGATAAATGGGGGGATGAGTAATGCGCGTTGCTGTCTATGCCCGCTTCTCCACTGATATGCAGCGCGATACGTCCATAGAAGATCAGGAGCGACTTTGTTTACGACTGATCGAGGGCAGGGGATGGTCACATGTCAAAACATTCGCCGACCGCGGACTGTCAGGCGCTTCTCATACACGTCCCGGATATCAAGAGCTGCTTGGCTTTGTCAGAGACGGTGGTTGTGATGTCGTGGTGGCCGAAAGCATTGATCGTCTTAGTCGAGACCAAGAGCACATCGCTGGCTTCTATAAAGCGATGGCATTCCAAGGGGTGGTGATTTGCACTGTAGCTGAGGGGGTCATCAACGAACTGCACATTGGCCTAAAAGGCACAATGTCAGCCCTGTATCTTAAAGACCTCGCACAGAAGACAAAGCGTGGCCTAGAGGGGCGCGTTGCAAAAGGAAAAAGCGGCGGTGGTAACGCCTATGGGTATTCAGTCGTTCCGGGTGATGAGCGCGGCGACCGAATAATCAATGAAGGCGAAGCACGAATAGTTCGCCGGATTTTTGAAGAGTTTGCCAACGGCAAATCACCCAAGCAAATTGCGCGGGACCTAAATCGGGATCGGATACCTGCGCCGAGAACGCGGCTTTGGCGCGACAGCGCCATACGGGGCCATGTTCAGCGTGGAACTGGTATTCTCAACAACGAACTCTACGTGGGCCGGTTGGTTTGGAACCGGCAACGGTACATCAAGGACCCAGAGACGGGGAGGCGGGTCTCTCGCCGCAATGCCGAACACGAGATCCAAGTCACCGCCGTCCCACACTTGAGAATTATTGATGACGAGCTCTGGAGCCGCGTCAAGCAACGCCAAAAAGAGATTTGGCCCAACCACAAACGCGCACCGCAAAAGCAACCAGACTTTTGGCAAACGCGCCGTCCTGTTCACATCCTTTCTGATAAAACCCACTGTGCTCATTGTGGAGGGAAGATGATCTCAGTTGGACGCGACTATCTCGCCTGTAGCAACGCGAGGAAGTTGCAAACGTGCAGCCAGAGCAAGGGAATCCGCCGGCCAGCACTAACCAATAAAGTGGTCGAGCTGCTCAATCACGGATTAATGCGCCCAGAGGCCGTGAAGGCATTCGTCAACGCTTATCAACGGGAGTTCAACGAATTACAAAAACATCGTTTTGCTGCCACCAATGCCCTTAGAGACGATCTTGCCGCAGCCAATAAGAAGTTGGATGGTCTTTACGATGCAGTGGCTGATGGAATACGCAGCGAAGGCATAATGGCTCGGATTGGCGAACTTGAAGCACGCGTGAAGCAGCTCAGGGCCGCCCAAGATCAGCAAGTGGAGGCATCGCCTGTTCTGATGCATCCGAACCTCGCGGAAGCGTATCAACGTAAACTCGGTCAACTCACCAGTATGCTGAACGACCCCGCATTTGCGTCTGAAGCGATTCCTCTAATACGCGAATTGATCGACCGAGTTGATCTGCGCCACACTCCTCAGGGATGGGAAGTCGTGCTGCACGGTCAGTTGGCAGCTTTGTTCAATGTCGCTCTATCAGACAAAAAACAGGCTCACCCTGTTACGGATGAGCCTTGTTTTATTGGTTCGACAAAAGTGGTTGCGGGGGTAGGATTTGAACCTACGACCTTCAGGTTATGAGCCTGACGAGCTACCGGGCTGCTCCACCCCGCGCCAATATACAGGCCCCAAGGCTGAAAGTTCAGGCAATTTGGGGCTGCATCGTTAGAGAGATCGGTGTTCGTGTTTCTTACTAGGTTTGGCGGTGACCTACTCTCCCACGTCTTAAGACGCAGTACCATTGGCGCAGTGGCACTTAACGGCCGGGTTCGGAATGGAGCCGGGTGTTTTGCTCACGCTATGACCACCAAACCGAGAAAGAAACACAAAACATCCAAGTCAGCACACCTGAGTGTGATGCTTTCATCAATCCTAGAGGCCAAACCTGGCTTCTACTGGATCAAATCAAGCCTATCGGGCAATTAGTACCAGTCAACTGAACGCATTGCTGCGCTTACATCTCTGGCCTATCGACGTGGTGGTCTTCCACGGCCCTCAGGGATACCTTGTTTTGAGGGGGGCTTCCCGCTTAGATGCCTTCAGCGGTTATCCTGTCCGATCATAGCTACCCTGCACTGCTGCTGGCGCAACAACAGGTCCACCAGTGGATCGTTCACCCCGGTCCTCTCGTACTAGGGGCAACTCCTCTCAAGTATCCTACACCCACGGCAGATAGGGACCGAACTGTCTCACGACGTTCTAAACCCAGCTCACGTACCTCTTTAAATGGCGAACAGCCATACCCTTGGGACCTGCTCCAGCCCCAGGATGAGATGAGCCGACATCGAGGTGCCAAACGATGCCGTCGATATGGACTCTTGGGCATCATCAGCCTGTTATCCCCGGCGTACCTTTTATCCGTTGAGCGATGGCCCTCCCACTTGGGACCACCGGATCACTATGACCGTCTTTCGACTCTGCTCGACTTGTCAGTCTTGCAGTCAGGCTGGCTTCTGCCATTGCACTCAACGAGCGATTTCCGACCGCTCTGAGCCAACCATCGCGCGCCTCCGTTACTCTTTAGGAGGCGACCGCCCCAGTCAAACTACCCACCACAGAGGGTCCCGGACCCGGATAACGGGCCGCGGTTAGACATCAAGCAAAGCAAGGGTGGTATCTCAAGGATGACTCCACAGGAACTGGCGTCCCTGCTTCAAAGTCTACCACCTATCCTGCACATGCTTGGCCTGATGCCAATCTGAAGTTGTAGTAAAGGTGCACGGGGTCTTTCCGTCTAACCGCGGGAAGCCTGCATCTTGACAGGCAATTCAATTTCGCTGAGTCGATGTTGGAGACAGCGGGGAAGTCGTTACGCCATTCGTGCAGGTCGGAACTTACCCGACAAGGAATTTCGCTACCTTAGGACCGTTATAGTTACGGCCGCCGTTTACCTGGGCTTCAATTCGGAGCTTGCACCCCTCCTTTTAACCTTCAGGCACCGGGCAGGCGTCAGACCCTATACGTCGTCTTGCGACTTCGCAGAGC
>NZ_JAWLVH010000003.1:10000-526803 GCF_033100315.1 Roseovarius sp. 10
CCGCCCGTTGCGGCCAGATAAAATAACCACGCCGCCCACAACGCGCTCACTATATATATAGCTGCTGTGGGGACGCGCCGCAGCGCGCCATTGGCGCGACTAAGATCAAGCAAGCGCATCTTAATAATAGGCCGCCAAATCCATTCCCTCGTAAAGGGATGCCACCTCGGTCTCATATCCGTTGAACATCAGTGTTGGCTGCCGCCCTGCAAACAACCCTGCGCCCACGCGCCGTTCGGTGGCTTGGCTCCAGCGCGGGTGATCCACCTCAGGGTTCACATTAGAATAGAAGCCATATTCACGCGGATTGGCGCGATTCCAGCTGGCGAACGGCTCATCGCGGGTCAAGGTGATCCGACTAATCGACTTGATCGACTTGAAGCCATATTTCCATGGCACCACCAAACGGATCGGCGCGCCGTTCTGATTGGGGATAGGGCGGCCATAAATCCCCGTGGCCATAATCGTCAGCGGATGCATCGCCTCGTCTAGGCGCAAACCCTCGCGATACGGCCAATCCAAAACAGGGTAGCGCAGGCCAGGCATCTCGTCTGGTCGCATGACAGTTTCAAACGCCACATAATTTGCGCCCTCCTGAACACCGACCCGTGTCAGAATATCTGCAAGTTCAATCCCATTCCATGGAATGACCATCGACCACGCCTCGACACAGCGAAAGCGATAGATGCGTTCTTCAACCTCAAGACCATCAATCAGCTCGGCCAGATCATAGGTTCCAGGGTTGTCCACCAACCCATCCACCTCAATCGTCCAAGGCGAAGTTGTCAGGCTGCCTGCATTATTGGCAGGATCCTCTTTGCCCGTGCCGAATTCGTAGTAGTTGTTATAAGAGGTAATCTCTTCCCAAGAATTCGGGACAAGCTCCTGCGCGTTTGCCCGACCAAGACCAAGGGCGGTTGCACCAATCAAACCTGCCGCACCCGCCATGATTTGGCGGCGGTTGATATAGGCCGCATAAGGCGTGGCATCTGCAATGCTCAGATCATTTGTCCAACGTCTTGCCATCAGCTTACCCTTTCTGTCGTCACGTTTTGCGACGAACATGGACGCGGATGCGCCATTTCCCAAGCCTTGTTGCACGATCTCACGAAACTGTTTGCAACGCGTGATCGCAGTTTCATTCACATAGGCTCACACGCAATCACATCAAATTTATTGGAAGATCAAAATGCCCCGCGCTTAGGCGCGATACGCCGCGCGTCAAGTCACGCGCATTCACATCTGCACTATTGTTATCTCTATTTTTGCATCCATTTCGCAGCGAGACGGCAACCTGAACTTTAACCCCATATTGATTACGAGGCTAACCATGTTCAAACGCACTGCACTTGCACTTGCCACAACCGCAGCTTTTGCCACTTCGGCTTTTGCGATGGGTCACTCGAAGGATATCGTTGACACGGCCGCAGCCGCAGGCAGCTTTACCACGCTTCTGGCTGCTGCCGAAGCCGCAGGTCTGGTTGAGACGCTGAAAGGCGAAGGCCCTCTCACCGTGTTCGCACCAACAGACGAGGCGTTTGCCGCCTTGCCCGAGGGCACAGTTGAAACCCTGCTCTTGCCAGAAAACCGTGATCAGCTTGTCGCGATCCTGACCTATCACGTCATCGCAGGCGCGGTGATGTCTGGGGATCTTTCTGATGACATGACTGCCGCAACCGTTCAGGGCGCAGATATCACCATCGACCTCGACAATGGTGTGATGGTCAATGACGCCAATGTCGTCACCGCCGATATCGAAGCGTCAAACGGCGTGATCCATGTCATCGACAAGGTGATCATGCCTCCGATGTAATCCGCAACACGGATTGCGCATAAAGAAGGCCCCGCAAGATGCGGGGCCTTTTTCGATCTTAATGCACCACGGCATCATCAGGTTTGGGGCGATTTGTGGCCGCCACCCTGTCACCGATGATCAGGCCATCCGCACCTGCACTGACAACAACCCGCGCGCCATCCTTGACCTCACCGGCCAAGATCATCTCTGCCAACGGGTCTTGCAGGCTGCGTTGGATGACCCGCTTCAAGGGCCGCGCCCCGAAGACAGGATCATATCCTTCGGAGGCCAACCAATCCTTGGCCGCATCATCCAGATCAACGGTTATTTTACGCGCAGCGAGGCGTTTCGCCAAAAGCCCAAGCTGGATTTCAACAATCCCACCCATATCGGCGCGGCCCAAACGATCAAACACAATCATATCGTCTAGGCGGTTTAAGAACTCGGGGCGGAAATGCGCCCGCACCGCATCCATCACATCGCGCTTGGCGCCTGCAATGTCCCCACCATCTGGCAACTGACTGAGCGCTTGCGCCCCCAAATTTGACGTCAACACAATCAAGGTTTGTTTGAAGTCAACGCGCCGCCCTTGGCCATCAGTCAGGATGCCATCATCCAAGACCTGCAACAGGACATTGAACACCTCGGGATGTGCTTTTTCGACCTCATCAAAGAGGATCACCTGATAAGGTCTGCGCCGCACGGCTTCGGTCAGAACGCCGCCTTCGTCATATCCGACATAGCCCGGAGGCGCGCCGATCAAACGGGCAACCGCGTGTTTCTCCATGAATTCGGACATATCAATCCGCACCATGGCCTGATCATCGTCAAAGAGATATTCAGCCAAGGCTTTGGTCAATTCGGTTTTCCCTACACCCGTTGGCCCAAGGAATAGGAATGACCCAAGCGGGCGATTTTCATCCTGAAGCCCTGCCCGCGCGCGGCGCACCGCACGACTGACGGCAGAAACCGCCTCGCGCTGGCCGATGACGCGGCGGCCAAGCTCCTCCTCCATCCGCAAAAGCTTTTCTCGCTCCCCTTCCAACATTTTGGACATGGGGATCCCCGTCCAACGCTCGACCACAGCGGCAATTTGCTCGGGGCGCACAGCCTCTTCGACCATGACATCTTCTTCGGCATTCTCAGCCTCGGCCAATTGCCGCTCGAGATCAGGGATCACCCCATAGGACAATTCGCCTGCACGACCTAAATCGCCCCGCCGTTTGGCCTGATCCAATTCAGCCCGCGCTTGATCAAGCGCCTCTTTCAGCTTGCGCGCTGCATCAAGCTTGTCGCGCTCGCCCTGCCACTGTGCCGTCATTTGCGCAGATTGCTCCTGCAAATTGGCCAATTCTTTCTCAAGCTTTTCCAACCGTTCACGGCTGGCGCTGTCTTCTTCTTTCTTGAGCGCCTCAGCTTCGATCTGCATTTGCAGGATTTGACGATCAAGCGCGTCTAATTCTTCGGGCTTACTGTCGACCTCCATCCGCAAACGGCTTGCAGCCTCATCAACAAGGTCAATCGCCTTATCGGGCAAGAATCGATCCGTGATATAGCGGTTCGACAAGGTAGCCGCGGACACAAGCGCCGCATCCGAGATCCGCACCCCGTGGTGAAGTTCATACTTCTCTTTGATCCCGCGCAGGATAGAGATTGTATCTTCCACCCCAGGTTCTTCGACCATCAAAGGTTGGAACCGCCGCGCAAGAGCGGCATCTTTCTCAACATATTTGCGATATTCATCGAGCGTGGTTGCACCCACGCAATGAAGCTCGCCACGGGCAAGCGCAGGCTTGATCAGATTGGCCGCATCCATGGCACCATCAGATTTGCCCGCCCCGACCAGAACGTGCATCTCGTCAATAAAGAGGATGATTTCACCAGATGCAGCCTCGATTTCTTTCAAAATCGCCTTCAGCCGTTCCTCGAATTCACCGCGATATTTCGCACCCGCAATCAGCGCGCCCATATCCAAAGCCATCAAACGCTTGTCGCGCAGGCTTTCGGGAACGTCACCATTGATGATGCGCAAGGCAAGACCTTCGGCAATCGCGGTTTTCCCGACACCCGGCTCCCCAATCAGAACGGGGTTATTTTTGGTGCGGCGGCTGAGAACCTGCATCGCGCGGCGGATTTCCTCATCGCGCCCAATGATCGGGTCAATCTTCCCGTCCCGCGCAGCCTGCGTCAGATCTCGCGCATATTTCTTGAGAGCCTCATAGCCATCTTCAGCCGAGGCCGTATCAGCCGTGCGACCCTGACGGATGTCATTGATTGCAGCGTTCAGGGATTGAGCATTGACCCCGCCCGCCTCAAGCGCAGATTTCGCTGGCGATTTCACAAGGGCCAACGCGGTCAAAATCCGCTCGACAGGCACGAAACTATCGCCCGCTTTGGTGGCAAGCTTTTCGGCTTCGTCCAAAACCTTTACGGTTTGGCTGTCTATATAGACCTGCCCCGCATCCCCTGTGACTTTGGGTAATTTGACCATGGCGGCATCATTAGCAGCGCGCACCTCGCGCGCATCGCCCCCTGCCTTGGTGATCAGATTGCCTGCCATACCCTGCTCATCGTCAAGCAGGGCTTTGAGCATATGCTCTGGTGCCAATTTTTGGTGATCTTCGCGCTGCGCCACTGTTTGAGCGGCCTGAATGAACCCGCGCGCACGGTCTGTGAACTTTTCAAAGTTCATCGTCTGTCTCCTTCATCTAAGCACCCGTCTCGCACCACCCGCTTTGCGGCATGATGCATCTTTCGGGCCTTCTCTTTAAACTTGGGAGGTCAGCGCGCCTTGTTCAAGGGTTAAGGCTCAATCACGAATGCGTTCTGACAAAAGTTTTGCGGGCCGCAATCGCTCCGCCGCCTCAAAGAGCGAGAATGTTTGGTTGACGTAATTCGTCACCGCGGCCAGCTCATTCATATACCCCATCAATTCCGCTGTGCGGGCCGCCTCAACCAATTGAACTGCACGGGCGGGGTCATGGGTTTCAAACTGGACATAAAATAAAGGCTCCCCCCGCCTCAGCACCAAATCTTTCCCCGTTTGGTGCCATTCGAACGCCCACATCAGCGGACGCGGCCAAATATGCAGCGGAAACCGCCCCCCAAAAATCGTGCCCGGAAGGGGGTCTGTGCGGTAATGGGCAAAAGCGGCCAGTTGGGTCAGATAGATGGGCTCATCCGCAATGAAGCAATAGGGCAGTGCAAGCTGAATGGTCGGGCGATCAGCATAGCGCCATTCCGCCTCGGACACCAAGGTCACCACTTGGGCAATCTTATTGCCACGGATTGTGCTGCTCGTGCCTGCGCGATTGATCAAGACGGCCTTCCCATCTTTGTCACGCCCAAATCCTAAATGCAGATCATAGGGGCAGCGCACCATAAAGTAGCGGCTTTCCATCTGAACCACGGCAGGGCATCGCGCTGCTGATTTCGCATGCGCACGGCTGGCCCCGCGAGAGGCCACGCGTTCGGGCGCATCAAAAAGCACTGCGCCTTTTTCTTCGGTCAAAAACCACCCCACACGCGCAGGGCCCTGTTCGGGCTTTGCATCGTCACGCGACACTTCAATCGACAATTTCATGATCTGACGTTCCGTCCAGTTTAGCTATTCTGAGAATGAAGGTTGCAGAAGGGCGCGTCAATGCTGCCTTGGTCGGGCAATTGACCCACGGGCCAAGCATCGCTACCACGGGACGGAAGCCCAACCCATGAATAAGGACGTCCAATGACCGCTGCATCTGACCGCTTGATTGTTGCCCTTGATGTGCCACATGCGGTGGCGGGTTTAGAATTGGCCGCCAAACTTGGCAATGCAGTCAGCTTTTACAAAATCGGCTTGGGGATGCTGACGGGCGGCGGGCTTGCCTTGGCGCAAGAGCTGAAAGACGAACACGGCAAGCGCATCTTCCTCGACATGAAGCTATTCGATATCGGCGCAACAGTCGAAGCGGCGGTGCGCGGGCTTGCCCAATTCGACCTCGATTTTCTGACTGTGCATGGTGATCCCCATGTCGTGCGCGCGGCAAAAGAAGGGGCTTCTGGACACAAGACCAAGATTCTGGCTGTGACCATCCTCACCTCATTGGATCGCGCGGATTTAGACGCAAGCCTGATCACCGCAGGCGACATTCCCGATCTAGTCACAACCCGCGCTGCGCGTGCCTTTGAAGCGGGCGCAGATGGGGTTATCGCCTCACCACAGGAGGCCGCAATGATCCGCGCCCTGCCCGAGGCCGCAGGACGCCTCATCGTCACCCCAGGTGTGCGCCCCGCAGGCAGCGCGCTTGGCGACCAAAAGCGCGTTGCCACACCAGCCCAAGCCATCTCTGACGGGGCCGATCACATCGTGGTGGGGCGCCCAATCTGGCAAGCCGCCGACCCCGCTGCAGCCGCCCGCGCCGTGTTGGCGGAGATTGGCTAAGGGCGCCGCCCATGCCCGCCCTCTGCCGCGATTGTCTGAGCGAGTTTGAGGCAGGCAGCCGCTGCCCCGACTGCGGGCGGCCAAATGTGATCTCTCATCCTGAACTGTTCGATCTATCCATCGCGCATATGGATTGTGACGCATTTTACGCTTCGGTGGAAAAACGGGACAATCCCGATCTTGCGGATAAACCCCTCATCATCGGTGGCGGGCGGCGTGGTGTCGTCTCGACTGCCTGTTATATTGCCCGCATCCGTGGCGTGCGCTCTGCCATGCCGATGTTTCAGGCTCTTAAACTTTGCCCTGACGCGGTGGTGCTGCGGGGGCGGATGTCGCATTACGCGGCAGTCTCGCGCGAAATTCGCGCATTGATGAACGAACTGACCCCCGCGATTGAGCCGTTATCGCTTGACGAGGCCTTTTTAGATCTCTCGGGCACGGGCAAATTACATGGTCACCCGCCCGCTGTGATGTTGGCGCGCTTGGTCAAACGAATGAAAACCGAATTGGGGCTGACGGGGTCGATTGGCCTCAGCCATAATAAATTTCTGGCCAAAATCGCCTCTGACCTCGACAAGCCACAGGGCTTTGCGGTGATTGGCCAAGCGGAAACACAAGATTTCCTGACTCAAAAGCCCGTGTCGATGCTGTGGGGAATTGGCGCAGCCGCACAGGCGAATTTGCAGGCGGCAGGCATTCACAAAATCGGTGATCTGCGCCGTTGGCCCAAAGATGAATTGATCGCGCGTTTCGGCGCATGGGGCGCGCGACTGCATGATTTGTCTTTCGGACGGGACAACCGCAAAATCTCGGCTACGCGCGAGGTGAAATCAATCTCAAACGAAACCACCTTTCCCAATGATCTCCGTGATCCTGATTTGCTCGATGGACATATCTGGCGTCTGGCAGAAAAGCTATCGGCACGGGCAAAAGCGCAGGGGCTTGCAGGGCGTGTTGTGGTGTTGAAATTGAAAACCCATGATTTCAAAACGCTGACCCGCCAGACCGCTCTGCCCGATGGCACGCAAATGGCAGACCGCATTTATGCGCAAGCCGCGCAATTGCTTGCGGCTAATCTGAAATTTGCGCCCTTTCGACTGATCGGTTTGGGGCTGGGGGATTTGATCCCCGAAGCTCAGGGGGATCGCGCAGGCAATCTGCTTGACCCACAAGAGGCCAAACGCCTCCAAGCGGAACGCGCCTCGGATGAAATTCGCAAAAAATTTGGCGATCAAGCGATCGTAAAGGGCCGCGCGCTGCGATGATCACTCAGCGGCGAGGGGCTGCGCGTCAGTTTCCTTAAAGGCCTTAATGACCTGAGCCAAAGCCGCTGTGACCCGCAGACGGGTATCTTCGAACCCTTCATTTTGGGCAATCGCAGCCTCATCCATATAAAGAGCGCGGTCAATTTCGATTTGCACAGCATGAAGCCCGCGGTTCGGCTTGCCATAGGCTTGGGCAATATACGCCCCTGCAAAGGGCGTGTTGCGCGCCACAGTGAACCCTTGCTCTTCAAATGCGGCATGGACAAGATCAACAATCTCACGATCTGCGGCACCACCAAACCGATCCCCCAGAATGAGATCGGGGCGCTTAGTTTTGCTGCCCACCAAAGCTGCGCCCAAGGCGTCATGGGGCATGGAATGCATATCCAGCAAAATGGCGCGGCCAAATTGCGCGCGCGCAGCAGCCATCAAATCACTCAGACAGGCGTGATAGGGATACCAAACACGGGCCAGACGCGCCTCAGCCTCAGCGCGGGTGATCTTGCCGCGATAAATACTTCGCCCATTGGCCACCACGCGCGGAATCACCCCAAGCCCTGCCGCAATGCGTGGCGATGCCGCCCCCCGCGCCACCCCGAAGATGACAGCGGGATCCAATTCATCCGCATTGCGATTGAGATCAACATAGGCACGCGGGAATCGAGCCTTTAAAAACGGAACCCCAAATTCAGCAGTGCGTTCCGCCAAAAGATGCACAAACGCATCTTCGGAACTGCGGATTTGGTGGGGATCAATATCAATCGCGCCCAGAAACTCTGCGGGATAGACATCACCAGAATGCGGCGAAGCCACAACAACAGGGGCCAGATGCACCTCTGGCAAGGTCAAATCATAGGCGGGACTGCTATTTTGTGCGTTTCTCATGTGTTGGATATAGCCCAGTTCTGGAAAATACCAAAAGCCCTTGAACCGCCCCGCGATTCCTTTTAAAGACTGCGCTACTGCGGAACGGGCTTGGCTCGTGACGTCCGTTTTTCTGTTTCATTTGGCTTTACCTTAAGGCCGCGTGGAAAAAGCGGTGCGATCCGTAACGACATCGGGCGGTTAGCTCAGCGGTAGAGCACTACGTTGACATCGTAGGGGTCACTGGTTCGATCCCTATACCGCCCACCATCGGCACAATCCCGTGCCAAACGAACAAAGGCGCACCGCCGCGCCGCGAGAAGGAGAAGACCCATGAAGGTCAAGAATTCGCTCCGTTCGCTCAAGCAGCGTCACCGCGATTGCCGCGTCGTGCGCCGCAAGGGCCGCGTCTATGTGATCAACAAGACGCAGCGCCGCTTCAAAGCCCGTCAGGGCTAAGCCAAGCGCAAGAGCTTATGATCTAATGAAAAACGCCGCCCTCTTTTGGGGCGGCTTTTTTCTTTGCGCCTACCAACCAGATTGGCGATCTTCTAATTCGTCCAAACTATAGCTGTCTTGGATTTGATCTGAGACATCCTCACGATAACGCGGATCTTGGCCCATGCAATTCGGCCCACAGATCAGATAGGCAACCCCATCCTCTCCGTCATTGAACCATAGCCGCCCACCCGGTGTGGCGACATATCCATTAACGCCTTCGTCTATGTCGCCCGCGAGATCCTCAACGGACGGCACCTCACTATCGGCATCAGGGTCATAGCCTGCATGGGTGTGGAAGGATGCCGTAACCTCGACAAAGCGGCTTTCATCCCCACGCGACAGACAGGAATCCGATGTCCCCCGTGTCACCTCGGTCGCCATATAGGTGCCATCGGGCATCAGGCCAATATAGCCGCAATATTCTCGATTCTCCGCGAAAGATCGGCTTTGCAGTTCTAACAATATCTCGCGCGCCGCCTCCATCTCGCCCGCAGGTTGGGCCGTGGCCATGATCGGACAAAGGCCAAAAGCCCCAAGCATCACTATGTGCCGCATCTTCATTTTTCATAAAACCCCAAGAAACCCATCTTGTCGCAAATTTGCGGCCCGCATCAAAATGGGGCAAGTTTTCTGCGACACGGCACAGCAAACGGCCTCACAATTCCCTAAAAAGAGGCATAAAAAACACAATAAGACCGCCGCAGATACGATGCTGCGCCGTCTTGCAACTCGCCCGCGCATATGCGCTTTTGTGCCAAAAGCGCGGTTGCCGCAAAAAGCTGGCTCGCCTAAAGACAGATCCGCATTTGGAAGGAAGAGGGCATGACACATATCTGGCTGCGCGCCGAAGAACGCGAAAGCGAGGAGCGGGTGGGACTAACCCCAGAAGGCGCTGCCGCACTGATCGCCAAAGGCATGAAAATTACGGTTGAAGAAAGCCCTGCGCGCGTGATCCCTTTGGAGGGATATATCAAAGCAGGCTGTGCAACCGCACCCTTTGCCTCGTGGGCGGATGCCCCCCAAGATGCGATCATCTTCGGCCTCAAAGAATTGCCAGAAACCGATCAACCCCTGCACCATCGTCACATCATGTTCGGACATGCCTATAAGGGCCAACCTGCAGGACAAAGGTTGTTGAAACGATTCAAGGCGGGCGGCGGCACGCTTTACGATTTGGAATATCTGGTCGATGAAAATGGCCGCCGTGTAGCCGCCTTTGGATATTGGGCGGGGTTCGCGGGCGCGGCAGTGTCGCTGAAGGCGCTTATTGCACAACCCAACGTCATGGGGCCGATCCAAGGCTATCCCAACAAAGACGCTTTGATTGCCGAATTGCAGCGTGAGATGACAGCAATTGATCTGCCCCGCGCCATCATCATCGGTGCCTTGGGGCGGGTCGGGACAGGCGCGCGCGATCTTTGCGCGGCACTTGGTATTCCAGTGGCTGCTTGGGACATGGCAGAAACGGCATCAGGCGGGCCATTCCCAGAAATTCTGGATCATGAAATGTTCCTCAATTGCATTCTCGCGGATCCTTCTGTGCCCGTATTTGTGCCTCAAAGCGCCAAAGAGGCCCCGCGCGCATTGCGCGTCATTGGGGATATTGCCTGCGATCCAAGTTCCGATTTCTCGCCAATCAAGGTCTATGATCATGTCACCACATGGGGGAAACCTGCGTTGCGGGTGCATGATGCGCCACCATTGGATGTCATGGCGATTGACAATCTACCCTCTCTCTTGCCGCTAGAAAGTTCGGAAGATTACGCCGCGCAGCTTTTGCCATCTTTGCACGGGTTAGGGGATTTAACCCAAGGCGTGTGGGGCCGCGCCAAGGCCCGCTTTGACCACCATATCGCACAAGTTTAAGGGAGTTTAGATCATGACAATTCATTGGTGTGGAACAGGTCTGTCCTCCATTCCAGGCCTGCGCCATCTGATTGAAACCGAAGGCGATGTGGTCGTGTGGAACCGCAGTGTCGACAAAGCTAAGGCCGCTGTGGGGGATATCGCAAAAGACATCCGCGCGTTTGATATGGCAGCCCTCGCCGAAGCCACGAAAAAGGGCGATGTGGTAATCTCAATGCTGCCTGCCGATATGCATGTGCCGCTGGCCACAATGGCGATTGCGGCAGGGGCACATTTTGTCTCCTCCTCCTATATCGCACCTGAGATGCGCGCATTGGATGAGGCGGCACGCAAGGCTGGGGTTCGCGTGATCAATGAAGTGGGCCTTGACCCGGGCATTGACCATTTGATGGCCCATGCCCTTATGCATGACTATCGCAACAGTGCTGCTTTTGATCCGCAAAATGCGCATGATTTCATCTCTTATTGCGGCGGGATTCCCAAAATCCCGAACCCGTTTCGCTACAAATTCAGCTGGTCGCCGCTTGGCGTTCTCAAGGCACTGCGGTCGCCTTCGCGTTCCATTGCCGATGGCAAAGAATTGAACGTCTCGCGGCCTTGGGATGCGATTTCGCACTACACCGCACCCCTTGAAACGCCAGAGGAATTTGAGGTCTATCCAAACCGCGATAGCCTGCCTTTCATGGCCGAATACGGGTTTGAAGCCGATTGGAATGTGCAGCGCTTTGTGCGCGGCACTTTGCGACTTGATGGGTGGTCTAAGGCATGGGCGCCCGTGTTCCGCGAAATCGAAACCCTCGAGGGGGCGGCGGGCGATGCGCGGCTGCGCGAGATGTCTGACCAATTCTGGCGCGAAAATTCCTATGAGGCAGATGAGCCAGACCGCGTTGTTTTATGCGTCTCTCTCAAGGCTGAGGTCGCGGGAACTGCACGGTGGCACAAAACCTATGTGATGGATGCATGGGGCGATGCGCGCGGCACAGCGATGGCGCGGCTTGTCTCAACCCCTGTCGCACTGGCCGTCAAAGCGGCAATCACAGGGGCCGTGCCTGCGGGCGTATCCGCTGCGCCGCATGATATCGGGCTTGTCCGCGACTGGATGGAGGTTGTGGGAACCCTTGCCCAAAGCCTGTCTGTGGTCGACCATCTCGCCTAGAAAATGCGGTAATAAAGCCAATCGGGGAAGAACTGACTGACCCTGAAAAACGCCCCAAAGCCCCATGGAAAACTGCAACTGAATTTCTTGCGCCGCATATGGCGCAAGAAAATATCTGCCGCAGGTGCGGCGTCCATGATGAACGGCATGGCAAAATTGTTCTTATCGGTCAGCCTTGTGCGGATGAAACCAGGGTTGACCAGTTGCACTGCAACATTGCTGCGCCGCATATCCACACGCAGGGATTCCGCCATATGCATCACCGCTGCCTTCGATGCGCCATAGCCCGTGGCCGAAGGAAGGCCACGAAAGCCCGATAGACTGCCCGTGATGACGATATGACCTGCATCCTTTGCCACGAATTGCGGCACGACATGGCCCAAGACGCGCGCCGCACCCATGACATTGATATCCATCATCGCCAAGACTTGGTCACTATCCCAAGCGCTGGCATGCATCGGCCAATAAACGCCTGCAAGATAGACTATCCCATCTATATCGCCGACATCCCTAGCGGCTTTAGCCACGCTTTTCGCATCACTGACATCCATCGGCACAACCCGAGATGGGCCGTTTAGGCGTGTAGCAACCTCGTCAAGCCGCGCCTCAGATCGGGCGGATAAGATCACCTCCGCGCCCGCGCCAGATAATTTCTCAGCCAAGGCTGCACCCAACCCTTCGGATGCGCCGACAAGCCAATATGTCTTTCCTGCAAAATCTCGCATAAAATCCCCATCTCTCTCGCGAAGGTAAACCTAGCGCGCGCGTTCTTGTGGCAAAGGTGTGATGCTCAGAATCGTGATCGCAAGCAGCTTGAGCGCGCAGGGAACCGCCGCATAGAGCAGCACCAAGCGCGACAATGCCGCTTCGGGATTGGTCGCGCCCGCCTCAAACCCTGCGGCCTGCAACAGGGGCAATAGGGTAACGGCGGCGAAGGCCAAGGTGAATTTGGTCGCGAAAGACCACAATCCGAAGGCTGCGCCCGCCTCAGGTGCGATTTTGGACAAATGACGCGAGAAAATGGCAGGTAGGATCGTCAAATCTGCCCCAAGCGCCATGCCCGAAGCCAAACAAATCAAAGCAAAAGCGACCACATCGCCCGCCCCCAAAGCGAGGGTGAAGGCGAAGGCTAAAATCGACAAAGCCATGCCAAACAACAATATAGGCTTGGCCCCGAAGCGCGTGGCGGCCCGTGTCCAAAATGGGGCGGAAAGCGCGGCAGCGAGGAAGAACAACAACAAACGCGGCCCCTCCCATCCAAGAGCCTGCAACACCCCTTCACCGTAGAACAGGAAAAGGGTGGAGGTCACCGCGACTGGGCGGCATTGATCAAAGCAATGCCCAACAAACGCCGCGCCGTCTGATCGCGCAAGATTGTGCCAAAGGCGGTTGGCGGTGTCGCCGCCCCCTGCCCCCAGTCAGGGCGCATCAACACATAGGCAAGGGCGCAAAGACCCGCAAAGCCAATCGCAAAACCCGTAAACGGGTTGGGCAAGAAGCTTGCCAATGCAATCGGGGCAACTGACGCCAAGCATACCCCCAACAACCCCCCCGTTTCGCGCCATGTGGCAAGGCGCAAATGACCATCTTTTCCAAGCCGCTCGGCGGTTTGCACACCCTCGGCGTAAAAGCAGATCGTGAGGAAGGAGAAAGACGAGAACAATCCGATTAAGGTCAGCGCAAACCACCACATCGGGGCAATCGGGGGCGCAATGGCAAAGAGGCCATACATGGAGGCGGCAAGGATCGTCACAGCGCCAGCCACCATGCCCCCCCGATAGGCGCGGGTGGTGCGTGCCAACCATCCCAAAGCGGGGTCTTGCACCACATCAAATAACCGCAAGCCGAAAAGGATGCCCCCCAGCGCCGCAAGGCCCAAGCCATATTCATCGACATAGAATTTAGGAGCATGGATATAAATGGGCAGGCCCGCGCTCGACAGCATGGCGGCAAAAACTGCGTAGCCCGCCAAGGGCGCGCTGCGCTCAACCATCAAGACACCTCGCGTTCGGGCGGCTCAGGGCGCGGACGATAGGGCGCGCCCTTGATCCATAATTTCAGCGCCTGCCAATGGATCAGGCCCAAAACCCTGCGCGACCCAAAAGGCCGCCGCCATAAGGCGCGCAAGATATCGCCATTGCGCAACGGACGGCGCGCGCCGGTCAGCGTGGCATAAAGCCCCTCATTCCCCGTGGCATAATCAATGAAAATCCCCACCCGATCCGCACGAATATCAAAGCGGAATTCATAACCGCCCTCAATTTCTTGGAAGGGCGAGACGTGGAAGATCTTTTTCGCGCGCAGAATATCGTGACGGGTGATTTCCTCGAGATCTTCGCGATGGCAAAGATAGGAATGCCGATCACCGAAAGTATTAGAAACTTCGGCAATAACAACGCGCAGGCGCGCTTGGGTATCATAGGCCAACCAAAAACTGACAGGGTTGAACACATGACCCAAGAGACGCGGTTGCGCCAAAAGCATCAGTTGCCCTTGGGTCTGCTCGGCCAATCCATGCGCGTCCAAAACAGCGCGCGCCCAACTGGCCCCCGCTCCGTTTTTGGGCGCACCGCCATGGTCAAGATCCCGTAGGGATGCAAGATTTCCCTTGTTCCGGCCAAACAATGCGGGGGCAATCAGATCATCCGCCTCTGCATCAAGCATCACGTAATCAATGGAATATCGAAACGCATTTTCCACAGCGCCCCTGCGGCCATGAAACGTTTCGCCTGCGATATAATCCACCGATGATGACACTGCTTTCTCCCGTCAGGCCGCCGCGACCATGCGATCCCGTTCGGCCATGGCATTGACCACATCAATCGCACTGGCCAACCCGTCCTCGTGGAACCCATTTTTCATCCACGCCCCGCAGAACCAAGTGTTTCCGGTGCCATTCATGGCCCGCACTGTGCCTTGCGCAGCTAGTGCGGCCAAATCATAAACGGGATGACGGAAGGTTGCTGTGTCATAGATCAAATCATCTGCAATTTCACCGCGGCTGTTCAATGTCACAAACAGCGGGTCAGATTTTGGGATAGGTTGCAGGCGGTTCATCCAATAGGTCAGATCAATTGGGCCACCGCTATGGCCTGCACGCTCGGTGTAATTCCAACTTGCCCATGTGACTTCGCGTAATGGCATCGCGCGGCGATCTGCGTGCAACACCATTTCATTGGGCTGATAGCGGACTGCGCCAAGGGCGGCTTGTTCTTGCGTGGTCGGATCGGCCAAGAGCGCCAAACTGTCATCAGAATGTGTTGCAAATACCACCTCGTCAAAGCGCTGCCATTGGCCATCGCGGCGGAGCTCAACACCGCCCGCCACGCGCTTGACCTTGTCCACACCTGCATTGGTGACGATGGTCACCCCGCGCTCGCTCAACGCGCGCTCAAGCCGCGTGACATATTCAATAGAACCGCCATGCACAGTCCACCATTGGTGTTGGCCTGACGCCTGCAGCAAGTTGTGGTTTTGGAAAAACCGCACAAGGGCCTGGGCGGGGAAATCCATGATCTCCTCTTTCGGGGTCGACCAAATCGCGCCAGAAATTGGGGTCAGATAGTAATCGCGAAACCACGCGCCCATACCCAACTCATCCATGAACTCGCCCAAGGTTTGTGAGCTGTCATTGGCCAAACTGGCCGCCTGCGCGTTAAAGCGCATGATGTCGGCCAACATGCGCAGATATTGCGGCCGCATGAGGTTTTTGCGTTGCGCGAAAAGCGCCTTGAGCGAATGCAGGCCATATTCAATCGCCCCGCCCCCGATTGAGGCCGCAAAACTCATGTCACTCTCGACAACAGGAACCTGCAGCTCTTCGAACAGACGCACCAAATTGGGATAGTTGACGTAGTTGAATACGATGAACCCCGTATCAACAGGCTGATCGCGGTGGCGGCCTGCAACCACTGTGCGCGCGTGCCCCCCAAGGCGATGCTCCGCTTCAAACAAGGTTACCTTGGCATTTGGCGCAAGGTAATAAGCGGCCCCCATCCCTGAGATCCCTCCCCCGATGACGGCCACAGTGCGAGGGGGGGCGGGAGGTGTTTCAAATGGCACGGATGTTTTCCTTGTTAGTGTTCTTTCTCTGTCTAGCCAAGTTTACGCCCCCTGTCGCGCCTTGGATTAAAAATTGCCTCAATTTTTTCTAAGCGTGCGTCAAAGTTCGAAGGGGGGACGGCGCTCACGATAATTTTTTGATCCAACCCTGTAACCTGCGCGTAACCGTGTTATGCTCGACCTTGATGTTCATAATTTGACGGCAGGTAACCCTCGCGATGCACATTGCGCGCAAGGTCGGCATGAGTCAGCCCCCGCTGATGCGGAACCGCTGATGTCAAAACCGCTGACCCCTCCCCCCCTCAAGGCGCAGTCCTGCGAATGGATCGCCGAAGTGATGGCGATTGCGCAAGATCGTGATCAAGCGGCCTTCGCTGCTTTGTTTCGGCATTTCGCCCCACGCGTTAAGGCCTTTTTGATCAAGTCAGGCGCGGATGAGACGCTGGCGGAAGAATGCATGCAGGATGTGATGGCCACTTTGTGGCGCAAAGCACATCTGTTTGATCCCGCACGGGCCTCGGTTGCGACATGGATTTTCACCATTGCGCGGAACCGCAAGATTGACCTGTTGCGCAAATATGCACGACCAGAGCCAGAAGATTTACCATGGGGGCCAGAGGCAGAACCCGACCAAGAAGATGTTCTTGCCCTCCAACAAGAGAGCCGCAAACTGGCCGAAGCCCTTAAAAGACTACCTCAGAAACAAAGAGTTTTGATCGAAAAAGCCTATTTTGGGGATCTCAGCCATGGCGAGATTGCAACAGAAACTGGCCTGCCCCTTGGCACGATCAAATCGAGAATTAGGTTGGCGCTAGAGAGATTGCGTCATAACATGAGCCAAGCGACCAAATGACCGAAGTAAAACACCTTATCAGTGACGACTTTTTGATCGGCTACGCGGCAGGCAGTTTGCCTGCGGCTTTCGATCTTGTTGTCGCCACTCATGTCTCGCTCAGTGATGACGCCCGCGCAAGGCTGCATGCCTTTGATGCGGTTGGCGGCTGCATCCTAGACGAAATGGACGAGGCCCCCCTTGCACAGGACAGCCTTTCCAAAACCCTGAGCCTTATTAATGAAAACGCCGCATCAGACGCGGCCAGCTCGCAAAATCAAACTCAGCCAGAAGATGGCATTTTCCCTGCCCCGCTGCGCGATATGATTGGGTGCGATTTGGCAGATGTGAAATGGCGCCCGATTGGAATGGGCTGCAAGCAAGCGATTATCAGCGAAGGCAAGGACGCCACCGCGCGGCTTTTGTTCATTCCAGCGGGCCAGGCGATGCCCCGCCACACACATCGCGGAACCGAAATGACCTTGGTGCTTCAAGGGGCCTATCGTGATGAAACCGACCGTTTCGGGCGTGGTGACATCGAAATTGGTGATGAAACCATGAACCACACCCCTGTGGCTGAGGCGGGCGAAGATTGCATTTGTCTGATTGCCACTGATGCGCGCCTGAAATTTGAAGGCCTGTTGCCGCGTATCGCGCAAACATTCCTGCGCATCTGATCAACTGGCCGCTTTCCATTCACGCCCTGCTTGGCTAGGCAGGGGCGTGAACAGGCGAAAGGGCGCTCTCATGTCCAACAAAGTCGTGCTTATGGGTGTAAAAGGCGGGCCTGCAATTCGCCCCAATGGCCCAATGCCCACCTCTAGCTTGCTTGAGATTGCAGGGCGCAGCTGTGTTGTGGATTGCGGACTTGGTGTGTCCAAGGGGCTTGTGCAGACAGGGCTTTCGCTCAAATCGCTTGATCTGATTTTCATCACCCATCTTCATTCAGACCATATTTTGGAATTAGGAGGGTTGATCCACACCGCTTGGACATCTGGCCTTGCCACCCCTGTCCATGTTTACGGCCCCAAAGGCATTGGCGCAGTATGGGAAGGGTTCCTTGCGTCCCTCGCCTTCGATATTGACCTACGCATTGATGATGAGGGCCGCCCCGATTTGCGTGGGTTGGTGACGATCGCCGAATATGATGAGGGCATCGTGGCAAATCTGCCAAATGGCCTAGTGGTGCGCGCGTTGCGGGTTGATCACCCCCCCATTCTTGATTGCTTTGCGCTACGCTTTGACAGCCCTGACTGGTCAGTCTGTTTTTCAGCCGATACCGCATATTTCCCACCTTTGGCCGATTTCGCCCGTGGATGTGATCTCTTGATCCACGAAGCCATGCTTGAGGCAGGGGTGGATCGCTTGGTCGCCCGCACCACGGGCGATGGGGCAAAACTCAAAGCGCATATTGTGCGCGCCCATACAGAGGCGCGTGATGCTGCCGAAATCGCACAAGCTGCTGGCGTGCCGCGTCTGGCCCTGCACCACCTTGTGCCCGCAGATGACCCCGAGATCACAGCCGATCACTGGCGCGCGGCCTGTGCAGATGCGTTCTCGGGCGAAATCATCATCGGTTACGATGGATGTGTGATAGAGGGGCCAAACTCATGAGCAAAAAGCGCAAATTCGGGCCAGATCGTGCCGAGCTTTGGTTTCGCCTCTGCTTTTCCTTGGTGGGTGTGGCCGCGCTTGGCGGTGCTGTCGCGTATCGTGGCCTGCCATCTGGCCCCGCAATGGCGGAGATTGGTATAATTGCGGGTGGGTTTTTCATTGGCAGCGCGATTTGGTCAGCATGGCGTTTGATCACGCGCGATCATCCCTAAGCCTCCCATGACCGAATTCGTCTACAGCCCCCCAAACACGCCCCTTGAATTGATCCATGAGGATCATGAACTGCTGGTCGTTAATAAGCCCGCAGGTCTTTTATCTGTTCCAGGCAAGGGGGAGCATCTGAAGGATTGCCTGATCACCCGCCTGCAAGCCGCCTTTCCTGAGGCCCTATTGGTGCATCGGCTGGATATGGATACCTCTGGCGTGATTGTCTTCGCGCGCACCCCCGCTGCACAGCGCCATTTGGGGCTGCAATTCGAAAAGCGGATGATGAAGAAATCCTACCTCGCCTTGGTCTGGGGCCAAGTTGACGGTAAAGAGGGCGTGATTGATCTGCCCCTGATTGTGGATTGGCCAAACCGCCCCTTGCAAAAAGTCTGCCACGAGACGGGCCGCGCGGCGGTGACGGAATGGAAGGTCTTGCGGCATGACGAGACAAGCACACGGATGCGGCTGTTCCCCCAAACGGGCCGCTCGCACCAATTGCGTATCCATATGCGGGAATTGGGACATCCAATTTTGGGCGATCCGTTCTATGCTACAGGGCCTGCACGCGACTTTCCGCGCCTCATGTTGCATGCAGAAACCCTGCGTCTGCGCCACCCTGATGGCGGGCGTGGCATGACCTTTCGAGCGAAAAACCCGTTCTAGGACCTGCGGCGCTTTGTCATGTCATAATTAGAATAATTCTAAAGATTGGGCCTGTAAGGCGCGAGTTAGCTTTCCTATATCGAGGGGATAACGGCAAAAAAAGGAACCTCCCCCATGGGCTTACGTATCAATGACATTGTCCCCAATCTTGAACTGACCACCGATCATGGCACCTTTAAATTCCATGACTGGATTGGCGATCAATGGGCCATTTTATTCTCTCACCCCAAAGATTTCACACCCGTCTGCACCACGGAATTCGGCGCAGTCTCTCAGCTTGGCGCAGAATGGGCCAAGCGCGGCACCAAAGTTATTGGCCTTTCCGTGGACAGCGTGGAAGAGCATGGCAAATGGAAATCAGACATTGAAAGCTTTGCTTCCGCCAAGGCCGAATTTCCAATCATTGCAGACCTTGATCTGACCGTGTCCAAAGCCTTTGATATGCTGCCAGCCGAGGCCTACCTGCCCGATGGTCGCACCGCCGCAGATAGTGCAAGCGTGCGCTCGGTCTTCATCATTTCGCCTGACAAGAAGGTGCAATTGATCATGACCTACCCCATGTCGGTTGGGCGCAATTTTGCCGAAGTTTTGCGCGCTCTGGATGCGTTGCAAGCCACCTTCGGGCAGCCAATTGCAACACCTGCAAATTGGCAACATGGCCAAGATGTGATCGTGGCGCTCTCGCTCAATGACGATCAAGCGCGTGAAAAGTTTGGCGAGATTGATGTGAAATTGCCTTACCTGCGCACCACGAAACAGCCAAGCTAATCAAAAAAGCCTCCGACACTCGGGGGCTTTTTATTTTACGCGGCAGTGCCGTTGCCTGTGATGGCGTAATTCGGCCTATGCAGATGCACGACCGTGCCAATCGGCAATTTTTCATAAAGCTCGATGACATGCGCGTTGACCATACGCACGCAGCCCGATGACGCGCTGGTGCCGATTGACCAAGGCTGTGGCGTGCCATGAATGCGCAAATAGGTATCGCGATCCCCGTCATAAAGATAAAGCGCGCGCGCACCCAATGGGTTTTCAGGCCCACCGGGGACACCGCTTGCAAATTCTGCGTAAAGATCTGGTTCGCGCGCAATCATCGCGGCTGTCGGTTGCCAACTCGGCCATTCAACCTTGCGGCGGATCGTATATTGCCCAGGCGATTGCAGGCCCGAACGGCCAACAGCCACGCCGTAGCGCATAGCGGTGCCATCATCGAGAATGTGGTAGAGATATTTTGCAATCGGGTCGACATGCACATGACCTGGCACCATGCCAGCCTTATGCACAATCCGTGTCGGCATCAGCCGGGGATGTAACCCCCACGGGTTTGGGCCTTGTGGTTCGGGGCGCTCAATCGTCTCGTCAAAGCCTACGGCATCTTGTGCCACGGCTGGGGTCGCAAGAAAAGCGGCGCTGCCTGCAAGAAACTGTCTGCGATCCATAGCAAAATCCATCGTTATGGGGCCAATTTATTAGCCGAAATATGCCGCAACTGCCCCTAATGACACAAGAACATCACGCATTGGGGCGGTTAACATTTGCGTCAGTGACGCCTTGGTAAAAACCCCCGCAACCAAAGCTGCGGGGGTTTTCTTAGTCTCAGGCGGGGCTTACTCCGCTGATGCTTCTTCTTCGCTGCGTTCTTCGCCAGTCTCTTGGTCAACCATTTTCATGGCCAAACGCACTTTGCCGCGGTCGTCAAAGCCCAAGAGCTTCACCCAGACCTCTTGGCCCTCCTGAAGAACATCGCTTGGATGGTTCAGACGGCGGTTTTCGATCTGGCTGACATGAACGAGACCATCGCGCTTGCCGAAGAAATTCACGAAAGCACCGAAATCAACGATTTTGACAACTTTGCCTTTGTAAACCTTGCCTTCTTCAGGCTCAGCCACGATGGAATAGATCATATCATAGGCCGCTTTGATGGCGTCTTGGTTCGCACTTGCGATCTTGATGATGCCATCATCATTGATATCAACCTTGGCGCCCGAGGTTTCCACGATCTCGCGGATCACTTTACCGCCAGACCCGATCACTTCGCGAATCTTGTCGGTTGGGATTTGCATGGTCTCAATGCGTGGGGCATGTGCCGAGAACGCATTGGCCGAAGACAATGCCTTGGACATTTCGCCAAGAATATGCATCCGCCCTGCTTTCGCCTGCGCAAGCGCCTTTTTCATGATTTCAGGGGTGATCCCTGCAACCTTGATGTCCATCTGCAGCGAGGTGATCCCCGCTTCAGTGCCTGCCACTTTGAAATCCATGTCGCCAAGGTGATCTTCATCACCAAGGATATCGGTCAAAATAGCGTAGGAGCCATCTTCTTCCAAGACCAGACCCATGGCCACACCCGCAACAGGGGCTTTCAACGGCACGCCTGCATCCATCATCGACAAGGAACCGCCACAGACCGAAGCCATTGAGGAAGACCCGTTCGACTCTGTGATCTCAGAAACCACGCGGATCGTGTAAGGGAAATCGGTTGGCGCAGGCAGAACCGCCTGCAACGCACGCCAAGCCAGCTTACCATGGCCGATTTCACGGCGACCTGGTGAGCCAACACGCCCAACCTCGCCCACAGAATAGGGGGGGAAGTTGTAATGCAGCAGGAAGTTTTCTTTGAAATTGCCATGCAGCGCATCGATGAATTGCTCATCATCGCCTGTGCCAAGCGTGGTCACAACCAAGGCCTGAGTTTCACCACGGGTGAACAGCGCCGAGCCATGCGTGCGGGGCAGAAGACCCGTTTCGCTGACAATCGAACGAACCGCATCCAAGGCACGGCCATCAATCCGCTTGCCGTCTTTCACAACCGAACCACGCAGAACCGAAGATTCCAGCTTCTTCAGTGCCGAACCAAGGTTTTCATCTGCCAATTCTTCTTCGGAAAGCTGCGCTTTGATCGCTTCTTTTGCGGCGGATACAGCGGCAACGCGGTCTTGTTTATCAAGGATCGCATAGGCGTCACGCATCTGCGCTTCACCCAAGGATTTCACCTTTTCATACAGCGCGCTGTAATCGGGTGGGGTGAAATCAAACGGCTCATTCGCCGCAACTTCTGCCAGATCAATGATCAGATCAAGCACGGGCTGCATTTGCTCATGGGCAAATGTGACCGCGCCGAGCATTTCATCCTCGGTCAGTTCATAGGCCTCGGATTCAACCATCATCACGGCGTCTTTGGTGCCCGCCACAACCAAATCCAAACGCTGGTCGGGGTTGTTGCGCAGACCCTGCATATCGTCAACGGTCGGGTTCAGGATGTATTCCCCATCCTCAAAGCCAACGCGGCAGCCTGCAATCGGCCCCATGAAAGGCACGCCCGAAATGGTCAGCGCTGCAGAAGCGGCGATCATCGCAACGATGTCAGGATCATTCACCAAATCATGGCTGAGAACCGTACACATCACGAGAACTTCGTGCTTGAAGCCCGAAACGAACAAGGGGCGAATGGGTCGGTCGATCAAGCGCGCGGTCAGCGTCTCTTTTTCGGTAGGACGCGCTTCGCGCTTGAAAAAGCCACCAGGCACCTTGCCTGCGGCGTAGTATTTCTCTTGGTAATGCACAGTCAGCGGAAAGAAATCCTGACCTGGCTTAGCTTCTTTGGCGAAGGTCACATTTGCCATAACGCTGGTTTCCCCGAGCGTTGCGATCACTGTGCCATCTGCCTGACGGGCAACCTTGCCCGTTTCTAGGGTGAGGGTTTCCTCGCCCCATTGAATCGATTTTTTCACTTCGTTGAACATCATCATTTCCTGTGTGGAAGCACTCCCAAGCCTTCTCGGGTCTTCCGTTTCATTGGCGGCCCCATTGCCGCCGACCCCCTTCATCATCCCATGCGCCGGGGTCGTTGCGTCACGTCTCAGATGCGCGCCACATAGCGCAGATTGTGCGATATGAAAAGCATAGACAGAAATCGCGCCTGAAATATCCAATGATCAAATGAAAAACGCCCGCTGACGGGATCAGCGGGCGCTTCAAACTGATAAAGGCAAAGATTAGCGGCGGATGCCCAAACGCTCGAGGAGCGACTGGTAACGCGCTTCGTCTTTCCCACGCACATAATCCAGCAACTTACGGCGCTGAGCAACAAGCTTAAGCAAGCCGCGGCGCGAATGGTTGTCTTTTGCGTGAGTTTTAAAATGCTCAGTCAGCGTAGTGATGCGCGATGTCAGGATCGCGATCTGCACCTCGGGGGAACCAGTGTCGCCCTCTTTGGTGGCAAATTCTTTGACCAAACGGTTCTTTTCTTCAGCAGTAATCGACATCGGGCTCTCCTTTACATTAGAGGGTTGCAGCACAGGCCGGGATGTCGTCCAGCAAGGCCATTTTCCCAAAGCGCAAGCGCCATGGATTGCGGCCACATAGGGGGGAATCGCGGAAATGAAAAGGCTTTTTTGACCTGTGCCGCCCAGGCCCGTTAACCTTGAGCGCAAATTTTCATCCAAAACCGCGGCGATTTATGGCATCTTCGGGCCTCGCCATACGCCGTTCATCGGCGCTTGGCATCACGCATCTGCTGCTGCCATAGCATCAGATTTTGCTATTAGGGCAAGGTTCGCGCCACATCACGCAAATCCGGTGATCGTTTGAGGGTATCGCATAATGTGCGGGAGTGGGTGATGCTTGCGCTTACGGGTTTGATCAGTTTGATCGCGGCGGGCTATGCCGCTGCAGGTATGTTTGACCTGCAATTGGATGAGGCCGAAGACGGGCCTGCGGAAAATAATCCGCAGATCACACCCCTGACCCTAAATTCTGCCCCGCTTGGGTTTTTGATCATGGGGGGCGAACAGCCTGACGCATTGATCGGCAGCGATGGTAACGATGAAATTCTCGGCGAGGATGGTGATGACATTTTGCTCGGCGGTATGGGACGGGACGTTCTATATGGCGGCACGGGCGATGACCTGATTGGTTTAGATCGCGATGATGTGGCGTTTGGTGGCTTCGGTGCAGATACATTCGCGCTGTCCATTGATCCGCTCAATGGCTCCGATCAGCTTCCAGAAATCGCTGATTTCTCCCGCGGCGCCGATAAATTGGTGGTGAATTTAGCAGGCGACTGGGGCAGCGCCCCGAGCGTCACCTATGACAACACCACCCTTCCTGGAAATATCACGCTCTATGTCAATGATATGCCGGTTGCATTTCTCAGCGACATCTCCGACCTATCCGTTGATGATCTTGAATTTAATCTCCCCGATGGCGTGAGCATCGCCGACATTGCGCCGCGTTTCCCCGATCTGCTTGCGCCGAACACGCCACCTGCGCCCACTGGGCCAGTTTCGTCCCCAACACTTAATCTGCCAGAGGCCAATACCCCAGACCCAAGTCTCTCCGATTTGATTGACGAAAGCCTCGCACCCGCCGTTGAGGCGCGCGCCGACATGGCCGACAATCTTGGCCCCGTCTCAAACGATGCAATAACGGGCAGCGATGGGAATGACACAATCACAGGCGGCCTTGGCAATGATGCAATATTTGGAAATGACGGCAATGACATCCTCCAAGGCGGGGAAGGTGCGGATGAGTTGGTTGGGGATGGCGGCGATGATGGTATCCTTGGCGGCGCGGGAAATGACTTTATTGACGGCGGCGAAGGCAATGATGCGCTGATCGGTGAAACGGGGGATGATTACATCCTCGGCGGTGAAGGCGATGACATCATTCTCGCGGGCCTCGGCAATGACAGCCTCACGGGCGGGGCAGGTCATGATCTCATTCTGGGCGGCGCTGGCAATGATCGCATTGATGGGATCGTTGATGAGGCCGCAGGGGGCAGCGCTGACGATTTATCAGGCGATGAGGGTGACGACACCATCATCGCAGGCGCGGGCGATACCGTATTCGCGGGCAGTGGCGCAGATTTAATTATCGCGGCACCCTTGCTGCAACAGGCAGGCACCGCTGCACATATCCTAGACTTCGACCCTCAAGAGGATCGGATTGAACTTCTCTATGATCCGACCACAAACCCTGACCCAAGCCTTGAACTGCGTGAAATAGATGGCAGGACAGATGTCTATCTTGATGGCAATCTCGCCCTATCGCTGAGCCAGATAACGGGTCTAAATCCCGACAATATCCATCTGCGCGCGATTGGAGGCGCGTCCTAAAGAAAATGCGCCCGTAAGGCGGCCAAAACCGCCTCAGGCTGTTCTTCGGGCATGAAATGGCCTGTATTGGCCACGGCCTGCCCCGTCACGTTTTCCGCCCATGCCCGCCAGATCCCCAAAGGATCACCCGTGCGCGCGGGAAAGCCTGCCTCAGCCCAGAGAAAGCAGAGGGGCGCCGTGATCATCCGACCCGCCGCCCGATCTTCTGCATCCAATCCGCGATCAAAAAATGCGCCCGCGCGGTAATCGTTGCACATTGCTGCAATGCGCGCAGGATCAGCCGCTTGGGCGCGATAGGCGGCCAAAGCCGCGTCAGAAAAGGCGCTTAGATCTTTGGTATATGTCCATGAGGCCAATGTCCAATCCATATAGGCCGGCCCATCTGTCGCGATCATCCGCTCGGGCAAAGGGGCGGGCTGCGCAAGGAACGTCCAGTGATAGGCCTTCATCGCCAATTCCGCATCCCATGCCGCCCAAAAATCAACGGTCGGAACGATTTCCAAAATCGCCAAACGCTCAAGCCTATCAGGATGATCCAAAGCAAAGCGATAGGCCACGCGTGCGCCGCGATCATGCCCCGCAATATGGGCCTTTTCGATGCCGAAATGATCCATCACGCCCGCCACATCCAAAGCCATCTCACGCTTGGAGTACATGCGATGTTCTTCATCGGCGGCGACAACTTCACTCTCACCATAGCCGCGCAAATCAGGGATGATCACATGAAAATCGCGGGCCAAATCGGGCGCGACTTTTGACCAGCACATATGGTTTTGAGGATAGCCATGCAGCAAAATCAAGGGCGCACCATGACCGCCATGATGCACTGAAAGCGTGATTCCGTTGGTTTTGATTTGTTCCTTCACAAAACCTGAAATCGCGCTGTCCATCGGTGCCTCCAAGATCAATTCCACAAAATTGGCGTGGTCGAATAGGGAATATAGAGCGGGTGTTTGGGATGACCTTCCTTCGACAATCCCAAATGGTAAAGCGGTTTTTCAACTTGGCGCAGCAATGCCGCCACCTGCGCCCCCCGCCCCAAAAACGCCCCATGCGCCCCCCATGCACAGATGATCTGATGCGCCGCAGTTGCGCATTCTAAAATGGCATCATCATTGGCAGGCCCAATCGGATCAGCGGCGGCCCGCATCGCGCGGGGGTCTGTGTCGCGCCATGCGAAAATATTCACCACTGTGAAGCTGCCAAACCCAAGCGCGCGGGCACGGCGTTCGCAGCGCTCGACTGTGGGGTCGTTTTGCGTCTCGGTCGCGGTGGAGGGGTTCAGCATCACAAACCCCACGCGCTGGCCGTCTCCCTCCCAAATCCGCGTGAGGCTATAGCGATAGGCCTCACAATCGGAATAGACCGCCTCTGACGCGGCATCACCCTTTTGGAACACGCGGCGGATCACAGGTTGAACACGCGGCTTGGATGCAGCTCGCCCCCCATATACCGCCCAATGGCAACAGGCCGCCCCTCAAAACTGGCCCATGCTTGATCACCATAATTGGGTGCAGCATCCATCACCTGCCCAGGGTTTCCAACCCGCAGGCGCTGCGCGCCTTCTGAGGTTGCGCGCACATGTGGCAAACCGTCCAACGCATATTCGAGTGGCAAGAGAGCCGCATCAAGCGCCGTGGTTTTTGCGGCCAATTCAACCTGTTCCAAGCTCACAGCATCGTCCAAGTCAAAAGGCCCCGACCACAGACGGCGCAACCACGCAACATGGCCATAACAGCCCAATGCGGCACCCAAATCGCGCGCAATCGCGCGCACATAACCCCCCTTGCCGCAGACCATCTCTAAGACAGCAGACTCAGGGTTTTTGCGCGAAACCAGATCAAGCGTCTCAACGTAAAGCGGCCGCGCGGATAGTTCCACATCTTCGCCCGCCCGCGCCAAGGCATAGGCGCGCTGACCATCTATTTTCACAGCTGAATATTGCGGCGGAATTTGCGTGATATGCCCCCGAAACGCGGCTAGGCCCGCACGAATATCGTCATCACTCGGCCTCAGGTCAGAGCGCGCGATCACCTCGCCTTCGGCATCATCAGTATTGGTCGCCGCGCCAAAGGTGACTTCAAACTCATAGGCTTTGAGGGCATCGGTGATGTAAGGCACCGTCTTGGTTGCTTCGCCAATCGCCACCGCCAAAAGGCCTGTCGCTTCAGGATCAAGCGTGCCTGCATGGCCCGCTTTATTCGCATCCAACGCCCATTTCACTTTGTTCACCACAAAGTTGGAACTCACCCCCGCAGGTTTATCGACAATCAACCAGCCTGAGATGTCGCGTCCCCGTTTGCGCCGTGCCATGCGTGATCCTTCCAAAATCCAAGAGGGGTCGCGTTACTCTAGGCCTGTTTGCGCGTCAACCACAGCCCCTAAGATCGGCCCAAGGGGCAAACCGAAATCCGCGCGCCCCAATTGCGGCGCATAGAAGCGGGATACGTTTCCGTCCAAAAACAGCGCGTTGTTGATGGCGAAATGATCCCGAAACACGCGGGCAAATTGGTGGAATGTGACAGGCGCATCCGAAATCACCGCCACAACAGATGTCCCATCCATCCGAACGCCAACGCCGTTGCGAATATATCGCGATGTGCTGTCGGGCAAAAAGGCGGGATGCAACGCACCATCAATCACCAACATCGGGCCAGATTGTGTCGCATATTCGCAAACGGGTGGCGCGGCTTCAAAGCTGCGCGCCTCAATCACCGCGGCCTTCCCTGCATTCAGGCAGAACACGCCATTTGGCAGAAGGCCAAAATTACCTGGCCCATCAGATGTGATGATCCGCATCTCCTCTTGGCCTTGCTCAACATAAAGACCGACAGGTCGGCGATCAGGGTGATACATCCCGCCATTCATTGCAAAGGCCAAAACCTGATTTTCAGGTAAGCTGTCAGCCACATTGAGGAAGGAACCAAAAATCTCGCCCGCACCATCGCGTAGAAAGAGCCGCATCTGAGCGCGGGTCAAATCAATTTCACACGCGGTGAAAGGCGTTTCTTCAAAGCGAAAATCCGCGCAAGATACAGGCGCCTGATCCGCCCATAGGACTGCAGGCCCGCCTCCGCCCAGCGCACATAAGGCGCCCAAAAGCAGTGATTTAATCTTCCCCGTCATCGCGATCTGGGGCCTCGACATCGCGGCGCACTTTTTCATCGGCAAACATACGGCGCGTCTCGTCCATGCGATCAAAGGTTTCATCAATCAAAAACCGCAGGTCAGGTGCATATTTCAGCGTCATCTCACGACTGATGGCGCGGCGTAATTCGCCCGTGTTGCGCCGCAGCGCTGTCAGGGCTTCCTCGCGCTGACCACCGCCCAACGGCATCACATAAACATGCGCCACTTTGAGGTCTGGGGTCGCGCGCACTTCGCCCACTGTGATTGACAGGCGATTAAGCTCGGCATCATGCACTTCGCCGCGGTTCAGCACATCGGACAGAGTGCGGCGGATCAATTCGCCCACGCGCAACTGGCGCTGTGATGGGCCTGGCCCCTCATGGAACTTGTTTTTTGCCATCCGCACTCTCCTAAGTCTCTCTCGCATCTAGGCGATCATGGCCCGCCTCGCAAGCGCGGGCTTTCCGATTTGCATCGCTTGCGGTAGAGGGAAGGGAACACAGGAGGATGGCATGAGCGAGTCAATCGGGATCATCATTACAGGCGCATCAGGCCGCATGGGGCGGATGTTGATCGAAACCGTAGAGGCCAACCCCGCCACCCATTTGGTCGGCGTCACCGAACGCCCGGGCCATACATGGATCGGTCAGGATTTGGGCGCAGCCATGGGGCGCGGTGAGATGGGTGTGCCAGTCGTGGACGACCTTCTTGAAATTTTGCCCAAAGCCAAAGCCATCATCGACTTCACATCGCCTGAAGCCACGGTGGCGCATTCAGTTTTGGCGGCCCAAGCCCGTGTGGCCCATGTCATTGGCACAACGGGCATGGATGATGCAGCGCTTGCAAAACTCAAGGCCGCCGCTCGCCATGCCACCGTCGTGCGCGCAGGCAATATGAGCCTAGGGGTCAACCTGCTCGTGCAGATCACCAAACAGGTGGCCGCTGCATTGGATGAGGATTTCGACATTGAAATCGTGGAGGCGCATCACAACCGCAAGGTTGATGCCCCTTCTGGCACGGCCATCATGCTCGGCGAAGCCGCCGCAGAGGGGCGCGGGGTTTCCCTTGCAGATGTCCGCGATGCAGGCCGTGACGGGATCACTGGCGCGCGGGAGGCGGGCGCAATAGGTTTTTCCGCCATTCGAGGCGGCGATATTGTCGGCGAGCATGATGTGATCTTTGCGGCGGCAGGGGAACGTCTTGTCCTGCGCCATATTGCAACGGATCGCGCCATTTTTGCGCGCGGCGCCCTCAAGGCTGCTATTTGGGCACAAGACCAAGGCCCAGGTGAATTTTCTATGCTGGATGTGCTTGGACTGTGATCTAAGCCGCTCTATCTTTCGTAACACAGCAATAGATGTTGGTTACGGAGCAGACTATGCTGAACAGATTGGCGCTCGGCACAATGCTTGGTGTCTTGATTGTGGCGGATGCCGCAGCGGCGGAAGGCTTTACGCCCGTGACGGATCGCGCAAGGTTCGTTTCTTTGATCGAAGGGCGCGAACTCACCCGTTTTGGCATTCGATTGACGGTTGAGCCTGATGGCGACATCACGGGCCGCGCCTTTGGACGCCCAGTTACGGGGGATTGGGCGTGGCAAAATGGCTATTTCTGCCGCAATCTCAGCTTTGGCGCAGAGCCATTAGAATATAATTGCCAATTGGTGGAGGAGCGGGAGGGCACCCTGCGATTTACGGCTGATGAGGGTGCGGGCATCTATGCTGACCTGACACTGCGCTAGGCGGCAGGGCCCGCATCAAAAATCAATGGCGATGCCTTTTTTCTCCCAATCGCCATAGCGCACGGGTTCGGGGCCATCGCGCCCCCCAAGCTCCTTGGGCAATTCTACCGCTTCCGCCTCAGCGCGGCGGGCTTCCGCCTCCGCCAAGGCCCGCTGTGCAGCGGGCGGCAGGTCACGCTTGTCCGTCTTAGTCTCACTCATAGCGGCCTCATAGCGCAGCAAAAGGGCTGCATGATTGATCTCTGTCTCCCCCGTGATATACGGCAGCGAAACCCAGAGACAAGGATAGAAAATGGCGCGGACACGCGAAGAGGGTCGCCAAGACACCCAAGGTTTAGGCCCCCGCAAGGCCGCATTGGCCATTTTGCGCGCGGTTTATCTTGACCGCCAGATGGTCGCTCATCTCGACCAACCGCGCGGTCTTGCCCCCGAGGATCGCGCCCGCGCCGAGCGTTTGGCCCAAACGGTGCTGCGCCACACAGGCCGCATTGACACCTTGCTGTCAGCCTATCTCGAGCGCCGTCCACACCCATTGGCCCAAAATATTTTGCGCCTTGGGGTTGCAGAATTGTTGCTTGATGAAGCCGAAGCCTATGGCGTGGTCAACGCGGCTGTTGCCATCGCCAAACAAGGCCGCGCAACAGGCGGCGCGGCTGGTTTGATCAACGCTGTCCTGCGTAAGGTTGATCAAGAAGGGCGTGCAAGATGGGCGCAACTGGCCCCACAAACCTTGCCCGTTTGGTTGCGCAAAGCGGTTGGGGGGGCATGGGGCGAAACCGCAACCCGCGCGATTGAAGCAGCGCATGAGGCAGGTGCGCCAATTGACATCACCTTACGCGACCAAAGCGCCCCCTTCGAGGCAGGTGAACCCTTGCCCACAGGCAGCATCCGATTGCCGCGCCAAACCCAAATATCCACGCTAGGCGGCTATGAGGCGGGTACGTTTTGGGTGCAAGATGCCGCCGCCGCCCTTCCTGTGAAACTCTTAGGCGATGTGTCAGGGAAACCTGTGCTTGATCTATGCGCAGCACCTGGCGGCAAGACCATGCAGCTTGCAGCAGCAGGGGCGAAGGTCACCGCTCTTGATTTGTCGAAACACCGTATGGGCCGCGTGCGTGACAATCTACGCCGCACGGGCCTGTCGGCGGATATGGTCACGGCTGACGCGTTGGAATTCAACAGTGGCCCTTGGCCCATCATCGTGCTTGATGCGCCCTGCTCGGCGACAGGAACAATAAGACGGCACCCCGACCTGCCCTTCGTCAAATCCGCCCGTGAAGTGGAAGCGCTGACAAAGCTGCAAATGCAAATGCTTGATCATGCTATATCGCTTTTGGACACAGGCGGGCGCATGGTGTTTTGCACCTGCTCGCTCTTGCCCAATGAGGGTGAAAACCAAATCAAAGCCGCGCTGAAACGACACCCTAACCTCGCCGTCTTGCCACTTGATCCCACAGCACTTGGGGTTGATCCCGCATGGATCAGTGCCGAAGGCGGTCTGCGTATCTTGCCGCATTACTGGCAAGATCGTGGCGGAATTGACGGATTTTACATGGCGCTTTTGCAAAAGCGGTGACAGCGCAGGTTCAAGCCGCTACACAAGACAGGACGCTTGGCCAGCTGCTTGAATTATACGCATAATGACATCACTCCCGCTCCCGATCAGGGGATCGCAATCGGTGCCTGCCTTACCCGTTTCGCAACCTCATCAGGCTGCGGGCCGTGTTCATTTGGGGCTCAGCATCGCGGATTTGCGATGGCTGCTCAGCCCCAAGGCCCTTGGTATCATTTGGCAGCCCGCGCCTTTTTCCCTGCCCAATCCACTGCGGGGGCAGCAGATTTTGGCGGGCAATTACGCAGGCGCGAACGGATTGATTGCCTTGGCAGGTCACGCCCCATGGCAGCACGCCACAGAGATTTCCGCGCATGGGTTTGACTGGCTTGATGACCTTGCTAGCTTGGGCAATCGCCCCGCCCGCGATCTGGCGCAGGGGTGGCTTGCCCTTTGGATCCGCGACCATGACCGCCCCTTTGCGCGCCAAGGCAAGGCTTGGACATTAGAGGCCATCTCTGCGCGCCAGATCAGCCTATTGACCCATGCGCATTTTTTAATGGCTGGACAAAACACCGCTGATCGCAAGGCGATGTTCAAACTTTTGGCGCGCCAAACGGCATGGCTTCGCCATGAGGTGACACGCTGCCCTGACCCTGTCGCGCGACTACACGGCGCAACCGCTTGGGTATTTTCGACTTCAAGCCTCATGGGAATGGAGGGGGTGCGACCCAAAGCGATACAGTGCCTTGAGAAAGCGGCCGCTCAGCTTAGCACTGCGCCTGAGGCCGATCTTCCCCGCAATCCTGCAAGACTTGCTTCGGCCTTAGCGGATTTGGTTTGGATGCGCGCGGTTCTCGGTCGTGCCGCAACCCCTCAGGCGGTGCAGCAGGCCATCACGCGCCTCTCTGATTGCGTCAGTGTTCTGCGCCCACCGCACGGCGCTTTGGCTCGATTTCATGGGTGCGATGGGGGCGCACCTGCCCTTTTGTCTCAAATCCAAGATCGGGCTGATGAGGGGCGTAAGCCCGCAGCCCTACCCCGTTTCAGCCATGCAGCAGGCTATATTCGCCTCAGCTGCGCCGCGTCTTGCCTGATATTGGACGCAAGCCCACCCCCCCTCAAAAGGGAAGGGGATATGGCCCATGCAAGCACGAATACAATGGAATTCAGCGTCAACCGCTTGGCCTTTATCACCTCCTGCGGGACAGGGGCGGGGTTCGGGCCAGATTGGATGCGCGCGGGCCGCGCCACACAAAGCCACTCCACCGCCTGTCTCGCGGGTCGCTCCTCGGCGGGATTGGATGGTGCAACCTTGATTGGGGGGGCGACACAGGTCGCTCAAAGCTCAAAACCCACCCACGGCGCCGAGCGCGTGGCGGTTTCTCATAATGCGTGGCAAGCAGATTGGGGCCTGCACCACATTCGTGCCCTGACCCTATCCCATGATGGGATGCGCCTTGGGGGTGAAGATGCATTTGCGCCGCGCAATGAGGAAGATCGTGTCATTTTTGCGGCCCGCATGGCCCAAACCCCTAGGGGCAGTTTGGGCTTTAGCCTCCATTTCCACGTGCATCCCACGATCACAGCACAAAGCGACATGGGCGGACGGGCCGCCTCGTTCCTATTGCCAGATGGGCAAGTTTGGGTCTTGCGGCCAAGCGAAGGCGCAGAGCTTGTTTTGCGCCCTTCGGTTTACTTTGATCCCGACCATCGAAATCCACGCGCGACAAAACAGGTGGTTCTCTTTTCCACGCTAGCAGATTATGGGGGCGCCATCGGATGGTGTTTTCTGCGCGCGCAATAGCACGGGGGCATCATGCGACCCCGTGATTGATGCAAATGCCAAGGAAACCCCATGACCGATCTCGCCCCCCTCTCCCGCGCCCTGATCTCTGTTTCTGACAAGACAGGTCTGATTGAGTTTGCCACGGCCTTAGCCGCACGGGGGGTTGATCTTTTGTCGACAGGTGGCACAGCCAAAGCCCTGCGCGAGGCAGGTCTTGCGGTGCGTGATGTCTCCGAGGTTACAAAATTTCCTGAAATGATGGATGGCCGCGTCAAAACCCTGCATCCGATGGTTCATGGCGGCTTGCTAGCTTTGCGTGACAATCCTGATCACCAAGCCGCCATGGCCGAGCATAACATCGCGCCGATTGATCTATTGGTGGTCAATCTCTACCCGTTCGAGGCGACTGTCGCCAAAGGGGCAAGCTACGAAGATTGCGTTGAAAATATCGACATCGGCGGGCCCGCGATGATCCGCGCTGCCGCAAAGAACCACGGTTTTGTCAGCGTTGTGACTGATCCCGAAGATTATGCCGCCCTTCTGGCCGAGTTGGATGCGCAAAACGGCCAAACCACGCTGCGCTTCCGCCAAACTTTGGCGCAGACCGCCTATGCCCGCACCGCCGCCTATGATGCGGCTGTCTCCACTTGGATGGCCAATGCTTTGGGCGATCCCGCACCGCGCCGCCGTGCTGTGGCAGGGCGTTTGGTGCAGTCTTTGCGTTACGGCGAAAACCCACATCAAGCGGCGGCCTTTTATACCGATGGCACAGGCCGTGCGGGCGTTGCCACCGCGAAACAGCACCAAGGCAAAGAGCTATCCTACAATAACATCAACGACACAGACGCAGCCTTTGAATTGGTCAGCGAGTTCTTGCCCGAGGGCGGCCCTGCCTGTGCGATTATCAAACATGCCAATCCCTGTGGCGTTGCCCGTGGCGCAAGCCTGACCGAAGCCTATTTGCGGGCCTTTGACTGCGACCGCACATCGGCCTTTGGGGGGATTATCGCCTTCAACCAACCGCTTGATGGCGCGACTGCAGAGGAAATCACAAAGATCTTCACCGAGGTTGTTATTGCCCCCGGTGCAGATGAGGAAGCGCGCGCCATTTTCGCCGCCAAGAAAAATCTGCGCCTCTTGACCACGGATGCGCTTGCAGACCCAAAAGCAGCGGCAATGACCATCCGCCAAGTTTCAGGCGGGTATCTGGTGCAAGACAAAGACAATGGCCAAATTGATCTGAGCGATCTGAAAGTCGTGACCAAACTTAAACCATCCGATGCGCAGCTCACTGATTTGCTGTTCGCATGGAAAGTGGCCAAGCACGTCAAATCGAACGCGATTGTCTATGTCAAAGACGGCGCCACTGTTGGCATCGGCGCAGGCCAGATGAGCCGTGTCGACAGTTCGCGCATTGCCGCGCGCAAGGCGCAGGATATGGCCGACATCCTTGGTCTTGCGCAAAGTCCTGCGATTGGTTCAGTTTTGGCCTCTGACGCTTTCTTCCCCTTCCCCGATGGTCTGCTTTCGGCTGCAGAGGCAGGGGCCAAGGCGGTCATCCAACCAGGCGGCTCCATGCGCGATGACGAGGTGATCGCTGCCGCCGATGAGGCAGGCCTTGCGATGGTCTTTACAGGAATGCGCCATTTCCGTCACTAAGGGGGCCATGATGACCCGTTTAACACTTATTGCCGCACTGTTTTGGATCATCCTTGATCAGGCCAGCAAGTGGATCATGCTTTTGGTCCTTGATCTGGATCGTGTCGGACAGGTCTTGGTCATGCCGCCCTATCTGAATTTCATCATGGGTTGGAACCGCGGGATAAATTTTGGCCTCTTCGCCAACAGCCCCGACCTTCTGCGTTATGGTTTGATTGCTTTGGCGCTTGCGGTTTCCGCGTGGATGATCCAGCTGGGCCGCAACAGCCAGAGCAAACTCAGCGCGTTTGCGGCGGGCTCAGTGGCAGGTGGGGCTTTGGGAAATGCGTTTGACCGCCTCTATCACGGGGCGGTTGTGGATTTCCTGAACATGTCCTGCTGCGGGATCAATAACCCCTATACGTTTAATATCGCAGATATCGGTATATTTGCGGGTGTGTTCGGGTTGCTCTTGTTTTCGAATGACGAAAAGCCCAAGGTGTGAGAGAAACCTTGGCATGACGTGGTGCTTTGTGCCATGGAGGATTTTATGAGCCGCAAACCGCATATTCTCCTGACCTTATGCGCCCTGATGGGCCTTGCCGCCTGTTCACAAGGCGACCCATCTTTGATGAATTTACGCGCCAACCAATCTGGCCCAGATGAATTTGCCATTTTGCCAACACGCCCCATTGAAATCCCAACGGATTTGGCGGCGCTGCCTGAACCAACACCCGGTGGCACAAACCGCACCGACCCAACCCCTGAGGCAGATGCGATTGCCGCGCTTGGCGGAAATGCAGCGCGCGCCGGTGGTGTAACCAACAGCCTTTTGGCCCATGCGACACGCTTTGGTATTGAAGAGGGTATCCGCGACCAATTGGCTGCGGAAGATTTGGCCTTCCGCCGTGACAATGATGGGCGGCTCTTGGAGCGGGTCTTTGGCGTGAATGTCTATTACCGCGCCTATCGCCCGATTTCCTTGGATCGTTATGCCGAACTTGAGCGTCTGCGCCGTGCGGGCATTCGCACCCCCGCCGCACCCCCCGAGCCGCAGCCGCAGTGAGCCCGCATTGATCATCACTTTGTGACCGCGCCCTTGCGCGCGGCTGATTGAACCCTGTGCAGCGGCGGCCTATCTGTTTTTGCACATAGGCCAACCTAGGAGGAATTATGCGCAGGATCATTGCGGCTTTAGTGGGGCTTGCATTGCTGCCAATCGGCACAGGCTACGCGCAAACCTCTGGCGATGTGACGAGCTTTACCTTGGACAATGGCATGGATGTGGTTGTGATCGAAGATCACCGCAGCCCCGCCGTTGTGCATATGGTCTGGTATCGCACTGGCGCGGCCGATGAACCTGAAGGCAAATCAGGCATCGCGCATTTCCTTGAACATTTGATGTTCAAAGAAACTGAAACCCGCGAAAGCGGAGAGTTTTCGCGCATTGTCGAAGAAAATGGCGGCGATGATAACGCGTTCACCTCGTGGGATTATACGGCCTATTTCCAACGTGTGGCCGCTGACCGCTTGCCTTTGATGATGGAGCTTGAGGCCGATCGCATGGCCAATCTGCGCCTCAACCCTGATGAGGTGGAGACCGAGCGCAGCGTGATATTAGAAGAACGCGCACAGCGCACAGATAGCAATCCAGGCGCGCTGTTTAACGAAGAATTCCGCCAATTGGCCTATCCAAGCCACCCTTACGGCATTCCGGTCATCGGGTGGCGCACGGAAATGGAGACGCTCAGCCGCGAAGATGCGTTGGCCTTTTACGAAACCTATTACGCCCCAAATAACGCGATCCTTGTTGTGGCAGGTGATGTGACCCCTGAGGAGGTGCGCAGACTGGCGCAAACCTATTACGGCCCGCTCGCTTCTGCAGAATTGCCCGCCCGCGCGCGGGTCGAAGATACCACCCTTCCACAAGATCAACGATTTGAATTTGCCGATGAACGTGTCGCGCAGCCTTATGTGATGCGCAGCTATCGCGCGCCAGAGCGCGACCATGGCGCGCAGGAGGACGCCGCAGCCCTCAGCCTATTGGCTGAGATCTTGGGGGGTGCCCCTTCTACCTCCGTCTTGGGGCGCGCCTTGCAATTCGACACACAGCGCTCGGTCTTTGCGACTGCCTATTACTCGGGCCTCAGCCTTGACGACACGCAATTCACCTTGATCAATATGCCAAGCGCGGGCGTCACCCTTGCAGAGGCGGAAGCCGATCTAGATGAAGTCATTGCAGAGTTTCTAGAGCGCGGGATTGATCCAAACCAGTTTGAACGGATCAAATTTCTATATGAGGCCTCGGATATCTATGCGCGCGACAATGCTTCGGGGCTTGCGCGGCTTTACGGAATGGCCCTGACCTCAGGGCTTGAGGTGGAAGATGTCCAAAACTGGCCAGATGTGATTGCGGCCACCACGATGGACGATGTTATGGATGCGGCGCGGGCGCTGTTTGCAGATGCGCCGCGCGTGACAGGCTATTTGACCCAAGCACAGGCGGCGGAGAATTGATCATGCCTTTTGTCAAACATATCTCTGCCGCACTTTTTGCTGTTATCTCCCTCGTCACACCGCTGCGTGCGGAAATTCAAATTCAGCCTGTCCTCAGCCCCAATGGCCATAGCGCATGGTTGGTTGAAGATCATTCGATCCCCTTTGTGGCGCTTGATATTCGTTTTGAGGGCGGCACGAATTTGGATGAACCCGGCAAACGCGGGGCGACCTATATGATGACAGGCCTGCTTGAGGAAGGCGCAGGCGATCTCACGGCACAGGGTTTTGCCGAGGCTGTGCAGGGCTTGGCCGCAGAATTTTCATTCTCATCCTATCGCGATACTGTGGCCATCAGCGCGCGCATGCTGACGGAAAATCGCGATGCGGCGGCTGCACTTTTGCACGAGGCGTTAAGCAATCCTCGCTTTGATGCCGATGCCATTGAACGGGTGCGGGCTCAAATTCAGTCAATACTGGCAAGCCAAGCGCAAGACCCAAATGCAATTGCAGGCCAAACATTTAATGCCTTGGCCTTTGGCGACCACCCTTATGCATCCGCCGAAGAAGGCACCCCAGACAGCATTGCGTCCTTGACCCGCGATGATCTGATCACGGCCCATCGCAATGCTTTGGTCACATCAAGGGTGTCCATTGGCGCATCGGGCGACATCACTGCCGAGGAATTGGGCGATCTCATTGACCGCCTTCTTGAGGGGTTGCCACAAACAGGGCCTGCCTTGCCGAGCATGGCAGGGTTTTCACCAAACACGCGCCAAGCCGTAATTGACTATCCAAGCCCACAATCCGTGATCCTCTTTGGGATGGAAGGGATTGCGATGGATGACCCCGATTTTTTCCCTGCCTTCGTGTTGAATGAAATCATTGGGGGCGGGTTCCGCGCGCGGCTGATGGAAGAACTGCGCGTAAAGCGTGGGTTGACCTATGGGGTTGGCACAAGCCTCTCGACAGCCGATTGGCAGCCCATGTGGCTGGGACAATTCTCCTCATCAAACGCCACAGTTGGCCAAGCATTAGAGCTGGTCGATCAAATCCTGCGCGATGTCGCGGAAAATGGTGTAACTGACGAAGAATTACTGCGCGCCAAACGCTATATGACGGGGGCCTACCCCCTTCGCTTTGACGGAAATGGATCCATTGCAGGGATCATGGCAGGGATGCAGCAAAGCGGGATGCCGATTGACTATATCGCCAACCGCAATGCCTTCGTTGAGGCGGTCACATCTGAGGACATCGCCCGTGTCGCAAAACGGCTTTTGGATATTGATAAAATGCTGACCGTGGTTGTGGGGCAGCCCGAGGGGCTGAACACCGCCCCCTAACGCGCGTTCCATTTCCGAATCGTGCAGTCGCGTGCTACTGATAGTGGCATGGGAAAGCCTGACCACAACATAAATGCCAATGAAGCCGTAGCGCGGCCGGTGATCCGCCAGCTTGATGAAGCGGCAATCAACCGAATCGCGGCAGGCGAAGTCGTGGAGCGGCCCGCCTCCGCGGTCAAGGAATTGGTGGAAAACGCGATAGATGCAGGGGCACGGCGGATCACAGTAGAAATCGCACATGGCGGCAAAACCTTGATCCGCGTCAGTGATGATGGCTGCGGCATGGGCCCTGAAGATTTGCCCATGGCCCTCTCCCGCCATGCGACATCTAAGATTGACGGCTCAGACCTGTTGAATATTCAAAGTTTCGGCTTTCGTGGCGAGGCGCTGCCCAGTTTGGGCGCGGTTGGCCGCCTGACCATCACCAGCCGCGCAGCTGGTGAGGATGGTCATGAGATCTCTGTCTCGGGTGGACGGCAAGAGCGGATCAAGCCCGCCTCTATGTCACTTGGCACGGTGGTGGAATTGCGCGATCTGTTTTTCGCAACCCCCGCGCGACTGAAATTCCTCAAGACCGAACGCGCCGAAACCCAAGCAATCACCGATGTCGTCAAACGCCTCGCCATGGCCGAGCCCAGCGTTGGGTTCCAATTGATTGATTGCAGCGATGGCCGCCGCACTCTGTTTTCCGTTGATCCCGAAACAGGGGATCTCTTTGATGCGCTTTCCAGTCGATTGGGCCAAGTAATGGGCCGCGATTTTGTGGATAACGCCCTTCAGATTGACGCAACCCGCGAGGAAATCCGTCTCATCGGTCTGGCAGCCCTGCCAACCTATTCTCGTGGCTCTGCGGTGGCACAATATCTTTTCGTCAATGGTCGCCCCGTGCGCGACAAGCTTTTGATCGGGGCGCTGCGTGGGGCTTATGCCGATTTCCTTAGCCGCGATCGCCACCCTGCTGCGGCGCTCTTCATCGAATGCCCGCCTGAACGGGTGGATGTGAATGTGCATCCTGCAAAGGCAGAAGTGCGGTTCCGCGAGGCGGGTGTCGTGCGGGGGTTGATTGTCTCTAGCTTGCGCCATGCCTTGGCCGAGGCGGGCCATCGCGCATCAAGCACCGTGGCCGCAGAAACCTTGGGCGCCATGCGCCCCGAGGGTGGCGCGCCGCAGCAGGTCTATCAAGGTGGTTACTCGGCACCACAAACGCGGCCCAGCACCTATCGCAGCGCCTATGCGTTTCAAGCGCCCGAACAGGTTGGCCTCTCTGAAGCAGCCCCCCAATTTGACGCCCCATCCCACCGCGTGGCAGATTCTGAAATCGCGCCCTCTTTTGCCGAAAACAGCCATCCTTTGGGGGCGGCCGCGGCACAACTGCATGAGAATTACATCATCGCCCAAACCGCCACGGGCCTTGTGATCGTGGATCAACACGCCGCCCATGAACGCTTGGTTTATGAGCGGCTGAAAAAACAGATGGCCACCAACGGCGTGGCGCGGCAGACTTTGCTAATCCCTGATATTGTGACCCTTGGGCCTGATGCCGCCATTCTTCTGGATCACGCTGACAGTCTTGCGCAATTTGGTCTGATCATTGAGCCCTTTGGCGAAGGCGCACTTGCCGTGCGCGAAACCCCTGCCATTCTGGGTGCGGTCAACAGCGAGGCACTGCTGCGCGATATTTTGGACGAGATTGCCGATATGGGCGAAAGCCAAATGGTGCAGGCTCGGATTGAGGCGATCTTGTCACGCGTGGCCTGTCACGGATCCATCCGTTCGGGGCGTGCAATGCGCGTGGAAGAGATGAACGCGCTTTTGCGCGAAATGGAGGCCACCCCGCATTCTGGTCAATGCAACCATGGCCGCCCCACATATGTGGAACTTGCCTTGAGCGATATTGAAAAACTTTTTGGCCGCAGGTGAGTGATGCAGCTTGATCTGTCCAATCCAATAATCCTTGGCGCACTCATTGGAGGGGTGATCCTCATCGCCCTTTTTTGGGTGACCCTTGCAGGGGTGAAAGCGGCCAATCGATCGGCTGCAATGATGGAACCCTTGGCCCGCAACCTTGGCGGTCTTGAAGCACGGGTTCAATCTCTTTCCGATGGGCAACAGCAACTATCGGGTGGACTTGCGCAGGTGGTTGATCTGCAATCCAAGACCCAAGCACAGATGTTGCAGGCCATGGAGCGCCGCCTTGAGGAAGTGCAAAAGGGCATGAGTGAGACGCTGCACGGCACATCAACGCGCACAGCCCGCAGCCTTGGGGAATTGCAGCAGAAGCTCGAACAAATCGACCGCGCGCAGGCCAAGATTGAGAAACTGTCAGGCGATGTTTTGGGCCTTCAGGACATTCTTTCAAACAAGCAAACGCGCGGCGCATTTGGCGAAATTCAGCTCAATGATATTGTCTCAAAGGCGCTGCCCAGTGACAGCTACGCGTTCCAAGCGACCCTCTCAAACGGCAAGCGCGCCGATTGCTTGATCCATCTGCCCAAACCCCCTGGCCCGATTGTGATCGACAGCAAATTCCCGCTAGAGGCCTATGAGGCATTGCGCGCAGCAAAGACCGCACAAGAAACCCAAGACGCCGCCCGCGCCTTTCGCACATCTGTGCGCGGCCATATCAAGGCAATTTCTGAGCGCTATATTCTTGAGGGCGAAACCGCCGATGGCGCGCTGATGTTCCTGCCATCCGAAGCGGTTTATGCCGAATTGCACGCCAATTTCCCTGAGATTGTCCGCGAAGGATTCGCGGCGCGGGTCTGGATTGTATCCCCCACCACCTGCATGGCCACGCTCAACACGATGCGGGCGGTTCTCAAAGATGCACGGATGCGCGAGCAAGCGGGCGCGATCCGCAAGCAACTGGGCCTTTTACATCGTGATGTGGAACTGGTGTTTGAGCGGGTGAATAAGTTGAACACCCATTTCGGGCAGGCGCGCAAAGATATTGATGACATTTCAATCGCCGCAGAACGCGCAGGCAAACGGGCGATCAAGCTTGATAATTTCGATTTTGAGGAAATCGCCCCTGACCCAATGCCACCGCTTCCCGATAAATAGGTCAGCTCCGCGCGAAAACATGGGCGAGAATTTTGCTTAATTCCTTCACATCCGTTTCGGTAAAGGCATCCGCCTGATCGCTGTCGATATCAAAAACCGCAATTAACGCGCCCTTGGCATCAAAAACGGGCAAGACCAGTTCGGATAAGGTGCTGCTTGAACACGCAATGTGATCTGGAAACGCATTCACATCTGCAACCAATTGCGGGGCGCGACTGCGCGCGCAGGCCCCGCAGACCCCGCGCGAAAACGGGATCACCAAGCACCCATGCCCCCCCTGATAGGGGCCAATTTTAAGGGTTTCGGGCGCGGTGACGCGGTAAAAACCAACCCAATCAAACCGCGCATCGGCGTGATACACCTCGCAGGCGATGGTGGCCATCAGGGCGATCTGATCGGTTTCGCCATGGGTCAGGCTGTCAATCGTTGCGGCTAGGGTCGGGTAATCCATTGGGGGCCTCTTAATACTTCGCCTCGATATAGGCCATCCTGCGCGGCGAAGAAAGCTGCGCTTGGTAACCTTTCAGCAAGGAATTCGGACTAGCCTTTTGGTTGTGTTGCCCTCTCCATAGGTGATGAAATGGATGTGCGTCTGGATATTGAACCCATCCCTGACGGGTTGATCGTAAAGGTTTGCTCCAGTCGGGTGGATGCTGCCGCTGCCTTGGCCTTCCGTGATGCCTTTCGACAAGCCACCGCAAAAACCGAAGGTGCGCGGGTCATTTTGGATATGGAAGATGTGACATTCCTAGATTCCAGCGGTCTTGGCACGCTTGTCGCCATGCGCAAATCCCTTGGGCAGGATCGGCAACTTGAACTGACAAGCCTCTCCCCCTTGGTGGATAAGGTTCTGCGCCTGACGGCGATGGATAAAGTCTTTGCAATTCACCCAAATAAGACCGCAGCGCTGAACCAAAGCGCATGACAACAGGGACAGATATTCAAGCATGCGGGGGCGCAACGATATGATGTGGAGTTTGACAAGCCATCCCCAGTCAGTGCGGCAAACATTGGCACAAATTTGCACCTATCTGCGCGAATGCGACCTTGATGAAGGCCAGTGCTTAAATGTTGAATTGGTCTTGGCGGAAGCGCTGAACAACATTTGCGAACACGCTTATGCAGGGGCCGATGATGGACGCATTTTAACGGCGATTTCCTGTCGGGGCGCAGATGTGCAATGTCATATCACCGATAAAGGGCGCGCGATGCCGAACCTGACACCCCCTCTCGGTGGGTTCCGCGACCCCGACAGCTTTGCCTTTGATGAACTGCCCGAAGGTGGATTTGGCTGGGGCCTGATCCGCGCGATTGCGCAAGACGTCCAATATGAACGGCGCGATTTAGAAAATCATCTTTTCCTAACCATTGCAGCTGAGTTGGAACAAAGCCCGCAATTGGCCTGTAGACTTGTCTAAATTTGGCCAACACTGCCACAAAATCACCTTGGTCTGATCATAGCCGCGGCCAAATTCGCAGCCATTAAAGCAGTGTAGCGCTTATGCTTCCCCCGATGGTGCGTTTTTATCGCCCCCACTTGTTACGCATCATCGGGGTTCTTGACCACTTGCAGCGCCCCCCATTCCCGCTAGTTTTGCTAAAATCCTTTCGGCAGGAGCAGGGACAATGATGCGTGATTTCCAGAAGCAAGGGCGCTCAGCCTTGATTACCACCCAAGGGGCGGTTGCAACCTCGCACCCGCTCGCCGCCAAAGTGGGCGTGCAAATCTTGGAACAGGGCGGCAATGCGATGGATGCGGCCATTGCCACAGCGATCCTTCTGGGGCTCTGCGAGCCACAATCAACAGGGCTTGGCGGCGATTTATTCGCTATGGTGTCCTATGAGGGTCAGAAGGATATTATTGGCCTAAATGCATCGGGCCGCGCGCCAAAGGCGTTGGATGCGGCAGCGCTGCGTGCGGCAGGGCATCGCTCTATTCCGCTCGACAATATCAATGCTGTCACCGTGCCAGGGGCCGTTGATGGGTTTTGCCGCCTTCACCAAGATCATGGGACATTGCCGCTTGAAGACATCCTCGCCCCTTCGATCTTCTATGCTGAACATGGCATTCCCGTTGCACCGCGCGTGGCTTTCGATTGGGACGAGGCACGCGATACGCTCCGCGGTCGGGCCCGCGACATGTATATGTGGAACGACCAACCGCCCCAAATTGGCGCGCTGTTCACGGCCAAGGGGCAGGCTGAGGTGCTGCGCCGCATCGCGCGCGAAGGTCGCGCAGGGTTCTACGAAGGCGAAGTGGCCGAGGATTTGGTTAACTCCCTGCGTGCCCTTGGCGGCAGCCACAGCCTAGAGGATTTCGCGACCACAGCTTGCGATTACGTCACCCCAATCTCGACCCGCTATCGTGATCATGACTTGATTGAATTGCCACCCAATGGTCAGGGTGCAACCGCGCTGTTGTTGGCCAATATCCTTTCCCAGTTTGAACTCGGCGCAATGGATCCTTTCGGTGCAGCCCGCGCCCATATCGAGGCCGAAGCAACCAAACTGGCCTATGATGCACGCAATCGATTTATCTCTGATCCTGATCACCTGACCCGTTTGGATCATATGCTGTCAGATCAAACCGCACAGGCCTTGGCAGGCTTGATTGATCCCACGCGCGCGATGGCTGACCCACATCAGGCCTCAGGCGCGGTGCATAAGGATACGGTTTATCTCAGCGTGGTTGATAAAAACCGCATGGCCGTCTCAATGATCTATTCGATCTTCCATTCCTTTGGCTCGGGCTATGCTTCTGATAAGTTCGGTATTTTGTATCAAAACCGTGGTGCGGGCTTCTCGCTACAAGAGGGGCACCCGAATGAAGCCATGGGCGGAAAGCGTCCCTTGCATACCATCATTCCCGCCTTCTTACGCTACCCTGACCAAAGTTTGATGCCCTTCGGGGTCATGGGCGGCGCGTATCAGGCCACGGGCCACGCACGCCTGATCACCAATATCATCGACTATGGGATGGATGTTCAAACTGCGATTGATGGTGCGCGCAGCTTTGCGGATCAGGGCAAATTGCAGCTTGAGCGGGGATATAGCCCACATGTGGCCGATGATTTACGCAAATTAGGACATGAAGTGGTCGACCCCTATCGGGCCATTGGCGGCGCGCAAGCTATTAAAATTGACGCAAGCTCAGGGCTTTTGATCGCAGGTTCGGATCCCCGTAAAGACGGTCTTGCCTTGGGGTATTGAGATCAATTCAGCTGGTAATCCAAAGGATAGGCCCCGTTCTGAAACTCACCGAACAATTCGGGCAGATCGGGGTGATCCACGGGTTCGCCTGTATCGTCAATCTCAAGGTTTTGTTCGGAAACATAGGCCACGTAGTAGCTATGATCATTTTCCGCCAGAAGGTGGTAAAATGGCTGCTCCTTGATCGGCCGCTTGTCCTCGGGGATGGAGTTATACCATTCCTCAGTATTCGAAAACTGGGTGTCGATATCAAAGATCACCCCGCGAAACGGGTGCTTCTTGTGGCGCACGACCTGCCCAAGATTGAATTTAGCATGCCGTTTGAGCATCTAGACCCCCTATGATCCAACGCGCACCGTAATCCTGTCGCCCTTATTTGTCCATGACCCGCAATGCAGATCAGGCGAAACAGATTGTTGAAACAAAGGATGCGGATCATGCGGGAATTTATTTTCATTTCGGCGCAACTGGCGTATGATTTCGCCATAAAAAGAGAGCAGTCCAATAAAGGATCAGGCATATGAACCGCTTTGCGTTGCTTCCGCTGGTGTTGGCGCTCGGCGCCTGCGTGGGATCAGCCACCCCACCACGCAATGTGGAAAATGCCTGCGCAATCATTGAAGAACGCCCCTATTATCTAAGCGCCATGCAGGCCACCGAGGCCAATTGGGGCGTCCCTGTCGCGGTTCAGATGGCCACGATCTACCATGAAAGTAGTTTCGTCAGCAACGCACGAACCCCGCGCCGCTATGCGCTTGGGGTCATCCCAGCAGGACGACAAAGCTCAGCGTTCGGTTACAGCCAAGCCCTTGATGGGACATGGGATGAATACCGCAATGACACAGGTCGGCGGTTTGCCAGACGCACCGATATCTCCGATGCGACCGATTTCATGGGGTGGTATATGAACCGCTCGCGCGAACGAAACGGCATCGCTCTGACGGATGCGCGCAACCAATATTTGGCCTATCATGAAGGCCATCGTGGTTATTCACGCGGCACCTATCGCAACAAAGCATGGCTTATGCGCGTGGCAGATCGTGTCGAAGCGCGCGCCGCGCTCTATGATCGGCAATTGGCAAGCTGCACCGCGACCCAAGGCTAACGGCTGCGCTGTTCCGCCTCAAAGGTCGGGCTGAACAGGAAATTCGAATAATCCTGCCCAAAGATGAAATCACCCAGCGCGACCACAACAGTCTCACCATATTCATTGCGGGTCATCCATTGCACAAGGCGCACAGGCGCATCCGCAAAGACCAGCGTCAATTCCCCTGCCTCTGGGCGGTCTTGATCACGGGCCACCACGCGGGTGGTGCCATCTTCGGCTTCTCGATGATCAACCACCAAATCCGAAGTCGCGAGAGACACGTTGCGACCCAAAATCAAATCAAGCGGGGTGACGCTTAACGGATATTGCAAGGGCTGCGCATCGGTCAGGTCTTCAAAAATTGCAACTTGCCCGCCGCCCACAACGACCAGAACATCACTATTGTCATACTCAAATCGCGCCCGCCCTGGGCGGTGCATGAAGAGACGCCCCGTCACCTCGGTGCCATCGGCGTTATACTGCGTGAATGGTGCTTCCGCTGTGCGAATACCTGCAAAATAAGCCGACAAATCTGCCAAGGAAATCGGGGCCGCCGCCGCGGGCAGGGCAAAGAGCGCGGCCAAAACGGCCATGGTCACAAATGGTTTTTTCATGCCCCATCCATAGCGCGAAAGCACCCTCAATGACACGTCACATTTCAGCGAGGGCTCAGCCCTGTTCAGGCACTAAAATCTCACGCTTGCCGACATGGTTGGCGGTTGAGACAAGACCTGCCTCCTCCATCTGTTCGACCAAGCGTGCGGCCTTGTTATAGCCAATTCCAAGCTTGCGTTGGATGTAGGAGGTCGAGCATTTCCGATCGCGCACCACCACGGCCACAGCCTGATCATACAGCGCATCTTCGCCGTCCGTATTGCCGCCAAGACCAAGCACCAGATCAATATCGCTTTCCTTGTCCTCATCAGGGCCATCCAAAACGCTGGCCGCGTAGGCGGGAGGGCCAAAGGATTTCAGATGACGCACGATTTCCTCAACCTCTTCGTCACTGACAAAGGGGCCATGAACGCGGGTGATTTTGGAACCGCCCGCCATGTAAAGCATATCGCCCATACCCAAAAGCTGCTCAGCGCCCATCTCGCCCAAAATGGTGCGGCTGTCGATTTTTGAGGTCACATGGAAGGAAATACGCGTTGGGAAATTGGCTTTGATCGTGCCTGTAATCACATCCACCGAAGGGCGTTGTGTCGCCATGATCAAATGAATGCCGCTTGCCCGCGCCATTTGTGCAAGGCGTTGAATGCAAGCTTCGATCTCTTTGCCTGCAACCATCATCAGATCGGCCATTTCGTCCACGATCACGACAATGAACGGCATGACCTCGGGCTTGAACTCTTCGGTTTCGAAGATGGGCTCACCCGTATCCTCGTCAAAGCCCGTTTGGACAGTGCGCTTGAACATTTCGCCTTTGGACAGAGCATCGCGCACGCGGCCATTATAGCCTTCGATATTGCGCACCCCCATTTTCGACATTTTGCGATAGCGCTCTTCCATCTCACCCACGACCCATTTCAAAGCGACAACAGCCTTCTTGGGGTCAGTCACAACGGGGCTGAGAAGATGCGGAATGCCGTCATAAACCGACAATTCCAACATCTTGGGGTCAATCATGATCATGCGACATTCTTCAGGGCGCAATTTATACAGCAGCGAGAGGATCATGGTGTTAATCGCCACCGATTTCCCCGAGCCTGTCGTGCCCGCAATCAGCAAATGCGGCATCTTGGCGAGATTGGCCACAACAGGCTCGCCACCGATTTCCTTACCCAAAGCCAAAGGCAGCTTGTGATTGCCATCGCCAAAATCACGGCTCGACAAGATTTCGCGCAAAACCACTTTTTCGCGGTGCGAATTGGGCAATTCGATCCCGATCACAGAGCGACCTGGAACGGTTGAGACCCGCGCAGAGAGCGCCGACATTGAGCGGGCAATATCATCAGCCAGACCGATCACGCGGCTGGCCTTTAGGCCTGGTGCGGGCTCCAACTCATACATCGTAACAACTGGGCCGGGGCGGACGCTGACAATCTCACCTTTGACGCCGTAATCATCCAACACGTTTTCCAACATCCGTGCGTTTTCTTCGAGGGCCTCATCGGACAAATGAAAGCGTTCAATGGTGGTCGGGCTGGACAACAAAGAGAGTGGCGGGAATTCATATTCCATCTCGCGCGCCTCTAAGGGCAAGGAGGGCTGCGCATCCGCCATTGCCTGACGAGAGGGCGCGGCGGCCTTTTTGGGGCCGTGCTGCACCACGCGCCGCGCTTCTGCCCCAGTGCGGACAGGATGCGTAGCAACAGGCGTATAGTCCTCATCTTGCGGCGACACGCTGAAGCTTTCATCATCGTCAAAACCATCGGCGAAAATATTGTCGCTGTCATCCTCATCGGCATAAGGGTCATAGTCTTGCGCAATCTGTGGATCAGCCACACGCGCAGAGGTAGAAAGCGGAGGAACCTCGCGATAAATCTCGCCTGCAATTTGCGAGGGGCTTTGTGCGGTCAATGGTGGCGCCACGCGCTTGGCGGGATTGGGAATGCCATCGGTGACCCGCAACGCCTCAGGCCGCGCAGAGGTCGCACGATTGCGCACCGCGTTTGAGATTTTTTCGCGCAGGCGCGCATTCTCATCGGTCGCAAGGGGCGGTTGCTGCGCCACATCTGCGGTGCGATCTTCGCCACCGCGGATGGCGCGCAAAATGGGCACGCGGTCAAACAATCCTTGTTGCGCAGGGGCTTCGGGCGCTGCGGCTTGAGGGGTCGAAAATGGCACCTGCAGCGCATCATCGTCATCCACCAACAGATCATTGGAGGAATATTGCGCCGCGCTACGCGGACTTGGCGCGCGCATGCGCCCGCCGATTTGGCCGCTCATTTGGCTGACGCCGCGACCGATACCTGCCGCCATTCCCGAAGCGCCATTGCTGGCGTGGAAAAGCGCAATCAATCCACCACGGGTAAAGAGGCGCAATTCAGAGCGCGTCACCCCAAGCGCATAACCTGACAAACCAAGGCTTGCCACACCCATAGCAATCCCCAAAACGGCGATAGACATATTCATCGAAACGGGCAGGATATTGACCAAAACCCCCATCACAGTGTCGCCAAACAGCCCGCCCAAACTAAAGCTGTGCTGCCATCCCGAACCAGGGGGGAAGCTGACCATGAATACAGAACAGGCAGCAATCGCAAATGGCAGCATGATCAAGCGCGACAGCGCGCGCTCTTCGCCTTTGTGCAGGGTCAAGCGCAGACCCCAAACAACCAAACCCACCGCCATCAAATAGGATGCATAGCCAACAATCATGATCAGAATTGCAGACATGGACGCCCCAAAGCGGCCCAGCAGGTTCTGTGGCGGCGTATCTGTTGCGACCATCCAATTTGGGTCATTTGGCGTATAGCTGACCAACATGGCCCCAACCGCAAGCCCTGCAAGCACCAACATAAGGCCAAGCAGTTCCTTGCCACGCCGTTCCAATGCCTCTTGCATCGGGGCGTCCAGAAGGGGGTCACGTTGTCTGGTTTGATACGCCATTCTTCACCTCACTGATACAAACAGCCATGCAGGCGCAAAAGCCCGCGCTGTAATTCTTGTTCTTCTGCCACCAAAGCCACGCGCAGGCGATCTTGGCCTATGGCCTGACCCGCAACAGCGCGCGACAAATACGATCCAGGCAAGCAGCGCACGCCCGCCTCGCGCCACAGTTTCAAGGCTGCGGCCTCATCATTCTCAACAGGCAGCCAAAGGAAAAACCCCGCCTCAAGCGGCTGATACCCTACGACATTGCCAAAAATCTCATCAGCCATTTGGTATTTGCGGCGATAGATGGCGCGGTTTTCTTCCACATGGGCCTCATCGCGCCATGCAAGGGCAGCCGCCGCTTGCAGGGGCAAAGGCAAAGGGGCGCCTGTGTAATTCTTCAACTGCTTCATCGCTGCGATATTACCAGAACCCGATGCGGCAAAGCCCGATCGCAATCCTGGAAGGTTTGAGCGTTTGGACAGCGAATGAAACACCACAACCCGATCAGGGTCTGCGCCCATGTCGTGGGCTACCTGCAAAGCGCCCACAGGGGGGGTGTTGCGATAAATCTCGCTGTAACATTCATCCGCTAAAATTCGGAAATCATGTTTCTCGGCCAAGGCAATCAGATCACGCCAATAGGCCTCAGTGGCAACCGCACCTTGCGGATTGGCCGGCGAACAAAGATAGGCAATGGTCACGCGATCAAGGAGGGCCGCAGGCAGCGCGGCATAATCAGGCAAATCGCCCGTTTCAGCGGTTGCAGGCACATAGATTGGCTCTGCATTAATCGCGAGGCTTGCCACCGCATAAACCTGATAAAACGGGTTTGGCATCAAAACAGCGGGTTTTTGCCCCGCCTTTTCCTCAACCCCAAGCGCAAGAGCCGCATTGAACAACCCCTCACGCGTGCCGTTCAGGGCGAGGATATGCTGATCTGCGTCAAGGTGAACACCGTAGCGGCGCGCGATCCAAGCCACAATCGCCGCGCGCAAATCTTCGCCCCCCTCATTGGGGGGGTAACGGCCAAAACCCTCAAGCGCCTCAGAAATCGCGCGTCCGATGAACTCAGGGAACGGATGACGCGGCTCACCGATAGACATGTTAATCGGATCGCCGCCCGCCTGATGGACGTCAAGCAATTTCCGCAAACGCGGAAAGGCGTATTCTGGCAGGTTCGAAAACCGCTCGGGAAACACCATGACTGCCTCAAATATCGGGGTCTGTTTTCGCCCCTTTGACAGTCAAATTAACCTCTTATGACGCAAACGTCCAGAAAAAGGATCAAGCTTGCAATGCGGCCTCTGCCGCCGCCCCAAGACGCAGAAGCCGTTCCTCCTGACCTGCGGGACAAAGCAGCATTACCCCCGTAGAGGGCACCCCAGTGGGCAATGTAAGGCCGCAAGACCCCATCAAATTGCCAATTCGCGTGTTGCGCAAAGCCAGTAGATTTTCGGTGACATAACACTCCTCGTCCACCATTAACCGCGCGATATTGGGAGGCAAAATCGCGACAGTGGGCGCAATCACCGCGTCATACCCCGCCGTCTCACGATGGAAATCTTCGCGCAAAGCCTCAAGCTTTTGCCAAGCTGCGATATAATCACCCGCCAAAACATCCGCTCCGCCACGGAAGCGCTGCAATATAGGGCCAAACATCTTTTCAGGATTGGCCTCAATCATTTCGCGCCAAGTCGCATAGGCCTCAGCGGCAAAAAGAATGGGCGAAAGCGCCATCGCCGCGTCAAGTGCCGCTGATTTATGCCGCACAATCTGCGCCCCTGCCGCAGCAAAGGCTTCAAGCGCACGAGCAAAGCCTGCGGCGGGCGCATCGCGCACATCCTCCGCATATGGGTCCATCACCAAAAGCCGCCGCCCTGCAAGGCTTGCGTTCTCGAGATCAACGGCGCGCGCGCCTGCCAGAACGGCGAACACCTCGGCGCAATCTTCGACCGAGCGCGCAAGCGGCCCAACTGTGTCGAATTTCGCGCAAAGCGGAACAACCCCACGATTGGACAGGCGTCCATGGCTCGTTTTCAAGCCAACCAAATCGTTGAACGCAGCAGGCACCCGCACAGAACCGCCCGTGTCAGACCCAATGGCAACCGCAGCCAACCCAAAGGCCACCGAAGCGGCGGCACCAGAACTAGAGCCACCCGGCACGGCGTCTGGGTCATTGATGTTGGGCGGCGTTGCAGGCAAAGGATCAAGCCCTTCGCCAAACATCGGGTTCAACCCAAGGCCAGAAAACGCCAATTCTGACATATGGGTTTTGCCCAAACATACGCCCCCCGCCTGCGTGGCGCGGGCCAAAACATCGGCATCTCGTGTTGGAACGCGCCCCGCAAGCAAGCGCGAACTGGCCTCAGTCGCGACATGGGCGCTATCAAATAGATCTTTCCACGAGACGGGCACCCCATCCAGAATACCCCGCCGCACTCCGTTGCGCGCCCGAGATCGGGCTGCTTCGGCCTCGGCTAGGGCGCGGGCCTCGGTCAGGCGGGCATAAATACGCGCGCCTGCGGGATGTGTTTTTATCGCGCTCAAATAGGTTTCGGTCAGGCCCACTGGATCAATCGAGCCTTCGCCAATCGCGCGCCCTTGTTCACTTGCCGTGCGTGTCAACCATTCGCGCATCTTCATCCCTTTGCCGCTTTTGTCTCGCATGGGCAGAGTAATGACGCTATGCCGCGTGGACAATTCCATAAATTAGCTCATCATAACCTGCATGACATGTGACACAGATATTTTGATTGTAGGTGGCGGGCTGAACGGGCCGACCCTTGCGCTTGCGCTCGCGCAGTCAGGGTTTCGAAGCATCGTGATTGATGCAAATTCCCGCCCTAAGCGCGAGGCGGATACGTTCGATGGCCGCGCCTATGCTTTGGCCCGTGCCTCGCAAAAAATGTTGGCGGCTTTGGGCTTGTGGGACGCTGTCGCAAAACAGGCGCAGGCCATTTCCGAAATCAAAGCCTCAGACGGTCATGCAGGGCGCGGGGCAGCGCCGCACTTCCTACACTTCCAAGCGGCGGAGATGGAAGAAGGCCCTATGGGCTATATGCTTGAAGACCGCTACCTCCGCCGCGCGCTGATCGCGGCGATGGAGGCCAATGATAAGATCACGCATCTCAGCGACAGCATGGTCGTAGATCAAAGCACCGATGGGGCTCTGGCCGAGGTCACATTGGCCGATGGTCAGCGTTTACAGGGGCGAATTTTGATTGGCGCGGATGGTCGCGCGTCAGGTGTGGCAGCACGCGCTGGCATTCGCCGCCAAGGTTGGGATTATGGGCAAACCGCCCTTGTCTGCGCCGTCAAACATGAATTGCCCCATAACGGCATTGCACATCAGTTCTTCATGCCATCGGGGCCTTTGGCGATCCTACCTTTGCCTGACAATCGTTGCTCTATTGTCTGGAGCGAAAAAACCGCCCGCGCCGCCCAAATTGCGCGCGCAAATGACGCTGAGTTTCTCAAGGCATTGCGCCCCGCATTCGGTGACTTTCTGGGTGAGATCGAATTGGCGGGCGTGCGGTTCAGCTATCCGCTGAAGCTCACCTTGGCCGAGCAATTCATTGTCCCGCGCCTTGCCCTTGTTGGCGATGCGGCGCATGGCGTGCATCCTATCGCAGGTCAGGGGCTTAACCTGGGCTTTCGGGACATTGGGGCATTGACCGAAGTGCTCCACGAGGCACGACTGCATGGCGAAGATATCGCCTCGGAACTGGTGTTGGAGCGGTATCAGCAATGGCGGCGCTTCGACACCACCGCGCTTGCGCTTGGGATGGACACAGTCAATCGCCTGTTCTCAAATGACAATCCTGCCCTTCGGCTGATCCGCGATATCGGCATGGGCCTTGTCAGTGCAACGCCCGCATTACGGCGTGGGTTCATGCGGCAGGCGGCAGGTCTAACGGGGGATTTGCCACGCCTCTTGCAGGGCGAGGTGCTTTAACCCTCAATCTCGCGGGCTTCGTTCTCTAGCATGATTGGAATGCCTTCCTTAATCGGAAAGGCCAATTTTGCTTTTTCGGAGATCAATTCTTGACGCTCTGCATCATAGCGCAGGCTCCCTTTGGTCAAAGGGCACACCAATGCCTCAAGCATATGTCTGTCAAACACGGGGCTGTCTGCGCTCATTGCATGGCCTCATCGGATGATCCACCCCGCAAGGCAAATTCGATCAAGGTTACAAGCGTCTCGCGCCGCGTAGACAGGGAGGGCGCCTCAAGCAAGGCTTGCTTTTCTTCTGGGTCAAAGGGGCATAGCATTGACAGCGAATTGATCAGCAATTCATCCTCGGCATCTTTCATACTGTCCCAATCGGTCGACAGTGACATGGCCGCAAAATAGCGCTCCAACAGATCCATAAAGACGGGACGATCAAAGCCCTGATCCTGCTCGACCTTGCCCAAATCATTCTCGAAGCCGGCCCAATCGACATCACCTTTGAGATAGGGGGTAAAGCCTGACTGTTCGCGTTGCAGGCGAAAGCGCGAAATTCCCGTCAGCGTAATCATATACCGCCCATCCTCGGTTTCCGAAAATTGGGTCAGACGACCTGCGCAGCCAATGCTGTGCAACCGCTTAGCGCTGCCTTTGGGCACCTCAAGCGGTTGGATCATACCAATCAATCGGTCGGGCGTGCGCATGCAATCTTGCAGCATGGCCAAATAGCGTGGCTCAAAAATGTGCAATGGCAATCGCGCCCGCGGCAGCAGCAACGCGCCGGGAAGTGGAAAGAGCGGTATCGTATCAGGCAGGTCGCTGTGATGAATCATGAAGTATGAAATAGCGGCCAAATGCGATCAGGCAAATATCATCGATGACAATCTTCTGCGGCCCTTTTGCACCAAAGGATCCGTGGGCTTAAGCGCATCGAAGATTGTAAAGAGCTGCGCCTTGGCAGCCCCGTCATTCCATTCGCGATCACGGCGGAAGAGATCAAGCAATTCTTCAATCGCCGCCTCTGCCTGCCCTGCCGCATAGAGCGCCTTTGCATAATCGAACCGCGCTTGCAGATCATCAGGGTTGGCCGCCACGGCGGATTGCAACTCGGCCAAGGGCCCTGCCTCATCGGCTTGGCGCGCCAAGGCGATCTGAGCGCGTGCGGCCTCAATCTCGGGCGCGGCGGCGATTGCGGGGGCGGCGTTATTCAGCAAGGCCTCCGCCGTGTCCAAATCGCCCATCACGATATGAGCGCGCGCCAAGCCACCCATGGCGGCTGCATTTTCAGGTTCTTCACCCAAAATCGCCGCAAAGGTCTGCGCCGCATCGGCAACGGCCCCTTGAGCAAGCATTTCTTCAGCGGCCTCAAGCGCCTCGCCCAAGCCACCATCGCCTGCGAGGGCGGCGATTTTTTCAACGAAACGCTGCACATCCCCTTGCGAAAGCGCCCCTTGGAACCCGTCCACGGGTTGGCCCTGCCAAAACGCGTAAACGGTAGGAATAGACTGCACCTGCAATTGGCCCGCGATCATCTGATTCTCATCAACATTGACCTTGGCCATGCGCACCGCGCCCTTTTTGGCCTGCACCGCCGCCTCAAGCTGTGGCCCAAGCGTCTTGCAAGGGCCGCACCATGGCGCCCAGAAATCTACGATGACAGGAACCTCGCGGCTGGCCTCAACGACATCGGCCATAAAGGTCTGATCGGTGACATCCTTGATGACATCCGCGCCTGCGGGCTGTGCTTGACCAAATTCCAACATTTATTTCTCCGTCACTGATGAGATCTGCGCGCGCCCTCTATATGCGCGCTTCGGGCCCATTCTCCAAGGGGTCAGAGATCAATTGTCGCAAAAACAGGGGCGTGATCCGATGGCTGCTCCCACCCGCGAGCGGCGCGCAGGATACGGCTTGAATGCGCAGCGTTGGCAATATCTGCGGTGGCCCAGATGTGATCCAAACGGCGGCCTTTATCCGCCTCGTCCCAATCACGAGCGCGATACGACCACCAACTATAGAGCAACCCTTCGGGTATATCCTTGCGGATGACATCCACCCAATTCCCCGCCTTTTGCACTTGGGCCAGATGATCCACCTCAATCGGCGTGTGACTGACTACCTTTAACAGCTGTTTGTGGCTCCAAACATCGTCTTCACGCGGCGCAATATTCAAATCGCCCACAAGGATAGATTTTTGCGGGGCATCCGCACGAAACGCATCGCGCATCTCCGTCAGAAAGTCGAGCTTTTGGCCAAATTTTTCGTTGACCTCCCGATCGGCAATATCGCCCCCTGCGGGAATGTAGAAATTATGGATGACCACCCCATTGGGGAGGCGCGCCGCCACATGGCGAGCATGACCAAGCCCAGCCCAGTCCCGCGCGCCCGCCTCTTCAAGCGGCAGCTTGGACAGGATCGCCACGCCATTATACCCTTTCTGACCACGCGCGACCATGTGGGTGTAGCCCAGCGCCGCAAAGCCTTCGGTGGGGATTTTTTCAACGGGGCTTTTGCATTCTTGCAAGCACAAAACATCTGGCGCTTCTTCACGCAGCAGTTTCAGCACCAATTCTTCGCGCAATCGCACCGAGTTGATGTTCCATGTTGCAAGTGTGAACGCCATTTTGCCATGCCCTTTGATGAAACCTGTCCCCCTCCTAAGGGCTTGAGGAGCATGGTGCAATGCGAAGGAAACTGAAAAAGGCCCCCGCTTATGCAGGGGCCAGTCCAACAGGGAGAAACCACGGGGCGCGCGGGGGCTTGGGCAATCCCGTAAGGTTCCCCGTGTGACATCACAGGTGCAAATCTGATGCCAAGTTAGGCAACCAATCGGTAACCGCCGCCTTCGGTGACCAAAAGCTGCACATTGCTGGGATCGGGTTCGATCTTTTGACGCAAGCGGTAGATATGGGTTTCCAACGTATGCGTGGTGACCCCCGCATTATACCCCCAAACCTCGTGCAGCAGCACATCACGGGCCACAACCCCCTCCTGTGCGCGATAGAGGAATTTCAGGATATTCGTTTCTTTTTCCGTGAGGCGGATTTTCTTTTTATCTTCCGTCTCGAGCAATTTCATCGCGGGCTTAAAGGTATATGGCCCAAGTTGGAAAATCGCATCTTCGGATTGTTCGTGTTGGCGCAATTGCGCGCGAATGCGCGCTTGCAACACCGAAAACTTGAACGGCTTGGTGACATAATCATTTGCGCCCGCATCGAGGCCCAAGATCGTATCAGCATCGCTGTCATGGCCTGTGAGCATGATGATCGGGCATTTGATCCCTTGCTTGCGCATCAAGCGGCACAAATCGCGGCCATCCGTATCGGGCAGGCCCACATCCAAAATCACCAGATCGTAAATTTCCTGCTTGGCCTTTTCCATCGCTTGCGCGCCCGTGCCCGCCTCGAACACATCGAAATCCTCAGTCATCACGAGCTGTTCTGACAACGCCTCGCGGATATCTTCGTCATCATCGACAAGTAGGATTTTTTTCAGGTTCGCCATGTCAGCCCTCCAAAGGCAAAATTGTGCCCGTCTCACATGGGTGTGATATACCCTATTTGAAAAGGGTTTGAAAAATATCCTCACGGCTCTGTGTTGTTCTGTGGCCAATTGTTTCAAATTCTGACAATCGGGGCTAAAGCTAATGCCCAGACCATAAGATCAGGACGGACAAGATGAGCCTTGCGCCAACCGCCAATGAAATCGCCGCCCGCGCCCGCGCTGATTTGCGCGCAGGCTTGCCTGTGGTGTTTAGCGATGGCGCAAAGGGGTTGATCGCATTGGCCTCGGAGACAGCAAGCACGGATCGGGTAGAAGATTTCCGCGCGCTTGGCGCGCCCTTTATCGTGCTGTCCGATTGGCGGGCGCGCACCTTGAATCTGCCACTTTATGAGGGCGATATCGCGCGTATCGCATTGCCCAAAGATGCAGGCAGCCGCATCCTAAAGGCACTGGCCGACCCGAAAGATGATTTGGATCGCCCGATGAAAGGCCCGTTCCAAAGCCTTCAAGGGCCAGAACACGGCTCGGCGGATGATGCGCGCACCGCCATTCATTTCGCTAAGTCGGCACAGCTTTTGCCCGCGATGCTTTGCGTGTTTCGGGATGACGCCGTGGCGATTGCGCGGGAACATGGGCTGACCGTTCTGCCATTCTCTGTGGCGCGGTCACAATTGGCAGAAAGCCAACCCTTTCATGCCGTAGCCGCCGCACGCCTGCCGATGGTTGCCTCTGAGGCGGGGCGCCTTCATGTGTTTCGGCCCGATGATGGCAGCGCCGAGCATTACGCCATTGAAATTGGTCGCCCTGATCGGGAGAAACCCGTTTTGGCGCGTCTGCACTCTGCCTGCTTTACGGGCGATGTATTGGGCAGTCTCAAATGTGACTGCGGCCCTCAACTTCACGCGGCATTGGCACAAATGGGCCAAGACGGCGCGGGTATCCTTCTCTACCTCAATCAAGAGGGGCGCGGGATTGGTCTGGCCAATAAAATGCGCGCCTATAGCCTTCAGGATCAAGGGTTCGACACAGTCGAAGCCAATCATCGTCTTGGGTTTGAAGATGATGAGCGCGATTTTCGCCTTGGGGCAGAATTGCTGCAAAAATTGGGTTTTGCCTCGGTGCGCCTGATGACCAACAACCCTCGAAAAGTTGAGATGATGCGCCAATCAGGCATAGAGGTCACAGAACGCGTGGCGCTCCATGTCGGCCAAAACGCGCATAATGCGCATTACTTGGCGACCAAGGCCGCGAAATCAGGACATTTGCTGTGACCCTGCCCCACCCCGAAGACCTTGTGATCACCCATCAGGGTGCGCAGTTTATGGGACGGCGCTTTCCCTGCAGCATCGGGCGCGGCGGGATGAGCCGCAGCAAGCGCGAGGGCGATGGGGCCACCCCAGTCGGCATTCACCGCATCGTTGGCTGCCTCTATCGCGCCGACCGCATGGCGCGCCCTTGTGATTGGGCCCTCAAAATTGGGCCGCGTAATCTGTGGTCAGATGATCCGCGCGATGAAGACTATAACCTCATGGTGCGTGCGCCCTACGCGCACAGCCACGAGAAACTGCGGCGCGCAGACCCGCTTTATGATTTGGTGCTGATCACCGATTGGAACTGGCCCTATGCGGAGCGCGGGCGTGGCTCTGCGATTTTCATCCACCAATGGCGGCGCGCGGGCTATCCGACCGAAGGATGTGTTGCGTTCTCCCGTGCAGATTTGCGATGGATCACTGCACGCATTTCCTACGAAACACGTTTGATCGTGCGGGACGCGAAAAGCTATCCGTGAGGGGCGACACGCGCGCCGAATATGGCAGAGCCCACACGAATATGCGTGGCCCCTAACCGCAGCGCTGTTTCATAATCTGCGCTCATTCCCATCGACAATTCCGGAAGCCCGTTTCGCGCAGCAATCTTGCCCAAAAGGGCGAAATGCAGGCTTGGTTCCTCGTCCACGGGCGGGATGCACATCAAACCTTTCAGCGGCAAATCCATCGCGCGCGCAGTTTGGATAAAGGCATCTGCATCGGCAGGTAGGATGCCCGCCTTTTGCGGCTCGGCGCCTGTGTTGACCTGAATGAACAGATCGGGACAACGGCCCAATTCTTGGGCTATATCGGCGATGCGGCGCGCCAGTTTTTCGCGGTCGACTGTGTGGATCGCGTCAAACAGCTCCATCGCGGGGCGCACCTTATTGCTTTGCAATGGGCCAATCAGGTGCAAATCCACCCCCTCAAATTGGGCTTTGAAATCGGGCCATTTGCCCTGCGCTTCTTGCACGCGGTTTTCACCGAAACTGCGATGGCCCGCTTGCAACACCGCCTCAACCCGTGCGTTTGGCTGGACTTTCGAGACAGCGATTAGTTTTGCCGCGTCAGGCGCGCGCCCCGCTTCGGTCAAAATTCGCGCAACATCTGCCTGAATATCCTCAAGCGCCATTTTACCCTCACCCGTCACCAAATGAAAAAGAGCGGGCCAAAGCCCGCTCTTTCCCTAGCAGATAATCCGAGAGGATTAGAAGCTGAATGTCAGACCGAAATCTGCTGTATTGCAGTAGACGCAGTACACACCAATTTGAACAAAACCGCCCGCGCAATAGCATAGAAATTGTAGGCTGATTATTATAATGACAATTATTCAGGTTTTTGGCTTGACGGGGGACAGTCTCGTTTATATTACGCGAGCCTCAGGCGGGCCCGTAGCTCAGTGGTAGAGCAGTTGACTTTTAATCAATTGGTCGGAGGTTCGAATCCTCCCGGGCTCACCAATAGCCAGATATGACGCGTATCTGCTACCCCCAATCCAGACAGTCAGCCGCATTAGTGTGCGCAGTTCATCTCACGAAAATTGATGTGTTGGCCGGCGTATTTCCCGTCTGGTCGCTCTCAATTGGTTTAAAGTTGATGCCTCCAAACAAAAACCGTAGGTGCAGCCCACTGCCTTGCTAGAGGCTGGGCCTCTGACAAAGCGGATGCGCTCATAGGCTTGCGTCCCCATCGCAGCGCTATGAGCGGGCGGGGCATGATTTCTGATCACACGCCTTAGCGATTGGTCGCGCAGCGTGAGAAACGAGTCGGATTTATCACCATAGAAATCAGAAAAAATCGCATATCTTGATCCAAGGCGCAGCACAGATCGGGGCACTTGCAGTATGTTTCTGTCAGTTTTTGATATTTTCAAAATTGGGATTGGCCCCTCCTCCTCCCATACGATTGGGCCAATGAATGCCGCCGCGCAATTTCTCGACCGCTTGCGCCATGGCACTCGAGAGCCCGGCGCCGGTGAGGTGGCGGCCTTGTCATGTCATTTGCACGGATCGCTTGCCTTTACTGGCAAAGGTCATGCCACTGACCGCGCTGTAATTTTGGGCCTTGCTGGGTTTCGCCCCGATAAACTTGACCCAGACCAGGCGGATCGCGCCATTGCAGCGATCAAATCAGCAGGGCATGTTACCCCTAACGGGCTGCCGCAACTGCGCCTCAACCCAGAGGAAGATATCATCTTTGACTATGGCCCCGCCCTAGTGGGGCATGCCAATGGTATGATCCTCCGCGCTTATGACGCCAACGGGGCACTCTATATGGAGGAAGTCTTTTACTCCATCGGTGGTGGCTTCGTAATGACCGCGAAAGAATTACAAGCGGCCAAAGCCGCCCGCAAGAATTCACTCGCCGCCCAAAAGGCGGATGCAGGATACCCCTATCCCTTTGGCACAGCTGAAGAAATGTTGATTATGGGGGCAAAGGCGCAGAAATCTATTGCGCAGATGAAATGGGAGAATGAATGCCACGGCGCGCCGCGCGCCGAGGTGCAAAAGCGCCTTGAGGCAATCCGAGATGCGATGCTGTCCTGCATTGAGCGCGGCTTGCGGATGGAGGGTGAATTGCCCGGCGGTTTGCGGGTCAAGCGCCGGGCAAAGGCGATCCATGATCAGTTACAGGCCGAGGCGGGGCGCAACATCACCCAACCCCATACAATCAACGATTGGCTTTCGGTCTATGCAATGGCCGTGAACGAAGAAAACGCGGCAGGGGGCCGAGTGGTTACCGCCCCCACCAATGGGGCGGCAGGCGTGGTTCCAGCAGTTTTGCATTATTATCTAACTCATTGCATCGGCGCGACCGAAAAGGGCGGGTTGGATTTCTTGATGGTCGCGGCGGCAATTGGCGGGTTGATCAAGCATAATGCCTCGATCTCTGGGGCCGAAGTTGGCTGTCAGGGCGAGGTCGGATCAGCCGCAGCCATGGCCGCAGCGGGGCTTTGCGCGGCACTTGGCGGCACCAACGAACAGATTGAAAACGCTGCTGAAATCGCGCTTGAACATCACTTAGGCATGACCTGTGACCCCGTGGCAGGATTGGTTCAGGTGCCGTGCATCGAACGCAACGGCCTCGGTGCGATCAAGGCTGTATCGGCCGCTTCATTGGCGCTGCGGGGCGATGGCACCCATTTCATGCCGCTTGATAATTGTATCGAAGCCATGCGGCAAACGGGCCATGATATGAACCTGAAATATAAAGAAACTTCGCTTGGGGGCTTGGCCGTCAATCTGCCTGAATGCTAAGGCGGGTCAGCCGCGCTTACGCACGGTGTCACCCGCCAAGAATTCTGGCGACAATCCGATATCGGCCCCCGAAAGCGCGCGCCCTGCAATGATTTTGGCCGCCTCACGTCCAATATCTGCGCGGCGGCTGTCCATGGTGGCAATGCGCAAGGGCAGCCCGTCCAAAATGGCAAAGGAATTGAACCCTGCAATGCCAATTTGATTGGGAATATCATACCCCTTTTCCAACAGATAAAGCAGGCCGCCCGCCGCGTTCATATCCGTATTATAATAGAGGAAATCAAGATCAGGGCTGCGGCTTAGCAAATCTTCGGTCATCGCGCGGCCTGTGCCAAAACCCGAGGGGCCTGCATAAAAAATCTTATCCGCCAAGGAAAGACCCGCCTCCTTCAGCGCATCCTCAAAGCCCTGCTGCCGCTTTTGCGACCGAAAATCGCGCAAAGAGCTAGAACCCAAATACCCAATTTTGCGATAGCCACGGGCAAGGATTTCTTCGGCCATGGCGCGCCCTGCTGCCACATGTGAGATACCTACGCGGGCCGCCACACTTGGGCCGTCAATGTCCATCACCTCGACAACAGGAATCCCCGCATTCTCCATCATCTTCCGCGCGGCATCTGTATGTTCCAAACCCGCCACGATCAGACCAGAGGGCCGCCATGAGAGCATTTCGAAAATGACTTTTTCTTCCTGCTCCAAATCATAATTTGAGGTGCCAACAACGGGCTGCAAATCCGTTTCATGCAGGCCCTCACCAATGCCTGTAAGCACATCTGGGAAAACCATGTTGGACAGAGATGGGATCACCACGCCAACCAGATTGACGCGGTTCGATGCCAAAGCGCCCGCGATTTTATTGGGCACATATCCCAAGGTGCGGGCAGCTTCAAAAACCTTGCTGCGCGTGCGCTCGGAGACATCCCCCCGATTGCGCAAGACGCGGCTGACGGTCATTTCCGACACCCCCGCTGCCTCAGCCACATCGCGCAAGGTCATCTGGGGTTTGCCATCAAAGGGATTGCGTCCGCGCACGTCTGGTATCCTGTCTTCGGTCGTCCGGTTCCTATTGATACGCCGAACCATCACCACTTGCCAAGCGTTGCGATCAGGGCACCGCCCAAAACGAGAAAAGAGCGCACCGAAGTGCGCCCTTCCCTTAGCAAATAATCCGTTAGGATTAGAATGCCATTGCGATGCCGGCAGAAGCTTTGCTTACATCGTTTACAGATGCCGCACCTGCCTGGAATGTTGCGCCACCGCCCAAATCGTAAGCGACGCCAAGACCGATGGAGCTGTCTGCGCTACCGTCAATGTCTGAAGCGGCAACCGTGATTGTTGTTGCAGCATCCATTGCGTATGCTACCGAAACACCGGTTGCTTCGGTTTCAACATTGTTGGTTTCGCTTGTGGTCATGATGGCGTCAAGCGTCAATGCACCAGCAGTGTAACCAACTGCCAACAATGTAGTGTTGGTGTCTGCAGCGTCATCTTCATTAGCGATACCAACGTTGATGTCGAAGCCGTTTACCGAATACGATGCGCCCAACGCATAAGGCGCTGCCTCATTTGTATCGCTCAACATGGACGCATGCACTGTCAGAGAACCAACAGAGAGGGTGTAGTGTACGTTTGGATTAGTAATTGCGGCGTTGCCTTCCACAGCGTCGTCAACACCCAAGCCGTCGTAACCTACGTCACCAATGCCACCCAACTCGTTGGCTTCGGTGATACCACCACCGATGGTGAGTGTGCCGAAAGAGCCAGAAATGTGCACGTTCGCGTCTTCATTAACACCGCCGTCTCCAGCGATGTTGAAGTCCGCGCCAAATGCCAAGCCAGCGTCAGTTGTGCCAGACATTGCAACGCCCAAATCGACTTCGCGCTGAACCTGCCAATCGGTGTCAGTTGCGTCATTTTCAACGTAGATTACACCCATCTGTGCGGAGCCAGATAGAGTGACGTCTGCAGATGCGATGCCTGCGGAGGCAACCAGTGCAGAAGTAGCGAAGAGACTTCTGTGATAGGTTTTTCACCGATTGATGAATTATTGGGCAATAAGTTTCATATTGAAACTTATTTCATTTTTTGCGCCCTAATGGTAGCATAGCCCTTGAAATAAACAGTGATAATCCACTGATGGGGGGAGGAAATAGCAATGAATAAAGTGTTAAATTGGCTCTTTTTCCGCGAATCGAAGGGGCAGAGCAGCGGGCCTACCCTCAACCAGTTTTTCGATGAGCAAGTCGTGCCATATTTGAATGCAAAGAGCCCCGACAACACGATCATCTCGATTTTCAATAACAATATTCGCTATGAAATCGGCTCTGTGCAGCTTGTGGATTTGGCGAACCAAGATTTGGATCGTCGGATCGCTGGCCAGCGAAAAAAAGGCCTTAAGCCAGGCACAATTAACAAGCATATTTTCGCCATCAATCGGGTGATCGGCCTCGCAAAGCGTTGGAGTTTTCTTCCCCCCCACAGCGCGCATCTTGAAGAGCTTGAACCGCTCCGTCTTGGTGATTACGCGCAGCGATTTCTATCCGAGGATGAGATCCAAACCCTTCTCACAGAATGCGCAAAATCAGATCACCCTTATCTGTCGCTCTTCGTTCGTTTTCTTTTGCTGACAGGCGCGCGCAACAGTGAGGCGCGTTTAGCAAAATGGCAGCATATCGATGTTGAGAAAAAGCTGTGGATCGTCCCCAAAAGTAAAAATGGCCGCTCGCGGCGGATCATTTTGAATTCAGCTGCACTTCAGGTGTTGCGGGATATAAAGTTGCAGGACGTTAATTATCATCCCCATACAGATAACCTGGCCTATCTGTTCACAAATCCACAGACCCAGAAGCCCTATGACAACTTTTACAATGCTTGGTATAAGGTGCGCGATCGCGCAGGGCTTGAGAATTTGCGGTTCCATGATCTGCGCCATACCTATGCCAGCCACTTGATCAATCAGGGCGTCAGTCTTTACGAGGTGCAGACGCTGCTCGGGCATAGCTCATTGCAGATGACGCAACGCTACGCGCATCTTCAGCCCAATCTCTTACAGCAGCACACGGAAATCATGTCCAACATCCTAAAGCGTTAGAGTGGCTTTGAAATTGCCAATTCTGACGAGTGTGATAGCTATCGGGCTGTGGCCCCGTGGCTCAACTGGATAGAGCAATCCCCTCCTAAGGGATAGGTTACAGGTTCGAGTCCTGTCGGGGTCACCATGCAATATGTCTATTTTGATTGACAGTCTAGCTGTCGCGTCTGATCATTGATCTTGGACCAAAGGAAAGTTGACCAAAATCATGTTGGATGCGCAGCGGGGAACACTCGCGCCTAAACTTGGTAAAGGGCCGCGTGCAGGGCTTTGCACCGATTGCGGGGTCAGTCGCATGTCTGATGATCGCGCCTGCGGGCGGGCCTGTCAGTTTATCGCCCCAGATTATCCGCACGCCGAAGCCCGCATTCATGGGCGTATCAGTGACCCTGCGCGTCATGAAGAAGCGTTTTTTGGTGTGACCGAAGCGATGTATCGCGCAAGGCTGACCCCTGTGGCCGAAGGCGCGCAGTGGACGGGCATTACCACGGCGCTCGCGGAAACCTTATTGCGGGCGGGGGCGATTGAGGCGGTCATCACAGTGGCGCCTGACCCAGACGATCAGTGGCGCCCTGTGCCTGTGTTGGTCACCGAACCAGACGACTTATCCGCCTGCCGCGGGATGCGCATGGGCTTTGCCCCAAGCGTGGCCTTGTTAGAACTCGCAAAGGCGCGCGGGATCACGCGCTTGGCCTTTATCGGCATCCCCTGTCAGACCTATGCCCTGCGTGCGCTTGAGGCCGAGTATGGGTTCGAGCGGCTTTATGTCATCGGCACGCCCTGTTCGGACAACACCACAACCGCGCGATTTCATGATTTCCTTGCGCTGCTTGACGCCAAGCCAAATAGCATCAGTTATCTTGAGTTTCGCGCGGATTACTCAGTCGAGCTGCGCTTTTCAGATGGGCGCCCGCCCCGTTTCATACCTTTTTTGAAATTGCCAATCTCGCAATTGCCTGCGGATTTCTTTCCGATGACCTGCAAGACCTGTGTCGATTACACGAACCGCTTGGCCGATATCACGGTGGGCTATATGGGCGGCGATGGGGCGCAGTGGATTTTGGTGCGCAATGCCCGTGGCGCAGAGATGCTTGATGGCATCGAAGATCGGATCTGCCTGTCGCCCTTGACCGATAAGGGGGATCGCACAAGCGCGGTCAAAGGGTTTTTGGCCAATACGGAGCGCGCGGCGGGCGGTTTGCCCCTGCGGAGGATGCCCAACTGGCTGCGGCCATTGGTGGCTTATCTGCAGCCTCGTCTTGGGCCGCGTGGCTTGGAATTTGCCCGCGCGCGGGTCGAGATGAAGGCGATTGAAACCATCTTGCATTTGCGCCGCAGTCATCCTGCCAAGATGAAGAATATGGTTCCCGCCCATGTCTGGCACCTTGCCGCGCGCTATGGGTTGGGCCCCAAATCATCCGAGATTGCGCGCGAGGATCGTAATCCGTAATCTCGCGACTATGACCAAACCCAATCTCGCGCCAGATTTCAGTTTTGAGACGCAGATCGGCGGCCTTGTCGCGGGCGTGGATGAGGTGGGGCGCGGCCCGTTGGCTGGGCCTGTTATGGCCGCAGCCGTTATCCTAAACCCAAGCGATATTCCCGAAGGTTTGCATGATTCCAAAACCCTCAGCCAAAAGCGGCGCGAGGCGCTGTTCGATGAGATCGCCGCGCGGGCAGAGGTCAGTATCGCAGAGGCGAGCGTTGCCGAGATTGATGAGTTGAATATTCGCAACGCCACTTTTTTGGCCATGCGCCGTGCGGTGCTTGGTCTCTCCCGCTGTCCAGATCATGCGCTGATTGACGGCAATGCCATTCCTCCTGATTTGCCCTGCCCTGCCACTGCAATCATCAAAGGTGATGCCCGTTCTGTTTCGATTTCGGCGGCTTCTATCATGGCCAAGGTAACACGGGATCGGCTGATGGTGACATTATCGCAACAGTTTGCGGGCTACGGCTGGGAGAAAAACGCGGGCTACCCCTCAAAAGCCCATCTTCAAGCCCTTCAAGATATTGGGGTGACCCCGCACCATAGACGTTCCTTCAAGCCCGTCCACAATATCTTGTATCAACGTCATCTTATAAGTCGTTGATTCAAAAAATAAATTGACGGCGAATCAGTTTCGACTCATCTTAGACCTCAAGATGAGCGTCAAAAAATGGCGCCGTGACGATTAAAAGTCAGAGGCAGTAATGAAGACGAAAACCAATCCCGCGGGGGCGCATGCCCTGCCGCTTAACCAGATATTGGCTGGTGATTGCATTGATGTGATGAACAGCCTTCCTGAAGGTTCGGTCGATCTGATTTTCGCCGACCCGCCTTACAATCTTCAGCTCAAGGGTGATTTACATCGCCCCGACAATTCGCTTGTAGATGCGGTGGATGATCATTGGGATCAATTCGATAGCTTCCGTGCCTATGACGAATTCACGGAAAACTGGCTTGCTGCGGCGCGCCGTATCCTCAAGCCGAATGGCGCGATTTGGGTGATTGGCTCGTATCACAACATTTTCCGCGTGGGGGCCGAACTGCAAAACCAAGGCTATTGGTTGCTGAATGATGTTGTTTGGCGCAAATCCAATCCGATGCCCAATTTCCGCGGCAAGCGTTTGACAAATGCCCATGAGACGATGATCTGGGCTTCGAAATCTGAAACTGCGAAATACACGTTCAATTATGAGGCGCTCAAATCCCTAAATGAGGGGATTCAAATGCGCTCTGATTGGCTTTTGCCGATTTGTAATGGCGGTGAGCGTTTGAAGAACGCGCGGGGCGAAAAAGCACATCCAACGCAAAAGCCTGAATCGCTGCTGCACCGCATTTTGATTGCCTCAACAAATCCAGGTGATGTGGTTCTTGATCCCTTCTTTGGCACTGGGACAACGGGCGCCGTTGCAAAGAAATTGGGGCGCGATTTCATCGGCATCGAGCGTGAGGAAGAGTATCGCGACATCGCAGAAAAGCGTATCGCCAACACGCGCCGTTTTGACAGTGATGCGCTTGAAACCAGCCTCAGCAAAAGATCAGAACCGCGTATTCCCTTCGGTCAATTGGTCGAGCGGGGCTTGCTGCGGCCTGGTGAGGAATTGCACAGCGGTAATGGCCGCCATCGTGCAAAAATTCGCGCCGATGGTACGCTTGTCGCTTTGGACACCAAAGGGTCGATCCACCAAGTGGGGGCGAAACTTGAAGGCGCACCTTCGTGCAACGGGTGGACATATTGGCATTTCCGCCGTGACGGGAAAACCGTGCCTATTGATCACCTTCGTCAACAATTGCGTTCCGAGTTGGGCGAGTAACGCCACCTCCAAGACAGCTTTCGATATACCGCCCGTGCCTGTGGCTTTTGCCTCGGGGGCACGCACCTTACCCTCGCCCATCGGGCGGGGGTTTTTTATTCCGTTTGAAGCAGCCCTTTCGAATAGGGCGTCCAATCCTTGACTTGCGGATAATGTTGCTTGCGCCAAGCGCGCACCTTGGGGTTCATAACCCGCCGCCACACAGGCGGGCAGAGGGCCAAAATCCCCATCACGGGATAGCCATAAGGCAGTTGCGGCGCGGCATCGTGATCATAGGTTTGTAACAGCGGATAGGCCCGATCTGGACGATAATGATGGTCTGAGTGACGCTGCAAGTTGATCAGCAACCAATTCGTGGCCCGATGATCCGCATTCCACGAATGGCGGGGTTTGACATGTTCATATTTTCCCGCGCCTTTGTAGGCCCGCGTGAGGCCGTAATGTTCGATGTAATTTGTGATTTCCAAATGGAACACCGCAACAAAGGCCTGCACAGCGAAGAATGCAAGGCCCCATTTCCCGCCAATGGCATAGGCCAATCCCATCATGCCCGCCTGCAATCCCCCGTAACGCCAGAACGGATTGCTTCTATGCCATAGTGCAAGCCTGCGCTTTTCGAGGCGCTGCGCTTCGGCCCGCCATGCAGATTTGAACGACTGGATCAAAACACGCGGGAAAAAGCGGTGAAACCCCTCATTATATCGCGCAGAAGCAGGGTCACGCGGGGTGGCCACATGGATATGATGCACCAAAAGATGTTCGGTTTTGAAATGCGAATAAAGCGTCATCGCCAGTAGGATATCGGCCAAGCCACGTTCCAACCGCGTGGGGCGGTGCATCAATTCATGGCTGTAATTGATGCCAATCATTCCCGTGACAACACCCAAAGAGGCGGCCAACCCGAATTGCTCGGTAAGCGTCAGATGTTCAGGATTGGTGGCGAGATATGCAATCAACCCAAAGACCAATCCGAATTGTAAAGGTGTCCAAATCAAGGTGATTGCGCGATACCAAAACAGCGAGTTGAGACGCGCGGCCTCATCAGGGTTGGTTGGATCGCGGCCGAATACTTGATCCAACAGCGGAAACAACCACCATGTGGCCGCAAGCACCAAAAGGATGCTCCACCCGCCCCATTGGCTGACTGCGACCATGAGAGGGATAAGCAGAAGCGAGACCCAAAACGGGGCTACATCACGAAGCGATGCCAAATAATTTGACCCGAACATGCCTCTACCTCACAGCTCATTCTGTCATCCTAAACGTAGATATGGCGAAATATTATACATGAAAATATATAACTAGACTCAGGGTGAAGGCCGCGAGTCGATGCGGCAAAGGTCAAACGCTTTGCGCATCACTGTTGGCATATCCGCAACGCGGAACTTGGCGCGGGGCAGGAAATAACCTTGCTGCGGGCTCGCGTTTTTAGAGGCATGGCACAGATGCACGCGCAGGCGCAGGTGAAAATGGGTAAAGGTATGGCGCACCTCTTGGCCCGTGTCCTGCCATTCGCCCTCAACGGGAGGCGCAAGCGCCGCCACAATGGGCGCCGCGGGATGATCCACCCCCACCCAAGGGCTGGTGACAAAGCCAAGCATCCCCCCCAAAAGACCCGTTTCGGGGCGTTGCTCGACCAAAACCGCACCATCGGGCCGAAAGGCCAAGTAAATATGACCAACCCGCGTTGGTTTGGGCTGTTTTGGCTCCTTGCGTGGCAAGTCCGCCGCAATGCCCGCTTTGCGGGCGGCGCATTGGGTCATGATCGGGCAAATGCCACAGGCAGGGCTGCGTGGTGTGCAAATCGTGGCACCCAAATCCATGACGGCTTGCGCGTAATCCCCCGCCCGCTGCGCAGGGGTGAGGGCGCCGGCATGGGCTTTCAACACTGGCTTTGAACGGGGCAGCGGGGTTTCCACGGCGAAGAGGCGCGCCATGACACGCTCGACATTGCCATCCATGACGACTGCGCGGCGGTCAAAGGCAATCGCCGCGATCGCAGCTGCGGTGTAAGGGCCAATTCCGGGAAGCGTCAAAAGCGCCTCTTCGGTTGTCGGGAATATCCCCGCGTGTTGATCAGTAACCACGCGCGCGCATTTGAGCAGGTTGCGCGCCCTTGCGTAATAGCCAAGCCCCGCCCAAGCCGCCATGACATCCGCATCTTGCGCTGCGGCAAGATCCTCAATCCGAGGCCAGAGAGAGATGAACTTGGTAAAGTAGTCACGCACAGCCGCCACAGTTGTTTGCTGTAGCATCACCTCAGACAACCACACATGGTATGGGTTTGGCCGCTGCCCTGATTTTCGCGCCGCGGGCTCGACCCGCCACGGCATATCGCGCGCATGGTCATCATACCACGCCAACAAGTCACGCGAGAGGTCATCCGTTATTTCAATCTCGTCACGCAAGCTTTATCACCCTGTCTTCGGTTTTGATTGGTCAATCTGTTTCATACCCCCTAAATTGACCCGCAGATGAGAAAAGCAAGCGATCATATCCCGCCCAAAGAGGCAAGCCGCCGTAACCGTGGGTTTGAACCCGCGGCCAAGCTTGTTATGGCGCAAATAAAAAGCCCCGCAGAACGGCGTGGTTTCGCAGAGGCACGGCTGATCACCCAGTGGCGGGAGATCATGGGGCCTGAGATTGCAGATATCGCGCGCCCTGTAAAACTTTCGCATGGGCGTGATGGGTTTGGAGCCACCTTAGTGCTTTTGACGAGCGGGGCGCATGCCCCAATTCTTGAGATGCGCAAAGAAGATATCAGAACAAAGGTAAACGCGGCTTATGGTTATAATGCTGTGTCCAAAATATCCTTGACCCAAACGGCGGGACAGAGCCTTGCGCGTGACTTCATCGCACCACGCCCCCGGTCAGAATTGCCCCAAGAGGCAATAGAAATCGTGAACGCCAAGGCCAAGGCCGCCGCAGCGCACATCACCGATGAGGGGTTGCGCGATGCTCTTGAACGTCTGGCGCAGCGCGTCATAAGAAAACAGACATCCTAATTTACAGAGAGAGAATATTATGGATCGCAGACAGGCCTTGATCGCAGCATCCGCAGCGGCTTTTGTATCCGCCCTTCCCAGATTTGGTATGGCTCAAGACGCAAGCGCCGCCCCTGAGATTGTGGATTTTGCTCTTGGTGATCCGAATGCGCCTGTCGAGTTGATCGAATATGCCTCATTCACCTGTCCGCATTGCGCCACTTTTCACCTACAAGTTTTGCCTCAGCTAAAGCGCGATTACATTGAAACAGGCAAAGTGCGATTGGTTTATCGTGAAGTTTACTTTGACCGCCCAGGCTTGTGGGCGGCCATGGTGGCGCGTTGTGCAGGCGAAATGCGCTATTTTGGCGTGGCCGATATTGTTTACCGCACGCAGCGGGAATGGACCCAAGGTGATGCTGCGACCATCGCGGGCAATCTGCGGCGCATAGGTCTTTCTGCGGGTTTGACGGATGCAGAATTGGACGCCTGCATGCAGGATGCCGAAACCGCGCAGGCCATGATCGATAATTACGAAGCCAATCGCGTAGAATATCCGATTGAGGGCACACCCGCCTTGGTCATTGATGGCACGCTGTATGGCAATATGGCCTATGAGGACATCGCGGCGCGGATCGAAGACGCGCTTGCCCGTAACCAATGAACAGCACCCCCCTTGCAGGTGTCAAAGTTCTAGAGCTTGCCCGTATTTTGGCAGGGCCATGGGCAGGGCAGGTTTTGGCAGATTTGGGCGCCGAAGTGATCAAGGTCGAAAGCCCCGATGGTGATGATACGCGCCATTGGGGCCCGCCCTTTATCTCTCGTGAGGGGGATGAAAGCGCGGCTTATTTTCATGGCACCAATCGCGGCAAAAAATCCATCATCGCGGACTTTAAATCTGCCAAAGACCGCGATCGCGTGATTGCTTTGGCGCGCGAAGCGGATGTTTTGATTGAGAATTTCAAACTTGGTGGCTTGGCCAAATTTGGCCTCGATTACCCAAGTCTGGCCCGCGAAAACCCTGCATTGATTTATTGCTCGATCACGGGGTTCGGCCAAAATGGGCCTTATGCGCATCGCGCGGGCTATGATTACATCATCCAAGGCATGTCTGGCCTAATGTCTGTCACAGGCGACCCCGAGGATCATCCCCAAAAGGTTGGCGTTGCCGTTACGGATATTGTCACAGGTCTTTATGCCTCAAACGCCATTTTGGCAGCGTTACATATGCGCGCGCGCACAGGCCAAGGGCAGCATATTGATATGGCGCTTTTTGATGCCGCGACCGCGATGATGGCCAATCAAGCCATGAATTATTTAGCAACGGGGCAAGCCCCCAATCGTATGGGCAATGCCCATCCCAATCTCGCGCCTTATCAAACCTTTCCATGCGCGGATGGCTGGATCATCATCGCGGTTGGCAATGATGGGCAATTTCAAAAACTATGCGAGATTTTGGACTGTGCGGAGTTGGGACAGGATCCGCGATATCGCACCAATGCAGATCGTGTGAAGAACCGTGACAGCCTGAACGCCGCGCTTGAACCTAAGACGCGCAGCTTCAGCAAATCTGCCCTATTGGAGGCGTGCGAAGTGAAATCTGTGCCTGCGGGGCCGATCAATTCACTTGCAGAAACCTTCGCCGATCCACAGGCCGTGGCGCGCGGGTTTCGCCTTGATCTTGAGGGCGTGCCAAGCACGCGGCCGCCTTTTCATTTTTCGGGGGCTGATTTGGCGCTTGAACGTCCCGCGCCAAAATTGGGCGAGGATGATAGTATCACGGGCTTTTCGAAAAAATCCCGCTAAGGCGATCCCGCAAAGCGTGGTCTTGGTCTAATCGCAGGCGCACGGGCACCGTCAACACCTCACGCCGCAGCGCATCAGGCAGGCGCACCGCATCTTTTTCGGTTGTGACAGGCTGCGCCCCAAGGCTTTGCGCATCGCGCAAAATCCGCGCCATCAAGGCATCGCTTAAAGGTTGGTGGTCGCTGAGGGCCTCAGCCCGCAATATACGCGCCCCCATTTTGCGCAATGTGGCAAAGAACTTTTCAGGATGACCGATCCCTGCAAAGGCCAAAACGGGCATATCTTGGAAGGACATCCCCATATTTAACGGCGCCAGATGGCCCGTAAGATGGGGGCAAGGAAGGTCTGGATGGCGCATTGAAAACGCCGCCTGCTGATCTGCCTCGCCAATGGATAGAACAAAATCCGCACGCGCAAGGCCTGTTGCAATCGGCTCACGCAGCGGGCCTGCGGGAATGACCAGACCATTGCCAAATCCACGCGCGGCATCCACCACAATCAAGGACAGATCATAAGCCAGACTTGCATTTTGAAACCCGTCATCAAGGATCAAAATATCGGCCCCCGCCGCAATGGCCGATTTGGCACTTTGCAGACGATCTTGGCCCACCCATACAGGCGCAAAAGCTGACAAAAGCAAGGGTTCATCACCACAGTCAGCTGCGCTGTGACGGGTCGGGTCTACGCGTGTTGTTTGGGTGAGTGTTCCACCATACCCACGGCTGAGGATGTGGGGGGTGGCGCCAAGCCCTGCTAGGATTTCCCATAGGGCAATCACTGTGGGCGTTTTCCCAGTTCCGCCTGCGGTCAAATTGCCAACACAGACCACAGGCACGCCAAGTTTCGTCCGAGCGCCTGTTGCCAATTTGCGCGCCGTGCCTGCCGCATAAAGCGCGCTCAGTGGGCGCAAGGCATAGGCCACTGCATTAGGCTGCGCGCGATACCAAAATCTAGGTGCTTGCATTGCGCTGATCCGCTTCGCGTTGTTCCAACCGCTCTAGGATAGCATTGAGGGCACGATCCGTCACCGCAGCCCCTGTTGAGGATACTTCCCATGCGGCATTGGCCATAGCGGCTGCCCGTTCTGGGTTCATCAACTCATCCACTGCACGGGCGAGGCTTTCGGAATCGCGCACCTGCCGCGCGGCATCGACCGCCTGCAAGCGATCGAAAATATCGGTGAAATTGCTGACATATGGCCCATAGAGAATGGCCGACCCAAGGGCCGCAGGTTCAAATGGATTATGGCCCCCGATATCAACCAAAGAGCCCCCCAAAAAGGAAATCGGGGCAAGTCGATACCAAAGGCCCAACTCGCCCAAACTATCGGCAAGATACACTTGGGTGTCGCGATCAGGCAGAGCGCCAGTGCTGCGCTGCGCAAATGTCCAGCCATCGCTTTCTAAGAGTTTCGCAATATCTGCGCCACGCTCAGGATGGCGTGGCACGAGCAACAGAATGGCCCGCGGGTTTGACCGCAACACGGCCCGATGCGCGGCCAAGACCAAGTCCTCTTCGCCCGCATGGGTGGAGGCCGCCACCCAAGCGGGGCGGGTGCCAAGGCGCTGCGAAAGATCTTGGCGCTGCGCCTCATCATGCGGAAGCGCCGCCGCACCTTCCTTGAGGGTGCCTGTCACTTCGATGCGAGATGGCAACAAGCCCAAACACCGCAATCGAGAGGCGGTCAGATCATCTTGCGCTTGCACCAAATCAAAGCGCGACAGCAGCGCGCGGGCCATTCCGCCCAACCACCGCCAATTGCGCGCTGACCCTTGCGAGATGCGCGCATTGAGCAACATCATCGGGCATCCTTGCCGATGCGTCTCAACGACCATGGCAGGCCACAATTCGGACTCTGTCCAGATGGCGAGGTCTGGCTGCCAATGGTTCAGAAAAGATTGAACAAAACCTATAATATCCAAAGGCACGAATTGATGGATTACATCAGCAGGCAAACGCCGCCCCATGACAGCCGCAGATGTCACGGTGCCTGTCGTAACCAGAATCGTGAGATCTTCGCGCTCTTCACGGATACGGCGGATCAGCTCAAGAAGGGAAAGCGCCTCGCCGACAGAGGCCGCATGAAACCAAACCAATGGCCCATCGGGCCGCGCTTGACTGGCAATACCGCGCCGCTCATTGATACGCGCTGCGTCCTCTTTGCCGCGCGCCAAACGGCCCGCCAAAATCCGTTCCGCCAAACCCGTAGCATGACGCGAAAACAGAAGATAAAGCCAAAGCAGCAAGGAGCGTGACCGCATCCGATGCAATCCCTTACTCGCTTTGCGCGGAATTGGCCTGTTCCTCATCGCGCAGGCGATGCAAATGGGCGATGAAGTAGCGCATATGCGCATTGTCTACTGTGCGCTGCGCTTCAGATTTCCATGCGTTATAGGCGCTGTCATAATCAGGGAAAATTCCCACGATATGAATATCGTTCACATCGCGAAACTCCGTGCGGGCAGGGTCGACCAATTCGCCCCCGAACACCAAATGCAGACGCTGTGCCATAGATTATTTCCTTAACAAGAAGCCTTGAAAACCTGCGCGCACCCTAAGGTTTTGGCTCAGGCGGTCAAGCCAGTTTGACCCGAAAGCCGCGCCATGAATTTATCCACCAAGGCGCGTGATCCTGCAAAAACGCCCGCACTTCGCGGGTCGGGGCGGTTAAAGCGCAAATCCTGCCCCTCTCGGTCGCAGACCTTGGCACCTGCCTCGGCGGCAATAAGACTGCCTGCGGCGCTGTCCCATTCCCAAGTTGGGCGAAAGGTCAGCATTCCATCATAGCGCCCTTCGCCCACAAGGGCCAAACGATAGGCGAGAGAGGAACGAAAATGGCGGCTCACAGGTGGCGCGCCATGTGGCCAATAGCGCGGTTCAAAATTGACCTTGGTGGTCAGGATGCGCGCGCCCGCTTCTTCGGCATGACCTGAAATGCGCAAGGGCGTTTCATTGCACAGCGCCCCCCCATCGCGCGCAGCGGCATAAAGCCTGCCGACAGCAGGCAGATAGACCACCGCCGCACGCACGAGCCCATCTTCCACAACGGCCAATGCATGCGAGAAATCACCAGAGCCATCCATAAAGGCACGGGTGCCATCGATGGGATCAATGATGAAACCCCGCTTCGCGGCCAGACGGGCGGGGTCATCTTGGCTTTCTTCCGACAACCACCCGTAACTGGGACGCGCGGCCTGAAGATCGCGCGCCAACATCTTGTCGATTTCCAAGTCCGCTTCTGTGACGGGGCCTGCCCCTTCGGATTTTTCCCACGCCTTGGGGTCATTTTGCCAATAGCGCAGGGCAATCTCGCCTGCGGCACGGGCCGCTTCTACCAATAGGGTCAGATCTTCGCGATCTTGCCGCTCAGGCCCCTGCAAGCGTCATCTCCTCTACCAGAAGCGAGGGGATAACCCGCGACAGATGCGAGCGCGCATCATTTGCTGCACGGATCGTGCCAAGCATGTCGCGCAAATTTCCTGCAATGGTGCATTCATTGACCGCATAGGTGATTTCGCCGTTTTCAACCCAAAACCCTGACGCGCCACGCGAATAATCCCCTGTGGTTGGGTTGATGGAACTGCCGATCAAGGATGTCACCAATAGCCCCGTTCCCATCTCACGCAACAGCGTCTCACGTTCGACCTTTGGCCCGACCAAGGCGAGATTTCCAACGCTTGGCGAAGGCGGGCTAGTGAGCCCGCGCGCGGCATTGGCGGTGCTTTCCAGACCCAATTTTCGCGCAGTCGCCAGATCAAGCACCCATGAGGCCAGTTTGCCATCTTGTATGAAGGCGCGCTTTTGTGCCGCCAAACCTTCGGCGTCAAAGGGGCGCGAGCCGCCTGCACGCTTGCGCAAAGGGTCTTCCAGCAGATCAAACCCAACAGGCAAAACCGCCTCACCCAATGCATCGCGCAACCAACTCGACCCGCGTGCAATCGCGCTGCCATTGATCGCGGCCAAGATGTGACCGATGAGGGTTGAGGAGACACGTTCATCAAAGAAAACGGGATATTTCCCTGTTTTTGGCTTCCGCGCCCCTGCGCGCGCAGCAGCACGCATCCCAGCTTCGCGCCCTATTTCTTCGGGGCTAATCAGATCACTGCGGAAAATACGGCCATCCCCGTAGTAATCCCGCTCCATGCCTGTGCCTTCCCCTGAAATTGCCACGCAGGAAAGGCCATAATCACTGCGGGCGTAGCCGCCTGCAAACCCGTTGCTGCCCGCAAGAAAGATCGTGCGGTGGCTGTAGCCTGCATTTGAGGACTGAATTTGGGTGACTTTGGCAACGGCGCGGGCCGCAGCCTCGGCGCGGCGGGCTTCATCCTCCATCTCGGCGGGCAGAGGTGCCGCGCCGTCATCGCTCAACTCAAGACCTGATGCATCGCGCATTGAGCTGAGTTGCGCGGGATCGGCCAAGCCAACGGTTGGGTCTTCGGGGGCAAGCCGCGCCATAGTCACCGCGCGCGCGGCCATGTCACGTAGTGTGTCTGGGCGTAAATCTGCTGCCGAAACACAAGCCTGCCGTTGGCCCACCATGACACGAAGGCCCATTTCCGTGCCCTCGGATCGTTCTGCCTGCTCTAACGCGCCATTGCGCAAGCTCACTGTTTGCGAGATCCCTTGCACCACCATCGCATCTGCCGCATCCGCACCCGCAGATTTGGCAATGTCCAAAATCTGTTCCGCCAGATCCCGCAGCGCCGCTGTGTTCGAAGGGCTGTCTGTCATCGCAAAGCATCCTTTCTGGCCAAAACAGCCCGTCAGGGGCTATGCGTGACCTAAGCGCTGCAAGGACGCAGCGCAAGAACCCTTAACCTTTATTGCAAAGGCATTCCGCCAATCATGATCTTTCCCTCTTGGGTCAGATCAATTGCGCTTTCAAGCTGATCTTGGCCTTCGGTTCGGGTGGCGAAAAGGTCAATTGCGCCTGCGATCATCGCAAATTGGCTTGGATCAAGATGGCCCGACTGGGTCATCGCCTCTAGAAAGGTGAAAAGGCCGCGCGCGCTGATATCCACCCGCGATGGCCCTGCGCCAGATGTCAGATCAAGCCCACCTGTCGCACGGAAATCAAGGCCTGCACCCGTGAGGGTGGCCCTGTTGATTTGCAGCCGAGCCAATGACAAAGGCAGACGCATTCCCGTTTCGGGGGCAGGCCCCAGATCACCTGCAAGATCGAGATCAATCGCACCAGTTTCGCGGGGCAAAAGACCTGCGCGATCTATCCAATCCCAAACGGGGGGTTCGGGCATGGCATCTGCCACCGACAGTGTGATGGCAAACGGCCCGCCCTCACGGTTCAATAATGGCAGATTAGCGGCCAAGCGGCTTGGCCCAATGCGCCACAAAATGGGAATATCTTCGCCAAATTCGGCCCCCAAAAGCACGCTATCGGTGCTGAGGCTTGCGCCAAGACTTTCGTCTGTTTCCCTGTAGCTGAGATTGCCCGCCCCAAGCGCGAAGCCAAGCCGCCCTGCTTGATCCAGCCCCATCGGCTTTGCAAAAGCAGAAATCGGATCGGTGGCCACCAGTCCATTGGCCGCCTCAAACCCAAGTGAAGCTGTCTCGCCCCAGCCATCAAGGGTAAGCGCAGCCCCCTCAAGCGCGAATTGGGCCAAAGCCCCTTCCGCGATTGCGCCTTGCACTGTGCCAAGGCCAAAACGATGCGCAATGGGTGTTGCCGAAAATACAGATTGTCCTTCAAAAGTGCTGCTGCGCAGGGCAAATTCACCCGCTTGGATCAACACGCCGCCCAAAGCCTGAAAGGCCAATTCTTCTGTTTCTGCATCCCACGTTAGCGTGATGCCGTTTGCACTTTGCACCGTCACCTCAGGCAATGCAGGCAGATCCACCACCAGATCCCGCGCGGGCCGTTCTGTAGGGGTCAGCGCGATCACAATCGCCTCAGGCAGCGTGATCACCACATCACCTTCCGCGTTTAGGGCAAAAAAAGCGCGGGCCGTTCTTATGCTTGTATCTACGGTCGAATGTGGATCATCCACTTCGATAATTTGCAGGTTCTCTATCAACACCTGTGTGCCGATTACCTGTGGCGCGTCAAAGCGGAACTCATGCCCTGCATCTGCGGCGATTTCGCGGAAGGTCTCAAGCGCCATGTCAACGGGCGCGAGGCTTTGTGCAAAGGCAGGCAGAGAGGACAGGACAAAAGCCAAAGATAGAGCTGGACGCCAAATATATTTTGAATTCATCTTTGACATTCACAGGCCCAACGGCGACACCGACAGTATGTCCCAATGTTTCGTCCCCTGCGCTTAAGGTCAAGCGCCGATCCGCCTGCCCAAGAAATAGAAAGCCCCGCGATCATGTCTCATCTCTTTGAAACCGACCTATCGGGAAAAACCGTTGCAATCACAGGCGCAAGCCGTGGGATTGGGGCAGAAACGGCCGCGCTCTTTGCGCAGTCAGGCGCAAAAGTTGCATTATTGGCGCGCTCAGGGGCGGATTTAAAAAACGTGGCAAACTCAATCGGTGAAGGGGCGCGGGCCTATCCCTGTGATTTAGGTGAGATAGGCAAGATTGCCCCGCTCTTTGACGAGATCAAAGCCGAGCTTGGCCACATTGATATCTTGATCAACAATGGCGCGCTGATTGCGCCCATCGCCCGCATGGGGGAGGCAGATTTGCAAGCGTGGGATAATCTGATGCGGGTGAATGTCACAGGGTTATTTGCAACCACACAGGCCTGTTTGCCCGATATGGTGGCGCGCGGCGTAGGCACCGTCATCAATATTTCGTCAGGGGCTGCGAAAAATGCCTATGAGGGGTGGAGTGCCTATTGTGCGTCAAAAGCGGCTGTGGCGATGCTGACACAAAGCCTTGATTTGGAATATCGTGATGCAGGTATCCGTGCGCTTGGGCTGTCACCGGGGACTGTCGCCACGCAGATGCAACGCGATATTCGGGCAAGTGGGATGAACCCCGTGTCGCAGATTGATTGGGCTGACCATATCGCGCCGCATTGGGTGGCGCGCGCGCTCTTGTGGATGACCACATCCGAAGCGGATGGGCATCTGGGCCAAGATATCAGCCTGCGCGATCCCGCTTTGCGGAGCAAACTGGGGCTTGTGTGAGGCGAAAAGGAATTTTGCGATGATCAGGTTAGAGAGTTTCCCAGAAAGCATGCCCCAAAGCCAAGCACCGCTGTGGCGCGTGACGCTTGATCGTCCCGACAAAGCGAATGCCCTGACCGAAGATATGCTTGCCACCTTGGTCAGCATCGCCAAACAGGCACAGGCGCACCCAAACTTGCGCGCGTTGGTTATTACAGGGGCGGGCGAAAAGGTCTTTTGTGCGGGTGCGGATTTGGACGCGGCCCGCGCGGGTCTGGCCAACTCGCCCCTGTGGGAGGCGTTGTCAGGCGCGATTGCCGCGCTGCCCTGCCTGACGATTGCGGCTCTGAATGGCACATTGGCAGGCGGCGCTATGGGGATGGCATTGGCCTGTGATCTGCGCCTCAGCGTTGATCGCGCCTCATTTTTTTACCCAGTCGCAAAGCTTGGGTTTTTGCCGCAGCCCTCAGACCCCAAACGTCTGACGGCGCTCATAGGCCCTGCGCGCACAAAATTGCTGCTGCTGTCAGGCGCAAAATTTACCGCAAAAGAGGCCCTGTCCTTTGGGCTGATTGACAAGATCGTGCCGCAAGAGGCGCTTTGGCAGGAGGCGCAAAATATGGCCGAAGCCGCGATTTCGGGCAAAGCCGAGGTGCTGCGCGCCATCAAGGCGATGATCCCTGACGGCACGGCATGACGGGCGGACGCGACCCTATCACATTGGACGTGATGATCATCGGCGCGGGGCCGAGCGCGCTGATGGCTGCCGATTATTTGGCCCATGCTGGGCGGCGGGTTGTTTTGATGGAGGGCAAAGCCTCCCCTGCGCGTAAGTTTCTCATGGCGGGAAAGTCAGGGTTGAACCTCACAATGGACGAACCGCTTGAGGCGTTTCTTGCGGCCTATGGGCCTTCGGCTGCGCCGCTTGCGCCGATGATCCGCGCGTTTGGCCCTGAAGAAGTTATACGCTTTACCCGCGATACATTAGGGCAGCCGATCTTTACAGGCAGCTCACGGCGTGTATTCCCCAAGGCGATGAAAGCCTCACCCATGCTGCGCGCCTGGTTGCAGCGCTTGGGCGGGCGAGGCGTGGAGATTTGGCGCAATTTCACATGGGATGGATGGGGGCCAGACGGGGCGTTTCGTTTTTCTACAGCAGAAGGGCCGCGCGAGATCACAGCCACCACAACACTCTTGGCCCTTGGGGGGGCAAGCTGGCCGAATTTAGGCGGGCGCGGCGAATGGCTTGAATATCTGAGCGCGCGCGGGGTCGAAACGGTTCCGTTTCAGCCAATGAATATGGGGTTTCATATCAAATGGTCAGACCATATGCGCCCGCATTTTGGTCATCCGCTCAAATCCTTGATCTTGCGCGTGGGCGAAAAATCTGTGGCGGGTGAGATCGTGATCACCGCCAAAGGTATTGAGGGCGGCGGGGTTTACGCCCTCTCGCGCGAGATGCGAGAGGGGGCGATGCTCAGCCTTGACCTCTGCCCTGACCGCAGTCTGGACGATGTTGCGGCGCGTCTTGGGAAAGGGGGCAGGCGCAAGGACAGTTTGTCGAATATCCTGCGCAAATCCCTTGGGATAGACGGGGCAAAGCGCGCAGTTTTGTTCGAAATGTGCAAATCCCTGCCCACTGCGCCGAAAGCGTTGGCAGAGCGCATCAAAGCCTTGCCCATCCCCCATAGCGGCCCGTTTGGATTGGACCGCGCAATCTCTAGTTCGGGCGGGGTCGCATGGTCTGCGCTAGACGAGACTTTGCAGCTTCGCGCCCTACCAAATGTCTATTGTATCGGCGAGATGGTCGATTGGGATGCGCCTACGGGTGGCTATTTGCTGACAGCCTGTTTTGCTACGGGCCTTTGGGCGGCGCGTGCAGCAGCCTAGCGGGCGTTGCGCGGCATCATGGCCAAGCGGATGAGACTGCGCTCCATCACTGCCAATTGCGGGGCTTGTGAACTTGAGCGGAGGGTCAAATCCGTCTCGATCAGGCTTTGCACCGCATCCTCAAGGCGTGTAACGCCCCAAGCCTGCGCTTGTTTGACCATGCGATCCCTGCGCGGGCCAAAGACCCCTGTTTTCGGGGAAAACCCAGCCGCTGGCCCCTGTGGATGACAGGCGGCCATATGGAGCGTGCGAAAATGGCGCAAGGCCGCGATACAAAGTGCAACCGCCGTGACCCCCTGACCACCAAGCCTTGCCATCAGGGCACCAACACGCGCATGGGCGCCTTCGGCAGCGGCGTGTAAGATTTCGTCAATCTCCGCATCAATCGTGGCAGGCGCCAATGCTGCCACCTCCGCCGAAGAGAGAGGGCTCTCATCGCCTAGTTTATAAAGGGCTAGCTTTTCCAAGAGCTGCCTGAAATCGCCAGGATCAAGCGCGCGGGCGAGGGCGGCCAAGTCACGAGAGGCATCTTGCGCGATTGCAGATAGCCCCGCCTTTTTCAATTCGGCCTCGACCTCAGCCTGACTGGGCGGATCATCATAAACGGCGATACAAAAAGCCGATTTTTGGGTTTCAAACAATTTTCTCAGCGCCGAGCGTGGTGTCAGTTGCCCCGCCGTCACAATGATTTGGGCGTCACCTGCAGCCCATTCGTTTATGGCGCTTGTGATTGCGGCGGCGGCGGCATCTGTTGCATCTTCGACAAAGACAGCGCGCGGGCCTGGAAAGAACCCTGTCGCCTTAATCGCGTCCAAAAGAGCCGCAGGATCACTGCGCAAAGATGCCCCCATCATACGGGTAAGGCGCATTTCGCCTTCGGCATCTGGCCCCAAAAGATTGGCAAGCAGGTCTTGGCGCTTAATCGCCACCCGCATCGCATCTGCCCCATAAATCAGAACGCCTGCCGCCCCTGTATCGGGGCGGGTGATAAACCGCGCCGCCTCTGAGGTGGAAAGCTTCATCGGGTTACATTGCCTTAAATAACGACATTCACAATCCGCCCTGGCACAACAATCAGCTTGCGGGGCGCGCGACCTTCAAGCGCCTTCGCCACAGCCTCATCCGCCAGAACCAATTTTTCAACCTCTTGTTGCGGCATATCTTTCGCAACAGTCAGTTCCGAGCGGCGTTTGCCGTTGATCTGGATGGGTAAGGTGACGGTATCGGACACCAACATCGCCTCATCGGCTTTGGGCCACGGTGCGGTAGCTACCAAACCAGACCCGCCCTGACGCGCCCAAATTTCTTCGGCCAAATGTGGGGTCATTGGTGACATGAGCTGCGCCAAGGTCAGGATCGCCTCACGCTGTGCGGCGGCCGAGGCGTTCGATTTCGCCAAAGTGTTGGTAAAGGCATAAAGTTTGGCGATCGCCGCATTAAAGCCAAAGCTTTCAATGCCGTTTGTCACATCAACAATGGCGCGATGCATGGCGCGCAGTAGGTCTTGATCGCCTGAGCCTGCCGCATCTTTCGGCATATCCGCGATTTTTTCGCTCAAGGCCCAGACACGGCCCAAATGTTTAAATGCGGCTTCGGCCCCCGCAGCCGTCCATTCCACATCACGCTCGGGCGGGCTGTCAGAGAGGACGAACCACCGCGCGGTATCGGCGCCATATTGGGCTATGATCGCCACAGGATCGACCACGTTGCGTTTCGATTTCGACATTTTGGCGGAAGGGATGATCTCAACCTCGCGGCCGTTCTTTACGGCAATCCTGTGTGCTTCCGGTAGGCTATCGGACAACCCTAGGTCTTCAGCAAATTTCCGTTCTACTGCTCGTTCCTTTCCGGAATCGTTGAACAGGATTACCTCTTCTGGATAAAGATATTCGCTACGCAATTTAGCGCCAGGCTCCTTTAAGTCACCCTGCACACGCTTTATTTTGTAAATTGCATGCGTCACCATCCCCTGCGTGAACAGTGCGTTGAACGGCTCGGCGCATTTTGCGGGCAAATGCCCCGTCTTTTGCATCGCACGCGCGAAGAAGCGCGAATAAAGAAGGTGCAAAATCGCGTGCTCAATCCCGCCGATATATTGATCTACATTCATCCAATATTCGGCCTCGGCGGCATCGGTGGGCGTTGCCGCGCGCGGCGCGGTGAAGCGGGCGTAATACCACGAGCTGTCCACGAATGTGTCCATCGTGTCGGTTTCACGCTGCGCAGGCGCACCGCAGCTAGGGCAGGCGCAATCGCGCCAAGTCGGGTGACGATCCAGCGGGTTGCCTGGAATGTCGAAACTGACATCGCGCGGCAGTTCGATGGGCAGGTTTTCCTTTTTCTCTGGAACAACCCCGCAGGTGGCACAATGCACCACAGGGATTGGACAGCCCCAATAACGTTGGCGGCTCAAACCCCAGTCGCGCAGTCGGAACTTGGTTACGCCTTGGCCCCAACCCCTCGCCTCAGCGAGATCAATTGCGGCATCCACTGCGGTGTCACCTGTTTGCACTGCCTCGCCTGCAAAGCCGCGAATATAGCGCACACGCTCGGCTTTGGTTGGCACGAAGGCTTCGGCCAAGTGGGCTTCTTCCGCGCCCTCGGCCACAAAAACAGGGGTGATCGGCAGATCGAACTTGCGCGCAAATTCAAAATCGCGCTGGTCATGGGCAGGGCAGCCGAAAATTGCGCCCGTGCCATAATCCATCAAAATAAAATTCGCGATCCAAACGGGCAATTCCCAAGACGGATCAAGCGGGTGGCGTACACGCAGGCCCGTATCGCGGCCCTTTTTCTCGGCCTTTTCCAAGGCTTCGGCAGTTGTTCCACCTTTGCGGCAGTCTTGGCAGAATGCCGCAATCTCGGCGTTTTCTGCTTCGAGTGCTTTGGCCAAGGGATGATCGGGGGAGATACCCACAAAACTGGCCCCCATCAGCGTATCAGGGCGGGTGGTGTAAACATCAATCGTGCTGTGACCATGCGCAGGTGCGGTCAGCTCAAAGCCAAATTGCAGCCCGCGGGATTTGCCGATCCAATTCGCTTGCATCAGGCGCACTTTTTCGGGCCAATCGTCTAAACCATCCAGCGCGCCAAGCAAATCATCGGCCATGTCGGAGATTTTAAAGAACCATTGCGTCAACTCGCGCCGTTCTACGTCAGCACCCGAACGCCAGCCTTTGCCATCGATGACCTGTTCATTGGCAAGAACCGTCATATCGACCGGATCCCAATTCACCACCGCGTTTTTTCGGTAGACCAAACCCTGCTCCAGCATATCAAGAAACAGCGCTTGTTGCTGTCCGTAATATTCAGGGTCACAGGTGGCAAATTCCCGATCCCAATCAATCGACAGGCCCAAGGGTTTCATCTGGCCGCGCATTGTATCGATGTTTTGATATGTCCAATCGGCAGGGTGGCCGCCATTTTCCATTGCGGCATTTTCGGCAGGCATCCCAAAGGCATCCCACCCCATAGGATGCAGCACGTTAAATCCAGTGGAGGATTTGAAGCGTGCGATCACATCACCCATCGTGTAATTGCGCACATGGCCGATATGGATGCGCCCCGATGGGTAAGGGAACATCTCAAGCACATAGTATTTTTCACGCGCAGGATCGCGCTTGGCCTGAAAGATTGCGGCCGCATCCCATGCCTGCTGCCATTTCTCTTCAATCTGGGACGGATCGTAGCGCGACATTGCGAACTCCTGAAACATGGGGCTTTCGGGCCAAACGGGTATAGTCGGGCGCGTGTTTAAGCCGCCCGCTTGAAGAGGTCTAGGGGTATGGCGTGAATTCGCCGCCTGATTACAGGCCCGAGTCGCGGATGCGCAATTGGCGGGCGCGGGTCAAGATCGCATCTTCGATCTGACGCGTGGTTTCGCGGCTGACAGGGCCACCGCGCGTGGCCAATGCAACGCGCAGCGCACGCGCATCCAATGCGGGGTCACTGACATAGACGGTTGCGCGATAGGCTGTGCCGCCGCCTGGTGGCGTGCCATAGCCAAAATCAATCACGCCTGAGAATGGATCAGCTGATTCAATCGGCAAGAAGTCCAACACTTCAAGCGTGGCGTTCCAGATGTATCGATTGACTTCAACGGTGACATTCGGGTCATCCACGTTCTGGAACAAATCCCAGATGGTTTCGCGCTGTGGCTCTTGTGCGTCTAGCGCGGCGCGCTGTTCTTCGGCGGCCTCAGACCCGCCCAAGCTGCCACCCAACCGCCCGCAAGACGCAAGCGCCAGTGCGGTCGCAACAACCAAGATAGCTTTGCCAAAGCTCGAAAATGCCATGTGACTTTGCCCTTTCGTCCATATTGCGCACTGCGTGCAACGCGGGGGGCAAATGACTGCGCCCGTTGCGTGCCTCTTGGTAACTTAGCCCCGCCATTGCGGCAAGGACTTTGATATTATCGTCAAATTAGACCTAAATAACACACTGTGGCATCTGTGCATCAGAGTTGGCCCAAGATGAAGATGTCTGTCACGGCTTCGTTGCAATGCGCGGCTTGATGCGAGAGAGAAAGGCATACTCAATTCGGACTTCCCCGTCTTGAGGTGCACCTTAGAAATCAATTACGAGGGAAAAACCATGAAAAAGGTTCTCTTCGCTACTACTGCTTTGATTGCAACCGCAGGCGTTGCATCTGCAGACATCACTTTGACTGGCTCTGCTGCTATGGGGCTTACCCACGCGAACGACCAGACCGTTAATGACGTTGAACTAGACTTCAACATCGTTGGCTCCGGCACTGCAGACAATGGTTGGACATTCGGCGCTAAAGTCGGTGTTGATAACCAGGTTAATGGCGAAACTGGCACAGCGACTGGTCCTGCAGAAGATGCAACTGCATTCGTTTCGGGCTCTTTCGGCACGCTCACCATGGGCAGCGTTGACCCAGCAACCGATGGCATGGGTATCGCTGACGCGGGTCACCAAGGCATCGGCATCGATGACGTTGCAGAACTCAACAAAGCAATCGGTTCCGCAGACGTAAACTGGGCATACTCGGTAAACGGTCTGAGCATCTTGGTTGGTTACAGTTCTGTGAACGAAGACACATCTGCACGCCTCAGCTTTGACGTAGGCACAGTTGCATTGTCCTTGGGTGTTGCTAACGATCGCAACGGCGCAGCCGACACCGACACAACAACTGCAATTCAGGCAAGCACAAACGTAAACGGTGTTGGTCTGACTGCTTACTACAGCGTTTTCGACGATGACAGCGCGAACACTGAAACCGACAGCTTTGGCTTGGCAGCATCTTTCGCTCTGGACGATGCGACAACCATTACTGCTGTTTATGGTGACAATGACACCGCGACAGAAGCCGCTTACGGCTTGGGCGCAAGCATGAACCTCGGCGGCGGCTTGAGCCTCGCCGGCGGTGTAGGCTCCGCAGGCGACGACACCAAGTGGGACTTGGGTCTGAACATGAGCTTCTAATCCTAACGGATTACTTGCTTGGGAAAGAGCGGGCTTCGGCTCGCTCTTTTCTTTTAATTAAGGCACCGTTTTACAAAAATGAGCTGTAATATGCGCTTTAATCCTGCCTCTGCTGCAACTATCGCCCTACTGTTCACGACGACCGCTGCTAGCGCAGACACTGCAGTTGTTGGGGCAGTGCGCGACATACATCGCGGTGGCTATGGCGGCATGATTGAGTATCACTGGACTGAAACACTAGCTGCAAAACCCAATTGGAGTGCAGGTTGGGCTGGTGCTGCACACACAGAAGCTGACGATGATCGTTGGATTGGCTTTGGTGTCAGTGCTGAATATGGCTTGACTGACAGTGTGTTCGTAGAAGCAAGCTTTATGCCTGGCTACTACAGCGAGGGCGCAACTGACTTGGGTGGCAATCTGCACTTTAGAACTACCGTTGGCATTGGCTATGCGGTTTCTAATGCTTACGCCGTATCCGTAGCAGTGAGCCACTGGTCTAACGGCAGTATTGAAGCTTGGAACCCTGGCACTGACATGGTGATGCTGCGCTTGCTACGGCGTTATTGATCGTAGCTGCTTAGAGAGCGTCTAAGCTGCTCTATCCTCACCTTGCACTGCTCCAATAGCGCACTGCCTGCCATGTTGGCTTCTAACCAGGACCTGTGTTTGATCTCACGCTCAAGCTGTCGTTGTAATGCCAGCTGACCCCGTGCAGCCATTATGCCAACTCTACTGCACGTGCTATCAGCGCATCGTTTACAGTTAAGTATCGCTGTGTGATGGCTATGTTGCGGTGTCCTGCAATAGCTGCCAGCACATGCACGCTGATGCCCTGATCTGCGAGACGTGTGATCATGGTGCGTCTACCACTGTGACTGCTTGCACCATCAATCCTGCAAGCAGCGTATACCTCTAAAAACAGCTGCGCGATGGTGTTGCCTGAGAAATGCCCACCCTTTTGACTGGGGAACAGTGCAGTGCAGGGTTTTTTGACGCTTATAGTCGGATAGTATCGCCGGAGCGCAGCATTGAGGCGTTTGTTGACAAATACACGACGTGGCTGATCGCCTTTGGTTGTGTGCAGCTGAATGATCTCGCGCACACCACCTTCTGCAGTATAAACATCCTCTATTTTGAGGGCTGCGATCTCCATGGCTCGCAGACCAGCATTGAAGCTGACAGCGAAGATTGTTTGATCCCTCAAGGCGTGGCGGCGAGTGCTCAAATACGCCATCACTCGTTTTAGTTCTGCCTCTGTGACGATCTTTGCTTGTCGCATGTTGCACCCAATAATCTCATGTTCTGTGTGATTTGAGTTTACGAGATGAGATATTGGCAGGACGACCGAAATCAGAGGTCACTATGTGTTCAATGAGATCAAGCGGTTAGCTGATAATCTAAGACTATATGCATTCTATGATATTTTGCTCATGGGTATTCATTAGCACATTTCAGTCAGGTTCAATCTTGGGCACAGCCCAAGTGCCACTTCAGCATTACTGCATCGCTTCACTCTGCAGTAATGCTTCATGTCATTTATTTTAATGTGGATGATCGAGAATGATTTCTAATGACGACTGATCATACAGATTGTGATGTCATACCAAGGCTATCCGCAGCCTTGGTATCGACGGCATCATACGAGTTGCTCCGTCTGCCATAAGCGAAACCTTTTTACAGGAAGCTGGGGTTGCCGTGTCAGCTTTACTCGCCACCTTTTCAGCAGCGCACCTTACGTGTGCAAAGCTATGGCTGACAATGCACACAGGCGTGGGGTATCTCTCTCGAGCCTTGTGGTCCCACTCCTGCCATCTAACTTATTGGACGCATTGATGGCTTGGCGTCGGTCTTGCAGCTCAACGTTGACTGCTTGGCTATCCACCTCCAGCGCCTACAGCATGACCTGTGTTCGCTTCTGCAGAGTGTCTTACGACACATCAGAGCCTGTCGTTGATAAATACGTTGGGTCGACTAATCCCATCCGCATCACGTGTTTATTTATCAACGGAGACCAAAAACATTGTCAAAACTGATCATCGAAAACATTTGCAACCTCGTTATTGCTGAGGGTTTGGCTGAAAACGAACAAGACTTTTGTGAGCGTTGGCTGTGCAGAGGTGAAGGTTATATGCGCACTTTGCGGTTTAGGGGCTTGCAACCCAGTGCTGATGCGCTTGCTGTGTGCGCTAATAAGCTGGGTTTTTACGCTGATGCGTTCTTAGCCAGTGATAGACCCTATTCCGTGCACACAGGGCGCAATTTGCAAGCTCTGCAGCGGCTTTGTGAAGATGAACTTCGCAAGGCAGCGCAAAGCAAGTGGCAAGGACACAGCATACATTGAAGCAACCAAATCAAAGACAGTTGACCGAGCGAGTGGATGCATTGGATGCAAGGCTCAAAGCACTGCGGCAGCAGCAAGATCGCATCAAGCAGCAAAAAAAGCAGATCAAGCTACAAAAGGCGCGGCAAGCACTGACACAGCAATAACTGAAACTCTCACAACACAATAGTTGCTATGTGAGTAAAAACTTTTAACCTTTTCGTACAAACTCATTTCTGGTGAGGATCCTATGACGACAGAACAGGTTTTAAACGAAGGGCTCGCGCGGCTTCGAGGATTAAGCGAAACTCAGAACGAGTTTTATCAATCAGCCCGAGAATTGCTGCATCAAACGCTTGTAGAAACATACTTGTGGTGGAGGGAAGCATCACAAAAGCCTGGATACTTGGAAAAGCGTTTTGCCGAAGAAAACATTAAATACAGCAACAAGCTCAACCGACCTAATTTTGCCCCAGTTGTGCGCTTGGCAATGCGTGTTCAGCCCACAAAGCGAGTTCAAATTTCCAATTTTGCCACCGCCATGAATGCTATTGATGATGAGTACATCCGCAACAGCCATCGCTACATAAATCGAGATGTGGTTGCCGAACTGGTTGATTGGATATACGAAACAGGCGGCTTAAGAGGCATTACAGGAACTAAAAAAGAAGAAGTCGAATACAACGGCTACGACCCAAAAGGCGTCGGCAAACCAAAGGCAAAATCTAAAAAAATTGAAAGTGCGCGCAAGAAAAGAATGCGCATGGAGCTGTTGGCACTCAAAAAGATTGCTGTTGGGAAATCCAAAATCGATCAAACCATAAACATTGGACATGTGGGAACCGGCGAGGATGACATGATTGTTGTCCTTGCAAAATCCACTGGCAATGGCACCGACTTGAAAGTAGTGGGCGCTACAGCTCAACAAACACTTGTTGACGAAGCGGTTATGCAAATCAGCGATTTAACACATGATGGCATTTCCAAAGATATGCGTTTGCTGTGTGATGCAATAAACATCAATACCATCACAAAAGAGCTTCAGAATTATAGTGGCAGTCGAAAGAACTTCTATAACAAAACAAAATTTATAATTGAAGATAATGGCGTTAAATCGACAATATCTGAAAATACACGTGTTGTTCTGCAGCGAAACGGTACGATCTTGACGTCCAAGTCATCCAGCAAAGCAAGCCTTACAACCCTGCATATTCCACATGAAAAGTGTTTGCTCGACGAAGACTTGTGGCTTCGGGGTAGTGATAGGCACTGGATAGAAACTGAGCTTTTGAATGATGGCGAAATAGCACTGTATCAAAGCGGCGCGTTGCAAGATCAAAAAAACCCAAAGCTTCAAGCAGTAAAGCAAATTACATTAAGCAACACTGTTTATAAACACAACAGAAGCATATATTTCTATGACTTCAGTCGCATTGATGACGCGACTATGTTTCAGCCGACTATCGTTGACAGCAACATTGATTATGACTGGGTAGTTGAAGGCAACACGCGGTTTTTTCGACGCTTGTACGACCAACACTTCAATGGTTGGCAACATCGTGTGAAGCATCGACTGCATACAAAAAACAATAAAGTATTCGCATTTGATGTCACTGATGACGGCATCATGTGTGAGAAAAAATGGAACAAAGCAGAACAGTGCTTTGAACAAACTGGCATACGTTATCTCACAAGCTTTGGCGATGATGCAGCCACAAAAGGCTGCGGTAAGACAAGCTTTGCGCCAACAGACATGCTGGCTGTGCTTGAAGCACTTTCAAAGCAAGCCGTGAAGGGAAACAAAATTACGATCAGTGGCAATGCAGATTTGTTGTACATTGCGTATGAGACTGACTTAGCCCAAGTTCATATTTACATACCTGGCGCCTCCCAAACAGGGCAACGCAGCTCAAAATTCTTCAAAAAGTATGTGCCCAATGAGTGAGAACTTAACCAAGCGATATACTGGGTACGCCTTATACCTGCCGTCACTGCAAAAGTACTATGCTGAGCATGCGATAAAACGGAATAGTGAAACTTCAAGAAAAAGCTGCATACCCAAGAATTTCGATAACCGCTGGCTGAACTTTTTGGATGACAACAGCAAGCTTTGGCACTGCCAGCACGTACTTTATAGCAGTGGGCAATTTAAAAGCAGGCGTATAAGTGCACCAGACATAGTTGCTGAGCGTAATCCTAACAAAACCATTATTGTTGGAGATAGTGGCGGTTATCAGCTTGGCACTGGCAAACTTCCGAATGGACCTGAACGGGATCACTTAGAACTATATAAGAGCGATCCTGTCGCTCAGTATAATAATTGGCAACATTGTGATTTTCGTGCCCGCACTTTGCGCTGGTTGGAAAAGTACACTGACTATGCAATGACGCTGGACATGGTGCTTTGGGCTGCTGAGGAGTACGGACAAAGCAACACTGTAGACAGTCAGTTACGCAAATTAACTGTTCAACAGCTCATAGATTTGAGCGTGGATAACCTGCGCTATTTTTCGGACAATCGAGGACGTGGCAGCACGAGCACAAAATTTTTGAGTGTTTTGCAAGACATAGGTAACGGAACTGGCGATGCGTGGTACGATGCGGTAAAAAGTTTTAACTTTGAGGGTTGGAGCTTAGGCGGTGAAGTTGGTGGTATGCTTGCCAGTATGAAGTGGCTGAGACGCATACTGAACGACAAAAATTTAGACAAAAGTGAATGGGTGCATTTGCTCATGAAGTCGCCACCTGTAAACAGCGTTGTATACACTGCGGCACAACGCTCACTACGCAAGTTGTTGGGCAGAGATAATTTTACGATCAGTTTTGATAGCAGCAGCCCGTTTCAGATGGCAGGGAAACAACGAAGTCTGGCATTGATGCCCAACTTCACATGCGACAGAGATACATGGAAAATCAGCAGCTTTTCTATGCCGCAAGACATCCGTATTGCGAGACGAGAAAAGCACGCAGAATTTAGTTTAGCACCACCTTTAGAAAAATACTTGAGTGCACACGATCTTTATGCCCACGACATTGATGATAGTGATTTTTTCACTGACACTTGGAGCGAGCACATTTTAACAAACCACAATCTGTACACATATCATCAATACAGCATTCAAGCGTGCGATTTGGTGTTCGACCCTCACAAACGCGATCATACCAAAGTACCTGAAGACTTGCTGGAAATTGTTGATTTGATGGATGACTATTTTGCGGGTGAAAATGCTGGAGAAGTCGAAGCCAAATTTGCCCTGCTGATGGAGCCATATATGCGCCAAAATAAAAAAGAAGAGCAACTGCAGCAGCTACAGTAAGCGTACAAGCAACTAACCAAACTGCGCATTTTTTCCCACAATGCCACCCACAATCTCCGCTCTTTGATGCAGTAAATTTGGCTGTAGATGCGCATATCGTTGCGTCATCTGTGCGCTACTGTGCCCCAACAGCGTTTGAACTTCATAGAGGCTAACGCCTTTGTTGATAAGCAGACTGGCATACGTATGGCGAAGATCATGTATGCGCACATCTGGCAGTCCCGCTGCCTCTCGTATTAGGTGCCATGCTGCATAAAAGCTGTGATAAGCTGTATATGTGCGGGGGTTTGTGAACACATATGCCGATCCATCAGCTCCCAGTCCAAGCCGTTCAGCATTCTCTATGCAATCATCCAACACCGCCATAGCGGCAGTGTTTAATATAATGCGGCGGCTGCGCCCTGATTTACTGCGCGGCACAGTCCACACACGCTTGTTCTTGTCTATATCACACCACCGCGCCAGCCGTGCTTCACCCTTGCGTGCCCCTGTAAGTAGAAGCAGCCTGATGACGTTGTAGATATGAGGATGCGTAGTGCGCTGTGCGTGTTTGAGTATCAGTGCAATTTCTGCTTCGGTGAGAAAGCGTTGTTTGTAATCACCCAGCACAAGCCTCTGAATGTTGCTGAGGTCTTTACTACGATCAATATAGCCCCAGTGGCGTGCTAAATTGAGCATACGATTGACGAGAAATATGTGCTTGTTGACGGTGCTGCGCTGGTAGCCAGCTACAATCTGTTCACGCACCCATATATCGAATAAGGGATTGCTAAGTTCATCAAGCCTATATCGCCCAAACTGATCACGAAGGTGCGTGTTGTATGCGCTCCAAGTGTCTTTGGTATTGCGCTTGGTTGCTTTTACATGAGGGAAATAGTGCTCATCGAAGAAACAATTTAGCGTGATTGACTGTTGGCTTCGATGATTGTTCTGCTGTTGCTTCTGTCTGCTTTTGAATGCGGCGAACATGTGATCTACTCCATGTTATACGCATAAATTTACTATCTCTACGCTCAAGCTGCGACCAGAAAATACCATGATATTAGTGACATAGCATCATCGACTACGATGATCGGCACCATTACTAAGGGCTCTTCGCTACTACTGCTTTGATTGCAACCGCAGGCGTTGCATCTGCAGACATCACTTTGACTGGCTCTGCTTCCATGGGTCTGACCCACGCGAATGACCAGACCGTTAATGACGTTGAACTAGACTTCAACATCGTTGGCTCCGGCACTGCAGACAATGGTTGGACATTCGGCGCTAAAGTCGGTGTTGATAACCAGGTTAACGGCGAAACTGGCACAGCGACTGGCCCAGCCGAAGACGCAACTGCATTCGTTTCTGGCTCTTTCGGCACGCTCACCATGGGCAGCGTTGACCCAGCAACCGATGGCATGGGTATCGCTGACGCGGGTCATCAGGGCATCGGCATTGATGACGTTGCAGAACTCAACAAAGCAATCGGTTCCGCAGACGTAAACTGGGCATACTCGGTAAACGGTCTGAGCATCTTGGTTGGTTACAGCTCTGTGAACGAAGACACATCTGCACGCCTCAGCTTTGACGTAGGCACAGTTGCATTGTCCTTGGGTGTTGCAAACGATCGCAACGGCGCAGCCGACACCGACACAACAACTGCAATTCAGGCAAGCACAAACGTAAACGGTGTTGGTCTGACTGCATACTACAGCGTATTTGACGATGACGGCAGCAACACTGAAACCGACAGCTTCGGCCTGTCTGCTTCGTTCGCGCTTGACGATGCAACCACCATCACTGCTGTTTACGCCGACAACGACACTGCAGTCGAAGCCGCTTACGGCTTGGGCGCAAGCATGAACCTCGGCGGCGGCTTGAGCCTCGCTGGCGGTGTAGGCTCCGCAGGCGACGACACGAAGTGGGACTTGGGTCTGAACATGAGCTTCTAATCCTCACGGATTACTTGCTTGGGAAAGAGCGGGCTTCGGCTCGCTCTTTTCTTTTGAAAAATGCGTTTATTTATCATAAATAAATAACATAATAATCTAGGGGCAGATATGAAACGGCACCTCATTTCATTACTCGCCTGTGGCCTTGGTCTGCCTGGATCGGCCCTAGCGGATAGTTCTGTGATCGGGCTGACGCGTGACGGCACGAACAGAGGCTCAGGCATTGTGGCCGAGTATCATTGGACAGGCGCGTTAGCCGAGGGTGATCGCTTTACCGCAGGTTGGGCTACTTCAGTTTTGGCCGATAACAATCACAACGGGTTTGTGGGGTTTGGCGTCTCTGCGGAATATCAGATCAGCGGTCAAAATTTCATCGAGGCCAGCTTTATGCCTGGATATTACAAAGAGGGTGACGTTGATTTGGGGGGCCATATGCATTTTCGCAGCACCCTTGGGATTGGCACCAAGATCACCGACAGCGCTGCGCTTTCATTCGCGTTCAGCCATATCTCAAACGGTGGCCTAAATGATCGCAACCCTGGAATGGATATGGTCATGCTGCGTTTGACCCGCCGCTACTAATCCGCACAAAGATTCGAGTCCCATTCACCGCGCGCTTGCGCTATAGGCGCATCCATGTCTGAGCCGCACACATATATCGGCCTGCCCTTCATGAAAATGCACGGGCTTGGCAATGATTTTGTCGTCATGGACGCGCGCAAGCGCGAGGTCACCGTGACCGCTGATTTGGCGCGCGCGCTTGCAGATCGTCATCGTGGGGTGGGGTTTGACCAATTGGCCTTGATCCAAAACGATAACGAGGCGGATTTAGCACTGACCTTTTACAATGCCGATGGATCCCTCTCTGCAACCTGTGGCAATGCCACACGCTGCATCGCTGCCTATGAAATGGCGGCACAGGGCCTTAATCAGATCCGCCTGCGCACAGAACGCGGGATTCTGGTTGCGCAGGATCGCGGCAACGGCCTGACCGCTGTGAATATGGGGGCCCCGCTGTTGGAGTGGCAAGATATCCCTTTAGCCACGGCGATGGACACGCTGCATCTGCCCCTAGACGGGGATCCTGTTGGGACAGGCATGGGTAACCCTCATTGCAGTTTCTTTGTGGACGATGCCGAAGCGGTGGATTTGGCTGCCCGCGGCCCCGAAGTGGAACATCATCCGCTGTTCCCTGCGCGCACCAATGTGCAATTCGCCTCACTCATCGGGCCAGATCATCTGAGGATGCGGGTCTGGGAACGGGGAACGGGCATCACGCTTGCCTCAGGATCATCCTCTTGTGCGGTGGCGGTTGCCGCGGCGCGGCGGGGCCTGACAGGTCGTGCAGTGAAACTGACCCTTGATGGGGGTGATATTTGGATTGAGTGGCGCGAGGATGGCGTTTGGATGACAGGGCCAACGGCCCATGTGTTCACCGCTGAATTGACCGCAGATTTCATAAGTCGCCTACAAAACCCATGACAAAGCCACCTGAATTTCGAACGCTTGGGTGTCGGCTCAATGCCTATGAAACCGAAGCGATGACCGATATGGCCACCGCAGCGGGCCTCAGGGATGCGGTGATCATTAACACCTGCGCCGTAACGGCCGAGGCCGTGCGCAAAGCGCGCCAAGAAATCCGCAAGGTGAAGCGCGACAATCCAAGCGCGCGGATCGTGGTGACGGGCTGCGCAGCACAGACCGAGCCCGAAACCTTTGCCGCAATGGGCGAAGTTGACCTCATCATTGGCAATCGCGAAAAGATGGAACCTGCAACATGGGCCAAACTCAGCGGCCCTGATTTCATCGGCCAAACCGAAAAGGTCATGGTCGATGACATCATGTCCGTGCGCGAAACAGCCGAGCATCTGATTGACGGCTTTGGCACCCGCGCGCGCGCCTATGTGCAGGTTCAAAATGGCTGTGATCATCGCTGCACCTTTTGCATCATCCCATTTGGGCGCGGTAATTCACGCTCCGTGCCTGCGGGTGTGGTAGTGGATCAAATCAAACGCTTGGTCGACCGCGGCTATTTAGAGGTGGTGCTCACGGGGGTTGATCTGACCTCATGGGGGGCGGATCTCCCGCAAGCCCCCCATTTGGGCGATTTGGTCATGCGTATCTTGAAACTTGTTCCTGATCTGGCGCGCCTGCGGATTTCCTCTATCGACTCCATCGAAGCTGATCCGATGTTGATGGAGGCCATCGCCAACGAACCCCGCCTGATGCCTCATCTGCATCTGAGCCTTCAACATGGCGATAATTTGATCCTCAAGCGTATGAAGCGCCGCCATGCGCGCGAAGATGCCATTGCCTTTTGCGAGGAGGCGCGCCGCCTGCGGCCTGAGATCAAATTTGGCGCAGATATCATTGCAGGTTTCCCGACAGAAACCGAAACACATTTCGAAAATTCCCTCAAATTGGTTGAGGAGTGCGGGCTAACATGGCTCCATGTGTTTCCGTTCTCACCGCGCCAAGGCACGCCAGCGGCACGGATGCCACAATTGCAAAGCGCCACCATCAAAGACCGCGCGGCACGATTGCGCGCCGCTGGGGATCGGGCCCTCGCCCAACATTTATCGGGCGAGATTGGCAAAACCCATCAGATTTTGATGGAAAATCCCCATCTTGGCCGCACCGAAGACTTCACTGAAGTCAGCCTCAATGAGGCGCAAGAAACAGGTCAGATCATCACTGCTACAATTTCAGGCCACAAAGACGGACGGCTTTTAGCCTAGATTGCTTCCGCCAAAAGTGCCTCGAAAAAGGCAAATGCCTCGGGGCTGTCCCAATGGGCATCCCCCATCAGCCGCGCAATCTCGCGTCCTTCGGGATCAATCACCAGCGTAATCGGCAAGCCCATCACCGACATTTCGCGCGCAATCTGTTGGTTGATGTCACGATACATCGGGAGATGTTCTACGCCAATTTCCTCAAAAAACCTGCGGATCGCCTGCGGGGAATTGCGCCCCGTGGCGAGCGTGACCACTTCAAACTGATCTGAGCCAAACTGACGTTGCAATGCCTCTAGGCTTGGCATTTCTTCACGGCAGGGCGCGCACCACGTGGCCCAAAAATTGAGAACCACATATTTCCCGCGATAATCGCTCAAGCGCCCTTCAACTTCATCCTCATCAACAAAAGGCAAATCCGACACAGGCACAGGCTCTGAGGCGATCACCAGACCGCGCATATCCCCATCACGGGGCAGCTGCGAAAGATCTTGCGCAAAGGCGGCATTTGCACAGAAACCCAAGGCAATGTAGAGCAGAGCAATGATACGGCGCGGGAGCATCCTAGCGGCATCCTTTCTTTGATCGGCGGATAAAACAGAACATGGCACAGAAATCTTCAAACGCAATGTGGGGCGGTCGCTTCGCCGCAGGGCCAGATGCTTTGATGGAGGCGATTAACGCATCTATCGGCTTTGACCAAAGGCTCAGCGCGCAAGATGTCACTGGCTCACGCGCCCATGCTGCAATGCTCGCCGCCCAAGGCATCATAAGCAGTAAAGATGCCGAGACGATCAGGGAAGGCCTGCTCACGATCTTGTCAGAAATTGAGAGCGGCACATTCGAATTTTCCACCGCCCTTGAGGATATTCACATGAATATCGAAGCGCGGCTTAAAACCCTGATTGGTGAGCCCGCAGGACGTCTCCATACGGCGCGGTCACGCAATGATCAGGTCGCCACCGATTTTCGCCTATGGGTGCGGGATCAAATGGATGCGGCCATTGAGGGGCTGCAGGCCTTGATCCGCGCGGCATTGGCGCAGGCCGAAGCGGGCGCTGATTGGGTGATGCCTGGCTTTACCCATCTTCAAACCGCGCAGCCCGTAACATGGGGGCATCACATGATGGCCTATGTCGAGATGTTCGCCCGCGATTTATCGCGTTTTCAAGATGCGCGCGCGCGGATGAATGAATGCCCGCTTGGTGCGGCCGCCCTTGCAGGCACATCTTTTCCAATTGACCGCCACATGACTGCAGAAGCCCTAGGTTTCGATCGGCCTATGGCGAATTCCTTGGATGCCGTTTCAGACCGCGATTTCGCCCTAGACTATCTCGGGGCGGCCTCCATTTGCGCGATGCATCTGTCGCGATTGGCTGAAGAATTGGTGATCTGGTCTTCGGCACAATTCCGCTTTGTGACCCTGTCGGATCGGTTTTCAACAGGCTCCTCCATCATGCCGCAAAAGAAAAACCCTGATGCGGCGGAATTGATCCGCGCCAAAATCGGGCGGATCATGGGGGCGAATGTGGCCTTGATGACGGTCATGAAAGGTCTGCCCTTGGCCTATTCCAAGGATATGCAGGAAGACAAGGAGCAAGTCTTTGATGCCGCCGACAACCTCATGATCGCAATGGCCGCAATGGCGGGGATGCTCGGCGACATGAGCGCCAATAAAGACGCACTAGAGCGCGCCGCCGCATCTGGCTTTTCAACCGCAACTGATCTCGCCGATTGGTTGGTGCGCGAATTGGGTCTGCCATTCCGTGAAGCGCATCATGTAACAGGCGCGCTTGTCAAAATGGCCGAAGATCGGGGCTGTGATTTACCTGATCTCAGCCTTGCGGATATGCAAACAGTGCAATCCAACATCACTGCGGCCGTGTTTGATGTTTTGGGGGTTCACAACTCGGTTGCCTCGCGTCAATCCTACGGCGGCACCGCACCCGATCAGGTGCGCCTGCAAATTGCACGATGGAAAGAAAGGTTGGCGTGATGGGGCGCTCTTTTGCATCATGGATTAAGCTGGGGCTATTGGCCCTGACTTTGGGTGGAACTTTGGCCGCCTGCGGCGCAGATGGCCCGCCTGAACCGCCAAGCGAAAATGCAGTGACCTACTAAGCCTGCGTGGCGTTTGGGTCATTTTCTTGCACCGCGTGTGGCGTTCTGCGTCTTGCCCGTTGAAACTGGGGCAAAGAGCCCCTAACGTCTGGGGTCAGACTGCTCATTTTAAGACGATTGACCATTCCAAGACCTAAGTTTGAGGCCCCGAGTTCCAATGGAAAAAATACCGATGACCCCGACAGGGTATAGCGCCCTTGATGCCGAGCTGAAGCATCTGCGTAGTGTTGAGCGCCCTTCTGTCATCAAGGCGATTGCTGAAGCGCGCGAGCATGGGGATTTGTCGGAGAATGCCGAATATCACTCGGCCCGCGAAAAACAGTCCTTCATCGAAGGTCGCATCAAGGAATTAGAGGGGATTTTGGGCCTTGCACAGGTCATCGACCCCAAGACCCTGTCTGGCCCGATTAAATTCGGCGCCACGGTTGTGTTGATTGATGAGGATACCGAGGAAGAAAAAACCTACCAGATTGTCGGCGAATCTGAGGCCGATATCGAAAAAGGTTTGCTCAATATCAAATCGCCCTTGGCCCGCGCTTTGATCGGTAAAGATGAAGGCGATAGCGTAGAGGTCAAAACGCCCGGTGGCAGCAAGGATTACGAGATCACGAAGGTGACCTACGTGTGATGATCCCCGCAGCATTGCCTCACCCCAGATTGACGCTTGCGCATCGCTTCACGCGGGACAAGCAGATTTGGGTAGGCCGTGCGGTTGGTTTTCTTCAGTGCGCCGATGGCGCGATGTCCTTTGGACTGCGCGAAGGCATCGCGCTGGCCTTGGCCTTGCTTTGGATTGGGGCACTCAGCCTCACGGCGTTGGGCTTTGGCGGTGACACCCCGAATATGGCCGAGATGCTGAGCGGGCTCATGGTTGCGGTTGGGGCAATCTTGCCGCTTGTTTTGTTATGGATTGTTCTAAGCCTCCTGCGCATCACGCAAAGCCTGCGTCTTCAGGCCCAAGATCTGCGCCTGAGGCTCAACAATATTGAGGACGCGCTTCACGGCGGGGCTGTGCCTGCTGATTTGCGAGAGACACAAAACCGCATAGAGGCTTTGGCAGAGGCACAATTGGCCACCGATACCAAGCTCGCAAGTTTTACATCTTTGCGCCTGCAAGACCCTGACCTGCGGGCGGCTGTGCCCCTAAGCCCGCCCCCTGCCCCAGATCGGCCACAATCGGATTTATCGCTTATCGCAGCCGAGCCCGCCTTGAACCATCCGGTCACGCCCGCTGACTTTATTCGTGCGCTCCATTTCCCGAATAATGATCAGGACAAGGAGGGCTTTCGCGCCCTTCGCGCGGCCCTAGAAGACCCTGCAACCCGTCCTTTGATCCGCGCTGCACAAGATGTGTTGACCCTGCTCTCGCAAGACGGGATTTTCATGGATGATCTCAATCCAGACCGCGCCCGCCCTGAGATTTGGCGCAAATTCGCGAAAGGCGAGCGGGGCCGCGCGATTGCATCGCTTGGCGGTATTCGAGATCGGTCTTCCATCGCGCTTTCCACTGGCCGGATGCGGCAAGACACAGCCTTCCGCGAAGCTGTTCATCAGTATTTGCGCGAATTTGATCGCGTTTTCTGTCAGTTCGAGCAGGCTGCAACCGATGAAGATATTGTCAAACTCAGTGCCACCCGCAGCGCGCGGGCCTTTATGTTGCTCGGGCGTGTGACTGGGATTTTTGACTAAGGCCCCAAGGCCGCATGGATCGCAGAGCGCAACAGTGCCTCATGCCCCGCACCCAAAACACCGCCCTCCTCGGCATCACCATCGACAAGCATTTTTGCAAGATCATCAGGGGCCAAAGCGGCCAAACCCGCGGCAATCACCCGCACTTGTGCGGCATCTGGGATTTCGCCCGCCAAAGCATAATGTGCGATCTCTTTCGCCATCAACGAAGGCCAACATTCTGCCAAAACAATAGGCCGCTCGATCCCGTCATAAGGTGCCACGGCAAGCGCCGACCCAAACCGCCCGCGCAAGGACTGCAATCTTGCGATCCCAAGGATCGCCTGTGATCCCACAGATCCCGTGGTGTAAAGCTTCCACCCCGGCTGCATTTTGCCATAGGCCAATTCAACTTTGCGCCGTTCTGGCAGATGATGTCCGTGGCGCAGGTCGCGCGCGGGCAGATCAGGGCAGGCCTGTGTTTTGGGCACGCACCAAAAGGGGCCAACCCCTGGAAAACGGCGATTAAGCGCGCGGGCCACATCGAACCGATTATTCGCATTGTCTGGCCCATCCTTAACCATCTGCGCAAAAAGCGGCCAAACCGATAGCGCATCGGCCTTGCCTGTCAGATGCTGTGCAAAGCCCGCAGGATAGGCGAAGGAAAAGTCAAAGGTCGCCAAGATACGTTCATCCCGCATAAGGGTGTCTGTCATCACCTGCTCAAGCGCGGCCATCGCATCAGCGCGCGTGCGATAATAGCTCACCTGTGGCGTTGCACCATGCGCCGAATGAGCAATGAAAATCGCGTCCTTCGTGGGGGCTTTGGGGCTTGGGGTGGCTCGTGCCGACCAATCGACCACCACAATATGATCAAAGCGTCCCGCGCTCATAAGGCCATCTCAGCGGCCTGTTCCAAATCAGCCTTTGTGTTGATGTTGAAGAACGCCTGTTCAGGTGCATTGAGAGGGGCAGAAACCCCGCCCAATCGCGCCATGACTTCGCGCATTTTGCGGCCACCCCCCCGCAATTCTGCTGCCAATGGATCGGCCAAATCCACATCCCAAAGCGCAAATGTTGGATGTATGCCCCCGCTTTGATCCTCAGCAAAAACCAATGCGTCATGCCCTTGTGCGGCGCATAAGTGCGCCACGATATCGCTTGGAAAAAACGGGCTGTCCGAGGCAAAGCTCATCACCCGCTGCGCCCCAAGCATCTTGGCTGCGCGCAAGGCCGCCAAAACGCCGCCAAGTGGCCCCATCGCGGCGAATGCGCCATCAGCAACCACATCAAGTCCAAGATCCGCATAAAGCGCGGGGTCGCCATTGGCGGAGAGGATCAAATGATCCACCTGCGGGCGCGCGCGCGCAATAACATGCGCATAGAGGCTTTGTCCCCGCAGCAGCAGCCGTCCCTTGTCTTGCCCGCCCATACGGCGCGCTTCCCCGCCTGCCAAGATCACGCCACAGATCATTGCTTTGCCCTTATCCATCCGCGCAGATTGCATCCTTCGCCCATCAAGGCTAGATCGCATGAGCAGAAACGACAATGGTGCAAGATGCGCAAAACCCCTTCAGACTCGGCCTATCTCTCTGGGATCATTGGTGGATTGCCGTTCCTGTTGGTGCTCCTGCCATTTGGTCTTTTATTTGGGGTTCTTGGCACAGAAGCGGGTCTGCCCCTGTCGCAAGTCATGGGATTTTCTTTCCTTGTCATTGCGGGCTCAGCCCAATTCACCGCGCTGCAGCTGATGACGGAAAATGCACCCGTCCTCGTGGTTTTGGCCTCTGCTTTGGCTGTTAATCTGCGCATGGCGATGTATTCAGCCTCGATCACCCCACATTTAGGGGCCGCGCCTTTATGGCAGCGCGCGCTGTTATCCTACATGTTGGTCGACCAAACCTATGCAATGGCCATGCAAACCTATGAGGCACAGCCTGAACGCTCGGTCAGATGGAAAGTGGTCTATTTCTTCGGACTCGCGACCCCGATCTGCCCCCTGTGGTATGGCGCGACCTATGCAGGCGCAGTCTTAGGAGCAACCATACCACCTGAATTTGCACTCGATTTCGCAGTTCCGATTACCTTTCTTGCATTGGTGGCCCCCGCCTTGCGCACACTTGCGCATATCGCGGCGGCAATGACCTCGGTGGTTATGGCGGTCTTGCTAAATTGGATGCCCTATAACCTTTGGTTGATGGTCGCAGGGATCTCCGCCATGATCGTTGGCGCAGAGGTGGAACGGCGCATGAGCCTTGCAAAGGCGAAGCTGACATGAGCGCCTATTCCGAAACCACGGTCTGGCTGATCATCGCTGCGCTTGGCTGCGGCACTTATCTTGTGCGGCTGTCTTTTTTGGGGATTTTGGGCAACCGCGATCTGCCAGAATGGGTCTTGCGCCATTTGCGCTATACGCCCGTGGCGATCCTGCCCGCATTGATCACGCCCTTGGTGCTATGGCCGCAAGCGACAGGCGGCGCGCTAGATGCCCCCCGATTGAGTGCGGCAATCGTGGCCTTGAGCGTGGGGGTCTGGCGCAAAAATGCCATTGCAGCTGTCTTTGCGGGCATGGCAACGCTATACGGCGTGGGTTATTTCCTCGGCTAAATCGGCAAGGCAGTTGTTGAAAATACGTTTTTCAGAGCAAAGCTGGATTGCATCTTCGAAACCCCCGGCAAACGGGCCAGATATTCGCGATGCACGCGGGCGAAATCTTCGCTGTCGCGTGCCACCACCTTTAGAAGATAATCCGCGCTGCCTGCCATAAGATGGCATTCCAACACATCTGGCACCCGCTTCACAGCCTGCTCGAAGGCCTGCAAAACCTCGTCCGCCTGTCCTGACAGGCTAATTTCCACAAAGACGGTTGTCATCCGACCAATCGCACGGTGATCCACCAAGGCGACATAATCTCGGATGATTCCCTCCTGCTCCAAGCGCGCGATCCGCCGATGACAGGACGAGGCGGACAAATTCACCTGTTCGGATAGCTCCGCATTGGTGATGCGGCCGTTCTTTTGCAAAACTTCCAAGATTTTGCGATCCGTGATGTCCAACTCAAAACCCATATCATCTCTCGCTAAAACGGCTTGCGCCCCGCCATGGTGACGGGGACGCATGTTTTATTCGTGCTTACTTCTTGGCCAGAGCATCACGGATTTCAATCAGAATGTCCAATTCGCTTGGGCCTGCGGGGGCTGAAGCGGCTTCTTCCTTCTCTGCTTCTGTCATAGATTTGATGCGGTTGACCAAACGCACCAGCATGAAAACCACAAAAGCTACGATCAAGAAATTGATGACCGCCATCACAAATTTCCCAATCGCAAAAACAGGCGCGCCTGCTTCGAGCGCCACGGCAAGCGAGGCATAGTCATTTCCGTCTAAGGCGTAGAACCAACCTGAGAAATCAATCCCGCCCGTGAAGATAGCGATCAATGGATTGATCAAGTCGCCCACGAGTGACGTTACAATCGCGGTAAAGGCTGCCCCGATGATAATCCCCACAGCCATATCCATAACATTGCCACGGGCAATGAAGCTTTTGAATTCTGCAAACATATCTTTCCCCTTCTTGGGCGCAGAGCGCCCTCTCCGATTTTGAACCCATCACGCCGCCGCATAAGCGTTCGGCAGATAGGGTCAGATTAGAGACAGCGGTGCCGATGGAACAATGGGTTTGTTCAAAGTTTCAAAGAATTCCAAAAGCTGCGCGATGCCCGCCACTGGCAATCGAATGCTCAGCCATAGATGGCCCAAATGCGCTTGCGCGCTGCGCAAAGATGCGGGACAAGCTGAGATATGAGCAGCAGGGATCACATACCAAAGGCGGCATTATATTTAGGCTTGGCGGGGGTTTTGCCCTTTGCCTACGCCGCGCTGTGCTTGATCGTCCCTTCCGCCGCTCCCCTTGGCGACTGGCTTCTGCCGAATTTCGCACCCGATATACTGCTGCGCAATTATGGGATCGTGATCCTGTGTTTTATGGCGGGGGTCATATGGGGCTTTGCTGTGCATGCGCCATCACCGCAGATGATGGGATATGGCTTTGCGGCATCCACGATCCCCGCATTGGTGGCGTTTTTCCTTGGATTTGGCCCAACCCATCAGGCTTTGCCCATCCTGATCATGGGCTTCTTGGCGCTTTTGCCCCTTGATGCATGGGCGATGCGTGCGGGCCTTGCACCGAACTGGTGGCTGCGATTGCGCGGGCTTTTGAGCAGCCTTGTCATTTTGTGCCTAACACTGGGCGTGCTCTATGCCTGAGCTATTCGCCTATACGGATGGGGCCTGTTCAGGCAACCCTGGCCCTGGTGGATGGGGTGCGCTGCTGCAGGCCAAGGCTGGCCATACCGTTGTCAAGGAACGCGAGCTCAAAGGCGGTGAAGCAGACACCACCAATAATCGAATGGAGCTTTTAGCCGCGATTAACGCGCTTGAGGCGCTGGAGCGTCCAAGCACGATCACTGTGGTGACAGACAGCGCCTATGTCAAAGGCGGCATCACCGAATGGCTGCGCAGTTGGAAACGCAATAATTGGCGCACCGCCACAAAAAAGCCTGTCAAAAACGAAGACCTTTGGCGGCGTTTGGATGAGGCGGCAGCGCGCCATCAGGTAACGTGGACATGGGTCAAGGGCCATGCAGGCCATCCCGAGAACGAACGCGCGGATGCCTTGGCCCGTGCGGGCATGGCCCCCTTCAAATAATCACAAGCCCAAAATTGTCCCTGCAGGCAGGTCTGTGCCACGCAAGAAATCGGCAGCGGCCATGCGCGGCTTGCCCTCGGGTTGCAGTTCGGTGATCTCAATCGCGCCCCTGCCGCACGCGATTGTCAGGCCATCAATGACCGACCCTGCCACAGCCCCATCGGGCCGCGCCTGCGCCCTTCGGCAGGCAAGGAATTTTAACCGCCGCCCCGAATGCGTTGTCCATGCACCAGGCAAGGGTGAAAGGCCGCGAATTTGGCGGTCAATCTCTGCGGCATCATTCGACCAGTCTATGGCAGCCTCGGCCTTGTCGATCTTTTCGGCATAGGTCACGCCCTCTTGCGGCTGCGGAACAGGGGTGAGACTGTCAAAATCGGCAAGCGCGGCAACAATCGCCTCAGCGCCAAGCTGCGAAAGACGATCATGCAGTGCGGCGGTGGTATCCTCCGCGCCGATTGGCAGGGTGCGGGTCAATAAAACTGGCCCCGTATCAAGCCCCGCTTCCATTTGCATAATGGAAATGCCTGTCTCATCATCCCCCGCCATAATCGCGCGATGAATAGGGGCCGCGCCACGCCAACGCGGCAAAAGCGAAGCATGGATATTCACACAGCCCAAGCGCGGCGCGTCAAGCACCGCCTGAGGCAAGATCAAACCATAAGCCACAACCACGGCAATATCGGCAGCCCATGCCGTGAATTCGGCCTGTGCCTCGGCATTGCGCAAGGTTTCGGGATGGCGCACCGGCACGTGCAGATCTTCGGCCAAAGCCTGAACAGGGGTCGCGCGGGGTTTTTTGCCGCGCCCTGCGGGACGGGGGGGCTGACAATAGACCGCAGCAATCTCATGCCCCGCCGCAATCAAGGCGCGCAAAGGCGCACAAGAAAATTCGGGCGAGCCCATGAAAACAATACGCAAATCTACACCTTATCGCGCGCGATGTCGCGCTTAAGCTTTTGCATCTTTCGAGTAATCAATTGCCGCTTCAAGGGCTTGAGATAATCGATAAAGAGAACCCCATCGAGGTGGTCAATCTCATGCTGCACGCAAGTGGCCCATAGCCCCGTAAATGTCTCGCGCTGCAAAACGCCATCGCGATCCAACCATTCCACGGTCACATCGCGCGGACGCTCGACATCAGCATAAACATCTGGGATCGACAAACAGCCTTCCTCGTGGATGTTTTTTTCATCCGAGGATTCCACGATCTTGGGGTTGAACATCGCGGTCGGGCGGGGTGTTGCCCCTTCCTCTTTGACGCAATCCATCACGATCACGCGCTGATCAATCCCAATCTGTGGCGCAGCCAGACCAATACCGGGCGCGTGATACATCGTCTTGAGCATATCATCTGCAAGAGCGCGCAACTCATCCGAGAGGTCGGGCACATCTTGTGCGACCTTTTTCAGACGAGGATCAGGATGGATTAATATTGGGTAAATCATGGCCTGTGCCATAAGCGAATTCTGCGCCCCGCGCAACCAGCGCGGCTGGGATTTGCACAGGGCAGGCGCGCCTGATAGGCTCATGTGAGAAATCCTATAAATGCAGAACGAAAGTTCTAACAATATGCGAAATATAAAGACATTGTTCTAGTAAATTTTATTGATTTGGAACATATGTCCATTTATATGGTATATCAAAGAACGCGCAGCATATGCGCCAAAGAATGGATAACACCGATGAACTTTGACGAAATCATCAATCGCCAAAACACCCATTCAATGAAATGGGATATGATGTCGTCAATTTATGGGATTGGCCCAGAAGATGGGTTGTCCATGTGGGTGGCAGATATGGATTTCCGCCCCCCTCAATCTGTGCAAACCGCGCTGCAAAACATGCTCGATCATGGCATTTACGGCTATTACGGCGATGAACGCGCCTATCGCGCCGCCATTGGATGGTGGATGGCAAACCGCCACGGTTGGGAGATTGAGCCCGACTGGATCTTCACCACCCATGGTCTGGTGAACGGAACGGCCCTTTGCGTGGATACCTATACGCAAGAGGGGGATGGCGTGGTTCTAATGACGCCCGTCTATCATGCCTTTGCCCGTGTGATCCGCGCCGCCAATCGTCAGGTGGTCGAATGCCCGCTTGCACTGATTGAAGGCAAATATCACCTCGACATCCCCGCATGGGATGCGGCGATGACAGGGCGCGAAAAAATGCTGATCCTCTGCTCCCCCCATAATCCAGGCGGCAGGGTTTGGACTGTTGAAGAATTGCAGGCAATTGCCGATTTCGCGCGGAGACATGATCTGATCTTGGTTTCAGATGAAATCCACCATGACCTGATCATGCCAGGCCATACCCATACGCCAATGGCGAAAATTGACGGGATCATGGATCGTTTGGTGATGATGACCGCGACCACCAAAACCTTTAACATTGCGGGTGGCCATTCGGGCAATGTGATCATCCCTGACGCGGAGCTGCGCAAACACTTTGCCGCGCGCATGGGCGCTTTGGGGATTTCGGCCAATTCCTTTGGCCTCGCAATGGCCGAGGCGGCCTATAGCCCCGAAGGTGCAGAATGGGTCGATGCACTTTGCGCCTATCTCGCAAAAAACGCAGAAACCTTTGATGCAGGCATCGCCAAAATTCCAGGCCTAAAGCCCATGAAATTAGAGGCGACCTATTTGTCATGGGTCGACTTTTCGGGAACTGGCATGAGCCATGAAGAATCCATAGCCCGTGTGGAAGGGGACGCGCGGATCGCCACCAATTACGGGTCAAGCTTCGGCTTGGGTGGCGCGCCATTCCTGCGATTTAATCTCGCCATGCCCCATGCGCAGATTGAAGAGGCGGTTGCGCGGATGCAAAAGGCTTTTGCTGATTTGCAATAGTCACGCAGCGCGGGCCGCACGCCCCCGCGCAAAGCGCATATGCAGCAAATATGTTGCCAGTGAGGCCACCACAATCGCACCGCCCACCATCATCAAAGGGGTCGGTGCCTCGCCCACGCCAACCCAGACAAGGATCGGGCCAAGCACAGTTTCTAACAGCATCAAAAGGCTGACATTGGCCGATGCCGTATATCGGTTTGCCAGCGTAAGCAGGAAGAAACTGGCAGGCAAAATCACCGCGCCCGTCACCAAGATCAAAAACACATCAAAGCTGCTTGCCCCGCTTGGCACGCCAAAGGCCCACCCCACCATGCCCGACACAAAAGCCCCAAGGCCCATACCGAGTAAAATCGGCAATTGATGGTGTTTGCGGATCAGAACAAAGGTCATGGCCAGAAACCCACCCATAGACAGGCCCATCAAGCCGCCCCAAAGCGTGGCTAAATCAAAGGGCAGGCCTGCATCGGATTTGCCGAATATCGCCAGAGCAATCCCGAAAAGAACCGCCGCAATCGTCAACCATGTGGCGCGGGTCGTAGGCTCGCCCAACATCAAATGAGACAACACCGCCGAGAAAATCGGGACGGTCGCCACGCCCATCAATACCACAGTGACAGGGGACACCGCGATGGCCACGCTGAAAAGCGCCCCATTCAACGCCTGACACAAAACCAACAAAGCGCCTGCGCCCGTGGCAAGGGCTGACACTTCAACAAGATGCCGCCCACGCGCGGCGATAAACCAAGCCGCAATCAGCACCAAACCCATCGCGGTGCCGCGCCAGCCCAACATCTCGAACCCACCCATACCAGACAAGCGCATCAGCAACGTATCAGGCGCGATGATCAACGCGCCCGTCAGTGCAAGCAATAAGCCATATGCAGGATGCTGTTTCATAGGTGGCTCCGCAAAATCTTTACTTCGCCGCTATAGGCCTGATCGGGGTCAGCGGCAACGGCACGGGGGCAAACGGGGTCTAATTTCCAGAAATTTCTATTTTGCCGCAGTGCAGCACTTGCGAAACTCCGCGTAATATCATACCCAAAGATCAGCAAAAAACGAAACTTCCTTGCGCGACCCTAGCGCATTATCCGCCGAAGGAACATCTGATGAGCTTCCGTCTCCAGCCCCAACCTGTGGCCCGCCCAAACCGTTGTCAGCTTTTCGGGCCTGGCTCGAATGTGAAACTTTTTGAGAAAATGGCGGCCTCAGCAGCGGATGTCATCAACTTGGATCTCGAAGATTCCGTTGCCCCCAGTGACAAAGAGGCGGCCCGTGCGAATGTGATCGAGGCCATCGGTGCAGTTGAGTGGGGCAAAAAGACCCTCAGCGTGCGGATCAACGGGCTTGATACGCCCTATTGGTATCGGGAGGTGGTTGATCTGCTGGAAAACGCGTCTGACCGTCTGGATCAGATCATGATCCCAAAGGTGGGAAATGCCGCTGATATTTACGCGGTCGATGCGCTTGTTTCGGCAATTGAATCCGCCAAAGGCCGCCAAAAGCGGATCAATTTCGAGGTGATCATCGAATCTGCGGCAGGCATTGCTCATGTCGAAGAAATCGCCGCCGCATCGCCCCGCCTTGTAGCCATGAGCCTAGGGGCTGCGGACTTCGCGGCCTCGATGGGCATGCAGACCACAGGCATCGGCGGCACGCAGGAAAATTACTATATGCTGCACGATGGGGCGCGGCACTATTCTGATCCTTGGCATTGGGCACAGACCGCGATTGTCGCCGCCTGCCGCACCCATGGCGTCTTGCCCGTAGATGGGCCATTTGGCGATTTCTCGGATGATGAAGGCTATCGCGCGCAGGCCCGCCGCTCGGCCACTTTGGGCATGGTTGGGAAATGGGCCATCCATCCCAAGCAAATCGCGCTCGCCAATGAGGTGTTCACCCCATCCGAGGCCGCGGTGGCCGAGGCGCAGGAAATTCTGGCCGCTATGGAAGACGCTAAGCGCAGCGGCGCGGGGGCGACTGTCTATAAGGGCCGCTTGGTCGATATCGCCTCGATCAAACAGGCTGAGGTGATTGTCAAACAAGCACAGATGATTGCGCAAGGCTAATCAAGCGCGCTTGTTCGTTGCATCTTTGGTCAGGCTTAGCCATATAGGCATAAGCCATTAACGACCCATGCCGCTGATGCGGCCATGCCCTGCGGAGGTGTGATGAACTATCTCGATTTCGAAAAACCCTTGGCCGAGATTGAAGGCAAGGCAGAAGAGTTGCGCGCAATGGCGCGTGGCAATTCTGAAATGGATGTCGAGGCAGAGGCAAAAGCGCTGGATAAAAAGGCGCATGATATCCTGAAGGATCTCTATAAAAACCTCACCCCTTGGCGCAAATGCCAAGTTGCGCGTCACCCCGACAGGCCACATTGCCGCGATTACATCAACGCGCTGTTCACCGAATATACCCCGCTTGCCGGGGATCGGAACTTTGCCGATGACCACGCCGTGATGGGGGGGATTGCACGATTCAATGATCGCCCCGTTGTGGTGATTGGTCACGAAAAGGGCAATGACACCAAATCACGCATTGAACATAACTTTGGCATGGCGCGGCCCGAAGGCTATCGCAAAGCCGTGCGTTTGATGGATATGGCTGATCGATTTGGCCTGCCTGTTGTCACCTTGGTCGACACCCCTGGCGCCTATCCTGGAAAAGGGGCTGAGGAACGCGGCCAATCTGAGGCCATTGCGCGGTCAACGCAGAAATGCCTCGAAATTGGCGTGCCTTTGATCAGCGTGATTATTGGCGAAGGCGGATCAGGCGGCGCCGTGGCCTTTGCCACCGCAGATCACCTCGCCATGTTGGAACATTCGATTTACTCGGTCATCAGCCCCGAGGGCTGCGCCTCAATCCTCTGGAAAGACGCCGAACGGATGCGCGAAGCCGCAGAGGCCTTGCGCCTCACTGCACAGGATTTGCAAAAGCTGGGCGTCTGCGACCGCATCATCCCCGAACCAATGGGCGGCGCGCAGCGCGACAAAGCGGCAACCATCGCGGCCGTTGGTCAGGCCATCGAGGCAATGCTTGCCGCAACAAAGGGCATGGATCGCAAAAAGCTGATTGCTGCACGGCGCAAGAAATATCTTGATTTGGGCTCGAAGGGCTTGGCGGCTTAAAGCCCCGTTTCGTCCATCAGTGCATCTGAGGCGGTCTCAATCTCGCGTTCGAGATGTGCCATCACCTGCTGCACATCTTGCCCTGCGGGGATCGGTGGCAAAAACTCAACCACCGCAAGACCAGATTTGCGCGCAATACCGATGCGGGGCCAGAACAGTCCGACATTGGTGGCCGCGGGCACACATGGCATTTTTGTGCGTTCAACCAATACGCCCACCCCAACCTTATAGGGCTTACTGACACGTGGGGCCACACGTGTGCCTTGCGGGAATATGATCAACTGCCCCTCATCGCCCATGCCCGCCAGCACACCATCGACCATAGCTTGAATGGCCTGCCCCCGCTTGCCGCGGTCAACCGCAACACAGCCAAGCCGCGCTGCATACCAGCCCAAAAAAGGCGCGTTTTTGAGGGATTTCTTCATGATAAATCGCGGGCGCGGAAGCACCGAGGTCAAGATGATAATATCAAAAAAACTTTGATGCTTTGAGGCCACAATCACCTCACCCTGAGGCACATCTCCCCGCACCTCTGAGCGCAGACCAACCAAGAGGGCCGCCGTCCACCGCACATAGCGCGCATAAAACCGCACGCCTGCCACAGCGCCTTGGCGCGAGACAATCGCCCATGGGGCGAAGGCTAGCGCGACAAACGGGATCATCAGATACATCTGACCAACAAAGATCAGGGATCTTACCCATTGGATCATGGCATGCCTCGCAAAGTTCGGAAGGCCGCAGCCTTGGTCGCTTGGAAAGACACAAAAGCGATCATCACGGGAATAATCAAGGGCAAGAGCCACTCAAGACCCGAAAAGCTCAGACCCACCATAAAGCTTTGCGCGCTTGCTTGATTTGGAAAAACCAACAGCGCGCCTATCCCAAGCGCGGCACCGCATCCACCACCAATCAAACTGCGCAAGGCAAATCTTCGCACGAAGGCCCCCGCGATATAGGCATCACGGGCACCAACCAATCGCAAGACGCGGATCACCTGCACATTGGCCGCAAGCGCCGCCAAACTGACCATTGCAACCGTTGCGGCAAAGATCAAAGCCAGCGCCAGATACCCCATCATGCGCAACCGCCCCGCCGCCGAGATCAACGCCCTGCGCCATGTATCGTGATTATCCAAAACAGCATCAGGCGCCTCAGCTTCCAAACGCAGGCGCAAGCCCTCGACATCATAGCCTTCTGCCGTTTCCGTCACATCTATGATCCGTGGCAAAGGTAAAAATTCAAGGGGCATATCGCTGCCAAACCATGGGGCAAGCAGATCGCGTTGTTCTTCCAAGGATAAAGCTCGCGCAGAGGCAACACCGGGCGTTTGCGCGAGGGCCGCAAGCACTGCATCAACCTGCGCGTCCATCTCCGCCAAAGGGGCAGCCACGCGAATGGTGCTGCTGCGCGCTAAATCCTCAGACCATCGCGCCGCAACGCGCCCCGCCGCCAAGGATAGGGCCAAAGCGAATACGGCCAAAAAGGCCATCGCTGCAGATGCAAAAATCGTAAGGCGTGCCGCCGTGCCTGTGGAGGGCACTACCCGATCCGAGGCTGCATCGCCGAAGAAAACAGCCAGCATATTCAGGAGGAAGCTCACAAATCTGCCCCCGCCAATTGCAGCTTACCGCCCACAATCCGCAACACCCGCGCAGCCACATGTTTCTTTGCCGCGCGGATAAAGGCGAGATCATGTGTCGCCACCAAAACCGCTTTGCCGAGGCGGTTCAACTCCACCAACAAGCGCAACTGCCGCATCGCCATTTCCCAATCGACATTGCCCGTTGGCTCATCCGCCAAGATCACATCAGGGTCCATGATAATCGCCCGCGCCAATGCCGCGCGCTGCCGTTCCCCGCCCGATAGTTCAGGGGGCAACGCGGCAGAGCGGTGACGCAGATCAACCCAATTCACCAATTGCGTGAGATTGCGCCGCTCCGCCTCGGATATATCACGCCCCGCCACATAAAGCGGCAACGCGATATTTTGTGCGACATCCAAATGATCCAAGAACTGGCAATCTTGATGCACAACACCGATCTTTTGACGCGCAAGCGCCAGATCATCGCGGGCCATTGTGGCACTGTCATGCCCCATCAAACGAACCTGCCCAGAAAGCGGGCGTAATTCGCCGTAACACAATTTGAGAAAGGTGGTCTTGCCTGCCCCAGAGGGGCCCGTCAGAAAATGGAACGAGCCTTTGGCCAAGCGCAAAGACATTTGCGACAGAACCATGTCAGATCCATAGCCATAAGACACATCTTGTAATTCGATCACGAATTTCCCCACAGCACAGCCAGCACCTTCCTTTGATGCCCGATGCTGTGTTCTGTTGCAATCGCACTACAACAAATACTTGCGCATCACGGCCTTGGATTGCCCATGCAGCATTGCTAAATGGGGAAGAATACCGCCATATAGAGGCGTTACGCGGCCCCCGTGCAAAGATTGAACTCAAAGGGATTATACCACCCATATGCGCCTGACTTGTCCAAATTGCGGCGCGCGTTACGAGATTGATGACGCGCTAATCCCTGCTGAAGGGCGGGATGTGCAATGTTCCAATTGTTCGACCAATTGGTTCCAGTCTGGTGCGGTTGCGGTTGACCCGTTGAGCGCTGCACCTGCAAGCCCTGAACCTTCAAGCCCCGCGCCCGAAGCCCCGCGCCGTGAGCTTGATCCAAGCTTGAGGGCACTCTTGCGCGAAGAGGCGGAGCGCGAAGAGCGCCTGCGCCGCGAAGAAGCCGAAGGTTTGGAGCGGCAAGATGAAATGGCGCTACAAGACCCTGCGCCGACCAATGCCGCCGCGCCAGAGCCGCGAACTCCAGAACCGCAAACCAAAGATCGCGCAACGCTGTTGCCAGATATTGAGGAAATCAACGCCTCGCTTCAGCCGCAAAAGGCTGCGCCACGCCCCGCGCCGAAACAGCAAAGCGCAAGCCAAGCAACGTCACCTGACGCCGCACGCCGCAAGGGTCGCAATGCAGGTCTATTGCTGAGCTTGGGAGTGGGCATGATTGCAATAGGCGTTTACAGCAATGCCGCCCAGTTGGGCGAAGCTGTGCCAACCGCCGCGCCTTATCTCACCCAATATGCCAATGGTGTAGAGGCACTGCGCGACCAAATCCTAGACTGGCTGCGCGAAACTTTGCCTGCGCTTCAGGCACAGATTACAGCCTTGATCGCCTCTTTCACTCAGTAAGGCTCAATCAAACGTCTGAGATAATCACGCTCTTGGTCTGGGCGCGTGGTTTCACCAGAACGGCGGCGCAGTTCCTCAAGCAATTCCTCTGCACGCCGCGCGGCCTCTTGGCGGGACAATGGCCCGCCTGCCACACCCGCCCCTTCGCCCCCCGTGGCGCGACCAAGCGGGTCGGTCAATGGGCGCGCAGATCCTTGCTGCTGCCCACCTTGCTGCGCCTCACCCATCTGTGGCGCATCATCCTCGCGGGGGGTGCCGCCCTCATCGGCAAAGGCGCGCCCCAACTGATCCATACCCTCGCGCAATGCATCCATAGCGTCCGCCTGACGATCCAAAGCACCCGCCATATCGCCCTCTTCCAAAGCGCGCGCCGCATCACGCATCGCGCGTTCCGCCTCGTCTAAACGATCCCGCGCCGCTTGGCCTTCTTCACGTCCTTGGCCGGGCAAGTTTTCTGCCTGCTCACGCAAGCTGTCGCGCAAAGCCTCTTGGCGATCGGCAAGGGATTGTTCCCCATCTTGGTCAGAAGGCTCGCCCTGACCAAAACTATCTTGGAAAGACCGAAAACTATCATCCGCCAAACCCTGCTGTTCACGCAACGTGTCGCGCAGATCTTCCATCGCGCGTTCGCCCGCGGAACCCTGCCCCTGCCCTTGGGTCACTTCCATATTTTCAAGCATTTGTGACAAGGCATCTAGCATCGCCTGCGCCTCGGCCATGCGCCCTTGCTCCATCAACTCCTGAATTTGATCCATCATCTGGGACAGATCATTCATCGACAACTCCATCCCCTCTTGCCCTTGATCGGGGCTGTCCGTGGGGGTGTCACTGGGTTCGGCAGATTGCGCCAATTCACGGATGTAATCATCCATGGCACGCTGTAAATCTTCCATCAGCTGAGCGATTTCTTCGTCACTGGCCCCGCGCCGCATCGCCTCGGATAAGCGTTCTTGCGCTTGGCGCAGGGCCGCCAACGCATCATCTAAATCTATCTCCTCGAGATCTACCGCCACCTGCCAGAGGATTTCCGCCAATTCATCACGGATTTCACGAGCCAAGGGCGCAGGGGCCGCCTCTATGCGGCGAATGACACTGCGCAGGGGCAAATAGGTTGCCTCATCCTCCAAATAGGTCTGCGGCGCATAGGTGATGGCGCGCAAAACCTGCGCCACGCGCGGCGCATTTTCAACCGACCACAAAAGGTCACGGCGCTGTTCAATGAGGCTTGCCGCGAGCGGGTCAAAAAATCTTCGGGATGGCAAACGTGCCACCTGCAAGGTCGCGCGACCCGTTTGGCCCAAATCATCTTCGACTGTGACAGTGAGGGTCACGGGTAAGTTCGCCAAAACGGATTTGGAGAGATCTTCGATCAAGGTTTCCGAAAAAGCCGCCCGATCCCCCGAAAACGGCATCGGCAAATCAAAGACCAAATCATCGCGGGGTTCAGGCGGAACGCGCAACCCATAGCGCCGAGTCACAGCCTCTAGATCAAGCGATAGGGAGGCGGCACCGCCTAAAATCGCAAAATCATCCTGCGCGCGATAGGCAATCGCCGTTTGATCCGGTGCCTCAAGCTGCGGCGCCCCTAATATCGTGACGCTTGGGGGCGCATCAGGGGTCAGGATAAAACGCCATGCTGCGTCACCAATCGCGACATCCCCTGATTGCGAGATGATCAGATCATCGGCTAAAGCACCTGCCTGATCGCCAAAGCTATGGGTGACCTCCATCGCATCTGCGCTGTCATATATGCGCAAAATCAGACGCGTGCCCGTGACAACTTCAATCGCGCTTGCATCCGCATGTGGTAAATCCTGCAGGTAAAGCGTGGGCAGCCCCGTGTAGCGCGGCGGCTCAACCCATGCTTCCCAACTGGGGCCTACTGCAATCTCTGATCCTTGAGACGGTTGCACCTCACGCGCGGCGTCGCCAAAAATCAGCGCCATCGCCAAAGCGGTCAGCGCAATTAAGCGCAGCGCATAAGGATCACGGCGGGCCAAGTGTGGAGCGGGTTTGATCGCCTCGAGCCCCGCAAGATCACGCTGCATCCGCGCCAAATGCGCCTGCCACAGGGCCGCAGTGCGGATTTGACCACGGCCGACCGATATTTCATCCAAATATGCGCTAATCGGGCGATGAGGGTGGCTGTGGTCTAGCCGTGCAAGGGCTGCATCGCGGCGGGGCCATTGAAATGCGGCAACCCCGCGCCACAGCGTTGTGACAAATAAGCCCGCCAAAACAATCCAAATCGCAGGGTGCAAAAGAGCCGCCCCCGCGAAAACCCAAACCGCATAGCACAGCGCAACAAGGGACAAAAACGGCCAAAAGGCACCCAAGCCGCGCTCCCAGATCATGGCGGCCCATGTCAGGCGCAGGGGCCAGCGGATCTGCTGTATCACCTGTGCGGTTTTGTCGATCTCGTCCATCAGCCCCATCATCTGCGGCCTGATTCCAACCCAATCAGGCGGGTTCTGGCATTATAGCCATTCAGGAACGATATCGCGGTTGATGATTTCGTCAAACTCTGGACGTTTGCGGATGACGCTGAATTGATCGTCTTTCACCAAAACCTCTGGGATCAGAGGCCGCGTGTTGTACTCGCTCGACATAACCGCGCCATAGGCCCCTGCCGACCGAAAGGCCACAAGATCCCCTGCGACAAGTTTCGGCAGATTGCGGGCTTTGGCGAATGTGTCGCCTGTCTCGCAGACAGGGCCAACCACGTCATAGGGGCGCTGCTCGGCGGCGGCTTCGGCCTCAATCACGGGGATGATGTCATGCCACGCGCCATACATCGCAGGGCGGATCAGATCATTCATCGCCGCATCCAAGATCAAGAAATCGCGCCCCTCGCCCGATTTCACATAGATCACCTCGGACACCAAAATCCCTGCATTTCCTGAAATCAAGCGGCCAGGTTCGATTTCAACCTCAACACCCAAATCCCCAACACAGCGCTTGATCAAAGCCCCGTATTCAACGGGCAAAGGCGGCGCAGAATTTGACCGCTCATAGGGGATACCCAAGCCTCCCCCCAAATCTAGACGGCGAATATTATGCCCGTCCGCACGCAAAGCGCGCGTTAAATCGGCCACTTTGTTATAAGCCAACTCGAACGGGGCAAGGTCGGTAAGCTGGCTGCCAATATGCACATCAACCCCGATCACATCTATCGCAGGCAGGCTTGCTGCATAGGCGTAGACCTCGCGGGCGCGGGCGATGGGGATACCAAATTTATTTTCAGATTTGCCTGTGGCGATCTTTTCGTGCGTTTTCGCGTCAACATCGGGATTAACACGAATGGTAATCGGTGCCGTCACGCCAAGGCTTTGTGCGACCTCGGACAAAACCGCCAATTCAGGCTCCGATTCCACGTTGAATTGCCGAATGCCACCTTCGAGAACAGTGCGCATCTCTGCGCGGGTCTTACCCACGCCAGAAAACACGATTTTCGATCCATCAACACCCGCAGCGCGTGCGCGGGCGTATTCGCCGCCAGACACAACATCCATACCCGCGCCCAAATTGCCCAAATGGCGTAATACCGCTTGGTTTGAGTTGGATTTCACGGCGAAACAAACAAGATTGTCCAAGCCCGCAAGCGCGTCTTTGAACAAACTGTAATGGCGGGTCAGCGTGGCTGTGGAATAGAGGTAAAACGGCGTGCCAACCTGAGCGGCGATTTCGCGCACGGCAACATCCTCGGCATAAAGCTCGCCGTTCTTATACAGAAAATGATCCATTGCCCGACCTCCGCGCGGCATCTTTTGGGTGCGCCTCGCGCTTATCACCCTTGCGCGCGGTTTCAAACCCTCTCTGGACGGGCAGGGGTCTGCGCCCTAGGTTCCGTGCAACGATATTTCTCCAAAGGGAAACGCATATGAGCGATCTGGCAAAAACCGTCATCATCGAGGCACATGGTGGATCTGAGGTCTTGAAATTGGTTGAACGGCCCGTGGGTGACCCACAGGCGGGCGAGGTTAAAATCCGCCACAAAGCCGTTGGGCTGAATTTCATTGATGTTTATCAACGCTCTGGCTTGTATCCAATGGCGCTGCCCCATGCTTTGGGTATGGAAGCCGCAGGGATTGTCGAGGCGGTTGGCGCAGGTGTAACCCATCTCAAAGAAGGCGACCGCGTGGCCTATGCAGCGCAACCGCCCGGGGCCTATACCGAGGCCCGCGTCATGCCTGCCGCGCAAGTCTGCCCTCTGCCAGATGCGATTTCGTTCGAAGAGGGCGCGGCAATGATGCTGAAAGGTCTGACCGCGCATTACCTGTTTCGCCGCACCACCGAGATCAAGCGCGGGGATCGGGTGTTGTTCCACGCGGCGGCAGGCGGTGTTGGTTTGATTGCCTGCCAATGGGCACGCTCCGAAGGGATCGAATTGATCGGAACTGCAGGGTCTGACGCAAAGTGCGCGCTGGCGCTTGCACATGGCGCGACCCATTGCATCAACTATAGCACCGAGGACTTCACCGCGCAGACCCGCGAGATCACTGGCGGGACAGGCGTTGATGTTGTGATGGATTCCATAGGCGCCGCCACATTTGAAGGCTCGCTTGACTGCTTGCGCCCCTTGGGGATGATGATTTCCTTCGGCAATGCCTCAGGCCCTGTGCCGCCCGTATCCCTCGCGACATTGGCGGGCAAAGGATCGCTCAAGATCACACGCCCCACATTGTTCACCCATATCGCGGATCACGATACCTGCCAAACCATGGCGCGCGAGTTGTTCGACAAGGTCACGGCAGGCGATGTGACAATCCGCATTGATCAGCGATTTGCGCTTGAGGAGATTTCCAAAGCCCATGATGCGCTAGAAGCGCGGGCCACCACAGGATCAACCATCCTGACGTTGGACTAGGCCTCAGACTTCGTGGCGGGAGCGCAAGAACAAATAAAGCGGCAGGCCGCAGCTGACCCCGATCCCGTAAATCGCGGGGATTGCCAAAAGCGACACCCAATCGCGCCGCGCAATCCCCTCAACCAATATCCAAACGGTCAGGGTGACAGCGGCAATGGTCAAATCCCAGACCAGACCTGATGAAGCATCATTGGCGTGCCACGCATCCACCATCGCCATAATCGACCAGTCATTCGCGGCCAACCATGGCAAGAAATATTGCATTGGCAAAATCGTTCCCAAAATAGCCAAGCCTAGGTAGATCATTCGCAGTTTCGACATTCGGCTTCCCCTTTTACCCATCTTCTGCGCAGCAGATAGCACGCGCGCAAGTTTTGCAAATTATTCAGTCGTAACGCGACAATATATTGTCGCGTATCAATTGACCCCCTGACCCAGATCGCGCTACCTGTTCCTGACACTTTACGCCCAGACCACCCGACTGTCGGAAGGAACGAGACCCATGGCGGATATAGAACGCGAATCCGTAGAATATGATGTCGTCATCGTTGGCGCAGGCCCATCAGGCCTATCTGCCGCGATCCGTCTCAAGCAACTTGACCCCGATCTCAGTGTGGTCGTGCTTGAAAAAGGGTCAGAGGTTGGGGCGCATATCCTGTCAGGTGCGGTGCTTGACCCCGCAGGGCTTGACGCGCTGATCCCTGATTGGAAAGCCAAAGGTGCGCCTGTTACAGTGCCAGTGCGCGAAGATAATTTCTATATGCTCGGCGAAGCGGGCGGCATTCGTTTGCCCAATATGCTGATGCCACCCTTGATGAACAATCACGGCAATTACATCGTTTCGATGGGCAATGTCTGCCGTTGGTTGGCTGAGCAAGCCGAAGGCTTGGGCGTTGAGATTTTCCCCGGCATGGCCTGTTCTGAATTGGTTTATGCGGATGACGGGTCTGTCAAAGGGGTCGTTGCGGGCGTGTTTGGTCTGAATGCGGATGGCACCCCCTCAGACGGCTTTGAACCGGGGATGGAGCTGCACGGCAAATATGTCTTCTTGGGCGAAGGCGTGCGCGGCTCACTGACCAAAGAGGTCATTTCAAAATTCGGCCTTTCCGAGGGCAAAGAACCGCAGAAATTCGGCCTTGGGATGAAAGAAATTTGGGAAATTGACCCCGCCAAGCACCGCGAGGGGACTGTGACCCATACGATGGGTTGGCCGCTTGGAAATAATGCAGGCGGCGGCAGCTTTGTATATCACCTTGATAACAATCAAGTTTATGTGGGTTTCGTGGTGCATTTGAACTATGAGAACCCGCATCTATACCCCTACATGGAATTCCAACGCTTCAAGCATCATCCGATGATTGCTGAGTTGTTGAAGGGTGGAAAACGTGTTGCCTATGGCGCGCGCGCGATTTCCGAAGGCGGCTATCAATCTATGCCAAACCCTGTCGCGCCAGGTGTTGCGATTTTGGGCTGTGGCGTGGGCCTTGTGAACGTGCCGCGTATCAAGGGCAACCATAACGCGATGCTCTCGGGCATTGCGGCCGCCGAAGCGGCGCATAGCGCGATCAAGGCGGGCCGCTCAAGTGACAGGCTGGACGATTACGCCACGGCACTCACCGATGGCCCGATTGGCAAAGATCTAAAGCGTGTGCGCAACGTCAAACCGCTTTGGTCAAAATTTGGCCTTTTGGGCGGCCTGAGCTTTGGTGGTTTGGACATGTGGGTTGCGAACCTGACGGGGCTCAATCTTTTTGGCACAATGCGTCACGGCAAAACCGATGCCGCCGCAACGGGCAAAGCCAAGGATTTCGCGCCAATCGATTATCCAAAACCAGATGGGGTTTTGTCCTTTGACCGGCTGACCAATGTCAGTTTCTCAATGACCAATCACGAAGAAAGCCAACCCGCGCATCTGCGTCTTGCGGATGCCTCGGTGCCGATTTCAATTAATCTGCCCGAATATGCCGAACCTGCACAACGCTACTGCCCCGCAGGGGTTTACGAAGTTGTGGAGGAAGCGGGTAAAGACGCGCGCTTTGTGATCAATTTCCAAAACTGTGTGCATTGCAAAACATGCGACATCAAAGACCCCTCGCAAAATATCACTTGGGTCACACCGCAAGGTGGGGATGGGCCAAATTACCCGAATATGTGATTGAAAATCGGATTAATTCAGCAGGGCGCGGCATCTTTATCGGGTGTCGCGCCATTGTTTTCATCCGATCAAGCCCCTAATCTCAGTCACATATAAACGGGAGCCACCCTATGCGTCACCTGACAGCCTCAGCCTTGATCCTTGCCCTGTCTCTCGGCGGGCAAATACACAAGGCCGAGGCGCAGATTGTGAACCGTGACACAAGCGCGGGGGCCTATCTCGCTGCGCGCCATGCGCTGAACGAAAGCAACTATCGGGTTGCAGCGAATTATCTGGATCAATTGCTAGCCTTAGATCGCACGAACGGGGATTTGGCCATCAATGCGATCCTTTCCCATGCGGCCTTGGGGGATTGGTCACGAGCCGCCGAGATTTCAACCACCATCAAGGACGACAATCCAAGCCGTGAATTGGCAGATTTGGCGATCTTGGTCGACCTTTTGCAGAGAGGCGATGTTGAGGCCGCATTCACCCGCATCCGTGCTGAGCGGGGCGCGGGTCTATTGGTGGATGATCTGATTGCGGGCTGGCTTTACCTTGCACAGGGCCAAATGGATCTCGCAAGCGACAGTTTTAATGGGCTTGCGGGGGATCAGGGGCTTGCCGATCTCGCCTATTACCACTTGGTCCTCGCCCGTGGTGCGGTCGGCGATTTTGAGGGTGCCGCACAGATTTATGAGGGCGTGGAATTCAATCTGGGCGCAGCAGGATCACGCATCCTGCGGGCCTATGCGCAAACCTTGGTGCAACTTGACCGCGCGGATGACGCTGTGGCGATGTTGGACGGCATCTTGTCCCAAAATCGTGATCCCAGCCTTGCGGCCCTGCGGGATGACATCGCGACCAATCCAACCCGCAGCTATGATTTTGTCGTCACCCCGCAACAAGGTTTAGCGGAGGTTTTCTTCACATTGGCCGAGGCCTTAGGGCGCGAGAGCGGGCCAACCCTGCCGCTGATTTACGCACGAGCGGCCTATCACATTGACCCTAACCATCTGGAGGCCGCGCTTTTAAGCGGTGATCTGTTGGTGGAAACGGGCCAGTTTGAGCTGGCGGTTGAGATCTATGGTGCCGTGCCTGCAGATCACCCCTTAGCCCTTGAGGCAACGATTGGCCGTTCTGATGCCTTTGCCCGCACAGGCCGCAGTGATGAAGCGATCACAACCCTGCAAGACCTGATTGCCGCAGAGCCACAGCCCTTTGCCGTTCATGCACAGCTTGGCGATTTGCTGCGCCGTGACGAGCGGTTCACCGAGGCCGCAGCGGCCTATAGCCAAGCGGTAGAGCTGATTGATCAAGAAGATCCAAGGTTCTGGTTCCTGTTTTATGCGCGCGGGATTTGCTATGAACAAACCGATGAATGGGATGCAGCCGAAGCAGATTTCCGTAAGGCGCTGCGCCTAAGCCCTGACCAAGCCTCCGTGTTGAATTACTTGGGCTATTCTTTGGTGGAACAACGCCGCAATCTAGACGAGGCGTTGACGATGATCGAACGTGCGGTCGCGCTAGAACCCGAGTCTGGCTATATCGTAGACAGCCTTGCTTGGGTCTATTTCCGCCTTGGTCGCTATCAGGAGGCAGTCGCGCCAATGGAACGTGCGGTCGAATTGCTGCCCACTGACCCGATCGTCAATGATCATCTGGGCGATGTGTATTGGAAGGTTGGTCGTCAACGCGAAGCGCGGTTCCAATGGGAACGCGCGCTGTCCTTTGAACCGACCGAAGAAGATGCTGAGCGGATCAGACTGAAACTTGAGCTCGGTCTGGATGCGGTTCAGCAACGCGAGGTCGAAGGGAAATGACCCTGCGCCCCGCACAAGCCAAGCTCAATCTGGCTTTGCATGTGGTGGGCCAAAGGGCGGATGGGTATCACTTACTCGACTCGCTTGTGTGCTTTGTTGAGGTAGCAGATTACCTTGAAATCAGCCCAGCAGAGGGACTTACCCTCACAGTTTCAGGCCCTTTTGCCCAGGGTGTGCCCACAGATCAGCGTAATTTGGTGCTTAAAGCGGCGGGTCTTTTCCCGCGCATAAAGGGCCAAGGTGCTGCAATCCATCTGGTCAAAAACCTGCCCCATGGCGCTGGAATTGGCGGTGGGTCTGCTGATGCGGCGGCCACTTTGCAGGGGCTTGCAGACCTATGGGGATGCGATCTGCCCCCGCGCGATGCGATCCTATCTTTGGGCGCAGATGTGCCAGTGTGCCTTGAGACTGCGCCCGTTTATATGCGCGGCATTGGCGATGAAATCACCGCCGCGCCCACGCTGCCACCGCTTTGGGCGGTTTTGGTCAATCCCAATCTGCCACTGGCCACACCATCTGTATTTGCCGCGCTGACCACCAAGACCAATCCCGCACTGTCGGCATGGCATGATGATTTTTGGACTTGGATCGCCGCGCAACGCAATGATCTACAAGACCCCGCCATCGACCTTTGCCCAGAGATTGGCACTGTTTTGGCAGAACTGCGCCGCACCAAAGATATGCGTCTGGCCCGTATGAGCGGATCAGGCAGCACCTGCTTTGCCCTTTATGACAGCGCCGTTGCCGCTGAAAAAGCAGCCGCAGACCTCGCGGCCAACAAGCCGCACTGGTGGGTCAAAACGGGTGCAGTTCTTCGTTAAGGATTACGCGATCCGCGCAACCACATAATCCGCTAAGTCGCGCATCATATCGCGCAAGGGATGATCAGGAAGGCCGGCCAAAGATGTCTTTGCGTGATCCGCAAACCGCAAGGCCTCAACGCGGGTTTCTTCAAGCGCACCATGACGGGTCAAAATGGCAAAGGCCTGTTCCAAATCCCCTTCGCCCTGATCCCCGCGTCCAATCGTGCGCGCCCAGAATTCACGCTCGGTTGCATCGGCCTTAGCAATCGCACGAATGACGGGCAGGGTCATTTTCCGCTCACGGAAATCATCGCCCGTATTCTTGCCCATGGCCCCCGAAGCACCGCCCCAATCCAAAAGATCATCAACGATCTGGAAGGAAACGCCCAACGCATCGCCATATTGGGCAAGGGCCTCACGATCTGCATCACTGCGCCCGGCCAGAACGGCGCCCGCTTCGGTGGCCGCCTGAAACAGGGCGGCAGTCTTGCCGCGGATCACCTGCATGTAGGTGTCCTCGCTGGTGGTGATATCCATCGCGGCGGTCATCTGCAGAACCTCGCCCTCTGCAATCGTTGCCGCCGCATTGGAGAGAATTTCCAAAACATCCAAATTTTGCGGCTCGACCATCAACTGAAATGCGCGCGCAAATAGATAATCGCCGACCAAGACCGAAGATTTATTGTCCCAAAGCAAATTCGCAGTCGGACGACCACGGCGCTGGTTGCTTTCATCGACCACATCATCATGCAACAGCGTAGCCGTGTGGATAAACTCTACGGTCGCGGCCAATTTAATATGGCCCTCGCCTTTATATCCGCACAGATTGGCCGCCGCCAAAGTCAGCATCGGGCGGATACGCTTTCCGCCTGCATCAATCAAATGTGCCGTCACCTCGGGAATGCGTGGCGCGTGCCGCGAAGCCATACGTTCACGGATCAACTGATCCACAGCGCCCATTTCTGCCTCAAGATGGGCGGCCAAACGCTCATGCGGTTTTGCACTGGCATGGTCTAGCGACATGAATTCTCTTTCTCCCGTGACCCGCAGCCTCTCTCGACAGACGCGATCGGGGGGCCTAAATCAACCTGATGCATGAAGTTCTGCGCAGCAACGATCCAACGGTCATCGCCTTTGCCTCCGTCATCTTATCTGGCGAGGGTATAGAGGTGTTCGAGTTTGACGTAAATATGAGCCTGCTTGAAGGCTCCATTGGCATATTGCCGCGTCGATTGATGGTGCGGCGGCAGGATTTGCACATGGCGCGCATCGCATTGCGCGATAATGGTTTAGAGGTCAGCCCATGAGCGTGCCTTTCTCGGACGATGATCTGACCTGCGATGGTTTTTTGGATGGTGCGCTTCAGATCTACCAGCCAAGCACAGGCTATCGCGCCGCCACAGACCCGATCTTTTTGGCGGCAGCCTGTCCGGCGCGCGCGGGTCAATCGGTGTTGGAATTGGGCTGCGGGGTTGGCACAGCCAGCCTAGCCTTGGGAAAGCGTGTTGCTGACTTACGCATGGTCGGGGTTGAGCGCCAGGAAAACTATGCGCAGCTTGCACAGCGCAATGCCGACAATGCCGCCCTTCCCTTAGAGGTCGTGGTTGCGGATTTAACCACGCTGTCACGGCATCTCACTGAAACTTTTGATCATGTCATGGCCAACCCGCCTTTTTTCGCGACAGGGGATGGAACAGGGGCCAAGGATGCAGGGCGTGAAGCAGCACGGCGCGAGGAAACAGGGTTAAACGACTGGATCAGCTGCGCAAAAAAACGCCTAAAGCCACAAGGATGGCTGACCCTCATCCACATCGCTGAACGTCTGCCAGAAATATTAGCGGCCCTTCAGGCCGAGAAATTTGGCGCGATTTCCATTTTGCCCCTGCAATCCCGCGCAGGGCAAACCGCAAAGCGCGTGGTGATCCGCGCGCGCAAATTGGCGAAAACACCTGCCACCCTCTGCCCGCCCTTCATCATTCATGCGGGCGCGGCCCATGAAAAGGATGGCGATGACTATTCGGATGCCGCCCGCACTGTTCTGCGCCAAGGTGCGGCGATCAACTGGCCATAAGACCAGCATCGGCAAACTGCCGCGCATCATGACAGTTTTATGAAGGGAATGCGTGACACGACTCACAATCCGTGGTGCACTGATCTTGTCGAACATCAACGAGAGGAGATTTGACCATGTCACTGAACGGACATTTGCAGCAACTCAAGAAGAAGCACGAAACCCTCTCCAAACGCGTGGAAGAAGCGCAACGAAGTCCAAGCATGGATGGATCAGAAATCCGCGATCTGAAAAAGCAAAAGCTGAAAATCAAAGAAGAAATTGCCCGCCTAAACGGCTGAGCCAAAAGAAAACCGCCCCCCACCAGAGTGAGGGGCGGTTTTTTCATCAGCCTCGTGATTACACGAAGAACTGCGCCCCATTGGCGGAGATGGTAGACCCGTTGATGAACCCTGCATCATCAGATGCAAGGAAGGCCACGCAGCGGGCGATTTCGTCAGGTTCACCCAAGCGACCCGCTGGGATGCCTGCAACGATTTTCGCGCGCACCTCTTCTGGGATCGCCATAACCATTTCGGTTGCAATATAGCCGGGGCAAATCGCGTTGGCCGTAATGCCTGCGCGCGCGCCTTCTTGCGCCAGAGATTTCACAATCCCCAAATCTCCCGCCTTGGTCGCGGCGTAATTCACTTGGCCGAACTGGCCCTTTTGGCCATTGATCGAAGAGATCACAATGACACGGCCAAATTTGCGCTCGCGCATTCCAGGCCAAATCGGATGAACCGTGTTGAACACACCCGTCAGGTTGGTGTCGATCACCTCATGCCATTGTTCGGGCGTCATTTTGTGGAAAGGCGCATCGCGGGTGATACCCGCATTGGCGACAACAACATCAATTGGGCCAAGATCAGCCTCGACCTTGGCGATACCCGCAGCGGAATCTTCGTAAGAGCCAACATTCCATTTATAGGTTTTGATGCCTGTGGCTTTGGTGAATTCCGCAGCTTTCTCATCATTGCCCGCATAGGTTGCAGCAACCTCATAGCCTTCGGCCTTTAAACGCTTGGAGATTGCCTCCCCAATACCGCGGCTGCCACCTGTTACTAATGCTACTCTTGCCATATCTTCCTCCGATCAGGCCTAGGTCTGTGTAACGTTGTTACGATAGATATGCTGCGCGCGCAACATTGTTTCGCATATGATTTTGCGGATGCAAAAAGGGGCGCCCGAAAGCGCCCCTTGCGAAATACCCCAATAAGTTGCCTCAGGGGCGTTCAAGGCACATGGCCACGCCCATGCCGCCGCCGATGCACAAGGTCGCTAGACCTTTTTTCGCATCACGGCGCTGCATTTCGAACAAAAGCGTGTTCAGGATACGACAGCCAGACGCACCAATCGGGTGGCCAATGGCAATAGCGCCGCCATTCACGTTCACAATATCAGGGTTCCACCCCATATCCTTGTTCACAGCGCAGGCCTGCGCAGCAAAAGCTTCGTTGGCTTCAACCAAATCAAGATCAGCAGCAGCCCACCCCGCTTTGTCCAATGCCTTACGTGACGCATAGATCGGGCCAACACCCATGATCGAAGGGTCAAGACCCGCAGTGGCATAAGAGGCAATGCGCGCCAATGGGGTTAGACCGCGCTTCTGCGCGTCTTCTTCTGACATCAACAACACCGCGGCAGCGCCATCATTGAGGCCCGAGGCATTGCCCGCTGTCACAGAGCCATCCTTTGCAAAGGCAGGACGCAAGCCTGCCATCGCTTCGACTGTTGCGCCATGGCGGATATATTCATCGCTATCAACAACAGTTTCACCCTTACGCGTTTTCAGCGTAACAGGGGTGATCTCATCCACGAATTTACCTGCCTTTTGCGCTGCCTCAGCCTTGTTCTGGCTCGCAGCCGCAAATTCGTCCTGAGCCTCGCGGCTGATTTGCCATTGATTGGCGACATTCTCGGCGGTCTGGCCCATGTGATAGCCGTTAAACGCGTCCCACAAACCATCACGAATCATTGTGTCGATATAGGCCAAATCACCCATTTTCTGGCCCTGACGCAGGCAGGCTGCATGGGGGCTCATCGACATATTTTCTTGACCACCAGCGGCAACGATTGCAGCGTCACCCAGCATAATGTGCTGTGCCCCAATTGCGACTGAACGCAGGCCCGAACCGCAGACCTGATTGATGCTCCATGCGGCCGCTTCCTGTGGGAAACCTGCATTAATATGCGCCTGACGCGCGGGGTTTTGACCTTGTGCCGCTGTCAAAACTTGACCCAAAATTGTCTCGGACACTTCGGATTTATCAATCCCTGCGCGGGCCACAATGGCCTCAAGCACAACGCGCCCAAGTTCATGGGCAGGCGTATTTGCGAATGATCCCAGAAAACTACCCACCGCTGTGCGTGCAGCAGAAACAATCACCACGTTGGTCATTAGACGTCCTTTCCTGACCTATCCCTGCCGACCCCGTGGCGGAGAGGAGAGGGCCGCGGGGCCGAAATTCTTTCCTCAAGGTCTAGTGATAGGCCTTCATCGCTCAACCGACAACAGACTTTGTTGTCGCGCTTGCTAGACATCTGCGCAATTGACAGATTAACGCGACCCAGGGCGCACCCGCCGTGGCGCAGCAATAGAGGGATGACTAGGGGCGGTTTCCTTCAGCCACGGCTTTTCCAAACTGGGCACGGCGTATACATATCCTTGCAACCCATCAAAGCCCGCCCGCGACAGCCAATCGGCATCGGCAGGGTTTTCAATCCCTTCCGCCACAATCAGCATATCAAAATGGCGTGCCACGGATTGGATCGCAGAACATAAAACCTGATTGTCGGGATCATCGGCGACATGCGCCACGAATTGCGCATCAACCTTCAGAATATCAAACGAGAAGTCCCGCAAATAGCGCAAGGCAGTATTCCCTGCCCCAAAATCATCCAAGGCAAAGCTAACCCCCTTCGCGTGCAGATCCCGCATAAACGGCGTCACCAATTCAGGCATCTGCATCGCGCTTGTCTCAGTGATCTCAAGGATCAAACGTTCCAAATCTTGCGGATGGGCGGCAATATGAGCGGCCAGAATTTTATGAAACGGCGCATAGCCGATAGAGCGGGCTGACATATTCACCGCAAGACGCAGATGCGGCGCTTCATGTATAGCTGCAAGCCCCATCGCAAGGGCCGCGCAATCCAGCCTGCGGCCAAGTTCTGTGGCCTCAACCTCCATGATAAAATCGCGGGCGGGGATCAGCCGCCCCGCCTCATCAAATACGCGCACCAACCCCTCGTAAAAGGCAGGGCCTTTCCCATGGGCCCGCATAATCGGCTGAAATGCCAAGGCGACATCCCCCCGCCTCAAAGCCCCTTCGACTAGGGCGATTGCCCCGCGCCGCATATCGGTCATGGCAACCGCGAAAGGGCTGGCCAAATCAGGATTTGCAAAATCACTGCGCGGCACGGTCATGGTCATCTCCAATTGCTGCCTTGTAGATGTGCCGTGCCAACTCTTAATGTGAGGTGAACAAAGGGGCAGATTATGGATGATCCAACGATAATTCGCTGCGCATGGTGCTTGGGCGATCCCGACTATATCGCCTATCACGACCAAGAATGGGGGCGGCCCCTCTATGACAGCCGCGGGCTGTTTGAAAACTTGTGTCTTGAAGGGTTCCAAGCAGGCCTAAGTTGGATCACGATCCTGCGAAAGCGCGAGAATTTTCGCGCTGCTTTTGCAGGGTTTGATCCCCATGCACTCGCCAAATGGGGTTCGGCGGATATTGAGCGATTGATGCAAGACCAAGGCGTCATTCGCCACCGCGGTAAAATTGAGGCCACCCTTACAAATGCACAGGCCTATCTCAAACTTGAGGCTGAGATTGGCTTTTCAAAATTTATCTGGGGTTTTGTGGATCACACCCCGCAGATAAACCGCCCCCAAACCCTTGGTGATGTTCCAGCACAAACCGCAACCTCGGCGGCGCTGTCCAAGGCCCTAAAGCAGGCAGGGTTCAAATTCTGCGGCCCCACAACAGTTTATGCCTTCATGCAAGCCAGTGGGCTTGTGAATGATCATTTTGCAACCTGTGCCTTTGCGCCAAATATCACATAGCCCCCAAAAGCGCGGATTTGTCTCTTGGAGGTTCAAGGCTTTCCCTGTTAGGGAAACCCAAACGACAATCGAGGACATGACATGGCCACACGGCGCGCATTGGTAACGGGTTCATCTGGTTTTATCGGGTTTCACCTGTCGCAGCGTCTCTTGGCCGATGGGTGGGAGGTTCTGGGCCTAGATGCCATGACCGATTACTATGATGTCACCCTCAAAGAACGCCGCGAGGCGATGCTGAACCAGTCGCCCAATTTCCGCGTTGTGCATGATCGGGTTGAGGGTGCGGGTGTCATGGATGGGCTCATGGCCGATTTCCATCCTGACGCGGTGATCCACCTCGCCGCGCAAGCGGGGGTGCGTTATTCCATCGACAATCCCGAAAGCTATGTCGAAGCCAATTTGATCGGAACCTTCCGCGTGCTTGAGGCCGCGCGCCATCACAAGCCCGCACATTTACTAATCGCCTCGACCTCCTCCGCCTATGGCGCGAATGAGACGATGCCCTATGCCGAAACGCAAAAATGCGACACACAGATGTCTTTCTATGCGGCAACCAAGAAATCCAACGAAGTGATGGCGCATTCCTATGCCCATCTTTTTGACATCCCCACCACATTGTTTCGGTTTTTCACGGTCTACGGCCCATGGGGCAGGCCTGATATGGCGCTGTTCAAATTCACCAAGGCGATCCTCGAAGGTAAGCCAATTGATGTCTACAACCATGGCGAAATGGCCCGTGATTTTACCTATGTCACAGATCTGGTTGATGGGATTGTGCGTCTGATTGATGCCATACCGACCCGCCCCAACGCGGCCTCTGAGATTGCTGAAGGCGATAGCCTTTCACCTGTTGCGCCCCATCGCATTGTGAATATCGGAAACTCACAATCAGTGCCTTTGATGGAATTCATCGCCGCGATAGAAGCGCGTCTTGGGATCGAGGCGCAAAAGAATTTCATGGATATGCAAGCAGGCGATGTGCCTGCCACATGGGCCGATGCAAGCCTTTTGATGCGCTTAACAGGCTACAAGCCACAAACCGCAGTGCAAGACGGGGTTGCCGCGTTTGTGGACTGGTATCGCGATTATTATCGCTGCTAGGACGAGAACAAGATTGGCCAAAAAAGGACATTAAACCATGCGGATTGCAATGATTGGCACAGGCTATGTTGGCTTGGTTTCGGGGGTCTGCTTCTCGGATTTTGGGCATGAGGTGATCTGTGTCGACAAGGCCCCAGAAAAAATCGCTAAACTGAATAAGGGTGAGGTTCCGATTTATGAGCCCGGCCTTGAGGATTTGATGGCCCGCAATGTCGAGGCGGGGCGGCTGTCCTTTACAACGGATTTGGCGCACGCTGTAGATGGGGCAGATGCTGTGTTTATTGCTGTTGGCACGCCCACGCGGCGGGGCGATGGCCATGCTGACCTCACCTATGTCATGGCCGCCGCCGAAGAAGTCGGGCGCGCGCTGACAGGCTATGCCGTGGTGGTGACAAAATCGACTGTGCCTGTTGGCACCAACCGCAAGGTGCAAGAGGTTGTGGCACAGGCCAATCCAAAGGCGGAGTTTGATGTTGCCTCAAACCCTGAGTTTCTTCGGGAAGGGGCCGCGATTGACGATTTCATGAAGCCAGACCGCGTTGTGGTTGGCGTGCAATCAGAGCGCGCAGCCAAGGTTATGGCAGAGATTTATCGCCCCCTGTATCTGCGCGATTTTCCAATCGTGACCACCGATCTGGAATCGGCGGAAATGATCAAATACGCGGCCAATGCCTTTCTTGCGACCAAGATCACCTTCATCAATGAAATCGCCGCGCTCTGCGAAAAAGTCGGCGCGGATGTGAAGGAAGTCTCAAAAGGTATGGGGCTTGATGGGCGCATTGGAAATAAGTTTCTACATGCAGGGCCAGGGTATGGTGGGTCTTGTTTCCCCAAGGACACCCAAGCCTTGGCGCGGATCGGTCAGGATTTTGCAGCCCCCCAACAGATTGTAGAAACAGTGATCCGCGTGAATGACGCAGTTAAACTGCGCATGATCGAAAAACTGCGTGATCTGTGTGATGGCAGTTTCAATGGCAAGAAAATCGCTGTGCTGGGCGTAACCTTTAAGCCAAACACCGATGATATGCGTGATGCGCCTTCGCTTACCATTGTGCCCGCTCTTGTGGGCGGTGGCGCGACCGTGCGTGTGGTCGACCCGCAAGGCCGCCGTGAAGGGGAGCATCTGTTGCCAAATGTGACATGGTGCGATGACCCCTATACCGCTGCGGAAGCCGCCGATCTTTTGGTGATCCTAACCGAGTGGAACGAGTTCCGCGCGCTGGATTTAACCCGTTTGTCCAAGGGCATGGCGCAGGCGCGCATGGCCGATTTGCGCAATATATACAGCCGCCAAGATGCGCTAGCCGCAGGCTTTGCCACCTATGACGCGATAGGACGCTAAAGGTTTAAGCCAAACCCGCCCGCAGGCAATCGTGCAAGTGCAACAGACCGACAGGGCGTTGTTCATCATCCAACGCGAAAAGGGCTGTGATTTTATGCGCTGACATGACCGCCAAGGCCTCGGCGGCAAGGGCATCTGGGGCGGTCACGCGGGGGGATTTGGTGGCGACATCACCAGCCGTGCAGGACATTAGCCGCGCCATGTTGCGCCGCAAATCCCCATCCGAGATCACCCCATCAAGGCGACCTTCGCCGTCCAAGACCCCCACGATACCGAAGCTTTTCTCGGTCATCACCAACAGGGTCTCAGGCATCGGGGTGGTCACCTGAACCAAGGGCAAGGCCGCCCCTTCATGCATCAATTGCGCAACTTTTGACAATTGTGCGCCCAATTTCCCGCCGGGATGAAAGGTGCGGAATTGATCGGGTCGAAAACCGCGCTGCTCCATGACACAAACGGCCAATGCATCGCCCAAGGCAAGTGTTAGGGTCGTTGAGGTTGTCGGCGCCATCCCAATCACACAAGCCTCAGGCGCGGCAGGCAAGGTCAAACGATACTGCGCCGCCCGCATCAATGTGCTGTCTTCGCGCCCTGATATGCCAATCATCGGGATTGAAAACCGCGCCACATGGGCCACGATATCGCCCAATTCAGCCGTTTCACCTGAGTTTGAGATCAAAATCACCAAATCCTCAGGGGTGATCATACCTAAATCACCGTGGCTTGCCTCAGCAGGGTGGACAAAAGCCGAAGGTGTACCAGTCGAAGCAAGGGTTGAGCTGATCTTGCGCGCAATATGCCCCGATTTTCCGATACCAGATAGGATCACACGGCCTTTCGTGGCCAACATGGCCTCAACCGCGCCGTCAAAATCAGCAGGCAAGTGCGCGGCCAAAGCCATCACCGCATCCGCCTCAATTTTCAAAACGCGGGCGGCGGTGTCGCGGATCGCGGCCAATTTATCCTGCTGTGTCATAATCTCTTGCCCGATCTGGTTGGTGTGGCGTGCTGTGGTCTGACTTAGACAAAAAATCAAGCTTTGCACAGGGTCTGACATGCATTTGAGGGGTTTTGAGAACGGGATACACCTGTCAAAGTCGTGCTCAAAGCAAGTCGCACCTGAGGGGGATAAAATGAACCGCCGTTTTGGCAATTGGCCAGATCCAAACCAATATTACCGCCCCCGCGCGGGGGCCTATGCGATTATTGATGCAGGTGATGGCATTCTGGCCACATTCCAAGAGGATCCAGACCCCGAATTTCAATTGCCTGGGGGCGGGATTGACGCAGGCGAAACCGCCATCCAAGCCTTGCATCGCGAAGTTTTGGAAGAAACGGGATATCGCATCCATGGAATTCGCCGCTTGGGGATGTTTCATCGCCATACATTCATGCCCGATTATGGCTATCACGCACATAAGCAGTGCCACATCTTCTATGCCCAACTGGGGCGCCGCATGGGGGAACCAACAGAGGCAGGCCATAGCGCGATTTTCCTGCCGTGGGACGAGGCTGAAACGCTATTGGCCGTGTCAGGGGATCGGCATTTTGTGCGGCAACTCCTGGCCCATTATGGCCGATAGGCCAACATGGCGGCAGAGATATCATCCACGAATTCATCACCACCCGCATAGGCCTCAAGATCGCAGGTCAGGGCGGAAAGTAGGTCATGGCCGCGCCGCTCCTGATGGCGCGCCAAGGCCGTAGCCAAACCGGCCTCTTGCCACAATTGCCCTTGCGGATTGGGGCATTCGACCCATCCATCCGAATATAGAAACAGACAATCCCCGCCCGTGAGCGTGAATTCTTGCTCAACCCAATCTGCGTCCTCCAAAAGACCGATGGGCAATCCACCTGTGCCAATTTCCTGCACACTGCCCCCATTGCGTAAAACGAAGGGCAAGGGATGGCCCGCTTGAACAAAGCGGCCCGTTCCAGTTTTCAGATTGAACAGCACATAGCACAACGTAAAGTAATGCCCCCCCATATCCTCGCGAAGCATCAGACGGTTAAGGGCTTGCGCCACCTCAACAGGGGGTAAGGCCTGCACCGCGCCACCGTTGCGCCGCAGGCAGAGGTTTCGTTCAGCCGAATGCGGCAAGAGCAAACTGGCCAAGCGCGCGGTGATCATCGCTGCTGAAACGCCATGACCCGAGACATCCAAAGAGAACATGCCGATCTTGTCTTCACCTGCAGGAAAATAAACGACAAGATCACCGCCAACATGGCCCGATGCGCGCAGCATCAACGACAGCTGTGCCTCAGGCAGGCTAACAGATGGTTCGCGCACCAAGGCCTGTTGCATATCACGCGCCGCCTGAAGGTCACGATCCAGATCAACATAAAGAACGCTAAGTTTCTCAAGGGTTTGGCTGAGCAGCGCATTTTTCTGCTGTAATTCGCTGTGAATTTGCAAAATCCGCTCGCCTGCGCGCAACCGCGCCAATAATTCGGGCGGATGCACGGGCTTTGAAAGAAAATCATCCGCACCCGAGTCCAAACCCGCCGTAATCGCGTCCCGTCCTGTTTTTGAGGTCAGCAGGATGACATAAGAATACCCGTCCGTCTCAATCTTGCGCAGATGGGCGCAGAATTCTGGGCCAGACATTTCTGGCATCACCCAATCACAGACGACCAGCGACATTTGCCGCTGTTTCAACACCTCAAGCCCATGGGTTGCTGTCTCGCATGGCACTGGGTCATAGCCCCACTGGGACAGCATATGGCAAATCAACCGCCGTTGCGCGGCACTGTCATCGATCACCAGAACAGGCATTGGGTGTCCCGCATAAGGCGATACCCGCGCAGAAGGCATATCTGCGAGGGTTGGCAACCGTGAGGGCCGCGCAGCAATCCTATGATTGGTCAGGGCGTGAATCGTCACGGAAATCTCCTTTGCCCGACCCTCTTAGCGCCCTGTTCCTAATACAACGTAAACGCGAGTAGGCGCTCAGGCTGTAAACTTCAGCCCTGCCGTAAACACTTCTTTAACCGCTAGGGGCGTATCGAGGGGCAAGGCAAAAGGCGAAGGCAGCAAGATGACCGCATTTTCCACAAATCACGGCGCGCGCTCGCATCTGGGTCAAATTCAATCTCGATTGGCCGCAAATGCCATTGACCTTGATCATGTCACCATTTTGCGCAGCGAATTGGGCGAAGATGAATTCATCGACTTGGCGGCGGTGTTTATCGCCGAATTGAAAAATGACCTCAGCGCCTTATCCGCTGATCCAAACATGGCCACAGCACGTGCATTTCATGCATTGCGCGGGGCGGCCAGTAATCTTGGCCTAACTAGCTTTTGCGAATATTGCCACAGACTTGAACATCGTGAGGGGCTCGCAACACAGGCCGATCTCGACAGTTTGACCCGACTGCTTTCGACCGGTCTTGCGGCGCTGGCGCACCATATCCCCCAACTTGGCGCCGAGATTTAGACCGCGCTTTTCAAATCAGAAATTCAGCCAAAACCTCGTCATTGGTAATGTCGCGACAGGCAAATCCACGCGCCTCAATCCGCGCCATTAGATCCGGAAAATGCGCGGCGTCTTTCGTTTCAATCCCAATTAAAACCGATCCGAAATTGCGCGCGGATTTCTTCAAATACTCAAATCGCGCGATATCATCATCTGGGCCAAGCAGGTTCAAAAATTCGCGCAGGGCCCCGGGGCGCTGCGGCATACGCAAGATGAAATATTTCTTTACGCCCAAGAAGCGCATTGCACGCTCTTTGACTTCGGGCAATCGCTCGAAATCGAAATTTCCGCCAGAGGTCACACAGACCACCGACTTACCCGTAATCTCATCGGCAATTTCAGGCAAAACATCAATCGACAAGGCCCCGGCAGGTTCCAGCACAATGCCTTCGATGTTGAGCATCTCTTGAATCGTCACGCAAATTCGGTTTTCAGGTGCCAAATGCACGCGTTCAGGCTTGATATGACTGAGCCGCGCAAAGGTTTTTTCACCAATGCGCGCAACAGCCGCGCCATCGACAAACGTATCTTCAATTTTGACCGTCTTTGGCGCGCCCTCGGTCAGTGCTGCGGTCAGACTTGGGCCGCCCACAGGCTCAACCAAGGTCACGGCCTGATCGCGCCCGAGATACGACAACATACCCGCTGACAACCCCCCACCCCCTACAGGCAGCACCAAGCAATCGGGGGCGCGGCCCAGTTGCTCGACCATCTCAACAGCCACCGAAGCCTGCCCCTCAATCACATCTTCATCATCAAAAGGTGACAGGAAATGAGCACCTTCGCGCGCGCAAAATCCCTGCGCTGCGGCCAATGTCTCATCAAAATAATCGCCGACCAATTCGATGCGCACATTGCCCCCCCCAAAGGCACGGGTTTTGGCGATCTTCTGCTGTGGGGTGGTGACGGGCATGAAAATCACACCTTCAACCCCAAAATGCTGGCAGACATAGGCCACGCCTTGTGCGTGATTGCCCGCGCTGGCGCAAACGAATTGCCGGCGCGTGGCATCCACGGCCAAAGCCTTGCGCATTGCGTTAAAGGCACCGCGAATTTTATACGAGCGCACAGGACTAAGATCCTCGCGCTTGAGCCAAATATCTGCGCCATAGCGCTCTGACAGATAAATATTTTTCTGCAAAGGCGTAGGCGTAAACAAGGCGCGCATTGCCTGTTCTGCAGCTTTGGCATTATTTTTAAAATCATTCATTCCCTAGGCCTGCCTTAAAGATTGCCCCCTGTCTAGCCTGCGCAATGCGCCAAGCGGATACTGCGCCAACTTGCGTCCCTCGCCAAAACCCGTTATCGCGCGCCAATCCCTTTCAAATTCGGAGCTAAACGATGTCTGCGCCCAAGAAAGTTGTTCTCGCTTATTCAGGTGGTCTTGATACATCCATCATCCTGAAATGGCTGCAGACCGAATATGGCTGCGAGGTCGTGACCTTTACCGCCGATCTGGGTCAAGGCGAAGAACTGGAGCCCGCACGCAAAAAGGCCGAATTGCTGGGCGTGTCCGAAATTTTCATCGAAGACCTCCGCGAAGAATTCGTGCGCGATTTCGTTTTCCCGATGTTCCGCGCCAATGCGATTTACGAGGGGCTTTATCTTCTTGGCACATCCATCGCGCGCCCGCTGATTTCCAAGCGGTTGGTTGAAATTGCCGAAGCCACTGGGGCCGATGCGATCTCGCATGGGGCAACGGGCAAGGGCAATGACCAAGTGCGTTTTGAATTGGCCGCCTACGCGCTGAACCCAGACATCAAAGTCATCGCACCATGGCGGTTGTGGGATTTGACCAGCCGCACAAAATTGTTGGATTTTGCAGAAAAAAATCAAATTCCTATCGCCAAGGACAAACGCGGCGAAGCCCCATTTTCAGTGGATGCAAACCTGCTGCACACATCTTCTGAAGGGAAAGTTCTCGAAGACCCCGCACAAGAAGCGCCCGACTACGTCTATCAGCGCAGCGTCCATCCTGAAGACGCGCCTGACACGCCCGAAATGGTGGAAATCACGTTTGAGCGCGGTGATGCAGTTGCAATCAATGGCACCGCAATGAGCCCCGCCACAATCCTGACCAAGCTCAATGAATTGGGCGGCAAGCACGGCATTGGCCGCCTTGATCTGGTTGAAAACCGCTTTGTTGGGATGAAATCGCGCGGCATTTATGAAACACCAGGCGGCACGATTTTGCTTGAGGCCCATCGCGGGATTGAGCAGATCACCTTGGATAGCGGCGCGGGCCATCTGAAAGATTCCATCATGCCGCGCTATGCGGAACTGATCTATAACGGCTTCTGGTTCAGCCCTGAGCGCGAAATGCTTCAAGCGCTGATCGACAAAAGCCAGGAGCATGTATCTGGCACTGTGCGCGTCAAACTCTATAAGGGTGCGGCACGCACTGTGGCGCGTTGGTCCGATCACAGCCTATATTCCGAGGCCCATGTGACCTTCGAAGAGGATGCGGGCGCCTATGATCAAAAAGATGCGCAGGGCTTTATCCAGCTGAACGCGCTGCGCTTGAAACTGTTGGCCGCGCGCAATCGCCGCCTAAAAGGTTAATCGTTCCCGCACTCTTGGGCCTGCATCCAAGCCCAAGAACTGGCGCACATCTCATCAAGCCCGCGCTTTGCTTCAAACCCTAGCAGATCGCGGGCTTTTTCTGTTTTGGCACAATAAATTGGCACATCCCCCTCACGGCGCGCGACAATCTCATAGGGCAACTGGCGGTTCGTAGCGCGCTGATAGGCGGCGATCATTTCCAAGACCGAATACCCCCGCCCCGTCCCTAGATTGACCAAATGCCCGTGCCCCTGCCGCAACTGCGCCAAAGACAGAACATGACCTTCGGCCAAATCTTCAACATGGATATAATCCCGAACACCCGTGCCATCGGGAGTGTCATAATCATTTCCAAAAACCGAGATTTTTGCCAATGCGCCAGTGGCCACCTTGGCAATATAAGGCATCAGATTGTTTGGGATATCCGCAGGGTCTTCGCCAATCAGCGCCGAGCCATGCGCCCCAGCGGGGTTGAAATAACGCAAAACACCCACCGCCCATTCTGGATCAGCTGCACACAGATCCTGCAACATTTCTTCGCAGATGATTTTGGTGCGCCCGTAAGGGTTCATCGCACGGCGTGGCGCAGTTTCGGGTGTTGGGGTTTCATCAGGCTCACCATAAACTGTGGCGGATGACGAAAACACAAGGCGCTTACACCCTGCCCGTTCCATTGCGCCGAGGAGGTTCAAAAAACCACCCACGTTATTATCAAAATACGCCAATGGCTTGGCAACGCTTTCGCCCACCGCTTTATGGGCGGCCAAATGAATCACCCCGCCAAATTCATGTTCCTGAAAGGCCTGATCAAGGCAGGCACTGTCGCGGATGTCCCCCTCAATAACGCTTGGGGCCGTGCCCATGATCTGCGCCAAACGCACAGGCACATCGCGGCGGGCGTTGTTAAAATTATCGAATATGACGGGGGTATAGCCCGCCTCATGCAAAGCGACCACGACATGCGAACCAATATAGCCCGCCCCACCTGTTACCAGAATTTGCTCTGCCATGGATCACCCGTGCGGAAACTGCGGTATTGTCAATCCTGCTGTCAGAAAACACCCGCGCGGTCAAACCCCAGATCACTATTTGCTCTTGGGCAACGCTATCGCTTTGGCCTTTGGAACCAGCGCATTGATCTGGCGCAGATGCTGAGGCAGGCAGACTTTTTCAAAGTCATAGAACTTCACCACATGGGCACGAGCGGCTTTGCCGAGTTTCTCACCGAGTTTGTAATCCGACAAAAGTTGGATCGCCTTTTCGGCGATCTCATCAGGGTTCAAGAAATCCGCCAAAAGCCCCGTCTTGCCATCTTTGATCACCTCGCGCACGGGGGCCGTGCCAGAGGCCACAATCGGGGCTTGCATCGACATCGATTCAAGCAAAGACCAGGACAAAACAAAGGGCACCGTCAAATAGATGTGGCAGCGCGAGAGCTGAATAATGGTGCGATAATCCGCATAAGGCACACGGCCTAAAAAGTGGACACGCGACCAATCAAGGTCTTTGCCCACTTCTTGCTCCATTTGCGCGCGATATCCCCCTTGGATATCCGATTTCTTGCCATATGACGCCTCATTGCCACCAATGATCAACGCCCTTGCATTCGGCCGTGCCTCTAGGATTTTTGGCAAAGCGCGCATGAATTGGTGGAAACCGCGCACAGGCTCCAAATTGCGCGCCATATAGGTGAAAACCTCATCCTCTCGCGTCAGTTTCTTCGCAAGCCGAGACAGCCCGATTGTGGCATCTGGGTCAGCCATAAGCCTGTCCGTTCGGATGCCATCGTGGCAGGTGTAAAATTTAGAATGAAAGCTCTTGGGAAAGGTATCGTGCTGCCATTTCGTGGGTGTAACCCCTCGATCAACCGTTTCCAAATTGGCAAAGTTCATCGCGTTGCGCGCATGCATAATATAGGGCGTGTCTTTGGAAGACGGATATTCAGGATCAAAGCCAACGCTGCCGCCTTCATTGAGAAAGAAATATTCAAAATATCCAATGACGGGGCATGCGGGCCACACCTGACGCACAAAGGTCAACTCACCCCAACCAATATGTCCCAAGATGATGTCGGGTGTGAACCCTTCGGCCTTTATCGCTTGCATCGCAACGGCCGCGCCATAGCCATTGCCACAACATTCTTCCCAATATTTACTAAAGGCATAGGCGCCGTCAGAGGGTCTGTGATGGGTTGGATAGCTGACAATTCTCACCCCATCGCGCGGTGCAATGCCCTGTCTTTGGGTCAGAAACACAATTTCATGCCCACCTTGTGCAATCAGCCAAGACAATATTTCTCGATACTGACCGGGATAATTTTGGTGCACCATCAAAATTTTCATATGCGCCTTACCCCGTTCGCAGCCTGAGGCGGATTTTGCGCAAGCCACGCGCAATGAGAGCCAAATCAAAGTTATGGCCCGTAAATGACCATCGAAATTTGCCCAGATTGTGGCAGCCGCATGGCGGCTTTGCGGCCCAAAGCGTGGTTTGGGTCTTGCCCTTGGACGACCTATATGAAAGCAGACCGCGGTTGACGGGGTGCGGCCTTTGGCTGACCCTGACAAAAAAGGCGCGATTATTTTAGGCGAAGGACGAAAGAGAATGACTGTTGGCGCGGATGCCGCTTGGGATGATGTGGTTTTACCATTTCAATTAGACGCTTCCGATATTCGGGGGCGCGTGGTGCGCCTTGACCAGACGCTGGATCAAATTCTGAGCCAACATGATTACCCATCAGGCGTTGAGGCTATGGTGGCTGAGATGGTGCTTTTGACCGCCTTGATCGGACAGACCATAAAACTGCGTTGGAAATTGTCGCTGCAATTACGCGGTGATGGGCCGCTGCGTTTGATCGCGACAGATTTTTATGCCCCTGAAGGCGAGGGGAAACCCGCCCGCATCCGCGCCTATGCAAGTTATGACAAAGACAAATTTGACAACAGCGCCGCACCCTTTCCACAGGCGGGCAAGGGCTATTTCGCGCTTCTTTTGGATCAGGGCACGGGTAGCGCGCCCTATCAGGGCATCACACCTCTGACGGGCGATGCTTTGCGCGGTTGTGCCGAAGCATATTTCGCGCAATCCGAGCAATTACCAACACGGTTTATGTTGGGCTATGGTCGCTCCTCCACCCCAGGGCAGGAAGGGGAGAATTGGCGCGCAGGCGGCGTGATGCTGCAGCATATGCCCAAAGCAAGCCCGCATGTGACTGGCGAAGGCGGATCAGGGGAAGCAGGGCTTTTGGCCGCAACCGATCTTCTCAATGAGGATGAGGGCGAAAATTGGAACCGCGCCAATATCCTTCTTGATACTGTAGACACGTTTGAATTGATTGGCCCCTCTCTCAGCCAGACGGATCTCTTGCTGCGCCTGTTCCATGAGGAATCGCCACGCGTCTTTGATCCGCTGCCAGTGCGGTTTGGCTGCACCTGTTCAGAGGCGCGGGTGCGTCAAAGCCTGTCGATCTATTCGGCTAAAGATATCGCACATATGACCACGGAAGACGGGCAGGTCTTGGCCGATTGCCAATTCTGTGGGGCGCATTATGAATTCGACCCCGAAACCCTTGGGTTCGAGGCGACAAAACCCGTGCCAGAGGCGTAAAGGGCCAATGGCGGGGGCGGCGGGAAAGATCACTCTAGATCAGTTGATGGCGGCGCTTGAGCGGCCCGCCAAACCCTCCTCCGATTATGATTTGAACCCTGACATCAAATTGCCTGCGGGACGCAAACTGCGCCCTGCCGCTGTGCTTTTCGGCATCGAAGCCTTTGGGGCCACGCCACAGGTTGTATTGACCAAACGGGCCTCGCATTTGGCCCATCACCCTGGACAAATTGCTTTCCCAGGCGGCAAGCAGGACGAAACCGATGCTAGCCTCGATCATACCGCCCTGCGCGAGGCGCATGAGGAAATCGGTCTGCCTGCGGCACAGGTCAATGTGCTGTCCCATCTGTTGCCGCATGAAACAGTCACGGGCTATCTGATCACCCCGATCTTGGCTGAAATCACCACGCCCTTTACAGCAATGCCAGAAGCGAACGAAGTAGACGAGGTGTTTCGCGTCCCGCTTTCCTTCGTGATGGAGCCGCAGAATTTCCGTATCGAGGCCCGCCGCTGGCAGGGACAGTGGCGCAAATTCTATGCCGTGCCCTATGGCCCCTATTACATTTGGGGCGCGACCGCGCGGATATTGAAATCTCTTGCGGATCGGATCACATGAACCAATCCCCTATCATATCCGCAGATTGGCTTTCCAATCGCACCACGCAAGCAGCCTTGGCACTTTTGAGCGATGCAGGCCACCAAGCCTATGTTGTGGGCGGTGCGGTGCGCAATCACCTGATGGGTCACGCGGTAGGGGATATTGATATCGCCACAGATGCAACCCCACAGCAGGTAATCGAATTGGCGCAAGCGGCCTCTGTAAAATGCGTGGAAACGGGCGTTGAACACGGCACCGTAACCCTGATCCTATCAGGGGAAAGTTATGAAGTGACCAGCTTTCGCCGAGATGTCGAAGCCCATGGCCGCCGCGCAACCGTAGCCTTTGGCACAAGCCTGATCGAGGATGCCATGCGGCGGGACTTCACGATCAACGCACTCTATGTTGATGCGGGCGGTGCGATATCTGATCCCACGGGCCAAGGCATGGAGGATCTGCGCAGGGGTCTGCTACGCTTTATCGGGTCGGCGCATCACCGCATCCGTGAGGATTATCTTCGTATTTTACGCTTCTTCCGATTTCATGCGCATTATGCACCGCCAGATGCAGGGTTTGACCCGGACATACTCGCGGCCTGTGCGGTACTGGCAGACGGGCTAGACCAGTTATCGCGCGAACGGATTGGGGCAGAGATGATCAAGCTTCTCTGCGCCCAGAACCCCGCACCCGCCTTGGCCGCGATGGAGCAAACGGGAATTTTACACCACTGCATCACAGGCGCAAATCTGCGCGCCTTAGGGCCAGTTTTGCATTTTGAGGCCGAGCGCGGCTTTGCACCTGATCCCGCCCTTAGGCTTGCCGCGATTGGGGGGGAAGATCTGCAAACGGAACTCCGTCTGTCCAAATCTATGGCCCAAAATGTGGCAGTTTTGCGCGAAACAGCTACGGGCAACATGGCGGGCGCGGAATTGGGCTATCGCCATGGTGAGACAATGGCCCACGCGGCGCTGATGCTGCGCCATGCCTTCTTTGAAACCCCGCTTGATCTGTCGGAATGGGCAGCCGCAACATTGGGCGCACAGGCCGAGTTTCCAATTCGCGCAGCCGATCTCATGCCCAAATTGCAGGGGCCAGACTTGGGCAAAGCCCTTGCTGAATTAGAAGCACGTTGGATTGCCTCAGGCTTTAGCCTGACCCGCAGCGATCTTTTGGCGCTTTAAGATTACCCCATGACGGCAGGCCCACACCATGCTAGGGCAGTGCCATGAGCGCGATCCCATCAAAAAGCGAAATCCTGCAATGGATTTCCGATCATCCACATGCCAGTTCAAAACGCGATATCGCGAAGGCTTTTGGTATCAAAGGGGCCGCGCGCATTGATCTCAAGCGCCTTCTCAAAGAGCTTGAAGAAGAAGGCCATCTGCGCCGCACCAAGAAAACCTATGCCGACCCCGATAAATTACCACCCGTGGCCATCCTGACAGTTTTGGCCGAAGATAGCGCAGGGGATCAATTCTGCCGTCCGATGGAATGGCAGGGCGAGGGGGACGCGCCAAAAATTCTATATGTTCCCCGTGAGGCTGATCCTGCCTTGGGTGAAGGCGACCGTATCCTTGCTCGTTTGCAAGAGGTTCATGGCGAAGACCACAATTACCTCGCGCGCCTTATTCGGCGCATCGGCACCAATCCCCGCAAATTCATTGGTATTTTCCGCACAACCTCGGAAGGTGGGCGTATTTTGCCCGTCACCAAAGGATCAGACAAAGAATGGCGCGTAGCCTCAGATGCCACCTTATCCGCAAAAGATGGCGAGTTGGTTGAGGCCGAACTTGCAGGGCCAAAGTCCCGCATGGGCCTGCCGCGGGCGCGCATCGTGACACGGCTTGGCGATCCAAGCGCGCCGAAGGCGGTCAGCCTTATTGCTATCCATGAACATGGGCTGCGCGATAATTTCCCAGACGAGGTCATCGCAGAGGCTGACAAAGCCAAACCAGCATCAAAATCAGGTCGCGAAGATTTGACCAATCTGCCATTCGTGACCATCGACCCCTCAGACGCGCGCGACCATGATGATGCGTGCTATGCGCATGCAGACCCTGACCCGAAGAACAAAGGCGGTCATATCATCTGGGTCGCGATTGCCGATGTCGCGCATTATGTGCGCGCGGGCAGTGCGCTTGATCGCGAGGCAAAAAAGCGCGGTAATTCTGCCTATTTCCCAGATCGCGTTGTGCCGATGCTGCCTGACCGATTGTCGGGGGATCTTTGCTCTTTGCATGAGGGCGTTTTGCGCCCCTGTCTTGCCGTGCGCATGGTCATTGATGCAACAGGTGAGAAAAAGGCGCAAAGCTTTCATCGCGGGCTTATGCGCTCGGTCGCATCTCTGTCCTACGAAGAGGCGCAGGCCGCCCAAGACGGCGCCCCAACCCCGCGTTGCGAGACTTTGATGGAGCCCGTCATCGCACCCCTCTTTGCGGCTTATGAGGCACTCAAAACGGCGCGGGCGCGCCGCCAACCGCTTGACCTTGATCTTCCAGAGCGGCGTATCATTCTCTCCGAAGAAGGCGAGGTTGAAAGCGTGGCCTTCCGCGACAGGCTAGACGCGCATCGCCTGATTGAAGAATTCATGGTTTTGGCCAATGTCGCCGCAGCTGAAACTTTGATTGCGAAAAAATCGCCGCTCTTGTTCCGCGTTCACGAAGAACCTGATCCCGACAAGCTGGACGCTTTGCGCGAGACAGCCGCCACAGCGGGGCTTGTTTTGGCGAAAGGTCAGGTGTTGATGACCCGCCATCTCAATGCGCTTTTGGCGCAGGCCGAGGGCACGGATCACGATGAGCTGATCAATATCTCAACCTTGCGCTCAATGCAGCAGGCCTATTACCACCCCGAAAATTTCGGCCATTTTGGCCTTGCTCTGCGGGCTTATGCCCATTTCACATCCCCCATTCGCCGTTATGCAGATTTGATCGTGCATCGGGCGCTGATCTCGTCTCACGGCTTTGGCAAGGATGGCTTGAGCGCCGAAGATATCGAAACGCTGGACGCCACCGCCAAACAAATCTCCGAAGCTGAGCGCCGCGCGATGGTGGCCGAGCGAGACACGACCGACCGCTATCTGGCCGCCTATCTCAAGGATCGCGTAGGGGCTGAATTCACAGGTCGCATTTCAGGCGTGGCGCGGTTCGGCGCATTCGTGAAACTGGATGAAACAGGCGCAGACGGCTTATTGCCCGTGCGCAGCTTGGGCCGCGAGTTTTTCCATTTTGATGCAGACACCCAGACATTGATGGGTGCGGATACGGGTTTAACCTTAGGCATTGGGGATCGCGTCTTGGTGCGCCTGACGGAGGCCTTGCCCGTCACAGGCGGCATCGGTCTTGAGCTACTAGAAATTCACGGCACGCAACACCGCCCCAACACAGGCGGCAAACGCGGCAAGCGCGGCTTTGGCGGGCGCAGATCGGGCCAAGCTGAAGCCAAAAAGCGTAAATTGCGCAAATTGAAAAAGCGAAAATCCTAATCTCGATTGCCCCTAGGCGGAATGCATTCTGCGCGCTAGGTTTGTCCATGAGCGGCAAAACCAAGCGCCAGCGGGCTGTTGCTGGTCTGTATCGGGGAAGAAAAATGCAGGTGAAGCAAAACGCCTTGCAATGGTGCGCGCCTATGGCCGCCATTTTGATATTGCTTGGCGCAGAGGTGAGCTTGGCTCAGGGATTAGCGGTCAGCAGTTCACCCTTGCCTTACCCACGACCTGCCACGCTCAGCACCCAATCCAACCCTGCACCCCGCGAAAGTTTTTCTCAATGGCGCGCAGATTTCGCATCCCGCGCCGTGGCACAAGGTATTTCGCCCGCAGTGGTAGATGCCGCCCTTGGCCGAATGACCCCGTTAGATGAGGTTGTGCGTCTTGATGGCAATCAATCCGAATTTGTGCGCCCCATTTGGGACTATCTCGACAGCGCCGTTTCCACACAACGCATCGAAGGCGGGCGGGCCAATTATCAAAGGTGGCGCGAAGATTTGGCGCAGATCGAATCTCAATTTGGCGTTCCTGGAGAGGTGGTTGTCGCCGTTTGGGGGGTTGAGACATCTTATGGCAGTTTCCGTGGAAACACAGACACATTGCGCGCATTGGCCACGCTGGCATGGGAAGGGCGCAGGCGCGCCTATTTCGAAGCCGAACTTCTCGCCGCTTTGCAAATCCTAGAGCTCGGGGCGGTCAGCCCCCGCGCCTTTGCAGGGTCATGGGCAGGGGCAATGGGGCATACGCAATTCATGCCAACCAGCTATCTGGCCTATGCGGTGGATTACACGGGCGATGGCCGCGCAGATATTTGGGGCGATGACCCGCGCGATGCCTTGGCCTCAGCCGCCAATTTCCTGAGCGAAGCAGGATGGCGGCGCGGGCAACCTTGGGCGTTAGAGGTGCGCTTGCCACAAGGATTTGACTATCGCCTTGCCAGCCGTGAGGAAAAACGCGGCGCCAGTTTTTGGCGCAACCGCGCGGTCACCCTCGCGGATGGCACGCCCTTGCCAGATCATGGGCCCTCTGCGCTGCTCCTCCCCGCTGGGGCGAATGGTGTGGCGCTTATGGTCTACGATAATTTTGGTGTCCTAGAGCGCTATAACCCCGCTGATAGCTATGTGATCGCGCTGGGTCATTTGTCAGATAGGATCGTGGGGCGTTCAAACGGGTTTCGCGCCACATGGCCCCGCAATGACCGCGTCCTAACGCGGAGTGAGCGTGCAGAATTGCAAACACTACTCACCGCGGCAGGGTTTGATACAGGCGGGGTCGATGGGCGGATTGGCCCCAATAGCGTGGCAGCAATCCGCGCCTATCAAATTGTCAACGGCCTCCTACCTGATGGCTATGCCAGCCCCGATCTTTTACGCCGCCTTCAATAGGTGGGACTCGACTCTTTCTGAGGCGCGGACTAAATAAGAACAAAATGTGAACATTTGATGGATGATTTCGAATGTCCGCCCCCGCCCCCCAAATGGCCCGTGCCAAAACGCGCCGCATTTTGTCGATCTATTTGCCGCATCTTGCTGCGGAGCAAATCTTGCGCCTGCATCGCGGCACGAGCCTGCAACCACTTGCCGTGATTGCGGAAGCGGGCAATCGGCAAGTTCTCTCCTCGCTCTGCCCCAAAGCACAAGCCGCAGGGCTTTACCGTGGACAGGCGTTAAGCGCCGCTATGGCGCTATGTGCAAATCTGATCACCCGCAGTCAAAACCCCGCGCAAGAACAAGCCTTTCACAAGGCACTGTGTCGATGGGCAGAGAAATTTTCGCCTTGGATCGCGGCGGAGGGGACAGATGGTCTGGTGATGGATATTTCTGGCTGCGCTCATCTTTTTGGTGGGGAAACCGCCATGGCCGAGACCATTTGCGCCGATCTCGCGGCATTGGGCCTGAGTGCGGAAATCGGGCTTGCCGATACGCGCGGGGCAGCTTGGGCCTTGGCCCGCTTTGGACATGGTCGTGGCAGAGCGCATCAAGCCCGTGGTGATGCCATCAGCCAAGAAGCGCGCGCCACGCGGGCACGCGCCGCTTTGCGCAGGCGTGACATGGGCCCAAAATTTGCGCCACCCGCCCACCAAAGCAAAGAGATGCCCATACATATCGCCCCCCCTTTGGAAACCCGCGCGGCAGTTTTGCCCTTGCCTATCGCCGCTTTGCGGCTTGGGGACGAAACGATAGACGGGTTGGCACGGCTTGGCCTGCATCAGATTCACCATCTGCTTGCGCAACCCCGCGCAGGTCTGGCACGGCGCTTTGGCCCGTTTTTGCTCCAGCGCCTTGACCAAGCTTTGGGAAGTCTTGCCGAACCTGTCTCGCCCGCGCGCAGCACGCCCTATTTCGCGGTGCGCATGAGCTTTCCCGAACCCATTGGCACAAGTGATGATCTTGATGCAGCGATCCTGCGTTTAACCGAAGCGCTGTGTCAAAAGCTCGACAAAGCAGGGCGAGATCTGCGCAGCCTACGTCTTGATCTTGCCGAAATGACCGAAGCGCGCCGTCATATCACTTTGCGGCTTGCGCGCAGCCATACCGATGCGCGCACCGTTTACAGCCTGTTGAAATTACAGATGGAACAAGGCCTCAAAGATTTAGAACCTTCTACAGCCTTTGACATGATCCGCCTTGAGGCGCTGCAAACCGAAGCGCGCAATGCCATCCCACATCAAGGCGGGGATCGTGCCGCGCGCGCCCATGCGGCGCGCAGCGCCTTGGACGATCTGATCACGCGCATTGGCACAAGGATTGGGCTAGAAGCAATCACCCGACCCCATCCTGCGGACAGTCATCTGCCCGAAAAATCACAGAAGTCTCTTGCGGCCGCATGGTCAGACCCGTTTGAGGGCCTATGGCCACGCGCGCATCTTCCGCGCCCTTTAACCCTATTCAAGCCCGAATTTATTGATGCCCCCGACAGCCCAGAACCGCCATTTCGCTTTGCCTGGCGGCGACAAAATTTCACTGTGAAATCCTATATCGGCCCTGAAAGAATCGCGCCAGAATGGTGGCTTGATGACCCCAATTGGCGCACTGGATTGCGGGATTATTGGTGCATTACCACCGAGCAAGGCGCCAGATTATGGCTTTTTTATGCCCATGGGGGCGCGATAACAGGCGGTTGGTTTGCTCAGGGTGACTTCACCTAAAAGGCGAAACTCAAATAATTTCAATGCATTGCTGATTTGCGAACAATCCGTTTCCAAGGATTGGATTTTTTTATTTGGTTAATAATGTCTAAAAATATAAGATTGTGGCCGAATAATGGCATTTAGGGGTTTATGCTATGCTTGCTCTTTTGTTGATGGCGCCAATCTTGGCTGCGGGCATCGGCTATGCTGTGCTTACCGATGAAAATAACGATGACGACAACAGATCATCAAATGGCGCTGGCGCAGGTTCTGGTGCCAGCTCAGGTGGAGGCGCTGGCGCAGGTGCGGGCTCAGGTGCGGGCGCTGGATCGGCAAGTGTTCCCAATATCAATCTCACAGATGGCGCAGATAGCAGAACCATGTCTGACGCAGGGGCCCTCTTCGCAAAAGACGGTGATGACACGATCACTGGGTCAAATGGGGATGACTTCATTCGCCTCGGCGCCGGCAATGACAGCGTTACGGGCCGCGCTGGCAATGATGAAATTTTCGGCGATATCGGCGATGACACGCTGCTTGGGTCTTTTGGCAATGACACGCTGTTTGGCGGCTTCGGCAATGACGAAATGCAGGGTAATGGCGGCGATGACAGTCTCGCGGGCGGCGCAGGTTCGGACACGATTACTGGCGGCACGGACAATAACTCGATTGTCGGTGAAGGCGATGGCGACCTTCTTTGGGGCGGCGAAGGCAATGACACATTGCTAGGCTTCACAGGCAATGACACGCTTTTTGGCGGTGTGGGAGATGACAGCCTTGATGGCGGCTTTGGCTCCGACAGTCTGGTGGATGGGATCGGACGCAACACCCTAATCGGCGGTGGCGGTGCAGATTCCTTGGCCGCCTTGGACGAATACAATACAGGGGCAGGCGCGGCGAATGCGGATACGTTGAATGGCGGCTCTGAGGGTGATGTCTTGGTCGGCGACAATGGCGATGTTCTGACAGGCGGCTCTGGTGTTGATGCCTTCGGCGTTCAAGTGACCAAAGCGGCAGGGGCCGCGCTACTGACAGAAAATGTTGTGACTGTGACCGATTTCACCGCGAACGAAACGCTACAAGTGCTGCTGACCAATGCAGATGGTTCTTCGGCTGATCTGACAGGGGCGAGTTTGCAATTGGTGGCAGACGGCGCAAACACCAATGTTCTTGTGTCCTTTGGTGGTGGGCCAGGCACATTGGTCGCGACCTTGCAAAACATTACGCCTACGCAAATTACCGCGGGATCAATTACCCTGACAAATTAAGGTGCAATTCACTCCAACTGAAAAGGGCGCCATCTCTGGCGCCCTTCTTTTTTGGCCTGTTCAGATTGCCGCTTTACGGCTTTCTTCAAGGTAAATCTCGCGCAAACGTGTCGCCACAGGGCCAGGTTTGCCTGTGCCAATCGGCGTTCCATCCAGTTCAACCACAGGCATCACGAAGGTTGAGGCCGAGGTGATAAATGCCTCATCTGCGGCTTGCGCCTCGGCGACTGTGAAGGGGCGTTCTTCTACCTTCATCTGTGCTTCACGCGCAAAACGCAGCACCGCTGCGCGGGTGATCCCATGCAAAATTTCAGTGCCAAGATTGCGGGTGATGATCGTGCCATCCTTAATGATATAAGCATTGTTTGACGTGCCTTCTGTCACAGCACCATCTTCCACCATCCACGCATCGTCACAGCCAGCCGCCTTTGCCATCATCTTGCCCATTGAAGGGTAAAGGAGCTGCACAGTCTTAATATCGCGCCGCCCCCATCGCTGATCTTCGACAGAGATCACCTTCATCCCTGTCTTTGCCATTGGGCTTTCTGCCAAACCTGGTTTGGACTGGGTGAACAGCACCAAGGTTGGCTCTGTCTCGGGGGCAGGATAGGCAAAATCGCGATCATTGGGTGCGCCGCGGGTGATCTGTAGATAGATCATACCATCGACCAAGGCATTGCGCGTGACCAGTTCGCGATGAATTTCAAGCAAGCGATCACTGTCACATGGCGCGCGCATATCCAATTCGTTCAAGGAGCGGGCAAGGCGTTTTGCGTGGCCTTCGAAGTCAATAAGTTTGCCATCCAAGACGCTGGTCACCTCATAGACGCCATCGGCAAACAGAAACCCTCGATCAAACACCGAAACTTTGGCCTGATCCTCGGGCAGATATTCGCCGTTCACATATACGATGCGCGTCATCTCAACTCATCCCCATAATTCTGGACGCGCAGGATGCACCCCGTCTGCGTCAAATGTCAAAGCGTGCTCACGGTCTTCTGCCAGAAGAAGCGGCCCGTCAAGATCGGTAATTGCCGCGCCTTGTGCCACGAGAAGCGCAGGGGCCATAGCAAGAGAACTGCCGACCATGCAGCCCACCATAATCCCATAGCCCTCCGCCACAGCCGCATCGCGCAACGCAAGCGCCTCTGTCAAACCGCCTGTTTTATCCAATTTGATGTTCACCATATCGTATTTGCCCACCAGATCAGGCAGGCTTGCACGATCATGGGCGGACTCATCGGCGCAAACTGGTAAGGGGCGGGCGATTTCAGCCAAAAGATCATCGGCACCCGCAGGAAGCGGCTGTTCCACCATCTCGACCCCGAGACGGATCAGATGCGGCGCAAGATCGCTGTAGCTGTCCACAGTCCATCCCTCATTGGCATCCACGATGATCCGCGCGCGTGGCGCACCACGGCGCACCGCCTCAAGACGGGGCATGTCATCGGGCGTGCCCAATTTAATCTTAAGCAGCGGACGGGATTGATGGCGCGCTGCCGCAGCCTCCATGCGCTCGGGCGTATCAAGCGACAGGGTATAGGCTGTAATCTCAGCGCGCGGCGCGGTCGCAAGCCCCGCCAAATCCCAAACGGGCCGCCCCGTTGATTTTGCGTCCCAGTCCCACATCGCACAATCGACTGCGTTTCGCGCGGCCCCTGCGGGCAATGTGTCCTGCAAGCTTTTACGATCAATCCCTGCAGGCAGCCCCTCTATTTGCGCCACGACCGAGGCAATGCTTTCGCCATAGCGCGCATAGGGCACAGATTCGCCCCGCCCCGTGATCCCATCGCGGCTGATATGGACTGTGACCACCTGCGCCTCACTGCGCGAGCCGCGTGAAATCGTAAAAACCTCGGCCAAGCGAAAGGTTTCGGGCGTGGCCGTGATGGTAAAACTCATATCGCCTCCAATGCGTCACAAAGACGTGCAGCACCTTGGCGGAAAGGATCGACAGCAGGCAAGTCCATACGCTTTTCAACCTCTGCCAGATAGGCCAAGGCTTCATCCTCGCCAAATGCTGCTGTGTTGATTGAGATCCCCACCACTTGCGCCGCTGCATTAGACTGGCGTGCAAGTGTCAGGGCCAGATCACGCAGCGCCTCAAGGCTTGGCATTTCATAATCGGGCAGACCACGCATATGGGGGCGGGTTGGTTCATGGCACAGGATCAACGCATCAGGCTGACCCCCATGCACCAAAGCCATGGTCACACCAGAATAGGAAATGTGGAACAGGCTGCCCTGTCCCTCAATCATATCCCAATGATCTGGGTCATTATCAGGGGTCAACCATTCCACCGCCCCTGCCATGAAATCCGCAATGACCGCATCCAATGGCACGCCTTCGCCTGTAATCAGAATACCTGTCTGGCCCGTGGCGCGGAAACTGGATTTCAACCCGCGCGCCTTCATCTCGGCATCCATGGCCAACGCCGTATACATCTTTCCGACCGAGCAATCCGTGCCAACGGCAAGGCAACGCTTGCCGCTGCGTTTAACGCCATTGGCAATGGGATATTGCACATTTGGCACCCGCACATCATGCAGACTGCGCCCTGTCGCCTTGGCAACGGCGACCAAATCAGGCTCATCACGCAACAGATTGTGCAACCCAGAGGCCAGATCAAACCCTTCTTCTAGAGCCGCGATCAAAACCTTTTTCCACGCGGGCGAGATCACCCCGCCACGATTGGCAACGCCAATCACGAGGGTTTCCGCACCAGCGGCGCGCGCCTCGGCCAAAGTCATATCAGGCAAGCGCATATCGGCCTGACACCCTTCCATGCGGAATTGGCCTATTGCGTTCTCAGGACGCCAATCACGAATACCTCGCGCCACTTTGGCCGCCAAAGGGTCGGGCGCATCGCCCAAAAACAAAAGGTAAGGGGTCTTGATCATCTTGGCACTCCGACAAAGAGGTGAAGCTTTGTCACAGGATAATCCAAGCCGTCAGAAATTCTTTCGCAAAATCACGCGACCTGCGCGCAATTTTCGCACGAATTTCTTGAAAAGCAGGCCACAATCGGTGGCTTATTGCGCCAATTCAGTCGAATCAGGTCAAGTATCCCGAAACCTGTGGCGTCACTTCTTCAAAATCCAAAGCGGCGCGATCAGAGGCAGCGGTGTTGCGCTTGAATTCATAGCGCATCAAATCGCCATCTTGTTCTGAGGCGATAATCAAGGCCTGACACTGGTGACGAGAGCCTTCATAAACATCCACCAAACCGCGCAAATGCGGGGTGGTTTCCGCGTCAACCGCGAAACCTGAGGGCGTGAATTCTAGGATTGCATAAACATCATCCCCGATCTGAACCGAACGGGTCGCACGGCGCTTGAGATCGCGCATCTTCGCGTGGCGCAGGCCATCTACGACATCTTTGGGCAAGAAATCGTTCATAACACACCTATCAATTCCCACTGTAACATGGATCATGGTTGGTTTTGGTCAACATCGGGTTAACCAACCTGCAAATTCGTTGCCAATTTGCAACATGGGTTCTGTGCATATACGCAGAGTGCCTCTGCATGACCTAGGGTTGGACGAAAAGGCCACACGCATTAGGTCTGAGACAACAGGAAACAGCGAGACGAGGTGGAACCAATGGGTCTTTTGGTCGATGGCACATGGCAAGATGTTTGGTATGACACCAAAAAATCAGGCGGCGCATTCCAGCGCAGTGTGGCCTCGTTTCGCAACTGGGTGACCGAAGATGGCAGTGCAGGCCCCTCGGGTGAAGGCGGCTTCAAGGCAGAATCGGGGCGCTATCACCTTTATGTTTCGCATGCGTGCCCTTGGGCCAATCGCGCCATGATCTTCCGCGCCATCAAGGGCCTGACTGACCATATCAGCGTCAGCGTTGTGCACCCCGATATGCTGGGCGATGGGTGGACATTTTCGACAGATTTTGACGGGGCTACGGGGGACACACTCTACGGCCTGCCTTTCGCCCGTGATGTCTATCTCAAAGACACGCCCGACATGACGGGCCGCGTTACAGTTCCAATCCTGTGGGACAAAGAGCGCGAGAAAATCGTCTCGAATGAGAGTTCGGAAATTATCCGAATGTTCAATTCGGCCTTTAACGGGATCACAGGCGTCACGCAGGATTTCTACCCCGAAGAACTGCACCAAGAGATCGACCAAGTGAATGCGCGCATTTATGACGAGGTGAATAACGGCGTCTACAAATCAGGGTTCGCGACCTCACAGGCGGCCTATGATGACGCTGTGCAGACCCTGTTTCACGCGCTCGATTGGTTAGAGGATCGCCTCAGTCGCAACCGCTATCTGATCGGCGCACGTATCACTGAGGCGGATTGGCGACTGTTTACCACGTTGATCCGCTTTGATCTGGTTTATCACCTGCATTTCAAGTGCAACCGCAAGCGGATCATCGATTACCCCAATCTTTGGGGCTACACGCGCGAGCTATATCAATGGGCGGGTGTGGCAGATACGGTGCATTTTGATCATATCGTCCGCCATTACCATTACAGCCACGATATGATTAATCCCGCACGCATCCTGCCGATTAACCCTGTGCTGGATTTCAACGCCCCACATGAGCGCGACCACCTCTAGGCGGGGCGGGACAAATCGCCTATCTAAGGCGGCATGACGACCAAAACGCAACATAGCCGCGACCATGGGGGCGGAATTGATGCCGCCGCTGCCCAATATGGTGGGGCGCGCGCAGATTGGCTTGATCTTTCAACAGGGATCAATCCCTCCCCCTATCCAATCGGTGACCTGCCTGCCGATGCATGGCACGCCCTGCCCGATCAGGGGGCTGAGGCTGCGCTGATTGCCGCCGCGCGCGCATTTTGGTCGGTTCCCGCATATCTTGATATTCTGCCAACACATGGCGCCTCTGCGGCAATTGCGCGATTGCCCACGATTTTTGGGGATTTGGACAAATCCGCGCAAATCACCATGCCCACCTATAATGAATGGGCGGCCAGTTTCGAGGGTGCAGGTTGGACGATAACCCAAGGCAGCGCCGCGCTTGAGATCTATGTCCACCCCAACAACCCCGATGGTCGCCTCGCGCCTGCACCAGTCGGTGACAAAATCCGCATCTATGATGAAAGTTTCTGCGATGTGATACCTGAGGCCAGCCACCTGCCCAAAATCGCAGAAAGCAGTCGCGATATTGTGCTTAAAAGCTTTGGGAAATTCTGGGGCCTTGCAGGTCTGCGCCTTGGCTTTGTCATCGCCGCGCCCGACACGATTGCCCGTTTGCGGGCGGTAATGGGCCCATGGTCTGTTTCAGGCCCCGCCCTTGTGATCGGGGCGCGGGCCTTGCGTGATCCCGCATGGGCCGAGGACACCCGCCGTAGATTGGCGCAAGATGCGGCGCGGCTTGATGCGCTGATGGCGGCGGCGGGCGCAAATGATCCGTGCGGCACAAGCCTGTTTAGACTGTTCCATGTTGGCAACGCTGCGGCCCTGCAATCCAAGCTTGCGCAGCATCACATCTGGACACGCATCTTTCCCTATTCCACCTCTATGATCAGACTGGGCTTACCCCATGCACCCGAGGACTGGACAAGGTTGGAAAAGGCATTGGCATGATCACGGAAACCGCTGCCCTCTTGGTTCTGGCGCTTGGCCTTGATGCCCTATTTGGCGAACCACGCATGCTGTGGCAGCGTATCCCCCATCCTGCCGTGGTGATGGGGCGGATCATTGCTGGGGCAGATCGCCGCTACAACACCGAAAACGCGGCTGCACGCAGCGCAGGCGTGACGGTTATGGCGCTTTTGTCCCTTGGCGCTTTGGGGCTTGGGGCCACAATCGCCCTCTTGCCCTTTGGGGAGGTGATCTCAATCCTGCTTGCAGCCATCCTCATCGCACAGCGCAGCCTCATATCCCATGTCTTGGCCGTGCGCGATGCTTTGGGCCTGTCGCTGCCCGAAGCCCGCCGCGCGCTCAGCGATATCGTAGGGCGGGACACGGCTGAATTGGGTGAAAGCGAAATCAGCCGTGCCGCGATTGAATCTGCGGCTGAAAATTTTTCAGACGGGGTGATTGCCCCTGCCTTTTGGTTTCTCATCCTCGGGCTACCTGGCGTGTTGCTCTATAAACTCGTGAACACAGCCGACAGCATGATTGGCCACCGCACCCCGCGACATGAGGAATTTGGGTTTGCTGCCGCCAAGTTTGACGACATCCTCAACTACATCCCTGCCCGTCTCAGCGGGGCACTGATTGCCGCTGTTTGCGGCAAACCTGCGGCTTGGGCGGTGATGCGAGAGGACGCCTCAAAGCACCCAAGCCCCAACGCAGGATGGCCCGAAGCCGCAATGGCAGGCGCGCTTGATATCACATTGGCAGGCCCGCGCAGTTATCATGGGCATCTCAGCGATCACCCAAGCCTGAACGCCGCAGGACGGGCAGAGGCCACACGCAGCGATATTTCGAACGCGGTTACGATCCTTTGGAAATCATGGGCCGCATTTGTGATGGCTGTCGTGCTTCTGGCGGTCTTGGCCGCCTAGGCGACCAAAGCCTCAGCCTTTTTCAGATCAACACTGACCAATTGGCTGACACCTTGCTCGGCCATTGTGACGCCGAACAAGCGATCCATCCGCGCCATCGTCACAGCATGGTGCGTGATGATCAAGAAGCGCGTTTTGGTGCGGCGGGTCATCTCGTCCAACATATCGCAGAAACGGGTCACGTTGGCATCGTCCAAAGGCGCATCCACCTCGTCCAACACACAGATTGGCGCAGGATTGGCCAAGAAGACCGCAAAGATAAGCGCAAGCGCGGTAAGGGTTTGTTCTCCCCCCGACAACAGTGACAAGGTCGAGAGTTTCTTGCCCGGCGGTTGGCACAGGATCTCAAGCCCCGCTTCGAGAGGATCATCGCTTTCGACCAAAACAAGCCGCGCTTCACCACCGCCAAACAGGTGGCTAAACAACTGTCCAAAATTGCGGTTGACCTCATCAAAGGCTGCCAAAAGACGCTCGCGCCCTTCTTTGTTCAAGGCCGCAATCCCCGAACGTAGCTTTGAAATGGCCGCTTCAAGATCCTGCTTTTCTGACAGCAACGTGTCATGCTCGGTTTGGACTTCGCGCGCATCCTCCTCAGCCCGAAGGTTAACCGCACCAAGCGCATCGCGCTGACGGCGCAGGCGCATAACATCACCTTCAAGCTTTTCAGCCGAGGCCATATCGGTCGGGTCTGTCTCTAATTGCTCTAACAACGCATCAGGGGTGACTTCTATCTCCTCATGGATGCGCTCCGCTGCATGGGCAACGGATTCTGCCGCACCATCGCGCCGCGCTTCGGCAGCCGCGCGGGCTTCGCGGGCATCCGAGGCGCTGCGTTCGGCATCGCGCTCGGCTGATGTCGCGGTGCGCGCAATACCTTCTGCAACGCTCAACGCATCTGCGGCAGCCGCCTTGCGCGCCTCGGCATCTTTGATCTTTTGCGCCAATTCTGCGCGCTGGCCCGCAAGATGGTCGGGTTTGTTCTTCGCATCTTGCAATTGAGCCTCAGCCTCAATGCGGCGGGTATTCAGCTCCGCCATGCGGGACTTTGCGGTATCAAGACGCTTTTGCCACCCATCTACTTCGCTTGCAATTTGATCAATGCGGCGTTCCCGCGCTTCGCCTTCGCGTTTGATCTCATCATGCGCCGTGCGTTTGGCCAACATCGTCAGGCGCGCAGCCTCGACTGTCGATTTCGCGCTTTCAACCCGCGCGCGCATTGTCGTGAGGTCTTCAAGGGCTTTTTGCCCCGCCTCAGCTTCAACCAATTGCCGCTCGGCACTTGCGGCTTCCTCGCCATGGCGGCTGACGGCTTGGGTCAATGTTTCAAGACGACCTGCCAAAATATTGCGCTCTGCTTCGGCGCGCGACAAGAGGCGACTGGCTTCGGCCATGGCGCTATCGGCATCACGGCGCGATTGGCGGGCAGTTTTATCTGCCTCGCTTGCGGCAGTGAGACGTGCTGAAATTTCGTCATGGCGGCTGCGGGCTGCATCGGCGGCATCCTTGGCCGCAGTCAATTCCCGATCCAACTTTTCCAGTTGATTAACCTGCTGCAAGCGCCGTGCAGCCGCGCTTGAGCTGTCCTCAGATGCAAGGCTATAGCCGTCCCACCGCCAGAGATCGCCCTCGCGGCTGACCAAGCGCTGACCTGGCAAAAGATCCTTTTGCAACCGCGCCCCATCTGCGGCATCGACAATACCGACCTGCGACAAACGCCGCGCCAATACGCGCGGCGCGCGGGTGACATCGGCCAAACAAATCGCCCCTTGGGGCAAGGGTTGGGGATTGGCATATTGATCCAGACCAAGCCACCCTGTCAGCCGTGTTGCCAGACAATCTGCGCGGATCGGGGCCTTGAGATCATCGGCCAAGGCCGCCCCAACGGCGGCCTCAAAACCCACATCCACCTTCACATGATCCAGCAATTGCTCCGCCGCGCCCTGTTCACGCTCAAGCAGGCGGCGCAATGCGCGCACTTCGGACTCAAGCGTGCTCAGCGTGCCATTGGCCTCAGCCAAAGCGGCGCGGGCCTCGCCCTCTTCGCTTTGGGCGGTGGCGCGATCTGCTTCGGCCTGTGCCAATGCAGCCTCAGCTTGGTTTGCCTGCTCTGTCGCACTGGCCAAAGCGGTTTGTGCTGTGTCTACATCGTGGCTCACCTCGGCCAAGCGCGCCTCGGCTTCCGCCGCCGCAAGCCGTGCCTTTTCCGCCTCGGCGCGGTTCCGCTCAAGGGCGGCGCGGGCGTCAGAAACAATGCGCTCTGCGGATTGATGGCGCGCTGCAAGACGCGCTGCGTCTTCTGTCAGCTGACTGAGGCCCGTTTCACAATCGGCCAAAACCTCAGCGGCATCAGCGGCTGCAAGTGACGCGGCCTTCAACGCCTCATCATGGCCTTTACGTGCCTCAAAGAGGGCTTCGCGCTCCTCCATCAGCTTGGCCACTGTTTCGCTTGCATCCGTGTTAAGACTGTCTTCGCGACCAATGTCACGGGTCAGTTGTTCAATCCGTGCTTCCAATCCTTCAATCGCTTGGCGAACACGGAAATCTTCGGCTTGCAGCGTTTCGCGCTCTACAGTCAGCCGCTGCAAAATTGCGGCAGCGATTGCCTCCTCCTCCCGTTTAGGGGGAAGGGCGGCTTCGGCCTCCTCACGCGCTTGGGCGGCCTTGACCGCGGCCGCCTCAGCCTGCGCCGCAGATTGCACGGCCAAGCGCAAGGTTTCCTCAGCGCGCGCGCGGGCCTGATCTGCCTCTCGCCAACGCAAATATAACAGCATCCCTTCGGCTTGGCGCAGCTCTGTCCCAACCTCGCGATACCGCGCGGCTTGACGCGCCTGCCGAGCAAGCGAGGATAATTGCCCCGCCAGTTGTTCAATCACATCATCAACACGGGTGAGATTGGTTTCTGCACCCTTCAGCTTTAGCTCGGCCTCATGACGGCGCTGATAGAGGCCCGAGATACCCGCAGCCTCCTCAAGAACCCGCCGTCTTGCGCGTGGTTTTGCGTTGATCAACTCCGAAATCTGACCCTGCCGCACCAAGGCGGGGCTATGCGCGCCTGTTGAGGCATCCGCAAACAGCATCTGCACATCACGCGCACGCGTGTCTTTGCCATTGGCCTTGTAGGCAGATCCTGCATCGCGGGTGATACGGCGCACGACCTCAAGGGTGTCATCCTCGTTAAACCCTGCGGGTGCGAGACGGTCTTGATTATCGATGCTAAGGGATACTTCTGCGAAGTTACGCGCAGGCCGTGTTGCCGCCCCCGCGAAAATCACATCTTCCATACCGCCGCCGCGCATCGCCGAGGCGCGATTCTCGCCCATGACCCACCGCAACGCTTCCAGAAGATTAGACTTGCCACAGCCATTGGGGCCAACCACGCCCGTAAGACCGTCCGAAATTACCAATTCGGTCGGGTCAACAAAGCTTTTAAAGCCGTTCAAGCGTAATCTGGAAAACCGCACAGGCAGACCCTTCGGTGATTCTTATCCAGTGTTACTGTCTCGCCGCTGCCATCGCAGAGTCAATCACGAACCCCACGATGTGGATAAGTTTAACCAGTTTTCCACAAGATATAGTCAAATTTAGCCAATTCTCTGCCCTGCGACATTTCATCCGTTGCTAAACTAAACCGACTAGTTCAGAAATTAGTTAACAAAGTTCATCAAAGGGGACTAACAATGTCACTCGCTCAAAATCGATATTCACCGCTCTACTTCCTTGCTTCGCTCGGTGCGGGGGGATTGGCCGTTACGTTTTTTATGTGGCTGATGTTTTGGGTGCCGCATCCTGACCAACCCGTTCCGATCTTCGAAAACAACTTTGCGGTTTTGACGACAGGGTCAATTTTGCAGCAGGCTATGGTCTTGGGCGCCATGGCGGGGGTCGCAGTTTTTGGGTTCTTGAACATCAAACTGTTGATCTGGAACCTTGGGCGCTTCTCTGCGTTCCGCGCAGCAGCGTCTTATTCAGATTTTGCCGCTTCAAACGCAGGGAGCCAAGTTTTGGCGCTGCCTCTTGCCTTGGCGATGACGGTTAATGTTGGCTTTCTTCTGGGTCTTACCTTTGTCCCAGGGCTATGGAGCATTGTGGAATATCTATTCCCCGCAGCCATGGCCGCCTTCCTGATGATCGGCATTCTGGCATTCCGCATGATCGCTGATTTCCTCAAGGCGCGCTTTGCCAATGGCGGTTTCAAATGTGCCGCGAACAACTCCTTTGCCCAAGTTCTGCCCGCATTTGCGCTGTCTATGATCGGTGTTGGCCTTGCTGCCCCCGCCGCAATGTCGAACCTACAACTGACGGCAGGGGTCTCGATTATTCTGGGAACCTTCTTCATCACAGCGGCGCTGTTGATCGCTTTTGTCGCCGCGATATTGGGTCTGCGCTCAATCATGGAGAACGGTCTGAATGTTGAGGCCGCCCCCACGCTGATGGTCATCATTCCGCTGATCACTGTTGTTTCGATTGCGATGATGCGGATCTCGCATGGCCTGCACGTTCATTTCGACATCCATGGCGGTGCGGGTGAAACATTTACCTTCCTGACACGCATGCTGTCGATTGAAGTTCTGATCGCACTCTTTGGCATCATGGCCTTGGCCAGCGTGGGCTATCTTGGCCGCTTCATCAATGGCACCGAAGCCTCTGCAGGCTCATACGCCCTTGTTTGCCCCGGCGTTGCAATGTCTGTCTTGGGTCATTTTTGGATCAACAAAGGTCTGGTCGCCACAGGCATGATCGCAAAATTTGACGCAGCCTATTGGGTGCTCAGCGCATTGGCCCTAGGCCTGCAATTCGGAATGATCGCCTTGGTTCTGATCCTTGCGCGCAAGCATTTCGCAAAGAACAGCGCCGCAGCACTTGCGCCTGCTGAATAAAACACACCCCACGAGGTTACGGGCCGCGATGCACATCGCGGCCCGTTTCATTTGTATAAATCCCATATTATCCTTTGCATTGAGATCATCCCAAAGCAGTGGTATCCTTGCCCTATTCGTCAGCGCCAGATGGTTGCCCATCTTAGACTGACGCCATGAAACGGAGGGCCTTCGTCCTGACTGGACCGAGAATGGCGGTAACTGACACCGCAGAGATTGCGCCGCATGCCGACACGCATGCACCCCGCATTGGTGGCAAGGATTTGCTAGACCAAGTGCTTGACTCTCTGAGCGATGACAAAGCTGAAAACGTAATCACAATCGAGCTGGCGGGGAAATCCTCAATGGCCGATTATATGGTCGTGGCTTCGGGGCGTTCGACACGGCAAGTGGCCGCTATAGCGACCAATTTGGTGGATCGCCTCAAGCAAGATTACGGGCTTTTGTCCAAAACCGAGGGCAAAGACGCAGGTGATTGGGTTTTAATCGACACGGGCGATGTGATCGTACATGTCTTCCGCCCCGAAGTGCGGGATTTCTACCAGATCGAAAAGATGTGGCTGCCCAATGGCACTGCGCAGGCCTAATCGGCCATGCGCGTGTCCATCTGTTGTGTCGGCCGCCTGCGGCAAGGCCCCGAACATGATCTGATTACCGAATACCTCACGCGATTTGATCGCACAGGCCGCGCACTTGGCCTGACTTTAGGCGATGTCATTGAGGTGGAAGATAAAAAGAATCAGGGCATGAAAGCCGAAGGCGACTTGCTGCGCCGTGCTTTACCAAAATCCGCGATGATCTGGGCGCTAGACGAGCGGGGCGAGACCCTAAGCTCTCCAGAATTCGCCACAGGTCTTGGTCAAGTGCGTGATCAAGGAACAAGCGATTTGGCGCTGATCATTGGCGGGGCAGATGGCATTGAGCCAAACCTACGCGGCGAAGCCGCACGGCGTATTTCCTTCGGCCGTATGGTTTGGCCGCACATGTTGGTGCGGGTGATGCTGTCTGAACAGCTTTACCGTGCCGCATCAATCCTTGCGGGCGCGCCTTATCACCGCGTCTGAAACCTTTCTTTAAGCAAAATATCCGAACTTGGCTGCGATTGAGATTTCGCGCGAGAGGCCAAGATTGGCGATGACCTGCCTGACACCCATGTTGCATTTGGGCAGCCCTGCACCCACGGGCCAGCGCCCAAGGCCAGACGGGAATGCACCGCCTAAGGGTCGGTTGGTGGCGGTGATTGCAACGCATAATCGCCTCGCGTCTTTATCGCGCGCACTTGATGCACTTCTGGAAAGCACATCTCGTGATCTGGCCGCCATAGTTGTGGTCGATAATGCCTCAAGCGATCAAACTTGGTCGATGCTTTGCGCGAATCCCGACCCCCGTGTTCTGCCAATTCGAATGGCGCGGAATCAAGGCGGGGCGGGGGCCTTTGCCACAGCCATCAAATTTGCGATGTCCGCCCTTGATCCCGATTGGCTATTGATCATGGATGATGACGCATGGCCAGAAACAGGTGCCATTGCAGCGTTTCACAGCACGGATCACCGCGGCGCAGATATGATTGCCGCCGCAGTTTATGCGCCTGATGGCACGATTATGGAAATGAACCGCCCCTCTCAAAACCCGTTCTGGGATTGGGGTAGGTTTTGGGCAACTGCGCGATATGGGCGGGCGGGCTTTCATATCCCGCATAGCGCCTATCACCAAACCGCACCCCACCCGATTGATGTGACGTCCTTTGTTGGGCTGTTTGTAAGCCGTGCGATTGTCACCAAAATTGGGACACCAAACCCCAAACTCTTTGTTTCAGGCGAAGATGGAATTTATACCCTCACCGCGACCAAAGCGGGGTTTTCGGGTGTCTTTTTACCGCAAATCCGCTTTCGCCATGCCTGCAAAACATTTTCAGGCGCGGGCGGCGGGTTTTACCCAGTCTGGAAAGCCTATTTTTATCATCGGAACCTGATGATCCTATATCGTCAGGCGGCGGGGATTTGGTTCTGGGCTGTTCTTCTCGTGATCCTGCCCAAATGGATCCTCAAGGCACGCCGCCAAGTGGGCAATCGCGGGGCCTATCTGACGCTCTTGGCCTTAGCCATTTGGGATGGGCTTTTGCACAACTTATCGCGTGATCCCGCGCGGCTGATTGCGCGATATCAGCGCGATAAAATCACATGATGATACCGCGTCAGCACCAAAAGCCCCACGGCAAGAGGGATCACCCCCGCGGCACAGGCATAGAGCGGGGTAATGGCGGGGCTGTAGAACCCATAAAGACCATCGCGCATCAAGCCCACCACATGGATCAACGGGTTGAACCACAAGATATCCTGCGCCCAGTTTGGCAGGGTTTCGGGCAAAAAGAACACCGCCGAAACAAAGAACAAGGGCCGCGTTGCGACCGACCAAATTTGCTCCCAAACGGGCCAAAGCCCGATCAGGGCGGCATTCAACACCCCCACCCCCGCACCCAACACCAAGGACAAACCCAACGCCGCAAGGATCAATTGCGCATCTGGCGTTGCGCGGGCGGTGCTGATGCCCAAAACCACCCCCAACACAATTGCCGCAATCAACAACCCTGTCAGCCCGTTCAACAGGCCGCGCGCGACCACCGCGTGGCACCATCCCACCACTGGATAATTCAGCAAGGGGCGAGAAAAAATCAAACTGCGCGCCACGGTGAGCTGCATCGACTGAAACAGAGAGAAGGGCAAAAACCCGCTGGCCAAAAACAAAATATGAGACACCCCCAAGGGCGGGGCCGACAAGATCATTCCATAGCCTGCAGCAAGGATGAAGATTGCGCCCAAAGGCTCGACCACCGCCCACAAGTAGCCCCCCGCGCTTTGACCATAGCGCGTAGACATCTCGCGCAGCATCAAAGCAAGGATCACCCGAAGAGCAGGGAAACGGTTCGATATCGTTTGCGGCTTTCTCATAGCGCGCAGTGTGGCGCAAAATGGTGAAGCAATGGTAGATCAGCCCAAACGCATCATCCAAGTGCGCCCCACGGCACGCCCCGCACAGATGCGACCGCGGCATCTGATCGCCGCAGCAGGCGGCCTTTTTGGGGTGGTCTTACCCCTTAGCCTCTTGGCGATCTATCTTTGGGTCTTTGCCACCCCGCAATATCAGGTGATTGCAGGCTTTACTGTGCGCCAAGAAGAAGGCAGCAGCCTGCAAAGCACGGGACTTGGCGGGTTGGTGCAATTGGGCGGGCTGACCGCACCGCGGGGCGATGCCGATATTCTTTATGAATTCATCCGCAGCGGCGATCTAGCCATGCGTCTGGATCAAGAGTTGGACATGATCGCCCATTACAGCGCCGCTTACAGCCGTGATCCGCTCTTCAGTCTAAACCCCGAGGCCAAGGCCACCGATCTGCTTCGCTATTGGCGGCGGATGACAAGCCTGTCCTATGACCGCGCCTCTGGCCTGATCGAATTTCGTCTGCGCGCTTTTTCGCCCGAAATGGCCTTGGCGCTGTCTGAGGCGGTCATTTCCAAAAGTGAGACTTTGATCAATGAATTGAATTTGGCGGCACGCGAGAACCTTTTGGAATTTGCCCAAATAGATCTTGCCCAAGCGGGTGCAGATTTAACCCTTGCGCGCGGCGCGATGACGGATTTTCGCACCCGCAGTCAAATCGTGGATATCAGCTCAGACCTTCAGGGACGAATGGGGGTTCTGAACACCCTGCAACAGCAATTGGCCGAAGCGTTAATCGCAACCGACATGTTGGCGGCCACTTCGGGTGAAAATGACCCGCGCCTTGCGCAATCCCGTGCGCGCATTTCTGTGATCGAAAGCCGAATCTTACAAGAAAGGGCCAGTTTCGCCAGCGCCGACCCAATGGGCGGAAATGGCCGTGATTACCCCAATCTTTTGGCGCAATATGAGGCGCTGGCGACCGAGCAAGAATTGGCTGAACGTCGATACGCCGCCGCACAAGCCGCCCTAGAAATGGCACAAGACAATCTCGCGCGTCAGACCCGCTATCTGGCAGTCTTTATTCGCCCTGCCCTGCCCGATGATGCCGATTATCCCAAGCGCGCATTGATCCTGACCTTGGCGAGCCTGTTTGCTGGCCTGATTTATGTTGTTCTCACCTGAGCGGCCTATGCGTTACGCGACAGGCGGTAAGACGATGATCAAGCTTGAGCATCTTTCAAAATCTTTTCGCACAGGCCAATCCCGTCACATCATTCTAGATGATGTGACCCTCACCTTACCCAAGGGGCGCGCTTTAGCCTTATTGGGGCGCAATGGCGCGGGCAAATCGACCTTTTTACGGATGATTGCGGGGATTTTATCACCAGATCACGGGCGTATCCTGCGCGAGGGCAGCATTTCATGGCCTGTCGGGTTTGGCGGCTCATTACACGGTGATTTATCTGGCGCCCAAAACACCCGCTTCATTGCCCGCGTCTATGGGGTGGATAGCGAAGACCTTCTCGAATTTGTTGCCGATTTCGCCGAACTCGGCGCAGCGTTTGATCGCCCCGTCCGCCTCTATAGCCAAGGGATGCGCGCACGGCTTAGTTTTGGTCTCTCTATGGGGATCAAGTTCGACACCTATTTGGTTGATGAGGTGACGGCCGTGGGTGATGCTGCATTTCGGCGCAAAAGTGCGGCCGTATTTCGGGATCGCATCCGCGGATCTAGTGCGTTGGTGGTGAACCACAATCTGGCCGAACTGCGCGACTATTGCGATGCGGCGCTCATTCTTGAGGCGGGAAAGCTTAACTACTATGCCGACCTGAATGAGGCCATTAAGGCGCATAAGGCTATGCTGTCGTAGCGCTCAGATATCCCGCAAACGGGGCCCGTGCGCGTTCAGATCGCCTGTCGCGGGCAAGATCTGCGGGCCTTTGCACACCAGATCACAGGGCGCACTGTGCCCGAAGACGGGCATTTGCCCCTTCAACAGAGATTGCACAATCACCGCGCCGCGATCCTGAGGCGAAAGCATTTGCAACACAAATGCCAGCCCAATGGCGACACTCAAAACGACCAGTTTAAACCCACTGCGCAGTGATTTATTGTCAGTCCGTGTCATAGCCTGCCTCCCATTGCTTTGGGAAAATGTGGAAACTGCCCGCACTAAACTGTGATTGATATTGCACATCAAGACGGCATCCTGTCTCCTCACGCGAAGGTGACTAGGGCAAGGGCGAGGCAAATCATGGTCAGCACACATCAAAGCGAAGAAGACGCGCGCAATGAACATATTCTGATCTGGATCAACGGAGTGCTCAAACCCCGCGCCGAGGCAATGGTCAGCGTCTATGACAGCGGCTTTATGCTTGGTGATGGCGTTTGGGAGGGGTTACGTCTCTATAATGGGAAATGGGCCTTTTTGGACGATCATATGGATCGCCTGTTTGAGGCTGCCAAAGCGATTGATCTTGATATCGGTATGACCCGCGCCGCGGTGATTGCGGCCCTCGAAGACACCCGCCGCGCCAACGAGATGCAGACCGATGCCCATGCCAGATTGATGGTCACACGTGGGGTCAAGATGCGCCCCTTTCAACATCCTGCCCTGTCGCGTTCTGGCCCGACTGTTGCGATCATCATGGAGCATTCCAAACCCTCCATCCCGCGCCCCATTCGTCTGGCCACAGTGCCACATCTGCGCGGCTTGCCGATGACGCAAGACCCCAAGCTAAACTCTCATTCCAAATTGAATTGTATTCTCGCTTGCATCGCCGCGGAAAAGGCGGGGGCCGATGAGGCCTTGATGTTAGACATCCATGGCTTTGTGAACACCACAAATGCGTGCAATTTCTTCATCATTCGCAAGGGCGAGGTTTGGACAAGCACAGGCGATTATTGCATGAATGGGATCACACGGCAGAAGGTCATTGACCTGTGCCGCAACAATGACATCCCCGTCTTTGAGAAAAACTTTTCCTTGGTGGAAACCTATAGCGCAGATGAGGCATTTTTGACGGGCACATTTGGCGCGCAAACCCCTGTGGGCGAGATTGACGGCCGCGTCATCGGCACAGGCGATTTGGGCCCCCTGACCACGCGCATCCGCGCGCTTTATAAAGACATGATTGATCAAGGCACAGAATAGAATGACAAAAATTGCCATGTGGTCGGGGCCACGCAACCTTTCGACTGCGATGATGTATGCCTTTGGCGCGCGCACCGATTGCGCAGTTTGGGACGAGCCATTCTACGCCCCCTATTTGGCAGAGACAGGGCTCGACCACCCGATGCGATCCGAGATCCTTGCCGCGCATGAAAGCGATGCCAAGACCGTGGCGCGGCGCTGTGCGGGCAGCCCGCCTGACGGAAAAGAGCATTGGTATATGAAACACATGCCCCACCATATGTTGGATGGGTTTGACCTGACTTGGGCTGAGGGCTGCGTGAATATGCATCTGATCCGTCACCCCGCCCGCGTCATTGCCTCCTACCTCGCTAAACGCGATATGCCGAGCCTGCTTGATATTGGCTATCCTCAACAATGGGCGCTTTATCAGCGCCTTCCTGGCCCAATTTTCGACAGCACAGATATTCGCGCGAACCCAGAGGCCATGTTGCGCATGATCTGCGCGGCGGCCGACCTTCCGTTTGACGCGGCAATGTTATCTTGGCCCGCAGGGCCACGGGCCCAAGATGGGATCTGGGCCAAGCATTGGTATGGGGCTGTGCATCGCTCAACTGGGATTTCTGATCCCGAAGGGCCATTGCCCGACTTGCCCAAAGAATATCATGGGCTGCTGACCGAGGCGCTTGAATATTACGAACAAATGCGCAGTCTAAAACACACAGGCTAAGGTTAAATCAGGGGGAGTGCGCGATGCGAAAATCAGCCAAAGACGAGCAAATTCTATCGCCCGCCGCACCTCACCCGAAATATTTCAGTAAGGCCGCAGACGCAGTCGCCGAATTGCAACTGCTGTATCAGGCGGCCACAAAATTCCTTTACGATGCCTTTTCCGAGGCCTTGAAAGCCCCGCGCGAGAACACCCGCTATCGCGCCTTTTATCCTGAGATACGGATTACCACGACAGGTTTTGGCAAGATCGACACCCGCCTTTCTTTTGGTCATGTCGCAGAACCAGGCACCTATTCCACAACGGTCACGCGCCCCGATTTATTTGCCAATTACCTGACACAGCAAATCGCCCTTCTGATTGAAAACCATAATGTTGAGGTCGCGATTGGGGTATCCTCTACGCCAATTCCGCTGCATTTTGCAGTGCTGACGGATCCCAATCTCAACGTCCCGCAAGAGGCAGCGCTAACCTTTCCCTTGCGCGATATGTTTGATGTGCCTGATCTGGGCGGCATCCATGACGAGATCGTCAATTCCTTTGGCTTTAAGCATCCAGACGGGTCGGGGCCGCTTGCGCCCTTTACCGCCGAACGGATCGACTATTCTCTAGCACGGCTCGCTCATTATACCGCGACTGATCCTGTGTATTTCCAGAACCATGTTCTGTTCACCAATTACCAATTCTATATTGACGAATTCATTGCCTATGCGCGGGCAATGTTGGCCGACCCAAACAGCGGCTACACCGCCCTCGTTGGGCCGGGAAATCAAGTCCTAATGACGGCTGAGGCAGAGCTCACACATCCCGCAAAAATGCCCCAGATGCCAAGCTATCACCTCACCCGGAACGACAATGCAGGTATTAGTTTGGTTAATATTGGGGTCGGGCCTTCAAACGCAAAAACCGCCACTGACCATATTGCAGTTTTGCGACCCCATGCATGGTTGATGGTTGGTCATTGTGCAGGTCTGCGCAACACGCAGGCGCTTGGCGATTATGTCTTGGCACATGCCTATCTGCGCGAAGATCATGTTCTTGATGATGACCTGCCCGCATGGGTTCCTATCCCCGCATTGGCCGAAGTTCAAATTGCCCTTGAGGATGCTGTGGCAGATGTTGCGCAAGTGTCTGGCTATGAATTGAAACGGATCATGCGCACAGGCACGGTCGCCACAATCGACAATCGCAATTGGGAATTGCGCGATCAATCTGGCCCCGTAAAGCGCCTCAGCCAAAGTCGCGCCATCGCACTCGATATGGAAAGCGCAACCATCGCCGCCAATGGATTTCGCTTTCGGGTGCCTTATGGCACGCTGCTTTGTGTCTCGGATAAGCCGCTGCATGGCGAGTTAAAGCTGCCTGGAACGGCCTCAGAATTCTATAAAACCCAAGTGACGCGGCATTTGCTGATTGGCATTCGCGCCATGGAAAAATTGCGCGAAATGCCGCTTGAACGCCTTCATAGCCGAAAATTGCGGTCTTTTGAGGAAACGGCTTTCTTATAAATATATAAATTTTTGTCAAGATGCATGTTTTCTGCACCATTTTGTCTACTAATTGTTGTGTCCCTCCACAATATTAGGGTAATTTCGCACCAGCGAGCCCAAGGGTTCGGGGAGTAAAGGAGATAAAAAATGGCACAGAAACCGATGACAAAGACGCAGCTTGTTGCCGCGCTTGCCGACGAAATGGGCAGTGACAAGAAAACCGCAGCAGCCGCTTTGGATGCAGTGACCGCAGTGATCACCAAAGAAGTCGCAGGCGGTGGCGCAGTAACCCTTCCTGGGATTGGCAAAGTATACTGCCGCGCACGTCCCGAGCGTATGGTGCGCAACCCAGCAACGGGTGAGCAGATCAAAAAGCCTGCCGACAAGGTTGTGAAGGTCACAATCGCAAAGGCATTGAAGGACAGCGTAAACGGCTAAGTTTTCGCAGTTTTGAAGTTTTAAGGGCCGCCTTCTTGGGTGGCCCTTTTTCTTGGGCGGGTTTCATGCTTCTGTGTCGCAAGCAGGTTTCGGCAGGATGCATGACATGGATTTTCGCGCAATTGGAATGGGGCTGATTTTCGCCCTCATATGGTCTTCGGCTTTCACCTCCGCGCGAATGATCGTTGAAGCCGCGCCCCCCCTCTACGCATTGGTTCTGCGCTTTGGATTAGCGGGTCTGATTGGTGTGGCCATTGCCAAGGCCCTCGGACAACACTGGAAATTTTCGGCCAAGCAATGGCGCGGCATTTTGATTTTTGGCACCTGCCAAAACGCGATCTATCTGGGTCTGAATTTTATCGCCATGCAAACGGTCGAAGCGGGGCTTGCAGCCATCATCGCATCGAGTATGCCGCTGTTGGTGGCGACTGCGAATTGGGCGTTTTTCCGCGAAACCCTCCCAAAGCTTGGGATTTTCGGCCTGATAGCGGGCTTTGCTGGGGTGGCGCTGATTATGTCACAGCGATTAACAGGCGGGGCGGATGTCATGGGCCTTGCACTCTGCGTCATTGCTGCCGTGGCGCTGACCATCGCAACATTGGCCGTGCGCAGTGCTTCAGCCTCGGGCGGAAATGTGATCATGACCGTTGGCTTGCAAATGGCGGTTGGCTCGATTGTCTTGGTGCCCTTTGCCTTAATCTTTGAAACGCCAGAATTTGACATGTCGCAGCGTCTCTTTTGGGCCTTCACTTATACAACTTTAGCCCCAGGTCTTTTGGCAACGTGGATTTGGTTTTTGTTGGTCGCCCGCATTGGAGCAACCCGCGCCGCAACGTTTCATTTCTTGAATCCGTTTTTCGGCGTGGCGATTGCCGCGGCGCTCCTTGGGGAAAAATTATCTTTGGCCGACATCATTGGGGTTGCCATTATCGCAGGCGGGATTTTGGCGGTGCAGTTGGCCCGCGTCACCCCAACGGCGCCAAGCAGTTAGGCCCCGTCAAGCGGCGTATCGCTGACAATGACGCGCAGATTATCAATAGCGATGCGATAGGGGCTATCCGTATCATCACTGCCAAATAGGCTGATTTCGCCCTCTGCGTCATAGCTGCTGACCGCAATGCGCAAAGATAATCGTGTGGTTTCTTCTCCCGATTGCAGTGACCCATCGGGTTTGGGATACGCGTCAAGCAATTGAAACCGCGTGCCTGTTGGGCTTTGCCGCGCGATTTCGATCACAGGGGCATCCGCCGCGCCCGTAATGCGCAAGGCTGCATCGGCAAAGCTCAGTTCAACCGCCGCACCGTCCCATCCGTCAAGAAGCCACAGGTCTAACTCAAGCACAGCATTGCGAAAACCAAGTGGCAAAAGGATTGGTTTTTGGATCACCAACCCCGCTGCAACAGGGCCCAGAATACCGCCCGTTATCACGGATTGGTTTGATTGAGCCGCACCACTAAAGCCGCCTTCGTTAAACTCGAAATCTTCGAAAGAGACGAGTCGGTCGTCTTGCGAGAACACCCGCAAACCCGCCGTGCTGTCATTGGTGCTTGCCCAGACATCGGGGGTCGGGCCGATCCGCCAAACCATCCCAATGAGGAGGCCAAGCGCCATAAGCGCGATGATCATCGTTCTTCCATCCACCCGAAAGGATCTCGGAAGTGCCCATGTTCGCTTGGCCTGTCGCATAGTTAACCTCTTACTCGTTTACCCACTCAAGATCGCAAGGAAACTTGGTTAAAAAGCGGCAAGGCCGAGAAAATTTTACGGAATTTGAAACTAATCTAAGAAACGATCAGCCGATGTTGCCACGATTTGCGCCGATTTGTCCGCGATGCAGCAACAAATGATCCAGAACCACACAGGCCATCATCGCTTCACCCACGGGAACGGCACGAATACCCACACAAGGATCATGCCGCCCTTTTGTGATGATTTCAGCCGATTCGCCCGATTTCGTGATCGTTTGGCGCGGCGTCAGGATGGAGGAGGTGGGTTTCACGGCAAAACGCACAACCACATCTTGGCCAGTGGAAATTCCACCCAAAATCCCGCCCGCGTGATTAGAGGCGTATTGCGGGCCATCTGCGCCCATCGTGATTTCATCCGCGTTTTCACTGCCCCGCAGGGCAGCGGCGTTCATGCCCTCGCCAATCTCAACACCTTTCACGGCATTGATTGACATCATCGCTGCGGCCAAATCCGTATCGAGCTTGCCATAAATTGGCGCGCCAAGCCCTGCGGGCAAACCGCGCGCGACCACCTCGATCACCGCGCCGACACTGTCGCCCGATTTGCGAAGACCATCTAAATAGCTTGCCCAATCTGCCGCTGCCTTGGGGTCAGGCGTCCAAAATGGGTTCTGCTCAATCTGATCCCAGTCAAACCGCGTGCGGTCAATCTGATGTGGGCCCATTTGCACCATGAAGCCCGTAATTTGCAGATCAGGCAGCAGCGTGGCCAAAACCGCGCGTGCGACCCCGCCTGCGGCCACGCGTGCAGCGGTTTCTCGGGCGCTTGATCGCCCACCCCCGCGCGGATCGCGGATACCGTATTTTTGCCAATAGGTGATGTCGGCATGGCCTGGACGGAATTTTTCGGCAATTTCAGAATAATCTTTCGACCGCTGATCCGTGTTGCGGATCATCAACTGTATCGGCGTGCCTGTCGTCTGGCCCTCGTAAACGCCCGAAAGAATTTCCACCTCATCAGGTTCGCGGCGTTGCGTGGTGTATTTATTCTGCCCTGGTTTGCGGCGATCAAGCCAATGCTGCAGCATTGCGGCATCTATCGCGACACCTGGAGGGCATCCGTCAACAGTCGCGCCAAGGGCTGGCCCGTGGCTTTCGCCCCAAGTGGTAACCCGAAAAAGATGACCGAATGTGTTCATCGACATTGGCGTGACCTACATAATTTTAGCCTTCACAGGGGTTAGCCTTCCTGAGGCAAAATGCCAAGACCCTTGCCCTTCGCAGAAAACCTGCCTAGATCAGTCCTTGTCTCGGGGTGGCCCGTTATTGGGCCTGAGATGCGCAATCCTGCGTAAACCCGTTGAACCTGAACCGGTTAGGACCGGCGGAGGGAAGGCTTTGGAACAGAGGGCAATTTACCCAAGCTCCATCTTCACTTCGCCCGTCGCAATGGAGGAGTGAGGAAATGAAACACACCATCATAGCAGCGGGTATGAGCATCTTTGCAGGGGCGGCAATGGCCGAAAACCCTGTTTTGCATGTCTATACCTATGATTCATTTGTCGCTGATTGGGGGCCTGGGCCCCAGATTGAGGCTGCTTTCGAAGAAAGCTGTGGCTGTGATCTGCAATTCGTCAGCGCGGGCGATGGCGCAGCACTGCTGTCGCGGCTTCAGCTTGAGGGCAGTCGCAGCGAAGCAGATGTGGTCTTAGGCCTTGATACAAACCTGATGACAGCCGCACGCGATACAGGCCTATTCGCCACGCATGATATCCCCGCTGAGGGGCTGACCCTACCAATCGCATGGGATGATGCAGAATTTCTGCCCTTTGATTGGGGCTATTTCGCCTTTGTCCATAACGCTGATCTGCCCAATCCCCCCCAAAGTTTTGAGGAATTGGCCGCAAGTGATCTGCGCATCTTGATCCAAGACCCACGCAGTTCGACCCCAGGTTTGGGCCTCGTTTACTGGATTGAGGCCGCCTATGGCGATGGGGCTGCGCAAATTTGGCAGGATTTGGCGGATAACATCGTCACCGTCACCCCAGGATGGTCAGAGGCCTATGGCCTGTTCCTAGAGGGTGAGGCCGATATGGTGCTTTCCTACACAACATCCCCCGCCTATCACCTCATTGCTGAGGAAGATCCCAGCAAATCTGCCGCTGCCTTTGACGAGGGGCATTATATGCAAATTGAAATTGCCGGCATCACCGCGGCAAGCGATCAACCCGATTTAGCGCGTGCGTTTATGACCTTCATGCTGTCGCCCGCATTCCAATCTGTAATCCCCACGACAAACTGGATGTATCCTGCGGCTTTGCCCGTTTCGGCGCTACCCGATGGGTTTGAAACCTTGATTGCCCCTGAAAAAGTGCTGCACTTCTCGGGGGATGAGGCTGCGGCGCTTCGCGATGCAGCGATTGACAGATGGCAATCCGCACTCAGCCGCTAAGTGCCTTGGTTTGGGTCGGGACGGGCGCTTTGGCGCTTGTCCTGACCGTGACCCTTGTCCCGCTTGTGGCGATTGCCGTCACGGCGGACGATGGGTTTAAATTACGCGCGGCCGACTGGGCCGCAATTCGCTTTACGCTCCTTCAGGCATTCCTCTCCACAAGTCTGAGCCTTGCAATTGCCATTCCACTGGCCCGCGCTGTTGCGCGGCGGAGGTTTATTGGCAGGGGCATTTTCATCAGCCTAATGGGTGCCCCATTTATCCTTCCCGTCATCGTTGCCGTGATCGGCCTGATTGCAAGCTATGGTCATAACGGGTGGCTTGCGCGCGCCTTACAGGTCATTGGCCTAGACCTCCCCGAAATTTACGGGCTGCACGGCGTAGTTCTCGCGCATGTGTTTTTTAACCTCCCCCTTGCCGCGCGCTTGATCCTGCAAGAGTGGCAAGCCATTCCACAGGAACGCATACGTCTTGCACAATCTTTGGGGCTTAAGGGCGGCGCTTTTTTTCGGCATATTGAATGGCCGATTGTGCGAAGCACCGCACCGGGCGCTTTTGTGGTGATTTTTCTGCTCTGTTGCTCAAGTTTCGCAGTCGCGTTGATCTTGGGCGGTGGCCCGCGCGCGACCACGATTGAATTGGCCATTTATCAAGCGTTTCGATTTGATTTTGACCTTGGGCGCGCCGCAAGTTTGGCCGCCGTGCAGGCCCTGCTGTGCCTCGGCCTCGGCGCGTTTGCACTGCGGCTGTCAGCCCGTGGCACGGGACTTGGCACGGGGCTGGATCGCAGATTGGCCCTGCCTACTGAAGGGCGCGCATTTGTCGATACTCTGGTGATCGTGGCTGCGGGTGGATTTCTCGCATTGCCCTTGGTGCGGATCGTGATCCTTGGCCTGCCAAATCTTACAGAACTACCCACAGCCGTTTGGATTGCGGCGCTGCGCTCGCTGATCATGGCGTTATCTGCGACCGCTCTGTCGATTGCGATGGCGCTGCCAATCGCCTTTGCCTTGCTCCGCTTGCGCCGCGCCGCAATATTTGAGGCTCTTTGCCTGCTTGCCTTGGTCATTTCACCTTTGGCCCTCGGCACAGGATGGTTTTTAATCCTGCGGCCAATCACCAATCCCGTGACATGGGCCTTGCCCGTCACCGTATGCGTCAATGCCCTGATGGCACTGCCCTTCGTGCTGCGTGCCGTTCTGCCCGCCCTTCATGAAGCTGAAGCAAGCCAAGCCCGCCTTGCCACGGCGTTGGGCCTTGTCGGTTGGCACAGATTTCGGCACGCGATCCTGCCGCGCCTTATCCGTCCATTGGGCTTTGCGGCGGGTTTATGTGCGGCCTTATCAATGGGGGATTTGGGCGTGATCGCCCTATTCGCGGCACCTGATCAAGCCACTTTGCCCCTAGAGATGCTGCGCCTGATGGGGGCCTATCGTATGGCGGATGCCCAAGGGGCAGCATTGCTGCTCTTGATCCTAAGCCTGGGCTTGTTTTGGATATTTGACCGTGGGGGCCGTTACCATGCTTGAGATCACAAACCTAACCTATCGCAGCGAGGGCTTTGAATTGAACGCCACCTTCCGCGTGGAGCGAGGGGAAAGGCTGGCCTTAATGGGGCAATCAGGCGCGGGAAAATCCACGTTGATCAGCCTCATCGCAGGGTTTCTCAGCCCAAATGCGGGAGAGATCTGGTTTGACAGCGCAAACCTCACCCAGTGCGATCCATCCAAACGGCCAATTTCAATCCTGTTTCAAGACAGCAATCTTTTCCCTCATCTGACTTTGCGGGAAAACCTAGGCTTGGCCCTCTCGCCGCGATTGGCGTTGAACGCGGCGATGGAGGCGCAGATCAGCGCCGCATTGGCACAAGTGGGCCTGCGCGGGTTTGAGGGGCGCCGCCCCGCAAGCCTGTCAGGTGGGCAACAATCCCGTGCAGCCATTGCGCGCGTCCTTTTGCAAAATCGGCCAATCCTGCTGATGGACGAGCCGTTTGCAGCCCTAGATCCCGCTTTGCGGCGCGAGATGGCAGAGTTGATCCGCAGTTTGTGCCGCGATTTGGGACTGACCTTGATCCTCGCTTCTCATGATTTCACGGATGCCGAACGGATGTGTGACCGCGTGATGCTTTTGTCCGAAGGGCAGATTACAGAAGATTGCCCCATCACAGGCCTACGCGCCGCACCTCCTGCGGGTTTGGCGCCATGGCTGTAGGCAAAAGAAAAAAGCGCCTCTGGGATCAGAGGCGCTTTTAGGTTTCTATCGTCCCTTCGGGGGCGTGGCTTATTTCGCTGCGCCCGCTTTGGCGCGCGATTTGATAGGCGCCCAAAGTTTCTTATTGGTCAGATACAGCATCACAGCGAGAATGCCGAGCATGATAATCGCGGTGAAGCCAAGCTGCTTACGCTCCATCATGCGGGGTTCTGCCGCCCAAGTCAGGAACGCAGCCACATCTTTGGCCATGCTCTCGATATCATTGGGTGAGCCATCTGCGAACTCAACCGCACCATCCCACAAGGGAGGGGCCATTGCGATCAAACCACCAGGGAAAGATTCGTTCTCGTAGAAGTATGTCCCATACTGCTCCACCTCTTCGCCCGTATAATGGGTCAGAAGAGATCCAATATATTCTGGGCCACCAATGCCGTTGAACAACTGGTTCAGACCCAAACCATATGGCCCATGAAAGCCAGCACGGGCCTTCGCCATGAGGCTCAGGTCAGGTGCGTTTTCAAGGCTAGACTGCGGGAAATGGTCATTCGGAGTCGCAGTGCGCCAATCATCAATGGAGGGGTCATACACCTCGAACTGTTCCGCATAGGCGCGGGCCTGTTCGGGGGTATATCCCAAGCCATTTTCATCGGCGAGGTTGCGGTAAGCCACATATTGCAGACCATGGCAGGCAGAGCAAACTTCGGTGAAGACCTGAAGCCCGCGCTGCAACTGATCTTGGTCATAGCGACCAAATGGGCCTTGGAACGAGAATTCATAATTCACGATGTGGCCCGCTGCACCTGCTGCAAGTCCCGCTCCGGTCGAGAGGCTCAGCGCAGCAATTGTGCTGATCACAAGTTTCCTGAACATGTCAGACTATCCTTTCTCTCACTCAGCAGGAATTTTCGCAGAGGCAGGGCCAGTGCCCACGCTTGCATTGCCGTAATGGGCGTTGAAATCCTCTTCGATGGTCGAAGGCGGTGTGGTTGGCTTTTCCAGAACCCCCAGAAGCGGCAGGATCACGAGGAAATAGGCGAACCAATAGGCCGACCCGATCAAAGCGATGTAGGGGTAAATCCCTTCTGCAGGCATTGCACCCGCCCACATCAGCACGAAGAAGTTGATCACGAAAACCCAGAACCAAGGCTTAAACATTGGGCGGTAGCGGCCAGAGCGCACCGAAGATGTATCAAGCCATGGCACCAAGGCCATCACGATGATCGCACCAAACATGGCGAGAACACCGAAGAATTTCGCGTCAACAATCCCGCCTGTCAGGAACTCCGCCGCAATCACAACCCAAACTTCACCGTCAAAGGCGCGCAGGATCGCGTAGAAGGGCAAGAAATACCATTCAGGCACGATATGTGCAGGCGTGACCATTGGGTTTGCCTCGATATAGTTATCGGGGTGACCCAGATAGTTCGGCATAAAGCCCACGATGGCAAAGAAAGCCACCAGAACAACCGCCAAGGCGAACAGGTCTTTGATTACGAAATAGGGCCAGAATGGCAGCGTATCGGCTTCGGCCTCTTTCTTAGATGCGCGGCGCACATCAACACCTGTTGGGTTGTTGTTACCCGTGGTGTGGAAGGCCCAAACGTGAACGATCACCAGACCCAAGATCACGAATGGCAGCAGATAGTGCAGCGACAAGAAGCGGTTCAGCGTGGCGTTGTCCACCGCAGGCCCGCCCAAGAGCCATGTCTGGATCGCTTCGCCCACAAAGGGAATCGCGCCAAATAGGCCCGTGATCACGGTCGCGCCCCAGAAGGACATCTGACCCCAAGGCAGAACATAGCCCATAAAGGCTGTGCCCATCATCAGTAGGTAAATCAGCATACCGACAATCCATGTGACTTCGCGTGGCGCCTTGTAGGAGCCGTAGTAAAGACCACGGAAAATGTGCAGATAAACCGCGATAAAGAACAAAGACGCGCCGTTTTGGTGGATATAGCGGATCGCCCATCCCCCGTTCACGTTGCGCATAATGTGTTCAACGCTTGCAAAAGCGAGATCGACATGTGGGGTGTAGTGCATCACAAGGATGATCCCTGTGACAATCTGCATGACCAAGCAGAACACAAGAACGATGCCCCAAATCCACATCCAATTCAGGTTCTTGGGGGTTGGGATCATCAATGTGTCATAAAGAAGGCCCACGATGGGAAGGCGCGAATGCAACCACTTCTCGGCGTTGGACTTCGGTTCGTAATGGTCGTGGGGAATGCCAGACATCGGTCGTTTCCTCCGTTAACCGAGCAAAATTGTTGTATCGTCTACGAAAGACGCGTTTGGAATGTGCAGGTTCTGCGGCGCGGGGCCTTTGCGGATACGGCCTGCCGTGTCGTAATGCGAACCATGGCAAGGGCAGAACCAACCGCCGAACTCGCCTGCGCCATCACCCAAAGGCACACAGCCCAAATGGGTGCAAACGCCCTGCATCACCAACCATTCGCCTGTGTTCTCACCCTCAGGGGTGGTTAGGCTGCGGTTTTCGTCATGCGCATCCGAGCCTGCAGCGATGTTTGGGTTGCGGCTATCGGTATCTACAAGGTCATTCATGTCAACGGCGCGCGCCGCTTCAATCTCATCCTGCGTGCGACGGCGGATGAAAACGGGCTTGCCGAGGAACAGAACGGTCAACTGCGTTCCTTCCTGCACACCCGAGACATCAACGCGCATCGTGGATGCGGCTTGAACGTCTGCCGAAGGGTTCATTTGATTGACCAGCGGCCAGACGGCGGCGCCGGTTACAACAGCACCTACACCGCCTGTCGCATAGTACAGAAAGTCGCGGCGTGTGCTGGACTGGTCTTCTGCGTGTGACACTGAAAGCGTCTCCCTTGTCAGCGACCCACCAAACGGGGCCAATTGAATCGAAGCCACAGGAATCCCCCGCAGCTTTTCTCGGGCTGTTTATGCAATGAAATGATAAGCGTCTAGCGGACAAACGCGCGCAGTTTGGCCGAAATGTCGCGGTTTGTGATGAATTTTCAACCTCTGCGCGAAAAACATGAAGGTTTCACACGAAAAAAATTTCGCAAAGCCCGCCTATTTCCCGAAGTTTAGGGCCATTTTTCGGTGCAAAATACCTGATCCATCATCAAATTCGGGGCCTGTGGCGGTGAATCCCAAGCGCTCGTAAAAGGAAATCGCGCTCAATTGCGCGTCCAATTCCATCTGATGTGGATCTGGTTCTGTGGCGATGTGGCGAATATGCGCCATCACAAACCGCATAAGTGACGCACCATAGCCCGCGCCCCGCGCATCTGCGACAACCGCGATGCGTCCAATCCGCCACGCCTGCCCTGTGCGATAGAGCCGCCCTGTCGCCACAGCCCGCCCCGCCAAACGACCCAAAACATGAGTGGCTTTTGCGTCAATCGTATCAAATTCCTCTGAAAGCGGCACAGATTGCTCGACCACAAAGACAGCGCGGCGGATCTCATAGCACAGATCCAAATCAGCCTGTGTTTGCACAAGGCTAAATTCGGGCGAACCACTCATCCAACTGGGAATGTGTCTTTGAAAGAGGGACGCGCGCTTAAGCGATCAAAAAACGCGGTCAAGTTCGGGCGGGTCGCGCGCCAATCAAATTGGCCTTGGCGAAAATCAAGATAGCCCAAGCCCGCACCAACCGCGATTTGGCCCATATCAAGCGCCTGATCAAAACTCGGCACTTGGGTTTCGAAATAATCAAGCGCGCGCTCTACTTTGGCCCATTGGCCTTCATACCAAGGCTCATACCAATGTGTTTCGGGGCGGAAGCGTTTTTCATAGACCATGGCCACCACAGCCTCGATCATACCATCTGCCGCCGCTTCGGTGGTCAGCACCTCCCAAAGGCGGCTTTCGGGATAAAGCCCCGCTTGCGCATGTTGATCCAAAAAGCGGGTGATCACACGGCTGTCAAAAATCGGGCTATCGCCTTCGCGCAAAAGCACAGGAATACGTCCTGAAGGATTGGCGGCATTGAGATGGGCATCCCCGCCCATGGGTGAGGCTTTGACAGTTTCGAACACCACATCTGTCATACCCGCCTCTTTGACCATCACAAGAACCTTCCGCACGAAGGGGGATGCAGCAGAGCCGAGAACCTGAAATTGCGCCATTTTTCTTGTCCCTTTGGGCTTAGATTAAACCAAATTCTTGAAACACGGCGGCATAGATGTCGCGCTTGAACGGCACAATCTGCACCAAAAGATCCTGCGCCCGCATCCATTGCCAATCGGAGAATTCAACATCCTGATAGCTGAGGTCAATCGCGTCATCGGGGGCGGTTAATTCAACCATAACCCAATGCTGCTTTTGTCCCCGAAATTTGCCGCCCCAACGATAGGGGATCACTTCTGGCGGCAGATCATAGGTCAACCAATCAGCGGTCTGCCGTATAAACCGCGTTTGATCTTCTGAAATGCCAGTTTCCTCAAGCAATTCGCGGGCAGCGGCTTGGCGTGGGGTTTCACCCGCATCAATACCGCCCTGCGGCATTTGCCATGCAGGTTTGTCCATATCCGCGCGCGTGCCCGCGAAAACACCACCCGCGGCATTGACCATCACAATGCCAACACAGGGCCGATAGGGCAGCGCAGCGATATCAGCAGGCGACAGCGCCGCGCTCATCGGGCGTTTGGCCCCAAGGCGTTTAGCCCCGTCAGAATATCAATCGCATAGGCCAGTTGATAATCCTGATTGCGCAGGCGTGCGGTTTCCTCGGCAATGGCTTGCTCCTCATCGCGAAGACGCTGCTCATCTTCGGTCAGGGTGGTGTTGCGCAAGGCCCCGCGCAAATCGGCTTCGGAGCGGGTGAACCGATCTTCGGTTGGCGCATCCTCAACAGGGTCGCGCTGTTCCACCAGAATATCAGGGGCCACGCCCAATGCCTGAATCGAGCGGCCCGAAGGGGTGTAGTATAGCGCAGTAGTCAGTCGAATGGCCCCCTCGCCCTGCACAGGCATCACGGATTGCACCGACCCTTTGCCAAATGTGTTTGTGCCTACGACCACAGCGCGGCGATGATCTTGCAACGCGCCCGCCACGATCTCGGAGGCCGAGGCAGAGCCGCCATTGACCAGAACCACCATCGGCAATCCGTCAATCAAATCGCCTGCCGTTGCATTGTAGCGATCCCCATCCGCGCCATTTCGGCCACGGGTGGAAACGATTTCGCCCTGTTCCAAAAAGGCATCGGACACACGAATTGCTTGGGTCAATAGACCCCCAGGATTGTTTCGCAAATCAAGCACGACACCATTCAGATTTTCGATCCCGCCAAGCTCTGCGATGACATCAGACAAACCGTCCTCCAAGTTGGGGTAGGTTTGATCATTGAAGGTCGAGACGCGCAAAATCGCGGTGTTTCCCTCTAGGCGCGTGCGCACAGCAGTAAGACGGATGCGGTCGCGGATGATGGAGATGTCAAAAGGTTCATCAACCCCCTCCCGCACGACAGTGATGACAATCTCCGAACCAACAGGCCCACGCATCAGATCAACGGCTTCTTCCAATGTCAGGCCAAGCAGTGCCTCGCCATCCACATGGGTGATGAAATCACCCGCCTCAACACCCGCTTCCATTGCAGGGGTGTCATCCATTGGCGTGATGACGCGCACAAACCCGTCTTCTTGGGTCACTTCAATGCCCAACCCACCAAACTCGCCACGGGTCTGCACTTGCATCGAGTCGAAATCACGCGGCGGCAGATAGCTTGAATGTGGATCAAGCGAGGTCAGCATGCCATTGATCGCCGCTTCGATCAGCGCAGATTCATCGACCTCCTCAACGTAATTCGAGCGGATCCGCTCAAACACATCTCCAAATAAATCAAGCTGCTCGTAAACGCTGCGCTGCTGTTCCTGCTCTTGCGCCAAGAGCGGGGCGGCAAATTGGGATGCCAAGATGACCCCAGCAACCGCGCCCCCTAAGCCCGCAATAACCAGTTTCTTCATGTTCATCCGTCCTTTCCGACCGCATATCTGGCGCGGCGCACTTATTCCCAATCAAACCATGGTTGCGGATCAATCGCGCCGCCATTCTGTCTCAATTCAATATAAATAGTTTCTGAAAGCGCAGCGCCAGTCTGATCTGGTGTCTCAGTGATCAAATCTGCGCGCGCGCCTGCGGCGCTTGGCATCATTCCCAAGGGTGCGCCCTGTGAAATCACGGCGCCCGCGGTCACATAAAGATCACCAAGCCCCGCAAGAATCATCAAAATATTCCCTTCAGGTTCAAGGATCACCACATTGCCATAGTCCAACAAAGGCCCCGCATAGCGCACTGTTCCAAACCACGGGGATGTCACAAGTGCCGCAGGGGCTGTGGCTAATAACAAACCGGGGCGGCTGATGCCTGCCGCATCTTGGGCCTCGAACCCATTGAGCAACACCCCAAAAACGGGCAAAGGCACTGCGCCGCGTGCATCACTGAACCCGCGCATAGCGCTATCTTCGGGCGCAGGGGCTTGCGCCAATAAATCAAGAAACGCGTCCAATGTGTCGACTGCTTCGACAATCTGGCGCAAGGCGTCTTCGCTCAGCGCAAAGCTATCAGGGGCTTCACGCCGTTCCGCCACTGCGGCGGCGAGACTGGCGCGGGCGGTTTGCACTTCGGACAAAGCCGCCTCCATCTGCAGCACAGCACCCGATTGCAAACGGGACAAGGTGGCGATCTGGTCCAATTCCTGCCGCAACGCAATCGCTTCAGCCGCAAGCGCTGGGGTCACATCCGCAAGCACCATCCCCGCACGGGCCGAAGCAACAGGCCCATTGGGGTGCATCAAACCAACGGGGCTTGGCTCGGCTGCGATCCGCTGCATGGCCATAAGCAGCCCTGATAATTTGGCGCTCTCCGTATCCAAACGCGATTCGATTGCCCTTTGTGCAAGCGCGGCACGGCGCACGGCCTCGCGCAGGGTCAATAAACCATGTTCATAGCCCTTAATCGTCTGGGTCAGGGCCGCAATGCGATCACTGGCACTCTGGGCATTGGCAAGGGCTGTGGCCGCGGCTTCTAATTCAAGGATAGCCGCTTCGGCCGCCTCGCTTGGGTCAATCTCCGCATGCAGCGCCACAGGCGCGCAAATCAAAAACACCGACAAGAGAAGGCTAAAGCGCGCTTTCATCGCAACAGCGACTGCCCCGTCATTTCAGGCGGTTGCGGCAGGCCCATTAGGGAAAGAACAGTTGGCGCCAAATCCGCCAATCGACCATCTGCAAGGCTTGTGCCTTCGGGCGCGCCATACACCACAACAGGCACGAGATTGACGGTATGTGCCGTATGAGGGCCACCTGTCACAGGGTCGATCATCGTTTCGCAATTGCCATGATCCGCCGTCACAATCATCGCACCGCCTTTACCCTCAAGGGCCGCCAAGGCCGCGCCAAGGCCTTGATCCACCGCCTCGCAAGCAGCGATTGCGGCGCCCAAATCCCCCGTATGCCCCACCATGTCAGGATTGGCGTAATTCACCACGATCAGGTCATACTCCGCATTAATCGCGGCAACCAAATTTTGGGTCACCTCAGCGGCGCTCATCTCGGGTTGCAGATCATAGGTCGCCACTTTTGGCGAGAGCGGCATAAACCGATCCTCCCCCTCAGCCGCACTTTCTTGGCCGCCATTGAGAAAGAAGGTCACATGCGGATATTTCTCTGTTTCAGCAATCCGAAATTGACGCAAACCATGGGCCGCAACCCATTCACCGAGCGTGTTTTTCAATTCCTGCTTGGGAAAAACCACCTGCATATAGCGATCATGGTCGGTCGAATAATTCACCATCCCCAATCGCGCCGAGAGATCAGGGCGAGGGCCACGCGCAAATCCTGTGAACTCAGGCGCGCAAATTGCGGCCAATATTTCGCGCGCGCGGTCTGCGCGGAAATTCACAAAAAACAGACCATCGCCTGCCGCCATGCCTGAATAGTCATCAATCACTGTTGCGGGCAGGAATTCATCAGTTTTCTCAGCCCCATAGCCTTGATCAATCGCCGCCTGCGCGGACGAGGCTTTTGCGCCTTTGCCTTCGACCATTGCGCGATAGGCGGTCTCGACCCGTTCCCATCGATTGTCGCGATCCATCGCAAAATAGCGCCCCGTGACAGTTACAATGCGCGCGCGGTCGGGCAATCCCGCCTCAAGCCCCGCGATCTGGTCTTTTGCGGATTTCGGGGCTACGTCCCGCCCATCGGTGATCGCATGGATCACCACCTCAAGCCCTGCATCTGCACAGGCCTGAACAGCAGCCAAAATATGCGCCTGATGGGCATGCACACCACCGGGGGAGGCAAGCCCCGCAATGTGAGCGCGTCCCTTCGCGGCTTTGACAGTCGCGATGAACTCTTGCAATGCTTGGTTGCGAAAGAAGGAGCCATCCTCAATCGCCAGATCAATTTGGCCCAAATCCATGGCCACCACGCGCCCTGCGCCGATATTGGTATGGCCCACCTCGGAATTTCCCATTTGCCCCGTTGGCAAGCCGACATCAGGGCCGAAGGTCACCAAGGTCGCATTGGGGCAGGTGGACATCAGCCGATCAAAGTTTGGGGTTTTGGCCTGCAACGGCGCGTTGCCTTCGGCCTCTGTGCCGATACCCCACCCATCCAAAATGCACAAAATCACAGGTTTTTTCTGGGTATTCACGCGCATTGCGGTGCCTTTCTGCCAACCTGCCCCGTTTCTAGGATGGGTTGGACAGAGAGGCAAGTTTCAACCTCAGGCGCAAAGACGGGGGGGCGCTGCCCCATGCGCAATGCGGCCACTGCCGAGCGCGCCAAACTGCGCGCTTCGCGGATGGCAACATCCATGTCTAAATAGCGATAAGTGCCAAGCCGACCCGCAAAGCTGACGCCATGTTGACCCAAGGCTGCCGCGATATACCGCCCAAGCTGCGCCTTCTCGCGCGCAAGGCGCACAGGGTAATATGGGGTATCATTCGGCCCCGCCTCGAACGGATATTCACGGGTGATAACGCTGCCCCGCACCGCACGTTCAGGCGCGAAGTGGCGATGCTCGGTGATCCGTGTCCATGGCACATCTGGGGCGGGATAATTCATCACGGCAAGGGCTTGGGCAGGGTCAGGCAGGCGCTCATGCTCAAACCGCAGACTGCGATAGGCTAAATGCCCGTGCTGATGCTTAAAATACGCATCAATCGGCCCCGTCCAAAACACATGATCAAATCCCCCACTGTCCTGCGCCGTGACAAGCTGACCCAAATGCAGGGCAATATTCGGATGCGCGAGCATCGCCGCGACAACCGCGCTATATCCTTCGGCGGGGATCGCTTGGATCGGGTGATTGAAATAATCTGCTCGCATCGTAAAACGAACAGGCAGACACGCAAAAACGGAAGCAGGCAGGGCGTGCGCGGGGCGACCCCATTGTTTCTCGGTATAGGGTTTGAAAAACGCCTGATAGAGAGCGGGGCCAATCTGCGACAGGGCCGCCTCCTCAAAATTCTGTGGGTTTGAAATGGGGATACACTGCGCCGCGATAAAGCGGCGCGCCGCCTCTGAGGTAAAGTTGTGACCAAAGAATTGGTTGATCGTGGCAAGGGTGATTGGCAAGGGAAAGACCTGCCCGCGTAAAGACGCATCCACCCGATGCCGATAGGGCATAAACGCCCCAAACCGCCGAATAAACGCCCAAGTTGCGAGATCAGCCGTGTGAAAGATATGCGGCCCGTGGCAATGGATCATGACCCCCGTCTCAGGATCGATTTTTGTGGCACAATGCCCGCCCACATCATTGCGCGCTTCAATCACGGTGACCTTCAGCCCCGCCTCCGCACATTCACGCGCGAGCGTGGCCCCTGAGAACCCTGCACCAACCACCAAAACGGGCATTCTGCGCCTCCATATTGCCGAGGGCAGAATGAGGCTCAGGGGTTAATGGGCCATGAATCAAAGAAAAGAGCGTGCCGCCGATAATCCGCCAATCGCCAAATTGGGCTGCCGCCCCTCAAGGAGATCAGCCACAATCCGCCCCGTCACACCCGCCAAAGTGAGGCCCAAATGTTGGTGGCCAAAGGCGTGGATAATCTTTGAGGAGCTTGGGCTTGGCCCGATAACAGGCAAGGCATCAGGCAAGGTAGGCCTGCATCCCATCCATGTGGCATCAGGCGCGGGCAGATCGCCCCATAACTCGGCCCCTTTGCGCGCGATATAATCCAAACGGCGCGGGTTTTGTGGTGCGTTCAGGGCCGCAATCTCAACGGTTCCCGCCAAACGCAGACCTTGCGCCATAGGGGCGGTATAGAACCCACCCTCAACCCAACCCACGGGGCGCAAGGCATAATGGCCAAGATCTTTATATATCAGGTGATAGCCCCGTTCGGTTTGCAAGGGCAGATGCTCCGCACCGCCGCCTTTGATCTGCGCCGAATAGGCCCCTGCGGCCAGAACAACCCGCGCCGCGGTGACATCATCCTGCCCAAGGTGCACCCGCACCTGCGCGCCTTCATCGCTAAGTTCGGTCACCGCTTTGGCGATCGTCTGCCCACCCAATTCGGTAAATTTCTGATGCAATCTTTGCGTCAAAAGCAGCGGATCGCGGATATGGCGCGCGAGCGGATAATAGACCCCACGCGCGGGTTGAAAGGCCAAGGCAGGTTCCATCGCATGAGCTTCGGCCCCGCTTAATTCCTCAAAGGGAATGCCTTGGTCGCGGCGAAACTTGAGGCCCGCCCGATCTGCATCGGCAGCAGTCGCGCTGCGCCAGACTGTCAATTGCCCATTTGCAATAATCAAATCCTCTGCCGCGGCGGCCTCAATCAGAGGGTTCAACCCCGCATCGGCATGGGCCAACAGTGCCGCCAATTCCTGCGCAATCTGGCGGGATTTCGTAGCGCGACAATTGGCCAAGAATTTCATCATCCAGATCGGATGGCGCAGCGCATGACCCCAAGACAAAGCAAGCGGGCTGTCATTTGAAAACAGATAATAGGGCAGATTTGCAAAGACGGATGGGTCATTGACGGGCAGGCAGGCATAGGTGGCTAAAGTGCAGGCATTGCCCGAACTTGCCCCTGATCCAACGGGGGCAGGATCAATCAAGGCCACCGATTGCCCACGCATCTGCGCCCAAAGCGCGCTGGCCACGCCCACCACACCCGCGCCAACAATAACGGCGTCAAAATGGGACCGGGGCGTGGACATAGGCCTACATGAACATCATGGCATTGTTGCGCAGGATGATCTCAAGCGCGTAGATCCCCAAGATCACAATCAGCGGTGCCAAATCTAGCCCACCCATTTGGGGCAAAACACGGCGAATGGGGCCATAAATCGGCTCAAGGAGGTTCGAAAGACCTTGCCAAATTTGATAGACCAAAGGCTGCCTAATGTTCAGCACACCGAAATTGATCAGCCAGCTCATGATGATATGGGCGATGATGATATAGGTCGCCACATTGAGCAGCAGCATCAAGATCATGAAGAGCGAAGTCACGGCAAAGGCCCCTTCCATCGGAAATCCCAGTTCGAATGATCTAAGCCCTGTCCAACCTAAGCGCAAGGGATCGGGCATTTTTGCCGATTTTTAAGCTGCTTTTATACCATCCTTTCGGATTCCCTTTGCCAAATCGAGAAAGCCCTCCACAGTAACGATAACAGAACGGCCATGGCGGGCAGGATGATCGAAAGTAAGAAACGCATCTATGGATGGTGGGCGTTTGACTGGGCAAGTCAGCCCTATAACACGCTGCTTCTGACCTTCATTTTCGCGCCCTATATCGCGCAAGTCTTAGGTGATGGCACCCGCGCCCAAAGCCTTTGGGGCTATAGCATCGGGGCGGCAGGCCTATTGATTGCCATCGCTGCGCCTATATTGGGCAAAATCGCAGATCACACTGGGCGCAAATTGCCGTTCATTTGGGTATTTTCCGCCTTTTACGTCATCGGCGCATGGGGCTGTTGGTTTGCTGCACCCGATGGAATGCAAATCTGGGTGGTTTTGATCCTCTTTGCCCTCGGCCTTTTTGGGATGGAATGCGCCACGATTTTCACCAATGCGCTGATGCCTGACCTTGGCCCACGCGCGCAAATGGGGCGCATCTCTGGGACAGGATGGGCCCTTGGGTATCTGGGCGGATTGGTGGCGATGATCCTGATGCTCGGATTTTTCGCCGAAAACGCCGAAACGGGGCGCACGCTTTTTGGCCTATCACCCGCTTTTGGTCTGGACGCCGCCGCGCGCGAAGGGACACGCGCCGTGGGGCCCTTTACCGCGCTTTGGTATGTGATCTTTATGATCCCCTTCTTTCTTTGGGTGCGAGAACCGCACAAGCCCAAGCCGCACTCTGGCCCAAGCCTTGGTCAAACCATGCGCCAAGCACTGCCTGAGCTTGCACGCTCGCTGAAATCCTTGCGCCATCATCCAAGCCTGCTGCGCTATCTGCTCTCATCTATGTTCTACCGCGATGCTTTGAACGGTCTTTATGCCTTTGGCGGCATTTATGCGGCGGGTGTCTTGGGTTGGTCGATCACAGATATCGGAATTTTCGGGATTCTTGCCATCATCTCGGGGGCCGTTGCGGCATGGATTGGCGGCAAATGGGATGATCGTTTCGGGCCATACCAGATCATTTGGTGGTCAGTTCTGTGCCTAACTGGTCTATCCCTTCTCATCCCCTTTATCGGGCGCGATAGCCTATTTGGTCTTGCGCTTGCCGAAGGCTCAAACCTGCCAAGCCTAATGTTCTACCTGATCGGCATCGGCATTGGCGCGGCAGGCGGTATCGTGCAAAGCGCATCCCGCCATATGATGCTGCGCCAAGCGGATCCTGCCGCAATAACCGAACATTTTGGCCTTTATGCCCTCGCAGGAAAGGCCACAGCTTTCCTCGCCCCATTTCTCATTGCGGTGATGACCTCCCTCACCAACAGTCAAAATTGGGGTGTAACGCCGCTGATTATGCTATTCTTACTGGGGTTATGGCTGTTGCGCGGGGTGAATGCCGATCCGCGGCAGCACGAATAGGGGAAATCAGGCCATGCGCAAATATATCGCCTCTATCGGTTTGTGTCTCATCGCGGTTACGGCCTGCGCCCCAAGCGCACCGCCTGTGGCCAATGATCTGCCGCAGGTGACACTCTCAAGTGCTGATCTGAGCCGCGAAGCACGGCTTGTCTTTGGCAATCTGCCAACGCCCACCACAACAGCCGCAAATGTGTTCGGCGCCTATGCAGGCGGATGCGTGGCAGGGGCCGTGCAACTGGCCGAAACAGGGCCGACATGGCAGGCAATGCGACTGTCGCGCAATCGCAACTGGGCCCACCCTGACACAGTCGCGTTCGTCCAAGACCTAAGCGCAAGAATGGCGGCTGCAACCTCTTGGAGCGGTCTATATATTGGCGATATGAGCCAGCCACGCGGCGGGCCTATGCTGTCAGGCCATGCCAGCCATCAATCGGGGCTTGATGCGGATATCTGGCTCTTGCCCGCGCGCAATCTGAACCTATCGCGAGCCGCGCGTGAAAACCTGTCCTCTATTTCGATGCAGGCGCAACGCGGCGCAGCCGTGAATGAAAATTGGACGGAGGAACACGCCACGCTGATCCGCCTTGCCGCCAGTGATCCGCGCGTGTCGCGCATTTTCGTCTTTCCAGCCGCAAAGGTCTGGATGTGCGAAAATGAGACAGGGGATCGCAGCTATCTGCGGAAAATCCGGCCGTGGTTTGGCCATCACTACCATATCCATGTGCGCCTAAACTGCCCGCGTGGCGCAAGCGATTGTGAGGCGCAAGATGTGCCGCCTGTGGGGGATGGCTGCGAAGATGCGCAGGCTTGGGTCAACAATATTTTGAACCCGCCGCCCCCTGACCCCGATGCGCCTGATCCCGAACCACGCCGCGCCCTGCGGCTTGGTGATTTGCCTGCACAATGTCAGGCAATCAGTCAGTTGTAGCGCCCGAAACCTTAACGGCCTGGAATGCCGCCGCGCCGTCCTGATAGGGGCCATGTGTCGATGACGTCTAGCGCCTCTTCCGCGGTTTCCACGAAACGGAAGAGGTCGAGATCCTCAGGTGAAATCGTGCCGATCTCGACCAGCATGTCCCAATCGACAAGGCGCGTCCAATAATCTCGGCCAAACAGAAGCACGGGCACCTGCTCCATTCGCCCTGTTTGGATCAAGGTCAGGCTTTCGAACAGCTCATCCATCGTGCCAAAACCGCCTGGAAAAATCGCAAGCGCACGCGCGCGCAGCAGGAAATGCATTTTGCGAATGGCGAAATAGTGAAAATTAAAGCTCAACTCAGGTGTGACATAAGCATTGGGGGCCTGCTCGTGGGGCAGCACGATATTAAGCCCAACGGAAACACCGCCCGCCTCATGCGCGCCGCGATTGCCTGCCTCCATCACGCCCGGGCCACCGCCCGTGACAATGACATTCTCACCGCGCGCACCGCGCTGGGTGATTTGATAGGCAAAACGGCGGGCCTCCTCGTAATAACGGGCCATTGCGGCAATCGCGGGGGGTTTGCCGTCTGTGGCGTCAGGCGCAGGAATGCGCGCACCGCCAAACAGAACAATGGTTGACCGAATGCCTTCTGCATCCATCCCCATTTCGGTCTTCAAAAGCTCAAGCTGAAGGCGCACAGGGCGCAGCGCGTCCTGACACAGAAAATCAGGGTCTGCGAAGGCAAGCCTATAGGCGGGACTTTGGGTTTGCGGCGTGTCTGGCGTGCGGTCGGCTTCGCGCAAATCCAAACCTGCATCCCGCATCAGATGTTTCTTGCTGCTCATCGCTTGTCTCCCCCTGTTCTGGCCATATTTAACTCATACCAATATTCGCACCATGCGGCCAGAGGGCGGCGCGTTGCGCAAAGCCCCCCTTGGCGCTATAGCGCCTGTCAAACAGCCCGAGCTAAGGATAAAGCCTATGACCGATATTCAGAAACTGGAAACGGCGATTGAAGCCGCGTGGGACGCGCGCGACAGCATCACGCCTGCAACCACTGGCGAAACCCGTGATGCGATTGAAGAAACCCTCAGCGCCCTCGACCAAGGCAGCTTGCGCATTGCAGAGCGCGGCGGTGATGGCACATGGCATGTCAATCAATGGGCAAAGAAAGCCGTTCTTTTGGGCTTCCGTCTGAAGGATATGGAAATGCAATCGGGCAGTCCTCAAGGCGGCAGTTGGTGGGATAAGGTCGACAGCAAGTGGAAGGACTGGTCAGACAACGATTGGAAATCCGCAGGCTTCCGTGCAGTTCCAAATTGTGTTGTGCGCCGGTCTGCCTATATCGCGCCTGGCGTTGTTCTGATGCCGTCCTTCGTAAACCTTGGCGCCTATGTCGACAGCGGCACAATGGTTGATACATGGGCCACGGTCGGGTCTTGTGCGCAGATCGGCAAGAATGTCCATCTGTCGGGCGGCGTGGGTATTGGCGGCGTTTTGGAGCCAATGCAGGCAGGCCCCACCATCATCGAAGATAACTGCTTTATCGGCGCGCGCTCCGAGGTGGTCGAGGGCGTGATCGTGCGTGAAGGCTCGGTTCTAGGGATGGGCGTCTTCATCGGCCAATCCACCAAGATCGTGGATCGCGAAACAGGCGAGGTCTTTTACGGCGAGGTTCCACCTTATTCGGTGGTTGTTGCAGGCTCTATGCCCTCAAAGAACGGGATCAACCTCTACTGTGCTGTCATCGTAAAACGCGTTGATGAGAAAACCCGCTCTAAAACGGGTATCAACGAGCTGCTGCGGGACTAAATCGCGAAGCAGGTATCACATTCAAAACGGGTCGCAGGCGCGGCCCGTTTTTTTGCGGCAACTGTTAACGATGCGGCAACAAAATCGGCAGGATTACGGCAAATCACGGAAATTACGCCCAAATTTGCCTTTTTGCCCTCAACACTCCCTCATAATTCCCGCCTTTAGTCCGTTCTTTTCCCCAATAGCGCCCCATTTGGAAACGATGCTGCGAGGGAAGTCGAACAATGCCCAAAGGACGAAAGATGGACAGATTGACCGAAATGGAAGCCTTCGCCATGGTTGTGAACCAAGGTGGCTTCACCGATGCGGCGCGCAAGATGGGTATCTCGAAATCCGCCGTGTCCAAGCATATTTCATCGCTCGAAACCCGTTTGGGTGCGCGGCTATTAAATCGCACCACCCGCCGCGTCAGCCCGACCGAGATCGGTCTGGCCTATTATGATCGCGCCTGTCGCGTTCTCAATGATGCGGGCGATGCTGATGCGATGGTCTCCTCTATGCAGTCTGCACCATCGGGGCTGTTACGCGTGACCGTCCCCACTGATTTTGGGTCTGGTCATCTCTCGCCCCTCATTGGCGGTTTCCTCAAAGCCTATCCGCAAGTGTCCGTCAGCATGGTTTTGGAAAATCGTCATGTAGAACTGATTTCTGAGGGGTTTGATGTTGCTATCCGCATGGGTGAGATGGAGGACAGCACACTCAAAGCCCGCCGTATCTGTGACACCACAATGCGCATGATCGGATCCCCTGCCTATTTCGCGTCACATGGTCATCCCGAACGGATTGAAGACCTCAATGAACATCGCTTGCTGCACTTCTCGAATGAAGCGCAGGGAAATGTTTGGAAACTCTTGGCCCCATCAGGGGAGCGGCGTTTTGTGCGCTCCACAGGCGCATTGACCGTCAATGACGGGCAAGCCTTGTTGAAAGCGGCAATCGGCGGTTTTGGTATCGCCTTTTTGCCAAGCTTCCTCTTTGGCGAGGCGCTACGGGCAGGCGAAGTGGAAGAAGCGATGCCACATCTGCCGATGGAAATACAAAGCCTGCACGCAGTTTACCCACCTGGGCGCTATACACAGCCCAAATTGCGCGCCTTCATTGATTTTCTGGTTGATCAGTTCAAAGACAAAGGCCCAATGGATTGGTGATCAATCTCTCAGGCATCTTCGGGGTGGATTTGATAGTGATAAGCACTGACCACCTCGAAGCCCATGGATTGATAAAGCCCATTTGCCGCTTGATTGGCCTTGGTCGTCACAAGTGTTAACCAATTCGCCCCTTCCGCCTGTGCCCAATGCGCCATGTGCCACATAACACGCCGCCCCACGCCCTGACGGCGGGCCGATTGGGCGGTTTCGACCGCGTGCACCATGGCGATATCTCCATCGCAGGCGATAAAGCCAGTCGCGGCAATGCGATCCTGCTGCCGCGCAAAAACTGTGGTTTTCGGAGCGCACGCCCGCGCCATGACCTCTAGGCGCGCGGGCCCTATCCCGCCATCAGCCCAAATTGCCGCTTGCGCGGCCAAGGGCGGCCAAAGGGCAAAGCACTCAGACAGCGCAGGCAGATCCCGCCCGCGCAGATCCATCGCGTAAAACCATACAGGATCTTTGATCTGATAGCCGCGTGCCCCAAGGGCGGCATCCAAAGCGGATTGGCTTTCGCGAATAATAAACAAGCGCGGCTGTCCCATAGCCTGCATGCGGGCCTCGGCCTTGTTGAGCGTTGCCTCATCGGGCGTATCTTGGCCGTCCCAACTGGCCGCAGATACGCGACTGCCGCCGCCTGCCCCCTCACGAAAGGTCAAAAGCCCATCAGTTTGGTAAGTTCTGGCGGGCCAAGTGGCATCTAACGCCATAAACAAACGGCCCTCATCAGGCAGCATGTCGGAACAGGCCGCGCCCATATCAAACGCCCTGCGGAAAAGCGCGCGCCATTTCTGCAATGGCACGTTGAAGCATCCCCTCATCGGCACTGCGCAGCACGATATTTGCCCCATACACCCCGTTCAATTGATAGGGGTAAGAGCCGATTGAAACATCGGGAAATTGGGCAGCAATTTCGCCCAAAGGCCCCGCAATATCACCTTCGCCCATCTCTAGGCGGATGCTGTGGCTGATCAAGGGCGCGCCACCTGTCAAGCGCGGCATGACCGAAGCCACCATCGCCTGAAAGACCGAAGGCACCCCCGCCATCACATAGACATTTTCGATCTGAAACCCGGGTGCGGTGGAGACGGGATTATCGATCAAAGCCGCGCCATCGGGAATGCGCGCCATGCGCAGGCGGGCTTCGTTCAACTCTTGCCCGCGGGCATCATAATGGGCTTGCAACAACGCCCGCGCATCCGCCCGAACATCAATATGCACGCCAAAAGCCGCCGCAACCGCGTCAGCGGTGATATCGTCATGCGTTGGCCCAATACCGCCCGAAGTAAACACATGATCATAAGACCCGCGCAGCGCATTGAGGGCCTCTACAATACCCGCATGATCATCAGAGACGATGCGCACCTCTTTCAGCGCAATCCCTTTTGCGGTCAATTCATTGGCCAAATGGTGCATATTCGCATCGCGTGTGCGTCCTGATAGGATTTCATCCCCGATCACCAACATCGCTGCGGTTGGTTGTGCCATTTTGAGAACCCCCCACTTGTCATGCACCCTGCCTGCGGTATAGGCCAAGCCCTGTCATGCCGCAACGCGTCATCGCGTGGCGGGGTTGGCTAGAATTCAAGCGCCAAAAACCGTAATCTGGTGCGAGATGACAGGAGCAGATGTTTTGGACGATTTCAAAGGCCGCGTGACCAAAGACGGAATTCGCATTCACGATGATGCAGGCTTTGCTGGGATGCATGCAGCGGGCGCACTGGCCGCGCGCATTCTGGACGACATCGCGCCCATGGTAGAGCCAGGTGTCACGACCGAAGCTTTAGATCAAGCGATTGAGGATATGGTCAATGCGGCGGGCGCGAAATCAGCAACCATCGGATATCGTGGGTATAAACATGCAAGCTGCATCTCGGTGAACCATGTGGTCTGCCACGGCATCCCTAGCCCCAAAACCCTTAAGGATGGGGATATCCTGAATATTGATGTAACCGTTATCGTGGATGGGTGGTTTGGCGACACAAGCCGCATGTATGTGGCCGGCAATCTGAACCGCAAAGCAGAACGCCTGATCCAAGTGACCCATGACGCCCTATTCAAAGGGATTGAGATCGTGCGTCCTGGGGCCACGTTCGGGGATATTGGCCATGCGATTCAAACCTATGTCGAAGCCAATCGCATGAGCGTGGTGCGTGATTTCTGCGGTCATGGGTTGGGTCAGGTCTTTCACGCACCGCCAAATGTTCTTCATTATGGCCGCGCGGGCACAGGCCCCGTCTTGGAAGAGGGGATGTTCTTCACCATTGAGCCCATGGTGAACCTTGGCCGTCCCGAAACCAAAGTTTTGGCAGATGAATGGACAGCCGTGACACGGGATAAATCCCTCTCCGCACAGTTTGAACATTCGATTGGGGTGACAGCGGACGGGTTTGAAATTTTCACCCTGTCACCCTCTGGGAAATTCCACCCCACTTGGGGGTGATCTGCTTAATTGCTGATTAACCATTCTGATGGATGGTGCGGGCATGACAAAGCCCGAGTTGACCCTTGCCCATAGCCGCACCGCGCCCCTGCCGAAATTGCGCAGGGTTGCGGTTGATGCCGCACAGCATGATCTTCTCGCGCGGCTATTGGCGGCGGCGGCGCCAAACGCACCCTCTGCGCGGATAGCGGCCACGCTGTTACGACAACATGGCAGCCTTGCGCGCGTTCTTTGCGCCAGTGACCAACGCCTAAAATCCGTCAGCCATATGACCGAAGACACGATTGCCCATTTACGCCTAACGCAGGCTGTGGCGGAAACGATTACCCGCAAACAGCTTGATGACCGCCCGATCTTAGGCTCATGGCAAACGGTGATGGAGTATTGCCGCGCAACCATGGCGCACCGTGATGTTGAGGAGGTGCGGGTTTTCTACCTTGACCGCAAAAACCACCTGATCGCAGACGAACAGCACAGCCGCGGCACCGTGGATCACGCGCCCTTCTATCCCCGCGAAGTTATCAAGCGCGCGCTTGAGATGAGCGCCTCGGCACTGGTTGTGGTTCACAATCATCCGTCAGGCGACCCGACCCCAAGCACAGGCGATATTGCCCTGACCCGACAGTTGGGTGAGGCAAGCAAAATGATGGGTCTGACCCTGCATGATCACATCATCATCACGCCAAGCGGCGAGGTCAGCTTTCGCGCGGAGGGTCTGATTTAAAATCAGGCCAAACGCCCGTGACAATGCTTGAACTTCTTTCCCGATCCACAGGGGCAGGCATCATTGCGGCCAAGATTGCCCCATGTTTCTGGGCGCGTCTCATCAAAGCCTGTATCATCACCGCTTGCTTTTGCTTCAGCCTCATCCGCGGCTTTCAAGGCGGCTTGCTGCTGCGCTGCGGCCTGTGCCTGCAATTGACGGATCAATTCTGCCTGCTGCTCGGGGCTGAGCGGTTGGATGCGGCCAAGTTTCTGCGTCACTTCCTGACGAAGCCCATCCAACAGGCCCTCGAACAATTGAAACGCCTCGGATTTATATTCGTTCAAAGGATCACGCTGCGCATAACCACGGAATGCCACGACTGAACGCAAATGTTCCAATTTCAATAGGTGATCGCGCCATTTCTGATCGATTGTCTGCAACAATACCTGTTTTTCAATATTGCGCATCTGCTCGGCACCAAAGGCAGTGGCTTTGTCGTTCATGAATTTATCGGCGGCTTCCTCAAGCCGTTCAATCACCACGTCCTGATCTACGCCGTCTTCTTCAGCCCATGCGGGGATCGGAAGATCGAGTGACAATGTCTCGCGGCAGGCCTGTGCCATCGCCTCAACATCCCACTGATCTGCATAGGATCGCGGTGGCATATAAGTGTCGACCATATCGGCGATCACCTCATAGCGCATATCCTTGACGATATCCTCGATATCATCGGAGGCCATGATATCCATACGCTGGCCAAAGATGACTTTGCGCTGTTCATTCATCACATCATCGAATTTCAGCAACTGCTTGCGGATGTCGAAGTTGCGCCCTTCAACCTTGGCCTGCGCGCGCTCCAAGGATTTGTTGACCCAAGGATGCACAATTGCCTCACCCTCGGCCAGACCGAGCGTGGTCAACATCTTTTCAAGACGTTCTGACCCAAAAATCCGCATCAGATCATCTTCGAGCGATAGGTAAAACGCTGAACGACCCGGATCGCCCTGACGGCCCGAACGACCGCGCAACTGGTTGTCGATACGGCGGCTTTCATGCCGCTCGGTTGCCAAAACATACAGACCACCTGCGGCCTTCACGGCCTCTTCATCGGCTTTGTGGGTTTCTTCAATTTCAGCGCGCAGTTTTTCAGGGTCAGCATCAGGATTCGCGGCGATGGCATCCATCACCTTCAACTCGACATTGCCGCCCAGTTTAATGTCAGTTCCGCGCCCCGCCATATTGGTCGCAATAGTGATCGCGCCCAATTTGCCCGCATCTGCCACAATCTGCGCTTCCTGCTCATGCTGACGCGCGTTCAAAACATTATGCGGCAACTTTGCCTTGGTCAAAAGGCCGCTCAGCATCTCGGATTTCTCAATCGAGGTTGTGCCGACCAAAACAGGTTGGCCCTTTTCATGCGCTTCGCGGATCGACTCTACGATGGCGTTATATTTCTCGGCGGCGGTGCGATAGACCTGATCATGGTCATCAATCCGCGCCACAGGGCGATTGGTTGGAACCTCAACAACGCCAAGTTTGTAAATTTCAAAAAATTCTTCGGCCTCAGTCGCCGCTGTGCCCGTCATACCACCCAATTTTTTGTAGAGGCGGAAGTAATTTTGGAATGTCACCGAAGCCAAGGTCACATTCTCAGGTTGGATCGCAACGCCTTCCTTGGCTTCGATGGCCTGATGCAGACCATCAGACAGGCGCCGACCTGGCATCATACGACCCGTGAATTCATCGACCAAGACCACCTCATCGCCGCGCAACAGATAATCGCGATCTTTGAGATACACCTTATGCGCCCGCAGCGCGCAGGTCGCGTGATGCACAAGCGATGTGCTTTCAGGGTCATAGAGGCTTTGCCCCTCAGGCAAGAGGCCCGCTTCGGCAAGGCGCTGCTCAAGAAAGTCATTGCCTTCCTCGGTCAAGGTCGCGTTTCGCGTTTTCTCGTCCAGCGTATAGTGCTCTTCGGTCAGCTCAGGGATCACTTTGTCAATCGCCACATAAAGATCGGAACGATCTTGAGATGGGCCAGAAATGATCAAGGGCGTGCGCGCCTCATCGATGAGGATCGAGTCGACCTCGTCCACAATCGCGAAATTGTGACCGCGTTGCGCCATCTCAGGCAGCGATCCGCGCATATTGTCCCGCAAATAATCGAACCCAAGCTCGTTATTGGTCGCATAGGTGATGTCGGCGGCATAGGCCTCGCGCTTTTCGGCTTCGGGCTGGCGCGGATAAACCACGCCCGTTGTCATGCCAAGCGCGGCGAAAACCTTGCTCATCCATTCCGCGTCTCGCCGTGCAAGGTAATCGTTCACAGTGACAACATGCACACCCTCGCCGCTCAAAGCGTTGAGATAGGCGGGAAAGGTCGCAACCAAAGTTTTCCCTTCGCCTGTCTTCATCTCGGCAATATTCCCTTGGTGCAGGAAAATGCCGCCCATCAACTGCACATCAAAGGCGCGCAAACCCAAAGCGCGCTTGGCGGCTTCGCGGCAATTGGCAAAGGCCTCGGGCAATAGCGCATCAAGGCTCTCACCATTGGCGTGGCGCTGGCGAAGTTCTTCGGTCTTTGCGATCAGCCCTGCATCATCGAGGGCGACAAACTCAGGCTCAAGTGCGTTGATCTTTGCAATAAGCGGCCTTTGAGCCTTGACCAATCGATCATTTGAACTGCCAAAAATCTTCTTTGCGATAGATCCAAGCCCAAGCATGCAAAACGCCTTATGTCAGAATTGATCCACGCTGTGGCAGACCCAATAGAATGTGATCTCCGCTCGGGTTGTTTGCATCCGCGCGGCGGTCTAGAAGACCCATCAAGGAAGCTGTGCCAACGTCCCCAACCGCAATGGGACATAAGCGCCCGCTTTTGGCCTGTCAACGTGGGCGCGAAGGATTACGCCCGTAATAAAAGGACTGTTCTATGAAACGCCTGCTTGTCTCCGCCGCAATTTCCCTCTCCCTCGCAGCCCCAGTGGCGGCGCAAGACGCCAGCACGGTCTTGGCAACGGTCAACGGCACCGACATCACTTTGGGTCATTTGATTGCAATGCGCGCGATGCTGCCCGCGCAATATCAAGAATTGCCAGACGAGGTTCTTTATAATGGAATGTTGGATCAGCTGATCCAACAGGAGGTGGTCGCAGACTCGCTGCGCGGCTCGGAAGACGCGCGCACAAAACTGACCATGGAAAACGAAGATCGTGCGTTTTTGGCCAGTGTCGCCATTGATGCGATTGCCTTTGACACAATCGCAGATGCGGATGTCCAAGCCCTCTATGACGCAAATTTCGCGGATGCAGGCGGTGATCTGGAATGGAATGCAAGCCATATTCTGGTCGCAACCGAAGAAGAGGCGCAAAACCTGATTGACCAATTAAATGATGGCGCTGATTTCGTTGCTTTGGCGCAAGAATTCTCAACAGGCCCCTCTGGCCCAAATGGCGGCGCTTTGGGGTGGTTCGGCACTGGTATGATGGTGCCAGAATTTGAAACTGCCGTAGCAGACCTAGAGGCCGGGGAAATTTCCGCGCCTGTCCAAACCCAATTTGGTTGGCACGTTGTGAAATTGAACGAGTCGCGCATCAGTGCGCCCCCCGCGCCAGAAGATGTGCGCGCCGATCTTGAGGAAGAATTGCGCCGTCAGCGCGTTGACGCCTATCTTGCGGAATTGACCGAAGCGGCAGAGATCACGCGGCCAGAGGTTGAGATTGACATGAGCCTCATCCGCAACATTGATCTTTTGACACAGTAACCCCTCTTACATAGGCCCGATCATGGCAAAAGCCCCGCTTCCTGTCTCCCCCCTCGCCCCAAAAGGTGGGTTTCCTGAATTGCCCCGCATTGATGGGGTGCGCTTTGCCAGTGGCGCGGCGGGGGTGCGGTATCAAAACCGCACCGATGTCATGTTGGTCGAGATTTGTGCAGGGGCGTCAGTGGCAGGTGTCTTTACCAGATCCTCCACGCGCTCCGCACCTGTCCTTGATTGTGAGCGCAAGTTGGCCGCTTTGGGGGAAAGCAGCGATCAAGGCTTTGGAATTGTAGTAAATTCTGGAAATTCCAATGCCTTTACAGGCCGCGCAGGCGATCAAACGGTCGAGGCGGTAACCGCCGAAGCGGGCCGTGTTTTGGGTATTCCTGCCGCTCATGTGTTCAGCGCGTCAACGGGGGTGATTGGCGAGCCCTTCGCCCCCGAAAAAATTACGCATATCTTGGCGGAATTGGCGGGCAAACTGGATGCTGACGGGGCAGATGGTGCGGCGCGAGCGATTATGACCACCGACACTTTCCCCAAAGGCGCGACAGAAACCCTGACCCTCTCGGGCCATGAGGTGAAAATCGCGGGCTTTGCCAAAGGCTCGGGCATGATCGCGCCAGATATGGCCACAATGTTGGCCTATGTCTTTACCGATGCCGCAATTTCGCGTGCCGCGCTGCAATCCATGTTATCGCAAGCCACCAAACGCAGCTTTAACGCGGTGACAGTGGACAGCGACACCTCAACCTCGGACAGTTTGATGGTGGCCGCGACAGGCAAGGCAGGTAATCCCCAGATTGCCGATTTGGACAGCACAGATGCAAAGGCGTTTTATGCGGCCCTTGAGGCGGTTCTCAAAGACCTTGCCTTGCAATTGGTGCGCGATGGGGAAGGCGCAACCAAACTGATTGAAGTGCAGGTCACCGGCGCGGCAAATGACGCGGATGCAGATCGCGTTGCCCGCGCGATTGCCAACAGCCCACTCGTGAAAACCGCGGCGGCGGGCGAGGACCCAAATTGGGGCCGTGTTGTCATGGCGGTCGGGAAATCTGGCGCAGTCGCGGATCGTGACCGCCTGACCATCAAGTTCGGTGATATTTTGGTGGCCGAAAATGGCTGGGTCAGCCCCGATTACCGCGAAGAACAAGGGGCCGCCTATATGAAACAGCAGGAATTGCGGATCGCCGTGGATATGGGCCTTGGCATGGGGGCGGCGACAGTTTGGACCTGTGACCTGACCCATGGCTATATCAGCATCAATGCGGATTATCGCTCATGAAAACGGTGCTTGTCTCTGCAGCGGCGTTGATTGATGGCGAGGGTCGTGTGCTTTTGGCGCAACGGCCTGAGGGGAAATCCATGGCCGGTCTTTGGGAGTTTCCGGGCGGTAAGGTCGAAGAGGGCGAAACGCCCGAGGCCGCCTTGATCCGAGAATTGCACGAGGAATTGGGCATTGAAACGTGGCAAAGCTGCCTTGCGCCATTATGCTTTGCCAGCCACAGCTATGAGAAATTCCATCTGCTTATGCCGCTTTTTGCCTGCCGCAAATGGGGCGGTATCCCGCAATCGCGCGAAGGGCAGGCGCTGAAATGGGTCCGCGCAAAAGATTTGCGCGACTACCCGATGCCACCTGCAGATATCCCTTTGATTCCGATCCTGCGCGACTGGCTTTAGCCGCCAATCCACCCTTTGAGGTGATCCTGCGCGACAGCAACCAATGCCTTGATATGCGCATCATCATCGTTGAGGCAGGGGATGTAGGTAAACTGCTCGCCGCCCGCCTCTTCAAAGCTTTCGTGGATTTCTTCGTTGATCTCTTCCAAAGTCTCGATGCAATCGGCCGAGAATGCAGGGGCAATCACCGCAATCTTTTTCTTGCCCGCCTCGGCCAATCGCGCCACTTCTTCGACTGTGTAGGGCTTGAGCCACTCTTCGGGGCCAAAACGGCTTTGGAACGTCGTGACAATCTCACCGTCAGACCAACCCAAACGCTCTTTCAGCAGGCGTGAGGTTTTTTGGCACTGGCAATGATAGGGATCGCCCTCCATCAAATACCGCTTGGGAACGCCGTGATAGGAGGCCACCAAGACATCAGGTCGGTCTTCAATCTTTGCATAGGCCCGCTCAACCGACTGCGCCAAAGCCTCAATATAGAGCGGATGCTCGTAATAGGCCTCGACTGTGCGCACGGTCGGTTGCCATTTGATATCCGTGAGTGCCCGAAAGAATTGGTCGCATGCTGTGGCCGAAGTCGCGCCCGCATATTGAGGATAAAGGGGGAAAAACAAGATTTTCGTGCAACCTTTTGCAACCAGCTCATCCACTTTGGACTTGGTCGATGGGTTGCCATACCGCATGCAGAAATCCACCTCGACCTGATCGCCATAAAGCGCCGCCATTTCAGACTTAATCTTTGCGGTCTGATCTTTGGTAATGGTCATCAGCGGGCTTTCGCCCTGCTCTTCATTCCAAATAGATTTATAAGCCGCCCCCGAAGAAAACGGACGCTTGGTCAAAATCACCAATTGCAAAAGTGGTTGCCAAATCCACGGGCTGTAATCAATCACGCGGCGATCTGAGAGGAATTCGTTCAAATAGCGGCGCATTGACCAGTAATCATAATGATCTGGCGTGCCCAAATTTGCCAAAAGCACACCAATCTTGCCGAACTTCACCTTTGGGTGATCAGCGGGTGCATGGGGCAGAGCAGCTTCGGTCGCGTTTTGCATCATATTCATCTTTTATCGCACTTCTTTCTTCAGCCTGACTAACCCAGACAACAAAAAACGGCCACCCTTTTACGACCCGTTTTCCACGGGTCGGGCGGTTTCATCAAATTCGGTCACGCCAAGCGCGTCTGCCAATCTCGCCTGCGCCGATCCAGGTCGAAGCGGCTTTTGTTGACTGGCATCTGGTTTCCATCCTGAAAGGAATACGATCTCAACAGTGGATCGGATGCGATTTTCTTCGAACGGATAAGTTTTTTTATAAATCTCATCGGCGCGCGTGAATAAATCACGCGGGGGGGCGGCGCGGTGACGCGCGTCAAGCACATTGGTTTCCCCCATATCGCGCAAATCGCCAATCAGATGAAAAATATCCCGATAACTGATGGTTTTGCGCAATGTATCGGCCACAGGCAGGGCGAACCCCGCACGCCCTAAGAGCCCGCCCATATCACGCAAATCCCCCATCGGGGCCACGCGCGGCGACAAGCCGCCCATTACAGCAATTTCGGCTTGGCGCAGAACATCTCGCAATTCGGTCAGACTTTCGCCGCCAAAAAACACCCCGAGAAACAGCCCATCAGGTTTCAGCGCACGGGCCGCTTGCACAAGTTGCCCCACGGGATCATCGGCCCAATGCAACGCCATCGCGTGGATCACCAGATCATGGGCCCCTTCGGTCAAGCCCAAGTCATCTTGGGGCAGAACGCGGGGGGCATCGGGCATAAAATCTGCCCAATACTCCACAAAAGGCGCGATCAAAACGGGCGCGGTAAAGCGCCTGTTAACGTCTGCCAGTCTTTCTTCAAGCTCAAGCTTGACCTCGTCATGCAAAAACCCAGCCCGATCCAATCGCGCACGCGCGCGGGCACGGGCCAAGGCCTGCGGGTCGGTCAACTTTGGCGGAAGGGGTTCAGTCACGACTATGGTCTCAGGCTTTTTGAAAACTTAGAGGGGTTATGTAAGTGTTCGCGTCCCGTTTGCAAATCCTTGATCGGGCCAAAACATGGGCCTTTCCGCCTGATTGCCTGCGCTGCGGTGACAGGGTTGAAATCCCTTATGGTCTTTGTGGCCCCTGTTGGGCGGAGGCTCAATTTATTGGCAAATCCTGCTGTCACGCCTGCGGCGATGAATTGATTGGCGAGGAGGCTGCGCCGAGTGATCTTTGTGATGCATGTCTCATGCGCCCGCCGCCATGGGATGCAGGCCGCGCCGTGCTGCGATATGAGGGGACAGGACGCGCGCTTGTGCTTGCCCTCAAACATGGCGACCGCGCCGATATTTGCCGTGCGGCCAGCTCTTGGATGGCGGAAAAGGCGCAAGAGTGGCTTGGTCAAAACCCGCTTCTGGTTCCCATCCCCCTACACCCGTTGCGTTTGCTGCAGCGGCGGTTCAATCAATCCGCTCTCCTCGCGCATCATATCTGCAGAACGCCCCAGTTCCGTGAACACGCAATCACCTGCCTGCCTGATGCGTTATATCGTCTGCGCAGAACGGCCTCCCAAGATGGGCTGGGCGCGGAAGCCCGTTTTGCCAATTTAGACGAGGCGCTGGCCCTAACCCCGCGCCATTGTGAAAGGCTGCGGGGACGGGCGATCATTTTGATTGATGATGTGATGACCTCAGGCGCGACCCTTTGGTCTGCAACCCACGCCTTGCGCTTGGGCGGCGCAGGGCCGATATATGTGCTGGTGATGGCCCGCGCTACAAAAGCAGCGTAGCAGATAGGAGACAGGCAGATGGCACAGATTGAAATCTACACAAGCCCACTTTGCGGCTATTGTCACGCTGCCAAACGCCTTTTGGCAAGCAAGGATGTCAGCTTTGTCGAGACTGATGTCAGCCGTGACCCAAAACTGCGCCAAGATATGATGGCACGCGCCCATGGTCGGCACACTGTGCCGCAGATTTTTATCAATGACCAACATATAGGCGGTTACGATGATCTTGCGGCACTTGAGCGTCAGGGCAAGCTTGATCCGTTGCTTTCTGCGTAAATTTCTAGTGTTTTTAACGATTTCCCTTGCGCCGAAAGGCTGGCATAGGGTCTAGTCCGCGCCATGAGTGACACCAGTGATCCCCTCTCTATCGCGCTGTTCAGCGAATTGTTCATGGCTGATCAATTGGCCCGAAACCGCCTGTCCAAAGCGCTGCCAAAAGGTATGGAACTGAGCCATTTTTCTGTGCTGAACCACTTGGCCCGCGCCAATGAGGAACGCACACCTGCACAGCTTGCGCGGCTGTTTCACGTCACCCGTGGTGCCATGACCAACACGCTGAACCGCTTGGAATGGGCGGGACATATCCATATCCGTCCCGATTGGGACGATGCCCGCCGTAAATTTGTGACCATCAGCCCCGCGGGGCGTTCCGCGCGCGATGCAGCGCTACAGGCGATTGCACCGATTTTGTCGGATACGATCGAAGCCATCGGTGCGGCCAAAGTTCGCGCAGCCCTGCCTGTTTTGCGCGAGATGCGGGTGCGCCTTGAAGATGATGCCGACCTGCGCGGTTAGGGGCGAATGGATGCGGTGACGTAATTCACCGACAAATCGCGATCCGAGATCGACCAACCCCAAGAAATCGGATTGAACACATAGCCCTTGCGATCCACGGGCCTCAGCCCTGCAATCTCGATCATTTTGAATAACTCATCGGGCGTGATGAATTTTGACCATTCATGCGTGCCTTTTGGCAGCCAACGCATGATATATTCCGCGCCCACAATCGCCATGGCAAAGCTTTTGGGATTGCGGTTGATGGTTGAGCACAGCATCAGCCCGCCTGATTTCAGCAAATCATGGCAAGCAGTCAAATAGGCCTGCGGATCGGCCACATGTTCAACCACTTCCATATTGAGGACGACATCGAATTGCTCGCCTGCTGCGGCAAGGGCCTCAGCGCTTGTGTGGCGATAATCAATCGTCAGGCCTGATTGCTCGGCATGAACCCGTGCCACAGGAATGTTGCGCTCAGCCGCATCTGCGCCCACCACATCAGCGCCAAGCCGTGCCATGGGTTCAGATAGAAGCCCACCCCCACAGCCAATATCCAAGAGACGCAGCCCCTCAAAGGGTCGCTCAGCCGTTAGATCCCGCCCGAATTCGGCCGCGATCTGGCGCGTGATATAGTCAAGCCGCACAGGGTTCATCATGTGCAACGGTCGGAATTTCCCGTTTGGATCCCACCATTCGGCGGCCATCGCCTCGAATTTTGCGATTTCCGCAGGGTCAATTGTGCCAGTCTTGTCCGTCATTCTATGCTCAAAGCCTTGCCAAGGGGTTTGGGACTGTTAGGTTGGGTCTTACGTCCTATATAGGAAGCTTATGGATAAGTTCACGGGCCAAAAGCGCGCAGTGCAGCATCTCTTTCCGCCGATCGACCCGTTCGATCAGCGAATGTTGGATGTTGGCGAAGGTCACCAGATTTATATGGAGCAATGCGGAAACCCAAACGGCCCTGCCGTTGTGGTGCTGCATGGTGGCCCTGGCGGCGGGTGTAGCCCTGCCATGCGGCGCTATTTTGACCCTTCGGTCTGGCGAATTATCCTGTTTGATCAGCGCGGCTGTGGCCGCTCGCGGCCCCATGCGGCTATCCGAGGCAACAGCACATGGCATCTGGTCGAAGATATTGAGCGCATCCGCAATACGCTTGGCATTGAAAAATGGGCCGTATTTGGCGGCTCTTGGGGTGCGACCCTTGCCTTGATCTATGCGCAAACCCATCCGCAATCCGTGGCCTATTTGGCCTTGCGCGGTGTATTTTTGTCGATGCAACGCGAGTTGGATTGGTTTTATGGCGGCGGTGCGGGTCAATTCTGGCCAGAACAATGGCAGCGCTTTGTCTCGCTGATCCCCGAAGATGAGCGCGGCGATTTAATTGCCGCCTATAACCGCCGCCTTTTCTCAGGCGATATGATGGTGGAAACCCGTTATGCGCGGGCTTGGGCCGCATGGGAAAACGCATTGGCGTCTATCGAAAGCGATGGCCAAGGGGGCGATTGCCCCGCCGACTACGCCCGCGCCTTCGCGCGGCTTGAGAACCATTATTTCGTCAATCGCGGCTTTCTCGAAGAAGACGGGCAGATTTTAAAGAATATGCATCGCATCGCCCATATTCACGGCGTGATCGTGCAGGGGCGGTATGACATGATTTGTCCACCCCAATCCGCCTATAGCCTTTCCGCGCGTTGGCCTTCGGGTCGTTTGCAGATGGTCAAGGCTGCAGGCCATGCCCTGTCTGAGCCTGGTATCAGCCAAGAATTGGTGCGGGTGATGAAATCTGTGGGCGAACACGCCACAAAATTTGGCCTATAAGCGCGCCACCCAATTTGGGCTCAGTTTTCCACGCAAAAACGCAACGGGGTGACGTTTCAACGTCAACCGCAGGCTCGCATAATCTTCGATCACGGCTTCACCTTCGGTCATCTGTGGCAAATTTGGCGCGGCCTCGTTATGCGCCTCGCCCTCAAGATCACGGGCAAAAAGCGGCAAATCTTGTGCAGGGCCAAGCCCGCGCAATTCCCAAAGTGCCGCGCGGCGATCAAACCCAAGCGCGGCAAAAGCATCTGCCTCGGCCAAGGCCCGCAAAGGTTTTTGCGACAGACCCGCACGACGCCATAAATCACGCGGGCTCAGATAGCCGTTGCCACGCGCAGCAATGACCCAATGCGCGTCCTCCTCGGACAGGCTTCTGATCTGCCGCAGCCCCAATCTTAGTGCCAACGCGCCTGTCCCATCTGGTTCGAGCGTGTGATCCCATGCGCTGAGATTGACACAGACAGGTCGCACCTCCACCCCATGCGCCTGTGCATCACGCACAATCTGTGCAGGGGAATAGAACCCCATCGGTTGGCTGTTTAGCAAAGCGCAGGCAAAAACGGCAGGGTAATGGCATTTGATCCATGCGCTGGCATAAACCAAAAGCGCGAAACTTGCGGCATGGCTTTCAGGGAAACCATAGGCGCCGAACCCTTCGATCTGCGCAAAACAGCGCGCAGCGAAATCGGGGTCATATCCGTTATTCTGCATGCCTCGCAAAAACCGCGCCCGAAATTCCGAGACATGACCCTTTTTCTTGAACGTGGCCAAGGCACGGCGCAGCGCATCGGCCTCGGTCGGGGTGAAACTGGCCCCGACAATTGCGATTTGCATTGCCTGTTCTTGAAACAAGGGCACGCCCAAGGTCTTGCGCAGCACAGCGCCCAACGCATCAGAGGGAAACTCCACCGCCTCCTCCCCGTTGCGGCGGCGAATGAAGGGATGCACCATATCGCCCTGAATAGGCCCAGGTCGGATGATCGCCACTTGGATCACCAGATCATAGAAAGAACGTGGGCGCATACGCGGCAAAAAATTCATCTGCGCGCGCGATTCCACCTGAAACACACCCAGACTGTCTGCTTTGCACAGCATATCATAGACGCGGCCATCCTCGGCGGGCAGGGTGGCCAGATCAAAATCCCGCCCATAGTGACCCCGCAAAAGATCAAAGGATTTGCGCAAACAACTGAGCATTCCCAAGGCCAAAACATCGACCTTCAAAATGCCCAAGGCGTCAATATCATCCTTATCCCATGCGATGATGGTGCGATCCTCCATCGTGGCATTTTCTATGGGCACAAGCGCATCAAGCCGCCCTTCGGTAATCACAAAGCCCCCCACATGCTGGCTGAGATGGCGGGGGAAGCCGATAATCTGACCCACCAAATCCATCACCAAGCGCAAATGCGGGTTATCAGGATCAAGACCGATTTCGCGCAGTCGGGCATCCTGCAATTCACCTGACCCCCATGATCCCCAAATCTGGCTTGAAAGCGCGGATAGGATATCTTCGCTCAAACCCATTGCGCGGCCAACTTCACGAATGGCACGCTTGCCGCGATAATGGATCACTGTGGCGCAAATCCCTGCGCGGTGACGACCATAGCGGGCGTAAATCCATTGGATCACCTCCTCGCGGCGTTCATGCTCGAAATCAACATCAATATCGGGTGGCTCATCACGAGCCTCCGAGACAAATCGCTCGAACACCATCGTGCCAATTTCAGGAGATACAGAGGTCACGCCCAAAGCATAACACGTGATGGAATTGGCCGCAGACCCACGCCCTTGGCACAAAATCCCACGCCCGCGCGCGAAAGCGACAATATCATGCACTGTCAAAAAATAGGGCGCATAACCAAGCTTATCGATCAGCGCCAATTCATGGGTCATGAGGGTCTGCGCACGCTCAGGGATGCCCCTTGGGTAGCGCCATGCAAGCCCCTTCCACGCCAATCGTTCAAGGCGGGACTGTGGGGTTTCGCCATCAGAAATCTCGGATGGGTATTCATAGCGCAATTGATCCAGTTGAAACTGGCAGCGCCGCGCGATCAAGCGCGTTGCCGCAAGAGCGCGGGGATAATCGTGAAACAAGCGGCGCATCTGCGACAAGCTGCGCAACCGCTGTTCGGCATTGACCTGCGCATGACGTCCGAGATCAACCAAACGAATGCCTTTCCGAATGGCGCTAAGGACATCCACCAAACGGCGGCGGCGGGCGTGATGCATCATCGGCGCACCAGAGGCCACAAGCGGCAGGGATAGCGCCTCTGCCCGCCGTGCAATCGCGGCAAAACGTAATGCATCCTGCCCGTCATAATAGGGGGTAAGGGCAAGCCAAATATGCCCCGCGAACCGCGCCGCCAATTGGGGCAGCGCATTATGCCAAGCCCCTGCATGATGCGGTGGGAAATGGGCGTTTCGATCACTGAGCACAACCAATTCCAGCCCTGCCGCATGCGACAGCAAATCCTCGAGAGCAAGCAAGCACTGCCCTTTTTCTGCGCGCAACTGACCTTTGGACAGAATACGGCACAGATTTCCCCAACCTTCCCGCGTGCGGGCGAGGGCAACAATCTCTAGCCCATCAGGGAAAACCAATCGCGCGGCAGGCAAAAGCCGCGGACAGGTGAAAATTGGTGCGCGCGGGGCGGGGGGAATATGGGCGGGGCGCGGTGGCCCGTGCAAATCAGCATCCGCCGCGCGCCGCGCCGCAATCTCACGCGCGATACGGCGCAATTCGCTATGCGCCCGCACGATGCCCGAAACCGAATTCACATCGGCAATCGCCAAAGCATGAAGCCCCAAATCCGCCGCGCGCACAGCATATTCTTCAGGATGCGATCCACCCTGAAGAAAAGAAAAATTTGACAATGCGGCAAGCTCTGCGAATCCCATACCGCAAAGATATTCACGTTTTGTTCTTTTTTCGAGAGGGATTTTTGAGGCCAGCCTTAGCCTTCGAAATAGCGGCGCAAAATGTCGGAATAGATCACGGTCAGGCCTTGGATATCTTGGCAAGATACCCGCTCGTCAACCTCATGCATCCGATGGCCGACAAGACCAAATTCCACCACGGGGCAATGGCGCTGCACAAATCGGGCATCCGATGTGCCGCCTGTGGTCGACAAAACGGGCTGTCGTCCAGTGTGCTGCGCCACTGCCGCCGCGATCAGGTCAGAGAACGCGCCAGGCTCGGTCAAAAACGCCTCGCCCGAAATACGGGTTTCGCAGGCAATCTGAACGCCATGCACAGCCGCAACTTCGGCGCATTCACGTTGCAACCATGCATCCAAAGATGCGCCTGAATGCAAATCATTAAAACGAATGTTAAGCCGCATTTCACTGCGTGCAGGGATCACATTGCTGGCGGGATTCCCTGTCTCAATCGCCGTAATTTGTAGATTGGACGGGTCAAAATGCGCTGTCCCCTCATCCAGAACATGGCGCGACAGACGATCCGCAAGCGCGGCCATGGCAGGCATTGGATTTTGCGCCTTATGCGGATAGGCGACATGGCCTTGCTTCCCCGCCACTGTAATCTGCGCATTGATTGACCCGCGCCGCCCGATTTTGATCATATCGCCCAAGGTTTCTGGACAGGTTGGCTCGCCCACAAGGCAAACCGACATCGCTTCGCCTTGAGACTCCATCCACTCCAAAAGCGCCACTGTTCCATCCGTGGCGGGGCCTTCCTCATCGCCCGTAATGGCCAGAATAATCGCGCCATCAGGCGGGGCGGTTTGCACCATATCGACCGCAGCCGCGACAAAGGCCGCAACGCCCGATTTCATATCGGTCGCGCCACGCCCATAAAGCCAATCCCCCTCGCGCACCGCGCCAAAGGGCGGGTGGCTCCAATCCGCTTCGGCCCCAATTGGCACAACATCGGTATGTCCATTAAAGCCAAAACTGCGCGCATGACCTTTGGGCCCAAAGCGTGCAAAAAGATTTGCTGTGCCATTTCGATCTACGCGATGGCACTCAAACCCTGCCGCCTCTAACACAGTTTGCAACAGCACCAATGCGCCGCCCTCCTCTGGCGTGACAGAGGGGCAACGCAGCAAATCTGCGGTCAATAGAACAGGATCAAGGCGGGTGTCGGCCATATCCGATTTCTCCAAAGGCATCAGGCGCTAGGGTTACGCGCCCCTTGGCCAAGAGACAAACAGAAAACCGATATCTTGGTCAAACCACTATATGCAGAAGAATTGCAGGGCGCATCGCATAAATATATTAACAATAGAGATAATTTTGTGATAGCATCATACCAATAACAATAAGCCGAGGCAGGCCGAGCGGAAAATCCGCTGTAAATCAGACGAACATGAAGGTGCTTAGGGGCGCCTGATTTGCCTGAATTTACCATGCCTTGGCACGGGGCATGGGCTAGGGGTATGGAAAGCGCACAAGAACTGGCGCTCAATACAGGCGCATCTGCGCTCAGGATGGCGTATACCATCTTCCACGATGACGTTTCCATCGTGGATGCCCGCTATTATGGCAATAATGCCTCGTCAGCGATTTGGATGGGGGGTGACAGCACCTCATCGCGCCTGACCCCATCCGATACGGGCGTTGTTCTGTCTACGGGCTTTGTCAGCGATTTAACCAATGGCTCGGGGGCCACCAACCAATCCCTTGATACGACAGGCATAACGGGCGGCGGGCGTGATACCGATTTTGAAACCATCGCCGCGCGGCGCACATATGACGCAAGTATCTTGGAGGTGGATTTTATCCCCGACAATGCGCAAATGTCGCTGCAATTTACCTTCGCCTCAGAAGAATATCCCGAATTTGTAGGCTCGATCTTCAATGATCCGGTCGGCATTTGGATCAACGGCACCAAAGTCACGTCCCCTGTCTTTACCTTGGCCTCAATCAATTCTGTTTCTGACAACTCTAACAGCACGCTCTACATCGACAATGCCAGCGGCACCTATAATACCGAAATGGATGGGTTCACCACCACGCTTCGCGTGAGTTTTCCTGTCTCGGTCGGTGCGATCAATACGCTCAAAATTGGCATCACCGATGTTGGTGATCCAACCCTTGATTCAGCAATCCTCATCGCGGGTGGCAGTATTCAAGGCATGGCGCTGAGTGCTGATGACAGCCTGCGCATCGCACAGCGCGCAACCAGCACTTTAGATGTTTTGGCCAATGACAGCGCAACAATGGCTGTCACCCAAATCAACGGCCAAGACATTCGCGCGGGGGAAACAATAACCCTTGCCTCTGGTCATCAGATCACACTCTTGCCCGATGGCAAATTGTCGGTCACAGCACCCGCCCTTCCCGCGGGTGACACAGTTATCCGCAATTTCACCTATACCGCGACCAATTCAGACGGCATCACCGACACCGCCTTTGTCACAATCACCACTGTGCCTTGCTTCGCCCGCGGCACAAAAATCAGAACGACCGAAGGGGATATTGCGATTGAAAAGCTAAGGGTCGGTATGATGGTCGAAACCCATGACGATGGCCCGCAGCCAATCCGTTGGATTGGCAGCCGCAAAGTGCCAGCGATCGGCAATCACGCCCCGATTGTCATTGAGGAAGGCAGCCTTGGGTTTCACGGCACGCTGGTATTATCGCCCCAACACCGTGTGCTTGTGCGCGATATTCGCGCACAATTAATGTTCGGCGAGGAGGAGGTCTTGGTTGCGGCCAAAGATTTGATCAATGATGTCACGATCTATCGCCGCGAAGGCGGGGATGTGGAATATTTTCACATCCTGTTTGACCACCACCAGATCATCACATCCGAGGGGCTTTTGACCGAAAGCTTTTACCCCGGAAAACAGGTCTTGCCCGAATTTGATGATGCGATCCGCGCCGAATTGTTCGACCTCTTTCCTGCCCTGCAAGAGAGCTGTGGCGCGGGTTATGGCGAATTGGTGCGGATGCCACTGCGCAGCTATGAGGCGCGGGCCATGATGGCTTAGCGGGCCAGATCAAAAATGGCATCAACATCCAAATGCGTCTCCAGATGCTGTGCCAAATCATCCAAGACTGCACCGATCTGCGCCCGATAGCCGCCCGTGCTAATCTCGGCACCAAGACCCGCGAAGAACGCGGTGCGAAACCCGTCCTCTTGGAAAAGCCCGTGCAGGTAACTGCCCATTACCCGCCCATCGGCACTTATCGCGCCATCGTTGTGACCGGCCAAAGCAGCAAAGGGACGGGTGCAATCAGGGCCTGAGGTCTCGCCCATATGGATTTCATAGCCCGAAACGGCGGCCCCCGTTGGAACATGGTGCGCCGCACTGAGCGCCAGACGCTTCTGGGGTCGCATCAGGGTTTCAATCTCTAACAGACCCAAGCCGTCAGTCACCCCAACCGCGCCATCAAGCCCCTCAGGGTCGCTGATCCTGCGGCCAAGCATTTGATAGCCGCCACATAGGCCCAAGATCGCGCCGCCGCGCCGCCGATGCGCGGCCAGATCAACATCCCAACCCTGCGCGCGCAAAAATTCCAAATCGGCCCGCGTGCTTTTTGATCCAGGCAGGATGACCAAATCAGCATCCGCTGGAATCACACGCCCCGCTTCAACCCAAGTGAGGCGCAGCTTGGGGTCTTGGGCAATCGGATCAAGATCATCGAAATTCGAAATCCGTGGAAATGCGAGGGCCGCAACATGAAACGCGCCATCATGGGTCGGGGTTTTGCCCAGATCTACGCCATCCTCGGCGGGTAATTTCCAAGCATCGCCAAACCAAGGCACCACTCCAAACCCACGCCATCCTGTTTGCTCGGCAATATAGCGATATCCCTCATCAAAGAGGCGCGGATCACCCCGAAAGCGGTTGATCATAAACCCCGCAATTTGAACGCGATCTTGGTCGTCCAATACGGCTTTCGTCCCAACGATCTGTGCAATCACCCCACCACGATCAATATCGCCTGCGAGGATCACGGGGATATTTTCAGCACAGGCAAAACCCATATTGGCGATATCACCTTTACGCAAATTGACCTCGGCAGCGCTGCCTGCCCCTTCGACAATCACAAGATCATGCTGCGCGGACAGCCGCGCAAAACTGTCTTGCACGGCCGCCAAGAGGCGCGGCTTCAACCCTTGGTAATCCTGCGCTTCGGCGCGGGTCAGACGCGCGCCTTGCACCACAATCTGCGCGCCTGTGCTGCTTTCGGGTTTGATCAAAACAGGGTTCATATCAACATGAGGCGCAAGACCTGCGGCCTCAGCCTGCACCGCCTGTGCGCGACCAATCTCGCCCCCTTCAGGGCAGACAGCCGCATTGTTCGACATATTTTGTGGCTTAAACGGCGCGACATTGATCCCACGCTTGCGCGCAGCACGGCACAGCCCCGCGACAAGCAATGATTTGCCCACATTCGACCCTGTGCCTTGGATCATGACAGCGGGCATAAGGCCTTAGAACTCCACGCCTTTTTGCGCAACAATACCTTGCTCACGGAATGGATGCTTGACCTCGGTCATCTCGGTCACAAGATCGGCAATCTCAATCAATTCGGGCTTGGCATTGCGACCCGTCAAAACAACATGGGTCATTTCTGGCTTCTCTGTGACCAAAAATTCTACCACCTCTAGGATCGGAAGATAGTCATAGCGCAGAGCGATATTGATCTCGTCTAGAACAACCAATGACATATTGGGGTCTTTGATCATCGCTTTGGCTTCTTCCCAACCCGCACGCGCCGCTGCAATATCGCGCTCGCGGTCTTGGGTGTCCCACGTAAATCCTTCGCCCGACACAACAAACTTGCATTCATTCGCGAAATGTTTGCGCAGGAATTCCTTTTCGCCTGTCACCCATGTGCCTTTGATGAATTGCACGACACCGCAAGGCATCCCATGGGCGATGCAGCGCATAATCATCCCAAAAGCAGACGAGCTTTTGCCCTTGCCATTGCCTGTATGAACAATCACCAGACCTTTCTTCTCGCGCTTTTTCTCCGCCATCATACGATCGCGCGCGGCCTTAATCTTCTGCATCTTTGCCTTGTGGCGCGCGTTAAGGTCTTCCTCGCTCATGTCTCATCATCCTCGGCAAAATAGGGTGTCATCTGCGCGACTATGACCGAGTTTTCTTCCAAAGCGCGCATCATCAAAGCGCGTTCTTCTTCATCAATCTCAAGCCCCTGCGCCTCGCGTTCGGTCAAGGTGCCATAGCCCGTGACCTCAAGCGGGTTCATATCCGCCGTTTTCAGCACGGCAACCGTCTCGCGCACCGCTTCGGCCTCGTCCACGCCTGACGCGTAGCACAACAGCCCCGCCCCCGTTGCGCTGGTAGGCAGGCCATCCCCCTCGCGGCGACCCAGTTCAACAACAAGCGTATAAACATCCTGCGCGCGCTTAGGCTTGGCAGCGGCATCTTTGCTTGGCTTTGGTGTATTCTCTTTGCTCATGGCTGCGGCATGGCCTGATTTCACAGCACAAGTCAAGCAAACCAGCGCATGTGACATGGTCACAGACCATCAGGGGCCAGTATGTGATGATCTGTCATCGGCTATAGAAAGGAGTTTAGATATGACTCGCAATGCTGGGATGATCGACCGCGCGCTTCGCGTGATCTTAGGCGTGGCTCTTATTGCCATTGTATTTGTTGGCCCACAAACCGCTTGGGGTTGGGTGGGTCTGGTGCCTCTCTTGACAGGTTTGGTGGGCAATTGCCCTCTTTATACGATCTTGGGCATCAAGACCTGTAAGGCCTGCTAAGGCGTTTTCCACCAGACGGGACAAGGTAAAACCGTTTTACCTTGCGGGCTGATCCGCGTAGTTTGTCAAAAACCAGATAAATTGGCAGAGCAAGCAGGTTGGCCCGCAAACGCAAAGATAAAAAATCCCACGAGGATCGTGGCCTGACGCAGCGCGTGGGTCGCGTTTTTTGGCGTGTCGGGTTTTCGGCGGTCGCTCTAGTGCTGCTGTGGATCATTGCTTATCGCTTTCTTCCTGTGCCAACCACGGCCTATATGATCAGCGAGGCACGGCGCATCGGCACAATCGACCAGACATGGCGCCCGCTAGAAGAGATTTCCCCAAATTTACAAAGAGCCGTGGTCGCGGCAGAGGATGCAAATTTTTGCGCCCATTGGGGGTTCGACATGAGCGCAATTCGTGACGCAATTTCAGATGGCGCACAGCGCGGCGCATCCACGCTCAGCCAACAAACTGTGAAAAATGCGTTTTTGTGGCATGGCCGAAATTGGGGGCGCAAGGCGCTTGAAGCGGCACTGACCCCCGTGGTCGAGCTGATCTGGCCAAAATCGCGGGTGTTAGAGGTCTATCTCAATATCGCGGAATTTGATGCGGGCATTTTCGGGGCAGAGGCCGCCGCACAGCATTATTTTGGGGTGAGTGCCGCTGATTTGACATTGGCACAAGCCGCGCGCCTCGCAGCGGTTCTGCCAGCGCCAAAGGATCGATCTGCTGCAAACCCCTCCCCATGGCTGTTGGAGCGCGCTGCAAGCATTACCGATGGGGCGGCGACCATCGCCAATGATGGGCGCGATGATTGCTTTGCGAATTGAATTCCCCACCCAGACAGGGCAAAACCCTCGCGACCAATGAGTTAGAGCAAAACCCAAATGAACACGCCGCGCCTCTACCACTTCGCCCTATCGCCCTTTTGCCGCAAAGTGCGCTTGGTTCTGGCGGAGAAAAAAATCGAAGTCGAATTGGTGGAAGAACGCTATTGGGAAGGCAGCCCGGATCACCTGCGCCGCAACCCTGCAGGTAAGGTGCCCGTTCTCAAGATTGACGGCGTCTTCCTGAGTGAAAGCCAAGCCATTTGCGAATATCTCGAGGAAAAACATCCTGAGCCAGAACTGATCCCAGAAGACATCAAAGCCCGCGCCGAAGTGCGCCGCCTGTGTTTCTGGTTTGATGATAAATTCCACCATGATGTGACCAAGAACCTCGTCTATGAACGCGTGAACAAAAAGCTGATGCGCGCGGGATACCCTGATGGGCGGGCGGTCAAAACTGGCGCAAGCCAGATCAAATTCCATCTGGATTACATGGCATGGCTGCTAGATCATCGCCGTTGGTTGGCGGGAGATCGCATGACCTTGGCCGATTTCACCGCAGCGGCGCACCTATCCTGTCTTGATTACATCTCAGATGTGGATTGGAACCGATCTGAGATCGTCAAAGACTGGTATGCAAAGGTCAAATCGCGTCCTGCATTCCGTTCCATTTTGGCGGATCAAATCTCGGGTTTCCCGCAGCCGCCCCATTACGCGAATTTGGACTTTTGAGCGCGCTGAAGCAGACCCTAACGACCGAGGCCAAAGCCATAGGTTTTGCCAAAATTGGTGTTTGTCGACCCACAGATATCGCTGAAGCAGGGGCGCGCATGCACGCGTTTGTGGCGGCAGGGCATCATGGCCAAATGGGATGGTTGGCAGATCGCATTGCGTGGCGTTCTGATCCAAGCGTGCTTTGGCCCGAAGCGAAATCGGTGATCATGTTGGCTGATCTTTACACGCCAAACCATGACCCGCTTGCGATTTTGCAAGAGAAATCCCGCGCTGCGATTTCGGTCTATGCGCAAAACAAAGACTATCATGATGTGGTCAAGAAACGGCTTAAACGCCTCGGGCGGTGGCTGCTGGAACAAGCAGGCGAAGACCATCAGATCAAGGTATTTGTTGATACGGCCCCCGTGATGGAGAAACCCCTTGCGCAGGCTGCAGGGCTGGGGTGGCAGGGCAAACATACCAATCTCTTGGCGCGGGATTTGGGCAATTTCTTTTTCTTGGGTGCCATTTTCACAACGGTTCCTCTCGAACCAGACAGCCCAGACGTCAGCCATTGCGGAAGTTGCACAGCCTGCCTTGATATTTGCCCAACAAAAGCCTTCCCCGCGCCCTACCAATTGGATGCGCGGCGGTGCATTTCTTACCTCACAATCGAACATAAAGGCCCGATTGATCCTGACCTGAGATCCGCTTTGGGAAATCGTATTTACGGCTGCGATGATTGTCTGGCCGTTTGCCCTTGGAATAAATTTGCTCAAACAGCGACCGAGATGCGCTATGCCCCGCGCGATGATCTGCGCGCACCCAATTTAGCGAAGTTGGTGCAGCTTGATGATCAAGGGTTCCGCGATAGGTTTTCAGGATCACCGATCAAACGCATTGGGCGGGATCGGTTTGTGCGCAATGTGCTTTATGCAATTGGCAATAGCGGCGATGCAGGCTTGATTGAAATGGCGCGCAGTTTGGTGGATGATCCTGACGCGGCCGTATCGGATGCCGCCAAATGGGCTTTGGAGCAACGACCATGATCCTCTTGTCTTTTGGCCACGGCTATAGCGCAAGCGCGCTTGAACGGCGATTGCTGCCACAAGGCTGGGAGATTATCGCCACGACCCGCGACCCCAAAAAGGCCGAGGCACTGCGCGCGCGGGGGTTATCTGCACGGGTTTGGGGGCGTGATGATCTCTCTGCCGATATCGCGCGTGCCACTCATATTCTATCATCCATTGCCCCTGAGGGCGGGCGCGATCCTGTTTTGGGCGCATGGGGCGGGGCGCTTGCACCTTGCTTGGATGAAAAAGCATGGATTGGGTATCTGTCGACCACGGGCGTTTATGGCGATCACGGGGGGGCGTGGGTGGATGAAACCAGCCCGCTCACCCCCAACACGGATCGCGGACGCGCCCGCGTTGCGGCAGAAAGCGAATGGGCCGCCGTTTGCCGCCAAACCAAGGCGCCGTTACATATTTTCCGTCTGGCAGGAATTTATGGCCCCCATCGTGGCCCGTTTGAAAAACTGCGAAACGGGACAGCGCGGCGCATTATCAAAGAGGGACAAGTGTTTTCACGGATCCATGTTGAGGATATCGCGATGGCGCTAGAGGCCTCGATGACGGCGCAAAAGCGCGGGGCTGTTTACAATATATGCGATGACATGCCCGCCCCTCCCGAAGATGTGATTGCCTATGGGGCCGAGTTACTGGGCCTGCCAATTCCACCTGCAATCGCGTTTGAACACGCCGATTTGGGGCCGATGGCAGCCAGTTTTTATTCAGAAAATAAGCGGGTCAAGAATGACCATGTGAAAGCTGATCTTGGCCTTTCATGGCTCTATCCCGACTATAAATCAGGGCTAAAGGCCATTCTTGCGGCAGGCGGGTAATCTTTAGCGCGCAAAATTTCAGTTTTGCGAGCGCCCAAATTCAAGTATGCGCAGCCACAAGAGCAGCTTTTCATATTTCAGGCCCGTCATGAGTATACGCCGCGGTTTTATCGTGTTTGTCTTTGCCACTGCCCTGAGCGGGTGCGTGTCAAAAACAATTCCGACTTATACAGGCCCTGAGGTAACGCGCATTGTCCTCGACAAAAACGAGCGCGAATTGACGCTCTTGCATAATGACCAAGTGCTGCGCAGCTATGATGTGGAACTGGGCTTTGCACCCGAAGGGCATAAGCAATTCGAAGGCGATGGTCGCACGCCAGAAGGGCGATATTACATCGACCGCCGCAATCCCAACTCAGCCTTTTACCTGTCAATCGGGCTAAGTTATCCGAACGCCCAAGACCGCGCCTTCGCGCGCGCGCGTGGGCGATCACCTGGGGGCGATATTTTCATCCACGGGACCCCGGCGAGCGTGATGTTTCGCAATGATTGGACGGCGGGGTGTATTGCTGTCTCAAACGCCGAAATGCGTGAGATTTATTCAATGGTGAACCTACGCACACCGATTGACATCTATCCGTGATCCGTCACCCACGGGGGCCAAAGGCCGCGCGGCGGCTGTCACCGACCATGAGCACCCACCAAATTTTTCCAGCATCTTCTTGGAAATACCCAAGCCCCAAGTCGCGGCCACTTGGGTCAAGAATGACGGCCCTTGTGTCAGGCTGCGCCATCCATGCCCGCAGGGTTTCAAGCTCGCCTTCATAGGTTTCCGAGATATTTTCACCCAAAACCGCCCCCGCATAACCCGCGCGCCTTGCGCGATCTATGGGTGATGAGCCGTCCGAGCCAAAATGCCATGGTCGATTTTGCACAGACATATCGCGGGCATGGGTCGATGCGGCTGCAATCAACCCACTATCAAGCCCGAGCGCAGGGGCTTGAGCGGAGGCGCGCAGAAGATTGACCGCGTCCAAGACCCGAAACTGCACTTCAGCGCGATCCGCCTGATCGAGCCGATAAATCCGCACCGAGTTTGGGTCAGGCCGCGTGGGCGCACCAATTTGGCAGCCCGCAACCAACACTGTCAGCCCCATGAGGAAGATTATTCGCATCACGCCTGCGGCCTTTTAATCATCCCAAGCTTCGCAAAAGCGCGACATTGGTCACAAATGCGATCTCGAAATTGCAAAATTGCAAAAATAGAAGTAAATCATACCTAAAATATAAATAAGCAGTTTCGCAAGAGGTAGAGCATCATGGCAAAGTCAAAGCCTATGAAACGAAGGCCATTTATGGTGGGGCTTGGCGCAAGCGCATTGACGCTGAGCGCAGGTAATCCCGCCTTGGCGCAAAGCCTTGCGGATAGCACCGAAATTGAAGCGGATATCTCGCATTCTGTGCCACGAAATATCTCTAGTTTTCGGACCTTGGATTGGCGGCCCTATTTCACCAATACCCAAAACGGGGCGATTTTGGTGGATTTGACCTCGCGCGCACTGCACTTCTGGAGCGCCGATCAATCTATCTATCGGCTGTATCCGACATCGGTTCCAATGAGCGAAGACCTGACCCGCCGTGGTCGCACGGAGGTGGTGCGCCGTGTCGAAGGCCCCGATTGGAGCCCGACCCCAGCCATGAAGGAACGCAACCCAGAATGGCCCGATTATGTGCCACCTGGCCCAGATAACCCATTAGGAACACACGCACTTTATCTGTCGTGGCAATTCTATCGCATCCACGGAACGCATGACACGCGCAAGATTGGTCGGCGGTCGTCAAACGGATGTATTGGGCTTTATAACGAACATATTGCAGAACTTTACAATTTGGCGCGCATTGGCACGCAAGTGTTGCTAATTTGACGACACCACAAAAATCGCAAAGACGAACAGATGCGGATTCCATTGCATTTTGCGTGCAATCCTGAATATAGACATATTTACGAGGTACAGTCTTGGGTGCCCGTATAAAGCGCAATAATGCGCATTTGGGCGTATCTTGGAGGATACAATGAAGAAACTCGCACTCGCCGCCGTTCTCTCGGTTGCCGCAACTGGCGCTTTCGCTGGTGGCACCGCTGCTCCGGCAATGGAACCCGCAACTATCGCAGGCGACACTTCGTCTTCTGCTGGTGGCGTTCTCGTTCCAGTTCTTGCTCTGATTTTGCTTGCAGCAGCAGCTGCAAACTAATTTAGCCTTCGGCTGCAGAACAAAGGACGGCTTCCTGGTCAGGGAGCCGTCTTTTTTTGTGCCTCAGGCTTCGCCAATCTCGGCAGCAATTTCAGCGCGTGATTTGCGCGCGCGTTCAGTCGCAGATTTCAACTGACCACAGGCCGCCATGATGTCTTCACCACGGGGCGTGCGAATGGGGCTGGCATAGCCCGCCTTGTAAATAATATCTGCAAACCGCTTGATCCGCGCCCAATCTGACCGCTGATAGGGGGCGCCAGGCCATTCGTTGAACGGGATCAAATTGATCTTCGCGGGGATGCCTTTGATCAGCTTGATCAACCGATGCGCATCTTCGTCACTGTCGTTCACATCCTTGAGCATCACATATTCAAACGTAATCCGCTCAGAATTTGAGGCTTTTGGATATTGCCGTAAGGCCTCAAGCAGCTCCGCGATAGGCCATTTCTTGTTAATCGGAACAAGACGATCGCGCACCTCGTCTGTCGTGGCATGAAAGCTGATGGCTAACATACAGCCGATTTCCTCGGCACAACGTGCAATTTCTGGCACAACGCCACTGGTCGAAAGGGTAATACGGCGGCGGCTGAGGCTGATCCCTTCGCCGTCCATTGCGATTTTCATCGCATCGCGCACCGCATCGAAATTATAGAGCGGCTCACCCATGCCCATCAGCACGATATTTGAGATCAAACGCGGCCGCTCGCCATAGGCCTCGCCTGGGCGCGGCCAATCATCCAAATCATCGCGCGCCATCATGATCTGCCCGACAATCTCAGCCGCCGTCAGATTGCGCACCAGTTTCTGCGTGCCCGTGTGACAGAAAGAACATGTCAGGGTGCAGCCAACTTGGCTTGAAATACACAATGTGCCGCGATCTTCTTCGGGGATATAGACGACCTCAACCTCATGGCCGCCCGCAATCCGCGCCAGATATTTCCGCGTGCCATCGCTTGAGATTTGGCGGCTGACCATTTCAGGCAGACCAATATAAAAATTTTCTGCCAATTCAGCGCGATAAGACTTGGCGAGGTTGGTCATCCCGTCAAAATCCCGCGCCCCCCAGACATAGACCCATTGCCAGATTTGATTAACCCGCATCTTGGCCTGTTTCTCGGGCGTGCCTGCTGCGATTAACGCCGCGCGCAATGCATCACGACTGAGGCCAACGATATTCGTCAGGCCTGTTTCGGGCAGTTTGCGCGGAATGGTCAAAACATCCTGCGTGATCGGGGCGCTGGCTTGGGTCATTTTCATTGTCCTTTGAGGCGGCGCACACATAGCCGCAAATCCGCCTCAAAGCAAATCAAAGAACATGTTTGGCTTAATTGCCTTGGCAGCGTGTTTCCGCATCCTCAACCGCAGCGGTAAAGCCCAGGAGCGAGAATGTATCCTCTGTCTGCGTGCCGCGGCTAGAGCGAGCGGTCAAAACCGCTTCTGCGCCGCGCTTCATCGCGGTTACAATGGATTGATCATCCTGCGGGGACGCGGCCCATGCCATCTCACCTTGGGTAAACAGCGAATAGGACGCATCGCCAATTTCCATCTCAACAGTGGAATTTTCGGCAAAAGGATAGCCACCAGTAAAGGATACCTCAAACCGGCGATCTTGATTCGGCCAGAAACTGACAAACAGCAAAATTTCGCCGCGGTTCACCGAAACTGGGTTTCCGTCACGCGTATTGACGGTTTCGCGCGGCGCACTCACAACCCAACACACGGCAGGGTCAGATTGGACAAAGACACTCCAATCCGTTTGCGCGTTAACGCGGTTATCCGATGTCTCTTGTGCGATGGCTGCGGGCGTGAAAGCCAATGCTGCTGCCACCAAAACTGCTATTCTACGACCAGCCATTGCCGATACGCCTCCTGATCTGCTTGTTACTGCCTCAAGCGCGAGATGTATGTCGCCATCATCCCTTCTATTGCGCCTTTACCATTACTCGGACGCAGAATAACCTGAAATCACGATCCCGCGAAAGCCCTTCGCGCGTGAAACTCCAAAATCTTGATCAAAAGGAAGCGCTCATGCCCCAGCCAGATGATACGGCGGAAATTCTCGTTGAATTGCATCGCGGCCCTTTTGCCGAAAGCCAACATCGCGGCCATGCTGTTGTGGTGGATCATGCAGGGACAATTTTGGGGGCGTGGGGCGATCCGTCCAAAATTATTTTACCCCGCTCAAGCAGCAAGATGATCCAAGCCTTACCTCTCATTGAAAGCGGTGCGGCGGATCACTTTGGTCTGAGCCAAGCGCAGCTGGCTTTGCCTTGTGCCTCCCATAATGGGGCAAAGGTGCATACGGATATGGTCGCAGCATGGTTGGATCATTTGGGCCTTCAAGAGGCAGATTTGCGCTGTGGCCCACAAATGCCCGATGATCGCGCCGCGCGAGAGGATTTGATCAAATGCGACTGTGCACCAGATCAGGGGCATAATAATTGCTCGGGCAAACATTCAGGATTCTTGACGCTGAACAAACATTTGGGCGGCGGCAGCGAATATATTGAAGCTGATCATCCCGTGCAAAAAGCGGTTCTTGAAGCCTTTGAAGATGTGACAGGCGAAACCAGTGCAGGCTATGGGATTGATGGCTGCTCTGCACCAAATTTTGCCTGCTCCCTTTTGGGGCTTGGTCGGGCGATGGCGCGTTATGCAGGTGCAAACCCTGATGGCGCGACCCGCGAGGCGGCAATGGCAAAACTGCATCGCGCTATGGCCACCCACCCCATTTTGGTTGCGGGTGAAGGGCGCGCCTGCACCGACCTGATGGCGGCGATGGGGGGCCGCGTTGCGGTGAAAACAGGGGCCGAGGCCGTTTTTGTGGCAATCATTCCCGAAAAGAAAATCGGCATTGCCCTGAAAATCGAAGATGGCGGCACCCGCGCCTCAGAAGCCGTAATCACGCAATTGCTGATCGGGGCGGGTGTGTTGGATGCAGCCAGCCCCGTTGCAAAACGCTTAACCTATGGGCCAATCACCAATCGCCGTGATGTTGAAACAGGTTTTATTCGCCCTGTCGCAAGCGTGCGAGATTGGCGATTATCCTAAGCCTTGTGCCGCCTCTTTTGGCAGAAAGATCTCCATCGCTTCGCGCAGATCAGCGCGGCTTAATGGTTTGGGAATGTGATGGTTTACGCCTGCCGCGCTCATCTTAGCGCGGTCATCCTCCATGACATGGGCTGTCATGGCGACAATCGGCACGGGCGGCAGACCTTCGGATTTTTCCAAGGCACGGATATGGGTTGTGGCCTCTATCCCATCCATCTGCGGCATAGAAACATCGGTGAAAATCATATCAGGGCGGCGCGCCTCATACTGCGCGACCAACGCGGCACCCGTGGCGACCAAAACCAAATCAACCCCCAATGGGTCGATCAGTTTGCGAAAAAGCATCTGGTTGGTCGCATTGTCCTCAGCGGCCAGAATATAGGGCAGCGCGGGGGTTTGGTCGGGGGCCTGCTCAATCGGGGCAATCGGCGGTGCATCAACCACAACCTGTGCAGCGGAAAGCGGCAAGGTGACGGTAAATCGGCTGCCGTGACCGAGGGTTGACGTCACCGAAACATCCCCACCCATCAGCGTTACCAAGCTGCGTGTGATCGCCAGACCAAGGCCTGTCCCCTCAAAACGGCGATTATTTTGATCCTCAACCTGATTAAATTCGCCAAAGATATGATCCAACATATCCTCGGCAATACCGATGCCCGTATCCTCGACCCATAGGGTGAGCGCAGGCGTGTTTTCGTCACCCTCAGCGACCCAAGACAGGCCAACACGGACATGGCCCGCTTCGGTAAACTTCACCGCATTTCCCACCAGATTGATCAAAATCTGGCGAATTCGGGCGGGATCCCCATGAATCAGCTTAGGAAAATCTGACTCAATCTCAGTTAAAAGCTTTAAATCGCGTTCTACACAAGACGCCTGCAAAAGCTTGATCACATCCTCGACCAGCGCGATCAGATCAAAATCTGAATTGTGAATCTCAAGGCGATGCGCCTCGATTTTTGAATAATCCAGAACATCGTTAATCACCGCCAAAAGCGCTTGTGCGGAACTTCGGATAGTATCCACGAAGTGGGTTTGCTCGCTGTCTAGTGCCGTATCGCGCAACAACTCCGTCATGCCCATTACGCCATTCATGGGCGTGCGAAACTCGTGGCTCATATTTGCCAGAAATGCCGATTTTGCCCGATTTGCCGCCTCGGCACGATCCCGCGCCTCTCGCAAGCTGGCCTCGCGGCGCATGGTTTGGGTGATGTTCAGCGCCAAGGTCACGATGTCACCCTCGGGCGTATGTCGATCAACAAGTCGGATATAGGCCCCGTTCCAAAGCCGCAGAACTTGGTCAGGGATAATGGGCTGACACCACCGATCAAGCATCTTGGCGACCCAATCACTGGGGGGCACCCCCTCAAGATCTACCAGACCCTCATCAGCGGCCACCTTCAAAACGGCCGCATATTCGGCGCCTGGCCCCACATCAACCACGCCATCAAAGGCGCCTAAAAATGCGGGATTTGCCGCGACCATGCGCCAATCGCTATCAAACACCGCAAAGCCATCGGTGATTGCGCGCAGTGAATCCCAAAGGCGGCGTTCGGCTATCTCAGCTTTGGATGTGACAAGTTCCAACTTGGCCTCCACCCGTTCAGCCCGCCCCTCAAGCTGCTGTTCCCGCGCGCGTTGTGCGATGACCTGATGGCTTAAATGGTCGGCGTGCTGGGCCAGTTTGCGATGCGCCGCGTAAAGTTCCTCTGATCGTTGGGCAAGCAACCGTTCCGCCTGAAGGCGCAAGCGCCGTTCCTGCGTCAGGCTTTTATCCATCCCGAATCCGTAGATCGTCACCGCTTTGCCCTCATGGATCTCTAGGCCAATCTCGCAAATCAGAGTGAACAGAATGTTAAAAAGCCCGCCCCCCATAAGGGGAGGCGGGTCAGGAATTCCTAAATATCTGGCGTAGATTAATGGGCGCTAAAGCGAAGCGGGCGCACCTGCTGGAACAACCCAGTCGCTTTGAGTGCGTCAACCGCAGCAACGGGGGGTTGTTCGTCCAGATACAGCATCGCAATCGCCTGATGCCCTTTTGAGGCACGGCCCAAGGTAAAATTAGCGATGTTGACGTTCATCTCAGCCATCGTGCGGCCCAATGTGCCGATGATGCCTGGAACGTCCTCATTGGTGGTATAGAGCATGTGTTCACCGATCTCGGCATCAATGTTGATGCCTTTGATCTGAATGAAGCGTGGCTTGCCATCCGAGAACACCGTGCCTGCAATAGACCGCTCTTTCGAGGCTGATTTCACATTGAGGCGAATATAGCCATCAAACACACCTGATTTATCCTGTGTGACAGTCGACAATTCAATCCCGCGCTCTTTGGCGATAATCGGTGCGGACACCATATTCACGTCAGGGTTGGTCGCCTTCATGACACCTGCAATCGCGCCACAATTCAGCGCCTTGAGGTTCATATCTTTGACAACGCCATTATAGGTGATCTCGATTGTCTCAATCGCGTCTTCGGTCAACTGACCGACAAAACTGCCCAAATGCTCGGCCAACTTCAACCATGGCCCCATGACACGCGCTTCTTCCGCTGTCACAGAGGGCATGTTCAGCGCGTTGGTTACGGCACCTGTCAGCAGGTAATCCGCCATTTGTTCGGCCACTTGCAGCGCCACATTTTCCTGTGCCTCGGTCGTGGCAGCGCCCAAATGCGGGGTCACGACCACGTTTTCAAGATTGAACAATGGGTTCTCGGTTGCAGGTTCTTCTTTGAAAACGTCAAAGGCGGCGCCTGCCACATGGCCTGATTTAATCAATTCAGCCAAAGCAGCCTCATCCACCAAACCACCGCGGGCGCAGTTGATGATGCGCACCCCTTTCTTGGTTTTGGCCAAATTTTCAGCCGATAGGATATTTGCCGTCTTTTCAGTGAAGGGCACATGCAGCGTGATGAAATCAGCGCGCGCCAACAGCTCGTCCAGTTCTACCTTGGTGACACCGATTTGCGTGGCGCGTTCTTCAGAGAGGAACGGGTCATAAGCCACAACCTTCATCTTGAGGCCAAGCGCACGTGAGCAGACGATCGCCCCAATATTGCCCGCGCCAATAACGCCCAAGGTTTTGCCTGTCAGCTCAACCCCCATAAAGCGGGATTTCTCCCATTTGCCCGCATGGGTCGAGGCGTTGGCCTCGGGGATTTGGCGCGCAACGGCAAACATCATCGCAACCGCATGCTCTGCGGTGGTGATGGAGTTGCCGAACGGCGTATTCATCACGATGATGCCTTTTTTCGAGGCTTCGGGGATATCCACATTATCTACGCCGATCCCTGCGCGGCCAATGACCTTTAGGTTATCGGCAGCCGCGATGATCTTTTCCGTAACTTTGGTCGCAGAACGAATTGCCAAACCATCATATTGGCCGATGACCTCAAGCAGCTTGTCTTTGTCTTTGCCAATGCTTGGGTCAAAGGTCACATCAATGCCGCGATCTTTGAAAATCTGAACGGCTGCATCCGAGAGTTTATCGGAAATCAATACTTTAGGAGCCATGATAGGGCCTCATATGTTCGAAATGGGAAAGGGTCTGGCCGCAGGGATCACACCCGCATTGCGGCCAGAAAAAGGGGTTTAAGCCGCAGCAGAAAGCGCCGCGATTTCGGTTTCAAACGCCCAATCAAGCCATGGCAGCATGGCTTCGATATCGGCGGTTTCCACCGTGGCACCGCACCAAATACGCAGACCCGCAGGTGCGTCTCGGTAGGCCCCGATATCGAGCGCGATACCTTCGCCTTCGAGACGTTTTGCAACCGCCTTGGCGAAGGCTGCGCCATCCGTAATGCGCGGATCCGTGAATTTCAGGCAAACGCTGGTGTTCGAGCGTGTCGCGGGATCTTCGGCCAGATTGTCAATCCAATCGCGAGACGCGCAGAAATCGAAAATCGCCTGCGCGTTCGCGTTGGCCCGTGCCATCAAGGCAGGCAATCCACCGATGGATTTGGCCCAATCAAGCGCGACCAAATAATCTTCAACGGCGAGCATGGACGGGGTGTTGATCGTTTCCCCCTTAAAGATGCCCTCAATCAATTTGCCGCCTTTTGTCATGCGGAAAATCTTGGGCAACGGCCATGCAGGTGTGTAGCTTTCAAGCCGCTCAACCGCGCGCGGGCTGAGGATCAACATGCCATGGGCAGCCTCACCGCCCATGACCTTCTGCCAAGAGAAGGTGGTGACATCGAGCTTGTCCCATGGCAAATCCTGCGCAAAGGCCGCCGAGGTTGCATCGCAAATGGTCAAGCCTGCGCGATTGGCAGGGATCATGTCGCCATTGGGCATCTTTACACCCGAGGTCGTGCCGTTCCATGTGAACACAACATCCGTGTCATAATCGACCGCGCCCATGTCAACGATCTGGCCATAATCGGCGTTCAGAACAGTCGCATCGAGTTTCAGTTGTTTGACAACATCACTGACCCAACCTGCACCGAAGCTTTCCCAAGCGACCATTGTGCAGGGGCGCGCACCCAAGAGCGACCACATGGCCATCTCAACCGCGCCTGTGTCAGAAGCGGGCACGATGCCAATGCGATAGTCAGCAGGCACGCCCAGAATTTCACGAGTCTGGTCAATCGCGGCAGCAAGCTTTGCCTTGCCAATCGCAGCGCGGTGCGACCGACCCAAAGGGGCGTCAGCCAGTTTATCCAATGTCCAGACGGGGGGTTTGGCGCAGGGGCCAGACGAAAAACGCGGATTAGCCGGCCGCGTTGCCGGAGTGGTCAAAGCCATGATGTGATACCCTCACAGATATATGCCCCTCGTTGGGGAGGGGTGTCCCATCTGCGCTGCTATACCTATGTTGCACGGCGCGCAAGTCGGAAAATAAATCAAAAGAGTCGCAGTTGATGACTGGCTCAAACGGCCAAAGGCGGAGATGCGCAGCGCAAAAATAAACAAGTAACCCAATGTCTTTAAATTGTGACAATCATATGTCAGATTTAATTTACAGGTTTTCCTTGCGCCAACGGGGTATTTCGCGCTAAAGATGAGTGGTAAATGCTTATTCACGCCTTGGGTGCAAAGTGGAAGATTTCTCACAAACACGCCAGTTCAGCCTCAAGGATTTTGTGCCTTTTCAAATGGCTGTCATCGCAAGCGCCCTGTTTCAGAACCTGATGCGGGATGCAGATTTACAGGTTCCAGAATGGCGCATCATGATGGCTTTGCCTGAGAATCAACCCTGTTCCTCGCATGATCTGTGCATTTTGACCGCGATGGATGCCGCACGGGTCAGCCGCGCACAGCGCCGCCTCGAAGATCTCGATATGATCAATGTTTCGACCGATGCAGTGGATCGCCGCCGTTTGGTGGTGCGCCTGTCCGAAAAAGGGAATGAGGAAATCCGCCGCCTTCAAGCCGCCGCTCTAGAAGCGGAAACCGATCTTCTAGACCGCCTCGGCCCAGATGAACGCGCCCAATTGCGCACAGTCGTCTCTGATCTTTACGCGCGCGGCTAATCAGCCAAGATTTGCTGCAACAGCCGCCCGTCTGGCCGCTCCAATTCCTCGATCACATCGAAGTGATGCAAGCCCGCTAGATGCATCGCTTCAATTTCAACACCAGCGCCATACCAAATATTCGCCAAAAGATCATTTTGACGGATGAATTCGGGCCGCTCATCGCCCCCCACGGCGGCAACGAATCGCGCGGTCTTTCGCGGCAGCAACAATGCGGGGCTTTCCCGCATGGCTTCCTCTAAGGTCAAACGCAGGTCTTGGTTGATTTCTGTGTTCAGCAAAGGCCGTAAATCATGCACGCCCGAGATTGACATCACCTGAACCACGCGAGAGGCGACCGCGTCAGGCAAAACGCCTTCGCACATCATGCGAGTGGCTAAATGCCCGCCTGCCGAATGGCCCGTGATTCGGATTGGCCCTTCCACCAAACCCGCCGCATGGCAAACAGCGCGCATCATTTCATCGGTGATTTGAGCAATCCGCGCCTCGGGTGCGAGTGTGTATGACGGCAGGGCCACGGCTTGCCCCGCGTCTCGCAGGGCGCGGGCCAAATGGCTAAATTCGCGCGGCGAGAACCGCCGCCAATAGCCACCGTGAATAAAAATAGTCAGACCTTTGGGCGCGCCATCAGGCATGAATAGATCAAAATACTGGCGCGGGCCTGTCCCATAGTGATGCGTGACCGGCGGATGGGTCGCGCGAAAACTGGCTGCGGCTTCTGTCCAACGTGTGATGAACCCATCTGCATCGGGGATATAGGCCCCGTTTTGATAGGCATCATCGAAATCTGTAATCTTAACCATGGCCGCCTCGTCTGCGTGAATTCGCCTCACTTTTGCACAGGATAAGAAATTGGCAAGGGCAAGCACTAGTTGCGAGTCATTCGCAACTTCTTGACTTTTTGCGAATGATTATCAATATCATCTTTGTGGCGGCAATGATGGCCCGCAAGGGCCTATGTCTTTCGATATTGGAGAAGCTTTCATGCGTTTCCTACGCATTTTGACAGTGATGCTGCTGCCCGTTCTGGCCGCACCCGCCCTTGCGCAATCTGCACCCATCAAAGTGGTCGCTACCACAGGGATGATCGCAGATGCCGCCAGTCAGATCGGGGGGGATTTGATCGAATTAAAGACCCTCATGGGTGCGGGCGTTGATCCGCATTCTTTTCGGCAAACCCGTTCGGATATTCTGGCATTAATGAATGCGGATCTAATCCTATGGAATGGGCTTTATCTTGAGGCGCAACTTGAGCCGCTCCTGCTTGATCTTGGGCAATCCCGCACTGTTGTCGCGGTGGCAGAGGCTATCCCACAAGACAGATTGCGCAGTCATCCAGAGTATGAGGATCGATTTGACCCCCATGTCTGGATGGATCCGACCCTATGGCGCACAGTTGTTTTAGCCGTGCGCAATGCATTGAGTGCGTCATATCCCGAAGGCGCTGCCATTTTCGAAGCGAATGCCGCACAGCATTTGGCCGAAATTGATCGCCTAGCCGCCTATGCCCAAAGCAGCCTCTCAAGCGTTCCCGAAGCAGCACGGGTTCTGGTCACAGCCCATGATGCCTTTGGCTATTTTGGCCGCGCTTTTGATTTCGAGGTTTTGGGCATCCAAGGCATCTCGACCGCATCAGAAGCAGGGCTTTTGCAAATCTCAACCTTGGTCGACACGCTGGTGGCGCGCCAAATTGGGGCCATCTTTGTTGAAAGCTCTGTATCTGACCGCAATATTCGCGCCCTCCAAGAAGGTGCGGCTGCCCAAGGTCACGCGGTCGCCATCGGGGGCGAGCTTTTTTCAGACGCGATGGGGCCAGAAGGCAGCTATGAAGGCACCTATATCGGGATGTTGGATCATAACATCACCACCATCACCCGCGCCCTTGGGGGCACAGCCCCTGAAGGTGGGATGAATGGCGCGTTAACCCCTTAGCGGCAAGGAATTGGCCATGTTACGGCTTCATCAGAACGACCAACCCCTCGATCCGCAAAGCCCGCTGGCCATACGCGGCCTCAGCGTCAGCTATGGGGAAAAGCCCGCGCTTTTCTCGGTCGATCTTACGGTGGCGCCCCGCTCAATGACGGCCATCATCGGGCCAAATGGCGCGGGCAAATCGACCTTACTTAAAGCGGCGCTGGGGGTCGTTCCGCGTCTCTCGGGGCAAGTATCGATTTTCGGACGCGCTCTGGCCTCTGAACGCCACCGCATTGCCTATGTGCCACAGCGCGCCAGTGTCGATTGGGATTTTCCTGCGAGTGTGCGCGATGTGGTCTTGATGGGCCTCTATGGGAAAATAGGGCTTCTGCGCCGTATCAGCCGTGACGATCAGGCCATAGCCGAGGATGCTTTGGCACGGGTCGGGATGCAGGACTTTGCCCATCGTCAAATCGGCCAGTTGTCAGGTGGACAGCAACAGCGGGTCTTTCTGGCCCGCGCCTTGGCCCAGAATGCTGATCTTTACCTTTTGGACGAGCCTTTTGCAGGCGTAGATGCAGCGACCGAAGCGGCCATCATTGCCGTTCTCAAAAAGCTGAAAGATGAGGGAAAAACGGTTGTTGCGGTGCATCATGATCTTTCAACTGTAACCGCATATTTTGACCATGTCGCGATGATCAACACACGCCTCATTGCAGAAGGGCCTGTGGCCCAAGCCTTTACCACCGCACATTTGCAAGAGGCCTATGGCGGGCGATTGGCGACAGCGCAAATCGATCGATTGCGGGAAGCGGGTCACTATTAGACATGGGTATCATGGCCTTCACACTGACCTATAATGTCGCTTTGGTCATGTTTGGCGCAGGCGTTTTGGGCGTTGCCGCAGGGGTGACAGGAACATTTATGTTTCTGCGCAAACGCGCCTTGCTATCGGACGCGATCAGCCACGCCACCCTACCTGGCCTCTGCGGGGGGTTTATGGTGATGGTCGCCTTAGGCGGCACTGGGCGCGCATTAGAGGGCTTATTGCTTGGCTCTGCGATCAGCGCGGCACTTGGCCTATTGGCAGTTAATTTCCTGAAATCCCGAACAAGATTATCCGAGGACGCCGCAATTGGGGCGGTCTTGTCGAGCTTCTTTGGGTTGGGGGTCGTCATGTTGACCCTGATCCAAAACATGAGCGCGGGCCGCCAAGCAGGCTTAGACCAACTTTTACTCGGCTCAACCGCTGCAATGCTGCGTGAAGATGCTGAAATGATTGCAATCGGGGCAGCGTTGGTTTTCATGGTGGGTCTTGTTCTGCATCGGGCGATGACCCTCACGGCGTTCGATGAAAACTTTGCCCGCGCGTTGGGATTGAACGTGCCCCTGATTGATGCGGCGGCCATGGCATTGGTTTTAGCCGTAACCGTTGCGGGGTTGAAAATCGTGGGTCTGATTTTGATCGTTGCCTTGCTGATCATCCCCCCTGTCACCGCGCGTCTCTGGAGCAACCGCGCCGCCTATATCTGGCCCATTGCGGGCGCAATTGGCGGGGCATCGGGCCTGATTGGCGCAGGCCTTTCAAGCCTTGCCCCCGATTTGCCCACTGGCGCCATTATCGTTTTGGTGGCAGCCGGATTTTTTCTCATTTCGCTTTTGGTTGCGCCCGCACGCGGGGTCTTGGCCTCCGCGATGCGGCACCGCAAATTTCAACGCCGCGTGCATCGCAGACAGGGCTTGCTTGCCTTGGCCCAAGGCTATCGCATACTGGAGCCCTATACCCGCAAGCTTCTACAGCGCGAAGGTTATGTGCGTGCCGATGGGGTGATGACCGAACGCGGCCAGTCTGCAGCCATAGCAGCACAGCGCGATGAGGCGCGTCTGGCCTATTTGCGCAGCAAACCCGATTATGCCGAATTTCTGTCGCGCCATGACGGGTTGAGCGACCTATCCCGCGCCTTCACCCGCGATGAGTTAGCCCATATCGACACAAGATTGGAGGACGCGTCATGAGCGGCGCTGAATTCGTGCCCCTTTCGCTTCCGCCGATTCTCATCGGCATTTTGGCGGCAATCGCCTGCGCCCTGCCTGGAAATTTTTTGGTGCTGCGCAAGCAGGCCTTGATTGGCGATGCCATCAGCCATGTGGTTCTGCCAGGGATCGTGCTGGCCTTTTTGGTGACACAAGCCCTAGACGCTTGGGCGATGCTTTTGGGTGCAGGTGCTGCGGCCCTTTTCGCAGTCGTGATGATTGATGTGATCAAACGTGTCTCGCGCATTGAGGTGGGCGCAATCATGGGTGTGGTCTTCACCACCTTATTTGCGCTTGGTGTTTTACTTCTCGAGCAAAGCAGCGCGTCTTCGGTTCATTTGGATGTCGAACACGCTCTGATGGGAAACCTTGAAAGCCTGATCTGGCTTGAGGCGCGGGGATGGGCCTCGCTGCTTGATCCTGTGGCGCTTGCTGGCCTGCCACCAGAACTGCCCCGTCTGGCCCTGACTTTGGTGCTGATTGTGGTGCTTTTAATCATCTTTTGGCGGCCTTTGACCCTATCAACCTTTGATGAAGGCTATGCCGAAAGCCTTGGCTTACCCGTGCGCGCCATTAGTCTTGGCCTTGTGATGGTCGCGGCTTTGGCCGCCGTCACGGCCTTTGATGCCGTGGGCTCTATCATCGTGATCGCAATGTTCATATGCCCCGCCGCCGCCGCACGTTTGATGACGGATCGTTTGCGCAGTCAAATTATGTGGAGCGTGGGTTTTGCCACGCTCTCGGCAAGTTTGGGATATGTTTTGGCGGGATATGGCCCGCTTTGGATCGGCCTCGAGAACTCCGTCAGCGCCGCAGGTATGATTGCGGCAGTTTCGGGATTGATCTTGGCGCTTACCGCCGTGTTCGGCCCAAAACGGCGCGCAGCCACCGCCTAAGCCTAAGACAGTTTGCCGCCGCTTTCCCGAGGCAGACAGTCGCTTTCACCCTTGAGTTGCAGGGCCCCAAAGGTTACACCGATCTCGCTTCGGTCTCAGTGTTGGTGACAACATTGGGTGAAAAGGGAACGCGGTGTAAATCCGCGACTGCCCCCGCAACTGTAAGCGGCGAGTGCGATTGGCATATGCCACTGCGGCCCCAGATGGGCCACGGGAAGGCCCGATCAAACAACGACCCGCGAGTCAGGAGACCTGCCGAGGTGATCACCCTGTCCAAGCGCGGTGGGCGCAGCGGGCAACGGACAATTCCGTAGTGGTGGCACAAATCGCCGTCTGCGGAAGGGCCAACCCTCCAATGACCATTCACTTTTGCGCAAGGCATGTGCCTTGCCACCCATTCGTAATTGGAGAGCAAAAATGCGCCCCTCTTCCACTCTGAGCCTCGCCGCGCTGTGCGCAGGTCTCGCCGCCACACCCTTGGCCGCACAAAATGTATTCACCCTTGATGAACTGGTCTTTTCCGCAAGCCTCACCGATGTCGCGCGGGATCGGACGGGGGTTAGAGTGAGTCGCTTAACCGCGCGCGACTTGGCCAATGGAGGTCGTCTGCAATTCTCTGAATTTCTCGAAACGCTGGCCGGTGTCAACGTAACGCAATCAGGCCCCATCGGAACCAGCGCAACCCTCCGCATTCGTGGTTTGGACAGCAAATATATCCCTGTCCGGATCAATGGAATTGACGTGACAGATCCGTCCTCAACGCAGACGCAATTTGACTTTGGAAAGTTGACCTCTTCCGGCATCGCCTCGGCTGAGGTTCTCTACGGATCACAGTCTGCAATTCTTGGTTCTGGGGCCATTGGCGGCGCGGTTAACATCACGACAGTCGATGCGCCTGACGAAATTGGCAGCGAAATTGGTTACAATCTTGAGGTGGGCAGCTTCGAAACAATGCGCACAGGTTTGACTTATGGAACCCGATTTGAGCGCGGGTTCTTAGCCGTGAGCCTGAGCAATACAAATACAGAAGGCTATTCAGCCGCAGATGAGAACGCAGGCAACGCGGAGGCGGATGGATTTGAATCGATCGACTTGAGCCTGCGCGGCGAGTATCAGGCGACAGATACTCTAACATTTGGCGCCAGTGTTTTGGCGCAGAATGCCAATTTTGAATTTGACGCATCGGGCGGTGTTGGTGGGGACGCTGCACGTTTCAGCGAGTATGAACTGCTCGCAGCGCGTCTTTTTGCGCTCGCTGATTTTGGCAGCAGCACCCATGAATTTGGAATTGAAGCCTCGCGCACAACCCGCACTGATCCCTCTGCGCCCGCTGGACGGCGCTTCTTGTTTGAGGGGCAGCGCGAGAAGCTAACCTATTTGGGGGTGCAATCGCTAGACAATGGTGACACGATCAGCTTTGGCGCGGAGGCCATGACGGAGCGGTATTTTTCTACCGATAATACAAGCCCCATCCACGCCGATTACGAAAGCAATTCTGTTTTTACAGAATGGCTCACCTCACCCCTGACAGACCTTGATATCTCAATCTCTGCGCGGTTGACCGACAATTCCGACTATGGGTCAAAAACCACTGGTCGCGTTGCGATTGCATGGCAAGCGGGCCCATCAAGCCTTCTGCGCGCCTCCCTTAGCACGGGATTCCGCGCACCTTCATTAAACGAGCTATATGGGCCATTTGGCGCGAACGCCGCCTTGCAGCCAGAAACCAGTCAATCCGCTGAAATCGGATTTGAACACGTGATGGGCAGAGTAACCTTTGAAGCAGGGCTGTTTCAGACCCGCATTACGGATTTGATCCAATATACCACAGGTTATAACCAAGTGCCTGGAACAAGTCGCACCGATGGGTATCAGTTGGGCCTCTCTTACATCTTCCTGAATGATGCAGAAATTGATCTGAATTATACATCCACAGATGCCCGCGCGGCAGATGGCGCAAGGCTCGCCCGCGTGCCGCGCCATGATGTATCGTTGAGCGCGTCCACGCCCTTGGGGCAACGAACCACTGCGGGCCTGTCGCTGCAATCAGTCTCTGATCGCCTTGATACGACAACACCGCTTGAAGACTACACAGTTCTCAACGCTAACCTGACCTATACCTTGGCCAATGGTGCTGATCTGTTCATGCGCATTGATAACCTAACAGATGAGCAATACCAAACCACCCGCGGTTACGGTGCTTCCGACCGCGCATTTTATATCGGGGTTCGTGGCACGTTTTAGGCTCATATCGCTTTGCATGGCGGCGCTGATGGTTACCAGTGCCGCCGATGCCCAAACCGCACCTTTGCGTGTGGTGTCTATGAACCTTTGTACCGATCAACTGGCCATGATGCTTGCCGATGAGGGGCAGTTGATCTCGGTGTCCGATATTGCGACCGATCCCAATATGTCACCTATGGCAGAGGCGGCGCGGGCCTATCCCATCAACCACGGGCAGGCAGAGGAAATCTTCCTCATGCGCCCTGATCTGGTTGTGGCGGGGCGATATTCCGATCCTGTGGTCTTGGATATGCTGCGCCGCCTTGGCATTGCCACAGCGCAGATTGATATTGTCTCCAATCTTGATCAGGTCAGCGACCGCATTCGCGAGATGGGGGAAATTCTTCACCAAACTGCCCGCGCGGGCGAGTTGGCAGATGCATTCGAGGCAGATTTGGCACGATTGCGCGCGGCCCCGACTGGCCCGCGTGCAGCGTTTTACTACCCCAACAGCTATAGCCTTGGCACAGGCACGCTCAGCCATGAAATCATCACGATTGCAGGGTTTCGTCACATTGCCGAAGAAATGGGGCGCAGCCGATCAGGGCGGCTTGATCTGGAATTGTTAACATTGGCGCAGCCCGATCTGATCATCCATGCCGAGCTTTATTCAGGCAACTCCCGTTCCGAAGAGGTCATGTCACATCCCGCCCTCGCCCATCTTGGCGCGATGCGCACGCAATCCAATGCGGATTGGGTCTGTGGCACCCCTGTCGTCCTGCGCGCGATCCAAGATTTGCGCGCCCTTCGCGCGAGGATGGAGGGATGAGCGGGGTGTCGCAAAAACTGCTTTTCACAGGTCTTGGCCTGATGGTGGGGCTTTTGACTTTAGCCTCGCTCTTGATCGGCCCCGCTGGGTTTTCTATTGCCGATAGCCTTGCCGCACTCTTCGACGGCACAGGCGATGCTGTCAGCCTTGTGATGCAAGAAATCCGCCTGCCGCGCGCCTTACTTGCGATCATGGTTGGGATAAGTTTGGGGCTATCAGGGGCGGCCTTGCAGGGCTATCTGCGCAATCCCTTGGCCGAACCTGGATTGATTGGTGTATCCTCTTCGGCCGCATTGGGGGCAGTGGTCACTTTGCAAACGGGTCTGGCCGCACAGGTGATGTTTGCTTTGCCGTTTTTTGGCCTGTTCGGGGCAGGCGTTGCCGTGGTGCTGCTGCTGCTTTTGGCGGGACCACGGGGTGGGTCACTTACCCTTATCCTTGCGGGGATCGCAATCAGCGCGTTAGCTGCGGCCCTGACGTCACTTGTGTTGAACCTGTCGCCAAACCCTTTTGCAACGTCTGAAATCGTCTTTTGGATGTTGGGATCATTGGCAGATCGCAGCTTTTCTCATATCACCATTGCCCTGCCCTTTATGGTGTTGGGGTGGATATTAATCTTGTCCGCGTCACGCGGGTTAGATGCGCTGATCTTGGGCGAAGATGCGGCCGCATCTTTGGGCATCAACCTGACCCGCTTGCGGTGGGTTTTGGTCTTGGGGGTCGCAGCCTGCACAGGGGCGGCGACATCCGTGGTTGGGGCGATTGGATTTGTTGGTCTTGTTGTCCCGCATATCCTTAGGCCATTTGTGGGCGCACGCCCCTCACGGCTTTTGCCCGCATCCGCGCTTGGCGGCGCGGCACTTGTCTTGGCCGCCGATATCGCCGCGCGCATCATCTTACCTGATCGTGACCTAAAATTGGGTGTGGTCATGGCCATCATCGGCGCACCCGTTTTCCTGCATTTGATCTATCGCACAAGGCGGGCCGAGCTATGACCACATCATGTCTCAGCTTGCAGGATTTCACTGTCCATCGCGGGGAATGTCCCGTTGTGGATCAGGTCAGCACTGAATTGCGGGCAGGCGATTTGGTTGGCCTGATTGGCCCCAATGGCGCAGGAAAGACCACCTTGATGCGTGGCGCGCTTGGACTTTTGCCCCATCAAGGCCACTCATCGCTGAGCGCATTGCCCGCCAATGCGCGCGCCCGTGCTGTCGCATGGCTGCCGCAAACCCGCGAAATTGCATGGCCTGTATCAGTGGAAACCTTGGTCATGCTGGGCCGCGTTCCACATTTAGGCGCGGGGCAATCCCCACGGGCCGAAGATCACGCCGCAGTCTCTGACGCCTTGGCCGCAATGGATTTGACGGGGTTTGCCACCCGCCCTGCCACGGCGCTGTCAGGCGGTGAGCAGGCACGCGTGCTTATGGCGCGGGCACTTGCACAAAACTGCCCGCTGATCATGGCCGATGAACCCGTTGCAGGGCTTGATCCGCGTCACCAGATTGCCACGCTGGCGCATCTGCAAAGCCTGACGCAAAGCGGCAAGGCCGCGCTGGTCTCGCTGCATGATCTGGGCCTTGCGGCGCGGTTTTGTGATCGATTGATTCTCATGGATCGCGGCCAAAAAATTGCCGAAGGCCCGCCCGAGGATGTGTTGACCGAAGATCATCTTCGCAGCGTTTTCGGCATCACCGCGCATATCACCCAATCAGAACAGGGCCTGATCTTCCAAGCCTTGGAGGTTGTCGAATGACCGCGACCCTGACTCATCCATGGCTGATTTGGGATCTCGGCAAACCGCATGCCTGTCTCAGCTTTGCCCCCTATCGGGGCGGTTTCGTCTCTGCCCAACAGATTGCGTGGCGCGAGGTGCGCAATGCCGATTTGCCGCCCGATTTTGATGTGATCTCGTGGTTGGAGGGCCAAGTTAATGAGAGACTTGACCACGCGGATCAGGCAATTGCGATGCTAACTTCGCGTGATATCCGCTTTCACCATTTTGACACGGCAGTGGTTGGTCAGACAAAAGTAGAGGCATTGGTGACCCTTGGCCTTTCAAATGCCGAACGCATCGGCCACCGCCGCCTTGCCCGCCCTGAAGAGTATGGCACGATCAACATTGCTGCCCGTCTCAATCAGTGCCTAAGCGAAACCGCGATGATTGAAGCACTGACCATCATGGCCGAGGCGCGCACAGCCGCCGTCATGGAGGCGCGCTATGAGGTCATGGTCAGCGGCGCGCCCGTCATTGCCACAGGAACAGGCACGGATTGCCTGACCTTGGCCTGCGTCCAAGGCGAAGATCGGCACCACGCCTATGCAGGACTGCACACAGAAATCGGTCACGCATTGGGACGCGTGGTTTATGATGCTGTGCGGACAGCCTGCGACACCTATCTCAGCGAAGAGGCAACGGCATGATCGAATTACTTCTCAAAGGCGGCCCAATCCTTATGTTGATTGCAGCGCTTTCTGTGATCAGCCTTGCGGTCATCCTGTGGAAGATCAGTCAGCTTTTGCGCCTTGGCGCGCTTCGCTCAGGGCAAAACACCGATGCGGCAATCTCGCGGTGGTGCGCAGGTGAGGATGTCAGCGCCGTGCTTGCGGCGCGCAGCGGGATGCGCGCAGAATTTGCCCGTGATGCGATCCGCCTGCGCGAAAGCGCCGACTGGGATGAAAGCAGCCGAAAGGAAGAAATTGCCCGCATCGCCCGCGCGCGGCTTCAAGAGATCAGCGCAGGGTTGCGTGCCTTGGAACTGGTTGTGACGATTGCGCCACTATTGGGCCTGTTGGGCACGGTTTTGGGCATGATTGACGCGTTCCAAGCCCTTCAGCTTGAGGGCGGGAATGCCGACCCTGCCACGCTTGCAGGGGGGATTTGGGCCGCCCTTTTAACCACCGCCGCAGGCATGGCCGTGGCGATCCCAGTTGCGATGTGCCTGACATGGTTCGACACCATCCATGACAAAATGCGCCACAGCTTTGAAGATATAGCCACGCGTATTTTTGCAATCAAAGGCCCCGCGGCATGAGGTTAGACTTTCACCAACCCCGCATCGGCAGACGCAAGGCTAGCCTTGCGCCGATGATTGATGTGGTGTTCCTGTTGTTGATTTTTTTCATGCTCGCCGCACAAATGGGCCGCGACAGCACCGTATCTATGCGTCCCGCCACGCCCAACGCAAGCACCACCGTGATTTATGAAGGCCCACCGCGTTTGGTTACACTCGGGGCCGATCATCTAATGCTCAATGGGCAGGTCATAGATGCCGCTGATCTCATCCCCGCATTGCACAACCTGATCCAAGAAGATGGATCAGAAGCCGCACAAAAAATCATTCTGCGTCCTGAGGCGGGTGCAACAGTTCAACAGTTGTTATCCTTGATGGCCGCGTTGCGGGCGGGCGGTTTAGACAATCTTGCGGTGATTGAATGAGACTTATCCCCCCACAAAGCCGCAGCAGACGACACTTGGCCGATCTTGATATGGTGCCGATGATCAATGTCGTCTTTTTGCTTTTGATCTTCTTTCTCACCAGCGCAACCTTACGCGCTAAGCCGCCTGTGGAACTGACCCTGCCCGTGTCACCCTTAGCCGAAGCGTCAGATCCCGCGCGTGATGCGGTGCTGTATATCGCGGCGGATGGTTTGTGGCACTACGGTGCCGAACAGGGCCGCGAGGCAGTGTTGGCGGAACTTCAATCGGCTCTGTTACGGGATGCAGAGACTGAATTTACCCTGAAACTTGCGCTGGATGCCACCTTACCCGCCCAAGATCTGGCGCGCGCTTTGGCGGATTTTTCCGCGATTGGTGTGGGGCGTGTCGACCTCATCACCCGCGCAGGGGGTGCCCCATGATCCGACTTGGCGCGCAAATATTTGGGTTTCTTACCCTATCGCTTGGGCTGCATCTGGGTGCTGCCACTTGGATTGGCGCAGGGGCGCCGCAAAACATGGTCGGGGATGAAGCAGCAGGCGATCACGGGCATGCGCAACTGTCGCTTTCCGCGGCCCCGCAAGATTTGGCGGCCCTTGTTGATCAATGGTCACGGCCGCCCGAACACAGCCAAGTCATACCAGACGTTCCACCGATGGCTGCCCCACTTGCGCCCATGCGCCCAGAAATTGCACCGCTTGCACCGCCAAACCTAACCGAACGCCGTCCTGAATTGGCACCGCAACTGCAAGAGGCGGCACCCGCGCTGGAACCTGAGGTTCCAAACGCGCCAACGCCCACCGCCCCCGCACCGCGCCCTGCAACACGCGCAAGCGGTGGGGCCGAGGCCGCGCCAACCACCACAACCGCCGCCACAAACAGCGAAGATCAGGATGTGATCATGCGCTTGATGTCCCATTGGGGCAGCGGAATTTTACGTCAATTAGAACGCAGCCCTAGCCGCCCACGCGGGCGCGGCGCGGCAACCTTGCGGCTTGTGATTGATGCCGATGGCCGCCTTCATGATGTTCGAATTCTAGCGGGCACGGGCCAAGCTGATTTGGACACAGCCCTCTTGGCTTTTGTGGCAGAGGCAAGCCCATATCCACCCGCCCCAGATGGGATTAGCGCCGCACGATATAATTTCGATCTGCCCTTGCGCCTGCGCTAGCCCGCCGCGCTGTGCAACGGGGCAAAACGGCCTATGTTTTGTCACGACAGCTCACGGGTGAATTATGCTATTAGAACTGCGCAATGTCTCAAAATCCTTTGAGAGCGGTGAAGGTCGGGTCACTGTCTTAAACGACCTGTCCTTACAACTGGGCGCAGGCCAGAGCCTTGCATTGACGGGGGAAAGCGGGGCGGGAAAGTCTACCCTGCTTCACTTGGTGGCAGGTCTAGAACGGCCCGATCACGGCGAAATTCTGATCAAGGGCCAAGATATTACGAAATTGGATGATGGGGGCTTGGCCGCCATTCGGCGTCAGTCGATTGGTCTGGTCTTTCAACAGTTCAACCTGATCCCCGCTTTGACCATTGGTGACAACCTTTCCTTTCAAGCGCGGCTCGCGGGTCGATATGATCGCGATTGGATCGCGCATCTGTCACAAAACCTAGGCTTAGAGACGCTTTTGGCGCGCTATCCAGAGGAGATTTCAGGCGGACAACAACAGCGCGTTGCCGTTGGCCGTGCCTTGGCACTGCGCCCTGACCTTATCCTTGCGGATGAGCCCACGGGAAACCTTGACGAAGAAAATGGCCAAGCGGTGCTGTCACTTTTTTTACGACTGATCGCGGAAAGCGGGGCGGGTCTTTTGATGGTCACCCATTCGGCGCGCATTGCCGCCGCCTGCGAGACGCGCCGACATCTCTCACGCGGGCAGTTGCAGGCATTCGATCCATGAACCGCGCCTTGATCCTGACCACCCTATCGGCACTTTTGGGCCATTGGCGCAGACATCCTTTGCAGGTTTTTGCGCTGATTGCGGGGCTTGCACTGGCAACGGCACTGTGGTCGGGGGTTCAGGCCCTCAACGCTGAAGCGCGCGCAAGCTATGCCCGCGCCGCGAATTTATTGGGACAAGATCAATTTGACCGCATCTTGCGCCAAGATGGCCGCGCTATGGATCAAGCGATCTTTTCCGAATTGCGCCGCGCGGGCTATCTTGTTTCACCGCTTCTTGAGGCACGGCTTGGCTCTGGCCCGAATGCCTTACGTGTGCTTGGGATTGACCCTCTAACCTTGCCAGTCGCAGCACTTCCCGAACGGCTGCAATCTGGCAGCATCCCCGTGACGGATATTCTTCTGGGCGGTCAGGTGTTGATGACATCAGACACGGCATCCCGCGGCCTGCCCCCTGATTTGACCGAACACGCGCGCACAATCTTGGCCAATGCCAGCTATGATGACACGCTCGCAACGGGCTTGGTCATCGGCGACATCGCAACAATCGCACAGCTTGTGGGTGAGATAGGGCCAACCGCGTTAATTGTCTCAGCACCCCAGCCTTTTGGACTTGCGCCGATTGACACTTGGCTTGCCTCACGCGGTGACTTGATCCTTCAGCAGGCAGAAACCAGCAATGATCTGGCACGGCTGACAGATAGCTTTCATCTCAACCTAACGGCCTTTGGCTTTCTTGCCTTTGCCGTGGGTTTGTTCATCACCCACGCCACCATTGGTCTGGCCTTTGAGCAACGCCGCACAAGCCTGCGGGCCTTGCGCGCGCTTGGCGTGCCATTGGGTGGGTTGATTGTGCTTTTGGCTGCGGAAATTGGGATTTTCGCACTTGTTTCAGGCATCCTTGGTCTTGGTTTAGGATATGGTTTGGCCGCAACTCTTTTGCCAGAGGTTTCCGCAAGCCTTCGGGGGCTATACGGCGCCGATATCGGCGCAGTGTTACAATTTGATCCGATGTGGGCCGTTGCTGCCCTAGCCATGTCCGTGATCGGGGCCGCGATTGCGGGGGCATCTGCGCTTTGGCGGGTGGCGCGCTTGCCGATCTTGCGATCAGCGACACCGAATTCATGGGCGCAAACCAGTGCCGCCTTACGCCTTATCCAAGCCCTTTTAGGCCTAGGCCTTTTGGCCCTGTCTGGCCTTGTTGTGATCTTTGGCAGCGGCCTGATGATGGGTTTTATCGGTTTGGCTGCGCTCTTATTGGGGGGCGCATTGGTTTTGCCCTTTGGCCTATCGGTGCTTTTGGCGGGCATCGCAACACGGGTCAGGGCCCCGTTTATGCACTGGGCCTTAGCTGATATGCGTCTGTCTTTGCCTGCCTTATCCCTATCTTTGATGGCGCTTTTATTGGCGCTTTCAACGAATATTGGCGTATCCACCATGGTTGGCTCGTTTCGAGCAACCTTTACAGGCTGGTTGGATCAACGGCTTGCGTCCGAGCTGTATTTGACCACCGCTTCCCCCGAACAAGCGGCGCGTGTCACCGACTATCTTACACCGCGTGTTGACGCGATTTTGCCCTTCGCCCTAGTAGACACGCGATTTGGTGGATTGCCCGCCGAATTGCATGGGCTGGTGGATCACGCCACATATCGGGATCACTGGCCATTTCTCGAGGCCCTGCCTGACGCGTGGTCACAGATGGCCGAAGGTCAAGCTGTTGTGATCAACGAACAACTCGCCCGCCGCGAAAGGTTGGAACTGGGTCAAGATTTTAATGTAACCCCAAGCCTCACCCTGCCAATCCTTGGGATTTATTCAGATTATGGAAACCCCGAGGGGCAGGCGATCATTGGACTTGATCTGTTTAAGACGCTCTTCCCCGAATCCCCGCCTTTGCGCTTTGCGCTGCGCACTGATCCTGCAACGGTCACAGATTTAGCGGCTGACATCACAGAGGCTACAGGCCTCTCTCCGCAATCCATGATCAATCAAGCGGCGGTGAAAGACATCTCGCTGCGGGTGTTTGAACAAACTTTTCAAGTGACCTACGCGCTGAATGCGCTGACCCTTGGGGTGGCAGGGTTCGCCATGTTCACGAGCCTCTTGACCCTGTCTGAAATGCGTCTTGCGCAAATAGCCCCGATCTGGGCTGCGGGACAGCGGCGGCGGAACCTTGCCTGGGCCGAATTTTTGCGGGTTATCGCCTTTGCCAGCTTCTGCGCCATTTTCGCGCTGCCTTTGGGTCTTGCTTTGGCACATTACCTTTTGGCCATCATCAATGTTGAGGCCTTTGGATGGCGCCTGCCACTGCAAATCTTTCCTGCGGATCTGATCAAACTATGCGTTTTGGCGGCAGCGGCTGCGGCGATTGCCGCCCTATGGCCCGCATGGCAATTGGCGCGTCTCTCACCCCATCGATTGCTTGGACTATTCGCCCATGAACGCTAGGTCGCTACTTGCATTGGTTTTTATATGGATTGCCCCTGTCGCCCATGCTCAGGGTTTCGCGGGGCTTGGCCTCAGCGCCGAAGGATATGCGGCGGTCGATCCGAACCGACCGATCACATTTCCCCAGGATCACACGGCCCACCCCGATTATCGAATCGAGTGGTGGTATCTGACCGCCAATCTAACCGATGCCGCAGGAAACCCGCTTGGGGCGCAATGGACTGTGTTTCGCAATGCAACCCGCCCCGCTGATGGCCAAAGCAATGCCTGGGAAGACGGGCAAATCTGGCTCGGCCATGCCGCTGTTACCCTGCCTGATCAGCATTACCACAGCGAACGCTATGCCCGTGGTGGCACAGGCCAAGCGGGGGCTTTACTAACCGAAAATCTGCTTGAGGTCTGGATTGATGATTGGGGGTTACAGTCTCTAAACACTGCATCAGAGACAGATGCACTTGACCAGATCATTGTCAGCGCGCGCGGCGATACATTCGCATATGACCTCACCCTCACGGCTCATGGCCCGCTCGTGCGCCACGGGGTGAATGGGTTTTCGGTGAAATCGAATGAAGGTCAGGCAAGCTATTACTACTCCCAACCATTTTATCAGGTCAGCGGAACCATCACCTTGCCCGATGGGGCACGGCAAGTGTCAGGACAAGCATGGCTTGATCGCGAATGGTCATCGCAACCATTGGCGGCGGATCAAGCGGGATGGGATTGGGTGTCGCTTCATTTTGAAACGGGTGAAAAGCTCATGGGTTTCTCATTGCGCAGCCGCGATGAAACCCGATTTACCTCGGCCACATGGATCTCGGCAAATGGCCAACCCACCGCTTATGGTGATGGCGCACTCCGCATGACGCCTATTGTGACACATGAGGTGGCAGGGCGGGTTTTGCCTGTCGGGTGGCACATCAGCCTGCCAGAACAGGGTCTAGATATCCGCACGAACGCGCTCAATCCCGATGCATGGATGGGCGGCACAATCCCCTATTGGGAAGGGCCGATTTTTAGCACAGGCAGCCATTTAGGGCGCGGATATTTGGAGATGACGGGGTATTAACCCGCCTGAAACAGCGGGAAGCTGGCTGCCAGCGCCCAAGCCAAAGACAGCCCAAGCGCCAAACCCATGCCAAGAACTGCCGCCTGTCCCCGCCCCAATCGGCCATAGACAAAGCCAAAACTGGCATAAAACAATAGGATCACAGGCAAGATCAGGATCAAAAACAACATCCGATCAAAATCCAATGCGACCGCAAGGCCAAGCGATGCCAAAAAGGCAAAACGCACCAAAATCCGTTTCCATATCGGCGCGCGGGCGGCGGAAATCAGCGCCGCATCCGCAATCATCGCGGGCAATGCGCCGATTAAAATCATCACAAATGGCAGCAGGCGTGCGCCCCCTGCCCAAAAACTGCCGACATAGCGATCAAGATAAAGACCCATAAGACCAAGTGCGACAGCGCCAAACCCGATCCCAATCCACAGGCTGCGCAAAACCCGGCGCGGCGTTGGAAAAATCACCGAACCATGACCTGTGATCAGCAAAATCGCAATCGCAAGCCCCCCATAAAGGGCAAGGTGCAGCGCGAGGTAATCGGCAAGAATGACAGGCAAAAATGGCAGAGATGCCCCCCGTAAAACCACAGGCGTTATCAGCGCGGGCAGAAGCGCGGCCAACCAAAAGGCGCGCGGCGCAATTGGCAAAACCCGCCTTGGTTTGCCGCTAAATCCCAATGTCGCAAGCCCGCCGAGGGCCATCACAATCCCCGCAAACCCGCTCAAAATTATTGCGCCATAGGGTGCGATAGAGGGCGGGCTTGCGCGGGTGATGCCAAATTCTGCATCATACCACGCAATCACCTCGGCAATGGCCGCGCGAGAATAGAGAATGCCGACATGCTCGGTCATCGGCGCAACAAGGGCCGCGCGGGCAAAACCTGTCACATCGCGAATGCGATCACCTTCGCTTGCGCCGATTTGTTGCATCACTGATTGCGCAGCCGCGCGTAATCCTGCCTCCCATTGACCATTGATCATCAGGAGCGAGCGCGGCTCGTCAGGCGTAATCGCCAAGGAAAAGACCGATAATGCAGCGGTGGTCGCAACACGCGGATCCTCTATCGCTTGGCGGATGATGATATCACTGGCCATCGAATGGCCCAAATAGGCCAGCCCGTTTGCCTGCCCGACCGCGTCAATGGCGCGATCCGTGACGCGGGCCAGTTCCTGCATCAAATAACGGGTTGTGCCATCTATCGCGGTGACATCGCCGCGCATCGGTTGGCGATTGCGACCATGCCCCTCAAAATCGAAGCTAAAGGTCACATAACCCGCTTTGGCCAAAGATATTTGGTAGGCCTGCATCAGTTGGCGTGACCCTGCAAAACCATGCGCAATTATAATGACCGGCCCCGTGGATGCAGGGCGCTGCATCCATGTCACTGGGGTGTCACCCCATAGCATCTGCTGCTGCACGATATCTGCGCGATCCCGCTCGAGGACGATCACGGCGCTCAATGCGAGAAGCGCGCCCAGTATCAGGCCAATCACAGCGCGGATCATGCCAAGTCTGCCCCTTACCAAGCCAATCTTTGGCCCAAGCTAACGCAAAATTGCCGCTTGCGCACCCAAAGTGATTGTTGACTGGCCAAGACCAAGGACATTTCCTATATGATCAATGGACTTTCGCCATATCCCCAAAGGGACAAAGCCATGTTTGTTGTCACATTAATCACCAATCCCGCAATCCATTTGGAACCAGAATTGGTGGCAAGCCTCCGCAATGCATTGGGCGGCGGTGATGCTGTGTGGCTGAACCCAAACACAGCGGCAGAATTCACCATTCCGCAAGCGCCCACCAATTTCGAAGACATCTGGGCCAGCCTTCAGGCCGAAGGTGTGGATATGGTTTTGCAACCCCAAGAGGGGCGGCGCAAGAAAATGCTGCTGGCGGATATGGATTCGACCATGATCCGTCAAGAATGCATTGATGAATTGGCCGCCGAGGCGGGTGTTGGCCCGCGCGTGGCCCAGATTACCGCCCGCGCGATGAATGGCGAATTGGATTTCGAAGGCGCGCTTCGCGAACGTGTGAGCCTGCTCAAGGACCTCGATGTCGCGGTGATCAGCCATGTTTTGGAAAAGCGCATTCACCTTATGCCGGGCGGCCCCGTTCTTTTGGCTACTATGAAGGCAAATGGGGCCTATGCCGCGCTTGTATCTGGAGGGTTTACGGCCTTCACGGCGGCCATTGCAGATAGGCTTGGGTTTGACGAACACCGCGCAAACACGCTTTGCGCCGAAGGCGGTCAGCTGACAGGCAAGGTGACTGACCCAATCTTGGGACGCGAGGCCAAAGTGGAGGCCTTGAATGACATCACAGCACGGCTTGGGATTACCCCTGCCGATGTCTTGGCGGTCGGCGATGGCGCAAATGATTTGGGGATGCTGCAACTTGCAGGGGCGGGGGTCGCATTACACGCGAAACCTACAGTGCAAGCGCAAGCCAAGCATCGGATCAATCACGGTGATCTAACGGCGCTTCTTTACATGCAAGGCTACGCCGCAACAGATTTTATCAAGGCCTAAAGTAAAACCGCGCGCAAATCTCTTTGCGCGCGGTTTTTTGGTTTATTCAGCAGGCACAGCCGCCGCTTCAAGGCTGATCGGATGGGGCAGCTTATTGAGCATTTCCTTGGGGCAAACCTGCAAGAAGTTTGCCTTCTCACTCTCCCAATTCTTGAGGATCATATCTGCTTTCTGCGAGGCCGTTTCCGCATGATGGCGGGTGATCAGATCACGCAACTGCTCTTCCCAATGTGCGACTGTGACGGGGCAAGTCACCAATGTCTCAAGGTTCATATTGATCAAAGCCTCACCGCTTGGGTCATAGAGATAGGCCATACCGCCCGTCATACCCGCGCCAAAATTGGCCCCAATTGACCCAAGGATCACGGCAACGCCGCCCGTCATATATTCACACCCGTTCGAGCCACAGCCCTCGACCACGACTTTGGCGCCTGAGTTACGCACCGCAAAGCGCTCACCCGCGCGACCCGCTGCAAAGAGATAGCCATCGGTGGCGCCATAAAGAACAGTGTTGCCGATGATGACGTTTTCAGAGGCCTTCAGAGGGCTGACTTGAGCGGGTTTCACGACAATCGTGCCACCTGACAGGCCCTTACCCACATAGTCATTGGCATCACCCGACACCTCAAGCTTCAATCCAGGCGCGGCAAAGGCCCCTAAGGACTGCCCTGCCGAACCCTCCAATTTCACCGTCAGGTGATTTGGTTGAAGGCTGTTGCGCATCCCGAATTTCTGCACGATGTGGCTAGATGTCCGCGTGCCAATGGTGCGTAGCGTGTTCTGCACAGCGTAAGACAATTGCATCTTTTCGCCATCTTGCAAAAAGCGCGCGGCATCCGCCACGATCTGTGCGTCCAACGTGTCAGGCACAGAGTTGCGCGGCTTATTGCGATCATAAACAATCTTATCCGCCCCATCGACTGTGATCAGCATGGGGTTAAGATCAAGATCATCCAAATGTGCCGAACCACGGCTGACCTGTGTCAACAAATCGGCGCGGCCAATGACGTCATCAAGACTGCGCGCGCCAATCTCTGCCAGAATCTCGCGCACTTCTTGCGCGTAGAAGGTGATCAGATTGACAACCTTATCTGCGTTGCCTGTGAATTTTGCGCGCAGGCTTTCGTCTTGCGTGCAAACGCCCACGGGGCATGTGTTCGACTGGCACTGGCGCACCATGATACATCCCATGGCAATCAACGCAGCCGTGCCGATACCATATTCCTCGGCCCCCATCATGGCTGCCATGACAATGTCACGACCTGTGCGCAGGCCACCATCGGTGCGCAAGGTGATTCGATCGCGCAGGTTGTTCATCGACAAGACCTGATGCGCCTCGGTCAGGCCCATCTCCCATGGCAGACCCGCATATTTGATCGAGGTCGCGGGGCTTGCACCCGTGCCACCATTGTGGCCCGAGATTAGGATGACATCCGCCTTTGCCTTGGCGACACCCGCCGCAATCGTGCCAACGCCCGATGAGGCCACCAATTTCACGGTGACTTTAGCGCGGGGGTTGATCTGCTTGAGGTCATAGATCAGCTGCGCCAAATCTTCGATGGAATAGATATCGTGATGCGGCGGCGGCGAGATCAACGTCACACCCTTGGTCGAGTGACGAAGGCGCGCAATCAAATCTGTCACCTTCATACCAGGCAACTGACCGCCTTCACCCGGCTTGGCGCCTTGTGCGACCTTGATTTCCAACTCCTCGCAATGGTTCAGATATTCCGCAGTAACGCCAAAGCGGCCCGATGCGACCTGTTTGATCTTGGCGCTTGGGTTGTCGCCATTGGGCTCTGGTGTGAAATGTGCGGGATCTTCACCGCCTTCACCACTATCGGATTTCGCGCCAATGCGATTCATCGCCACGTTGAGCGTCTTATGGGCCTCGGGGCTAAGCGCCCCAAGGCTCATGCCTGGCGTGACAAAGCGCTTGCGGATTGAAGTGATGGATTCCACTTCTTCGATCGCGATAGGCTGACCCAAAGGCTTAATGTCCAACAAGTCGCGCAAATGAATGGGCGGGTTGGCGCGCATCTTGGCGGAATATTGTTTCCACAATTCAAACGAGGCTTTGTTGCATGCCATCTGCATCATATGCATCGACTGCGCTTCCCAAGCGTGGGTTTCCCCCGAACGGCGGGATTTATAGAAACCGCCAATTGGAAGGATTCCATCGCCCTGCAACCAACCAAGCGCGTGGACTTCTTCACATTTTTTCTGAAGACCCGAAACGCCAATGCCCGAAATGCGGCTCGTCATGCCGGGGAAATATTCCGCAACCATGGCGCGGCTCAGACCCACAGCCTCGAAGTTCAAACCACCACGATATGAGGAGATCACCGAAATCCCCATTTTGGCCATGATTTTCAACAAGCCTTGGTCAATCGCGTTGCGATAGCGTGCGACCGCTTCGGTCAAAGTGCCCTCCAACAGACCGCGCTCAATGCGATCTGCTAGCGAATCCTCGGCCAAATAGGCGTTCACTGTGGTTGCCCCACAGCCCACCAGAACCGCAAAATAATGCGGGTCAATGCATTCCGCTGATCGGATGTTGAGCGAGCAGAATGTGCGCAAGCCCTTGCGCGTCAGCCACGAATGCACCGCGCTTGTCGCCAAGATCATTGGCATCGCGACTTTGTCTGCGCTTTGGAACCGGTCGGTCAGCACGATATGCGCTGCACCCGAACGCACTGCATCCTCGGCCTCTTGGCGAATGCGCTCTAGCCCATCACGCAAGCCATTTTTATCCGCACCCGCAGCAAAGGTCGCGTCAATCGTCACCACGGCATCGCCAAAATGCTTTACCATCGCGTCAAATTGCGCATTGCCCACGAAAGGACTGTCGAGAACCAAAATCTCTGTCTGGCTGCTATCTTCGTCCAACACATTCTTCAGGTTGCCGAAGCGCGTCTTAAGGCTCATCACCCGATATTCGCGCAAACTGTCAATCGGGGGGTTCGTCACCTGACTGAAATTCTGGCGGAAGAAGTGGCTCAAGGGACGATATTTCTTCGACAAAACCGCGCTTGGCGTATCATCGCCCATAGAGGCCAAGGCCTCTTTGCCATCTTCGGCCATTGGTGCAAGGATATGTTCCAATTCCTCAATCGTGTAGCCCGCAGCCACCTGACGGCGGCGCAGATCTTCGCCTGAGAAAATCGCCGTTTCTGTAAGCCCTTCGGTTTCCTTGGCCAAATCCGTGATCTTGCCGACCCAGTCGCCAAACGGGCGCGCCGCAGCCAAAGCATCCTTGATCTCGGTATCGTGGAATAGCTTTTGCGTTTCCATATCTACCGCAATCATCTGACCAGGCCCAAGCGCGCCTTTTTCGATCACGCGCGCCTCATCAACAGGCACCATGCCCGCCTCGGAACCCGCAATCAGCATCCCATCGCCCGTCACCACATAGCGCATTGGACGCAGACCGTTTCGGTCAAGACCCGCACAAACCCAACGTCCATCGGTCATCGCAAGGGCGGCGGGGCCATCCCATGGCTCCATCACCGAATTGCAATAGGAATACATATCCTGCCATGCCTGCGGCAATTCGCTGGCAGTTTGGCTCCAAGCCTCGGGAACGAGCATGGTTTTTGCCATTGGCGCGTTGCGACCTGCGCGCACCAAAACCTCGAACACAGCGTCCAAAGCGGCAGAGTCAGACGACCCTTGCGGGATGATCGGCTTAATATCTTCGGCCATATCCCCGAAATAGGTGGATGCCATGCGAATCTCATGGCTCTTCATCCAGTTCACATTACCCTTGAGCGTGTTGATTTCGCCATTATGGGCCAACATGCGGAATGGCTGCGCCAACCACCATTGTGGGAATGTGTTGGTTGAATACCGCTGGTGGTAAATCGCGAAGGCGGATTCAAACCGCTCATCCTGAAGGTCGGGATAGAATTCCGACACCTGTTCCGCCAACATCATACCTTTGTAGATGATGGAACGGCAGGAAAGAGAGCACAGATACAGTTGCCCCACGCCTGCGGCCGCAGCAGCTTTTTCAATACGGCGGCGGATGACATAAAGCTCGCGCTCGAATTGTTCGTGATCGATGCCCTTTTCGTTCCGGATCAAGATTTGCTCAATCTCGGGCCGCGTTGCATTGGCCTTTTCACCAAGGCAAGCGGTATCAACAGGCACATGACGCCAGCCGTAAATATAGTGCCCCATCCGCAAAACTTCGGTTTCGACAATCGTGCGGCACCGCTCTTGCGCACCAAAATCCGAACGCGGCAAGAACACCTGACCGACTGCAATCAATTTGTCAGAGGCAGGCTCATGGCCTGTGCGGCGAATTTGATCATAGAAAAACTGCACAGGGATTTGCACATGGATGCCTGCGCCATCGCCTGTCTTTCCATCCGCGTCCACAGCGCCGCGATGCCAAACGGCCTTAAGCGCGTTGATCCCGTTTTCCACCACGCGGCGTGAAGGTTTGCCATCGACAGCAACGACCAAACCCACACCACAAGAGGAATGTTCCTCCTCAAGGGAATACATACCATGCTCGGCCATAAACGCGCGCTTGGCCTCTTCTGCAGCCACCCATTCGGCATCAAACTTGGTCATCACTCATACCTTTCTTTCGGAAGGGGCATCTTCGGGATGCGCGAAACGGGCCGAGGCCCTAGGATAAAACATCACCGCAATCATAAAGCGGCAGTGCATTCAGAAATCCCGCCTCATTGGGACGGGCAAAATCAACGGGGCTTGCGTCATAGGAGATTTCTTCCCCGCTGGGCAGGGTCAGCGTCTCGGTGCCGCCAAAGAACATCCGCAAAGAGGGGCTTACATATTGGTTGCCCACAGTGCTGCGTGCGCCGTCTGGCGTGGTTTCGGTATAGGCAAATTCCGTGCGTGCCAAAACCTCACCGTCAATCTCAACTGTGTCGCCCGTAAGAGCGTCAAAACCGCTGTAATCGCGGGTAAAGGGCGCGTCCCCTTCTGAGACAGACAGCGAAAAGGTGAAACTGTCCCGCCCTGTCTCAAGCAATTCGCTAAGGCTTGCGGGGTCAATTTCAGGTTGGACCAAGCGCGACCGAAGGCCCGTGCGAAGATCAAGCGATTCAAGCCACCGAAACTCTCGATCCGTATGGGATAATGACATGGGCCCATCGACATCTAGGCTGAGGCGCCAATGCTCGCCCGCAGCATCACCTTCACAGGTCCAATAATGCGAGACCATGCATCCGCGGCTTTGAACCGTGAGGAAAGCTTCGCACCCGGCGGGCGGTGTGATTTGCGCCGCTTGCGCCATCGCCGCAACACCAATGACCCCGCCCGCCGATGCGAGAAGGGTCAAGTGACGTGCGATGCTATGCGCAAGACGGGCCATATCGGATCACTCAGCCGCTATCACGCCGTGGCCTGCAACTTTTGCGAGGATCGCCTCCGCTGCTTCACGACCATCACGGATCGCCCAAACAACAAGGCTCGCCCCGCGCGCAATATCGCCAACGGCATAGACGTTTTCCAATGCCGTTTCATGGCTACGGAAATCGGTCTTTACTGTCCCCCAACGGGTGACAGGCAAATCCGCGCAATTCCAAAGCGTGGGCAGATCTTCTGGCTCAAAGCCCAAGGCCATGATCACCAAATCCGCGTCCTCAACATAATCGGCACCCTCAATCACCTCGGGGCTTTGACGGCCTGTCGCATCAGGCGCGCCGAGGCGCATTTTCTGAACCTCGACACCTGTTACAGGGTTGCCAACAAAACCTTTTGGCGCGGACAACCAGACAAATTCCACGCCCTCTTCTTCGGCGTTCTGAACTTCGCGTTGACTGCCAGGCATATTCGCGCGGTCACGGCGATACAGGCATTTCACAGAGGTCGCACCCTGACGAATCGCGCTGCGCACACAGTCCATCGCAGTATCACCACCGCCGATTACGACAACTTTTTTGCCTTCGGCATTCAATGCGCCAGTGTCAAAATCAGGCACAGCGTCGCCAAAGCTTTTGCGGTTGGACGCGGTAAGATAATCCAATGCTTTGACGATCCCCGAAGCCTCATGCCCCGCAACGTCCAAGTCGCGCGATTTATAGACGCCTGTCGCGATCACGATGAAGTCGTGCTTTTCGCGCAGCGCCTCAAAGGTGATGTCGCGGCCAATATCAGTGTTCAACTCGAACTTGACCCCGCCTTTTTCCAAAAGCTCATTGCGGCGCATCACCACGGGCTTTTCCAATTTGAACCCTGGAATCCCGTAGGTCAAAAGCCCGCCTGCGCGGTCATAACGATCATAGACTGTCACCTGAAGCCCCGCGCGGCGCAGACGATCTGCGGCAGCCAAACCGCCTGGCCCTGCGCCAATGATGCCCACGGATTCTGCCCGCTCGGTTGTGGGGGCAATGGGCATCACCCAACCTTCATCCCATGCGGTATCGGTGATGTATTTCTCGACCGAGCCGATGGTGACGGTGCCATGCCCAGATTGTTCGATTACACAATTGCCTTCGCACAGGCGATCTTGCGGGCAGATACGCCCACAGATTTCAGGGAAAGTGTTTGTGGCTTGGCTGATCTCATAGGCCTCGCGTAAGCGCCCTTCGGCAGTCAGGCGGAGCCAGTCGGGAATATTGTTGTGAAGCGGGCAATGCGACTGGCAATAGGGCACGCCACATTGGCTGCAACGGCCTGCTTGCTCCGCGGCTTTTTGCTCGGCATACTCGGCATAGATCTCGCGAAAATCCGCACGGCGTTCTTCGGCGGATCTCTTCTCGGGCGTTTCTTTAGCCACGGAGACAAATTTTAACATCGGTTGCTTAGCCACGGAACTTCTCCCATCTTCAACGCGCTTCTCATATTCCGAAAGCGCACCACATAAAAGACAGCAATACTGACCTATATAATGCTGTTTTCATTTCTGGCGGCCAATTTGCAACTTTGATTTACGAAAATAGGTATCGCACCATTACCTATTTCAAAAAATATCACATTAATTCAAGTCTTTAGAGAAGACTCGTTTTTATTGGGACATAGAACTCATGAGCCTGTTTTATCTTTTTATTCTCGCTACCATCCAAGGGATCACGGAATTTCTGCCGATATCCTCCTCTGGTCACCTGATTCTATTGCCCGCGCTGATGAATCATGCCGACCAAGGTCAGGTGATTGATGTCGCCGTGCATGTCGGCACCTTGGGCGCCGTGATCTTGTATTTCTGGGCCGATGTAAAAGAGGCGCTGTTTGGATTTTTCCGCCTCCTGCGCGGCCAGATTGACACACGCGGCGCGTTTCTCGCGCTGTGCCTCATCATATCCACAGTGCCCGTGGTTGTGGCAGGATTGGTGTTCAAGCTTACAGGCCTCTCTGACCTGCTGCGCTCAACGGCGGTCATCGGGTGGACGATGCTTGGATTCGGAATTGTGCTTTATTGGGCAGACCGCACAGGCACAGAAACGAAGCCTGCCACGGCATGGACGCTAAAAGATGCGCTGGTTATGGGGTGTGCGCAAATTCTTGCACTGATCCCCGGCACATCGCGCTCAGGGATTACCATCACTGCCGCACGAAAACTAGGATACGGGCGCGAAGATGCGGCGCGGTTGTCGATGCTCATGTCAATTCCAGTGATCATCGCATCAGGCGCACTATTGGGGCTTGAGGTCATTGGAACCGCAGACATGGCCGCCGCACGCGATGGTGCCATCGCCGCAGGGTTCGCCTTTGTCGCGGCACTTTTGGCCCTGTCTGTGATGATGCGCCTTTTGAAAACCATCAGCTACACGCCCTATGTGATCTATCGGGTGATCTTGGGCGTGGTGCTGTTGGTGACCGCGTATAGCTAGGGCTTATCGCAGCTTAGATGCACTATCGCGGATTGCTGCATATTGGCCGCCATCGCGATAAGGCCACAAATATTCTAGCAAAACCGTATCAAGCGCAGTCGGTGTAATGCCAAAATCTGCCAAGGTTTTTGCCTTCGGCGACACGACATTATCCCGCTTGAGCTGACGCAGCTGATCACGGGTGAGGACACCATTGGTGAAAAGGCCAAATGTCACCGCCTGCGCCATATCAAGGCCAAAGGCTAAAGGCGCCGCAGCAAGGCTTGGGACACTCAAGATCACACGGCGGCGGACAATCACCTTGAGCATCTTCTCAATCAACGCGCGGAAGCTCAGCTGTTCTGGCCCGCCCAATTCGTAAATTCCACTAAACCGATCATCAAGAATGGCGGTCACAGCCGCTTGGGCCACATCATCCACATAGACAGGCTGAAATTTGCTGCCCGCCCCCATCAAAGGCACGAAAGGCGACAGCCGCGCCATGGCGGCAAAGCGGTTAAAAAACTGATCTTCAGGCCCAAACACAATCGAAGGCCGCAAGATCACCGCCTTTGGGAAAGCCGCCTTAACGCCTGCTTCACCTTGGGCTTTGGATTGCGCGTAAAGGCTATCGCTGTCTGCATCCGCACCGATAGCGGACACATGGACAAGCCGCGCGGCGCGCTCCTCTTTCGCAATCCGCGCAATGCGTGCAGCCCCTTCGGCCTGAACGGCATCAAACTTGTTTTTCCCTGATTCAACGAGAATACCCACGCAATTCACAACCGCATCGGCCCCTTTGATCGCGGCACGCACCGAAGCATCATCGCGGATATTGGCCAAGACAGGCTCGACCTGACCAACCACACCATAAGGGCGCACAAAACCTGCTTCATTAGGGCGGCGCACGGCAACACGCACGCGCCAACCTTCCTTAGCCATACGTCTTGCGATGTAGCGCCCCACAAAACCTGAGCCGCCAAAAATTGTCACAAGCTTGGACATCGTTCTGCCTTTCGGTCGTCTGGTCTGGATTTGCGCGATTGATACGCGGCAAACCCAAGCGAAACAAGGCGCAATTATATCACGCTCAAGCGTCACATGCGCGCAATCCACATCACCCCATCCAAATCCGCCACAGCCATGCAACAGCCGTTGACAGCACCCATGCCGATATATAACAGACAGCCTCACGACACTGGCCCAGGTGGCGGAATTGGTAGACGCGCTAGCTTCAGGTGCTAGTGTCTGTATGGACGTGGAGGTTCGAGTCCTCTCCTGGGCACCAATCCCAAAAATTGAAATGCCGCAAACCGCTCAGAGATTGCTCTCTGGTGCGACGTCTAGAAATTCGTCCATAAACAGGCTCATCAATTCGGTGCGGGAATTTACGCCCGTTTTCCGAAAAATACTCGAGCTTTGCGCCTTGATTGTGCCCTCAGCGGTGGCGCGGGCGGTGGCAATCTCGGAAATACTCAAACCTTTCAGCATATACATTGCGATATCACGCTCTGCGGGACTAAGCCCCCAATGCGTAAATTTATTGCGCACGAAATGATCCATTTCACCGCGTAGTAGGCGCAGTGATTCTGTTTGAGCGATATTGCGCTCCTGCAACAGGCGCAGCTGCCGCAACAAAACGCGAATGGCCAAGATCAATGCGGCTGCCGATGCAACTTCGAAGGTGAGATGCACCAAATCAAGAAAACTCGGCGCGTTGCGGGCTATCAACCGCTCGTAAAGGTCACTTACGATGTCGAATAGGAAAAACAAAACGCTGCCAAACAGAAATAAAGACGTAAATTTCAGGGTCTTTTCTTCTTGAAACATGGGTTTTGGCATAAGGGATCCCGAAACTCTGTGCGACGTCTTCTGTATACTGAAATCTTGCTGCCATCGGTAGCCTAAGTTCGGACTAAACCAAAGATATAATCCATGGGTTTTACGACCGTGGTTCAGTTGGCGTGACCAAAAGCCATAAGTATCTGCAAGCCTGCGACACGCCCCATCCTGAAACGACCATGCAAGGTGCAGCCCGTGCAAGACCCGACACCAGAGACGCGCAATACTATGTTGCGCAACGGCCTTCCCCATTTTGCCCTCAACTTAGCTGGGGCGACCTATATTATGGCGCTGCTCAATACCGCCTTTTGGCAAAGACTGATGACCCTGTTCGAGGGAGATCTTCTTGCCGCCATCGGCTTGGCCGCGGCTGTAGGCGCCTTGACCTTATTGCTGCTTGAATTGATCGGGCCAAGCGTTCTGCAAAAGCCCGTTCTGGCGGTCTTGATCCTGATTTCCGCCTCAGCAAATTATTTCCAAACGACCTTTGGCGTGTTCATTGATGAAGAAATGGTGCGCAGCACTTTGGAAACGACAGTCGCAGAATCGCGCCATCTTATAACGGCATCTATGGTTCTGAAGATCGGGCTGACAGGCGTCCTGCCCGTTTTGATTTTGTGGAAAATTCCCGTGCGGCGGGCGCGGGTTATCCATCAACTTTGGCGATATCCGCTCGGGGTCGTTGTTAGCTTTGCCTTGGTGATTGGGTTTCTCTTTACCAACTATAAAACCTACTCATCCGTGTTGCGGGAAAATCATGCGCTGATGCAATCCTATCAGCCAGGGGCAACGCTGCTATCGGTGGCTAAGTTTATCAAAAATGAATATGCTACGGGCAGAATTGAGGTGGCCCCCCTTGGCGAAGATGTGGCGCAAGGGGCGCAGCTTTCAAATTCGGACAAACCACTGGTTTTTGTCCTGTTTGTCGGTGAAACGACACGGGCCGCGAATTTCGGCCTTGAAGGATATGAACGAAACACAACGCCCAATCTGGCTGCTCGCGAGGATGTAATCTATTTTCCGAACACCACATCTTGCGGCACCGTCACGACCGTTTCTGTGCCTTGTATGTTTTCGCCCTTCAGCCAAGACGACTATTCGCGGGATCAGTATTTTGCATCGGAAAACCTTGTGGATGTGATCTCGCGCGCGGGTTTCGATGTGCAATGGTGGGACAATAACACGGGCGATCAAACCGTGATGCAGCGCCTAGACTGGGCCAAGGTTGACGCGACATGGGACCCCGATGCCTGTGCAGCCGGTGAATGCACAGACGCCATCTTTTTGCCCCTCATTGATCAGGTATTAGAGACTGCCACAGGCAATACTTTGTTGATTCTGCACATGATCGGCAGCCACGGCCCCGCCTATTTCATGCGCTATCCAGAAAGTCGCGCGCAGTTTACGCCAGATTGCCGATCTGCTGAATTTGCGGATTGCACGGACCAAGAGATTATCAACGCTTATGATAACACCATCATAGAAGCGGATTATGTCCTTGCAGGTGCCATCGAACGCCTGAGCCAAGCGCAGAATGTCGACACAGCCATGCTCTATATTTCCGATCATGGCGAAAGTCTTGGCGAGGGTGGCGTATTCTTGCACGGGTTGCCCAGATTCATGGCCCCTGATGTTCAGACCCATGTGCCGTTTCTTGTTTGGCTTGGGCAATCCTATCAATCACGCTTTGGAATTGATCAGACTTGTTTGGAAAGCAACCGCAACTCAGGCACATCGCAAGATATGGTTTTTCACTCTATGCTCGGCCTGTTGAATTTGGACACCGAAGCGCGCAACCCTCGCCTTGATATCACAACAGCGTGCAGTGCAGATGCGGGATGAGGACATTTATGAACAAGCCTGAAAAACAGATCCAAAACCGACAGGGTCTTTTGCATATCATTGACGCGGCGGGTTTTTCTATGGCGGGGTTGCGCCGCCTTTGGCGCGAAACCGCCTTCAAATTAGAGGTCGGCGCCGCCGTTCTTGCGATTGGGGCGGTTGGCTTTTCTGGCGCGGCGTCTGCGCAAATTTTTACACTTGGCTGTTTATTCTTAATGCTTTTCGCGACAGAGGCGCTGAACACAGCCATTGAAGAAATTGTTGATCGCATTTCTCCAGAATGGTCGCTGGCTGCACGCAATGCCAAGGATTTGGGATCGCTCGCCGTTGGCCTCGTGTCTTTGGTCGTGGCTGGCTATATCGCGTTCATCTTCCTCAGCCTGTAGCCCCTGCATCACTGAGCATAAATTCACAGATCATTGCCTTGACCCCAATGGGCACCGCCTATACCCAATTTTTATTCGTAATCAGATGGGAAATGGGCAAAGATGGCCGCAAGAGGGCATCACCATATCCGCCCGTGAAAGGCTAGACACGTGACCATCCATACTTATCTTGGCGACCTTCCTGACGGTCTAAAACTGGGGCCGATTGTGGCGATTGATTGCGAGACAATGGGGTTAAACCCACATCGTGACCGCCTGTGTTTGGTGCAATTGTCTGACGGGGATGGAAACGCGCATCTGGTGCAGATCACCCAAGATCAAACAGCAGCCCCAAATCTTTGCGCGCTTTTGACGGATCCGAACACGCTGAAATTATTTCATTTCGGACGTTTCGATATCGCGGCGATGTATCATCGCTTTGGTGCTTTGGCCGCCCCTGTCTATTGCACAAAAATCGCCTCAAAACTGGTGCGCACCTTCACAGATCGGCACGGTCTGAAGAACCTCGCCCAAGAATTGATTGGCGTGGATATGTCAAAATATCAACAAACCTCCGATTGGGGGGCAAGCCATTTGACCGATGCCCAAAAGGATTACGCGGCCTCGGATGTGCTGTATCTGCACCAGATCAAAGATAAACTTGACGCCATGCTCGCCCGTGAGAACCGCCAAGAGATGGCGCAGGCCTGTTTTGATTTTCTGCCAACCCGTGCCAAGCTTGATTTGGCGGGATGGCCAGAGATTGACATCTTTGCGCATTGATCCAACCCCATGCCCCAAGGTGCCACCTATTCTCGGATCATAACATTCAGCAAGTTGGTTCTGCCGCTTGCTGCTTTGGTGGTGTTGTCTCTGATGTTTCTGTTTTCAGGGCGCCCTGATCCGAACCAAGCTTTGCCTCTTGCCACGCGAAGCGCCGATGGCCAATTGGGCCAGCAAGGGATGACCAACCCCCGCTTTGCGATGGTTACAGGATCTGGCGATGCGGTGGAATTGATCGCATCTTCCGCAGAGCCTAGTGATGGAGATGCCAATCAAATTCTCGCCACCAATGTAACGGCAGAAATAACGCGGTTAACGGGCGGGCGCGATCAAATCACGGCTGATCAAGCCTTATGGAATAGCCAAAGCTCTGACACACGATTAACTGGAAATATTGTTGCAACATCACCCGAAGGCTATAGGCTAGATACTGAGGAATTATCTATAATTGCCGCATCTGGTGACATTATCGCGCCTGCGGCGGTTTTGATCACATCGGACGGGATTCGCCTTGAAGCGGGGCAAATGGCAATCACTGGCCCGTCAGATCATCAGGTTGTGCATTTTCAGGGTGGCGTGCGGCTGCTATACGAAGGGAAATAGGGGGGCATATGCGGCAATTCTTCATCGCTATTTTCTTGCTGGCCATGGGCCTGCCTGCGCAGTCGCAGACACAAGTGGGCTTTGGCGGCACCCCGCATGACAGCAGCGCCCCAATCGAAGTTGTCTCCGACAGTCTTGAGGTCGATGACACTAACGGAAATGCAATATTTCGCGGCAATGTGATTGCTGTGCAGGGCGATTTGCGCATCTCTGCGGCTGAAATCCACGTCCTCTATCAAACCAATGCCGAAACCGGCGGTCAAAACGATATCGACCAAGTGCAAGCTCTAGGTGGGGTTTTGATTACCCGCGGTGTGGACGCGGCCGAGGCTGAAACCGCCACCTATTTCGTAGCTCGCAACGAAATGGAAATGGTTGGCAATGTTTTGGTCAGTCAACAAAGCGGTGTTATTGCGGGCGAGCGGATGCTACTGGATATTGCCACGGGGCAAGGCACGGTGGATGGGCGTGTGCGCACAACTTTGCAGGGGGCAAACCAGTAAGTCATGGCAAAGCGGGTGTCATTAAAGGTCGAAGAGGGCGCAGCGGGTTTGATCGTTTCAAACCTCCGCAAAAGCTATCGCCGCAGACCCGTCATTCGTGATGTTTCCATGGAATTGCGCAGAGGCGAGGTCGTGGCCTTGCTTGGCCCAAACGGGTCAGGCAAAACCACAAGTTTCTATGCAATTGCGGGCTTGGTCACGCCTGATGGTGGCAAAGTAATGTTGGATGGCCACGATGTGACGCGGTTGCCAATGTATCGCCGCGCACGGGCGGGCATCGGATATTTGCCACAGGAAATGTCGATTTTCCGCGGCCTATCAGTTGAGGCAAACATTCTATCAATCTTGGAGATATCCGAGAAAGATGGCGCAACACGGCGCAAACGGCTTGAAGATTTGCTGAGCGATTTCTCGATTGAACATTTGCGCCGCGCGCCCGCCCTATCCTTGTCAGGTGGGGAACGCCGGCGGGTGGAGATCGCGCGCTGCTTGGCATCAAATCCGCGCTATGTGTTGCTGGATGAGCCCTTCGCGGGCGTTGATCCGATTGCAGTCAACGATATCCGCAGCCTTGTTGCCGATCTCAAAACGCGCGGCATTGGTGTTTTGATCACCGACCATAATGTGCGTGAGACGCTGCAAATCGTGGATCGCGCCTATATCCTGCATGACGGCAAAATCTTAATGAGCGGCACCTCCAAAGATGTCGTGCAAGACGAGAATGTGCGCCGCGTCTATTTGGGCCAAAATTTCAAAATCGGCTGATCGTCTTCTGCTTTACGTTGACAGATGGCGGGGATTCGTCGCCAAATAGGGGTGATGTTTGACAGAGCCAACACCCTCTTCTTTCCTGTCGCGCTGCTGACCGCAGGCAGAAATAGATTTGGGCAGGCGGTATCCCTGACATCTTATTTTATAGTGTAGCGTTGCAGCCTCGCTTCAACGCTATCTTTACGTAATGGAGGTAACATGCGCTATCAAATCAGTGGGAAACAAATCGATATTGGCGAAGCACTCCAAACATATGTGAAAGACGGGCTTGGCGCGGCTGTTGCAAAATATGCTGAAAGACCAACAGATTCACATGTCGTTTTCTCAAAAAGTGGGCATGAGTTCGTATGCGAATCCAATGTTCACCTTTCCACTGGACTCAGCGCATCTGCCAAGGGCAGCGATACAGAAATCTACGCGGCCTTTGATAAGTGCTGTGAGAAAATGGAAAAGCAACTGCGCCGATACAAGCGCAGATTGAAAGATCATCACCGCGAACGCGCAGAACCCGTTGAACATTTCGCTGCGGCCTCGTATATCCTCGCGTCAACAGACAAAGACGAAGATGATGCGGATGACACCTTGCAGCCCATCATCATCGCAGAAACCGAAACTAAAATCCCTTCGCTCTCTGTGGGTGAGGCGGTAATGCAGATGGAATTGGCGGGCGCCCCTGTCTTGGTATTCCGAAACGAAGCGAGCGCAGGCGTAAACATCGTCTATCGCCGCGAAGACGGAAATATCGGCTGGATTGATCCCCGCTAGACCGAAATAAAGACCCTGACGGGTAAGGAATACACGCGAATGGAACTTTCGATGCTCCTTGAGCCGCAAGGCGTGAAGGTTGTTTCTGATGTGACAAGCAAAAAGCGGCTTCTGCAATCTCTTGCAGATGTGGCTGAGGGTTTGCTTGACGTCAGCGCCTCGGAAATTTTCGAAGCTCTGCAGGAGCGTGAAAGCCTAGGGCCAACAGGCGTGGGGCATGGCGTGGCCTTGCCCCATGCGCGTTTGTCGGCGCTCACGAAAATCACAGGCGTATTTTTCCGTCTTGAACGTCCCGTCAACTTTGATTCCGCAGACAGACAGCCTGTTGATCTGGTTTTTGCGCTGTTTGCGCCTGCCGATACGGGCGTGGATCACCTCAAGGCGCTGGCGCGCGTGTCGCGCACATTGCGGGATGCGGAACTTTGCGAAAAATTGCGGGCAAATTCTGACCCAATGACACTGCACACCTTGTTGACAGGCGGCGCAGAAAGCCAAGCGGCCTAGGCCCAAGACCCAAATCCAAAACTGACATAGTCGCGCCGATAGGCTTCGGCGCAGACATCCTCAATTTCGGTCGTGTATATCTCGGAAAGCGAAATTGGATCGCAGGGATTGGGCAGAACGAAGGCCTGTTCTTGCCCTGCCAAAGCAGGAAGGGCATTTGGCAATTCTTCGGCCCGCAACAAGAGATCAGGCAGTTTCACCTGCGCCATACCTTGCAAAATTGCAGTCTGGCTGGCCCAACCAGGATCAACAGGAAGGCTCGTTTGCCCCGCCAGATTGCCCCGTAGAAATTTCAGAAATTGCAAGAAGCCTGCGCGCTGCGCCTCAAGTGACCAATCTTGCGCCCCGCTTTGACTTGGCAAAACAAGCCCGTAGGTTTTGCTTAAAACGCGCCGCGCCGTTGCAAAATGAGGGCGATCCTGTGGCAGGATATAACGGGTAAAGACATCATAGGCCCGCTCCAACGGGTGTTGGATTACCGCAAAACTGCGATAGCCGACATGCGCCCGCATCCATTGACGCAATTGATTTTGGCTCATGCGCCGATACAGCCCATCGCGCCCCACCCCATCAAGCGCCCCCATCCAATCAATCACAGCCTCAGATAAGGTGCCACGCATCGGTTGAAACAATAGGCCTGTTTTGGGGGCCGCCACAAAGGATGGCACAGCGGCATGGCGGCTTGGCTCAAAAAGCGGAATATCGGATAGGCCAAATGGGTCTAGTCCCTGTAAATCTGCCACCATCTGATCATAATTGATCACCTTTTTTGAGAGCGCTTCGGGATTTTGCTTTTTGATTTTCGCAGGTGGGGTGTCGACCTGATGGGCTGATCCCAAAAATCGGGCCAATCCATTGATCACTGACATGTCGAACAATTCATCATAACTGATGCGATAGGCCACCTGCCCAGTCACCTGCAGCGCCCGTGTTACTTTAGACTGGAAGGCCAGAAGGCGGGCCAATAAATCTTGGAACTCTCCCAGTTTAAAGGTGATCTCCGCACTGCGTTGATGGCGCATATCGCGCAGCATCCATTGCCCCGTCTCAGCGGCAATCTTGCGCGACACATAACTATCAAGCGGGTTTCGTGTCAAAATCACCTTCGCAATCGTAGGGTCACCCAAAACGGCTTCGGTCACACGGGGGTCATGGTCATGGAACAAACGAAAGCCAGCCATCGCGGGCGGGTTATCAAAAATCGCCTGCATCAATCCCAAAGGATCATCTTCGCGCCGCGCAAGGTCGTAATCGTAAAGAGTTTCCGTCTTGGGATGCCCAAGGAAGCTGGGGTTAAACACCTCGCCATGCGAGCAAATATCTGGAAATTCATTCAGCGCAGCCTCTAGGAAATTCGAGCCCGTGCGCATTTCAGCAAAAATGACAAATCCTTTGAATGTCGTCATGATCTATCGCACCACATAAGGCCGAATGGCCGAAGGTTTTGACGACATCATCTCCATATCATCGGATGGGAAATCGCCCACCACATGGGCGCGCATTCCCTGATTCTTAAGGGTCTGCAAAAACTTGGCAAATCCTGCAAATTTCACCATCCGCGGCACCGTTTCGAGATGCACAGGCCCGCCCGCCTGAGGCACATGTTGGATCGCTTCAGAGAGATGCTCGATCGGATATTCCAGAAATTCTGTGAGCGTCCAAATCTTGACATGGGCGCGTGCGTAAAGCGCGCGCAATTCATCCAAAAAATCCATTTCATTGCGCTGTAGGCGCGCGGCCTCGTTGCGAATATCGTCAAAATTTCCATTCGATGCGAACAGGCGCAACGCCCACGCGCCCGTGATGATATGGATACGGGCATTTCCATCTGCAGCCAGAAATGGGGTGATTTTTTGAGTGTCGCGCGGGCTAAATTGAAACACTTGCCGTTCACTGCGCGCATTCCAAATCAACGAGGTGAGAAAGGCTTCTGGATTGTAATCCCGTAACACCGAACTGTCGCTCAGGCCGCCTGGCCCAACGCTACCACCGCCAGAAAATTCCACGCGATCAGGCGCAAAGAGATGGCCGTGGACATGAGCATTGCTGCGCCGCGCAAGCCATGGCTCAAAATCTGGAAAAAGGTCTGAAAATCCATGAAATACGGAATATTCAACTGCCGTTTTCCCATTCTCCCAATTCCAATTTGGAAAACGGCTATGCATATAGAGGCCCGGCCTGCCACGCGTGCGCCGCTCCACCGCTTTTGCAAAGACGCGATCAATCTTGCCTGGGGCTGGCTCTGTTTTGAGGCAGGCTTCTTGTTCCTGATAGAGGAAGGTTTGGTAAAGCAAATCGGCCTCATGCCAAATTTTGCGGGCCACAAAGCAATCAGACCGGCGCAAAAGCCGCAGATGATCATCATAGAAAACATGAGGTTTTCCTTGGAAATCAAACTTCGACAAGGTCAGCGAGCGGCTTTCTATGTTAATCGCATAGCGGCGGGCCAATGATTGGAAATAGCTTTCATCAGGGATCCAAACCCGTTTGAAATAGCGATCATAGGTGTCACCATCAGGATCGGTCAGGATCGCCGTCAGGGTCTGACGGGTCAAACACCACCATTGGCTACCCAAATGGGGGGTCAAATCATTCGGAATTTTCCGCCGAAATCCAATACGGCGTTGAAACGCCACATATTGATCAAACAGGCGGCGATTGCGTTTCCAAGAAAAGGGGAAACGGAAGATAAATCGCTCCTCGTTTAGGCCGCCGACTGTCCATTGCACATCATGGATGGTCACGCTTTCGATAAAATCGGTTTGCGGATGTTGTTTGAGATAGGCGCGATACTCTTTTGAATTTGCGAAATGCTCTCGCCGCTGCAATTCTTCTTGGGCTTTTTGTTGGAAGCCATCGATGAATTTTGCATGCAGCAACACACCTGAAGTTTTTTCACCACCCCATTCGTCATAAACAAGGTTCAATCCACGCGGCAAAAGCATGTGGGTTGAACTGGCATAGACATTTCCCCGCTGCCATCTCACCAAAGGGATCTTATTCAATGCGGGTGCAGATTTTGGATCATCTGCAAAAAACACCCGCGCGCGCGGCCCGCCTTGGATCCAAAGATTTCCAAAACTTGGGTTCTTCTGGATCATGTAATTGCCGCTATCAAACCAACAGCATTGCGCGAACGGGTCTTGCCCCGCCTCATAGGTGAAAGTGCCAATAGGGCCTTTGGGATACATATCCAACAGCATCGTCCCAAAGCTTTTGATCGAGGATGCCTCAAGCCAATCCGTCAAAGCGTTAATAGGGCGGGTGTCGACAAACGGGTAAATTAAAAATTCATCAGGGTCGACTGTGAGGCACCAATGACCGTGCCCATATTTGCCCAGCAAATGGTTCAACCAATCCATCCCAAATCGGGATCGCTTATAGCTTTCCGTGCTGAGCCAGACTGAACAATCCGTTTGCGCGGCCAAATAATCGCGCGAGCCATCATCGCTATCATTATCCACAAAAAGGAAATGGCGGACGCCCTTAGATCGGTAATATTCAAGGAAATAGGGCAGGCGCAGAACTTCGTTGCGCACTGTGCAAAAGCACAAAAGATCACGCGATTTAATCTGTGCCGTGCGATTTTGCACAGGTTTCAGCGCACGCGACTTTCGCCAAGCGCGCACCAAAAACCGCTTTCGTTGCAGCCTGAGCCGATACCGGCTGAGCGCATTCATACTCGATCCCCATCTCACTCCCGCACATCGTCAGATATAACGGCCTGCACCGCGCGAAAGTGATCCTTCCAATTTGGTAAATCATCCATAGGACTGGCCAGACCCGATGATCCAGATAGCAGTATTTCCTTAATTTGCGTTTTCCAAGCCTGCGGATCAAGCGGGGAAAGGAAAATTGCATAAGTTTTCAAAACTTCTCGATGAACAGGTAAATCTGAAACGATGCACGGCAGCCCAACCTGCAACGCCTCAAGCGGCGGATAGCCAAAGCCTTCGGCCAAACTTGGAAAGAGAAGCGCATTCGCGCTTTGCATCAAATCGCGTAATTCGGCATCGGGCAGCGCGCCATGTTCGAATATCTTGGTATTACGCAACAGATGCTGATCCAATCTTTGCAAAAGATCAGGCGCAGCCCAACCGCGCTGGCCCACAAGATGCAATTCAGGGCAGTCATCTGGCCCCATTTCCGCGAAAAGCGCGTCCCATGTATCTAGCAGAAGGGCGTGGTTTTTGCGCGGCTCAATCGTGCCAATCATCAAAAAACGCCGCTGCGGATTTCGGGGCAATGGCAGGTTTTTTGCGTGATCCAAGCCTGGGTATAGAACGTGGCAGGGCGGCGAAGGGTTTGGATAAAACCAGTCACAAATCGCCTGTTTAGAGACGTTTGAATTCGTCAAAATTGCATCCGCATAGCGCCCCACCTGCGACAGTTTCTGTTCAAACCGCGCGCTAATCCCAGCGCGTGTGAATTGGGGATGGGTCAAGGGGATGACATCATGAACATAAACCAGAACCTTGCGCGGCTGAACGGCCTCAAACACAGCGGGGGACAGATTGGCGTGACCAACATTCAAATAGACAGCCTCACTTGGAACATGGGCTGAAATCATCCGCGACAAGCCCGTGAAATGCGGACAGCGCGCCAAAGCAAATTTTCGCAAGGCCGCTTGAAGGCGATGCCGCGGATGGCGGCCGCGCCAGATCAAATGCGATAGGATATCGCCCCGTGCAGGCAAATCTTCACCATCGGCAAAGCGCGCCAAGGCGCGCCCGCCCTCCGCCCCAAGCAAGACATAACCTCGCGTGCTGCGATAAAAAAACAACGGGCGTGGCAGGCCTAGGGCGAAATCCAAATAGGCCCGCTCTACACGATCCACGCCCGTCAACTGGCTTTGCCCGATCCGCGACACCAGCCGCGTCACGTCTAGCAAAATATGCATGAGGTGGCGTTTACTGGGCTGCGGCGCGCATCGACATCAAATCTTGCAAGAAATCGCCAAATTCATCGCAAAGATCTGGGCGAGACAGCCCAAATGCCACTGTGGCCTGCAAGAAACCCGCCTTTGAGCCACAATCATAACGCTGACCTTTAAAGCGGAAGCCATAAACATTGTCAGAATTTTCGATCTCATGCGCAATCGCATCGGTCAGCTGAATTTCACCACCCTTGCCAGATTTGATCTTGTTCAAATTGGTCATGATTTCAGGCGTTAGAATATAGCGCCCAATCACGGCAAGGTTTGAAGGGGCGGCGCCTTCATTCGGCTTTTCAACCATGCCTTTGACCGACACCATCGCGCCATGATCTTCCTTCACGTCCAAGATCCCGTAAGAAGAGGCCTTATCTGCGGGCACCTCCATTGCGGCAACCATATTGCCGCCAGTTTCCGCATGGGCCTCAACCATTTGCTGCAAACATGGCGTTTCAGCCGCAATAACATCATCAGGCAAAATAACCGCGAAAGGTTCATTCGCAATCAGGCGCCGCGCGCACCACACTGCATGGCCCAATCCCAAGGGTCGGTTCTGGCGCAAATATGCAATCGCGCCGCTGTCCATATTGGTGCTTTTCAGCAAATCCAAAAGATCATTTTTATCCTTGCGGCGCAGGGTCGCCTCTAACTCGGGGGAGTGGTCAAAATAATCCTCAAGCGCGCTTTTTCCGCGCGATGTAACAAAGATGAATTCCTTGATCCCTGCCGCGCGCGCCTCGTCAATCGCGTATTGGATCAAGGGACGATCGACCAAAGTCATAATCTCTTTCGGGATTGATTTGGTCGCGGGCAAAAATCGCGTGCCTAGTCCTGCAACGGGAAAAATTGCTTTTGTAATTTTTTTCTTCATCTTCGCTCTCTCTGGCCAATTTTTACACCCAAGCCCATTAAGACATGCCGCCTCACCCCAACTTGGTATGTATTGAAGAATTGTGTAACGAATTTTCTCGCTAAATCCTAGGGGCCAGTGTGATGCGCCTATGATTTCATGGAAGACCCCGTGCCGATGCAACGCGCGCCGTCTCGGCCTGAACACGGCCCGCAAAGCGCCACAAGACAACCCGCTTCTGATCGCGGCGGGAGGGGCCATAAAGACCCCCGACCTGTTCCCAATATCCTTGGCGATGAAACCGCACCCAATGCGGAACGGCGGTTGGATGAAACAGAAACAAGGAGGTGTTTTCGCCCGCTGCCGCATGCTGCGCCGCTTGGATGCGCAAGCGGTGACGATCACGCCACGGGCCATGTAGAATGACAGGCGGCTGTGGATCATCATCGCGCAAGGGCTGAAACGGGGGGGCTTGGTCAAAGGATTGGCGCAGCAGGAGAGGCCGCATTCGCCCTTGTTCAAACCCTGAACGCAGCTCTGCTAAAAGGGGCGCAATACGAAAAGGCGACAGATCCCCTGACAGCGCGAACCGCTCAATACGCCGTTTTTGCGTATATTCAAAATCCAACAATGCAGCATCCATTGACGCTGGGGGTGCATAGCGGCGCAAAAATCCTGCATAGCTTGCACCAATCTCAAACAGGGTTTTCGGCGCGCGGCGGGCAGATCGGCGCGCGCTTTGTGCGAAACCATGATGGATCAATCCCCCATCAAGATAGCCTGTTTCATGCCCCGCATGATGCAATCGCATCGCAAGATCTGTGTCGTCATAGAGAAAACGATAGGCCTCATCAAAGCCGCCTATTTGGCGCAGAATATCGGCTCTGAACAGCATATTTGTGCCGTGTAAATTGCGTGGGCCTGCATCAGATTTGGGCTGATCCCGCCCCAAGTCATCAAAGCCAACATCGCCCCATTGCACCGAAATTCCATTCCGCCCCAAAACAGTGCCCGTGAGCGCGGCCCATGGGTGCTGACACATCTCTTTCAGCATCAGTGATAGCCACATCGGCTCGGCCACCGCGTCATCATCTAGAAAGGCGATATATTCCGCCGCCGCATGATCAATCCCGATATTTCGGGCGGCTGAGATATTTTCATTTTCGAACAAAACCCGCTTAATGCGGCTTACAAAGGGCAAAGTCGAAATCGCCGCCAAACCCAAGTGATCAGCCACAATGATCAATTCCACAGGGCGGTGGTTTTGATGAAATACAGACAGCGCGGCGCGACACAAAAGATCAGGGCGTCCGTGGCTGACCACGATCACGCTGACGCGCGGCTGGCTCATTCTTGGCCCATCTCCGCAAGCATGGCTTCGATCCGTGACACATCTTCAGGGTTGTTCAATTCCCAGAATTTGCGCCCTTGCGCTTCGACCTCGACACATAACACACGGCGACCAGACTCGAGGAAGCGCAATTGTTCTAACCCCTCAAGTGTCTCTAGCGGCCCTGTCGGCCATGTCGGATAGGCCAATAGCGCCTCGGGGCGATAAGCGTAAACACCCACATGATGAAAGACGGGGGTTTCTTCGGCGTCCTCAGAAATACCCGTGGTGTAGGGGATCACTTCCTTTGAAAAATAGAGTGCTTGGTGCGCGCTGCCAAAAACGGCCGTGGTCCCGCCAACGCGGCCTGCCTTACGATCCGCTTTGAATGCGGCCAAGGTTTCACCATCACAGCGCAAAACGGGCGTAGCAATGTCCGCAGACGGATCAGCGCGCAGGCCTGTGATCAACTCCTCCAAGAACCATGCAGGCGTCAGCGGCGCATCCCCCTGAAGGTTCACCACCATCTCAACATTTTGTCCAAGATTATTGAGGGCCTCTGCGCAGCGCTCCGTCCCATTCACACAATCGGACGAGGTCATCACAACCTGCGCGCCAAAACCTTGGGCGGCATCTCGAATACGATCATCATCCGTGGCCACATAGACCGCGTCAAAACCTCTTACGGCACAAGCGGCGCGCCAACTGCGTTCAATCAGGCTCATAGATTTGCCCGAAACCCCGCGCAACTGAACCAAGGGTTTGCCCGGATAGCGTGAGGATTGATACCGCGCGGGTATTACACAAATGACGCTCATGGCTCGATCAACTCCACGGTTGGGGCATAGGCGATGAAGAAGCTATTTTCAAAACCTGCCTTGCCATAGGTAAATTCCTGATGGGTCGAAAACTCCACCATCTGGCCGCCCGCACCGCGCAACACTGCATCGCCCGCGGCCGTATCCCACTCCATCGTGCGGCCAAGACGCGGATAGAAATCCGCCTCACCCGAAGCAACCAAACAGAATTTCAAAGATGAGCCTGCGCTGCGCAAATCTGAAATTTCATAGGCACTGATATAGGCATCCGTGGCGGCATCGCGATGTGATTTTGAGGCGACTACGCGCAAGGCGCTATTGTCGGCCTCTGCCACGGAAAGCAATTTCTGCGGGCCAATTTCATCGTGGTTAAAGGGCATGAATTCCTCAACCGATTGGCCATCCGCACGGGTGTAAAACAATCGCTGCTTCGCGGGCGCATAAACAACACCACGCTGAGGGCGGCCATCCAAAACAAGGGCAATGTTGACCGTAAAATCCCCACGGCGCTGCACAAATTCCTTTGTGCCATCAAGCGGGTCAACAATGATGAAATCCCGCAAGGATTGCCGATGGGTTTCAGCCTGTTCTTCGGTCACAAGCGCAAGATCGGGAAAAGCTGCGCGTAGGCCCGCAGAGATATAGGCATCCGCCGCCTGATCAGCGCGGGTTACGGGACTGTCATCTGATTTGCTTTCAACACCAAAATCATCCGAGGCATAAACCTCCATGATTTTTTCGCCTGCCCCCAAGGCGAGGCTTCGAAACACGCGCTCGATCTTGTCAAAATCCATTTTGTAACAATTTCCTTAACCAGATTGCCTTAAATGGCCGTTTGCGGTTATCCTAGTCTCGTTGGATGGGGCAAGTAGATCATATATATCTTGCCAAACAAACCGACATCTATGGATCAAGGCCAGCATCCATGTTTGAAGCGCGACAAACGAACACGATGAGGCGTAGCCTCTTTTCCATGCTTGAGGTGACCTATCACGCCTCGGTTCAAAAGGTGCGTTCATCGCACCGCAACGCCGTTTGGGCCATCATGACCAGCATTTTACAGGCGGGCATGTTTGTCGGCGGATTTTATCTGATGTTCTATTTCATCGGCGCGCGCGAGGCAAAACTGCGCGGCGATTTCATGATGTATCTCTTGTCAGGGATTTATTTATACCTCTGCCATATCCGCGCGGTGGCTGCTGTCTCTGCCGCAGAAGGCGGCACCTCATCCCTGATGCAACATGGGCCGATGAATCCAATTGTGGCGATTGCATCCTCACTGATCTCGGCATTTTACGTGCAAACCATTTCGCTCTTGGTGATTTTATTCGCGCTGCACACGTTCAGCGGCACGGTGACCTTCCATAACTGGAAAGCCGCTTTGATGATTTACCTTTTGGCGTGGTTTTCTGGCTTTGGCGTTGGGCTGGTGTTTCGCGCCATGCGCCCATGGTCGCCCGAAGTAACGCGATTTGCGCAACAGGCCTATATGCGGATCAATATGGTCGCGTCAGGCAAGATGTTTGTCGCCAATATGGTGCCGGGATTCATTATTTCGATGTTTGATTGGAACCCTTTGTTTCACATTGTCGACCAAATGCGCGGCGCCGTGTTCGTGAATTACTTTCCGCATCATACGAATTGGGAATACCCGCTTTATGTGGCCTGTGGCCTGTTGATTGTTGGCCTGATGGCTGAGTTTTTCACAACCAAGCGGGCCTCAATGTCGTGGGATATGGGGCGCTAGCCAAGAATTTCGTAGAATTCCTTGTGATCTTTCCCAAATTCCTAGCGTTGCGCTGCTTGCAGGGGGCGATGTGCCTGCCTATATAGCCACCGAAACAGGCTGTTCTGAACGGCCTATACATAAGCAGTGACGGAGCCGAGATCGGGCCGTTGCCGCATGTTCGCTTGAAGAAAAGGGACCAGAAAAGATGGCTAAAGTAATTGGCATTGACCTCGGCACCACAAACTCCTGTGTTGCGATTATGGACGGCGCGCAACCGCGCGTGATTGAGAACGCTGAAGGCGCGCGCACCACCCCATCGATTGTTGGCTACACCGATGACGAACGTCTGGTGGGTCAATCGGCAAAGCGCCAAGCTGTTACCAATCCTGAAAACACAATTTTTGCTGTAAAACGTCTGATCGGGCGTCGTTTGACCGATGCCGAAGTGGAAAAGGACAAGAACCTTGTTCCCTACAAAATCATTGACGGCGGCAATGGTGACGCATGGGTCGAGGTAAAGGGCGAGAAATTCAGCCCCAGCCAAATTTCTGCACAAATCCTGACCAAGATGAAGGAAACCGCCGAGAATTATCTGGGCGAAGATGTGACGCAGGCCGTGATCACCGTTCCTGCCTATTTCAACGATGCACAGCGTCAGGCGACCAAAGACGCGGGTAAAATCGCAGGCCTTGAGGTGCTGCGCATCATCAACGAACCAACAGCGGCCGCATTGGCCTATGGGTTGGACAAAAAAGACACCAAGACCATTGCGGTCTATGACCTTGGTGGCGGCACATTCGACATCACAATTCTTGAGATTGACGATGGCCTGTTTGAGGTAAAATCCACCAATGGCGACACGTTCCTTGGCGGTGAAGATTTCGACATGGCGATTGTGAATTACCTCGCGCAGGAATTCAAAAAGGAAAACAATGTAGATCTGACGCAAGACAAAATGGCGCTTCAGCGTCTCAAAGAAGCGGCGGAAAAAGCAAAGATCGAACTTTCCTCTTCGACCCAGACCGAGATCAACCAACCGTTCATCTCGATGGGGTCAAACGGCCAGCCCTTGCACCTTGTGCTGAAACTGACCCGCGCGAAATTGGAAAGCCTTGTGGGTGATCTAATCAAACGCTCGCTGAAACCATGTCAGGCTGCGTTGAAAGATGCGGGCCTCTCAAAAGGTGATATTGACGAGGTGGTTTTGGTCGGCGGCATGACCCGTATGCCCAAAGTAATCGAAGAAGTGTCTAACTTCTTTGGCAAGGAACCCCATAAAGGCGTGAACCCTGATGAGGTTGTAGCCATGGGCGCGGCCATTCAAGCGGGCGTTTTGCAGGGCGATGTGAAGGATGTTGTTCTTCTGGACGTCACCCCGCTAAGCCTTGGGATTGAAACCTTGGGCGGCGTCTTTACCCGTCTGATCGACCGCAACACGACCATCCCAACCAAGAAAAGCCAGATTTTCTCGACCGCTGAGGACAATCAAAATGCGGTGACAATCCGCGTCTTCCAAGGCGAGCGGGAAATGGCCGCTGACAATAAAATGTTGGGCCAGTTCAATCTGGAGAATATCCCACCGGCGCCGCGCGGCATGCCACAAATCGAAGTGACGTTTGACATTGACGCAAACGGGATTGTCTCGGTTTCTGCGAAAGACAAAGGCACAGGCAAAGAGCAAAAGATCACCATCCAAGCATCGGGTGGCCTCAGCGATGAGGATATTGATCGTATGATCAAAGAGGCTGAGGAAAACTCTGATGCCGATAAGCAGCGCAAGGAATTGGTAGAGACCAAGAACCAAGCGGAAAGCCTGATCCACTCGACCCAGAAATCCTTGGAAGAACACTCCGACAAGGTTGATCCGACCACAGTCGAAGCAATCGAGTTAGCCATCAAAAACTTGGAAGAACAGATCGCGACCGATGATGCGGGCAAGATCAAATCTGGCATCCAAAACGTGACCGAAGCCGCGATGAAACTTGGCGAGGCGATTTACAAAGCCCAAGCCGAGGATGGCGAAGGCGGTGATGAGCCATCTGGTGTCGATGATGACATCGTAGATGCCGATTTCGAAGATCTGGACGACAGAAAGCGCTCCTAATCGGGAAATTTGATCCCGATAGACCAGCTGGGGTGCGCCTTGGCTGGTCTATGCGTTAAGAAAAGGGTGTCTACCGATGTCGAAGTGCGATTATTACGATGTTTTGGGTGTGGCGCGTGGCGCTTCGCCTGAAGAAATCAAGAAAGCCTATCGTCAAAAGGCGAAAGAACTGCACCCCGACCGCAATTCTGACAATCCGAATGCGGAAGCGCAGTTCAAAGAAGCGAATGAAGCCTACGAAGTTCTGAAAGATGCCGATAAAAAAGCGGCTTATGATCGTTTTGGTCATGCGGCGTTTGATGGCGGTATGGCAGGCGGCCCCCGTGCGGGCGGCCCTCACGCAGGCGGTGACTTCGCCAGCGCCTTTTCAGATGTGTTCGAAGACCTTTTTGGCGATTTCATGGGCGGTGGCGGTGGCCGCGGTGGGCGTCAACGCAGCACGCGCGGCTCTGATCTGCGCTATAATATGCGGATCACCTTGGAAGAAGCCTATGCGGGTTTCAGCCGCGAGATTACCGTTCCCACAGCCGTAACGTGTTCAAGCTGCTCTGGCAGCGGATCAGAGGGCGGATCTGAACCCGTCACTTGCCCAACTTGTTCAGGCATGGGCAAAGTCCGCGCGCAACAAGGCTTTTTCACTGTGGAACGCACTTGCCCCACCTGTTCAGGCGTGGGTCAAATTGTGAAAAACCCCTGTCGATCATGCGGGGGCGCGGGTCGCGAACAAAAAGATCGTCATCTTTCCATCAAAGTGCCCCCTGGTGTTGAAACAGGAACACGCATTCGGCGCTCGGGCGAAGGTGAGGCAGGTTTGCGCGGCGGGCCAGCGGGTGATCTTTATATTTTCATCGAAGTGGCCGAACACCCAATTTTCAAACGCGATGGCGTTGATCTTTACTGCCGCGTGCCCGTGTCGATGGTCACCGCTGCCTTGGGTGGCGATGTCGAGGTGCCTTGCATTGATGGCGGACGCAGCCGCGTGAAGGTGGCCGAAGGCGCGCAATCTGGTCGCCAAATGCGTTTGCGCGGCAAAGGTATGCCCGCACTTCGCGGCAATGGCACAGGGGATATGTATATCGAATTGGCGCTTGAGACGCCTGTGAACTTGAATTCCGAGCAAAAAGACCTGCTTCGGAAATTCGAGGAAAGCCTGAATAAGGGGAATAATCCCCACGCGTCAGGCTTTTTCGACAAGGTCAAAAGCTTTTTCGATGATCTGAAAAACTAACGTAAACCCCCGCTGTTGCGGGGGTTTTTGTTATTTTCCGATTTCGCAGGCCGCCATGACAGCCATATTCAAAATGTCATTGGCGGTGGAAACAGTTGAACAGATCTGCACAGGCCGATCTGGCCCTGTCAAAATCGGGCCAATGACCGTAGCCCCCGCCATTTCTTGCATCAATTTCACGGAAATCGAGGCGGAGTGACGCGCAGGAACAACCAAAACATTGGCAGGGCCAGAGAGTTTGCAGAATGGATATTGCTGCATCGCGTCCCGATTAAGCGCAACATCCACCGCCATTTCACCATCAAATTCGAAATCGACCCCTTCGCGCGCCAAAATCGCAGGGGCATCCCCCATTTTCACCGCGCGCTCAGAGACTGGATAGCCGAATGTTGAAAAACTGACAAAAGCGACACGCGGCTCAAGGCCCAAGATACGCGCAACATTTGCACCGCGCTTGGCAATCAGGGCCAGATCCTCGGCTTCGGGCCATTCATGGACAAGCGTGTCGCCCACCAAAACAACACGGCCCTTATGCATCAGCACCGTGATACCAACCGCGCCATCCTTGGCGGAGGCGTCAAATACATGGTTGATCAAGCCCAAAACATGCGCGGATTTTCGCGTGGCCCCTGTGACCAAACCATCCCCATGCCCATGTGCAAGCATCAAAGCCGAGAACACATGACGATCCCGCGCGGCCAGACGATGGATGTCATGCCGATCAAAGCCTTTACGTTGCAGGCGGTTGTAAAGGAAATCTTTATAGGCATCTAAGTGGCGCGTTTTTGCGGCATTCACGATCTCAAGCTCGCGCACTGCATCCGCCAAACCCGCCGCTGAGAGTTTTTCCGCGACATCAGCCTCACGCCCAACGACCAGTGCCTTGCCCAAACCATTGCGCTGATAGGCCACCGCGGCGCGCAAGACGCGAATATCGTCCCCTTCAGCAAAAATCATACGCGCCTGCGCATTACGGGCGCGGGCATAAATGCCCTGCATGATGGAGGAGGTCGGATCCATCCGCGCCTGCAAATCATTGGCATAGGCATCGAGATCCAAGATTGGCCGCCGTGCTGCGCCCGTATCCATACCCGCGCGTGCAACAGCGGGCGGAATCGTATAGATCAATCGCGGGTCAAAAGGTGTGGGGATGATGTAATCGCGGCCAAAAGACAGCTTTTCACCATAGGCCATTGCGACCTCATCAGGCACATCTTCGCGCGCAAGTTCGGCCAAGGCGCGCGCGCAGGCGATTTTCATTTCATCATTGATGGCGCGGGCGTGAATATCCAACGCACCGCGGAACAAATACGGGAAACCAAGAACGTTATTCACCTGATTGGGGTAATCACTGCGCCCCGTGGCCACGATCGCATCCGGGCGCACCTCGTGGGCTTCTTCTGGCGTGATTTCTGGATCAGGATTTGCCATGGCGAAAATCACAGGGTTTTCGGCCATGGATTTGACCATGTCTTGCGTGACCGCCCCTTTTGCCGAAACACCAAGAAAAACATCAGCGCCGCGCATCGCGTCTTCAAGACTGCGCAAATCGGTTTTCACCGCATGGGCCGATTTCCACTGGTTCATCCCTTCGGTGCGGCCTTGGTAAACCACACCTTTCGTGTCGCAAATAATACAATTCTGATGCTGCGCCCCCATGGATTTCAGCAGCTCAAGGCAAGCGATCCCTGCCGCGCCTGCACCGTTTAAAACGATACGGACATCTTCGATTTTTTTGCCCGTCAAATGCAGCGCGTTGATCAAACCCGCCGCACAGATCACCGCTGTTCCGTGTTGGTCATCATGAAAGACAGGAATATCCATTTCTTCCTTGAGACGCTGTTCAATCATGAAACATTCGGGGGCCTTGATATCCTCAAGATTAATCCCGCCAAAGGTGGGCCCCATGAGGCGCACGGCGTTCACGAATTCATCGACATCTTCCGTGGCAAGCTCGATATCAATCGAGTTGATATCGGCAAAGCGTTTGAACAAGACCGCTTTACCTTCCATCACAGGCTTTGAGGCGAGTGCGCCTAGATTTCCAAGACCTAGAACGGCTGTCCCGTTTGAGATCACAGCAACCAGATTGCCCTTGGTCGTATAATCATATGCGGTTTCGGGGTTTTGTGCGATCACCTCACAGGGAACGGCCACACCTGGCGAATAGGCAAGGCTGAGATCCCGTTGGGTCGACATCGCCGTTGACGCGGAAATGTCAATTTTTCCAGGGCGGGGTTCCAAGTGATAGGCCAAAGCCTCTTCACGCGTGACCTTTGGTTTATTTGCCATAAATTCGCCTCCTCTTTCATTCGGTTTACAATCCCTTGACCGTGGCGACAACGCATCTCTTTTGTCCCTTCAAACAATGCCGCAGAGACAGTAGGGTAAGCCCAAAGAAGGGGGCAGGAATGACAGGCCAAGTCACGCCAATGATGGCGCAATATCTTGAGGTGAAAGCCCGCCACGCGGATGCGTTATTGTTTTACCGCATGGGCGATTTCTATGAGATGTTTTTTGATGATGCTGTCGCCGCCGCCGAGGCATTGGACATCGCCCTAACAAAGCGCGGCCAACATCTGGGTGAAGACATTCCTATGTGCGGTGTCCCCGTTCATGCCGCTGAAACCTATTTGCTGACATTGATCCGCAAAGGATTTCGCGTGGCCGTCTGTGAACAGCTCGAAGACCCCGCCGAGGCGAAAAAACGGGGGTCAAAATCAGTTGTTAAGCGCGATGTTGTGCGCGTTGTCACTCCGGGCACTTTGACCGAAGACAGCCTGCTGGACGCGCGGCGTCACAATTATCTAACGGCTTATTTTGAATCACGGGACGGATCAGCCGCGCTTGCATGGTGCGATATGTCGACTGGGGGGTTTTGGGTGATGCCTGTGACCCCCGCGCGGCTTGGCCCAGAATTGGCACGCCTTGCACCGCGCGAAATTCTTATCTCGGAAAACCTTGATCCTAGCCGCATTGCCTTAATCGAAGAAACAGGCGCAAGCGTGACACGCCTTGCACCGTCAAGCTTTGACAGCAGATCCGCAGAAACACGGCTTACCGATTTGTTCAAAGTCGACAGCCTAGAGGCCTTTGGCCAGTTTGAACGTCCTGATCTCTCCGCTATGGGGGCGGTGGTCGATTATTTGGACATCACGCAAAAAGGCAATCTGCCCCGCTTGCAACGCCCACAGCGGCAATCTTTGACGCGGGTGATGTTGATTGATGCCGCAACGCGAAAAAATTTGGAAATTACACAATCTCTGTCGGGCGGGCGCAAAGGCAGTCTTTTGGGCGTGCTCGACAAAACTGTGACCAGCGCAGGTGGGCGTTTGTTGGAGCGGCGCCTTTCCGCCCCGTCCACAGATTTTGATGAAATCACAGCCCGACATGATGCGGTGACCTTCGCGCTAACGAATTCTTCGATTTCGGAAAGACTGCGTGAGATTTTGCGAAAAGTTCCTGACATGGAACGCGCGCTGTCGCGCCTGTCCTTGGATCGGGCCAGTCCACGGGATTTGGCCGCAATCAGTTCGGGTCTACGCCAAGCGCAGGAGGTGGCAGCTCAGCTTGGCGGTATAGAGCTTTCCTCGTTATGGCGCGATTTAGTGACTGATTTGGTCGGTCATGAACCCCTGATTGGGCTGCTGACAGATGCCCTGATTGAGGAGCCGCCCCTCCTCGCCCGCGATGGGGGATTTGTTGCGTCAGGCTATCACCCTGAGCTGGATGAAATGCGCGCCCTTCGAGATGAGGGGCGTGGAATTGTCGCAAAAATGCAAGCTGACTATATTAGCACGACAGGCATTCCATCCCTTAAAATCAAACACAACAATGTGCTTGGCTATTTCATCGAAACGACCGCCACCCACGCGGAAAAGATGCTATCTGCCCCCCTGTCCGAGCAGTTTATCCATCGCCAGACCACGGCCAATGCGGTGCGCTTTACCACAGTCGACTTGTCAGAACTTGAAACAAAGATCCTGAATTCTGGCGCGCGGGCGATTGAGATTGAAAAACAAATCTTTGAGGCGCTGCGCCACGAGATTTTAGCACAGTTTGATCCGGTTATGCGTGCCGCATTTGCCCTCGCATCAGCGGATTTTTATCTGGCCTTAGCACATATCGCGCGGGCACAAGATTGGGCGCGACCAGAGATCACAAAAAATCGCGATTTTGATATTGTCGCAGGTCGCCATCCCGTGGTTGAGGACGCGCTTCGCGGCAGTAAAGATCGCTTTGTTCCAAATGACTGCGCGCTATCCCCGCAGAGTGATGCCGCCGCTATACAATTGCTGACTGGCCCCAATATGGCGGGTAAATCAACCTATTTGCGGCAAAACGCGTTGATTGTGATTTTGGCTCAAATGGGCGGTTTCGTGCCTGCCAGATCGGCAAAACTGGGGTTGGTCAGCCAAGTTTTCAGTCGCGTTGGAGCCTCTGATGATCTTGCGCGCGGCAGGTCGACCTTCATGGTCGAGATGGTGGAAACAGCCGCGATTTTGAACCAAGCCGATCATCGCGCCTTAGTTATCCTTGATGAAATAGGGCGCGGGACAGCCACCTATGACGGGCTGTCGATCGCATGGGCCACGTTGGAATTTCTACATGATGTTAATAAGTGCCGCGCACTTTTTGCGACCCATTACCACGAATTAACCGCGCTTGCGGGCACGCTATCGGGCGCGCGCAATGCAACCGTGGCAGTCAAAGAATTTGAAGGTGAGATTGTCTTTCTTCACGAATTACGCGAAGGCGCCGCAGATCGATCCTATGGGGTTCAGGTCGCGAAACTTGCAGGATTGCCGCCTGCGGTGATCCATCGCGCCGAAGAAGTTTTGAAGAAATTGGAAAAGAATGATCGTGAGGGCGGCGCGCAGAAATCGCTGATTGATGATTTACCGCTCTTTACCGCACAGCCTGCGCCACAGGCCCCCAAATCATCCCCGCTTGAGGATCGCCTGCACGCCGTGCATCCAGATGAGATGACGGCGCGCGAGGCGCTTGATTTAATTTACGACCTAAAGGCGTTGATGAAAGATTAGGATTTCGGTGTTGATGACACACCCACCTGCGCAGGGCGCAAAAGGCGATCATGCAACAGGAATCCTTCGGTCATAACCTGAATGATCTGGCCCGCTGTCGTGCCTGGAACGGGGGCCTCAAACATCGCCTGATGCATTTGCGGGTCGAATTGGTCGCCCTCTTCGGGTTTCACGACTGTCACGCCATGTTTTGAGAAAACATTCAGAAGCTCGCGCAAGGTCAGCTCAATACCTTCGATCACGCTGCCCGCAACATCACGTTGCTCATCGCCAACAGCCGATAAAGCGCGGTTGAGGTTGTCATAAACAGGCAACAAATCGCGGGCGAGACGGGTGCCGCCATAATGCTCGGCTTCGCGGCGATCCCGCTCGGCACGTTTGCGTAGATTCTCGGAATCCGCCATGACGCGCAACAAACGATCGCGCAGTTGATCCCGCTCCTCAGTCAGCGCAGCAATAACGCCTTCGGGGCTGGTATCAACATCTTCGCCAATGCCTTCGGCAAGGTCGATATCTTCCTCAGGCGCGTCAATATCATCAAGGAATTGCTCTTCCTGTGGCTCTGCCATCTTTCACCTCTTATGCACGATCAGAGATTAATTTCCCAACCAACTGTGCCGTGTAATCCACAATCGGCACGATCCGACCGTAATTGATGCGCGTTGGCCCAATCACGCCCACAGCGCCGATAATTTTCCGTTCCGAGTTCATATAGGGAGAGACAACCAAAGAGGAACCCGTAAGTGAGAATAACTTGTTCTCAGACCCAATAAAAATGCGCACACCATCGCCGCGATCGGTCAAATCAAGGAATTCCGCGATGTCCCGCTTGCGTTCGAGATCATCAAACAAGGATTTGATCCGTTCGAGATCTGCAATTTCTGGCGCATTGTCCAACAGATTCGCCCGCCCGCGAACAATGAGGCGCTCGCCCCGATGACCAGAATTTTCCCAAATCGCCAAACCCTGCTCAATTAGCGATTTTGCAATTTCATCAATCTCGCGGCGGCGTGTTTTGACCTCTTGCTCCATCACCGCGCGTAAATCTGTAACGGTGCGGCCTTCTGCCCATGCGTTCACAAAATTCGCAGCCTCGCGCATCGCACTTGGCGTCAATCCAGGCGGTGGGGTGAATAGCCGATTTTCAACATGGCCATCGGCGAACACCAAAACAACAAGGGCTTTTTCCGTTGAGAGGGATACAAACTCAACATGTTTGATCGGCGCCTCGTGTTTCGGGGCAAGCACCAAACTCGCGCCATGGGTGATGCCCGACAATGCCTTGCCAATCCTGTCCAAAGCCGTTGAAACCGTGTCGGAATTGCTTTGAACTGTCGCATCAAGGTGGGTTTTGTCGTCTTCGCCGAGTTCGGTAACCTCAAGCAGCCCATCCACGAACATGCGCAGTCCCAAATGGGTCGGAACACGCCCCGCCGAAATATGCGGGCTGTCGAGCAGGCCGAGATATTCCAAGTCCTGCATCACATTGCGAATAGTGGCCGCTGAAATCTGTTCGGTCATGTTGCGGGTCAGGCTGCGTGATCCAACGGGCTCACCAGTGGAAAGATAGCCCTCAACCACGCGGCGAAAAACTTCGCGCGATCTCTCGTTCAATTCAGCGAGAATTTGTGATGTTTCACTCATTCTTCAGCCCCAAATCATCACCTAATTTCGCCGCATGGGCCGCAGATGGTCAATCCTGCTTGCAACTGCCCCTTTACTGCGACTATCCCACAGAGGTGGATCACAAGGAGATATTTATGCGTCCTTCAGGCAGAAACCTAGATGAAATGCGGAAAATTTCTATTGAAACTGCCGTGATGCGCCATGCGGAAGGGTCGTGTTTGATCAAATGCGGCGATACCCATGTTCTGTGTTCCGCCACAATCGAAGAGCGCGTGCCGCCATTTTTGAAAAATTCAGGGTTGGGATGGGTCACCGCTGAATATGGGATGCTACCACGCGCCACGCATACGCGGGGGCGGCGTGAGGCTGCGGTTGGCAAACAATCGGGCCGCACACAGGAAATTCAGCGTCTCATTGGTCGCGCGTTAAGGGCAGGCGTGGATCGCTCCGCGTTGGGTGAACGTCAAATTACCATCGACTGCGATGTTATGCAGGCGGATGGTGGAACGCGCTGCGCCTCTATAACAGGGGGTTGGGTCGCATTGCGACTTGCTGTGAACAAGCTGCTTACCTCTGGCGCCATTACATCTGACCCGATTTTGGATAATGTCGCCGCCGTCTCTTGCGGCATTTACGCGGGACAACCTGTTCTTGATCTGGATTATCCCGAAGATTCAGAGGCTGGAACCGATAGTAACTTTGTTATGACTGGCGCAGGCAAGCTGATCGAGATTCAAGCCAGCGCAGAGTCAGCGACTTTTTCCTTGGACGAGTTCGCAGAATTGCAAAAACTTGCGCAAAAAGGCGTTGCAGAGCTTGTTTTGGCGCAAAACGCGGCGGTTGCGTGATGCGGAAATTCACCTCAAACACTTTGCTTGTGGCCACCCATAATCAAGGCAAACTTGAGGAAATATCGGCGCTTTTGACGCCATTTGGCATCAAGACCGTATCCGCCAAAGATCACGATCTGCCTGAGCCCGAAGAAACAGGCACAACTTTTATCGAGAACGCGCGGATCAAGGCCCATGCTGCCGCCAAGGCAACAGGTCTACCCGCTTTGGCCGATGACAGCGGTATTGAAATTGACGCGCTCGGCAATGCACCTGGTGTTTATACGGCTGATTGGGCCGAAACCCCGAACGGGCGCGATTTTGTAATGGCCATGCAGCGCGCCCATGATGAGCTAGAGGCTGCAAACGCCCCACATCCACGCCTTGCGCGGTTTTGCTGCACGCTTGTGCTTGCATGGCCCGATGGCCATGACGAGATATTCGAAGGCGTTATGGCGGGTCAGGTGGTTTGGCCAATGCGCGGTGACCAAGGTCACGGCTATGACCCGATTTTCCAACCCGAAGGCTATGATATCACCTTTGGTGAGATGGATCGTTGGGAAAAAAACAAAATCAGTCACCGCGCTGATGCATTTGCAAAATTGGTGAGCCTGTTTGAACAAGCGTGACGATTGGGAAAATGGCGGCTTTGGGATTTATATCCACTGGCCCTTCTGTCAGGCCAAATGCCCCTATTGCGATTTTAACTCGCATGTATCGCAATCCATTGATCAGTCACGCTGGAAACATGCCTATCTGAGTGAAATTGATCGATTGGCCGCTGAATGCGGCGGGCGCGTTCTAAAGTCGGTGTTTTTTGGCGGCGGCACGCCATCTTTGATGGATGGGGATCTGGTCAACGCCATTATCGCGCGGATTTTACAGCACTGGCCCGCGGCAAATGATCTAGAGATTACCCTAGAGGCCAATCCGACCTCGGCGGAGGCAAGTCGATTTAAACAATATCACGAAGCGGGCGTTTCGAGACTATCTATGGGCATACAAGCCCTCAATGACCCTGATCTCAAAGCACTCGGTCGCCTACATAGCGCCGAGGAAGCCTTGCGCGCCTTTGACATCGCGCGCGGCATCTTTCCCCGAGTCAGTTTTGATTTGATCTATGCGCGGCAGCATCAAAGCCTAGAGGATTGGCGCGCGGAGTTGCGCCGCGCCCTATCCTTGGGGTTAGATCACTTATCCGCCTATCAGCTCACAATCGAAGAGGGCACCGCCTTTGGCGCACGCGCCAAGATCGGCAAGCTCGATGGCCTACCAACTGAAGACTTGGCCGTTGATATGTATGATGTGACCCAAGAACTCTGCGATAATGCGGGATTGCCGGCATATGAGGTGTCCAACCATGCCAGCGATTTGGCGCAATCTCGGCATAACTTGGTTTATTGGCGCTACGGCGATTATCTCGGCATAGGGCCTGGGGCCCATGGGCGTTTAACGCTCGGCGGCGTGAAATACGCGACAGCGACACCGCTTTCGCCAAGTCTGTGGCTGGATCAAGTGAACCAAACGGGTTCAGGTGAAACCGCACGGGAAGAAATTTCCTCGTATGATCAAGCCGTTGAGGCGCTAATGATGGGGTTACGCCTCAGCGAAGGCGTATCTCTTGCAAGGATCAAAAACCTATCAAATACTGCGGTTAATCTAGAAAAGTTGAATGAATTCAAAGACTTAGGGTTAATCAACATAGATGGAGACAGGCTAAGTTGCACTGCGTCTGGACGGCCCGTGCTGAATGGGGTGTTGCGCGGCTTATTGGCCTAGGCCCCGCCACCCAAACGGCGCATCAGCTCATCCAAGGCTTCGAGATCTTTATAGCTGATTGAAATCTTACCAGCCCCAGACCCTGAATCATGACTGATATCCACCTTCATGCCCAAAGCGGCTGACAAATCCGCCTCAATCGCGCGGGTATCAGCGTCTTTGGTTGGTGCTGTTGGGCGCGGAGATTTAGATTTATCGCCTGCCGCGCTTGCCAGTTTCTCTGCCTCACGCACCGATAAACCTTTGGCAATGATCTCGCGTGCCAGTTCCGAGGCATTGGGCGTTGTGATCAGGGCACGCGCGTGACCCGCTGACAGGCGCCCTTCGCGCAGCATGGCCTGCACATCATCAGGCAACTGCAAAAGACGCATTAAGTTTGCAATATGGCTGCGGCTTTTCCCCATCGCCTCAGCCAGTTTTTCTTGGGTATGGCCAAAACGATCAATCAGCTGCCGATACCCCATCGCCTCTTCGATTGGATTGAGATCAGCGCGCTGAATATTCTCGATAATCGCGATCTCGAGAACCTCAACATCTGTGAAATCCCGAATAATGACGGGCAATTCATGCAATTGCGCCATTTGCGAGGCGCGCCAGCGGCGTTCGCCAGCAACAATCTGATAATCACCATCATGGTTTGGGTCGGCACGCACAATAAGGGGCTGAATAATACCCTTTTCCTTAATCGATGCGGCAAGTTCCTCCAGCGCTTCTGGGGTGAAATTGCGGCGCGGCTGTTCGGGATTGGGGCGAATACGCTCAATCGGCAGTTTGGTATCCGCACGGCGCGCAGGAGCGGGTTGCGATCCCTCGATATCTTGCGCTGGCGCGGCATTCGGGGTTGGGCTCGTCCCCACATCAATGTCTTGCATCAATGCAGACAGACCACGCCCCAAACCGCGTTTATCCCGTTTACTCATTATCTTCTCCTAGCGCGACTTTATCGCATCGTGGCGCGCCACGATTTCTTCTGCAAGCGCCTTATAGGCCAGAGCGCCCGTTGAGGTTGCATCATAATCCAAAACAGTTTGCGCAAAGGATGGCGCTTCGGACAGGCGAACATTGCGCGGGATTTTGGTTTCATAAACCAATTCCCCCAAGGTTTGCCGTGCATCATCTTCAACCAATTTTGAAAGGTTATTGCGCAAATCATACATCGTCAAAACCACACCTTCGATGCGCAACTCCGAATTTGCACCTTCACGCACTTGGCGCACGGTCAACATAAGCTGTGACAAACCTTCCAATGCAAAAAATTCAGCCTGAAGCGGCACCAACACAGAATCCGCAGCGACCAAAGCGTTCACTGTCAGAAGGCTTAGGGATGGCGGGCAATCCATGAAAACATAATCATAGGCACGCAGATCCGCCGCGCTAAACGCATTACGCAACAGGACAATACGTTTTTCATTATCGCTGAGTTCAACATCAGCCGAGCTGAGATCGGTTGTTGCGGGGACAACATCAATGCCATCAACCTTGGTTTTCTGGGTCACATCCGCAAGTTTCGCACCCTCAATCAGCAAATCATAGCTTGAGAGATCGCGATCCTCGACACCCAACCCAGTCGAAGCGTTGCCCTGTGGGTCAAGGTCAATCAGCAAAACGCGCTTGCCCATTGCGGCCAATGCAGCGCCAAGATTGATTGTTGTGGTTGTTTTTCCAACCCCGCCTTTTTGGTTGGCAATCGCGATAATTCGTGGTGAGGCGCGTTCAGACACGGCGTAATTCCTTTATTTCTATGATTTGACCGTCGTCACTGGTTACGCTCGGATGAGTCTTGATCGACATCTGCCACGATTCCTTTGCCGTGTCGATTTCTTGCGGGGCAGATTGGCCCTTTAAAAACAAACATTGGCCATCTGTTGCTAAATGGCGATAGGACAGCGTGCAAAGCTTGGATAAATCGCTAAGCGCACGGGCTGAAATGATGTCGGCATTTTGGGGCGGCGCGTCTTCGATCCTGCGGGACATCACATTAATTGATATCCCGACCTGACGTGCGACATCCCGCAAGAACGCGCATTTGCGCAAATCGGATTCAATGAAATGAAAGCTGAGGTCTGGGGATGTTTCAGCTGCAATAATTGCGCAAACCAATCCAGGAAAACCGCCGCCACTGCCCATATCTAGCCATTTTCCATTGGATTTTTCTGCCAATGGAAAGATTTGTGCAGAATCTACGATATGGCGCGACCACGCATCAGGTAATGTTGCAGGGGCGACCAAATTGATCGCCTTTTGCCATTTCACCAACATATCAACGTAAATCTGCAATCGATCCAATGTTTCACGTGAAACAAAGGTGCTAAGATATGCCTGCGCTTCGCCTTCGGTCATGCGGATTTCCGTTGAATTTGGCGCAGTTTTGTCAGGATCAACGTCAAGGCGGCTGGGGTCATGCCATCAATTCGGCCCGCCTGCCCCAAATCGCGTGGCTGCACTTTGGTCAGTTTCTGCCGCAATTCTGTTGATAGCCCCTCGATCTCCATAAAATTAAGGGTTTCGGGGATTAATTGCGCCTCGTCCCGCTTGAGCGCCTGAACATCGCGCTCTTGGCGTTCAATATAGGCGGCATATTGCGCCTCTCGGTTGATCTGCGCCTTTGTCGCCGCGCTGTGGTCGATTAATTCGGGCCAAATGGCCTCAAGATCGGAGAATTCTACGTCCGGGAAGGCCAAAAGCTCGACCCCGTTGCGGCGCTGACCATCTTGGTTCATATTCAGCCCGTGCTTCTTACCCTCAGATGGCGTCAGATTATGGTTCCGCAGTACGGTGTAGCAGGCGTCAATCTGGGCCATCTTATCTTCGAATAAACGCTTTCGCGTCTCGTCCACTGTGCCAAGATCAATACCAAGCGGTGTAAGACGTTGATCCGCATTGTCCGCGCGTAAAGAAAGACGAAACTCAGCGCGCGAGGTGAACATGCGATAGGGTTCGCTGACACCACGGGTCACCAAGTCATCAATCATCACGCCGATATAGCTTTCACGGCGCGAGAATATCACGGCATCCCGCCCCTGTGCGGAACGTGCTGCATTAACACCCGCCACAAACCCCTGTGCGGCCGCCTCTTCATATCCCGTTGTGCCGTTGATTTGACCTGCGAAATAAAGGTTTTTTACAGTCTTAACCTGCAAATCGGCTCCAAGCGCGCGGGGATCTACAAAGTCATATTCAATCGCATATCCAGGTTGAAGGATCTCAACCGCCTCTAACCCAACCATCGAGCGAACATAATCCACCTGAACATCAGCGGGAAGCGAGGTTGAAATCCCGTTTGGATAAATAGTGTGATCCGCCAGACCCTCAGGCTCAAGGAACACTTGATGCGAGGTTTTGTCGGCAAAGCGCACAATCTTATCTTCAATAGAGGGGCAATACCGTGGCCCGATCCCCTCAATATGCCCGCCATACATCGCAGAGCGGCCTAGATTGTTGCGGATAATCTCATGTGTTTTTTCATTGGTATGCGTAATACCGCACGCAATTTGGCGCACATGTGGCTTATCCGATAGGAAAGAGAATAGAACAGGGTCATCATCCGCGGGTTGGGTTTCCAAAATATCCCAATTAATCGTACGCCCATCCAAACGCGGCGGCGTGCCTGTCTTCAAACGGCCAAGTGGCAAGGCAAAACTGTCGATCCGCTGCGCCAATTTAACCGAAGGCTTATCACCCATCCGTCCGCCAGGCATACTTTTGTCGCCTATATGGATAACCCCACGCAGGAATGTGCCTGTTGTCAAAACCACTGATTTCGCTGAAATCTCGGCTCCATCCGCCAAAACAACGCCTGACACGGCCCCGTCTGTGCCAAGAAAATCGGCCACCTCGCCTGCAATAACTGTCAAATTCTCGGTTCGGGCGAGCAGATCTTGCATCGCAGCACGGTATAGTTTGCGGTCAGATTGCGTGCGCGGGCCCTGAACCGCGGGGCCTTTTCGGCGATTCAGCAAGCGAAACTGAATACCTGAGCGGTCCGCAGCCAAACCCATAACGCCCCCTAGTGCATCAATCTCACGCACCAGATGGCCTTTACCCAAGCCGCCAATGGCTGGATTACAGGACATAACCCCAATATTATCGAAGGATAATGTAACGAGCGCGGTTTTTGCACCCGCCCGCGCGGCTGTATGAGCGGCCTCTGCACCTGCATGGCCACCCCCAATCACAACAACATCGAAATCATGATGTTTCACGTGAAACACTCCGCTTTTCTCATTTACCGAGGCAAAACTGCGAAAAGATTTCGCCCAAGACCATTTCAACATCGACACGGCCAATCAGCGAATCCAGCTTTCTTATAGCATATCGCACATATTCCGCAGCTATGTCTGTGTGACTGTCGCCTTTTGCAAGGGCAATCCGTGCGTCATCCAGACCTTGCCGCGCATCTAGCATCGCTTGGCGATGGCGCATATGGGTTGCGGTGGCCACATTCACGGCGCGATCCGATAAGCGCGCTGAAATTAGCGCGATCAACTCATCCACGCCCTGACCCGTCTGTCCTGACACAGAAATCCCGCTGCCGTTCTGCATGTCGGCCTTACCCAATATGGATATATCATCAGCATCTAAATCAAAGGGCGGCTGTTCCTCTGGGTTAGATTTCAGAAAAACCCGCAAATCTGCAGATTTTGCGCGATCAATCGCACGTTCAACACCGATGGATTCAATCGTGTCTGTGCTGTCACGGATGCCAGCAGTATCGAGTAACGTCACAGGCAGGCCACCAAGATCAAGGCGCACCTCAATCACATCGCGGGTTGTTCCCGCGATTTCTGAGGTGATCGCAATATCCCGCCCAGAAATAGCGTTCAACAGCGTGGATTTCCCCGCGTTTGGCGCACCAATTATAGCGACCTCAAACCCGTCACGGATACGTTCAGCCACCAAACTGCCTGCAATTTCGACATCCAAACTCTGCACCACCTGCGTGATAAGGCCCTGCACCTCAGGGGTCACGTCAGTGGGCACTTCCTCATCCGCGAAATCAATCGTCACTTCGATCGATGCTGTCGCGCGCAACAAATGCTGCCGCCACTCTTCAACCAGCTTTCCCAAATGTCCCGAAAAAACACGGCTGGCTTGGCGTCTTTGCGCCTCTGTTTCTGCATTGATCAGATCACCCAGCCCTTCAACTTGAGCGAGATCAAGCTTGTTATTTTCAAGGGCGCGGCGCGTAAACTCGCCAGGTTCGGCCATACGGGCGCGGCCACTCTCGGATAAAGCCGCAAGAACGGCTTTCACAACTGCGGGGCTGCCATGGCAATGCAGCTCAATCACATCTTCGCCTGTAAAACTATGTGGCGCCTGAAATCGCAACGCCAAAACATGGTCAATAATCTGGTCTTTATCCTTGAAAGGTCGAAGCCGAAATTGACCAACATCTGGAAGACCGCCAAGAAATTTGGAGCATAAATCGACAGCCTCCGCTCCCGATACCCGAATAACGGAAACGCCCGCCCGACCATTGGCCGAGGCGAGCGCGAAGATGGTATCCGCAATGAAGCCTGACATGTTAGGTGTTCATGGAATCGAAGAATTCCGAGTTCGTTTTGGTCTGTTTCAATTTAGAAATCAGGAATTCAATCGCGTCTGTTGTGCCCATTGGGTTCAAGATGCGGCGCAAAACATAGGTTTTCTGCAAATCGCCCTTATCGACCAACAGGTCTTCCTTACGGGTGCCAGATTTCAAAATATCCATAGCTGGGAAGACCCGCTTATCCGCCACCTTACGATCCAACACGATTTCCGAGTTACCCGTGCCCTTAAATTCTTCAAAGATCACTTCGTCCATACGGCTGCCTGTATCGATCAAGGCAGTTGCGATAATCGTCAGCGATCCACCTTCTTCGATATTACGGGCCGCACCAAAGAAACGCTTGGGCCGTTGCAGGGCGTTTGCATCAACGCCGCCTGTCAAAACCTTACCCGATGATGGCACAACGGTGTTATATGCGCGCCCCAAACGGGTAATAGAGTCGAGCAAAATAACAACGTCACGCTTATGTTCGACAAGGCGTTTTGCTTTTTCGATAACCATTTCCGCTACCGCAACGTGACGCGTTGCAGGCTCGTCAAAGGTCGAGGATACAACCTCACCCTTCACTGACCGCTGCATATCCGTCACTTCCTCGGGGCGTTCATCAATCAACAAAACAATCAAATAGCACTCTGGGTGGTTCGTTTCGATAGAATGCGCGATGTTCTGCAAAAGAACGGTTTTACCCGTGCGTGGCGGGGCAACAATCAAGGCACGTTGGCCTTTACCGATGGGCGATACCAAATCAATGATGCGTGCGGAACGATCTTTGATTGTTGGATCTTCGATTTCCATCTTCAACCGCTCATCAGGATAAAGCGGCGTGAGGTTATCAAAGGCAACCTTATGGCGTGCCTTTTCTGGCACTTCAAAATTGATCTTGGAAACCTTGGTCAGACCAAAGTAATTCTCTGTCTCGCGTGGTGCTGCAATCACACCCTCGACCGTGTCACCCGTGCGCAAGCTATGCTGCCGGATCATGTCAGGAGAGACATAAATATCGTCTGGGCCTGGAAGGTAATTTGCCTCAGGCGAGCGTAGGAACCCAAACCCGTCTTGCAACACCTCCAGCACACCATCACCGTAAACATCCCACCCTTCTTCTGCGCGCTCTTTGAGAATGGCGAACATCATGTCGCCTTTGCGCATGGTCGAGGCGTTCTCGATCTCCAGCTCTTCTGCCATGGACAGAAGATCTTTAGGTGATTTTGCCTTTAGATCAGCAAGATTGAGAGAGTTAACTGTCATGAGGGTTCCATATGCCTCTTGAGACGCATCGCGTTTAAGGGCTTTTGCACAATTGGGAAGGATGATGATCGGACGATCACTCAGCCTGTCTTCTACGCACAGATGGAACCCAAGTCAATCTGAAGCACAGCACGTAAAATTTTATCGGTGTTAAAAAAGAAAATAATAAATTTAAGAAAAGGATGATGATTTGGTTGTGCAGTGCAAAACCTTGGAAACTTATTTATCAACACTTTATCAACAGGCTTTCCGTTGGGGATGATATTTACACCCACAAAGCGAAATTCTAAAAAAATCAATAATATCAATTAGTTAATGAAAAATTAAGAATGAAAAACTGTGGAAAACTTTGGGATATTTCTGTGTTTGTTGCATCTTCTCCAACCCGCTCGGATAGAAATTACACCCGTGGATAACCGACAGATAATTTTCTGCTACGTCACAATGACCTGTGGTTGAAGCGGTGCATGTGACTATGTCATCACTTGATCCAAGGGCTTATCCCCAAGACTTCCCACGGAATTATCCAATGCAAAAAATCATCTTGGCGTCTCAATCGGCAGTCCGACAGCAGCTTTTGCAGAATGCTGGGGTATCATTTATCGCAGAAAATGCACGAATCGATGAATCGTTATTAAAGACATCATTGTTGGCCGAAGGTGCCCCGCCGCGCGATTTGGTAGATCAATTGGCCGAGGCGAAAGCCGCTAAACTTGCCCGAAAAAATCCTGATGCTGTTGTTATAGGCTGCGATCAGATTCTGGAATTTGAGGGTAATATTCTCTCAAAACCAGATAGCCTGGAAGACGCGCGCGCGCAATTGACGATGCTGCGTGGAAAATCGCACAAACTTATGTCCGCCGCGGTGATTTATCACGAGGCGCAACCAATTTGGCGCTATATCGGTGTCGTGCGTCTCTTTATGGCAGAATTTAGTGACAGCTATCTTGACGCTTACCTTGCCCGCAACTGGCCCGATATCGCACAATCAGTTGGTGCTTATATGCTTGAATCCGAGGGCATTCGCCTGTTTTCTCGGGTCGAGGGCAGCTATTTCGATGTTTTGGGCTTGCCATTAACCGAAGTTCTGAACTTCTTGGCGCTGCGAGGGTTTATAGAAAGATGACAGCATCGGTGCCACTTGCGGCCGTTATTGGTGACCCAATTGGTCATAGCAAATCGCCCGTGTTGCATGGGTTTTGGCTGCGGGCCTATCAGATTTCAGGCCATTATGTGCCGCTGCATGTAACATCTGGCGACTTAGAACAGGTTCTGGCTGCGATGCCGCGGATGGGATTTGTCGGCGCAAATGTGACGATTCCCCATAAAGAAACGGTTTTGGATTTGGCCGATATTGTGACCGATCGCGCGCGTGCAATTGGCGCTGCGAATACCCTAACCTTTCACAAAGACGGCAAAATCGAGGCTGATAATACAGATGGCCACGGATTTCTTGCCAATATTCAACAAAACGCGCCCGCATTCGATGCAAAGGATGGCCCTGCTGTTATTCTGGGTGCGGGCGGGGCGGCAAAGGCAGTCATCTATGCATTGCTAGAGGCAGGTACACCGCAGGTTCGGGTGCTGAACCGTAATCTTGACCGAGCGAAAAACCTATCTGCCCGATTTGGGGATCGTGTTTCTGTGCATCAGATGTCAGATCTTCCAAACCTTCTTGGGGATTGTAATCTTCTGGTCAACACCACATCCCTAGGCATGACAGGGCAGCCACCTCTTGCGGTGGATCTGAGCAACTTACCAAAAACCGCCGTTGTGAACGATATCGTTTATGCCCCTCTTGAAACAGATCTCTTAAAACAAGCGCGTGCCATGGGCGCAGTCGCGGTTGATGGTTTGGGCATGTTGTTGCACCAAGCGGCGCCTGGCTTTGCGAAATGGTTTGGAACAGAGCCCGCTGTTACCGATGAGCTGCGCCGCGCGGTTTTGGCAAAATGAGTTTTCTTCTTGGTCTTACGGGCTCAATTGGGATGGGCAAAAGCACCACCGCAGATATGTTTCGTGAGGCGGGTGTTCCTGTGTGGGATGCCGATGCAACAGTTGCCAAACTATATGGCAAAAGTGGCGCCGCGGTGGCACCGCTTTCAGCGTTGAATAGGGGGTTGATCCAAAATGATGCGGTGGATCGGGAAGCATTGAAAAATTGGGTCAAAAAAGACCCGAACGCGCTTAATCGGCTTGAATCACTTATTCATCCCCTTGTGGCTGCAGATCGGGCCGAATTCATTGACGACCATGCGGAACAGTCCCTGATTGTTTGCGACATTCCGCTTCTTTATGAAACAGGTGCGGATCAATGGCTCGATGCCGTTTTGGTTGTGACAACTGATGCCGAAACGCAGAAAGCCCGCGTCATGGGACGTGCGGGAATGGATCCTGCGCTATTTGATCGAATTCTTGCGCGCCAGATGCCAAATTCTGAAAAAATTGCCCGCGCGGATTATGTCATAGAAACAAATAGCTTTGAGGGTGCGCGCAAAGCTGTGCATGATTTGATCAACGATTTAACGGCAAGGACATTGTGATGCGCGAGATTGTTCTAGACACCGAAACCACAGGCTTTGAGCCGTCCGAAGGGCACCGTATTGTCGAAATTGGCGCGGTTGAATTGTGGAACCACCTGCCAACAGGCAAGACATATCACCAATACATCAACCCCGAACGCGCGATGCCGCAAGAAGCGTTTAATGTCCACGGATTGGGCGATGAGTTTTTAGCTGATAAACCAGTTTTTGCCGCCATTGCGCAAGATTTTCTGGATTTTGTCGGTGATGCAAAGCTGGTCATTCATAATGCAAGCTTCGATATGAAGTTTTTGAATGCAGAACTTGGATGGGTGAACAAACCGCTTTTGCCGAATGATCAGGCGATCGACACGCTGGCTATTGCGCGGCGCAAATTCCCTGGATCACCCGCAAGTCTTGATTCCCTATGTCGCCGTTTTGGTGTCGATAATTCTATGCGCGAAAAACACGGCGCGCTTTTGGATTCGGAAATCTTGGCCGAAGTCTATCTCGAGTTGATTGGGGGCAAGCAGCCTGATTTTGCCCTCTCTCCAGATGATCAGGACAAAGATCGTGATGTTGTGCGGCCAATGCGCCGCGCCTCTGCACGGCCAGAACCCCTCAAGCCGCGTTTGACGGATGAAGAAATCGCCGCCCATCAAGACTTCATCTCCGAGATGGGCGACAAGGCTGTTTGGATGCGTTAACGCTTAGGCATCTGCCTTTTGTTCGGTCATTTTGCGCGCCAATTCATTGCGATAAAGCGCAACAAAATCAATCGTTTCAAGGTTCAGCGGCAAATACCCACCGTCTCGCGTGACGTCTGAAACGATGCGGCGGATGAACGGGAAAAGCATCCGAGGGCATTCGATCATCAGATACGGGTGAAGCTGTTCTTCGGGCACGTTATCGATGTGGAAGATGCCAGCATAATCAAGGTCTACGCGAAAGATTGGTTCGGGGGCGTCCCCTTTGGTTTTTGCTTCAATCGTAACTTTTACGATGACGTCATACTGCTTTTCCGTGGGCCGCTTTCCGCCATCGAGCGCCACACGCAATTGAATGTCGGGCTGACCCGCACCTTGAACCGATTTTTGCGCTGCGATGTTCTCAAACGACAAATCTCGCACGAATTGGCCCAAGATTTTCATTTGCGGCATTACGGGTTGTTGTTGTGCTGCGCTGTCCTGCGCGGCATCCGCATCTTTTTTCGCCATCTTTCATCTCCCAAAGGCAAATTTTTAAGGCGTCTTAACAGCCTGATCCAAAAGCCTCAATGCCGTGTCCATCCCGATGGGCCATGCGGGTCTGTATCTAAGATCTCGCCATCTTCATCTATGATTGTGCCAGATTGGCTACCAAAATTGGCTCGGCTTTGAAAACTAGTGGTTTTTATGCGTGATTTGACCTGAAGGATCAAAAATTGTCGAACGGGCGGCACCAACAAGGAAAATCCAATCGCATCGGTGAAAAATCCAGGTGTTAGCAACAGGGCGCCCGCAATTAGGATCATGGCCCCATGGGCCAGCGGCTCGGTTGGGTCATTTAATTCGTTAAAGCTGGCGCGGATTTGCGACAGCGCCAGCGACCCTTGCGATCTGACCAGCCATGTTCCCAAAATTGCCGTTACAACAACCACAGCCAAGGTTGGCCATAACCCAATAAATCCGCCAATTTGTATGAACAAGCCAATCTCAATCAGCGGAATCGCCAGAAAAAGAACAAATAACCACATTTTTTCAGCCTTTCCCGCAGATAGTCGGCAAAACCGCGCCCAGCTTCATGGACTTGGCCCCCTTCCCTCCCTACATATGAACCTCAAGCGCAGTCTAAAACCCCTGCGGCAACATTAGCCTGTATCAAAACTGGATTGAGACTCACATGAACTCATCATTTCTTTCCCTTTTGGTTCTCGCGGCAATCGCGATCTTTTTGATCCTGCGGTTGCGCGCCGTTCTCGGCACGCGTGAGGGGTTTGAGAAATCGCCCGAAGTTGTAAAAACCGCAAAATCCGCACAATCCCGTAATTTTGAGGTGATCGAGGGCGGCCCTGATCGGGATATCACCGATCATGTTCCCGAAGGATCAGAAAGCGCCCGTGCCTTGGCCGCGATGAAATCCGCAGAGCCAAGTTTCGCAGTGGGCGAATTTTTGACTGGTGCGCGCGGCGCCTATGAAATGATTCTCATGGCGTTTGAACGTGGCGATATTTCCGAAGTGCGCGATTTCCTATCGCCTGAGGTTGCCGAGAGCTTTGACGAGGTTATCGAAGCGCGCCGTGCGCAAGGCCTCGAGATTGAAGCAAATTTTGTGGGCCTCAACGATATCGCTGTTCAAGAAGCCCAGTTTGACGCCAGCTCGCGCGAAGGTGAGGTCACGGTTCGTTTCGCTGCAGAACTGACCTCTGTGGTGCGCAATTCCGATGGTGAAATTGTCGAAGGCAGCGCAACTGAAATCAAACGCCAGCGGGACGTTTGGACCTTCGCCCGCGAAATGGGCAGCCGCAATCCAAATTGGGTTTTGGTTGCTACAGGCGGCTGATCCTAGCGTAAGGACTGCGTGGTGACTTATCCCCAACCCATAGGATTTTCCGATCTTTTGGGTTGGGATGACGAGGATTACGCCGAAATCCTTTCAATTTTCCAATCTCAAACGGATTTGGCGATATCCGATCTTGTGACAATCGCCCGCAAGGTTAACCGCTCACAGGACCGCGCGTTTTTTCAATCAAATTTTCAGCCTCTCAGATTTGGCCCCGCTCTTTCTGGGCATATCACGGGATATTACGAACCCGTTTTGCCCGCCCGCGCCACGCCAGATGCCGAATACAGGTTCCCACTTTACGCCGCCCCTAAAGATATGCCTGAAATTTGGGCAACACGCGCGGAAATCGAAACGGGCAATTTGCTTTCGGGGCAAGGATTGGAACTGGTCTATCTCAATTCGCGCATAGACCAGTATTTTTGCCATATCCAAGGATCTGTTGCCGTGACCTATCCAGATGGTGAGACGCGCCGCTTTGGGTTTTCGGCAAAAAACGGGCATCCCTATCGTTCGATTGGGGCTGAATTGGTCGCGATGGGTGAGATCAGTGCAAAAGAGATCACCGCAGATTGGGTCAAGGATTGGCTTAGACACCATCCTGACAAAATGGATGCGCTTTTACAAAAAAACCCCTCCTATATCTTCTTTGAACCGCGTCACGAAAATGGCGCGGTCGGTGCCGCAGGGCAGGTTTTGACCGCGAACCGCTCGATCGCGATTGATCCTGCATATATCCCTTATGGAATGCCCGTCATGGTTGCGGGTGAGACGCGCGCGGCGCGGATTTATTTTGCCCAAGATTGTGGATCTGCCATTAAAGGCGCGCAGCGCGCCGATATTTTCTGTGGATCAGGTGATGCTGCGGGTAGGAGTGCGGGTGCAATAAATGAACCTGCCAGCTTGACCGTGCTTTGGCCCAAGGGTCATGATTTGCCCAATGGATGGGCAGGATAAGCCATGGCAAAAAAAACAAAAAACCTAAGCAGTGAAGACCGCGTTTTATGGGATCGCGTTGCACGCAGCGCTAAGCCATTGAAACGTGCCGCCGCCAATTTCTATCTTGCAAAACCCGACACGGCGACAATTCCCCCGCGTGAAATTGTCGATCTCACGCCAAAGTTGGATCTCAGTGACTTTGACATTGGGCTGACAGCCCCATCTGAAAAACCGCAAAACGCGCCTGAAAAGCGCCCCGTTCGCATGGATAAAAAATTGCATGGCCGCATGGTGCGGGGAAAGTTGCAGCCAGAGGCGAAAATTGACCTTCACGGCATGACACAGGCCCAAGCCCATCCTGCGTTGCAGCGATTTATCCTTGACTGCCATGCGCGCGGATATCGTTTGGCCCTTGTGATTACGGGCAAGGGCAATCTGTCTAGCGGCCCCCATTATGACCCGATTGCACCTGCCCGTGGGGTATTGCGGCAAAACGTGCCGCGGTGGCTGCGCCACCCATCAATCGCGGGCTATATCCTTGATATTCGTGAGGCGCATATCCGCCATGGCGGGGCGGGTGCGCTCTATGTCTATCTCAGGAAATAGAGACTAGAGCACATAGCGGCTAAGATCGGCCTTACCTGCCAAGTCCGCGAGATAGGTTTGCACATATTTTTCATCAACGATCACGCTTTCGCCGCTTCTGTCAGGTGCGGTAAAGCTGAGCTCCTCGAAAACACGCTCCAGCACGGTATAAAGCCGCCGCGCACCGATATTCTCGACCGATTTATTCACATCTGCCGCGATTTTGGCCAAGGCTTTGATCCCATCTTCGGTGAAATCAACAGCCACGTTTTCGGTCGCCATTAAAGCAGAGTATTGGCGCGTCAGCGCATTATCAGTTTCTGTCAAAATGCGGGTGAAGTCGTCCTCGGTGAGTGCCTGTAATTCCACCCGAATGGGCAAGCGCCCCTGAAGTTCTGGCAACAGGTCAGAGGGTTTTGCGATGTGAAATGCACCAGAGGCAATGAACAGGATATGGTCTGTTTTCACAGGCCCATGTTTTGTTGAGACTGTTGTCCCTTCTATCAGAGGCAATAGATCACGCTGCACCCCTTCGCGGCTGACATCCGCCCCGCGGGTTTCCGCGCGCGCCGCGACCTTGTCAATTTCGTCAATAAAGACGATGCCATTTTCTTCAACGGCCCGAATGGCCTCTTTCGTGACGGTTTCTTGATCCAAAAGCTTATCAGCTTCTTCACCGATAAGGATTTCATAGCTCGCCGCCACAGTCATCTTCTTGCGGATTTTCCGCCCGCCAAAGGCCTTGCCGAATATATCGCCAAGGTTCATGCCGCCGCCCATTGGCCCCATCTGGGGCTGACCTGGAACTTCAAACATGGCCATTGGGTTGGATTGATCCGTAACTTCCAATTCAATGACAGTGTCGTCCAATTCCCCTGAGCGGAGTTTCTTGCGGAACATTTCGCGGGTTTGGTCGCGCGCATCGGCGCCCGCAAGCGCCTCGATCACACGATCTTCGGCGGCTTTATGCGCCTTGGAGGTAACTTCTTCGCGCATATGGTCGCGCACCATAATTTGCGCGGCATCTACCAGATCACGGATGATCTGCTCGACATCACGACCTACATAGCCCACCTCTGTAAATTTTGTCGCCTCAACTTTGAGAAACGGGGCGCGGGCAAGTTTCGCCAAACGGCGGCTGATTTCTGTTTTTCCCACCCCAGTCGGCCCGATCATCAGAATATTTTTTGGGTAAACTTCATCGCGCAAATCATCCCCAAGTTGCTTGCGCCGCCACCGATTGCGCAGGGCAACCGCCACCGCGCGTTTTGCATCGGCTTGCCCGATGATGAAACGATCCAATTCCGATACGATTTCGCGGGGGGTCAGGTCGGTCATTTTGCGATCCGCTCTACTGTGAGGTTGCCATTGGTATAGACGCAAATATCAGCCGCAATTTCCATCGCGCGGCGGGCCACATCTTCGGCGGATTTATCGCTGTCCATCATCGCGCGAGCCGCGGCCAATGCGTAATTTCCACCCGACCCAATCGCGGCAATACCATGTTCTGGTTCTAAAACATCGCCCGCGCCCGTGATGACATAGAGCTCGGATCCATCTGTGACGATCAACATCGCCTCGAGCTTTTGTAGATACTTATCCGTGCGCCAATCTTTCGCCAATTCAACACTGGCGCGCTGTAATTGGCCTGGTGTTGCCTCAAGCTTTGCTTCGAGACGCTCAAGCAAGGCAAACGCATCTGCTGTCGATCCTGCAAATCCTGCGACCACCTCATATCCACCCGGGGAAAGGCGGCGCACTTTGCGTGCTGTGCCTTTGATCACGGTTTGGCCAAGACTGACCTGACCATCACCTGCAACCACAACCTCGTTACCCTTGCGCACACCGATAATGGTTGTGCCATGCCAATCTGGAAAACTATTCGACATGTTTACCCTTTCATGTTCCGCCCAATATGGAAGCGACACGATCAGATCACAACCACCGCTTCGGCCAATTTTTGCGGCGGGGCACACGAAAGGCCAGCATCGGCATCATCCATGCTTTGCGAAATCTATTAAGATCAAGCGATTCATGAACACCTGTCACGGTCTCACCATTGATTTTGGTTCGCACCATGGCACGGTTGTAAAATGGGGCGTCTAACATGGGCTGAACCTCATGTGGTGCAAAATCTGGATCCGCGCGGGTTTCACGGCGCACCCCCCAAAACGCGGATTTGAACCTTGCAGTGCGCGGCGCATCAACGGGTGATGCCTTGCCCGTTTCATCAAAGGCAATGGCGGCTGCAAGATTGCTGCCATCGCAGCGCGTTGCATCATAGAAACAACAAGCGCCGTCTCGCGTTGGAAAGCGGCCCCATGTCCAGTAATCAAAATCCTCCTCCAAGGCGCGAGTGCCAAAATTGGCATCAAAATATCCATGCCCAGACCATGACCAACCTGCATTTTTGAGACGAACATCGATATCGGCAACGGGTGCGAAAGGGCGCCAGATATGCGCGCCATCATCGCAGAGCGACAATTCAACATTCGTCACTGCACGCGGGGTTAGTGTCACTTTTCCGCGCAAGCGCCCGCCATGTGGTGTTGTGCGTTCATCAATATGAATGGTGAGGGCTGAACCGTCCCAAGACAGGTGGCTAGGGCCTATTTTCATGTGCGTTTCTGAAAGTTCGAGCGCATCGCGGCCGCGATCTGTCATCGTCCAACGGCCCCCTTTGCCATAGGTGACAACATTCAAGCAGCAATGATCTTCGGGGTCTTTGCGCCCCGACCAACGATACCATGGCGAGAAAACTGACCCGATGAACGCGATGATTGAAATAGCCTTTGTTCCGTCATCGCTTATGCCGTCTATGTACCACCACGCATAGCCGTTGGGCGGGACGGCAAGGTTAAAGCATGGTCCGTCAAGATCGCCTCGGCCGCGTGCCGTCCTGAGAGGCAGGCCATCGGAATTCCCGCCCCCGGATGGGTGCCGCCCCCCGCCAAGTATAGACCCTTGAGAGACGTCCGCGCCCGTGGCCGTTTCAATGCTGCCGTCATTCCATGTGGGCTCAGCCCGTAAAGGGATCCGCGCGAGGCGGGAAACATCGTTGCGAAATCCTGTGGTGTCATCAATGCGCTGTCGGGAATCGGGTCGGGAAAGACCAACCCGCGATCCGCTAATGTTTGGAATGTCAGATGACGACATGCGGCCACCTCCCTTTCTGTTGGGGCCTCGGTTGGCGCGCCGTTCATGATAATTTCAAATCTCTGCAGCGCCGTGTCAGTGTTGGACTCGAGCCCAGCATCCTGAGCGCAGATATAAAGAGTTGGATCACGCGGCAGCGCACCATTTTCGATAGGGTCAAATTCGCTGCGTTGGTTATCACCAAAAAATACGTTGTGATGGGCAAGGGTCTTGCCCCAAGCGCGGGAGGCGAAACTCCAAACATAGGCAGATAGGCTGCGCGGTTCGACCTGCGCGCGCGTTACACAGGGTGCGTGGTCTTGGCCCAGCAGCCCAATATGAATCGCGCGTGGGTCACCGTTAAACACCACAATATCTGCCGCCACATGCCGACCACCTGAAAGGGTGACGCCAGTGACATGATCCGCATCTTTTGTAATGGCCTCGATGGACTGCCCAAGCTGAAACTCGACACCCATGGATTGCCCGATATTTTGCATCGCGCGGGCTAGTTGATGCACACCGCCTTTGACCCGCCACACGCCTCCTGCCTCAGATTGCCAAATCAGCGAAAGCAGCGCGGGGCTAAGATAAGGGTTGCCGCCAACATAGGTGGAATAACGCGCAAAAACTTGTGCCAAACGGGGATCGCTGAACCGCTTAAAGACCGCCTGCGCCAAAGTTTGGTGCGGGGCCATTGCGCGCAGCAGATGGGGTGATTTCAAAACCGTGAGCGTCAAATCCGTTTGTCGCGGATGAGCGCGCAGCATCATTGGCCCCTCGAATGCTGAAAATAGCGCGGCCGTATCTTGGTGGAATTTGAGAAACTCGCCGCGCGCCTTGGAACCTGAAAAGCGATCAATGGTTGTAAGCGTTTCTTCGAGATTAGCACGAAAATCTAACTCGCTGCCATCTGGCCAGAAATGGCGGGCGAGGATGTCATCCTGTGTTAGCGTCACCTGATCCGCAAGCCTCAAACCTAGTGTTTGAAACAGCTCGTCAAACACATGGCGCATCGTCACCACTGTTGGCCCCGCATCAATCGGCCCCGCAGCGGATTGCACTTGCCGCATTTTGCCGCCGACATGGTGCATCGCGTCAAAGACTGTAACCTGACATCCCGCATGCGCGAGGCGCAGCGCGGTTGAAAGACCGCCCATACCTGCACCGATCACCACGGCGCGGGGCCTGACAGGTGCAATAGGTCGGGTCACAGTGTTGCGTCTTTCATTTGGGCCACTTTCGAGAATATGTCAGATATTGTTGACATATTCCCGCAAACTGTCCAGTCTAATTTACATATGCGTGGGATCCTCTGCGCAAACCTCGATGAAGGCTGAGTGACCATGTCCCTGTCCGCCCGCATAGAATCAGCGATCTCTGCTGCCCTCTCTTTAGCCATGAAAGAGCCTGCGCCACGCAAATTGGCGCAAGCCTTGGATCATGCCGTCAATCCGGGCGGCGCGCGGATCAGGCCGACCATCTCCCTTTCTGTGGCGAAGGCCTGCGGGGATGATAAGCCGAATCTTTCAAACGCTGCTTGCGCGGCGATTGAGCTTATCCATTGCGCCAGCCTCGTTCATGATGACCTACCTTGTTTTGACAATGCGGATTTGCGGCGCGGAAAGCCCACGGTGCATATCGCTTATTCGCAACCCATTGCGGTTCTCGCAGGTGATACGCTGATTGTTTTGGCCTTTGAGGTCTTGGCCCGTGCCGCGGTGGATGATCCGCAGCGCGCAGTTGAGATGATCAAAATCCTCAGCCAAGCCACAGGCATGCCCAATGGAATTTGCGCAGGCCAAGGCTGGGAAAGTGAAGATAAGATAGACCTGTCCGCCTATCATCGGTCGAAAACAGGCGCGCTGTTTGTCGCCGCCACCAAAATGGGTGCCGCTGCTGCGGGGGAAGATCCCGAGCCTTGGACAGAACTGGGCGCTCGGATTGGTGAGGCGTTCCAAGTTGCCGATGATCTGCGTGACGCGCTTTACGATGAAAAAACCTTGGGTAAGCCTGTGGGTCAGGACGATCTTAACGGGCGACCTAATGCTGTTTCACAACTGGGTGTGCGCGGCGCCGTTTCGCGGTTGGAGGATATTTTATCTGGCGCGATTGCCTCGATTCCGTCTTGTGCGGGTGAAGCGGCGCTGTGTGACATGGTGCGCGTATATGCAGAGCGGCTTACGCCTGTTTTGCCCGCACATCACGCGGCCGAATGAGATATGGCCGCTATCTCCCCAAGTGACGAACCGCGCCCAAGATTTTGGGATAAATGGCGCGCGCGCTATTTGGATTTGGTGGGTTCGGCTGCATTTCAATCATGGGCCGCGCGTTCCCTCTTTACGCGTGCGGCTGCAAAACGGGATGGCGAGCGGCTTTTTGATTTGGTGGCAGGCTTTACCTATAGCCAGATTTTGCAGGCCTTTGTTGCGCTTGATCTGCCACACCACTTGCGCGCCCGCCCTGCTTATCCTGCCGAATTAGCCGCAAAAATTGATGCGCCCGAAAGACGGATTTCTGTCTTATGTCAGGCCGCAGCCAGTCTTGGGCTTTTGACCCGCTTGCGGGATGGGCGCTATGCCTTGGCGCGGTTAGGGGCCGCGATCAATGGCGTGGGTGGTCTGCGCGATATGATCTTGCACCATGATATTCTATATCGCGATTTGGGCCCTGCCGAAGGGTTTTTTCGGGGAGAAACAGACCCAGACCTTGCACGGTTTTGGCCCTATGTTTTTGGGGCCGCCGCGGCGGAAGATCCTGCTACGGCAGAGCGCTATTCGCATTTGATGTCTGAGACGCAAAATCTTGTAAGTGACGAAATCCTCGCAAGCCTGTCCTTTGCGAAGGCGCAGCATGTCATGGATATCGGGGGTGGCACGGGTGTGTTCTTGGCGGCCTGTGCCAGGGCCCATCCAGATGTTCAAGTGACCCTTTTTGATTTGCCGCAGGTGGCGGCACTGGCACAAGATCGGTTTGAGCGCGCAGGCATTGCCGCGCGGGCCACGATTGTCTCGGGCAGTTTCCGCGATGATCCTTTGCCAATTGGGCCTGATCTCATCACCCTTATCCGCGTTCTTTACGATCACGAAGATGAAACCGTCCTTCGATTGTTGAAATCGGTTCACGCCGCTTTGCCCGAAGGCGGTAAGATCGTCATTGCCGAGCCGATGTCAGGCGGGCAAACGCCAGATCGCAGCGCGGATGCGTATTTTGCGCTTTATTGTATGGCGATGGGCACAGGCACAGTCCGCAGTGCTGCCCAAATTGGCGAATTATTGTCGAAAGCAGGGTTTGCGCGGGTTTCGCCCGTCAAAACGGGGCGTCCATTTGTGACGCGGATCGTTACAGCTGAAAAGACTGTCAACAAAAGCTGACAATCTTTTTGTATAAACTGTCCATTTTAATTGACATACAGTGCTGTAATATTAAACTGACACATGACTCACAGTGGAATCTCATTGCGTCTTGAGGCGTGATTTGATCCGAAAACCAAGGGGAAGTGCGACCGTGCACGCGACCGCCGTCATACTCGAAGGGCCAAAGAAAATAGGGCTCGGACAGGTTAGCCTCGTGGCGCCTTCGCTTGAGGATATGGTTGTGCGCGTGTGTCACTCTGGCATTTCCACGGGAACCGAAAAACTGTTCTGGTCTGGCCGCATGCCGCCCTTCCCAGGCATGGGTTATCCCCTGATCCCCGGCTATGAAGCCGCTGGTGAGGTCGTTTCAACACCGAAAAATTGCGAATTTTCGGTTGGTGATCATGTTTTTGTGCCGGGCGCGAATTGCTACGGCGATGTGCGTGGCTTGTTTGGCGGCGCGTCTTCCATGTTGGTTACAGCGCCAGAGCGCGCCGTGCGCATTGATCGTGCAAGCGGCCCTGAAGGTGCGCTTTTGGCTTTGGCTGCCACTGCCTATCATGCGCTCGCGGGCCATGAGTTGCCTGATCTGATCGTGGGTCATGGCGTATTTGGTCGTCTCTTGGCGCGTCTTACTTTGGCGCTGGGCGGCCCCGCCCCGACTGTATGGGAGGTTAATCCTGCCCGTGTTACAGGCGCAGAGGGATATCTTGTTACCAATTCCACCGATGATACACGCCGTGATTATCGCTGCATCTACGATGCTTCGGGCGTGGCGGCGTTGTTGGATGAAATGATCGGGCGCCTGACCAAGGGCGGTGAAGTCGTCTTGGCAGGTTTCTATCCCGAATCTGTCGAATTCGCCTTTCCGCCTGCCTTCATGCGTGAGGCGCGGCTGCGGATCGCGGCGGAATGGACGCGCGCCGACTTGGTCGCTACCCGCGATTTGATCGAAGCGGGACAGCTCAGCCTTGGTGGTTTGATCACGCATCAACTGCCCGCTGCAGAGGCAAGCCTCGCCTATCCTCAAGCCTTTGAGGATGCCGCTTGCCTGAAAATGATTTTGAATTGGGAGAAGCCAGAATGACCCTCGATGTTCCCAATCTCAAGGATTTCGATGCCCGCCTGCGCGATGAGGCGCAGCAAGAGCCGACCCTCGAAGTGCCTCAGGGCGAACCCACCAAGAAAACGCAGATCATTGCGATTTACGGGAAAGGCGGCATCGGTAAAAGTTTCACCCTTGCCAATCTCAGCCATATCATGGCCGAGCAAGGAAAGCGGGTTCTCTTGATTGGTTGTGATCCGAAATCCGATACGACCAGCCTACTTTTTGGCGGCAAAGCCTGCCCAACGATCATTGAAACCTCGACCAAAAAGAAATTGGCGGGCGAGGAGGTGAAAATCGGGGATGTCTGCTTCAAGCGTGGCGGTGTCTACGCGATGGAGCTTGGCGGGCCAGAAGTTGGCCGCGGCTGTGGTGGGCGTGGGATCATCCACGGCTTTGAGCTGCTTGAGAAGCTAGGCTTCCATGACTGGGATTTTGACTATGTCCTGCTCGACTTCTTGGGCGATGTGGTTTGCGGCGGGTTTGGCCTGCCGATTGCCCGTGACATGGCGCAGAAGGTGATTCTGGTTGGATCAAATGATCTGCAATCTCTGTATGTGGCGAACAATGTTTGCTCGGCAGTGGAATATTTCCGCAAAATGGGCGGCAATGTGGGTGTCGCGGGTTTGGTCATCAACAAAGATGACGGCACGGGCGAGGCTCAGGCCTTTGCCGATGCGGTGAATATTCCCGTTTTGGCCTCGATCCCTGCGGATGATGATCTGCGCAAGAAATCTGCGAATTACCAAATCGTTGGGACGCACCAAAGCCAATGGGGCGCGCTTTTTGCGGCTTTGGGTGAAAATGTCGGCGAAGCGCCGCCGTTGCGACCAACGGCACTGAGCCAAGATGAATTGATCGGTCTTTTCGATGGCAAGGATACAGGTGCGGGCATTGTCCTAGAGCCCGCAACCGAAGCCGATATGCGCGGCAAGAACGCCGCGCCGAAAAAGTCGCTTGAAGTAATTTATGACGAGGTCTGAGGAAGAATGTCCGAAGAAGTGAGATATGATGCCGCCGATGAGGCCGAGGTAATCCTCGGCCAAGATCGCGCTGATGCATCTGCCGCTTCGGATGGGCAGACCCCCCCCGAATTGGGGCAGGGTATGGGTTGCCACGCAGGGGCGGCCGAAATGGAAGCTGCCGCGCGCATGGCGGGGAAATCCGAAATCCTTGATCAATATGCCCGCGATTACCCGCAGGGGCCGCATGACAAACCCCAAAGCATGTGCCCTGCCTTTGGCAGTTTGCGCGTAGGGTTGCGGATGCGCCGCGTGGCATCGGTTTTGTCTGGCTCGGCCTGCTGTGTCTATGGCCTCAGCTTTGTCAGCCATTTTTATGGCGCGCGCCGTTCAGTCGGCTATGTGCCTTTCAACTCGGAAAGTTTGGTTACGGGCAAGCTCTTTGAGGATATTCGGGATGCCGTTCACGAGATGGCAGATCCCGCGCGCTATGATGCGATTGTGGTGACCAATCTTTGCGTTCCGACCGCCTCTGGTGTTCCGCTGCGTCTCCTGCCGCAGGAGATTAACGGTGTTCGGATCGTGGGCATTGATGTGCCAGGATTTGGAATTCCCACCCATGCCGAAGCCAAAGATGTGCTTGCAGGCGCTATGTTGAATTATGCCCGTAAAGAGGTGGAGGCTGGCCCCGTCCAAGCCCCTGTTTCGGGCAAATCAGATCGCCCGACAGTGACCCTGTTGGGCGAGATGTTCCCAGCCGATCCCATTGGGATTGGTGGGATGCTCGCGCCGCTCGGTCTGGCGGCAGGTCCGGTCGTTCCCTGCCGTGAGTGGCGCGAGCTCTATTCTGCCTTGGATAGCGAAGTGGTGGCAGCAATCCACCCGTTTTATACATCCGCCATCCGAGAATTTCAGGCCGCAGGCCGCACGATTATTGGCAGCGCCCCCGTTGGATATGACGGCACAGCCGCATGGCTGTCTGCGATTGGTGCGGCTTATGGTGTTGCAGCGGATCAGATTGCTGCTGCGCAAAACGCCTTTTTGCCCGCGATCAAGGGTGCGCTTGCCGCCCAAAAGATCAACGGAACGATCACCTTGTCGGGCTATGAGGGGTCAGAGCTTTTGGTCGCGCGCCTGTTGATCGAGAGTGGGGCCGATGTGCCCTATGTTGGCACGGCCTGCCCGAAAACACCTTGGTCAGAGCCTGATTTGGACTGGCTAACAGCTAAGGGCGTTAAGGTTAAATTCCGCGCAAGTCTTGAAGATGACTGCGCCGCGATGGAAGCCATCAAGCCTGATCTTGCCATCGGCACGACCCCTGTTGTGCAGAAGGGCAAAGAGCTTGGCATCCCAAGCCTGTATTTCACCAATTTGATTTCCGCGCGTCCTTTGATGGGGCCAGCGGGTGCAGGGTCTTTGGCGCAGGTGGTCAACGCGGCCATGTCAAACAAAGACCGCATGGATCATATGCGCGCCTTCTTTGAAGGTGTTGGTCACGCGGATACAGCAGGCATTTGGGAAGGCAGCCCAAATGAGCGGCCTGATTTTCGCGCCACGCATCAGAAAAAACTCGACAAAGCGGCCCGTGCCGCCAAAGCGCAGGAGATGATCTGATGTTGATCCAAGATCATGATCGCGCGGGCGGATATTGGGGGGCGGTTTACGCCTTTACCGCTGTCAAAGGATTGCAGGTGATCATCGATGGCCCAGTGGGTTGTGAAAACCTGCCCGTCACATCGGTTCTGCATTACACTGATGGGTTGCCACCCCATGAATTGCCGATTGTGACCACGGGTCTTGGCGAGGAAGAATTGGGCCGTGATGGCACTGAGGGCGCGATGAAACGCGCTTGGGGCACGCTAGACCCCGCGCTTCCTGCCGTTGTTGTCACGGGCTCGATTGCCGAGATGATTGGCGGGGGGGTCACACCCCAAGGCACCAATATTCAACGCTTTTTGCCGCGCACCATTGATGAGGATCAATGGGAGGCCGCAGATCGTGCCATGACGTGGATTTTCACGGAATTTGGCATGACCAAGGGGCGTATGCCGCCCGAGAAACAGCGTGACGAAGGGTCTGCGCCGCGGGTCAATATTCTTGGGCCGATGTATGGCACCTTTAATACGGCCTCTGATCTGCACGAAATTCGCCGCCTTGTGGAAGGCATCGGGGCCGAAGTGAATATGGTCATGCCATTGGGCAGCCATTTGGCCGAAATGCGCAACTTGGTTAACGCGGATGCCAATATCGTGATGTATCGCGAATTTGGGCGCGGTTTGGCCGAGGTATTGGGCAAGCCCTATTTGCAAGCGCCCATTGGGGTTGAGTCGACCACGAAATTCCTGCGCCAATTGGGCGAGATGTTGGGCCTAGATCCCGAGCCTTTTATCACCCGCGAAAAGCATTCGACCCTCAAGCCTGTTTGGGATCTGTGGCGGTCGGTCACGCAAGATTTCTTTGCAACGGCCAATTTTGGCATCGTGGCGAATGAAACCTATACCCGCGGCATTCGGCATTTCCTTGAAAGTGATCTTGGGTTGCCCTGTGCCTTTGCGGTGGCACGCACAGCAGGCAAAAAAACCAACAATGACGAAGTGCGCAGCCTGATTTCTGCAAAGCGTCCCTTGGTCTTGATGGGATCCATCAACGAGAAGATGTATCTCGCGGAAATGAGCGCGGGCCATGGCCCTCGCCCGTCTTTCATCCCTGCAAGTTTCCCTGGCGCTGCGATCCGCCGCGCCACGGGCACGCCCTTCATGGGATATGCAGGTGCCACTTATCTTTTGCAGGAAATCTGCAACAGTCTGTTTGATGCCCTGTTCCATATTCTTCCGCTTGGCAGCGAGATGGACAGCGCCAAAGCAACCCCGACAACATTGCGCCGCGATTTCCCATGGGACGCTGATGCGCAGGCGTTGCTCGACAAAATTGTTGCCGAACACCCCGTTTTGACACGGATTTCGGCAGCCAAAACTTTACGCGATGCCGCAGAAAAAGCCGCGCTTGAAAGCGGGGCTGAGCGGGTCGTGAAAGAAACGGTGGCGCAACTCGCGCCCCGCCGTTTTGAGACGCTGAACGAGGGAGGCGTATAATGACAGATATTAGCTCCAACACCCAGATTGCGCGGTCAAAGCCGCCCAAAACGGAGTTCATGATTTACTTCGGGATCATTTTTCTCGCGACCTTGCCGCTTGCCACGCTCACTTGGGGCTTGGCTGCGCTGCGCACAGGAAGCTTGACGGAAAAAGGCCCCGTAAAGCGCGCTTGGAGCCAAGCGCGGATTATCACGCCGATGATTTTTTCGGCCTGATCCTCTCACTCAGCCGCCGTTCGAGACTGATTAGACCCGGTCGAGGCGCATAGGTGAGACGATAACATTCTCGGCGTGACGACCGGAGCCGACACAAGTTCGCCAATGCGGGGTGACTACCCGCGTGGGTGGAATGCCGACAAGACAATGAGGTTTTGTCGGGGCCCGGCCGCAGGGTGTGCGGCACTAGTCAAACGTTCCGGAGGAAAGTTCATGGCTGGTAACACCGATCTGTCCTTTACAGGTCTGACCGACGAGCAGGCGCAAGAGCTCCACTCGGTGTATATGAGCGGCCTTTGGCTGTTCGCAGGCATCGCCCTGCTTGCTCATATCGCCACGTATATCTGGCGCCCGTGGTTCGGCTGAGGAGAAAGACATGTCCAAATTTTACAAAATCTGGCTGATCTTCGACCCGCGCCGCGTCTTCGTGGCCCAGGGCGTCTTTCTCTTCTTGCTCGCTGCAATGATCCACTTGGTGGTTCTGAGCTCGGGTCTCAACTGGTTTGAGACTGCAGCTGCAGCAGGCATGTAAGAGTTAGGCCCGCCGCCTGCGGCGCGCCTGATATGCCTTATGACATCGCTGCGGGCGGGCTGCCCGCCCGCAGCTAACCGACCAATAACGGACGGCTAAGTGGAGATGATCCAAAGCCGCCAAACGCGGAGACAGACGCATGGCTTTGCTAAGCTTCGAAAGAAAATATCGCGTCCGCGGAGGGACGCTGATTGGCGGCGATCTGTTCGACTTCTGGGTTGGCCCTTTCTATGTGGGCTTCTTTGGGGTGACCACGATCTTCTTCGCTGCCCTTGGAACCATCCTGATCTTCTGGGGGGCGGCCATGCAAGGCACGTTCAACCCTTGGACGATCAATATTGCCCCACCTGACCTCTCATACGGGTTGGGCATGGCCCCGCTGCTTGAAGGCGGCCTTTGGCAAATCATCACGATTTGTGCCGTTGGCGCCTTTGTATCTTGGGCCTTAAGAGAAGTTGAAATCAGCCGAAAGCTTGGCATGGGCTATCATGTTCCATTTGCCTTTAGCTTCGCGATTTTGGCTTATGTGACATTGGTTGTTGTGCGCCCCTTGTTGCTTGGCGCATGGGGACATGGCTTCCCCTATGGCATCTTTAGCCACCTCGATTGGGTATCCAACGTTGGGTATTCCTATCTGCATTTCCACTATAACCCAGCCCATATGATCGCGGTGACCTTCTTCTTCACCACGACCCTTGCCTTGGCGCTGCATGGTGGTTTGATCCTATCCGCGGCGAACCCTGAAAAAGGTGAAGAAGCGAAAAGCCCTGATCACGAAGACACGTTCTTCCGTGATTTCATCGGCTATTCCATCGGCACTTTGGGCATCCACCGCCTAGGTCTGTTGCTGGCTTTGAATGCTGGTTTCTGGAGCGCGGTTTGTATCGTGATCTCTGGCCCCGTTTGGACAAGCGGTTGGCCTGAATGGTGGAATTGGTGGCTAACACTGCCGATCTGGCCAGATCCAAGCCCGATCCACGCGGTTTCGGGAGGGATGTAAACCATGGCCTATTTCGAATATCAAAACATCTTCACGCAGGTGCAGGTGCAGGGTCATCCCGAGATGGGGATGGACAATGAAAACAACTTGGCGGCCGAGCGCACGAAGTCGGCCTCCTTCTCGACCCTCGCAGGTTTGATTGGCAACGCGCAGCTTGGCCCCGTCTACTTGGGTTGGGCAGGCACGATCAGCTTGGCGACAGGTTTGCTGTGGTTCAACATCGTTGGCCTCAACATGCTGTCCCAAGTGGGTTGGTCGATCCCCGAGTTTATTCGTCAACTGTTCTGGTTGGCGCTTGAACCTCCTGGGCCTGAATATGGTCTAAGCATTCCACCGCTGAACGAAGGCGGCTGGTATATCATCGCAAGCTTCTTTCTGCTTGTTTCGGTGATGTCTTGGTGGTTGCGCACCTATCTTTTGGCTGAACAGCATAAGATGGGCAAACATATCGCTTGGGCCTTTTTGGCAGCGATTTGGTTGTTCCTTGTGTTGGGTTTGTTCCGCCCTGTCTTGATGGGCCAGTGGAGTGAGGCAGTGCCTTACGGCATTTTCCCACACCTTGATTGGACGACAGCCTTCTCCATCCGTTACGGGAACCTCTACTATAACCCGTTCCACGCACTTTCGATTGTGTTCCTTTATGGTTCGGTTCTGCTCTTTGCGATGCATGGCGCGACCATTCTGGCGGTATCGCGCTTTGGCGGCGACCGCGAATTGGAACAGATCTATGATCGTGGCACGGCATCTGAACGCGCAGCCTTGTTCTGGCGCTGGACGATGGGCTTTAACGCCACAATGGAGGGGATTCACCGTTGGGCTTGGTGGTTCGCGGTTTTGACCCCGATCACAGGTGGCATCGGCATCCTTTTGACAGGAACCGTGGTGGATAATTGGTTCATCTGGGCGCAAGAGCATAACTTTGCACCAGAATACCTCGCACCCTATGGCTACGAGGCCTATGGCAGCTATGAAGGCTTCCTTGGCCAAACCACGGGAGGAAACTGAGATGTTCCCCAAATGGTTCAATGAATGGAACTCGAAAAACCCGACCAATATTTATGGCCCTGCCATTTTGGTCGGGGTGGTGGGTGCCGCGGTCTTTGCCGCAGCTGCATTGGTCACCATCGGTCAGCCGTTCAAAACAGACACGCTGCAAACTGGCCCGCGCGGGACAGGGATGGGTGTGCCTGAATTCCAAGCTGACTTGGCGGCCTCTTATCCTGACGCGGATAATTTCTACACCACCGAGCCAATTGTTCCCGAAGCCAATGCGCGCCCGATCCGTATCGTGCGTGCCGATGCAGAGCCAACCTTGGGTTATTTGACACCTGAGAACTATGACCGATTGGTCGAGGCAATGCGTATTTGGACAGGTATCCCCGACCTCTTTGCAGGCGAGGAAAACTACCAAACCGTGGTGGCGCGGAATATGATCGAGATGACCCAGAATATTAACGAATTCTGGGGCGGGCACGTTAACGCCAATGCGGAAGTGGGTGTCACCTGTTACACCTGCCACCGTGGTCAGCCCGTGCCAAATAATATCTGGTTCGAAGTGTCGCCTGTGAATGAAAACGCAGGCGGTTGGTCGGCAAACCAGAACCGTGTGACGATTGTGTCAAACTCGACATCCTTGCCCTCGGATTATCTGGAAACCTATCTGCTCTTGAACGAAGACGGTCAGTATAACCGCATCGGTGTGCATGATCTGGCTTCGCGCGTGCAGCAGATTGAGGGGGATCCGCTGATCCAACATGCAGAACGCACTTATGCCTTCATGAATTACATTGCGAATTCTTTGGGCGTGAACTGCACCTTCTGTCACAACACGCGGGCTTTCTACGATGCGGCACAGGTCACCCCACAATGGGCGACCGCAACGCTTGGCATTCAGATGGTGCAAGAGGCGCTTGACCTCTACATCCTGCCATTGGCCGATGTTCTGCCAGCAGAACGACTAGGGCCTGTGCATGGTGACGTGCCGAAATTGGCCTGTCGCACCTGTCACCAAGGGCAGCAGCGTCCATTGCGTGGCTTGAACGTGATCGCGAATTGGCCCGAGCTTGCCACAACATCGGGCGAGCCTGACTATTCGGCCTTTCAGTGATGTTTGGCTGCGGCCAAAATAAGACCCTGTTCTGCGGTATAGACCCTATATCGCAGAACAGATCAGACCATCAGAACTCACCTATCGTCCCTTCGTAGGTGCGCCTTGCCACGGGTTTGGGGTTTCCCCACCCGTGGTTTTTTCTGGCTTGGGAGGGCTGGAAAGATGACACGACCAACGACCGAGCTTCTTAATCGTATTCAAAGCCCCGCAGATTTGCGCCGCATGAGTGATGACGAATTGGCCCGCCTCGCGGATGAGTTGCGAGCCGAAACGATCTCCGCTGTATCGGAAACGGGCGGCCATCTGGGATCAAGCCTTGGTGTCGTAGAGATGACCGTGGCAATCCATGCCGTGTTCAACACCCCCTATGATAAGCTGATCTGGGATGTCGGGCATCAATGTTATCCGCATAAAATCCTGACAGGTCGGCGTGATCGCATCCGCACCTTGCGTCAAGAGGGCGGTTTGTCAGGTTTTACAAAACGCAGTGAATCGGCTTTTGACCCGTTTGGTGCGGCGCACAGTTCAACCTCAATTTCGGCGGCGCTGGGCTTTGCCATGGCGCGTGAATTGGGTGAGGCCACTGGTGATGCTATTGCCGTTATCGGGGATGGTTCGATCTCCGCAGGCATGGCCTATGAAGCCATGAACAACGCGGGCGATTTAGGGCGGCGCTTGTTCGTGATCTTGAATGACAATGATATGAGCATTGCGCCCCCTGTTGGGGCGATGTCCCGCTATCTGCAAGATTTGGCGAAACATTCGCCGCTTTCGGCATTAAAGGATATTGCCGATGGTATGGTGCCCCTCTTGCCCGAGCCATTTCGTGCGGGCGCGACCCGCGCGCGGGAGTTGGTAAAAGCGCAAATTGGCGACTTGCCGCATGGGGAAAACCTGTTTGAGCATCTAGGTTTTGACTATATCGGCCCGATTGATGGTCATGATATGGACGCGCTCCTTGAGACGCTGCGTCATGCGAAAACCCATGCAACAGGCCCTGTTTTGATCCACGCGGTGACAGTAAAGGGCAAAGGATATGCGCCTGCCGAAATGGCGGATGATTGTTATCATGGTGTGGCGAAGTTTGATCCGAAAACCGGTGTTCAACAAAAGGCTACTGCGAATGCGCCCAGTTACACGGGCGTGTTTGGCAAACGTCTTTTGGCTGAGGCGCAAAATGACCCAAAGGTTGTGGGTGTCACAGCCGCCATGCCAGGCGGCACGGGTCTGAACGTGATGCAGCAGGCCATGCCACACCGTATTTTTGATGTGGGCATTGCGGAACAGCATGCGGTGACATTTGCCGCCGCTTTGGCTGCAGGTGGCCTCAAGCCATTTTGTGCGATTTATTCTAGCTTCCTTCAGCGCGGTTATGATCAGATTGTGCATGATGTGGCGCTGCAAAATTTACCCGTACGCTTTATGATTGATCGCGCAGGATTGGTGGGCGCCGATGGCCCGACACATGCAGGCGCGTTTGACATCAATTACCTCGCGGCCCTGCCCAATATGGTGGTGATGGCTTGTGCGGATGAGGCGGAATTGGTCGATATGATCGCGACCGCTGTCGCCTATGACGATGGGCCAATTGCGCTGCGTTATCCGCGCGGTGAGGGCACTGGCGTTGCCATGCCTGAAAACGGGCAGATATTGGAAATCGGTAAGGGTCGTATTCTGCAAGAGGGCAGTGATATTGCCTTGCTCAGCCTTGGGGCGCATTTGTCCGAAGTGCAGGAAGCTGCCGCCGCCTTGGCCGCGCGCGGTATCTCTGTCACCATCGCGGATGCAAGATTTGCCAAGCCGCTGGATACAGATTTGGTCAATGATCTGGTCGCCAATCACAAGGCCATTGTCACAGTCGAACAAGGCTCTGCACTAGGGTTTGGTGCCTTAGTTTTACATCATCTTGCCGCCACAGGGCGTTTGGATGGTGGCGTGTCTATCCGCACCATGCATCTGCCTGATCGGTTCATTGAACATGCAAGTCCCAAGGCGATGTATCGCGATGCGGGATTGGGGGCTGATGATATTATGCGCGCAGGCTTGGCCGCGCTTGGCATTGCCGCGCCGAATTTTGAGCAAGACAGCAAAGTCGCAAAATTGAAACGCTAGACCTTTGCGTCAGCGCCAAAAATCTTTGCCGCGTGTTCCTCAAGATAGATCCTGAGCCACGGGGTAAAGCTCTGCGGCGCTGCTTTGACGCGCGCGGATAGACCATCGAGATCCATCCAAGCAATATCGACCACCTCATCGGGATTGGGCGTTGGCTCAATCTGCGGGGGCAACGCGCCGACAAATATATCGACAAGTTCATGCTCGATGAGCCCGCCGCCAACATCCGCGCGGTATTCCACGCGATCGCGTTTTTCCAACGCAATGATGGGTAGGCCTAGTTCCTCGCCCAAACGGCGTTGCGCACAGCTAAGCGCATCTTCGTTCCAATGTGGGTGGGTGCAGCAGGTGTTCGTCCAAAGTCCAGGTGTATGGTATTTCGACAAGGCCCGCCGCTGCATCAATACTTTGGTCCCGCGCATCAGAAAGACGGAAATCGCCTTATGACGCAATCCGCGCTGATGCGCCAACAGCTTGTCTACAGGTTTTAGCTCATCCCCGATCCATGCGGGGATCATGACATCATCCATCGCTACACACGTGTCGCAGAAATTAAACCCGTCAAATGGGCCAGATTTTTAACACCGATCTTGATATGCGCCAAAGGCCGCGCTTTGACCAGTTTCTTGTTCATATAGGCCTCGAAGGTCAGGCGCTGCACATCAATATCGTGACACAGGCTGACAAAGCGCTCGCGCCGCTCATCGGATCGGTAATAGGCGTTTTGCATCGCGCTCAAAACTTTGAACACGCCCTTATGTTCGCGCATGAACAACCGCCGCGCCAGATCTAGGTCTTTGATACGGCCTGATTGCAGCTTTGCTGCGGCGGCTGTGGCCGCCACACGGCCACCCACCATGGCATAATAAATTCCTTCGCCCGAAGAGGGGGCAACCACACCTGCTGCATCGCCCGCAAGCACGACATCGCGCCCATTGTCCCAACGGTCGAGCGGTTTGAGGGGAATAGGCGCCCCCTCGCGGCGAATGGTTTTGCAATTGGCCAGATGTGAAAACGCGCGCAAATCAGCGGTGGCTTTTTTCAAATCAACCTCTTTATCCATCGACCCCATACCAATGGATGCGGATTTCCCATGTGGGAAAACCCAACCATAGAAGTCAGGGCTGATCCGTCCGTCATAGACCACATCACAACGATCCGGGTCATAAGCATCGGTGCCGCCTTCGGGGGCCTCGACAATTTCGTGATAGGCAATGACGTAAGGAATGCGATCACCGCCCTTGACCTCGTCCCGCGCCACGTTCGAGCGCGCGCCATCCGCCCCAATGACCACCGCACAGGTCAAACGGCGGGTGTCGCCTGTTTCTTTGTCGCGATAGATGACATGTGTGCCTTGTGCATCGCGTTCGATCTTTGTGTAGGTGCCTGTGAAACGCTCGGCCCCTGCATCAGCGGCGCGGACACGCAGGAATTCATCGAAATTTTCCCGATCCACCATGCCGACAAAGCCGTTTTCAATCGGAATATCCACTTTGCGCCCTGTTGGTGAGATCATCCGCGCCGTTGTGATCTTTGCAACGATCTGCGTGTCTGGAATGTCAAAATCAGCGATTAAGCGGGGTGGGATTGCGCCGCCGCAGGGCTTGATCCGTCCTGCGCGATCCAACAAAGCAACACGATGGCCAGACAGCGCCAGATCATGTGCGGCGGTCGCCCCTGATGGGCCACCCCCTACGACAACAACATCATAATCCATTTTATTCTCCTGGCACTGAAAGGGGCGTGGAAAGTCTTGGTTGCGCGGGCCCTGCAATCACGCGTGCCGCCATAAGGGCGGATGCGATATAAAGCGCGGCCTCGAATAAAAACACGGCGGCAAACCCATCGGCATCGCCCATCACAGGGCGCGCCAGATCAACAAGGGCGGCGCCGATCAGACCACCAAACCCTGCGGCAATTGCTTGGGCTGCCCCCCAAAGGCCCATTCTCGTGCCTTCGCGGGCGGTGCGGCCTTCGCCTGCAAGCGCCATCATAGATCCGATGGCCGCAACAGCGAAAACGCCGTTGAAAAACCCCATGGCCACCACGGCGGGCAAAAGTGGTGCGCTTGGCCCGATTTGACCAAGCCATGCAATCACGAGGAGCGCGGCAGCAGACCCTAAACACCCCCCCACCACCCATTGGCGGAGGCTGCCAAGGCGCAGCGCGGTTCCCGCAACGCCCACTAAGACCATACCCAAAAACACGCCGCCATTTTGTGCGCCAGAGAGGGAGGTTGATTGACCTGGGGTGAAGTGAAACACGAGGCCCGAATAGGGTTCTAGGATCAATTCCTGCATGAAATAGGCAGACATGCTGAGGAACACGAAGATCGTGAAATGGCGCGCTTTGCGCTCGGCCCAAATTTCACGCAAGCCCTCCAAAAAGGGTGCGGATTGTTCTTCGGCGCGGGCGGTGACCTTCGCTTCAATGCCCCAGATGGACAAAATCGTCAGACCCACAGCGCCAAATGACACCACGCTGACCACAGCCATCAGTCGCGTATGGCTATAGGGGTCGAGGAATTGACCAGCGACCCCAGCGGTTACGGCAATGCCGAATATCATCAAAAGCCATGTGATGGTGGCCGCAGCAGGACGGCGTGCAGGGTCGGTTGCGGTTGCCAAAAGCGCCAATAGTGATGTGCCAGATGCCCCAACCCCAACACCGATCATCACATAGGCCAAGATGGAGACGGATAGGCCGAGCATGTAATGGCTTGCAAAAAGTGACAGCGCATAAGCCGCCAAACCTGCGCCGCTCGCCAAAATCACCATGCCCCCGATGATCCAACGGCTGCGCGATCGGCCTGTATCCGAGCGATAACCCCATTGGGGTCGAGTGATTTGAATGGCGTAATGCAACCCAACCAAGAGGCCGGGCAGGATCGCAGGCAGGGCCAATTCCACAACCATGAGGCGGTTTAGGGTCGAGGTTGTTAAAACCACAATTGCGCCAAGGCACAGCTGAATAAACCCAAGTCGAATAATCTGCACCCATGTCAGGCTCATGTCGCTATCCCCCCAAGCCGCGCAGGCCAAAGGCCGCGATCATCATGCCCGAGACATAAAGCGAGACGCCTGTGGCATTATACCAAGGCGCGCGTTCTTTTGGGTTTTGCATTAAAACCTGCATCGCGGCGATTTGCGCCAACAGCGAGGCCGTGATGAAAAAGCCGAACCAAGGCCTGTCCCAGTGGAACATCAAAAGAATGACGATGAATTGGGGAATGGCCATCACCCATGCCGCCACCAATGCGGCGCGGCGTGGGCCAAGGGTTACGGGCAGCGAATTCACGCCCATTTGGCGGTCGCCTTCTAAGGCCTTAAAGTCATTGAGCGTCATGATCCCATGCGCGCCAATCCCGTATAGCAGCGCCGTTATCACGATGGGCCAAGACGGCGCACCTGCCGATAAAACCGCAGCGCCCGTGAACCAAGGCAAGCTTTCATAAGACAGACCAACCAATCCAGGCCCCAAAATGCCTGATCGTTTCAGGCGAACAGGCTCGGCGGAGTAGGCCCAAGCAGCGGCGATCGCCACAAGCGTTGCGCCAAATCCCCAAGGGCCAAGCGCAAGCCCGATGATGGCGGCAGCGCCTGACATGAGAATTGCAATCCACAATCCCCATTTTCCAGGGATGCGCCCCGAAGGGATGGGGCGATAGGGTTCGTTGATCGCGTCCACATGACGGTCGCACCAATCATTGGCTGCTTGGCTCATCCCGCAGACAATCGGCCCCGCCAAGATAATACCCAAAGCCAAGCCCAACCAATGGCCCGAAGTAGCCATTCCTGTGGAAATTGCCCCGCAAAGATAAGCCCACATTGGGGGAAACCATGTAATGGGTTTAAGGAGCGTCAAGACGGCGCGTGGTTCAGGAAAGGCACGCGGGGTCTGGCGGGTATGCGTGTCGGTCGTTACGCTCATACTGTCAAGTTACACTGACAGTAAGCGACTCGGCAAGTGTAAACTATACTTGACGCACGCACCAAAAGACGCGCGATGCCCAAGTTTTAAGGGGGGATTTACTGGCCGTTCTTGTTCAAAAGCCCGTATTTGCGCAGTTTCACATAGAGTGACTGACGCGACAGGCCTAACATCTCGGCGGCTGCAACGCGGTTGTTATCCGTCAATTCCACGGCGGTTTCGATGCACATCTTCTCAACCACATCGGTGGTTGCTGCGACAATTTCCTTGAGGGGTGCGGAACCCACCAAGTCCATCACATTGCGCATCGCATCATCACCTACAGGCGCGCCTGCAGGAACCGGTGAGCTTGGCTCGCGCACAACTTCCATTCGAGATGTGTCACGGATCACAAAGGCAAAACCGCCCATGGATTGACCCATCATGTGAGTTGCTGAAATCTCGACCGAAAGCTGTGAGCCATAGCTGCCCTCAAGCCGCGTGGAATAAACCCGCATTTTCCCCGCGCGCGAGGCGTTGTCGATCAACACTTTCATGTCAACGCTGCCGCGGATCAAAAACTCACTGAGGGATTTTCCGCGAATATCGCTCAGCCGCGCAGTATCGCAGAGGCCAAGGAACGCGTCATTCGCAGATTTTATGGTGCCGTGGTTATCTGTAAAGACAATCGCATCTGCACCATGTTGATAGAGGATTGCCATCGCCTCAGACAGCTCGGCAGCGATCACCTCAGAGGTGCCATCAACTTCAATCCGACAGAGCAATGTATTGTCGCCCGCAGCACGGAACAGCGATGGATAAAGCGATACAGATTTATTCTGTCGCTTGGTCGTGACAATCATCGGCCCACCGATGCTGTCACCTGCGCGCGCCACCAAGGTTTCGATGAATTCAACCCGCCGTTTGCCTTCGAATTCAGTGGCAAAGGTGGCGCCAGTTAGACTATCAGCTGTACCACCCAGCGCCTGCGCGGCGGCGGTGTTAAGATCGGTGATCCGACCAGAATTCACATCCACCAAAATAAGCGCATCGCGCGCAGCTTCCATGATCACGCGGTAGCGTGTTTCGTAATCGCGGTGGGTTTCGTAATCTTTTTCAAGGGCAAGCTGTGCTTTGACCAAGCGGTGCTGCAATTCCGCAATTGGGCGCAGATCGCGGCCAAGCATGAGAATAATATCATCCCGCCCCGTTTTGTGGAGCGTGTAGCGAATTGGGAATTCCCAACTGGCATTGTCGTAGTGATTGACCTCAATCGCTTCGACTTTGTTTTTCTTGCCGCCCCGATAGGCCTCGAGCTGTGCCTCTAGTTTGGATAGCGAATCCTCGGCCATGAATTCGCGAATATCGCGGTCTTTCCAATGGTCGAGTCGGCCCAAACTGGGGTTCAGGGGATTGGTGATAACCGAACGGACAAGACCAGATGTGTCTAGCACAATCGCTAAATCCGCCGCAGTCGCGACAATATCGTTAAAATGCTCAGGCGCGATAGGCGGGCCTGCGGGCTGATCCCAAAAATCTGTTCCGCGCGTGTTCATACGACGTTCCGTCCGTTTCCGTTACCTGTTCTCGGTCGCATCGTTTCGTTCAGTGCCTTGCGACGCTTGGGCGGGCTCAACGTCTGTTTTTGTTAGCCCACAAAATTCAAGCGCAGCTTCGATATCAGCGGTCGCGAAGTCCGCCCCTGTGATGCCGACCGTATCGAGGCCAGAGTCAATAATAGACCCCCCCACGATGACGGGCGTTATACGAGGAACGCTCTGCTTTATTATTTCCACCAAATCCTTTACGGATGCAAGCGTTCTGCGTCCAGCCGCCGTGACACCTATCATGTCATACTTAAAACGCTTCACCCGCTCGGCAACCTGCCGTGCGTGTTGAGACACGGAAATATGAACATCGTAACCACGCCGTCTAAGCTGATCGGCAACAACAAATACACCGAGCGTATGATGCTCAGGATACGGAACAACCAATAGAATCGTGCCGCGGTTTTTGACAATTTCGCGGCGTTGCTGCGTGGTCAGTCCACGCACTGTTTCCTGCAATCGGGCCGAGCCGATGGAAACCTCGGCAAAGCTCAAACTGTCATTGGCCCATCGGAAACCCATCAAACGGGCGGTCGCGGGAATGACATAGTCAATGGTATCCTCGATGCTGACACCTTCTTGGGCCAGCTTGGTGAGGGCATCGTGACGATGCGCCTCTTCGGGCGAGATGAATGCCTCTGATAAGGTTTCAAGACGGCGCGCGAGGCCCTCGGGCGTGGGTGCTGATTGACGCGCCAAAACAGAAATCGCGGCCTTGGCCAGCGAAGTAATTTCTGCCGTGCGTTTTTCCGTCCCTTTGCGGGACGTAGCGTCACCGTCTTGGGTCATTCGGCTCCTCACCACCAACAAGACTGAAGAGAAGGCAGTCTTACTGGCCTGTGTTAAAAGATCGGGGCGATCTTTTTCCTTGTATTGGCCGCTATAGTCGCGGCCCGTCATCTGTCTGCCGCGTGTGTTGCACAACCGCTGCCCTGTCTCAAGGGCAGTTGTTTCGCCTGCAAGTGTCTCGCAAACGACCGCATCTGTCAAAGAAAATTGACAATTCCCTTGCGTCAACAAGCGCCAAAGCGCCGATGGGTGCCTTGGATGCAAAAAATATTGGGAAATTAGCGCTCGTGCCACAGGGTCATTGCCCTTGCAAAACTGGCGACTGTCAAGTTCAAGACTGTAAGTTTTAATTGACACTTTACCCCTTTGAGGGCTAGCCTTTCCTTAATTGACAGACTGGAATCAAAGACAAATGCCATCGGATAGTCTGACAGCAAGCCCGTCACGCAAGCTTTACAGCGTGGATGAGCGCGCAAGGCGTGACGCAACCATCTGGACATTGGTTCAGGGGATTCTTGCGCCGATTCAGTTTGTTGTCTTTCTTGTGTCGCTTGCGCTGGTTGGACGATTCTTGATCACGGGCGCGGGCTATGACCTCGCCACATATTCCATCATTGCCAAAACGGCGGTGCTTTTGACCATCATGGTGACAGGCGCGATTTGGGAAAAAGTGGTGTTTGGCCAATATCTTTTCGCCCCCGCATTCTTTTGGGAGGATGTGGTCAGCTTTCTCGTGATCGCATTGCATTTGGCCTATGTGGCGGCTTTGATCCAAGAGGTGCCTGCGGTTCAGCAGATGTGGATCGCGCTCGCGGCCTATGCGGCCTATGTGATCAACGCGGCGCAGTTCCTCTATAAGCTGCGCCAAGCACGGCTGGAGGGGGACAGATGAACACCCCTGCACCGATCAAGGCCCAAAGCTGCGCCGATGCGCCCGTTCTCAAAGAGCGCGGACAGCGCGAGGTATTCTGCGGCCTGACGGGCATCATTTGGCTTCACCGTAAAATGCAGGATGCGTTTTTCCTCGTTGTCGGCAGCCGCACCTGCGCGCATCTTTTGCAATCTGCCGCGGGTGTGATGATTTTTGCTGAACCCCGTTTTGGTACGGCAATCCTTGAAGAAACCGATTTGGCGGGCATGGCAGATGCCAATGACGAATTGGATCGCGAGGTTGCACGGCTGTTGTCGCGCCGTCCTGATATCAAGCAGCTTTTCCTTGTGGGATCTTGTCCTTCTGAGGTGATCAAGCTGGATCTTGCCCGCGCGGCCGAGCGTCTGACGACCGCCCACGCCCCTCATGTGCGGGTGCTGAATTATTCGGGCAGCGGGATCGAAACCACATTTACCCAAGGCGAGGATGCATGCCTTGCCGCGATGGTGCCTGTTCTCAAGGATAGCCCTGCGCGGGAATTGGTCTTGGTTGGCGCCTTGCCCGATGTGGTCGAAGATCAGGCCATCACGCTTTTGTCGGAGATGGGTATTGGCCCGATCCGTGTTTTGCCGTCCTCGCGCGCTGAGGGTGCGCCCGAGATTGGTGAAAATACCGTCTTTGCGTGCCTCCAACCGTTTCTGGGTGATACGACAGCCGCACTTGAGCGGCGCGGCGCGCGGCGGATTACGGCGCCGTTTCCCTTTGGGGAGGAGGGCACAACCCTATGGCTGCGCGCCATAGCCGATGAATTTGGCGTAGATGATGCCACATTTGCCCGTGTTACGGATGCCCCGCGCGCGCGCGCCCGAAAGGCCATTGAGAATGCAAGCGCGGCTTTGCGTGGGAAATCCGTGTTCTTCATGCCCGACAGCCAGTTGGAAATCCCACTCGCGCGGTTCTTGACCCGTGAATGTGGAATGGAGGCCGTTGAGATCGGCGCACCCTATATCCATCGTGGCTTGGTTGGCCCTGATTTGGCGTTGATCCCTGAGGGGCCGCGCATTTCAGAAGGGCAGGATGTTGATGTCCAACTTGACCGCGTGCGCGCTGCGCGCCCCGATTTGACGGTTTGCGGTCTGGGTTTGGCAAATCCCCTTGAGGCCGAAGGTCTGAGCACAAAATGGGCGATTGAGCTGGTCTTTACCCCCGTCCATTTCTACGAACAGGCGGGGGATTTGGCAGGGCTCTTTTCACGTCCCTTGCGCCGCCGCGCGATCCTCGAGCAGGGGGCCGCGCGATGAAATTGACCGTCTGGACATATGAAGGCCCACCCCATGTTGGTGCCATGCGTGTCGCAACCGCGATGCGCGGTCTGCATTATGTGCTGCACGCGCCGCAAGGTGACACCTATGCGGATTTGTTATTCACGATGATTGAGCGGCGCGACCACCGCCCGCCTGTCACATATACAACATTTGAGGGGCGCGACTTGGGCGCAGATACCGCGGGCATCTTCCGCGATACCTGCCGCGCGGCCTATGAGCGGTTTGTGCCTCAAGCCATGATTGTTGGGGCCTCTTGCACCGCGGAATTGATCCAAGATGATCCCGGTGGCTTGGCTGAAACCATGGGTCTGCCTATCCCTGTGATCCCATTGGAACTGCCGTCTTATCAGCGCAAAGAAAACTTCGGCACCGATGAGACGTTCTTTCAAATCGTAAAAGCCTTGGCCAAACCCATGCCGCGCAGTGCGGAGGTTTCGGTCAATCTTCTTGGCCCCTTGGCGCTTGGGTTTCGGCATCGAGACGATATTGAAGAAATCAAACATCTTCTGGCACAAATGGGCATTGCCGTGAATGTTGTTGCCCCATTTGGTGCAACGCCTGAGGATATCGCGCGATTGGGCGCGGCCCATGCCAATATCCTGATGTATCCTGAACATGCCGAGGCTGCGGCGCGGCATCTTGAGCGGGTCTGCGATCAACCTTACACAAAAACTGTGCCGATTGGCGTAGGCGCGACCCATGATTTCGTGAATGAACTGGCTCAAATCTGCGGTGTAGAGCCAAAAATCGACACAACCCGCCTGCGCCAACCTTGGTGGAGTAAGTCAGTCGACAGCACCTATCTGACGGGCAAGCGCGTGTTTCTATTCGGGGATGCCACCCATGTGCAGGCCGCCGCCCGCATCGCCCGTGATGAGATGGGGTTCGAGGTGGTTGGGCTTGGCTGCTACAACCGCGAATTTGCCCGCCCCATCCGTGCTTTGGCCAAAGAGTTTGGTCTAGAGGCCCTGATCAGTGACGATTATCTCGCCGTTGAGCAAGCCATCGAAGAAGCCGCGCCCGAGATGATCCTTGGCACGCAGATGGAACGCCATATCGGCAAACGTTTGGGTATCCCCTGCGCCGTGATCTCGGCCCCGGTTCATGTGCAAGATTTCCCTGCCCGCTATTCGCCCCAAATGGGATGGGAAGGCGCAAATGTCATTTTCGATACATGGATCCACCCGCTTGTGATGGGTCTTGAGGAACATTTGCTGACCATGTTCCGCGAAGATTTCGAATTCCATGATGACGCAGGCGCCAGTCACCACGGGGGTAAGGCTGTGGCACCCACTGCCCCTACGCCAGAGGTTCAAGAGCGCGCACAAGACACGGGCTCCGATGTCATGGTTTGGCTCGCTTGTGCGGAAAAAGAATTGAAGAAAATCCCGTTCTTTGTGCGGGGTAAGGCCAAGCGGAATACCGAAAAATTCGCAGCCGAGCGCGGCATGTCTGAGATCAGCGTAGATACGCTTTATGAGGCGAAGGCCCATTATGCGCGGTGATGGCGATCATATCCCTGGCTATCGCGTGGTCATTGTCACGTTGGATAGCCACGCGGCAGGCCCTGCCGCTCGCGTCAGCGAACGGTTGTCGGGCGAGTTTCCAGGGCTGTCTGTCTCCGTCCATGCCAGTGCCGAATGGGCCGAGAACCCCGCCGCCTTGGAAGAGGCGCGTTTGGCTGTGCGCCATGGCGATATCATTGTCGCCAATCTTTTGTTCATTGAGGAACATATCACCGCAATCTTGCCCGACTTGCAGGCCCGCCGTGATGCCTGTGATGCGATGATTGGGGTGATCTCGGCTAAAGAGGTCGTATCGCTGACCCGTATGGGCGAGTTGGATATGCTCAAGCCCGCCTCAGGCGCAATGAAGCTTTTGAAAAAGCTGCGTGGCTCATCTAAACCAAACGCGAATTCTGGGCATAAGCAGATGACCATGCTGCGCCGATTGCCGAAAATTCTGCGTTTTATTCCCGGCAAGGCGCAGGATTTGCGCGCATGGTTTTTGACGATGCAATATTGGTTGGGTGGCTCGGATGATAATGTCGAGCAAATGATCCGCTTCTTGGTGGGTCGCTATTCCAGCCAATCTGATCTCCATGGCGCAGAGGCTGAAGCGCCGATTGATTACCCAGAACTTGGGCTCTATCACCCTGACTTGCCGCATAATGGCATCACCACCGATCTCGCTGATTTGCCCCAGCCTGAAAATCCGATTGCGACAGTCGGCTTGTTAATGATGCGCTCTTACATTCTGGCGTCTGACACCGCCCACTATGATGGCGTGATCCGTCAAATGCAGGCCGCAGGTTTGGCCGTGGTTCCCGCCTTTGCGGGTGGGTTGGATGGCCGCCCTGCAATTTCTGAGTATTTCACGAATGATCGCGTGGATGCGATGGTGTCGTTGACGGGCTTTAGCCTCATTGGTGGCCCCGCCTATAATGACAGCGCGGCGGCGGTTGAGGTGCTGCGCGATCTCGATCTGCCCTATATCGCGGCGCATCCGATTGAATTTCAGACTTTGGGCCAATGGGCCGCATCAGGTGGTGGGCTTGGCCCAGTTGAGACTACGATGCTGGTTGCGCTGCCCGAGATTGATGGCGCGACAAATCCCACTGTTTTTGGTGGTCGCCATGGTGCGGACGGCTGCCAAGGGTGCAGCCATATGTGCCAAGCCAGTGCCTGTCAAAAGGCGATGGCACCGTGCCATGAGCGTATCGCGTCATTGGTTGAAAAAACCGCACGTCTGGCGGTTTTGCGGCGTAAGGCGAACCGCGACAAACGGATTTCGGTTGTTCTCTTTGGCTTTCCGCCCAACGCGGGTGCTGTGGGAACCGCGGCCTATCTCAGTGTCTTTGAAAGTCTCTATAATACGCTTTCGACCCTGAAATCCGAAGGCTATCAGGTCGACCTGCCCGCTTCGGTTGATGATCTGCGCGCCGCGGTTCTTAAGGGCAACGCGGCGCAATATGGGCAAGAGGCCAATGTAGCCGATATTGTTGATGCAGACACGATCTTGCGCAACACGCCCCCCTTGGCCGCGATTGAGGCGGCGTGGGGCCCCGCGCCTGGTAAGGTGCAATCAAACGGTCGCGGTGTGTTCATTTTAGGCGCCCATTTCGGCAATGTCTTTGTCGGTGTGCAGCCCACCTTTGGCTATGAAGGTGATCCAATGCGCCTGTTGTTTGAGACAGGTTTTGCGCCCACCCATGCCTTTGCGCAATTTTATCTTTGGTTGCGCAACACGTTTAAGACAGATGCGATTTTGCATTTTGGCATGCATGGCGCGCTTGAGTTCATGCCTGGAAAACAGGCGGGGCTTGGCGCGCGTGATTGGCCTGATCGTTTGATTGGCGAAGTGCCGAATATTTATCTTTACGCGTCAAATAACCCGTCCGAGGCAACTTTGGCCAAGCGGCGCTCTAATGCTGTTACAGTCACGCATTTGACCCCGCCTTTGGCGGCTTCGGGTCTGTATAAGGGCCTGTCCGAGCTAAAAGACAGCCTGTCGCGCTATCGCAGTCTTGCCCCTGATGCGCATGAGCGCGCCGACCTTGCCGCGCTGATTGCGATGCAGGCCGAAGCGGTTGATTTGGATGGCAGCGACCCCGATCATCTGTGGTTGACCCTGCTTGAGACGGAAACGGCGCTGATCCCAGACGGCTTGCATGTCATGGGCCGCCCCATGGGGGATGCGGAGCGGGCCGAACATTTGCGCGTGATGGCCGAAACAGACCCTGAAACGCTGACTCGGGTCGATCAATTGCTGCAAGAGGATCACGAATTGCCTGCGCTGATGCGCGCCCTATCGGCGCGCTATATCGCGCCTGTTGCAGGTGGCGACCTCATCCGCAGCTCTGATGTTTTGCCAACGGGGCGCAATATTCACGCCTTTGATCCGTTCCGTATGCCCACCGCGTTTGCGATGCAGGACGGTGCGAAACAAGCGCAGCGTTTGCTTGATGCGGCGGGTGATTTACCCCGTTCGGTGGCGATTGTTCTTTGGGGCTCTGATAACATTAAATCTGATGGTGGGCCGATTGCGCAGGCGATGGCGCTGATGGGCGCTGCCCCCCGATTTGATGGATATGGGCGCCTCTGCGGGGCTGATTTGATCCCGCTTGCCGAATTGGGCCGTCCGCGCATTGACGTTGTGATGACGTTGTCGGGTATCTTCCGCGATCTTCTTCCCCTTCAGACACGGATGTTGGCAGAAGCGGCCTATAAGGCCGCAACGGCGGATGAGCCTTGCGCAGAAAATTTCATCCGCGCCCATGCCCTCGATTATGCACAGAAAATGGGCTGCGATATCGAGGACGCTGCCTTGCGCGTGTTCTCAAACGCCGAAGGGGCCTATGGGTCGAATGTCAACGCCTTGGTTGATAGTGGCGCATGGGGTGAAGAGGACGAACTGGCCGATGCCTATGAGGCCCGCAAAAGTTTTGCCTATGGCCGTGACGGGAAAGCCAAGAAAAACGCGAGCCTCCTTCAGGCCGCTTTGGGCGATGTTGATTTGGCCTATCAGAACCTTGAATCGGTCGAATTGGGGGTCACCACGGTTGATCACTATTTCGACACTTTGGGCGGCATTTCGCGTGCTGTTAAACGCGCAAAAGGCAGCGATGCGCCCGTGTTCATCGGCGATCAAACCCGCGGTGCGGGCATCGTGCGCAGCCTGCAAGACCAAGTGGCGCTTGAGACGCGGTCGCGCAGTCTGAACCCGAAATGGTTCGAAGGGATGTTGAAACACGGCCACGAAGGCGTGCGCCAGATTGAAGCGCAAGTGACCAACACGCTTGGGTGGTCGGCGACCACGGGACAGGTCGAACCTTGGGTGTATCAACGCCTGTCCGAAACATTTGTGCTGGATGAAGAGATGCGGCGGCGTTTGTCGGCGCTGAACCCGCAGGCTTCTGTGCGGATGGCAAACCGCCTTCTTGAGGCGTTTGAACGCAATTACTGGCAGCCCGATGATGAAACTTTGGCCGCGCTTCAGGCCAGTGCCGATGAGTTGGAAGACCGACTCGAAGGCCTGGATGTTGCAGCGGAATAGGAGAGACCACAATGCTTGACCATAAAAATCCCCCAGCCGCCCGCGCGAACGCGCGAGAGGCCGAAGGACTGGCCAAGCGGGGCTTGGCCACCCCCCCAATTTTGCGCAAGGGCGAGGATGGGGATGGCTCTGTGCAGGTGCATCAGGATGCAAGCCTGAAGATCGAAGGCGCGCAGGTCTTTGCGGTTTATGGCAAGGGCGGGATTGGCAAATCCACAACCTCCTCAAACCTATCTGCTGCGTTCAGCAAATTGGGCAAGCGTGTTCTGCAAATCGGCTGTGATCCAAAACATGACAGCACATTTACCCTGACGGGGCATTTGCAGCCGACTGTGATTGATATCTTGAAGGATGTCGATTTTCACGCCGAAGAACTGCGCCCCGAGGATTTCGTGACCACGGGTTACAATGGCGTGATGTGTGTCGAGGCAGGCGGCCCCCCCGCTGGCACGGGCTGCGGCGGTTATGTTGTGGGTCAAACAGTGAAACTGCTGAAACAGCACCACATGTTAGACGATACGGATGTCGTCTTGTTTGATGTTCTGGGCGATGTGGTCTGCGGCGGTTTTGCGGCCCCCTTGCAGCACGCAGATCGTGCCTTGATCGTCACAGCGAATGATTTTGACAGCATTTATGCGATGAACCGCATCATTGCGGCAGTGCAGGCCAAATCCAAGAATTACAACGTCCGCCTTGCGGGGTGTGTTGCGAACCGCTCGCGCGACACCGATGAGGTGGATCGTTACTGTTCAGAGGTCGGGTTCCGCCGCATTGGCCATATGCCTGATGTGGATGCCATTCGCCGTTCCCGCCTCAAGAAAAAGACATTGTTCGAGATGCCCGATGATGAGGATATCGTGCAATGCCGTGCGGAATATATCCGTTTGGCTGAAACGCTTTGGGCCGGCACAGAACCACTTGCGCCTGAACCCTTGGAGGATCGGCGCATCTTCGAATTGCTAGGGTTTGATTAATGGTCGCAACGCCGACATATGGCGCGACCCGCGCCCGTGTTGAAGAATATTTCGACAGAACCGCCACCAAAACGTGGGAGCGGCTGACCTCGGACGCGCCTGTCTCGCGCGTGCGCCAAACTGTGCGCGAAGGGCGTGATCAGATGCGCGCGATAATGCTTGGGCAATTGCCTGAGGATTTGACGGGATTGCGCATTTTGGATGCGGGCTGTGGTGCGGGGCAGATGACCGCTGAACTGGCTGCGCGGGGTGCATATGTAGTCGCGATTGATATCTCGCCCTCTTTGGTTGAAATCGCGAAAAAACGCCTTCCAGAAACTTTGCAATCTCAGGTCGAGTTCCGCGCAGGCGATATGCTGTCCCCTGATTTGGGCAGCTTTGATCATGTGATCGCGATGGACTCGATGATCTATTACGAGGCGCCAGATTTGGGCCGCGCCTTGGCGCAGCTCTGTCCGCGCGTTTCTGGTAAGGTGGTGTTCACAGTTGCACCGCGCACAGCGTTTTTGATGGCCTTTTGGGGTTTGGGAAAATTGTTCCCGCGCTCGGATCGCTCGCCTGTGATGATCCCGCACACGGCGAAATATCTGCGTCATCATACGTCACAAACAGGGGCAACAGGCTCGATTTCCGAGGTCGCGCGCGTCTCGCGCGGGTTTTATATCTCCTCTTGTTTGGAGTATGTGAAATGAGCGCCTTGTCTCGCATCTCCACCAAATTCTTGCCCTTTGCAGATGCTGCAAGTGACGCGCTGCCTTTGGCACAATTGCTACGCTTGTCCTTGTTTCAGATCTCGGTTGGGATGGCGGGGGTCATGCTTTTGGGCACGCTGAACCGCGTGATGATCGTAGAGCTGTCATTGCCCGCAACATTGGTGGCGATCATGGTCGCCTTGCCTGTGTTGATTGCGCCGTTTCGTGCCTTTTTGGGTCACAAATCGGATCACCACCGCAGCGCGCTGGGGTGGAAGCGGATACCTTATTTGTGGTTTGGCACGCTGTGGCAGTTTGGTGGTCTCGCGATCATGCCTGCAAGCCTGTTGGTTTTGGGCGGTGATGTTGTGCACGAGGTGCCCTTTGCGGGTGAGGTTCTTGCGGGGCTTGCCTTTGTCATGACGGGGTTGGGGATGCATATGACCCAAACCGCAGGGCTTGCTTTGGCTGCAGATCGCGCGACCGAGGACACACGGCCACGGGTCGTGGCGTTGCTCTATGTCATGTATTTGGTGGGCATGGCGATTTCAGCCCTCGTGATTGGCTGGCTGCTGCGCGATTTCTCGGGCTTGACCCTGATCCGTGTCGTGCAAGGCGCGGCTGTTGCGACCTTGGTGCTGAATATGATTGCCCTTTGGAAGCAGGAAAAAGTCCGCCCGATGACCAAGGCCGAGCGGGAAGAGCCTGCGCCAAGTTTTGGCGATGCATGGCGCGATTTTGCGCGCGGTGGCCCTGCGGGCAGGCTTTTGGTTGTGGTGTTCCTTGGCACCATGGCCTTCAACATGCAGGATGTCTTGCTCGAACCCTATGGCGGCGAAATCCTTGGGTTGAGCGTATCAAAAACAACGCTTTTGACCGCGACATGGTCAGCGGGGGCCTTAGTTGGTTTCGCGTTGGCCGCGCGTTGGCTGTCAGATGGCATCAACCCCTATCGGATGGGCGCGCGCGGGATATTGGCGGGGCTTGCCGCGTTTTCCGCTGTGATTTTTGCAAATCCGATGGCGTCTGAATTTATGTTCTTCTCGGGCGCCTGCCTCATTGGTTTTGGCGGCGGCTTGTTTTCAGTTTCAACGCTCACCGCCGCAATGACCATGCCCGCCGAGGGCAGCGCGGGCCGTGGCTTGGCGCTTGGCGCATGGGGCGCGGCTCAGGCAACGGCCGCAGGTCTGTCCATCGCAATCGGGGGTGGCCTGCGTGACACGATTAACCAGATCGCCATCTCTGGCGGCTTGGGCGAGGCGTTGAATAGCCCCGCCACGGGCTATTCGGTCGTCTATCATTTTGAAATTTTGCTTCTGTTTTTCACCCTTGTCGCTTTGGGCCCACTTGTGCGGACGCAAAGCACATACTCGCGCGGGGAGGCCGGCAAGATCGGGCTCGCCGACCTGCCCACGTAACCGCCGAACCTAGGAGGATAAAATCCATGGAAAATGCATTTTTCGGCAATTTTGATCTGGCCAGCCTGTCTATTTGGCTGTTTTGGATCTTCTTCGCCCTACTGATTTACTATCTGCAAACTGAAAATATGCGGGAAGGTTATCCGCTGGAGAATGATGATGGCAGCGTTTCCGCCAATCAGGGGCCTTTTCCTTTGCCAAAGGAAAAGACGTTCAAACTGATGCATGGCCGCGGTGAAGTCACTGTTCCAGGCAAGGATGTGCAAGCGCGTGACAATCTGGCTCTGCGTCAGACCAATGCTGCGAATGGCTATCCGTTTGAGCCCACTGGCGATCCAATGGTTGATGGTGTTGGCCCTGCAAGCTGGGCAAAGCGCCGTGACCTGCCCGAATTGGACGGCCATGGTCATCCGAAAATTGTCCCTATGGGGCAGATGGACGATTACCGCGTTTCAGCGGGTCGTGATCCGCGTGGCCTTGCGGTTATCGCGGGGGATGGCGCTGCAGCAGGCACTGTGACTGATATGTGGGTCGATGCGCCCGAGCAATTGGTGCGGTATCTTGAGGTTGAAGTTGCTGACGGAACCGCCCGCTTGGTTCCGATCCAGATGGCCAAGATCAAATCTGACCGCGTTGTCGTCAATTCGATCTTTGCAGAGCAGTTCACCAAAGTCCCTGTCACCAAGTCACCCAATCAAGTGACCTTGCTTGAGGAAGATAAAATCTCAGGCTTCTACGGTGGCGGCACGCTCTACGCCTCCCAAGAGCGGACAGACCCGCTTTTGTAATTTCTTACCACCTCTAAAGGAGGACGACCCATGCCACATGACGACTTTCAGACCGAGCCTGTTCGTGGTTTGCCCGAAAAGCCCCCTGCTGGAGAAGAAATTCTTTGGCAGGGCGCACCCCATTGGTTTGCTCTGGCGAAAGATGCGCTGAGTTTCTGGTGGGTCGTTGGATATTTCCTATTCCTCTTCGCTTGGCGCACCACATCTGGGGCTGCCGTCACCTCATGGGCCGACAGTGCGATTGCTGCATCCTTCTTCTTGGTGCTTGGCGCGATTGTTGCGGTTCTGCTTTTGGGTGTGGCCTATGTCCAAGCCAAAGCAACGGTTTACACCATCACAAATCGCCGTGTTGCCATGCGGATTGGTGCGGCTTTGACGATGACGTTGAACCTGCCCTACCGTCAGGTGGCCAATGCGAATTTGGGATTGCGCAAGGATGGGACTGGCACGATTGCCTTGGAATTGATGCCATCCAATGTGCGGTTATCCTATCTGAACACATGGCCCCATGTGCGGCCATGGGTGATGAAAAACACCCAACCTGCGTTGCGTTGCATTCCTGATGCGCAAAACGTGGCTGCGATCCTGTCTGAGGCGGCAGAAACCGTGGTCAGCCAACCCGTTGTCAAACGTGATCCTGCGCCAAGTGGCGCGGTTGCGGCAGAATAAGGGGGATCTGATTATGGCAATGAGCCCTGAAGATAAACTGGTCGAACGTGACCGCGAAATGGTGCCCAAGGTTCTGGTGCGCGCAATGTTTGTGCTGTGCATGAGCGTTCTTGTCATCGTGACCTATGCCAAGCTGACGGATCGCCCGCTCGCGGCAATGCCCCCATCCGCGGATGAACTGCCCGTTGTGGAAGAGCGGTTGATCCAGATTTTTGGCTCTATGGATGGATCAGCACGCGTGATGGATACCGAAGGCAATGTGATTGTCACCTTGAGCAAAGAGGAAGGTGGCTTTGTCGCGGGGATTTATCGCGTGCTTGAACGCCGCCGCGGCGCTGTTGGCGCATCTGGCAGCGGTCCAATCCGTTTGGTTCGAATGGCCGATGGCCGCCTCGCCCTACGCGATGATCTGACGGATTTCCGCACCGAGCTTTATGGCTTTGGCGCGGATAACGAGCGGGTTTTTGCCCGCATCATGGAGGAATGACCCATGGGATGGATGACCAGAACGACCGAAACGGCCCCTTGCGAGGTTGAGGTGAGCCACAAATTCGAAAGCCTGCACGCGCATGTGAAATTCTTGAACGGCGCAACCATTAATCCAGGTGACGAGGTATTGGTGCATGGCGCACCAGTGATGGCGCCTTATGGCGAAGTGGTGTGTGAAACCCGCACCGCCACGATCACCCGCGCCAGCAAAATCGAACAGCTTTGGACAAAAATGACAGGTGATTTCGAGTTCATGGAGCTGTGTGAATTTAGTTTCTCAGAGGAGGTTTCGCTATGAATGTCCAAGCAAAACATTCCGCAGATGCGACCACCGTTGAAGACGCTTTGGCGGCACGCAATTACGAACAAGCAGTGGTTGATAGTGAAAGCGCAACCGCGCTTGCGATGCAAAACACGCTTTTGACCCCGCGGTTTTACACGACCAATTTTGACGAATTGGATGCGATTGATGTTTCATCAGTCCGCAGCGATTGGGATCAGCTGATTGATCAAATGAAATCCGACCCCAATAAGGGCCATTTCAAGAAAAACGAAGATTGGGATCACATCGATTGGGATGGGATGGAGCCAAAGCTGAAAAAGGAATTCATTGATTTCCTTGTTTCCTCCTGCACGGCCGAATTCTCGGGCTGTGTTCTCTACAAAGAAATGAAACGGCGCGGCAGCAATGAGGACATCACCACATTGTTCCAGTTGATGGCCCGTGATGAAGCCCGCCATGCAGGTTTTATCAATGACGCGCTGCGGGAAGCGGGGATTGCGGTGAATTTGGGCTTTCTGACGCAAGCCAAGAAATACACCTATTTCCAGCCAAAATTCATCTATTACGCCACATATCTGTCCGAAAAGATCGGCTATGCGCGTTATATCACCATCTTCCGCCATCTTGAGGCGCATCCTGAACATCGGTTCCATCCGATTTTCAAATGGTTCAAGGAATGGTGCAATGATGAGTTCAGCCATGGCGAGGCATTCGCGCTGTTGATGAAGACTGACCCCAAGTTGACGCGTGGCGTGAATGTTTTGTGGATCAAATTCTTCCTCACGGCCGTGTTCGCAACGATGTATGTGCGCGACCACCAACGCCCCGCTTTTCACGAGGCTTTGGGTGTAGATACCGATTGGTATGGCCACGAAGTGTTCCGCAAAACCAGTGACATCTCAAAGCAGATTTTCCCAATCACTTTGGACATTGATCATCCCCGTTGGCAGAAAGGTCTGACGGCCTTGCAAGCCGCCAATGCGGATTTGGCCGATGCCAAGGCGCATGGCAAATTCTTCAAGCGAATTGGCGCCAGCATTCGTGCGGGTCTGGCCTTTGTGGCGCTGTATACGATCCCTGCCAAATCTCATGCCGTGCCTGTGAGCACGCGGATGGAGCCTGTCTATTGATCGCGGCTGCGCTGCATAATCCTTGGGTGGCGGCCTTGGTCGCCTTGTTCCTGTGGTGGTTTTCCACAGGGGCAATCCTTTTGGTTGTGCGGCGCGCAGATCAGGCAGGTCGTCAGGCCCGAATTTGGGCCGTTTTGATGAACCTGCCCTTTTTGATCTTGGGTGCGGTTGGGTTTTTGGAATCCCGCTATGACGAGAGCCTAGCAGGGGTTTATGTGGCGTTTTTATCTGCCATTGCGCTTTGGGGTTGGATTGAGCTTGCCTTTTTGACGGGTGTCATCACAGGCCCCAATCGCAACCGTCTGAGGGATGGGGTTCCTGAGTGGGAACGCTTTATCCGCGCATGGGGCACCATTGCTTATCATGAACTTCTGTTGGTGTTCATGATGGTGACGATGATCCTGTTTAGCCTTGATGCGGTGAACCCCTTTGGGATGTGGACATTCGCCATTCTGTTTTTCGCGCGGATCAGCGCCAAGCTGAACCTTTATCTTGGGGTGCGAAAAATCAATGTGGAATTCATTCCCGAACCCCTGAACCATTTGCCAAGTCACTTTCGCACCGCGCGGATGAATTGGCTGTTTCCGCTCTCGATCACGGGCCTCAGCTTTGCCGCTGCCTGTTGGATGGAGCGGATTTGGAGCGCGCAAACCATGTCGCAAGAGATTGGTTTCGCTTTATTGGCAGCCCTGACCATGCTCGCTTTGTTGGAGCATTGGTTCATGGTTCTGCCCCTTCCCGATGAACGGCTGTGGCGGTGGATGCTTCCGTCTCGCCAAAGCAATGGCCAAGACGGCCCCCAGATCGCCATTTTGCAAAATGAGGACGTGCGATGAATTTTGACAAACTCTTTCAGAGCCAGTTGGACACCCTGAAACAAGAGGGCAATTATCGCGTCTTCGCAGAATTGCAGCGCAAATGTGGAGATTTCCCCCGTGTCCAAAATCACGGCGAAGGTCAAGAAGAAGTCACTGTTTGGTGCTCAAATGACTATTTGGGCATGGGCCAGCACCCCGATGTGATCAAGGCAATGATCGACACAGTCGAGGCCTGCGGCACAGGTGCAGGCGGCACGCGCAATATCTCGGGCAATGCCTATCACCACAAATTGCTCGAGGCGGAATTGGCTGACCTGCACGGTAAGGAAGCGGCCCTTCTGTTCACTTCGGGCTATGTTTCAAATTGGGCCGCCCTGTCGACTTTGGGCAGCCGTCTTCCGAATGCGGTGATTTTGTCGGATGCGTTGAATCACGCCTCTATGATTGAGGGCATCCGTCATGCACGATGCGAAAAGCGGGTTTGGAAGCACAACGATGTCGCTGATTTGGATCGGCAATTGGCAGAATTGCCCGCCAATGCGACCAAGATTGTCGCGTTTGAATCGGTCTATTCGATGGATGGTGACATTGCGCCGATCCGCGAGATCGTTGAAGTGGCCGAAAAGCACGGCGCGATGACCTATATTGACGAGGTTCACGCGGTCGGCATGTATGGCCCGCGCGGCGGCGGTGTCGCTGAGCGCGAAGGGCTGATGGATCGCATCACCCTGATCGAAGGCACGCTTGGCAAGGCCTATGGTGTGGTCGGTGGCTATATCACGGGCAGCCATGCATTGGTGGATTTCATCCGCAGCTTTGCCAGCGGGTTTATCTTTACAACGGCGCTGCCCCCTGCCGTTGCGGCGGCCGCGCGCGCCTCGATTCATCATCTGAAAAACTCAAGCTATGAGCGCGACATGCAGCAACGCCAAGTTGCTCGTTTGCGCGCCCGTCTTGATGCCGAAGGCATCCCGCATGTCCACAATGACAGCCACATCATTCCTGTGATGGTGAAAGACCCCGTGAAATGCAAAATGCTGTCGGATATTCTGATGGAACAATTCGGCATTTATGTGCAGCCAATCAATTATCCTACAGTTCCCAAAGGCACCGAGCGCCTGCGCTTTACCCCTGGCCCTTTGCACACGGATGAGGACATCGAATATCTCGTTTTGGCCCTGAAAACACTCTGGAAACAATGCGCTGTTTCGCATGCAGTCGCGTAGATGTGACAAGTTTTCTGTAAATTGCCCTTGGAGCGGCTTGAAAAAGGGCTAGGTTGCTGAGCGGTTACCTTTAACCGAGGGAGAGAGAACCATGAAAAAATCTGCAATCATCGCAGCAGTCGCAGGACTATGCGCTGCAACGTCCGCCTTCGCGGATGGCCATGGCGCATCGGGTGATGCGGCTGCAGGTGAGCGTGTCTTCAATCAATGTGTCGCCTGCCACGTGGTGGCAAACGATGCAGGTGAAACTCTGGCAGGCCGCAATGGCCGCACAGGCCCAAATCTTTACGGCGTTGCAGGTCGTCCTGCGGCTTCGATCGAAGATTTCCGTTATTCTCCATCTATCACCGCCGCAGGTGAAGCAGGGGTTGTTTGGACGGAAGAGGCGTTTGTGGCCTATGTGCAAGACCCGACCGCCTTTTTGAGAGAAGCAACCGGTGACAACCGCGCACGCAGCGCTATGGCGTTCCGTGTCCGTGGTGAAGAAGACGCGAAAAACGTCTATGCATATCTTGCAAGCCTTGCGGCGCAGTAACCGCATCGTTTTGTGACGGCAGTGAAAAGGGCAGACATTGATCTGCCCTTTTTCATTTTTTTCGATGCGATTGGACGAAGTCCGCGATCGCAGCAACCGCCTCGGCGGGATGTGATTCAGGCAAAAGATGCCCTGCATCTGAAATCACCTTCATGGTGCCCTGTGGCACCATCCCTTGGGCGCGTTTGGCGACCTCTAGTGCAACTGCTTGATCCTTAGCGCCATGCAAGAACAGGATTGGCGCTGTGATCTGGGGAAGGCTGCGGTGCAGCGCCTCTAAATCCCACTGCGCCATCATTGCTAAAGTTGCTTCGATATGCGCGCGCCTGCGCATCAATTCGCGATAATGGCCCAAGGTTTCTGCGTCAGGTTCTGAGCCTGTTGTTTGCAAAATGGCAATCAGCCTGCGGTCACTCATCCCCGAGCCTAAGAAAAGCCCCGTCAGCGGGTTCATCGCCATCATTTTTGCCATGATCGGAAAGAGCCAACCCGCAGCGCCAGAGAAATTCTCAAGCGCCCCGTTGATCGCCACGACCCCTTGCGCAGTATCAGGCGCAAGCAGCATCAGCTGCAAGGCAATCGCGGCCCCCGCAGAATGGCCAATAATCACCTCGGGCGTGATGCCTTGGCCCTGCAGCAGCCGCAAAACGTCTTGCGCCATCAAGGACAGGGATGACCGACTGCGGGTGCCAGCACGGCTAAAGCCCTGACCTGGCAGATCAAAGGCAATGACGCGATGAGTTTGTGCCAATAGTGGCATCATGGCCCGCCAAGAATGCGTAGATGCGCCTGCGCCATGGATCAAAACCAGATCAGGGCCTGTGCCCATAATCTGCACATGCCACCGATGGGGATGGGATGCGATGATTTGGCTATGGGCGCGCCATGGCCAGTTGCTTGGAATATCCGCAAGCCCGCTCATGCGCTTGGCAATGCCGCCTCGACAGCGGCGCTGAGGGATTTGGCATCTGCGCGCGGAAGCGGCACGTAAGCCGCGCCCATTACCTTGGCCAGATCATCCAGCCCTCGCGTTGGGCGTTGCCCCGTGTCGATGACAATCGCGGGAACACCGCGACCGCGCAGGGCCTTTGCCATATTCTGCGCATCTTCGCCCGCTTGCGCGCGGTTTGCGCTGCCATCCAGACTGACATTCGCGCGCCCATCCGTCAGAACCGCGATGGACGGCGTCATTCCCTTTCCACTTGTGAGAACCGCCAGATCAAGAGCCGATTTCAGCCCTGCGGCAAGCGGTGTGCCCCCGCCACCTGGTAAGTCTTGCAAGCGGCGTTTGGTCTGCACGAGGGATCGCGTGGGGTTTAGCAAAATATCCGCCCCTGCGCCGCGAAACGCAACCAAGGCCACATGATCGCGCCGCGCATAGGCCTCTGCCAGCATCAACTCAATCGCCCCCTTGGCCTCGGCCATGCGGGACATCGCGCTAGAGCCAGACGCATCCACCACAAAGATAATCACCCTGTCAGAGCTTTGTTCAAACTGCTTTACGCGGATGTCACTTTTGCGGATATGCAGGCCGCGCGGCTTGGGCGCTGTCGTCTGGGCGCGCAGCCCTTGCCATGGGGCAGCGGAGCGCAAGGTTGCCATTAAATCAATCCGCGCGCCGCCCCCCAATTCGCCACTGCGCGAGGCAACGGGGCGGCCACGATGATTGCCCTTCTTGCGGTTTCCCGTTCCTGAGCTGCCCTGGCTTTGCCGTGCGGCGCGCTGTGCTGCCAATCGTGCCAAGAGGTCGGGCGGAAGCATGGCCTTTGCTGCCTCGATCAACGCCTCGAAAGGGGGAAGATCCTCCCCCTCCTTTTGCGGATCTTCGGGATCGGACGGGTTTTCTTGCGCCTCTGGTTCTTGTGGTTGTGGTGGGGGCGCTTGTTCAGGCGGGGCTGGTTCTGGGATTTGCGTGGCGCGTGGGACAAGGGCCAATTCCACAGCCAGTTGCAAATCCGCCTGTTCGACCTGATCCGCCCCCATCAAGGCCGCTGAATGGCGGGCAAGGCGCAGCGCGTGCTGAACGGCGCGCAAGGATGTGACGCCAAGCGCCTCAGCCACCAAGCACAGATCACGATAGTCGTCAGGCGCATGTCGCACATGGGGTAAGCGCGCACGCGCCTCGGTCAAAGCTGCGCTGTCAAATTCCATTTCCTGCGCCGCCGATTGTGGAATAGCATCAAGCTGCAGATGCAGCGCGAGGCGATCACTGAGGCTATGCCCCAACCCTTCGCTTTCTTCGGCGGCTTCATCGAGGGCAATAATCGACAAGCCTGTCTCAGCGTCCAACGCCCCCGCCAATCGTGCCAAAAGCGCGGATTCGGCACGTTCGGCCATTGTCAGGATCACTGTGCCGCCCTTGTTGAGAAGTCCCTCTGTTTGAATAGGGCGCCCAGTTGCCAAGGTTGCGCTTAGGTCTAACCCGCCAAACAGGGCCTCATCACTGATATTTGGGTGAACGCGCGGAAAAAAATCAGTTTCTAACGCCTTGTTTAGAGCCTGAATAATCCGATCCCGAACGGGGCCAACGCGGGCCCGAAGCCAAATACCCCCAAGGGGTGCGGGATCAATCGCAAACAGGGCGATGGCCAGATTGAAACTGGCCCATCTGTCCTGTGCTGATGTCATGGCAGCACAGCCTCAACTGTGCGCATCACGCGCGTGGTTGAGCCTGCCTCATCTAACGGGTCGCGGCGCAAGCGGTGTGACAGCGCCATGGGTGCAACGGCCCGCAAATGCGCGCGTGTGATTTCGGAGGATCCCTCGAACGCGGCTTGCGCGCGGGCGGCGCGTAACAGGGTTAATTCGCCGCGCAACCCGTCTGATCCAAGTTCAAGGCACAGGGCGGCGCAATCCTTCAAGATCGCATCGCTTGTGCGGATTTTTGGCAGGCGTTTGCGCGCGGCAGTGATGGATTTGCGGATAGCCTCATCCGATTTGGCCCAGGATTTCACAAATTTCGCACGGTCTTGGTCAAAGGCATCGCGGCGCTTGATGACCTCAATGCGTGTGTCGATATCCTTTGGGCTTTTCACTTCAACGGAAAGGCCGAAACGATCCAAAAGTTGGGGCCGCAATTCGCCTTCTTCTGGGTTGCCCGAACCCACCAAAACAAATCGTGCAGGGTGGCGGATTGAGAGACCCTCCCGCTCGACCAGATTTTCGCCAGACTGCGCCACATCCAACAAAAGATCGACCAAGTGATCCTCGAGCAGGTTGACCTCGTCAATATAGAGATAGCCACGATTGGCCCGCGCAAGAAGGCCTGCTTCAAAGGCCTTTTCACCCTTGGCGAGCGCCTTTTCGATATCCAAGGCCCCGACCACGCGATCCTCTGTTGCGCCAAGTGGCAGGTCGACCACGGGTGTGGGTTTTTCGACCACTTCGCGATCCGCAACATTGGCCCAATCAGGTATGTCTGCCTCAGTGGCAGAATTCACAGGGCAGCCCTTTATCGCCGTAATCGGTGGCAGCAAAGCGGCCAAGCCTCGCACGGCGGTTGATTTCCCCGTGCCGCGATCCCCGAAAACCAAAACGCCGCCAATGCCCGCATCAATAGCGGTCAAAAGCATGGCTTGTTTCATCGCATCTTGGCCTACGATGGCAGAAAAAGGAAAAGCATGGCTCATATAATGGGCCTTTCATAGGTCGGGATACGGGATTGCAGGGGGCAGCCGCCCTCCCACGTGCCTTCTATATTTTTTAGGGCAAAGCGGGCGTAGAGTTCTTCTTTGAACCATGCGCCATCGCGCACGGCTTTTATGGCGCGGGCATGCGGGCCGTCATGGCGTGCAAAACGCGCCATGGTTTGCGTGTCTGGCCAAATTGAAAACGTGACCTGATGCAGGAGAGGCACTTCGCCAACGCCGATCTTGAACAGAACGTTAGGATCATCGCCAATGACCTGCGAAATATCAGGGACGCGCCGCCAGAAGCGCAGCGCATTTAGGGGTTTTACTGTGGCGCGGGTCAGCGCCGCAATCGGGCCGTTTGTTGGCTCTGACTCGGTCACAAACGGCGCTTGCCCATCCCATTCCCCCCGCGCTGTGCTGGGGGTGAGATACAGGGTGCAATCTTCGACTGCATGTGCGCGATAGCGGCGGAAGGTTGGACTTTTTGCAATCAGCGATTGTGCGGTCACATGGTCGGGCCAAGTGGCAAGGATGGCATAAACCGAAACATTCGGAATGGGCGTAAATCCCTCACCCGTGCCTGAGCCAAGCAATTTGAAAAACCCGATCCCCGCCTCACGGCGCAAGGCGAATCGTGCTGTTGCCATTTGGGCAAAGGCCCACATCCGTGCGGAGACGGTTCCAAATCGAAATAAGCTTAGCGTTACAGATTGCATGGTCGATCTTTTTATCTGTCAACTAATAGTGACAGATTTAGCTAATAAAGGAAAGAGAACAATATATTTCCATGATTTCTTTTGTTTTATTGGTGCGCTTGTATTCGTGATCGGCTTTGGCTGTGAATTCATGTTGTAAATTAAACTAGACAGTTTACGATAGGGCCTATGATGGATGACCACCGAGTGCATAGCGATCCTCGATCAGGCTTTGCCCCAAATGCGGGCGATGCTCGCCCCCATGCGATTGTGATTGGGGCGGGGTTGGGGGGATTGGCCTCGGCCATGCGGTTGGGGGCGAAGGGTTATCGCGTCACGGTCATTGATAAATTGGATATGGCGGGGGGGCGTGGTTCTGCGCTCTACCAGAACGGGCATCGCTTTGACCTCGGCCCGACCATTGTCACCGTGCCACAAGTGTTTCGGGAATTATGGGCGGCTTGCGGGCGCGATTTCGATCAGGATGTTGATCTGCGCCCGATTGAGCCATTTTACGAAATCCGTTGGCCAGACGGATCACATTTTACCGCCAGTCAAAACACCGATGCGATGCGCGCCGAAGTGGCGCGCCTATCGCCACAAGATGCCAAGGGCTATGAGCGGTTCTTGCAGGACAGCGCCGCGCGCTATTGGTTTGGGTTCGAAGATCTCGGTCGCCGTTCCATGCACAAGCTGTGGGATTTGATCAAGGTTTTGCCAAAATTCGGCATGCTGCGTGCGGATCGCTCGGTTTATGCGCATGCGGCAAAGCGGTTTAAGGATGAACGACTGCGGATGGCGTTTAGTTTTCATCCGCTCTTTATCGGGGGGGATCCGTTTAACGTGACCTCGATGTATATCTTGGTCAGCCATCTCGAAAAAGAATTCGGTGTCCATTATGCGATGGGCGGTGTCGCCGCGATTGCCAAGGCCATGGCCCGCGTTGTTCAGGACCAAGGCGGCGCGCTTCGCTTTCATCACGTTGTGGATGAAATCATCTTTCAGGATAACCGCGCCACAGGTGTGCGCCTTGCCACGGGCGAGGCTGTTGCGGCGGATATTGTCGTCTCAAACGCGGATGCGGGCCATACCTATAAGCATTTGATGCGCAATCGCCCCCGCCGCCGTTGGACGGATGGAAAATTAACCCGCGCGCGTTGGTCGATGGGTCTTTTTGTGTGGTATTTCGGAACACGCGGCACGCGCAACAAATGGGCGGATGTGGGTCATCATACGATCCTCAACGGCCCGCGGTATCGTGGTTTGGTCAAAGATATCTTTATCAAAGGCAAACTTAGCGAAGATATGAGCCTTTATGTTCATCGCCCCTCGGTGACTGACCCAAGCTGCGCGCCAGAGGGGGATGATACGTTCTACGCCCTTTCACCTGTGCCGCATCTGGGGTTTGATGATCCTGTGGATTGGGCCAAGATGGGCGAAGCCTATCGCCAAAAAGTGCAGCAGGTTTTGGAAGATCAACTATTGCCTGATTTGGGCACGCATCTTTCCGCCTCCGAGGTGCTGACCCCCGCAGATTTTGAAAGTCGCTATCTTTCCCCCAACGGGTCTGGCTTCTCAATCGAGCCGCGTATCCTGCAAAGCGCCTATTTTCGTCCCCATAACGTGTCGGAGGAGGCGGAAGGTCTCTATCTCGTTGGGGCAGGCACGCATCCTGGGGCGGGTTTGCCTGGGGTCATTTCATCGGCTGAAGTGTTGGCAAAACTGGTGCCAGATGCGGTCTCCGTTTCATCTGGCCATGAGATAAAGATGGCCGCAGAATGATTGACGATCAGGATCTTGCCTATTGCCGCGCGGCAATTGCCGAAGGGTCACATTCCTTCGATATTGCATCGCGTATCTTGCCGCGCAGAGTGCGCGATCCTGCGCTGGCACTTTATGCATTCTGTCGTATTTCCGATGATGCAGTGGATTTCAGCCAGAACAAGGCACATGCCGTTCTTGATCTTAGTAATCGGTTGGATCGTATCTATTGCGGGCGGCCTGTCGACTGTCCCGCTGATCGCGCCTTTGCTGCGGTGGTGCAGGATTTCGAAATGCCCCGCGCCTTGCCCGAAGCCCTGCTTGAGGGCCTCGCATGGGATGCGACCGAGCGGCGCTATAACACCTTGTCAGATTTGCGTGGTTACTCGGCACGGGTTGCCTCGGCTGTCGGGGCGATGATGTGCGTATTGATGGGGGTGCGTTCGGGCGATGCATTGGCGCGCGCCTGTGATCTGGGCGTGGCCATGCAATTAACCAATATCGCCCGCGATGTGGGCGAAGATGCCCGCGCAGGGCGCGTTTATTTGCCCCTAGATTGGCTTGAGGAAGAAGGTGTTAACCTTGATCGCTTTCTCGCAGATCCGCGTATTTCCCCTGCCCTTCGGCGGATCAATCGCAGGCTCTTGGCTGAGGCGCGCAGGCTTTATGAACGCTCCGAGGCGGGTGTGTCGCAATTACCCTTGATCAGCCGTGCGGGGATTTTAGCGGCGCGACACTGCTATGATGCAATTGGCGGTGCTGTGGCGCGGCGCGGGTATGATGGCGTCACGCAACGCGCTTTCACAACGGCGCGACAAAAATTTGGGTTGCTCAGCTATTCTGCAATTCAGGCCACGATCATCACTTTGGCGCCGCGCAGCCCGATGCTTTATGCCCCCCCTTTGGAAGAAACCCGCTTTTTGGTTGATGCCGCCGCCAAGCGGCAACCAGATCGCGCAGGATGGAGTGATCAGGTCATATCTGTTCTGGCGCAATTAGAGGCGCAAGATCGCGGGCGCATACTGGAACCGAACCCATAACGCGCTAACTGACCCATCATGGATTGGTCTGTTTTCATATTATTTTTTGCCGCCTGCGCTGCTGCTGCGGCCACGGGATCTATGTTTCCCCCTGGCGCGTGGTATCGCGATTTGCGGAAGCCATTTTTCACGCCGCCGAATTGGCTCTTTCCCGTTGCTTGGACAGTGCTTTATATCGCCTCCGCCTATGCAGCGGCGCGCGTGGCATTGGTGGCGGAAAATGGCCATGCGATGGGATTTTGGGCGCTGCAAATCGCGCTGAACACGCTATGGAGCCCCGTTTTCTTTGGCTTGCGCCGCATTCGCGCGGGTATGGTCATCCTCAGCGCGCTTTGGGTTGCGGTTTTGGGAACAATGCTGAGTTTCTGGGCGCTTGATCCGCTCGCGGGCGCTTTGATTGTGCCCTATCTGCTTTGGGTCACCATTGCAGGCGCGTTGAATTTTGAGGTTTGGCGGTTGAATCCTGAGGTTGCCAAAGGATCAGCATAAAAAAACGCGCCCCGTGGGGCGCGCTTTTTTGTCATGTTCAGAACGGCTTAGCTGAGCTTACGCTCAACTTCTTCGCGTTCGAAAATCTCGATCACATCGCCTTTGCGGATGTCATCGTAATTCTCAAAGGCCATGCCGCATTCCTGACCCGATTGCACTTCTTTGACTTCGTCTTTGAAGCGCTTGAGGGTTTTTAGCGTGCCTTCGTGGATCACGACATCATCGCGCAACAGGCGCACACCCGCCGAGCGGCGCGCGACACCTTCGGTGACCAGACAGCCCGCAACCGAGCCAACACCAGAGACGCGGAACACCTCTTTGATCTGGGCGTAGCCGATGAAGTTTTCACGAATTTCAGCACCAAGAAGACCTGAAGCTGCCGCCTTCACATCATCCACAAGGTCATAAATCACGCTGTAATAGCGGATTTCAACACCTTTTTGGTTGGCGGAATTGCGCGCAGGGGCATTGGCACGAACGTTAAAGCCCATGACAGGCGCACCCGAAGCCTCGGCCAAGCCGATATCGGATTCAGTGATCGCGCCCACGCCGTAATGCAGAACGCGCACGCGCACTTCGTCATTACCGATTTTTTCCATCGCCTGAACGATGGCTTCGGCCGAACCTTGAACGTCCGCTTTGACCACAATGGGCAATTCTTTTACGTTTTCATCCGCCTTGGCCTTCGCCAGAAGCTGATCCAAGGTTGTTGCTGCACCTGCTGCGGCGCGTTTGTCTTTGGCAACTTGGATGCGGTAATCCGCGATCTCGCGGGCTTGTGCTTCGGTTTGCACCACGTTCAAAACGTCACCCGCTTCGGGTGCGCCGTTCAGGCCCAGAACCTCAACAGGAACGGATGGCCCCGCTTCTTTCACGCGCTCGCCCTGATCGTTGATCAGCGCGCGGACTTTACCCCATTGCTCGCCCACAACGAAGATATCGCCTTGTTTCAGCGTGCCGCGTTGCACCAGAACAGTCGCAACAGGGCCACGGCCCACATCCAACTGCGCCTCGATGACGGCCCCTTCGGCTGAGCGGTCAGGGTTCGCCTTCAGGTCAAGCAATTCGGCCTGAAGCGCGATGGATTCAAGCAATTGATCCAAACCTTGGCCAGTGGCGGCGGAAACTTCGACATCCTGCACCTCACCTGACATCTTCTCAACGATCACCTCATGTTGAAGCAAATCGGTGCGCACCTTGTCAGGGTTGGCAGCGGGTTTGTCGATTTTGTTAATCGCCACGATCATCGGCACTTTGGCCGCCTTGGCGTGGTTAATCGCTTCGATGGTCTGCGGCATCACTGCGTCATCGGCGGCAACCACAAGCACCACGATATCCGTGACATTCGCCCCACGCGCCCGCATGGAGGTAAAAGCCGCGTGACCCGGCGTATCAAGGAAGGTCAAAAGCGCGCCGCTTTCGGTGCGCACCTGATAGGCCCCGATATGCTGCGTGATCCCGCCTGCTTCGCCAGAGACAACATTGGCCTTGCGAATGCGGTCAAGCAACGAGGTCTTGCCGTGGTCAACATGGCCCATGATCGTGATGACGGGTGGCCGTGGTTGCAGCTCGGCTGGGTTGTCTTCTTCGACCTTGATCACATCTTCCACATCCGCGTCAGATACGCGCTGCACGCGGTGACCGAATTCGCTGACGATCAATTCCGCCGTATCGGCATCGATGGATTGGTTCTGCGTGACCATCATGCCCATCTGCATCAGCGATTTAACCACATCGGCCACGCGTTCGGCCATGCGGTTGGCCAATTCGGAAACCACGATGGTTTCTGGAATTTGCACATCGCGGACGATTTTTTCGCGGTCACCTTGGGATGCCATCGCCTTCTGGCGCTGACGCTCCTGCTTGCGTTTCATGGCAGCAAGGCTGCGCTGACGCCCGCCTTCGCCATCAGAGAAAACCTGATTGACGCTCAGCTTGCCGGAACGGCGGCCATCATTGTCGCGATCACCTTTCGAGACGCGCTCGCGCTTGTCGTCCCGATCCGTATCACGGCGCGCAGGTGCTGCGGCTGATTTCGCGCGGGCAGCTGCCACCGCAGGATCAGGCAGATCTGCGGGGGATGTCACCACGGGGGCACTGTCCGCTTTACGGGACTTTGCAGCCTTTGATTCCTCAAGGCGGCGGCGCTCTTCTTCTTCCTTGGCGCGGATGGCCTCTTCGCGTTCACGCTCCTCGCGTTCGCGGGCCTCGGCCTCGGCGCGGCGGCGCTGACGCTCTTCTTCGCGTTCTTGCTCTTCGCGCTGGCGCTGTTCTTCTTCTTCGGCCTCACGGGCCTTGGCGGCCATTACGGCCTTCATACGGCGTTCGAGTTCTGGATTGGCGGAAGCGTTGCCACCCTCCATATTACCCGTGCCATCATCTTTGCCGCCTGCACCCGATTTGGGAACCATCACGCGCTTGCGCTTGGTTTCCACAACAACCGTTTTCGTGCGTCCACGCGAAAAGCTCTGGTTCACGCGTCCGCTGCGGGCGCCGCCAGATAGTCCGAGTGGTTTTTTTCCGTCTTGATCGCTCATGCGTCTTTCTTGTCCTTCCCAACGGTCTTGCCGTTGTTCAAGCTGGTTTTGGGCCTCAGCCCTTGCAGCTTTGCTGCTTCCTCTACAACACGATCGCCGAGTCCGCCAGTCGCCAGCGCGCCATGTATCACAGTTTCTCGCCCGAATGCCAAACCTAATTCAAAAGCGGTTAGGCAATCGAAGTAACGCGCGCCCTCAGGCGTCCAAAGCTTGGACTTTCCCCGTTCAGACCCGTCCGAAGCTTGCAGCAGCACCCGCACAGGGCGCGTGGCAAGCCAATCTTTGACCTTTTCGAACCCTGCAACGGCATCACCAGATTTGCGCGCCAAGGCAATCAAATCGCCAATGCGCCGCGCAAGCAGGGTTTCAAGCGTGCCCACCAAATCATCTGGCACAGTCACCTGCGCTTTGGCTGAGCGGGAGAAAAGGTTTTTCTTGACCGCCAATTCCACCGCCGCGCGATCAGCGCTGCACCATATGCCTCGGCCCGGTAGGCGTTCAAGGATATCGGGCGTCACCACATTCTCAGGGCTGACCACAAAACGCAACAGCCCCGCCTTTGGCGCTGTGTCGCCTGTTGCGATACAGCGCCGCTCGGACGTGTCTTTGGTTTTGGTGGCACCGCCACGGGACATGGATTTGGCTCCTGAAATCGGGCTTACTCTTCTTCTTCGCCTGCGTCTTCTTGGTCAGATGCAAGGTCTTCTTCGGTTACCCAACCCAAGGCCAAACGGGCGGACATGACCATATTCTGGGCTTCTTCGAGGCTGACATCGAATTTCTCAAGCACGCCTTCATCTTTGACGCGCTCGCCGTTTACGGTTGTCCAACCGCCTGCCAATTCCCAATCAGCACAGGTTGCGAAGTCTTCCAGCGTTTTGACCCCATCTTGGACAAGCGCCTCAAGCATCTGTGGCGTTAGCCCTTCGAAATCAATCAAGCTTTGCTCGACACCAAGCGCCTTGGCGCTTTCGAGGGCTTTGCGATTTTGCTCTTCGATATAGTCACGCGCACGGGCCTGAAGCTCGTCCGCGGTTGCTTCATCGACACCATCAATGCCAAGCAATTCTTCTTGCTCGACATAGGCAACCTCTTCCAAAGAGGTGAAGCCTTCGGATACCAGAAGTTGGGCAAAGAATTCGTCCAAATCCAATGTGTCCATGAACAGCTTGGTGCGTTCGGCGAATTCGGCCTGACGGCGCGCGCTTTCTTCTTCTTCCGTGAGGATGTCGATATCAAGCCCTGTCAACTGGCTTGCCAAACGCACGTTTTGACCACGGCGCCCGATGGCAAGAGACAGCTGTTCGTCAGGAACAACCACTTCGATTTTCCCTGCATCTTCGTCCAAAACCACCTTGGTCACTTCGGCAGGTTGCAGCGCGTTCACAAGGAAGGTTGGGGCGTCCTCATTCCATGGAATGATGTCAATTTTTTCGCCCTGCAACTCGTTCACCACAGCCTGTACGCGGCTGCCGCGCATACCCACACAAGCACCAACGGGATCAATCGAGTTATCAAAGGAAATCACCGCGATCTTCGCGCGAGAGCCCGGGTCACGGGCAACGGCCTTGATCTCGATGATGCCATCGTAAATTTCAGGCACTTCCATCTTAAACAATTCCGCCATGAATTCGGGCGCGGTGCGGCTGAGGAAGACCTGAGGGCCGCGCGCCTCGCGGCGGACATCTTTGATATAGCAGCGGATGCGCTCATTGGGGCGATAGCTTTCGCGCCCAATTTTTTCATTACGGCGCAAAACTGCCTCGCCACGGCCAATATCGACAATCACATTGCCATATTCTTCGCGCTTTACGACACCGTTAATGATTGTGCCTGCACGGTCTTTGAATTCTTCATATTGGCGATCACGCTCAGCTTCGCGCACTTTTTGCAGGATCACCTGCTTGGCGCTTTGCGCGGCGATACGGCCCATTTCAACAGGGGGCACTTCATCAATGATCTCGTCACCGATTTCTGCATCTGCCTTATAGGCACGCGCATCGCGCAGTGTCATTTCAATGAAATGGTTTTCGATTTCCTCAACCACAGTGCGGACACGGGTAAATGTCGCGCGGCCTGTCTTGCGATCAATCGAAACGCGGATATCCAATTCCGAGCCGTAACGCGATTTCGCGGCGCGGGCGAGGCTTTCTTCCATTGCCACGATGACCAGATCGGGGTCGATCATCTTTTCGCGGGCAACGGCCTCTGCTGTTTGCAACAGCTCAAGTTGGTTTGCTGATGTAATAGCCATGGATTTTCAGTCCTCCGCCTCTTCGGGCTCTTGCGTGATTTCATCAAATTGGGTTTCGTCAATGACCCCCGAGGCTTTGCGCTGGCGCAGCATCTCGGCGATCAGGTCATCGGTCAGAACGAGCTTCGCATCTGAAAGCCAATCAAAATCGAGGCCAAGGGTGACCGTCTCGCCACCTTGTTCAACATTGATAAGCACTTCATCGTTTTCGATCCCTGCCAAAACACCCTTAAAGCGCTTGCGGCCATCGATCATTTCGCTTGTTTCAAGTTTGGCTTCATAGCCCTGCCAGATATCAAAATCCTTCAACCGCGTCAGCGGGCGGTCGATACCGGGGCTAGAAACTTCCAGGTTATAGGCCCCCTCAATCGGGTCTTCGACATCAAGGCTTGCCGAAATCGCCGTTGAGATATCGGCGCAATCATCCACATTGATCCCGCCTTCGGGGCGGTCTGCCATCACCTGCAGGGTTTTTGTCTCGCCGCCCATCAGGCGCACGCGCACCAGTTCAAACCCCATATCTTCGATGACAGGGGTGATGATCTCAGCCATGCGGCGATCAATGCTCGATTTTGCGATCAGGTTGGACATAAGACCTATGGACATAAAAAAACGGGCCACAGGGCCCGCGGAAGCATCTAGGGTGGAGCGTGGAGTTTGGACCCCCAAGCACCTGTTGTTCCGTCATATAGAGAGAATCGGGGGTTATAGCAAGCTGCCATCTTGCGCTTTGGGGCGCGGCGTGGCCATTTGCGCGACATGAACGCGAAAATCGAAATCACAATTCGTCCAAAAACGGCACGCGATGATGCGGCGCTTGTATCCCTCGTGCTGCCTGTGTTTCGGGCGGGTGATACATATACAGTCGACCCTGACATATCCGCGGTCGATGCCTTGGCCTTTTGGACAGCCCCCGAAAAGTCGGTGTTCATAGCAGAACACGGGGGTGAGGTCGTTGGCACCTATTATATCCGTCCCAATCAGGCGGGCGGCGGCGCCCATATCTGCAATTGTGGGTATATCACTGCCACTGCGGCGCAGGGGCGCGGGATTGCGCGCGCGATGTTGGCGCATTCGCTCCAGACTGCCCGCGCCGAAGGCTATCGCGGGATGCAGTATAACTTTGTCGTTTCGGAAAACACGCGTGCGGTTGCGACATGGCAAAAGGCAGGTTTCGAGATTGTGGGCCGTTTGCCACAAGCCTTTGATCATCCAAGCAAAGGATTGGTGGACGCCCTTGTTATGTTCAAATCCCTTGTAGATTAGGCCTTGCGATACCGTGCCATAAATGTAGCCACCACCTCATCTGCGGCTTCGGACACTTCTTCATGGGTGGCTTCGCTGCTGACGCATAAAAGACGGCGCAGCATTAGATCACCACGGCACAGCTTCATGAACAAATCCGCCGCCTTCATCGGGTCATCTATATCGAGCATGTTGCCCACCTTTGGCGTGCTAAAATAGCCTGCGACATGGGACATGGCCGTTGAAGGGCCTGTTTCATAGAAAGCACGCCCCAATTCGGGGAACCTTTGGGCCTCAGCCACGCAGACGCGGAAGATCGAGACACCTTCGTCCGACATCAGAAATTCAAGCATCGAATAGGCCAAATGGTGCAAGGCATCGCGAACATCGCGCTGCAGAAATTCGATATCCATTTGCGCGCGGCGTTGCAGGTCGCATTCTTGGTTCAGAACCGCCATAAACAACGCTTGTTTGTCGGGGAAATACGAATAAAGCGTGGCTTTGGACACGCCTGCTTGGCGCGCGATCACATCGACACTTGCCCCTTCGAACCCTTGGCTTAGGAAAATATTACGCGCGCCATCAATGACTTGATCGAATTTTCGACCTTTGCGTGTCTGTGCTTGCATGTTCATGGCGCATACTCCCTGACCCCATTGTAAACCGATCAGTTCAGTTTTTGCAAGCCTTGCCGCGATCTATTGGCCCCAATCCGCCGATTGCATCTCGCGCAGGCGGCTGGCGGTGCGTTCAAATTCGAAACTGCCCGTGCCCTCGGCGTAAAGATGTTCTGGCACATCATCGGCAGATAAGATCACGCGGATACCTGCCTCGTAAAGCGCATCAATGAGGGTGACAAAGCGTTTTGCCTCGTTGAAATTGTCGATGCCAAGACGCGGGACGTTTTCCAACATCAGCAGTTTCACCGCCCCAGTGAGCGCCAAATAATCACCCGCGCCTAAAGGTTTGCCGCACAGCTCCCAGAAATCGGCGCGGGCCATGCCCGCCCAATAATGCGGGATGACGACATGGCGGCCTTTGATCTCTAAATCGAGGGGTTCTTCCTGCCCATGGGTCAGATCGTGCCAAATCTTATCAAGGCTTTGCCGCGTGGCGGCGGTGATGGGTGTGAAATAGGTGGTTTCGCCTGACAATCTGTCTTGGCGGTAATCGGTGGGTGATTGCATTTCAATCACCTCTAATTCCTGCTCTAAAAGCGTGATGAACGGCACAAATAGCTGTCGGTTCAACCCGTCCTTATACAAATCTTTTGGCGGGCGATTGGAGGTGGTGACGATGCTCACCCCTGCCTTGAACAATGCCTCAAAGAGGCGGCCTACAATCATGGCATCGGTGATATCGGTGATTTGCATCTCATCAAAACACAGCAGGCGCAGGTCTTTTGAAATCGCCTCGGCCACGGGTTTCAACGCATCATCTGTGCCTGTTTTACGCGCCTCGTGCAGGGCTGATTGGATTTCTTGCATAAAGGCGTGAAAATGGACGCGGCGTTTCCCGTTAATCGCCGTGTGCGCAAAGAACAAATCCATAATCATGGATTTGCCGCGCCCAACCCCGCCCCAGACATAAAATCCGCGACTATGTTGGCCAGATTGTGGTTTTTCCTGAAAAAAACGCGCAAGAAGCCCTGATTTTGGCCGCGCCTCAAGCGTTTCGCGCAAGGATTCAAACCGATGCAAAACCTCGCGTTGTGCGGGGTCTGCGCGCAGTAAGCCTTCGCTGACGCGGGTGTCGTATATGGCGGTTAAATGTTGCGACATAAGCGCCTCTTAGGACATCTCTGGCCCCTCTGGCCAGAGGGATTGCATGCGCAATCAGCATTGACGCTCTTGGGCTTGCGGCGCAATCTCTGTCGCAGCGTGACAGGCCTGCGGCCTTTGACAGGACAAATGAAGATGCAGCGCAATTCGATTTTCACCCCCGTCCTCATCGGGGGCTGTTTTATCATTATGATCAGCTTTGCCATTCGGGCAAGTTTTGGGGTTTTTCAAATTCCCATAGCGGACGAATTCGGTTGGCTGCGCGCCGAATTTTCTTTGGCCATTGCCATTCAAAACCTTGCTTGGGGCGTGGGGCAGCCGATTTTTGGCGCGATTGCCGAGAAGTTTGGGGATCGCAAAGCCATTATCATCGGCGCTTTGATGTATGCGGCGGGTTTGGTCTTTTCGGCTTATGCAATCACGCCCGGCGCGCATCAGCTTTTGGAAATTCTTGTGGGCTTTGGCGTTGCGGGCACGGGCTTTGGCGTGATCTTGGCGATTGTGGGCCGCGCCGCATCGGATGAGCATCGCTCACTCGCGCTTGGGATTGCCACTGCGGCGGGCTCTGCAGGTCAGGTCTTTGGTGCGCCTGTGGCAGAGGCGCTGTTGACGGTGATGCCATGGCAAAGCGTCTTTTTGATCTTTGCAGCGGCAATTTTGGCCGCGCTTTTATTCCTTCCCATGCTGCGCGCGCCTGCGCCCCTATCCAAGGCAGAACTTGAAGAAAGCATGAGCGCGATTTTGGGCAAAGCGTTTCGCGATCCCTCTTTCAGTCTGATTTTTATCGGCTTCTTTTCCTGTGGGTATCAGCTTGCCTTTGTCACCGCGCATTTTCCCGCCTTTGTGACCGAACTTTGCGGCCCGATTGAGCCTGGATCTTTCCTACATTCTTTGGGCATCACGACCACGTCCGCGCTTGGGGCTGTGTCGATCTCGCTGATTGGCTTGGCCAATATTGGTGGCACGATTTTGGCGGGCTATTTGGGCAAACGCTATTCTAAGAAATACCTGCTTGCGGGCATCTATTTTGGCCGCACCATTATTGCGGCCGCGTTCATTTTGTTGCCCATCACGCCCCTGACGGTGATTGTGTTTTCGGTTACGATGGGCGCGTTGTGGTTGGCCACAGTGCCGCTGACCTCAGGACTTGTGGGATATATTTATGGGCTGCGCTATATGGGCACGCTTTATGGTATCGTGTTCTTTAGCCATCAATTGGGCAGCTTCATCGGGGTTTGGCTTGGCGGTTGGATGTATGACCTGCATGGCACCTACACCACGGTTTGGTGGGTGGGTGTTGGCGTGGGGCTGCTTTCGGCCATCGTCCATTTGCCCGTGAAAGAAAGCCCCCTGCGCGAGCGGGCGTTGGCCGCCTAACCTTTCACCGCGTCACGGATATAGGCGGCGGTCATGAGGTCAAGATGTGCGCCGCCGCCGTTCTTGAACAGCGTGATTTCTGCGTCATTGCCCCGCGCAAAGGCGCCAGAGGCGATGTCGTAATAATCGGCCACAACATCATCTGCTGTGATCACCCCCGCCGCGATGGGGCGTTTTAATTCGCCAATATGTTCAATCGTGGTAGCACGGCTGTCGACAAAGATGCGCGCCTTTTTGAGCGCAGCATCATCCGCCTCGCGCATATCGGGGCGATAGGCCCCGATGAGGTCAATATGCTGTCCCGCCTTCAGCCATTCACCTTGCAAGATGGGCTCTGTCACCATGGTTGCACAGGTGACAATATCGGCCTGCTGCACGGCATCCGCTAGGCTTTCGGCGACATCCGTATTGGAGAAATCACGGGCAAGGGCCTCGGCCCGCGCTATATTGCGGTTCCAGATCAAGAAGCGCGCCTCAGGAAACCCCGCGCCATAAGCCGCGCGCAACGACCGGCCAACTGTGCCTGCGCCAACGATCAAAATGGTTTTACTCTCGGGTCGCGCCAGTTTCATCGCGGCGAATAGGCTATCGCCTGCGGTCTTATATTTGGTCAAAAGATGGAAATCGACCAAAGCCTCAAGAAGGCCATTCTTATCGCCATAAAGCGCTGCACCGCCATTCACAGCGGGCAAATTTTGCGCGGCGTTCTCAGGAAAGATTGTGGCCGATTTCACCAAGAGGCCAAGCCCGTCTATCCATGCGGCACGATTAAGCAACGTGTCCTTGCCGCGATAGAGGAAACTATCCGAAATCTCCGCACGCGGTAGCATATGCCCCGCCTCCAACGCCGCGCCAAGTTTGAGCCAATCAAGCTTGGCTTCGGCCTCAGGCCCGATGATTTGGAAGGGGGTTTGTGTCATAGTCCTGCTTCATCCTTGGTTAGAAGGCCATGGTCGACCAAGACTTCGGCCCATCTGTGTGGCGCTGTAAACAGATGCGCATTCCATCCGCGCGCCTCGGCCGCGGTGATGTTGTCAGGGCGGTCATCTGCAAACAAAAGCGCCTCTGGCGCGATTTTGCAATGATCCTCGACCATTTGATAAATTGTTGGATTGGGTTTGATCACCCCCATATGGCCAGAGACATAGGCGTGGTCGAATTCGTTCAGAAAATCGAAATGCTCTTGCGCATAGGCAAAGCTCTCGATCCCGAAATTGGTCAATGCGAAGACGGGCACATTCTTGGCACGAAGGCGGCGCAAGAGCATCACGGAGTGATCAATCACAGGGTTTGCCAATTCCAACCAGTGATCATGCCACATCCGAATTTCCGCGCGAAACTCAGGATAGGCTTCTGCCGTTTCATAGATGATATCGCGGAACCCTTCACCTAAATCCACGCGGTCATTCATGCCGTGCAAATCCACAGTGGCAAACATTTCGCGGCGGCGCGCTTCCCCGATGGTGCGGTCGTAGAACCGCTCAGGCTGCCATTCAATCAGCACATTGCCGATGTCAAAAATCACCGCTTCAATCTTGGACATGATCAAACCTTTCGCGATCAAGGCAGGCTGAGGCCCGCCATTTGAGACAGCCATCCGATCACAAGTGACACGGTGAGGATGGAAATAGCGGTCGACATCAGAATCGAGGCAGACACCCGTTGCGGGGCCACGTTGTAATGCTGCGCCAGCATATAGATATTTCCTGCGACAGGCAGCGAGGAGGCCGCGATCATCACTGCCGCGGCATAGGGATCAACCTCGAAAATTATAAGCGCACCAATGGCGACTGCGGCAGGGTGTAAGATCAGCTTGGCGAAGGACAGCCAAAGCGCGACCGAAGCCCGCTCAGTTGATTTGCCTGCCAATGACGCCCCTATTGCGAAGAGCGCACATGGGGTCGCCGCCGCGCCCAATAGTGCCATGAATTCATCCACAGGTGCGGGAAGGCTTAGCCCCGCGGCCGAGACGGATAGCCCCGCGACCATAGACACAATCATCGGATTTTTAATCAACCCAATCGCGATTGAGCGGAAAATAGTCAGGCTCATGCGGCCATCGCGGCTTGCCGTGATGATGATCACGATCAAGCTTGAGAAAACGATCAAATCAGTGGCCAAGATCATCAAGACAGGGCCCGCCGCCGCAGGCCCCATCAAAACCACCAACATCGGCACGCCCAAGAAACCTGTATTTCCGATCACGGCACATTGTGCTTCAATTGCCGCTTCCGAAGCGGGCCGCTTGCGGATCAAGGCAACGACAGTCGCAAGCGCATAAATCGCGAAACATCCAAACAGATAGGCCCCGATGAAATTCCAATCGAAAATATCGCCAAGCGATAAGGTCGAGGCAAAGCGAAACAACATGGCCGATAGCGCGAAGTAAAACACGAATTTTGTCAGATAGGCGGTCGCGCTTTGCGTGAAAAACCCACGATATGCGGCGAGGAAGCCCACACCGATCAGCGCAAAAAATGGAAGTGTTTTGAGGAATATCGCGAGCATGCAACAGGGCTAGGCCAGAGTGCAGGCGCTGTCTAGTAGCCTAACCGTTTTCTTTTAGAATTTCGCCCGCCAAGTAAAGGGAACCACAGATCAAAACCCGCGCATTCGGGGTTGTGGCGCAGATGTCGCGCAAGGCGCTGATCACATCTGGTGCGGTTTGGGCCGCTATACCTGCACGGGTTGCGGCTGCCTTTGTGTCCTCGGCACTCAGTGTTGCGGCTTGGCCGTCAATTGAGACAGCGTGCAGCGATGATGCGAAGGGCGCAAGCGGGGCCATGAAGCCTGTCACGTCTTTTGTGTTCAGCATGCCGCAAATCAAATGCGTTTCACGTTGCGGCAAGCCTTTGAGCGTGGCGGCAATGGCAAGCGCGGCATGGGGGTTGTGGCCCCCATCAAGCCAAAGTTCAGCATCGGGTGCAGTGTCAAACAGCGGCCCGTGGCGCAGGCGCTGCATACGCGCGGGCCAAGTGACGTTGCGCATGGCACCCTCGCAGGCCGCCTCGTCCAAACCCAACACCCGCATTGCGGCAAGGGCCGTGCCTGCATTTTGGATTTGATGCGGGCCCGCAAGGGCAGGCAGAGGCAAGTCCAAAAGGCCTGTTTCATCTTGGAAAATCAATCGCCCTGCTTCGGTCGTAACATGCCAGTGTTGGCCATAGGCATAGATGGGCGCGCCAAGCCGCGCGGCGCGTGCCTCGATCACCTCCAGTGCGGCCTCTTGTTGTGGGGCAACAATTACGGGACACCCGCGCTTGATAATGCCTGCCTTTTCGCCTGCGATATCCTCGATTGTATCGCCAAGATATTGTTGATGGTCGAGATCAACGGGGGTGATCACGCTCACTGCAGGGCTGTCAATGACATTGGTTGCATCCAAACGTCCGCCCAAACCCACCTCTAACAGCGTGTAATCGGCAGGATTTCTGGCAAATGCCAAAAGCGCGGCGGCTGTGGTGATTTCGAAATAGGTAATTGCATCTGGGCCATTGGCCGCCAAACATTCATCAAGAATGTCTGATAGATGGTTTTCGTCAATCAGCGTTCCCGCCAACCGAATGCGTTCATGAAACCGTGCCAAATGCGGTGATGTATAGGCATGTGCGCTTTTCCCTGCCGCCTCAAGCCCCGCGCGAATATAGGCGAGGGTCGACCCTTTGCCATTGGTGCCCGCAATATGAATGACAGGCGGCAACGCCTGTTGCGGATCACCAAGGGCGGCCAAGATCCGCCACATTCTATCTAGCGTCAGGTCTATGATCTTTGGGTGAAGCGCCATCATGCGCTCCAATAAGAGATCCGAGCGGGGGGTGCTCACTTTTATTTTGCCTCCGCCGCGTTTGGCGCAGCCTCAGTTGGGGCGGGCAGATCCCCTTTGACTGGGGGTTCCATGCCCATCAGCATCCGAAGGATCGAAATCAACTCATCGCGCAACGCAGTGCGATGGGTCACGCGGTCAAGCATCCCGTGATCCAAAAGATATTCGGCGCGCTGGAACCCTTCGGGCAACTTTTCACGAATGGTTTGCTCAATCACCCGTGGCCCAGCAAAGCAGATCAACGCATTTGGTTCGGCAATCTGCACATCGCCGAGCATCGCATAAGAGGCGGTTACGCCCCCTGTGGTTGGATGGGTCAGAACCACGATATACGGCAGGTTCGCCTCTTTGAGCATATTTACCGCAACTGTGGTGCGGGGCATTTGCATCAGGCTGAGGATACCCTCTTGCATCCGCGCGCCACCTGCGGCGGAGAACAGGATCAGAGGGCGCTTTAATTTAATCGCGCGCTCGGCAGCAGCAATGATGGCATTGCCGACATACATCCCCATCGAGCCGCCCATGAAGCTGAAATCTTGCGCACAGGCCACGATGGGCGTGCGCCCCATTTCACCCTCGGCCACAAGCATCGCATCGGTTTCGCCCGTGGATTTCTGTGCCGCCTTCATGCGGTCGGGATAGCGTTTCTGATCGCGGAATTGCAGCGGGTCTGCAATTGGCTTTGGCACTTTGACCTCGGTGAAAATACCGCCATCGAACAAGGCATTGAACCGCTCTCGCGGGGTGATGACCATATGATGATCGCAATTTGTGCAGACATTCAGATTGTCGCTCAATTCACGGTGGAACAGCATGGTTCCGCATTCATCGCATTTCGTCCAAAGGTTCTCGGGCATATCGCGCTTCGAGAACATCGAATTGATCCTTGGGCGGACGTAGTTGGTGATCCAGTTCATTGGGTCTTTTCCATTGGCCGATCCTTACACTCGCAATAGGCAATGGCGCGGCAGATTGCAATCAGCGATGGGCATTTTCGCGCCATATCAGGACAAAACGGATGCCAAGCCAAATCACAATTGTAACAGCAATGTCGCGCAAGATAAGGGGAACCATCGCCTCGGCATCATTGGCCGCAATCGGTAAATGATACAGGGCAAGCCCCCCCAAAGCACCAGGCAGCGAAACAGCCAACATTGCCATCACATTATTCGCAAAGTGAAATCCCCACGCTGGCCCGATTGTGCCAAAGCGATGGGTCAAATCAGCAGCGCAAAGCCCGAAAACGCCTGTGGCCAACACAAGATACCACGCCGCGCCGCCATGTTCTTCTGGTGCAAAATGGGCAAGACCAAACAGAACGGACGGCAAAACCGCCCAGATGATTGGGGATTTGAACCGCGCGGCCAGTTGGCTTTGAATATAGCCGCGAAACAGAAGTTCTTCAGCCCCTGTCTGAATGGCAATCAGCCCAAGGGCGAGAGGCAGCAAAAGCAACCATTGATTGAGGCCCAGACTTCTCACAAGCGCAAAATCGGTAGGGATCAGCGCGCTGAGTGTCGCGAGGGCAGAAAACACCGCCACCGCGACCCAGAACTGTCGGTGCATTTGGCGCAATGGGCCAAACAGTGACCATGGGCTGCGATCATGCAGCAGCCATGCCACAAAAAACGGGCCAACCAGCATTGTCACGAAACTGCCCAGAAGGATCAGCGTCAGGCTCGGGCCAGATGTTTGCGGGTCAGCCGTCCATACGGCTTCGAATTTTGTGCCGATCAGATGCGACATTGCATAGAAATAGGCCAACAGCCCCAAGACATAGGTCAAAAGGCAGATGACCATGCCCACAATCACCCGCCACAAAGCAGGTTGCGCCCGCGCGGCCTCGACCATCAAATTGGGCTGATTTTGTGGTGCAAAAAATCCCCGAAGCATCAGCGCTTTAAATCCCCATTCCGCTTGAACCCATAAATGGCCCATCTATAGTCTGAAACTTAGGTTTCATGGGTCTTTTTCCAATCGCGCTTGTGCCGCAGGGGCCCAAAGTTTATGCCGAGTGTAACATTTCTATCGACCCCAAGGGAGGCTGCCATGTCGCAGAGCAAATTCGATAAGTCCAAACTGCCAAGCCGTCACGTGACGCAAGGGCCTGCGCGCGCACCGCATCGCTCGTATTACTATGCGATGGGCTTGACCGAGGACGAAATCGCGCAGCCTTTTGTGGGTGTCGCCACCTGCTGGAACGAAGCAGCGCCCTGTAACATTGCGCTCAGCCGTCAGGCGCAGGCGGTGAAATTGGGTGTAAAGCACGCCAATGGCACGCCGCGCGAATTTACCACCATCACTGTGACCGATGGGATCGCGATGGGGCATGAGGGAATGCGTTCCTCCTTGGCCTCGCGTGAAGCGATTGCGGATACTGTTGAATTGACCATGCGCGGGCATTGCTATGACGCGCTGGTGGGTTTGGCGGGCTGTGATAAATCCCTGCCCGGGATGATGATGGCCATGGTGCGCCTTAACGTGCCATCGGTGTTTATCTATGGCGGCTCCATTCTGCCGGGTCGGTTGGATGGCAAAGATGTAACCGTGCAAGACGTTTTTGAGGCGGTGGGTCAGCATCAGGCGGGCAATTACTCTGACGAACAGCTCGCTATTTTGGAACGTGTAGCCTGTCCTTCGGCAGGCGCCTGTGGCGGTCAGTTTACGGCAAACACCATGGCCTGTGTATCTGAGGCCATCGGTTTGGCCCTGCCCAATTCAGCAGGTGCGCCCGCGCCTTATGAGTCCCGCGACCAATATGGCGTGGCTTCGGGTGAAGCTGTGATGAAGCTTATCGAAAAGAACATTCGCGCCCGCGATATCGTGACCCGCAAAAGCCTTGAGAACGCGGCGCGCGTTGTGGCTTGCACCGGTGGCTCGACCAATGCAGGCCTCCATTTGCCTGCCATCGCCCATGAGGCGGGTATTGATTTCGATCTGTTTGATGTCTGCGAGATTTTCAAAGACACCCCATACTTTGTCGACCTCAAACCCGGTGGCCAATATGTGGCCAAAGATATGTATGAGGCGGGCGGCGTTCCTGTCGTTCTCAAAGAATTGCGGAAAGCAGGTCTGATCCATGAGGATTGCTTGACCGTAACAGGCCGCAGCATTGGTGAAGAGATCGACATCATCACCCGCGAAGCAGATGGTCGCGTGATCTATCCCATCGAGAAACCCCTATCGCCAACAGGCGGTGTGGTCGGTCTCAAAGGGAATCTTGCCCCAGATGGTGCCATCGTAAAGGTTGCGGGTATGGCAAAAGAGCAGCTTGTATTCACAGGCCCTGCCCGCGTGTTTGAATCAGAAGAAGATGCTTTCGTGGCTGTTCAAACCCGTGATTACAAAGAGGGCGAAGTGATCGTCATCCGCAATGAAGGCCCATCTGGCGGGCCAGGTATGCGTGAGATGTTGGCAACCACGGCGGCCCTGTCTGGTCAGGGCATGGGTAAGAAAGTGGCGCTTATCACCGATGGCCGCTTCTCGGGTGCGACCCGTGGTTTCTGTGTCGGTCACGTTGGGCCAGAGGCCGCCCATGGTGGGCCAATCGGTCTCTTGAAAAACGGGGATATGATCACGATTGACGCGATCAATGGGAAGATCAGCGTTGATCTGTCTGACGCCGAATTGGAAGCCCGCCGCGCCGATTGGCAAGGCGCAAAGCCAACAATCTACGCCACTGGCGCGCTTTGGAAATATGCGCAACAGGTGGGTTCAGCGCGCTATGGGGCGGTCACGCATCCAGGCGGCAAAGAGGAGAAGCATGTCTATATGGACATCTAAATCCGTTCAGGCCTGCACCCTCTTGGGTGCGGGCCTTTTTCTTTTCGGCTGCTCGGGCGGTGGGGCGCCTTATGCGGGGCCCCTTCCAGATGTGGATACAGAAATTGCCGTAACCAGTGACCGCTTGGTGGTCACTGGGCCTGATGGGTTTTGCATAGATCCTGCGGCGACCCAAGATCGCGGCATAAGCGCCTTTGTGCTTTTGGGAAATTGCGCGGCTATTGGAAATTCACCGCGCCTGCCACAGCCAGAACATCCTTCAATCCTGACGGCCGCCATTTCCGAGGCAGGGCCAGAGGGCAGTTTGCGCAGCAATATCCCTGCAATGGCTGCATTTTTCACCTCCGAGCAAGGGCGTGGCTTGTTAAGCCGCGACCAAGATCCGAATTCGGTTGAAATTCTGGATATGTTTCACCAAGGCGATGTGTTCTTCTTGAATGCGCGCGACAGTTCGGCCAGCAGCATTCGGGGTGTGAAAGAAGATTACTGGCGCGTCTATATGGATGTGGGCAATCGCATCGCCACGCTCAGTGTTCTTGCGCTTGAAGACAGTAACCTCACCGAGGCGCAAAGCCTTGAGACGTTGCGCGCCTTTGCTGGTCAAATCGCTACGGTCAATAATCAAACAGGTTTACAGCCCGCGATTTTGGCCGAGGCGGAACCAACCCCCTTGCCCGATGGCCCGTATGATAGTGATCAAGCCACCGCGCAAAGCGGCGATGGTTCAGGAAGCAGTGCGCCAACCCGCCCAACCACCCGCACCGTGTCACCCGCACGGGCCGCGCGCACCGTTGTGCGCACACTTGATACGGTTGGATTGCTGCGTAGGCTTTTCAATTAGAGAAAATCCCCTTATCTCTATCTTTGCTAAACTGGAAAAAGGCCCCCCTCTGACTGGGAGGGGCGGGCCAAGCTTGAGGGCAATGGGATGGGGTTCTGGCGCAGGCCGTCATTTTCGCAGGCCAGATGGATAAAATTCAACGCTGATATCGCGGCTTTGAAAGCGCGGCTTGGCAAACTGTCCCTATCGGATTTGCAAAAGCGCCGCGCCGAGGCCATCGCCTATGCAAGTGATCTGATGGCGTTGGCGCGATTGGCTGATCAGGATTTACGCCGCCGCGCCATTGGAAAAGACCGCCAAGAGGGTTTGCCTGAAATTGCGCATTGGGGGTATCGCCCTGATGCCTTGTTTCAACCGATTGAACCCGCGACCACAGTTGCGGTGCAAAGCCCCTTTGATCTTAAAGGGGGGCTCAAGATTTTTCATGATTGCACGCAATCAGAGATTATTTTGCGCCAAACCCCGCGCAATGATCCTCACGCAAGCGCCCCTTTTGCCATTTCCTTAGAAGTTTTTCGGTTTGATGGATCGTTTTTATCCATGGCGCTTGATGTGCCCCGTGCGCGGGCGACAAGCGTTAAGCTGTCGGATATTCTTCAAGTTTCGCTCGACATCAGCATGGATTTCCCGATTGACCTTTATGCGCGGGTCAATGTGATCCATGGCCCGAATTCCGAGCAATTGGTGCGCAAAATGGAATGGCACAACGGCAGGCTCAGTGCCGAATTCGACATGGCCTATTCCAAAGTAAACGACAAACGGATCGAAAAAATCTGGATTGATCTGATTTTCGAGCGCCCCAGCATGAACTTATTGCAGATGGGCGATTTTCTCGTGGTGTGCATGCCGCGCGCCGAACTTTGAGTAAGGGATCAAAGCATGACGGAACTGACGCTTGCGCGGTTGAGCCTGAAAGATGGGGTTTATGAGGCCACAGTTGCCCATATGACCGAGGATGCATTGCGCTTTGAGGCTGTTGTGAACGGGCAGGTCGTTGCCACCGGAACGGCCACGCGTGGCACGGGTCGCGCCTGTGTTCTGCGCCTTGAACTGCCAGCACGTCTGATTGGGGCGCAGGTGCAAATTGTCGACATCCGCCATGAGACAGGGGCGGTATTGGATCGGTTTTCTGTCGTCTGTGATCCGCAGATTGCGGGGGATCTGCGCGCTGAGTTGGACATGCTGCGCGCAGAATTTGATTTGCTAAAATCCGCCTTTCGCCGCCATTGCAGCGAAACGGGCGCAGATTAACCGCGCAAGGTTGCCCCCGTTGCCTTACCCACTTTTTCAATGATTTTGGCGGCAGTGGCTTCGATTTCGTCTTCGGTCAATGTTTTGTCGCGCGGTTGCATCCGAACGGTTAGCGCGATTGATTTGCGCCCTTCCCCAAGTGAGCCGCCGATGAATTCGTCAAAGACGCTAACATCGGTGATCAAAGCCTTATCTGCACCAAGGGCCGCATTGACCAGATCAAGGGCAGCGGTGGTGACATCGGTGACAAAGGCGAAATCGCGCTCTACGGGTTGCAGATCGCTGATTTCCAAAGCGCCACGGCTGGCCGAGGTATTTTTGGGCAATGGAATTTCAGCTGGGTAAAGAACAAACCCCATCGCAGGACCTTTCACATCCATCTCGCGCAAGATTTTGGGGTGAATTTCACCAAAAACGCCCAAGATTTTCTTGGGGCCAAGGCACAGAACCCCATGCCGCCCAGGATGCCACCATGGATCATCGCTGCGCATGATTTGCATCCGCGCAGGCGCACCCATGGCGGAAAGGGCGGCTTCAGCATCAGCTTTGGCATCAAATACATCCACAGCGCGGCGTGCCCCATGCGGGTCACGCGGGCCAGTTTGCCCAATTAAAAGACCAGCGGCCTGCGTATGCTGTTCTTCTGGCTCGCCGCCATGGAACGCGGCCCCCAGTTCAAACAAGGCCAAATCTGTCATGCCGCGCGCCTGATTGCGGGCTGCTGCCTGCAAAAGGCCAGGCAAAAGCGCGGGACGCATATGGCTCATTTCCGAAGAAATCGGATTTTCCAAACGCACCGCATCCGTGCCACCCCCAAAGAGCGCCGCAGATTTTTGATCAATAAAGCTATAGGTGACACATTCATTATACCCCAAAGCGGCGAGGGTGCGCCGCCCTGTGGCTTCACGTTTTTGCATTGGGGTCAGGACAGCGCGCGTCACGCCTGTGCTAAGGCGTGGCAAGGGCTTTGGCGCCAGTTTGGTGAGCGAGGCGACACGCGCCACTTCTTCCACCAAATCCGCCTCACCTTGAACATCGCGCCGCCACGAGGGCACCCAAACCTCAAGCGTCTCGCCACTGCCGCTGGCTGAAAAACCAAGCGCAGTCAGGATGCGCACCTGTTCCTCGCGCGGGATGTCCATACCGACAAGGCTGATCACGCGCGCAGGGTTCAAGCTGTAGCTGCGCGCCATTTTAAGCGCCGCGCCCGCCTCAACCACATCCGAGGCTTCGCCCCCGCACAGATCAAGGATCATCTGCGTTGCCGCCTCAAGCCCGTCACGGGTGAATTCAGGGTCAACCCCGCGCTCAAAGCGATACCGCGCATCCGAATGGATTTTTAGATCACGCCCTGTATAGGCGATTTGAACAGGATCCCACCAAGCCGATTCAAGAAACACATTCACGGTCTCATCCGTGCATCCCGTTTCTTCACCGCCCATGATGCCCGCGATGCTTTCGGGGCCATTGTCATCGGAAATCACCATATGGCCCGCGCCGAAGCGGTAGGTTTTCTCGTCCAAGGCCAATAATTCTTCGCCGCCTTTGGCGCGGTGAACGCGCAAGCCGCCTTTGACCTTATCGGCATCAAAAACGTGCAAGGGTCGGTTTTGGTCATAGGTGAAGAAATTGGTGATATCGACCAAGGCGGAAATGGGGCGCAGGCCGATGGCTTTGAGCTGCGCTTGCAACCACGCGGGCGATGGCCCGTTCTTTACGCCACGGATCACGCGGCCTGTGAAATGCGGCGCGCCATCAAGCGTATCGGTGTCAATCGTCACCGAGATCGGGCAGGGGTAACTGCCTTTGACAGGGGCGACCTCATAGGGTTTCAACGTGCCAAGCCCGCGTGCGGCCAAATCCCGCGCCACGCCACGCACGCCAAGCGCATCTTGGCGGTTCGGGGTGATGGCAATTTCAATCACAGGGTCAATTTTTTCTGGATCATGCTCTGCCAACCAATCGGCAAAGCTTTGACCCACCTCGCCCGAAGGCAATTCGATGATGCCGTTATGTTCGTCCGAAAGCTCCAATTCCCGCTCGGAACACATCATACCGTGGCTTTCGACCCCGCGGATTTTGCCGACCGAAAGGGTCACATCAATGCCAGGGACATAGTCACCTGGGCGCGCGACAACCACAGTGATGCCCGCACGCGCATTTGGCGCACCGCAGACAATTTGCTTGTCCCCCTCATCGGTGGCCACAGTGCAGACGCGCAGACGATCCGCATCGGGGTGTTGTTCGGCATGGGTGACGCGGCCCAGACGAAACCCTGCCAATTTCGCGGCGGGGTTTTCGACCCCCTCCACCTCAAGCCCAAGATCGGTCAGCGCATCGGCGATGTCCTCAACCGAAGCGGTGGTGTCGAGATGGGTTTTCAGCCAAGACAGCGTGAATTTCATGGCGTGGGCCTCCGTTTAAGCGGTCGGATGTCGATTAAACCACGGCGCGCGTGATTGGAAGGGTGGAATGAGGGCGCGCGCTTGCCCGCGGGGTGGCGCTGATCCAGCACTTTATCGTTTCAAGATCGGACGACCCCCGAGCGCGCGAAGGTGGTGCCATAGCGCCAGCCCGATGGGGCGGGCAGGCGCTCGCCCGGCGCCCTCGGCGTTATTCGGGCGAGGTGTTGGGGTTGATCCCCCTCACCCCCGATGCAAATTCGGCATATCCAAGCTTGCAAAGCCGTAATGGCGCAGCCAGCGCAGGTCTGAATCGAAAAACGCGCGCAGATCCGGGATGCCGTATTTCAGCATCGCCAAGCGGTCGATCCCGATGCCGAAGGCAAAGCCTTGCCATTCATTGGGGTCAATCCCGCCTGCTTGCAGCACCTTTGGATGCACCATGCCTGACCCCAACACCTCAAGCCAGTCATTGCCCTCGCCCACTTTCACCGTGCCGCCTTCCCATGAGCATTGGATGTCTACCTCGGCGGAAGGTTCGGTGAAGGGGAAATGCGAGGCGCGGAAGCGGGTTTTGACCGATGTGCCGAAAAAGGCCGAGAAGAACTCCTCCAAAACCCATTTCAGATTGGCCATGGAGATATCTTTATCAATCGCCAAGCCCTCGACCTGATGGAACATCGGTGTATGGGTCTGGTCGTAATCGGCGCGATAGACGCGACCGGGTGCAATGATGCGGCAAGGCGCGCCATTGGCCTCCATATAACGGATTTGCACGGGGCTTGTATGCGTGCGCAGCACATGGGGCGGGCGGTCATCCCCTTCGGCGCGGTGGGTGTAGAATGTGTCCATTTCCGCGCGGGCAGGGTGATGGCCTGGAATATTTAGCGCATCGAAATTGTAGAAATCGGTTTCAATCTGCGGGCCTTCTGCCACGGCAAAACCCATATCCGCGAAAATCGCGGTGACTTCTTCGGTGACTTGGCTCACGGGGTGGATGCTGCCCTGACGGCGATGGCGGGCGGGCAGGGTCACATCTAGCCATTCTGCCTTCAGCCGTTCATCTAGTGCGGCATCGCCAAGCGCGGCTTTCTTCGCCACAAGCGCGCTGTTGACCTCATCCTTCAGCGCGTTCAGCGCGGGGCCTGCCACCTGACGCTCTTCGGCGCTCATCTGCCCTAGTTCGCGCATCTTCAGGCTGATCTCACCTTTTTTGCCAAGGGCAGCCACACGCAACTCTTCAAGTGAGGCTTCGTCCGAAGCCTGAGCAATGCGATCAAGCCAAAGGTGGCGCAGGTCATCAAATGCGGTCATGGGTTTGTCTCCGTAGAATTGCCGCTTGAGCTATCACAAGAACCCTCAAATGCAAGGCCTGCAACAGGGGCAACGGCTTTTGGCTGCGTGTTCAGCAAAGAAAAACCCCCGCCAAATCGTTGGCAGGGGTTTCACTTACCAAATTTTGGCGCAAATCAGAGCGCGGCTTTCGCCTGTGCAACAATCGCCCCAAACGCTTCTGGCTCATGCACAGCGAGATCAGCCAGAACCTTGCGGTCGACTTCGATCCCTGCTTTTGCAAGACCATTGATAAAGCGCGAATAGCTCAGATCGGCGTCAAAGCTGCGCACGGCAGCGTTGATGCGCTGAATCCACAAAGCGCGGAATTGACGCTTACGCGCCTTGCGGTCGCGGGTTGCGTATTGGTTGGCTTTATCGACCGCCTGCGTTGCAGTGCGGAAGTTGCGCGAACGCGCGCCATAATAACCTTTTGCCGCGTCAAGAACCTTCTTGTGACGGCGATGGGTGACGGTACCACCTTTTGTGCGGGACATCTCAGCGCCTCCTTAACGAGCGTATGGCATGTAGGTTTTGACGATCTTCGCGTCAGGGGCCGACAATGTTGTCGTGCCGCGCGCGTCGCGGATGAACTTGGTTGTCCGCTTGATCATGCCGTGGCGCTTGCCAGCTTGGCCAGCTTTGACCTTGCCACTCGCCGTCATTTTGAAGCGCTTTTTGGCGCTCGACTTCGTCTTCATCTTGGGCATTTTCGTCTCCTTCTTAGGCAACGTTCAAGCGCGATTCGGCATGCCACTTTTGGCCGATCGCACCGTTGGAGAGCGCCGCTTACCCCCAAAACGGTGAAAGCGCAACCCCTCTTCAGCGGAGTATAAGTGCCGCCACCTCAACAAAACTTGCTGCAAATGGCGCCCATCCGATGGGAAGACCGCCGAGGGTATAAACCGCAATCAGCATCGCCAGCCCTGCCCCCAAAACGCCCGCCGCGGTGACGTTTCGTTTGCGATTTGCCCAAGCTGAGATCACCGCAACCGCGCCAAGCCCTGCGCAGAGTGTCCCTGTCACCAAAAATAGGTTCACGAGGGGCATTCACAGTTACTCAGGATCAGCAGAATAAATCAGCCGTTCATCACAAGGGGCGACCCGCAGAATATTTGTTGTGCCTTGCACGTTAAACGGCACGCCTGCGGTCACCACAATCTGATCCGTAGCCTCGGCGAAGCCGCCTTCGCGCGCGGCGCGCGCGGCGCTGATGACGGCGCCTTTGAAGCGCTCGACCTTTTCGGTCAGCACGCAGGTTGTTCCCCATGTCAAACACATCCGCCGCGCCACCCGTAAGACGGGCGTCAGGCCAATCACGGGCACGCAAGGCCGCTCGCGCGCCACAAGGGCGGCGGTGGTGCCCGATTGGGTGAAGCAGCAAATCGCTTTGATGTTGGTTGTTTCGGCGATTTCCCGCGCGGCCACCACGATTGCATCCGCAACACTGGCGCGGTTCACACGGCGGGACGCGTCAATAACTTCGCGATAGGTTTGATCACTTTCCACTTCGCGCGCGACTGCGTCCATCGTGCGAACGGCCTCAATTGGATATTGGCCCGCCGCTGACTCAGCGCTGAGCATGACAGCATCCGCACCCTCATATATCGCAGTTGCCACATCCGAGACTTCGGCGCGGGTTGGCACGGGGCTTTCGATCATGGATTCAAGCATCTGGGTTGCCACAATCACGGGCTTGGCCGCAGAACGGCATTTGCGCACCAGACGTTTTTGGATGGGCGGCACGTTTTGCACTGGCAATTCTACGCCCAAATCACCGCGGGCCACCATGATGCCATCTGAAGCGGCAAGGATTTCATCAAACGCCTTCACGGCCGCGGGCTTTTCAATTTTCGACAAGATCGCGGCACGGCCCTTCGCCAATCCACGGGCCTCTTCAACGTCAGCGGCACGCTGCACAAAGGACAGCGCCAACCAATCCACCCCCAATTCGCAAGCGAATTCCAGATCACTGCGGTCTTTTGCCGAAAGCGCCGCCAAAGGCAGCACCACATCAGGCACATTCACGCCCTTGCGGTTCGAAATTGTGCCCGCATTGAGCGCGACACAATCGGCAAAATCCTTGCCGCATTTGGTGACACGCAGTTTAAGCTTGCCATCATTCACCAAAAGATGCGCGCCAACTTCCAAGGCTTCAAAAATTTCTGGATGGGGCAGACAAACGCGGGTCGCGTCACCCGGTGTTTTGTCGAGGTCAAAACGGAAGGCTGCCCCCTCTTCGAGATCTTGCGCGGCATCGCCCTCAAACACGCCGCAGCGTAGTTTTGGCCCTTGCAAATCGGCCAAGATTGCAATGGGGCGGCCGGTTTTTTCTTCGATACGGCGAATGATTGCATGGCGGGCGGCGATGTCGTCCTGCGTGCCATGACTCATATTAAGGCGGAACACATCCGCGCCTGCTTCGAACAGCGCCTCAATTGTCGCTTCGTCACTGGAGGCAGGCCCCAATGTGGCAACAATTTTCACATTCCGCATCCGTTTCATCCGATCTTCCCCTCTGGCCGCTCTCTTGGTCTGGTTCTGCTTTGCGCGAATGTTAGCGCTCACATCTTGCGCCTCTTATAGACGAAGCGCGCATAAGAGCAATCTATCTTCAATTCGAATTGATGACCTAGCCCTTTGTCACTTCGATTGATATTCAACCCCAATCTGACAAACAAGTGTGAGCATTCCGTGACGATGGCTAAGTCAAACCTGCAAATATCGGATCCTGATTTTGTGCCCGTCACAGTCGAGGGGGAAATGCGTCCCTCTCGTTGGGTAATTTCGGTGGATCATGCGTCCAATACGGTGCCGCCTTGTGTCAACGGCGGTGATCTTCAAATCGCGCCCGAAGATATGGCGCGCCATATCGCCTATGATGTCGGTGCTTTGGGTGTCGCGCGCCATTTGGGTGTGCTGATGGATGCGCCCGTTGTCGCCTCGACTTTTTCACGTTTGGTGATTGATCCCAATCGGGGCGAGGATGATCCGACCTTGGTGATGAAACTGTATGATGGAACCATCATTCCGACCAATCGCCATGTGGACGAGGTTGAAGTTGAGCGCCGCTTGGCGAAGTTCCACCGCCCCTATCACAACGCTTTGGCCCAAGTGATTGCTGCACGGCCCAATCCTGTGCTTTTGGCGGTGCATTCCTTCACCCCGCAATTCCGCGGTCGCGCCCTGCGCCCGTGGCAGGTTGGGGTGCTCTATGCGCAAGACACGCGCTTAGCTGCGCCACTGCTTGATCTCTTGCGTGGCGAAGCGGATCTTTGTGTGGGTGATAACCAACCCTATTCAGGGGCCTTGGGTGGGGATGCAATGGATCGCCATGGCCTACAGACAGGGCGACCCCATGTGTTGATTGAATTGCGCAATGATTTGATTGAACGCCCTGAGGATCAAAAAGCATGGGCCGTGCGATTGGCCCCTTTGCTTGACCAAGCCCTTCGGAATGCCCAAGTTTAGTGTAAGATAAAGGAGAGGGCAGAATGGATCAGCAGACCCGCACCGAACTTGAAGCCGCCGCATTTCGCCGCCTGTTGGCGCATCTTGATAGCCGCAAAGATGTTCAGAATATTGATATGATGAACCTGACAGGGTTCTGCCGCAATTGCCTCTCGCGGTGGTATCAAGAAGCGGCTGAGGAACAGGGTCTTTCCATCGACAAAGAAACGGCCCGCGAAGCAATTTACGGAATGCCCTATGACGATTGGAAAGCGCAGTATCAATCCGATGCGAGCGCTGCGCAATTGGCGGATTTCGAAAAGAACAAACCCGCGGATTAAGCCGCCTTTGCAGCGGCCTCATCCCGCAGGAAAGTCGGCTTTTCTGCTGTGCTGAGCTCTGGCGCGAATTTATAGCCGCCAAGATCAAAATCCTTGAGGCCTTCAGGGTCGGTGATGCGGTTTTCAACGATAAACCGCGCCATTGCACCGCGTGCCTTTTTCGCGAAAAAACTCACGATTTTTGGCCCTGCGGGTTTGTCCTCCATGAAAACGGGGGTGATGACCTTCAGGGCGAGGCTGCTTTCATCCACCGCGCCGAAATATTCGACCGAGGCGCAGTTAACCAAATACGCGCTACCAGTGGCTTGTGCCTGCTCGTTAAGGGCTTGTGCCAAACGATCGCCCCAATAGGCATAGAGGTTGGCCCCTTTGGCGTTTTTCATGCGGCTGCCCATCTCAAGGCGATAGGGCGCAATGGCGTCCAGCGGGCGCAGAACACCATAAAGCCCCGATAAAATTCGCAAATGGTCTTGGGCATAGCGCAAACCATCGTCAGAGAGGCTTTGCGCCTCTAGTCCCGTATAAGTGTCCCCTGCAAAAGCATAGATTGCGGGGCGCAGATCGGTTTCGGCCTCAAAATTCTGGAACCTCTCATGGTTCAGCTTTGCCAAATCGTCAGAGATGGACATCAGCTTTTTCAGATCAGCGGGTTTCAGTTTCTTAGCCACGGCCGCCAATTCGCGCGCGTTCGCGGCAAAGGCAGGTGTGGTTGTGGCTGCCTCTTGCGCAGCCCAATCAAGACGCTTTGCGGGGGAAATGACGACCAGCATATCAAACCTCCTGAACCAGAACTTGACCCTAACTTAGGGTTAGGCGCGGTGATTATCCACCCGTGCGCAAAATTTCGAGAAAAGCGTCACCAAATCGTGCGATACGCTTTTCATCCAGAATTCGCGACAGGCTCTGCGTATCTCGAGGACGCATTTGCGCAATTTTCGCGATTTGCGCAGCGGTGCAACTTAAGGGTTTTTCGGTGTTATCTGCCCCGTAATAGAGCCCCGCCTGACATTCGAGCAATTGATCATAGAGATCAGCCCCTGCCTGCCCCGCCAATTTGCGGCGTGCAGGATGCAGTTTGGCGCTGCTTTCCCCTGTAATGATGGCCAGAAAATCTGCGCCATAGCGTTCCAGTTTAACCGCGCCTACGCCTGAGATGCGTGCCATAGCGTCAAGGTCTTGGGGCCGCGTTTGCGCCATTTCGATCAGGGTTTTGTCGGTGAAAATGACATAGGGTGGCACGCCGCCCGCCTCGGCCAATGCACGGCGCTTGGCCTTGAGGGCAGATAATAGGGGCGCATCATCCTCGGAAACGAGTGTTTTGACCTGCGGTTGGCGCGTTGTTTTTTGCACCGTATCGCGGCGCAGTGTGATGCCCTGTTCCCCGCGCAATATCGGTCGCGCGGCCTCAGTCATCCGCAAGGCCCCCATCCGTGTTGGGTCGGGCCGCACCAAATCATGGCCCATCATTTGCCGAAAAACGGCTGACCATCCGCGCGTATCAAATTCGCGCCCGACCCCAAATGTGGGCAAACTGTCATGGCCGCGCTCACGCACTTTTTCGGTGGGATTGCCGACCAAAATATCGGTTAGGTGGCCAACACCGAAACTTTCGCCTGTGCGCAAAATGGCCGATAGCGCCTTTTGAACGGCCTCGCCCCCTTCGAATAACGCGGGCGGGGTTTGGCACAGATCGCAATTCTGGCAAGGCGCGCTATCTTCCCCGAAATAACGCAGCAAGACCTGCCTGCGGCAAGAAATTGCCTCGGCCAAACCCAAAAGCGCGTTCAGCCGTGCGTGATCTGCCGCTTTGCGGTCTGGCGGGGCTAGCCCCTCGTCAATTTGGGTGCGGCGAAATCGGATATCTTCGGGGCCATAGAGTGTGAGCGTGTCCGCCGGTGCGCCATCACGACCTGCGCGCCCGATTTCTTGGTAATAGCCTTCAATGGATTTGGGCAGATCGGCATGGGCCACCCAACGGATATCAGGTTTATCGACCCCCATTCCAAAGGCGATAGTGGCAACCACAACCAAACCATCCTCATTGGCAAAGCGGCTTTCAACGATGCGCCGATCTTCGGCCTCCATCCCGCCATGATAATAGCAGGCATTGTGCCCCGCCTCGCGCATGGCTTGTGCCAAGGTTTCTGTCTTTGCGCGAGTGCCACAATAGACAATGCCTGACTGTCCTTTGCGCGCTGCTGCAAAAGATAAGATTTGTTGGCGTGGTTGATTTTTCACCTCGAAGGCAAGGCTCAGATTTGGCCTGTCAAAGCCGCGTAAAAAAGTTTGTGGGGCTTGGCCATCAAAGAGCCGCGTGACAATCTCGGCACGGGTTTCGGCATCCGCTGTCGCGGTAAAGGCCGCAAGCGGCACATCAAGGCTGCGCCTGAGCGCGCCAATTTTCAGATAATCAGGCCGAAAGTCATGGCCCCACTGGCTGACACAATGGGCCTCATCCACGGCAATCAAGCTGACATTCGATTTTGCCAATACCCGCTCCATCCCGCCCGAGGCCAAGCGTTCTGGCGCGATATAGAGAAGTTTCAATTCGCCTTTGGACAGACTGTCCCAGACCGCATCGGTTTCTTCGGCCGTATTGCCTGAGGTGAGCGCGCCTGCATTGATCCCTGCTTCGCGCAAGCCCCGCACTTGGTCTCGCATCAATGCAATCAGGGGCGAAATGACCAAAGTGACGCCATCACGCATCAAGGCTGGCAGCTGAAAGCAAAGGGATTTCCCCCCACCTGTCGGCATAATGGCGAGGACGTTTTCACCTTTGGCCACGGCCTCCACAATCTCCGCCTGTCCAGGGCGGAAACTTTGGAAGCCGAATACACGGGATAAAAGGGCCTCTGCGCTGCTCATGCCTGATTATTTTTTTGCTGCTTTGGCCCTTCTGTCCCATATCGGGGCCAAAGGCACAAGGTTAAGGCAAGCGCAAAAGCGCTGGCAAATCTGCCATATCGTGGAACACATAGGCCCCTTCCGCAGCAAGGCGCGCGCCGTCATCATGTTCCGCATAGCCAAAGCAGGGAATATGCGCCCGCGCGGCCGCTTTTGCGCCTGTGGGACTGTCTTCGATCACTGCGGCATGGGCGGCATCGCCCCCCATTTTCTCAGCCGCAATCAAAAACAAGCGCGGATCAGGTTTGGCCACGCCAAGTGTATGGGCCGAAAAGCGACTGCCCTCAAAGCGGCGCGCAAGCCCCGTTGCGCCAAGGGTAATCTCCATCTTTTCCTCGCTGCCATTTGAGGCCACGCAATAGGGAATATCTGCCGCCTCTAGCCGATCAAGCACGGCTTCGATTCCGCGAACGGATGGCAGGCCTTGGCGCAGGCGCGCGTAAATATCGCCGTAAATCTCATCAATCCAATCTTTGGGTAAGTCGGCCCCCAACTCGCGCGCGCGGGTCTCTACCCCCCGCATCGTGCCGCCCACAAAAAGCGTCATGCAATCGGCAAGTGACACCTGCAAACCATAACGTGCCAGATTGTCGACTAAGATTTGGTTCGTGATTGGCTCGCTATCCACCAAGACGCCATCGCAGTCGAAAATCACAAGTTGAGGGGCAGCGGAGAGGGGCATGATTAAAATCTTTGGGCTAGGGTGATCAGCGTGCCACCATAGCTGCGCTGATCAAGAAGGGTGAATTCTGGTGGCAAAACAGGGGGGGTGCTTTCCTCCCAAACCACAATGGCCTCGGGCGCGATCCAACCGCCCGACAGGGCTGCGGCAAGGGCTGCTTCGCCCATGGATTTTCCATAGGGCGGATCAAGGAAGATAAGGGTCGAGGGGGGCAATGTCGCGCGCCCCAGTTTCAGCGCGTCAATTCGGTGAATGTGGGTTGTCGCTTCGGCGCGGCAGGCAGTGACATTCTCGCGCAGAATGGCGCTTGATTTTGCGCCATTTTCCACAAATTGCACATAGCTTGCACCGCGACTATGCGCCTCCAACCCCAAGGCGCCCGTCCCCGCAAAAAGATCAAGGACGCGCGCCTCTGACACAAGATTCCCGCGCGCCCCGTTGATCAAAAGATTGAACAGGCTTTCGCGGACGCGGTCAGAGGTCGGTCGCAAATGTGCGGCCAGATCACCCGCGCCAAGCTCGGCCAATTTCTTGCCGCGCAATGTCCCGCCAATAATCCGCATCAGCGCAGGAGCGATTTTATATCGCCGCTTGTATCTTGAATGGCTGCGGCATCGGGGCTTTTGCCCGCCTCTATCAATCGCCTGGCGACCATATAAGCGCGGGGGTCATTCATCGCATCCACCGCCAAGAGCGTGTCGCCCTGATAATACCAATGCGAGCGCGCACCCTCGCCATTGTCGCGAATGACAATGCGATCATAGCCCGTGTTCAATCCTGCGATTTGCAGTTTCGTGTCATATTGATCCGACCAGAACCAAGGCTTTGGGACATAAGGTGTTGCAGCCCCAAGCATGTTACAGGCCACGGCCTCGGCTTGATCAATCGCGTTTTGGACCGATTCAAGGCGGATACGTTCCCCCCGATAGGGTAGGCTTGTGCAATCCCCAGCGGCCCAAATATGCGGAAGCGAGGTTGCCCCCATCTGGTTTGTTGCGATCCCCCGATCCAGCGCAACCCCTGCGGCTTCGGCCAGTTGGGTTTCAGGTATGATCCCTATGCCCACCAGAACCAAATCCGCCGCCAAAGTCTCGCCCGAGGTGAGATGCACTGCCTGCACCACATCGGTGCCACGGAGCCGATCAAGCCCCACGCCTTCGCGAATGGTGACACCATTGCCCTCATGCAAGTCGCGGAAATAAGTGGCGGTTTCTTCACAAGCGACACGGCCCAAGATACGTGGGGCGGCCTCGATCACGGTAACCTGCATCCCGCGCTTGGCGCAGACGGCGGCGGCCTCTAAACCGATATAACCGCCTCCGATAATCACAGCGCGTTTGCCGTCCTCTAATAGGGGCGCGAGCCTGTCGGCATCATCCATGCTGCGCATGGTTAAGACATTACCCAAATCGCCCCCTTGTTCGGCACTCAGACGGCGGGGTTCTGCGCCCGTGGTAAAGGCAAGTTGGTCATAGGTGAAAACCGCCCCCTCAGCCGTGGTGATGCTTTGTGCCGCGGCATCAATTTCGGTGATGGTCTGCCCAAGATGCAGGCTGATGTTCTGATCGGCGTAGAAGGTTTCAGGGCGAAGCAAGAGGCGCTCTTTCGGGCTTTCTCCCAAGAGATAGGCCTTTGACAAGGGCGGGCGCTGATAGGGGGGCACGCGCTCACGGCCAAAGAGCGCAATTTCGCCCTCATACCCTTCGCTGCGCAGTTTGGCGGCAAGCGCCGCCCCTGCCTGCCCGGCCCCAATAATTGCAATCCCTGCCATTTGCGCGCCCTTCGTCAGATTTGGTCTGGCGTTGTTTCGGCTTCACCCTATATGGGCGGATAGGATTTGCAAGAAGCGAGGGAAGCAAAAAATGTCCATCAGTGTCGGGGATAAACTGCCAGAGGCCCAATTGATCCGATTGGGGGCAGAAGGCCCAGAAACCGTGTCTTTGTCCGAGAAATTGGCAGGGCGTAACGTGGTGATTTTCGCCGTTCCAGGTGCCTTCACCCCAACCTGTCATTCAGCGCATGTGCCAAGTTTTATCCGAACTAAAGATCAGTTTGCATCAAAAGGCGTGGATGAGATCATCTGCATTTCGGTCAATGATCCGTTTGTGATGAAAGCATGGGGCGAGGCCACGGGTGCGACCGAGGCGGGGTTGACGATGCTCTCGGATGCAGGCAGCGCCTTTACCAAGGCGATTGGTATGGATTTCACCGCCGAGCCTGTTGGCCTTTTGGCGCGTTCCAAGCGTTACGCGCTTTATGCGCGAGATGGGGTTGTTACAGCCTTCCATCCCGAAGAAAGCCCTGGCACCTGCGAAATCTCAGGTGGCGAAGCCCTTTTGGCGGCGATCTAAAAGACATGCGCGCCCTGCCTCGCTTTGGGCAGGGCGCTCAGCTTGCAAGGCGATCCATGGCGCGGGCCAATTTGATGTCCAAACCTGTCAGGCCGCCTGCATCATGGGTGGACAGAACCACTTCGACACGGTTGTAAACGTTGAACCATTCGGGGTGATGATCCAGTTTCTCCGCCTGTAGCGCAGCGCGGGTCATCCAACCGAAAGCGGCAATAAAATTGGAAAATTGATAGGTTTTCGCGATTGCATCGCGGTTATCCACAAGTGACCATCCGTTTTCTATAAGGTTGGCCAGATCACTATCGCGCTCAGCTTGGGTCAGTTTTGCAATGCTCATTCTTGTTCCTCCACGGCTGTTTTCCGAAACGGGCCATAGCTGGTGAGGATCTCGATCTCCTCCTCCATCGCACGGGCTTCGGCTTTGAGATATTCTGCCACAGCGCGCGAAAAACTGGGCTCGCGCATCGCATGCAGCGAATAGGTTTCAACGGGCAGATATCCGCGCGCCAGTTTATGCCCGCCCTGTGCGCCCGCCTCGACCCGTGACAGACCTTGCGCGATTGCCCAGTCAATCGCCTGATAATAGCACAGCTCAAAATGCAGGCAGGGATGGTCTTCGACACAGCCCCAATAGCGGCCATAAAGCGTCTCGCGTCCGATGAAATTCAGCGCCCCCGCCACGGGCTGCCCCTCGCGCATGGCAAGGGCCAACAGCATATCGTCACGCAGGGTTTCATGGGCGATATCGAAAAAGCGCCGTGTTAGATAGGGCTGCCCCCATTTGCGCGCGCCCGTATCTTGGTAAAATTCCCAGAATGCATCCCAGTGATGCGGTTCGATCTGATCACCCGTCAAAAGCACAATCTCGCCCCCAAAATTCTGTGCTTCTGCCCGTTCTTTACGGATGTTCTTACGCTTGCGCGAGGAGAGCGCGGCAAGAAAATCATCGAAGGTTTGATAGCCCTGATTGTGCCAATGAAATTGCTGGGTTTTGCGTGGCAAGAGGGTGGCATCGGCATGGGCGGCCACCTCGTCCTTGGTGCAAAAGGTGATATGAAGCGAAGATAGGTGATGATCTTCCATCACCGAAAGCGCACCCGTGATCAGCGCGCGATCCCCAACACCTTCGGCTTCTGGGGCGACAAGCAATCTCCGCCCTGTGGCGGGGGTAAAAGGCACGGCGATTTGCAGCTTGGGGTAATAGCGTCCACCCGCCCGCATATAGGCATCGGCAAAAGCGTGGTCGAAGATATATTCGCCTTGGCTGTGCGACTTGGCATACATCGGCGCGCAGGCGATGATTTTCCCCTCGGATTTGACACTGAGATAGAGCGGCTGCCATCCTGTTCCCGTCCCAACGGAGCCGCTATCTTCAAGCGCCGCAAGAAATCTGTGGGTTGTAAAAGGGTCGCGGGGCCTGCCCCCATCGCGCGCTTCTGGGCAGGCGCAACGATCCCAATCTTCGGCATCAATTGCGCTGATCCGATCATACGTTTCGATGGTGAGATTGTCGTTGCTCATTGCGCGCGCTGTGACCCTGTTGTCAGAGTATGAGATGTGGCGCATGGCCCGCGCGGGTCAAGGCAGACCCGCGCAGCGCGAGTCCGCTTTAGGCGGAAATTTCGAAAATCGCTTCGATTTCAACCGCCACATTCAACGGCAAAGCTGCAGCGGAAACCGCAGAGCGGGCATGACGCCCTGCATACCCCAAGGCCTCAACCAGAAAATCCGAGGCGCCGTTTACGACTTTGGGCTGATCGGTGAAATCTGGGGTAGAGTTTACAAACCCCGTCAGTTTCACCACGCGGCGTAGACGCTGAAGATCACCGCCACAGGCCGCCTTAAGTTGGGCCAATAGGGCGATGGCGCAGCATTTGGCGGCAGCCACGCCTTCGGTCACGTCAAGATCGGCACCCAATTTGCCCGTAATCAGCGCGCCATCTTTCATCGAGATTTGGCCCGATACATAGACCATGTTGCCCGATTGCACGAATGGCACGTAATTGGCGGCAGGGGCGGGCGCGTCTGGAAGGGTCACGCCCAGTTCGGCAAGACGGGCTTCGTAGGTTTGGCTCATTGCAGTATCCCTTGTGATAACATTGCTTTGACCCTACCGCTGCCACAGCCGCCGCCAATTGGCAATTGCGATGCATTTTAGTGCAGCTGCAAATAACTTGGCCAAATGGGCACACATTGGTGATTAAATCTAAAAAATATTGTTTCTGACCTTGGGCTGGCCAACAGGCAGCACTAATCTATTATCCTCATGATGCGACTCATAGGATTTTGGTAAGTGGCGGCTGTGAAGACCTTTACATCGCAAAAGCGGGGAGCAAGAGCTGTGCTTGGCGCAGGTCTTTTTGCCATTCTGGCAGGCTGCTCGACCGTGGGCGATGGTGCAGCAAGCCGCAGCGCCAATGATCCTTTGGAACCCGTTAATCGCGGAATGCACGCGGTTAACAAAGGTGTCGATACGGTTGTTTTGCGCCCTGTTTCGATGGTCTATGGCACGGTTATCCCTGCGCCTGTGCGCACGGGTATCGGTAATATGGCCTCAAATTTGGGCGAGCCTTCAAATTTCGTGAATAATCTTCTTCAGGCCCGTTTGGATCAGGCGGCAACCAATGGGGCGCGGTTTTTGATCAACTCGACCATCGGAGTGGTCGGTCTGTTTGATGTCGCAACCCTGATGGGGATCGAGGGGCAACCCGCCGATTTCGGTGAGACGCTCCATGTTTGGGGCACGGGCGAGGGGGCGTATTTGGAATTGCCTTTATTCGGCCCGTCAACCACACGGGATGCAACGGGGCTTATTGTTGACTTTGCCATGAATCCCTTGGGGCATCTCAGCCCCAGTGATGATGCCCTGTCTGCTGCGCGGCGGGTGCGCGTAGCTGACACTGTTGGCGTGCGCTACGCGTTGCGTGGCACAATTGAGACAGTGCTTTATGACAGCGCGGATAGCTATGCGCAGTCACGACTAATTTATCTGCAGAACAGACGGTTTGAGTTGAACGATTTCGCAAGTGGTGATTTGGAAACCGTGAGTGGCGAGGGGGGGGCTGCATCCGCATCTGACCCCTATGCTGATCCATATCTGGATCCCTACGCGGATCCTTATGCACAGTGAAAGGTGGCCGCGCTATGTTTGACCGTCCAAACCGCCGTGCTGTGTTGACAGCCTTGATTGCGGCCTCGTCCTTTGCGCTTTCGACAGCGCATATGGCGCAAGGCGCGATGACCGAGGGCGATGCGGCTGCATTGATCCAGACCGTCAGCGCCGATTTGAACGCCATTGCATCGGGCAGTGCCGCGGCTTCGCCTGCACAGTTCGAGCGCATTTTGGATCGCTATGCGGATATGCCGATTATTGCCCAAACTGTCTTGGGGGTGGATTGGCGCAGTGCGTCAGATGCGCAGCGGCGCGGGTTCACACAGGCCTTGCGCGGGTATCTTGCCCGTAAATACGGCGCGCGTTTCCATGAATTTGAGGGCGGCTCAATCGAAGTGACGGGTGCACGTCCGATCCGCAGCTTTTTCGAAGTGCGCTCCCGCGCGCGTCTTGCGGGGCAGTCACCTGTTGAGGTGATTTGGCTCGTGTCTGACGGATCTGGGCAGCCGCGCATCTTTAATATCTTGATTGAAGGCATCGACCTTCGCAGCACCGAAGGCCAAGAAATGCGCTCGATTCTCGATGCCAATGGCGGCAGCATTGACGCCCTCATTGCAGCGCTCAACGCCAGTTGATTATTGGTCGCTGCGCCCTAAAAGCCCGCCCAAAACCTGCATCAAAATTTGCTCTGCGAGATCAGCCGCGCCGTCTAGGACTTGGCCTGTGCCCTCATTGGTGCTCAACACACGATTTGGCCCGCGGCTGCCTTCGGCGATTGGGTCAATCATCGGCAAAGGCGAGGCGGGTTGATTTGCTTGGATACGCTCCATTGTTTGGCGCCACAACTCAGCGGGTAATCCGCCGCCAGTGACACCTGTGAGAGGGCGGTTATCGTCATAACCCATCCAAACGCCTGCGACATAATCGGAGGTAAAGCCAATAAACCAAGCATCCCGCGCTGAGTTGGTGGTGCCCGTCTTTCCCGCCACCTCAACATCGGCAAGATTGGCCCGTTGCCCTGTGCCATTTTCGACCACTTGGTTCATCATATAGATCAATTGGCGCGCTGCATTATCCGTGATCACGCGCTCGCGAATACCACCTGTTTGGCCCATTAAGGGAGTGTCATCCCCCATCAGGCGCAATTCCAACAAGCCATAAGGCGTAACCGCAGAGCCACCATTCAAAATACCTGCATAGGCGCCCGACATTTCCAAGAGGCTTGATTCAGAAGCCCCAAGCGCCAAGGCAGGGCCAGCCGCCAAATCGCTGTCTATGCCGAATTCACTGGCCACCTGCCGCACCAAATCGCGGCCCACCTGTTCAGACAAACGCACCGCTGCGGTGTTGAGCGAGGCTTGAAGCGCCTCGGTCAGGGTGACCTCGCCATAAAATTCCCCTGAGTAATTCTCAGGTGACCATGCGCCAGAGCCTGGAATGTTCAATGTCAGCGGCGCATCAAGAATAAGGTCGTCAAAACGCCATCCCAAATCCAGCGCGGTTGCGTAGACAAAGGGCTTGAACGCCGAGCCTGTCTGCCGCTGCGCCTGTGTTGCGCGGTTGAACAAACCTGCCCCCCGCAGATCGCGGCCCCCGACCATGGCACGCACGGCCCCATCGGCGCTCATCACAACAATTGCGGCTTGCGCCTCTGATCCTTCGCGGACTTGGTTGGTAAAGACATCATTGATTGCGTCTTCAGCGGCGCGCTGCATGGCGGGGTCAAAGGTGGTGCGCAGGATCACATCTTCTGTGGTGTCGCGTGTCAGAAAGCTTGGCCCTTCGGACATGATCCAATCGGCGAAATATCCCCCCATATTGTCGCGGGCTGCATCCGAAAGCGTGGCAGGGTTGGCTCGCGCGGCGGATAATTCAGAGGCGGTCAAATACTCTTCGCGCGCCATGAGGCCCAAAATCACATTGGCCCGTTCTTGCGCACGCTCCAAGTTGCGGGTGGGGGCGAAATAGGAAGGTGCCACCAAAAGCCCTGCCAACATTGCGGCTTGGGGTGCGTTAACTTCGGCGGCGGAAATTCCAAAATACCGCTGCGCTGCCGCCTCAAACCCCCGAGTGCCCGCACCCAGATAGGCGCGATTGAAATAGATGCTCAGGATGTCATCTTTGCTGTAGCGCCACTCCATTGCGAGGGCGAAGGGCACTTCTTGTAATTTGCGGGCGATGGTTGTTTCGCGGCAATCGGCCTCATAGGCGGCTTCGCTGTCCCAAAGTTCTGGATCATAAGGTGTGCCCAAACACATCAGCTTGGCCACCTGCTGCGTGATGGTTGAGCCACCATGCCCCTGCAAGGGCCCGCGCCCCTCGCGCATATTAATGATCATTGCGCCCAAAATGCCGCGCGGGCTCACGCCAAAATGATTGTAAAAACGGCGATCTTCGGTTGCGACAACCGCATGCAAGAGGTGAGGGCTGACAGTGTCAGGTGTGATTGCGCCGCCAAATTGCTCGCCGCGCCATGCGAAAACCTCGCCGTAGCGATCTAACATCGTCACGGAGCCGCGCGCGCGCGCGTCTAACAGGTCAGACACGGGGGGCAGCTTGCTATAATAGTAGAAGGTGAAGCCAAATAGGATCAGCGCAAGCAAAAGCGCGCCACGCCACGCCACGGCAAACACCATACGCCCAATCCAACGGAAAAACCGCCCAAGCAGCGAATGATTGCCGCTTGGTTTTTTCTTCTTCTTGGAACTGCGCCGCGCAGGCCGAGCTGCACCGCTGCCACTGCGTGATGCAGAAGCGGAATTGCGGCGCGGGGCCACGAGGGGCCGTCTGCCTGAAGGGGGTTTGCTCATTTTGACCTGCCAATTTTTCTACAAAATAGGCCTTTTCGACTCACTTGTGGAGGGGGGAGCAGCCAAAGAAGTCATAAATCATGTGATTAATAATTAGGCAGATACCAAAATTTGCGCAAAATTTTTGCATTTTTCCCGTTCCAGCCCCTTGGAAACCGCCCGTTTTGTTGTCGCCACCCCCGTCTCACAGTGTTGTGAGAGCCGTGACGTCCTTAGGGGACAGCATCAACCGCAAGGGGTAAATGACGTGAAACTCATCATTGCAGCAATTAAACCGTTCAAGCTGGAAGAAGTGCGCGAGGCGCTCACTTCGATCGGCGTGCGCGGCATGATGGTGACCGAGATCAAAGGCTTTGGCTCGCAATCTGGTCATACTGAAATCTATCGCGGCGCGGAATATGCCGTGAACTTCGTGCCGAAAGTCAAACTGGAAATCGTGGTCGCTGATGGTCTTGCCGACCAGGTGGTCGACACCATCCACAAAACCGCCAAAACCGACAAAATCGGCGATGGCAAGATTTTCGTTCTGGACGTTGCGTCTTCGTTGCGCGTGCGCACGGGCGAAACAGGCGACGATGCGCTTTGAGCGCTCTTTCGACAAGAAGGACATCATTCCAATGAATACCAAATTCCTCCTTCCCCTCGCCGCCGTGGCCGCTTCGGTCGCGCTGCCTTCGATGGGGCTTGCACAGGACGCCACCGTTGCTACGGGTGAACCTGCGCTTCACACATCTTATATTCTGACGACCCTTCTTTTCTTGATGGGTGGTTTCCTCGTGTTCTGGATGGCGGCAGGTTTCGCCATGTTGGAAGCGGGTCTGGTGCGTTCCAAGAACGTAACCATGCAGCTGACCAAAAATATCGCGCTCTTTTCCTTGGCCGCGATCATGTATTGGTTGGTTGGCTTTAACCTGATGTATCCAGGCGATGGTTGGAGCATCGGCGGCTGGCTTGGGGCCTTCGCGCCAACCTCGCTTGAGCCTGTCGGCGTGTCCCCAGAAGATACCGCATTGGATTATGCATCTGTTGGTTCCGACTTCTTCTTTCAGTTGATGTTCTGTGCCACAACCGCTTCGATTGTTTCGGGCACCTTGGCCGAGCGCATCAAACTGTGGCCATTCTTGGTCTTTGTTGTCGTGCTGACTGGCTTTATCTACCCGATCGAAGCATCTTGGCAGTGGGGCGGCGGCTGGTTGTCTGAACTTGGGTTCTCCGACTTCGCTGGCTCAACCCTCGTACACGCAGCAGGTGGCTTTGCAGCACTCGCAGGTGCTATCGTCCTTGGCCCCCGTTTGGGCAAGTTCAAAGATGGCAAGACGAACCCAATGCCTGGTTCTAACCTTGCCTTGGCGACGCTTGGCACATTCATCCTGTGGCTGGGTTGGTTCGGCTTTAACGGCGGTTCGCAGTTGGCCATGGGCACTGTGGGTGACGTTGCGGATGTAAGCCGTATCTTCGCCAACACCAATATGGCCGCAGCAGCAGGTGCCGTTGCCGCCCTGATCCTGACGCAGGTTCTATATGGTAAGGTTGACTTGACCATGGTGCTGAACGGCGCTCTCGCAGGTCTCGTGTCGATTACTGCCGAGCCTCTTGCCCCGTCCTTGTTCGGCGCCCTGCTGACAGGTGCTGTGGGTGGTGTCATCGTGGTCTTTGCGGTGCCAATGCTCGACAAAATGAAGATTGACGATGTTGTGGGTGCAATCCCCGTTCACCTCGTAGCGGGTATCTGGGGCACACTTGCCGTGGCCTTCTACACAGGCAACTGGGGCGCGCAGATCATCGGTATCGTGGCAATCGGTGCCTTCGTCTTCGTCACCTCGTTGATCGTCTGGATCATCCTCAAAGGCATCATGGGTCTACGCCCATCCGAAGAGGACGAGATCCGTGGCCTTGATGTGGCAGAGTTGGGCATGGAAGCCTATCCTGACTTCACCAAAGGCTGATTGAAGAACGCGACCTCTGCCTGATCCTCCCTCCCTCCCTTCAGGCAGAGGCATACGAGAAAGGGCGCCCTATCAGGGCGCCCTTTTATTTTGCGCGAAAAAATCTATAGCTAAAAAGTATCAGAATTTAGCAATCGATTGTGTTTTTGTTGCGTTTTGGCCTGCCCATATCTGTATCACTGCTAAATTCTGGGAAGGTATTACATATGGAAAACAACGCTTCACAATCCGACACGGACGAAACACAAGTCACCACGGCCACTGTTATAGCATGGCTGAAGGCAGAGGTTGAATTCAAACTGCCGCGCGGCGTTATGGTGGGCGCTGGACTTGTTGCGGCGATCCTGTTGCTTGTTGCGCTGGACTGATATGCGCGGTGGACTGGTTTTTTTGGGCCTCATCAGGTTCAGCGTTCCGCAAGCGGTCATGGCCGAAATCACGCGCATTGCGGATTTGCAGCGCAACCAGTTTGATACGCGCAGACGGAACCACGCTTGCCATGCGGGTCTATGAGTAACGAAAAAGGGCGCCAAGATCAGGCGCCCTTTTGATCCCATCTGCGAGGTGAATTAGATCGTGTCTTCGATCCATTTCTGAAGCGCGGCTTTAGGCGCTGCGCCGACCTTGTTTGAAATCACTTCGCCATCTTTGAACATGAACAATGCAGGAATGCCGCGCACGCCCAACTCCATCGGCGAGGATGGGTTTTCATCAACATTCACTTTGACGATTTTCACCTTGCCCTCAAACTCGGATGAGAGCTCTTCCAAAGCGGGGCCAATTTGGCGGCAAGGGCCACACCATTCTGCCCAAAAATCAACGATGACGGGGATAGAGGATTGGCGAACTTCGCTATCGAAGGTCGCATCAGTAACTGCGGTCGTGGCCATGATATAGCCCTCCTTGGGATGCCAGTGGTTAACACGGAACCTATGAATGCCGTTGCCCCGCGTCAAGAACCCACGCCTTTCCCTGCGGCTCTTTGCAGCGCTTGTTCTAACAGATCATCGGGCAGTTCCATCAAGCTTGGCCCGCTTGTCCACAAAATGGCCAATTTCACGACCCGTGATGGATATAGCGCCCTGAGCATTTCGCCATAGGCCGCCATTTGGCGCAAATAACCTTCGGAAACCTCAGCAGGGCTTTGCGGCACGATTTGATTGGATTTGAAATCCACCGCCAACACTTCTGCATCGCGAAGGATCAAGCGGTCGATTACGCCATAGACCTGATGGTTCAATGTTTTGCTAAAGGCTGTCAGCGGCACTTCGGCCAAGGCATCTTCCACAAACAGCTCACGCAAATTGGGGTGGGTCAAGACGCGCTCTGCCTCTCTCAAGAGGGCTGCGCATTCCTCTGGGCTGCAATCACCCTCAGCCGCCAAAATCATCGGCGCGGTTGCAGCCCATGCGGCGGGTGTTGTTTTGGGCAAATGCTCTAACAACAGATGCAGACGCCGCCCCCGCAGTTTGGCTGCCTCCGCATCGCCCCATTGGGTTTTGAGGGCCGCCTCTTGCGGGCTGGGTGCGGGTGTCTCCCCCAAATCTGAAGGGCTGAGCGCAGGTTTGTCTTTTGCCTGTTGAGGCGGTGCTTGTCGCACCCATGAGGCGAGGGCTGCTTTCACCTGTGCAGAAACACCTTGAGGCGAGGCGGGTTCAGGGTCAGATGTGTCGAGAGCGTGACTATCCCAGTTGCCATTCTCCAGTCGCAGCCCCGTTTGCCCTGCCATGTCTATGGCTTTCACATTGGGCAGGTTTTCTGCGGCGGCGCGAATTTGATCATACCAACATAGTTTGTCGCCCGACTTTGCGGATAAATCACCTGCGGCTGCAATGACCAACCAAGTCTCTGCACGGGTCATTGCAACGTAAAGCAGGCGGTTTTCTTCCTCATTCTGCGCGGCTTTGCGCGCCTCGTAGGCTTCGCGCAGATCGGCATCGAGGTCGTCTGACGAATTCGCCCAAACCAGTGGCCCGTCTTTGGGTTCAAGCAGGTTAACCCCACCCCCGCCACGACTATTCTGTCGCGCTGTATCGGGCAGGATCACAATCGGGGCTTCTAAACCCTTGGCCCCGTGAATGGACATGACGCGGATTTGGTCATCATCCCCTGACATGTCCCGCTTGATGGTCACATCCCCGTGCCGAAGCCATGCAGCAAAGCCCGCAATGCTAGGCACATCGTGGCGCTCATAGCTCATCGCCTGTTGCAGCAGGCTGTTGATCCCATCCTCGGCCTCTTGCCCCAACCGCGCAATCAAAGCGCGGCGGCCACCTTTTTGGGTGAGGATATTTTCCAGAATCTCGTAGGGCCTCTCAAAATCGGCCTTGTTCCGCAACTCCCGCAGCGTGGACACGATCCCCGCGTAAGCAGAGTGGTTAGAGAGCGCCTGCCACAGCGTGCCCGCCCTGCCATGGGCTAACTCGTAAAGTTGGTCTTCGCTCAAACCGCCAAGGGGAGAGCGCAAAAAAGCGGCCAGTGAAAGATCGTCTTCTGGTGTCGCAAGAAAGTTCATCAATGCCGTGAGATCGCGCACAGCCAGTTCTGCGCTGATGCGCAGGCGATCCGCGCCCATGATGGGCAAATTCCGTGACTTGAGCGCACGGATGATTTGGTGAAACAAATCACTGCGCTTGCGCAGCAAGATCAAAAAATCACGCGGTCGCACAGGACGCGGGTCTACCCCTTTCAGGCGGATCATCTGCTTTGAATTGATTTTCTCCGAGATGAAATCAGCGATTTGATCAGCCAAAATCACGGTGTGGTGGCTGTCATGAACCAAATCCACGGGGCTGTCCCATTCGGGGATATCCGCTTTTTCGGTTTTTGGAATTGCGGGCCAAATATCCACCCGCCCGGGAAGGTCGCTAAAATAGGCCGCGTGTTCCACATCTTGACCCAAACCTGCATAGGCTTGATCGGCGGCCACGCGGTCAACCAATTGCAAAATGCTTGGCGCCGAGCGGAACGAATATTTCAGCACGTTTTTATGGAGTTTCGACTGCACCGCGGCAAGGCGATGATCAAACTCATCGCGCATGCGATCAAACCCTTCGGGATCGGCCCCTTGGAAAGAATAGATGGATTGCTTTTTGTCCCCCACAACGAAAATTGTGCGGGTCAAACCATCGCGCGCGGATTGGCCCGCCGCAAATTCTTCTGCCAGTTTTGCAATGATCTGCCATTGCGCGGGAGACGTATCTTGCGCCTCATCCACAAGCATATGGTCGATGCCGCCATCAAGGCGGAACAACACCCATTGGGCCAGACTGGTTTTGGTCAAAAGTCGATTGGTCAGCCGGATCAGGTCGTCAAAATCAAGCCAACCGCGCCGTTCCTTGGCGCGATCATATCGGGTGAGAAACTCTGCCGCGAATTGATGAAGCGCGTTTGATTTTTCAAACATGGTCAAGGCGCGGCGGGTCTGCCGCGCTGTTGCAAGGCGCTCCATGAAATCACAGAGGGCAGGGAAATCATCCCCCATTGCCTTGCGCACATCTGTGTTGAAAATTGTGGCGCCTTTGGCCTGATCTGGATTGGTTTTCGCCGTTGATCCGTTGACGAAAACATCTTCTATCGCAGCGATGGAAGCAAGGCTGTGTTTTGACCAATCATAGGTTTCTAGTGTGATCTTGGACTTTCTTTGCCTGTTGTTGTCATAGCTCAACAGCTTGGCCAATTTATCGCAAAGTGCCTGTTCATCCCCCATGAATGTTTCAGCGATCAGATCTGCAAAGGTCTTGGTTCCAAGCTCAAAAAACTGGCGCAGTTGGGCTTCTGTGGCGGCAGGATCAAACGCCTCTCGCTTGTTGATGACCGCCTTGGCCAGTTCGTGCCCATCGAGGTCAGACACAAACGGGGCGACCGCATCCAATGCGATACGGCCCTGTCCAAGACTATCGGTGGCCATATCTTCGAGGATTTCCGAGATGAGGTCGGTCTGGTCGCGATCGTCCATTTCCTCAAAGGCGGGCGATATGTGCGCCTCAACAGGAAAGCGCCGCAAAACTGAGGCGCAAAAGGAGTGGATTGTCTGGATTTTCAAACCGCCCGGTGCCTCGACCGCCCGCGCAAACAGCGTGCGGGCATGGGCGAGCGTGTCTGTGCCAAGGTCGTCCTCGGCTACCCCTAATTTCGCCAAGGCTTTGATTAACTCGGCATCGGCTAACATCGCCCATTTGCCAAGTTGTGCAAAAAGGCGATTTTGCATCTCCGCCGCGGCAGCCTTGGTATAGGTCAGGCATAAAATCCGTTCAGGCGGCACAGATTGCAGCAAGAGGCGCGATACGCGATCTGTCAGAACCCGCGTCTTTCCGGATCCAGCATTGGCCGACAGCCAAGTCGAGCGCAAAGGATCCGCTGAAATCACCTGCGCCAGTGTGGCTTCGTCAAATTTTTGCGGGGTCAGGGTCATTCTGGGTCAGCCTCCTGTGGTGGAAGCTCTGTTTCGTCCCATTCCCCGTAGCGTGCGAGGTGATCATAATCGCCGTCAAAATTCTGATCAAACACAGCGCGCCGCGAGATATAGCCTTTGTCGGGCGACTGATAGGCGCGGATGAGTGTCAGGAAGCTTTCATACATGCCGCGCAGATCATCTGCAGTGATGTAATCGCTGCCATCTGATTGTTTCCCAAGTGCAAGATAGCCATGCCCTGCAACGGTTTCAGGTTTGCCCGTAAAAGCGCCCGCTTCGGCCATCAAAGCCTCAAGCCAAAGTTGCTTCGTAAAGTTCGCTTCTTGCTTGGGCGTTGGAGCGGATCCTGTCTTATAGTCGTAAATCCATAAATTCCCGTTTTGATCGCGGTCAATTCGATCTGCACTGCCTGTGAGGGTGAAATCAATTTCGGCAATCGGCCAAGATCCTTTGGCCTCAAGCAATTCAGGGGTTTGGGTTTGGCGCCGCTTCGCTTCTCCTTCAAGAAACCAATCGGCGAATTTAACGACTCTGGCGCGCCACATCCGTTGGGCCGAGGGCCATGGGACATCTGTGGCGAATACCTCATCGGCCAAGGTCAAAAGGTTTGTTCGGGCGGATGTCAGGTCGCTGAAATCTTCGGCACTGCGGCATTGGTCAACGAAGCGTTCCAACACGCGGTGCAGCGCGGTTCCCCGATCTGCGGCACTGGGCAGGGCGTTTAATTCGCCCAATTTATAAAGACCCAATACATAGCGGGCGTAAATCGCATAAGGGTCGCGCACGAGGGTCTCTATGCGCGTCACCGAAAGGGATTTTGGTCGCGCATCGGCGGGGGGCTTTGGGGCAGGTCGTTTGGCGCGTGGCTTTAGGTCTTGTGCCTCTGGTTTGTCGATCTCTGCGGCAAGGCTTAACCAAAACGCGCCCCGTTCGGTCATTTCCCTCAAGGCCGTGCGGCTTGCATCGCTGCTGCCACGAAGGAGATTCACCAAGCGGTTGAGCCATCGGGACGGGATGGTGGCGGACTCTGCATCGCGTTTGGCGCGGGTGAGCCAAACTTCCTGCGCGCCGAGTGCCTGTTGGAAATCATGCGCGGCAAGGCCGATGCGCCGATCTGGGAGGCGCAACCCCGCCTCAGCCCGCATGGCGCGATTAAGCCATGGATCAGCGCCGCTTGAATTGGGCCAAACCCCTTCGTTCAGCCCTGCAAGGATTAAAAGATCTGCGCCTTGCACCCGCGCCTCCATCGGCCCCCAGATCAACAGATCTGCATGTGGTCGAACGGGGTTGCGCAAAAGGGCCTCGCTGAGGATGCCAGAAAAGAGGTCACGATAATCACGCAAGCTCACTGCGCCTGCGGCATCGGCTTCTTCGCCTAAGCGGTTCATCAGGCGTAGCGCCTCTTCGCCCGCATTTTGGCGCCAAAGTGCGCCCGATGCTTCGGCCTCGGTTGTGGCCTGAGGGCCCGCTGCCAAACGCTCGGCCCAGGCGATATGGGCGCGCACGAACTCAACCATCGCACCCGATTGTGGCAACACGGGCCGATCTATCAATTCGCGGCAAACCCAGTCCGCCCAGATCATCAGGTCTGGATCATCGGTTTGCTTCGCTGCCCAATCCATAATCTGAGATCGTTTTGGGAACGCCCACAGACACCGCCGCATCTTTTGTTCTAGCTCACGGGTGCGGCGCAGATGCGCGCCCCGATCTTCGCCGCCAGAATGACAAAGGGGGTGTTTGAGCATGATCAACAACTGCTCGCCCGTTAAAGGCGCAAGCATTAGATCACTGACATGGCGCAAGAAGCGCCCCGTTGCCGTTTCCCCCAAGGGCACGCCCGCAGAATCGTCAGGATAGAGCGACCATCTGGCAAGAATGGCACAGGCCTGACGCACCAAAATCCGATCAGGGCATATTAACGCGACCCGTTTCTCCGCCTCGATGGCGTGACGCAGTCCGAGGGCGATGCTCATCGCCTCCTCGCGCGGGGTTTCAGCTTCAATCAAGGTTACATCGCGCAGAGCGCCTTGGGGATCGCTAAGTTTTGGCCCTTCCTCAAGCCATTGATCCGTTTGTGGGGCAGGTCTTAGGGCAAGGGATACAAGGCGATTGCGGTTTTCATTATGGGGCGTGGTTTCAATCCAACGGGGGATTTCCCAAGGGTTCACATTCAAGTCATGCGCAAATTTCGCCAATCGGTATTGCGGATGGTCTTGCCCCGTCAGGCCGCCCGTGGGGCCATCGCCCGACAAAAGCGCCTGCCAAATGTCATGCGGCAGATCATAATCCAATCCTGGCAGAACCACCGCGCCGTGATTAAGCCCTGCAACCGCCTTCATCAGACGCGCGGTGGCCCCGCGTGACCCTGTTGAACCCGCAATAATCACGGGATGGTCAGGTGGGTTGTCCTGCCAATGTTGCGCTAAACGATCAATCAAACTGCTTTGGCGTGCAGCTTGGGTGAGCAGCTCGGGGTTGTCCTCAAAATAGTGCCGCAGGATTTTGATGAACTCTAGATTGCGCTGCCAATGTTCTGAATGTCCTTCGACATTCAGACGCTCTAGCACCTCGGGCGCGACTCGTTCTTCGTGCATTTCGGCCAATAAATCGGCAAGGCTATCGGCAAGCGACCAGATCGAGGCACGCGGTGCTAAATCAGGGGCTGCATCCAAAAGTCGCCCGACCAGTTGCGCCAAATGCAAACGCAGCCGCAAATCTGAGGCAGGTTGTGCCATACCACCCAAATCAGGCAGATGCGCCATGGCCTCGAAGGGCCGAATGCGGGGCAAAAACGCCGCCTCTTTGCGCAGATATTGGGCGCGCAGATTTCGTTCCATTCGGGCGGAGTTCACCCAAATTTCCACGTGCGCAATCGCCTCGGGTGGTTGCCCTGCAAGCCGTGCGTCCAGCCCTGCAATCAATGCTGAGGTAAACTCTACCCCGATGGGGGTGGCAAAGAGGCTTCTCCCGCTCATGTGAGGGCGACCTTTTCGGTGGCAAGCAATTCTTCTGCTGACGTGATCCCCTCTGGATGCCCAACATCGGCCCATCCGCCCTGATGGATGACACCAAATAGCCTTCCCTCTCGCGCAAGGGTTTCCCACAGCATCCGAAGGCCGAACTTGGGGATATCCATGGCGGCGATTGGTGCGGTCTTTAGGATTTGTGCGCCTGTGAACACATAGGGCTTTTGGGGGTCGTCAAACAAAATCCGCCCCGATGCATCAAGGCCCAAGTCACCATCCCCCTGACGGCCTGTGGCCTTGTCCCGTGGGATGAGCAGCATCAGCGCATCCATTTCTGTGGGCCGCCAAGCAGCAGATAGCGTGGCAAAGGGGTTTGGGCCCGTCCAAACATTGTCAGAATTCAGTGTAAAAATCGCAGTATCCGAGAAGTAGCGCAGGGCATGGCGAATACCGCCGCCTGACTCCAAAATCTCTGGCTGCTCTTCGCTGAGTATAACCTCGTCTTTGCGCAGATGGTGGCGCATTTGATTGGCGTGATAATGGGTGTTGATCACGCATGGCGCGGCATGCCCCGCGCGCGCAACATCAAGCGCATGGTCAATCAAGGCCCGTCCCGCCACCCGCAGCAACGGCTTTGGCGTGGTTTTGGTTAACGCCCCCATACGCGTGCCAAACCCTGCGGCCATGATCATTGCACCGCGGGGGGCGTGATCGGCGTTGGATTGCAGATAATGCGCGCAGATCGCACGCGCTGTTGTGGCCAAAGGCGCAAGCGTTGGATGGTCTAAAGCGCGAAGAATATGGGCGGCAACCCGTGGCATATGCCGCAGATACCCTGTTTTCCCTGTCCGCGCGAGGCGGCGGAACAGCCCCAAAATACGGAAGTTGCGTTGCAGCGAGAGCAGGCTTGTCCTCAGGATCATATCATCTTCGCTGATGTTCAAAATATGCGCATGATCGCGGATCAATGTGGTGCGCAATTCCAGCGACAGATCGCGGCGTGCATCATCAATCAGCGAGACAAGATCATAGCCTTTGGGGCCGCAGAGTGCGTCTTGAAAATCAATCACGCCCGCACGTTGCAGCCCTGTACGGTCAGGTAGCCAAATCAGATTTCCCGCATGGAAATCGCGCAACACCGTCACAGGCACGCCCCGCAAGATCCATGTTGAAAGGCCTTGCAGGTCGTTTTGAAAGGCGGCTTGTTCAGATTTCAGCGCGTGATCTTCGGGTAATTCTTCAAAGGTGACTGCGGTCAATCGCGCCAATTCAGCGGCGGCCAAAATGGGTAACCCACCCATTGCGCCCGTCCGCGCCAAAACCGCCAAAAGATCATGCGCGGTGCGATAAATCTCAACCTCATGGGTCAGGCCTTGATCCAAAATTGCGCTGTAGGTTTGATCACCAAAATCCTCAACCAAGAGGAAACCTGCATCAGCATCTTCGCCAAAAACTGTGGGCGCCGACAAGCCCAAGCCGCGCAAATAGGCGGCCACATCGCGAAACGCTGCTTGGCTTTTGATTTCGCTCTTGGGCGTCTGCATCAGAACCGCACTATAGTCGTCTGTGAGATGCAGGCGGGTATAGTTGCGCGCCGAAGCATCGCCTGCAACTGGGCTTGGCTTGGCCATGCCCCATCCCATGCGGTCGAGAAAAGCGCGTGCCTCTGGTGAGAGCGTGGTCATGGATACCTCTCGGCCAAGGCGCAAAGTTGCGGAAGTTTGGGATGATCTTGGGACGCACAGAGCCTGATATGCCGCTGATCAGGCGCGCTTTGGTCATAGAGGAACGAAAGCCAGATTGTGCGCGTTGACAGATCGGCTATCATCCGTTCGGGCCATTCGATCAGGCATATTTCGGTTTCAAACGCATCTATAAGGCCCAACTCATCCACATCACGCGGATCACCGAGGCGATACAGATCAACATGCCAAATCTCACAGGGGCAGGCCTCATAGATTTGCACCAGCGTAAAACTTGGGGAGGGGATGTCCTCCACGCGTCCGATTTGCGCGAGTCGGGTTCGGATCACCCCACGCGCGAAATGGGTTTTACCTGCGCCAAGATCACCAGAAAGCGCCAAAACATCACCTGGCTCCAAAAGCGGCGCGAGGGCCTCTGCAAATTCTGACATGGCTTCGGGCGAAGCCAAGCGCAGATGCGCATGGCAAGGTGGTAAATCAGAGAGGGGTGCAGCGGATCCATCAGACATTGCGCCAAGTTTACAAGGGATCAGACGGGGCGCAAGCCATAGAGAAGGGATCGGCCTTCGATATTTACCCGTTTTGTGATGTGGCGTAATTCATCAGCATTGTGATTGGTGACGTTGCCCGTGTCTCGGTACTGGGCTCAACCGCCTGTGGGGGTGGGGGGCGTTGCCCTGATTTTTGCAGACTCGTGCGGAATTTTATCATCGTGCGCCCCGATTTCAGGGGCGTGAGATAGATATTGAGCCGTCTGCCATCCGACATCCAGACCACATCACTCATGCTAGAGCGCACTTCGCCTTGCGCCTGTGTCATGGTTTGGCGCAACTCCTCCCAGACAAGATGCGGCAGACAGCGCCCCTCCCAGATTTGGAGGGCTTGCGCAAAATCATCGCGCGTCAACCGCTCACGCGGGTCATCTTCCCACAGCATCGCATAGGCGGCGTTGGAAACCTCAAGCTCACCATTGCCATTGAAAATCGCAATTGCCTGTTCGTCATGATCCAAGGCGGATTGGTAGATCTCCATATCTGCGCGAAATTTTCGTGTAAGCGACATTTCCGAGCTTATATTCTCAAAGATCAGCGCAACCGCTCCATCAGGGTGGGGACGGCCCAAGACGCGAAAGCTTTGACCATCAGGTAGGTTCCAGATTTCTTCGTAATTGCCGTTTTCTGCGCCTTTTTCCAACGCGATCAGGCTTGAGCGCCACGCGCGGTAATCCCGTGGTTCTGGCATACGGCGGTTGTCACGCAATTGATCAAGAAATTCAAAGAGGCTGGGTCGCCCGCTAAGCCAACGGGGGTCAAGCGTGGAAAGCTCAACCAAGGCAGCGTTGAACAAGATTAATTCGCGCTTTCGGTCGAATATGGCCAAACCAACAGGCAGATGGGCAAAGGTTTTCGACAGGGTCTGAACGAAGTTCCGCAAAGAGCGTTCTGCGGCGACAAGACGATTGCACGGCGTGGCGATATAGAGTGACCCATCTGTTGGCGGTTCCAATTCTGCGGTTTCACCTACGGGCGCGGTGCGATGTTGGCGCACCTCATACCACAATTTGCCATCAGGCCCTGTGCCCCCGCTGGGAGGATGGTCTGGCAGCAACCCAACGCGCGCTTTGTCCTCTTGTGCGCCGGCCTCGGCCAGACTGTCGCAGAACACATCGGGGATTGGCCATAACACCACCCCCGTTTCACCGCGCAAACGCTCGACAAGGTCAAAATAGGCGGCATTGGCCCAAATAATTTTCCCGTCCACGTCATGGCGCCAAATCGGATAGGGGTTTGCTTCCATAGCGTGGCGCAATGTTTTTGTTTCTTCTTGCAGGCGTTCAAGGCTGTCATGGTCAACAATGCTGCGCTGACCGCTATGGGTGAGCGGCGAGACAGTTATGGTGATCTGCCCATCTTCAAACCCGCCACTGAGCGAGATTTCATCTTGCCCCAATCGACCGATCAGCAGGAACCCCTCGCCATGGCGTGACAAACGATCCATCTTGCGGCGGATATCTGGGTGCAGATGCTCTAAGCCTAGGGCAAGATTGCGCCAAGCGCCTGCGCGATCCTCGGGATCGGCCAAATACCAATCAGTGGCTTCGACATCTGAAATCAGGTAATTTTCGCGAAACACATATTCCCGCATCGCATCTTGCGGGATGCGATCCATCCGCCCCCCCAGTTTGCGACCTTGTTGCAAAATGACAAACTGAACCATCAGGCTGGCCACCAAAGCCGCCAAGAAGCTGACACCACCGACAATGAATAGCGGGTTTGCGCCGATTGCGGCCATACCCTCACCCCCCAGAGATGTGCATCGTCCAATTAATATTGGCGCGCTCACTGTTCAGAATGAACGCGCGCTGCGTGAAGGGCATAAACACCCCTTGGGGATAACACTGGGGATTAAATCTTAATATTCTGTTAATTATCGTAAATTTTGAGGGTTTTTCACGGAGAAAAAGGTTTGTTTTGTCCGAGGGGCGTATTTCGTTCCTCTTCAGACAAACAAATCCGCGACTTTGGCCAAACAACCTCAACCACCGCGCCGCGCTTTGCGCCTTTTTCCGCCGCTGTCAGGAATGGGTCGCTGGAATTGCGAAAGCTAACCCGCGCGCCCGAACGCTCTAATAGGGTTTTGGCGATAAATAGGCCAAGTCCCATGCCTTCATACCCGACACGTTGCGGGCTGTTGGATTGTCTGGTGCGGCGGCGTAAAAATGGATCGCCCAGCCTGCTTAACACCTCAGAGGGAAAACCCGCGCCATCGTCAATGACGCAAAGACGGATTTCGGCCAAATCCCATGTTGCCTCAATCCAGACTGTCGCATTGGCAAAGTCTACCGCGTTTTGGACAAGATTGCGAAGGCCGTGGATGATTTCAGGCTTGCGATAGATCACAGGCGGGGCACTGTCCTCATCGCCTACATCGGGTAGGGCGGGCGCCAGATCATAGAGCAGGTCAATACCCCGATCAGCATGGGGTTCCGCCGCTTCGCGGAGCACTTCGCCAAAGGGGGCGGATCGCATTTGCAAATCATCCTTGCCCGCACGCCCCATGGAATGAAGGATATCACGGCACCGATCCGCTTGGTCACGGATCAATTTTGCATCCTCGAACAGATCGGGTCGGCTTGATAGCGCCTCGGCCAGTTCATCGGCCAATTCGCTAGAGACAAGTTTTATCGTGGCTAAGGGTGTGCCCAGTTCATGGGCCGCTGCAGCGACCACGCCCCCAAGATCGGTGAGCTTTTGTTCCCGCGCAAGGGCCATTTGCGTGGCCAAGAGAGCCTGATTCATCGAATGCGTCTCTTTGGTCACGCGCCGCGCATAGGAGGATAGAAAGACGATGCCGATGACAATCGCAATCCAAAACCCAAGCAAGAAAAGCGGGGGGATTTGTAGAACTGATCCGTCCAAACTGCGCAGTGGCACATGGTAAAAGGCCAAAACTGTAATCAAACCAATGGCAATCCCGCCAAGCATGACAGTTGAGCCTAGCGTCAGTGCGGTGGCCGAAATGGTTACAGGCGCCAAGATCAACAAGGCGAAAGGATTGTTTAACCCCCCTGTCAGAAACAGCAAAAACCCCAGCTGTGTAAGGTCAAAAAGAAGGGTAAGCATCGCATCGCGATCAGACAATCTCTGGCTGCGTGGGAAAATAGCCATCGCGACAAGATTAGAGATGACACTCGCGCCAATGGCCAAAAAGCACAGGCCCAATTCCACCCGAAGGCCAATGAAATAGGCGGCAATTGCGACAGTGATCGTCTGGCCAATGATCGCCAACCAGCGCAACAGCAACAGCGTCTCTAATCGCACCCAATCGCTGCGCGCATCATCGGCAAATAATCTTTGGGCGGGGTCTTTGGTCATTGGGGCTTTCTGTCACAGTCGGGTGGGGATGAATTTCTGCGGGTCTCGCCATAGATTGCCCCACATGGGACTAACGCGGTGAAAGGCTGCTTCATGACACGGTATTTTGCAATTGGTGCCTTTGCAATTCTCGTTCTGGTTTTGGGCGGGACAACGGCATTGATCTTGCAAGGGCGCTCGCCTTTGACATTGTTTCAACAACCAAGCGCGCTTGGCGGCGCGGGGCTTGTTCAAAACGAGGATGCCTATGCGCAATGCCGCTCAACCGTTATCGCGGGCGGGTCTGATACCATTGGCGGCCCGTTTGAATTGATCACCGAGGACGGCGCGTTGGTCACAAGTGAGTCGCTGATCACTGAGCCAACCTTGCTTTATTTTGGCTACACGTTTTGTCCTGATGTTTGCCCGCTGGACACGGTGCGCAATGCAGAAGTCGTGGATATTCTTGCCGCACGCGGTGAAGCCGTCTTGCCTGTTTTCATTTCAATTGATCCCAAGCGCGACACGCCCGAAAGGTTGCGCGAATTTACCGAAAACATCCACCCTGATATGATCGGCCTGACGGGGAGTGACGCACAAGTTGCCGCTGCAAGCCGTGCTTATCGCACCTATTACAACAGCCATGATGATGGGAGCGATCCATATTATTTGGTGGATCATTCGACTTTTACCTATTTGGTGTTGCCTGATGCAGGGTTTGTCGAATTCTTCCGCCGCGATACCGCCCCTGCAGAGATGGCAGATGCGGTGCAGTGTTTCCTCGATGCAAGCAGCTAAACCTTTGCTTGCAAATCACTTTGCGTGGGTCATGGACATCGTGCATTTGACCCGCGCAGATTTTCTCCCTAATTAAGCTATACAGACCAATTTTGGCCGCCAGAGCCTTGGGCAGACTGGCTCCATGGGAGGAACGCCAATGTCGCAAGAGCGCAGTTTACGGGATATCGGGCCTGATAAGTCACTTCTCTTGGTGGATGATGACGAGCCGTTTCTGCGCCGATTGCAGCGCGCCATGGAAAAGCGTGGGTTTGAGGTTGAAGCCGCTGAAACTGTGACAGCAGGGAAAGCAATCGCGATGGCCCGCCCGCCTGCTTATGCGGTTGTCGATTTGCGGCTTGAAGATGGCAATGGCTTGGATGTTGTGGAAGCGCTCCGCGCGAAACGGCCCGATGCGCGGATTGTTGTTTTGACGGGTTATGGCGCGATTGCAACTGCGGTCGCTGCTGTAAAGATTGGCGCGACTGATTATTTGTCGAAACCAGCGGATGCAAATGACATCACCGCCGCGCTTTTGGCCAGTGATGATGATCTCCCCCCACCGCCCGAAAACCCGATGAGTGCTGACCGCGTGCGTTGGGAACATATTCAACGCGTTTATGAGCTCTGTGATCGCAATGTGTCCGAGACGGCACGGCGCTTGAATATGCATCGCCGCACGTTGCAACGGATTTTGGCGAAGCGCAGCCCGAAGTAAGCCTTAAATCCGCGCGATGAGCGCGTTGTGCCGTGCGGTGAAATCTGCGCGCACCTCTGCGGGCGGGCGCAGCGCAAGGGTGATTTGCGACAGAAGCTTGGCTTCGGGCCTGCCAAAAAATTGATCTGCTTCGGTTTCTGAAAAGCCCGCGATTTGCACGGCCTCGATCCACGCGCTGATGCGATCCGCTTGTTTGATCCGTGTTTTGACCGTTTTGGGCAATTCGGCAGGCAGGCCAAATCGCAGATGAATTGCAGCGGTTAAGCGTGCATCCAATTCCGCATATCCAGGCCCCACGGCGGATTTAACGGGGCTGATCATATCGCCAATCACATATTCGGGCGCATCGTGCAAAAGCGCAGCCAGATTCCATTTCAAGGGGCCGTTGGGATGTTGCAGGTCGTAAATCTGTTCAACCAACAGCGAATGCTCAGCCACGGAATAAGGATAATCGCCGCGCGTTTGACCGTTCCAACGCGCTACGAATGCGAGGCCATGGGCGATGTCCTCGATCTCGATATCAACGGGTGTGGGGTCAAGCAGGTCTAGCCTTCGACCCGATAACATTCGTTGCCAAGCACGGATGGGTGTTGAGCGCGGCATAGGTTCTTTTGTCCTTCACGTTTTACGAAACCATATAGCCCTTCGCTTCAGATGCAACGCATCCCACGCGAATGGACGCAGTGCCATTGCCGTGGGGCCGCAAGGCTGCTATGGCCACGCCAACTTAGAGACATGATTATCCGCCCTCAAGGAGGCTGCACTCGTGAACGATTACATCGTCAAAGATATCGCCCTTGCCGATTATGGCCGCAAAGAATTGGACATTGCTGAAACGGAAATGCCAGGCCTGATGGCATTGCGTGCGGAATATGGCGCCGAAAAGCCCCTCAAAGGCGCGCGCATTGTCGGTTCTTTGCATATGACCATTCAGACTGCCGTTCTGATTGAAACATTGGCGGCTTTGGGTGCCGATGTGCGTTGGGCCAGCTGCAATATCTTCTCCACCCAAGATCACGCGGCCGCCGCGATTGCCAAGGCCGGCATTCCTGTTTTCGCCATCAAAGGCCAAACCTTGGAAGAGCATTGGGATTATCTTGATAAATCCTTCCTCTTTGCCGATGGCCCCAACATGATCTTGGACGATGGCGGTGATGCGACCCTTTACGTTCTTTTGGGCGCGCGTGCTGAAGCGGGCGAGGACATCATCCCCGTCCCGCAATCCGAAGAAGAAGAAGTGATCAAAGCGCAGATCAAAAAGCGCATGGGGCAAAGCCCGGGCTGGTTCACCAAAGTGCGCGACCAGATCAAGGGCGTGTCTGAGGAAACCACCACAGGCGTCAACCGCCTTTATCAATTGGTGCGTGAGGGTCAGTTGCCCTTCCCCGCGATCAACGTCAATGACAGCGTCACCAAGTCGAAATTCGACAATAAATACGGTTGCAAGGAATCGCTCGTTGACGGCATCCGCCGCGCGACTGACACAATGATGGCAGGTAAGGTTGCTGTCGTCTGTGGTTACGGCGATGTGGGCAAAGGTTCCGCCGCGAGTTTGCGCGGCGCGGGCGCGCGCGTCAAAGTCACGGAGGTTGATCCGATTTGCGCGCTGCAGGCGGCCATGGACGGGTTCGAAGTGGTGCTTTTGGAAGATGTGGTCGCAAGCGCGGATATCTTCATCACCACCACGGGCAATAAGGACGTCATCCGCATCGAACATATGCGCGAGATGAAGGATATGGCCATCGTGGGCAATATCGGCCATTTCGACAATGAGATCCAAGTTGCGGCTTTGAAAAACCACAAATGGACGAATATCAAAGAGCAGGTGGATATGATCGAAATGCCCTCGGGCAGCCGCATCATTCTTTTGTCTGAAGGCCGCTTGTTGAACCTTGGCAATGCCACAGGCCACCCCTCTTTCGTGATGTCTGCCTCTTTCACCAATCAGGTGCTTGCGCAGATTGAACTGTGGAAGAATGGCGGGAATTATAAGAACGAGGTTTACATTCTGCCCAAGCATTTGGACGAGAAAGTGGCCCGTCTGCATTTGGATCGGATTGGCGTGAAGCTGACCAAGCTGGATAAATCCCAAGCGGATTATATCGGTGTTCAGCCTGAAGGCCCATTCAAGCCAGAGCATTACCGCTACTGACGCGCGACCCTGCGCGATATGGCTGAAAAGATTGAAAGATCGGGCAAAAATGCTCGATCTTTTATTTTTAGGTTTATTTTTTATCCGTGACTTGCCAGTCTACCCTTAGCCCGATGGGATTACCCTTCGGGCCAATGTGTCTTTAGGGGGAGTTTGTGATGGGCAAACGTGATGATTTAATCGCCACATATGCGGGCGATTTGAAAAACAAATGCGGCATGGATGCGGATATGGATCTTCTGACCAAGGTGACGATTGGTCTAGGGCCGTCCATTTATAATGCAGATGCCTCAACAGTGGCAGGCAGCCAACCGTCCGAATTGGAAACGGTGAAGAATAATTTTCTGATCAAGAAACTGGGTCTGGCCGATGGCCCTCAGTTGATGGATGCGATCAATAGCGTCATCGAAACCTATGGTCGCTCAGAGCGGAACAAATACCGCGCGGTGATCTATTACATGTTGGTCAAGCATTTTGGCAAAGAAAGCGTCTATCGCTGACCCTGACCGCTTTATCAGTCAAACAGGCCCCCAACTGCCACGGCGGTGTTGGGGGCCTTCTTATGTGATCGATAAAATTCGACGTGCTTTTTCTTTGATTGCTCGCAGGGGGTTATGTTATCCACACCCTGCCTGATCAGTATGGCGGGCCCTCATTCGAACACGTGCGGAGCGAGAAGAGCGCGTGGGTGGCGGAGGGTTCCGATCTGATCGGGGCCCTCCTTCTTTATTCCAGCCCACCCATTTTACAGATGATATCCCAGGCTTCTGGTGTCACGGGTTGCACCGAGAGGCGCGATTGGCGCAGCAAGGCCATTTCTGCAAGACGAGGCTCGGCCTTAACCATTTCCAAACTCACAGGGCGGGGCATGGGGCGGAGGGCTTTGATATCCACGCAGTCCCAACGCGGGTCGTCCGTGGTGCTGTCGGGGTGGCTTGTGGCGATGACTTCGACAAGGCCCACCACGGCCTTTTCGGTCTGAGAATGATAGAAAAACCCCTGATCCCCGATTTCCATTTGCCGCATGAAGTTACGCGCCTGATAATTGCGCACGCCGTTCCATTCCTCTCCCTGATCCCCGCGGGCAGATTGCTGCGCCCAACTCCACGTGTCGGGTTCGGATTTGAACAGCCAATACGCCATCAGCCGATGACCTTTTTCCATGCTTCGATACGGGTTTTCGCAAAAAGCCCTGCTTTTGCGTAAGGATCATTCGTGGCCCAAGCTTCGGCGTCTGCGCGGGTTTCGACCTCGATAATGACGAGCGATCCGATCATCTTGCCTGCCTCATCCAAAAGTGGGCCTGCCATTTCAACCACGCCTGTCTCGGCGATATAGGCCAAATGGGCCTCGCGGTTATCAAGGCGGGTTTGTAGGGCTTCGGCCTTGTCTGTGCACATCAACGCGTAACGCATTTTCTTTACTCCATGGTCAAAGGGCGCGCCAAAAGCGCCTCTGTTATTTCGTCAAACTCTACTTCACCTGCGCTGAGCCTCGCCACGGCATCGACAAGGGGTGTGTCAATTTCAGCCCGCGCGGCCAAGCCCCGCGCGGTCGCAACCCCCTCTACTGTGCTGTCCTCCGACCAAGCTGTGCCTTGGGTTAGGGACATGCCAAAGCGCATATTGCGCGATTTTTCCGAAGTGCAGGTCAGGATCAAGTCGCCAAGTCCCGACAGTCCTGAAAGCGTGTCATCCATCGCGCCAAACCCGCGTGCGATCCTGCGCATTTCGGCAAACCCGCGGGCCATAAAGGCGGCGCGCGCGCTCTCGCCCAAGCCCCGCCCCATGACTGCACCTGCCCCAATGGCGATTACATTCTTAAGGGCGCCCCCCATCTCTGCCCCGATAACATCGGTGCTTCCGTAAAGGCGCAGATTGGGCGTGGATAGCGCCTTTTGCAGCGTAGTCACGGCGGTCGCATCCTGACACGCCAAGGTCAGGGCGGTTGGTAGGCCGCGCGCGATATCGACCGCGAAACTGGGACCCGTGAGCTGTGCCGCGACTTTGTCTGGAAATCGCGCGCTCAGCAGTGATGCAGGGCCAAGACCCGTGGTCAAATCAATCCCCTTCGCGCAGGAAACAAGATGACCCGCGCGCGGCCTATAGCCATCTAAAAATGACCCAAGCTTTTGCGTGGGAATGGCCAGTAGCAAAATATCGCTTCTTAGCGCGTCTAAATCATCCGTGACCTCTACTTGGTTAGGCAAGCGGATATCGGGCAGACGTTTCGCATTTTCGCGGGATTGGCGCATGTTTTCGGCACCCTCGCGGGCCCAAAGGCGCACGGGCCGACCCGCACGGGCCAATGCTATGGCAAGGCTTGTGCCAAAGGCGCCTGCGCCTGCGATATCAATCATGCCTTCGCCCCCTTTTTTCCTGAGCCAAGCATGGCATGGGCGCTTTGATCCAAGGGCCAGCGTGGGCGGGCGGATAATGTCATATCATCCCGCGCCCCTTCGAGATAGCGTTCTAGCCCCGCCATAGCGATCATAGCAGCATTGTCTGTGCATAGGGCCAATGGTGGCGCGACAAATGGCGTATTGGCCTCATCCGAGACAGCCTCAAGCGCCTTGCGCAGGGTTTGATTTGCGGCCACCCCACCCGCCACAGCAAATCCTGTGATCCCATCTGCCAAGGCCAAGGCGCGGCGTGATTTCTCGGCCAAAACATCACGCATTGCAGCTTGGAAACTGGCACAAATATCCGCGCGGTCTTGTTCAAAAAGCCCATCTTGGGCGGCAACCAATTGATCACGTTGGCGCAGCACGGCCGTTTTTAGGCCTGAAAATGACATATCGCAGCCCTCGCGATCCAAGAGCGGACGGGGAAGTGAAAATCGGCGGGCATCCCCAGATTGTGCCGCCTTTTCCACTGATGGCCCGCCAGGTTGGGGCAATCCCATGATCCGTGCAACCTTATCGAAGGCCTCGCCTGGGGCATCGTCAATTGTGCCCCCGAGGCGCGTGAAATCGTCAGGGCCTTTGACATGTAAAAACTGGCAATGCCCCCCTGAAACCAAGAGCATCAGATAGGGGTAACGCATCCCATCTGTCAGGCGTGGGGTCAGGGCATGGCCTGCCAAATGATTAACCCCAATCAAGGGTTTGCCGAGACCATAAGCCAATCCTTTGGCGGCCATGACGCCTGACAAAACGCCCCCAATGAGACCAGGGCCCGCAGTGACCGCGATGGCGTCTATATCGGCTAAGGGGATATCTGCCTGCGCCAAGGACTCTTCGACCATGTGATCCAATTTTTCAGCATGGGCGCGCGCGGCCAGTTCAGGAACCACGCCACCAAATTCGGCGTGCAGGGATGTTTGACCTGCCACAACAGATGACAGAAGAACAAGATCCCCCGAAGCCTCGCGGCGCAGCACCGCAGCGGCCGTATCATCGCAGCTCGATTCCAGCCCCAAGATGGTTAGTCTTTGCCCTGCGGTCATGCCCCGTGGATCCTTCGCCCATTGCAGACCAAAGATATCTGCGATGGAAGCCAATTGTAAGCGCCTCGCAAGGCAGGTATCATTGCAGGCTATGGCTGACAATGCTTGCCCTTTGATCCTTCTGACCCGTTCTGCTGCGCAATCGCAGCGGTTTGCTGATGAGATGACGGCGGCTTTGGGGCAGCGGCCCGCGCTTTCGATCCATCCCCTGATGACGATGTCTGTGATCCCCGTGGATGTGGATATCTCGCGCTATGATGCGGTCGTGTTCACCTCGGAAAACGGGGTTTCTGCCTTTGCTGAATTGTCAAAGGAACCTGACGCGGCTTTGGGGGTCACAGCCTATTGTGTTGGGCAAAAAACCGCGCAAGCGGCGCGGGCTTTGGGTTTCGTGGCGCGATCTGCTGAGGGTGATGTTACTGATCTTTCAGCGTTGATCTTGGCGGATCTGCCGCGCTCGGCGCGGGTGCTCCATCTGCATGGGCGCCACCAAGCGGGCGATCTGTGCGCGACATTGCAAGCCGCAGGCCAGACGGCTGATCACTTGGCGATATACGCGCAGGTTGCACTGGCCCCTGATGCTGAATTTACCTCACTTTTTCAAAGCGATAGATCGATTGTTGTCCCGCTGTTTTCACCCCGCTCTGCAGCTTTGTTTTTTGCGGCCTTGCCAGAAAACAGGGGCGCGGACTTGCGGCTTGTTGCGATCAGTGCAGCAACCGCTGATGCCATCCCTGCCGCGTTTCAGGCGCAGGTATCTGTGGCACAATCCCCTAATGCAGGCGCGATGATTGATGCGCTAGCGAGATATCTTCGCTAAAGGCGCGATCGGGTGGCCTGCAAGGCTTGAGCGCATGGGATGGCTGCTCTAAGCTGCTGGAAAACGCTGTCAATGTAACTGGACAGCATGATTCTGACGGGTAAGAGGTCTGTATGGCGGAAAAAAAATCAACATCTTCGCAGGCTTCCACAGGGTCGCGTTCAAAACGAACACCATCACAGGCGCGCAAATCGACCTCAGCGAAGGCGACACCCAAAGCGGCTGTAAAGACCACGGCAAAACCTGCGCCGAAAGCGGCAACCAAGCCCGCAACGGATGCTGTGCCAAGCCAATCCGAAACAGCGCCTGCTGCCACGACTTTACCAAAGCCACGCAATTCGGTCTGGCCGATGGTTTTAGGGGGTGGTCTTGCTGCCGGGCTTGGCTTCGCTGCGGCCAGTCTTCTGCCAAGCGCGGAGCCCTCCAATGATATTGCCGCGCGTCTCTCTGCCATTGAAGCAACACAGGATGAACTGCGCGCAGGCCTCGCGGACCAAGGGGCTGCCACAGTCGATCTTGCACCGCTTGAGGCGGATTTGGCCGATCTTCGTGCGGATCTTGATGCAGTCTCGGTGCCGCAGGTTGATTTGACCCCAATCACCACCAAGCTTGATGGGCTTGACGCCGATCTTGCGGCGCAAGCCAACGCGCTCTCCGATCTGCAATCGCGCATTGCCACGCTTGAAGCCCGCCCCGAAGGTGTAGATGTTTCACTTTTGGGGGCAAATGGTGTCGCGTTGGATCAGCAGATTGCCACATTGCAGGCCCTAGTAGACAGCCAACGGGGCGCGCTTGAGGCCGTTTCACAAGATGCTGAAACCGAACTCGCCTCATTGCGTGAGACGATCACCAATGAAGTGGCGCGCCTGCAGGCCAGCAGCGCGATTGTGCGCCTGACATTGGCGATGGAAAGCGGTGCGCCGTTTGCAGCGGCGCTATCTGATGCGGAGGCAGGATCAGGCATCTCCGCCCCCGCCCTGTTGCACACTGCGGCCGAGACGGGACTGGTGCGCCTGTCGCAGCTCCGCACGGAATTTGCGCCCTTGGCGCGTGATGCGCTGCCAATTGCCTTGCGCGAAACAGCAGGCGATACACTAAGCGCGCGCGTCGGGGCGTTCCTGCAAGGCCAAATTGGCGGTCGGTCGCTCAGCCCGCGTGACGGGGATGATCCAGATGCAATCTTGTCCCGTGCCCAAGGGGCCGTTGATCAAGGCGATTTGTCTTTGGCTTTGGCCGAACTTTCGGCCCTGCCTGCCCCTGCCCAAGCCGTATTTTCGGATTGGGTCGCTCAGGTTGAGGCGCGTCTCTCTGTGACTGAGGCCTTCGAAACCTATCGCGCCGCAATCGGTCAAGCGGGTTAAGGGGGGCGATGTGATGTTGTGGTCCATGCTCAAGGCGCTGATTTTCGTAGCCGCCACCGCCCTTTTGGCGATTGGGGCCACCTATTTGCTCGAGATCGGTGATGTGGCGCTGATCACGGTGGCAGGGCGCGAATTTGTTCTGACACCTTTTGTGTCGGTGTTGTTGGCGCTGGCCGCTTTGGTTCTGGTGTGGGTTTTGATGCGCCTCACAGGGCTGGTCGTGGCGGGTATTCGTTTCCTCAATGGCGATGAAACTGCATTGACCCGTTATTTCAATCGCCGCAGCGAAAAACGCGGGTTTGAGGCATTGTCGGACTCGATCCTCGCCCTTGCCGCGGGTGAAGGGCATTTGGCCATCCGTAAGGCAGAGCGCGCAGCCAAGCTGCTGGCGCGGCCAGAGGTGACGAATTTATTGATTGCCCAAGGGGCGGAAATGGCGGGCGACAAGGCCCGCGCGACCGAAGCATTCAAAGCCTTGGTTCAAGATGAGCGCACCCGTTTTGTCGGTGTTCGGGGCTTGTTGCAGCAGAAATTGGCCGCAGGTGACACCGACACGGCGTTGAAACTCGCTGAAAAGGCCCTCGCCCTGCGGCCCAAAAATGCGGATATGCAGGACACCTTGCTGCGTCTTCAGGCGCAATATGAAGATTGGGCAGGGGCACGGGCCACATTGAATGCAAAACTGCGGTCAGGCACTTTGCCGCGCGATGTGCATAAGCGCCGTGACGCTGTCTTGGCCCTTGCCGATGCGCGTGAGGCTTTGGCAGATGGCCAAATTGCCCGCGCGACAGAGCTGGCAAAATCCGCCAATCGCCAATCTCCTAGCCTTGTGCCCGCCGCAGTGATGGCGGCGCGCATGTCGATTGCCGAGGGTAAGGCAAAGCAGGCCGCATCGGTGATCCAAAAAGCATGGGGTCTTGCGCCGCACCCTGATCTAGCCGCAGCTTTTGCCGAAATCGTTCCCGAAGAAACGCCAGAGGCGCGGATCAAACGCTTCCGTCCTTTGTTAAAGCAGCATCAAGGCCACCGCGAGGCACGCCTTTTGGAGGCGGAATTGCAAATCGCCGCGAAGGAATTTGGCGAGGCCCGCAAGGCCCTTGGCAGTTTGGCACAGGATGAGCCAGATGCGCGCAGCCTGACTGTTATGGCCGCAATTGAGCGCGGCGAAGGCGGTGAAGATCGTCTGGTGCGGGCTTGGCTTGCAAAAGCAGTTACAGCATCGCGTGGGCCGCAATGGCTGTGCGAGGCCTGTGGTCATGTTCACGCTGAATGGCGCCCAACCTGCACTCATTGTGATGGGTTCGATACGTTGCATTGGGCGGTGCCACCGCAAAGTGAGGCCGCGCTCCAAGGGCCTGAACAAATGCTGCCTTTGATCGTGGGTGCCTTAGATGCCCCAAGCCCCGCTGCGGTGAAAACGCCTGAAACAGTTGCGACCCCGCAGCAGTCAGCCCCATCAGAGCCTGTGGTCGAGCCCGTATCGGGCGAGGATACGTTAACTTTGGGCCCTGAATTCCGAATTGATGATGAGGAGGACGCCAGTAAGGGCGCAGACGCGGTGCAGGCCGCCCGTGGCGTAAATTAAACACGGATCACATTAGGTCTACACAAGCGCGCACAACCTTGCTAAGAGCGCGCCCGTGGCCGCTGTAGCTCAGCTGGTAGAGCACGTCATTCGTAATGATGGGGTCGGGGGTTCGAGTCCCTTCAGCGGCACCACTCCAAGCCAAAAAATCTATATTTAACAAATTACTATGTAATCTTCACGGGCTAGGATCTACCCTTTTATTTACTTTTTTCGAGAGCGTTCCGCCCGTGGCTGTGTGCTCTACATCTTTGCAGATACCGCTCAACCAATGCTGCTACCTTAAGTGGCAATTGGGAGCTCTGGACGTATTTTTCTGGAATTGAGGCGGTCTCGCGAATTAAATCATCTTGGCGCCTATTTTCACAAATTTGAAATGATAGCGTTAACTAAGTTTAACATTGAATTGGCACTTGGCCCCTGACCGAAGGACAGGGGCTTTTTTCTGTCCTCGGATCATCGATCGCTTCAGTGCCTGACGCACTGATACTTTCATGCTGTGGGGGCAGGGCTGTGTTTAGTCCTAGCAAATAGGCGCATGCCTGCAGCGTTTCTGTTGGAGAAAAACAAATGAAACGTCTAATTTTGTCTGCTGCAACTGGTTTGACGATGATGTCGACTGCCGCTGTTGCGCAAACTGAGATTACATTCTGGCACGCCATGGGTGGCGCTCTGGGTGAAACCGTCAACCAAATTGCTGAAGATTTTAACGCAAGTCAGAGCGATTATGTGATCACCCCTGTTTTCAAGGGCACATATGAAGAAACGCTAACAGCAGGTATCGCAGCATTCCGTGCGGGTGAACAGCCAAGTATCCTTCAGGTGTTTGACGCAGGTGCAGCAACTGTGATCGCAGCGCAGGGCGCAACCGTTCCCGTTCAGGATTTGATGGAAGCCAATGGTGTGAACTTCGATATCGAAGATTACATCTCGGGTGTGCGGTATTTCTATGCGGACAGCGATGGCAAGATGATCGGGATGCCGTTCAACTCCTCCTCGCCGATCATGTATTACAATGTTCAGGCCTTGGAAGCAGCAGGCGTCACCCCACCTGTCACTTGGGAAGAATTTCAAGATGTGACTGCACCAGCGCTGGTTGAAGCGGGTTATATTCCTTTGGCCCAATCTCACCTGCCTTGGATTTTTACTGAGAATTTCTTCTCACGTCACAACCTGCCCTTCGCGACCAACAACAATGGTTATGATGGTATCGACACCCAGATCCTTGTGAACAACCCAGCAATTCGCGCACATTTCACCGCTCTGACTGACTGGCAAGAGCGCGGGTTCTTTGAATGGTATGGCACAGGTTGGGGCGATAACCAGACCCCATTCGAAGAGGGTAAGGTTGCGATTTGGCTCGGCTCTTCGGGGTCTTTCGGTGGCCTGTCGCAGCTTGATTTGCCATTTGATTTCTCGGCAGGTTTCTTGCCTTATTGGGAAGCTGTTACTACGGCGCCGACCCAGACCTTTATTGGTGGCGCGTCTTTGTTTGCAATGGCAGGCAAATCTGATGCCGAAAATGCGGCAACTGCAGCTTTCTTCGAGTATCTGACCTCGCCTGAGGTGCAGTATATGTGGCACCGCGAGACGGGTTATGTGCCAATCACTACTGCAGCCTACGACATGGCGAAAGCAGATGGCCATTACGATCGCTTCCCTGCAGCTGAGGTTGGCATTCAGCAGCTTTCTTTGCCATCGGGCGATAACACACGCGGCTACCGTATGGGCTTTTATGTTCAGATCCGTGATGTGATGAACCGTGAATATGGCCGCATCCTGACGGGCGAAACTTCTGTAGAAGATGCGTTCAACGCAATTGAGACTGAAGCAAACGAACTTCTATCTCGTTTTGCGCAGACACAGGGTTAATTCCTGACATTCCTCGGGACGGGCGCATTTTTGATGCGCCCGTTTCCCATTCGTGAGGTCATTTTATGAAACGCGCACTTTTTTCAAATATCTGGCTGCCCGTTGCATTATTGCTGCCACAATTGGCCATTATCGCGGTGTTCTTCTATTGGCCTGCAGGATACGCGGTGCAGTCATCCTTTTACCTACAAGACCCCTTTGGATTTGGCTCTAGTTTCGTAGGCTTGGGCAATTATCAAAGCCTCTTTCGCAACAGCGAATATTTGAAAATTGCAAATTTCACAGTTTGGTTTACGGCGATTGTGACCTTCTTTTCACTCGCCATTGCGTTGGTCTTAGCGGTCAAAGCTGATCGCGTGATCCGTGGCGCAAAGACCTATCGCACGCTGTTGATGTGGGTCTATGCCGTCGCACCGCCCGTTGCGGGCTTCATCGCGGTGATCATGTTCAACCAAAGCTGGGGGCCACTGACCGAATTTTTCGCTCTCTTTGGCTATCGATTTCAGGTCGGTGTGAATTTCAATGACACCGCCTTCGCAATGATCCTGACCTCAATTTGGAAGCAGGTTCCTGTCAATTTCATCTTTTTCCTCTCAGGTTTGCAATCCATTCCACGTTCTGTGCGGGAGGCGGCGTTGATTGATAATCGGTCTGCTTCAGGGCGGTTTTGGACAGTCACATTCCCACTGTTGGCACCGACTGGTTTTTTCCTGCTGATCATCAACATAACCTACGCTTTATTCGATACGTTTGGGATCGTGGACACGGTTGTGAAGGGTGAGCCAGGCAACAACCCAATGACCCTCGTTTACAAGGTTTATGTCGATGGCTTCCGTGGCAATGATTTAGGTGGCTCATCCGCACAGTCGGTTGTGTTGATGGCCCTCGTTCTCGCGCTGACCTTCGTGCAATTCCGCTTGGTCGAGCGGCGCATTCATTACACCTAAGGGCGGATCAATGAAATTCTCACAAAAACCCCTTAAGCGCATCCGTATCAGCACGGTCATGGATCATCTTGTTTTGATTTTAGGTGCGCTATTCATGTTGGTGCCGATGCTGATGGTTTTGCAGTTGGCCAGTGTGCCTGATGCGGAGATCATCCAACGCGGTCCAAGCCTGCATATCGGGGATCAATTAGACGATAATTTTATCAAAGCCATGTTCGAGGCATCTGGTTTTTCGGGGGAAAACACTGGGCTTTCGATGTTGATGAACTCGTTCATCCTCGGAATAGGATTTGCGATTGGCAAGATTGTTTTAGGGATGATGGCCGCCTATGCAATTGTCTATTTCCGCCTTCGGTTTGCAACCTTGGCTTTTTGGGCGATTTTTACCACGCTGCTTTTGCCACTCGAGGTGCGGATCTTACCGTCCTATGAGATCGTGCAATCTTTGGGGATGTTAAACACTTATCAAGGTTTGATTGTTCCCTTGATCGCATCTGCCACGGCCACATTTTTCTTTCGGCAATTCTTTATGTCGGTTCCTGAAGAACTGGTTGAGGCCGCGCGTATTGACGGGGCGGGGCCCGTGAAATTCTTTGTCGATATCCTCGTGCCGCTGTCGCGAACAATGATTGCGGCAATGTTTATCATCATGTTCGTCTACGGGTGGAACCAATATCTCTGGCCCACCATGATCACCACCGATGAGGATATGTATACGCTGGTTCGGGGGATCAAGCAGATCATCCAAGTCTTTGAAGGCACGAATTTGCCCGAATATGGGCGTGGCAATCTGTTGGCAATGATTGCAGTGATCCCGCCTGTTTTGATCGTAGTGTTTTTCCAAAGCTGGTTCGTCAAAGGCCTTACTGAAAGCGATAAATAAGGGAATAAAAGAATGGCTCATGTCCATTTTGAAGCAGTTCAGAAAATTTACGCCAATGGGTTTGAGGCAGTCAAACCTGCAAGCTTTACAATCACTGATGGTGAATTTGTGGTTCTGGTTGGCCCGTCTGGATGTGGCAAATCAACAATGCTGCGGATGATTGCGGGTCTTGAAGAAATCTCAAGCGGTGTGCTGCGCATCGCGGATCGCGTTGTAAATGATATTGATCCTGCAGATCGTGACATTGCGATGGTTTTCCAAAACTATGCGCTCTATCCGCATATGACTGTGCGCAATAATATCGGCTACGGACTCAAAAACCGAGCAGTGCCGCGTGATGTGATCGCAAAAAAAGTCGATGAGGCAGCAAGCATGCTGAACCTCACCGAGTATTTGGATCGCAAGCCAAGCCAACTGTCAGGTGGCCAGCGTCAGCGCGTTGCAATGGGACGCGCGATTGTGCGTGACCCCGCGCTGTTCCTGTTCGATGAACCTTTGTCAAACCTAGATGCTAAATTGCGCAATCAAATGCGCATCGAGATTAAGGCCCTACAACGCCGCCTTGGCGTAACGTCTGTCTATGTGACCCATGATCAAGTCGAGGCTATGACAATGGCTGATCGTATAATCGTTATGAACGGTGGTGTTATCGAACAAATTGGGACGCCTGCTGAGATTTACAAAAACCCTGCCTCTACCTTTGTTGCATCCTTCATGGGTGCGCCGCCCATGAACCTGTTGCAGGTGACGCGCGAAGGGACAGGCCTGCGTCTCGCTGATCAGGTTTTGAACATTGCCGCAACTGACATTGATGAAACAGTGACCTTGGGCATCCGTCCCGAGGACATCGTGCCAGACCCAAATGGATCTTTGTCGATCCATGTGGACATAATTGAAGAACTAGGCGCGCATCGCTTGCTGCATGGGCGCTTGGATGAACAACCCATCACGGTTCATGTGCCAAAAGACCATGATGTCATGACGGGCGTATCACGCTTTTCGATGCCACTCCATGCGGTGTCTTTGTTTGATGCAAAATCGGGGCTGCGACTGTCATGATGATTGTGTCAGAATTACCCATTATCGAGGAGCAAATGCGCACCCGTATTCTGCGTGCGCCCAAGACGCGGCAGGCCCATATCGAGTTGCTGAGCCAAATTGAGGCGATGAATTCTGTCGAACTCGGCGGGATCGCTGCATCCTCAAAGTTACCTGCGCAAATATCGGTTGTTGCATGGAACCTTGAGCGTTGTTTGTTCCCCGAACAATCAGCCGCCCATCTTGCGCCTTTTGCTCCTGACTTGGTTCTGCTCTCAGAGATGGATTGTGGTATGGCGCGCACCGCTCAGCGCCATACAACCGCCGAAATGGCAAAAGAAATGGGCATGGCCTACGCCTATGGGGTTGAATTCTTCGAAATGGGATTGGGCGGTGAAACTGAGCTGCCCTATTGCGAGGATACCGAAAACGCGCGCGGATGGCATGGAAACGCCATTTTATCACGTGCGCCCATGACACGGGTCGCCATGCTGCGCCTTGACAGTCATGGTCATTGGTTTGTCACAGGCCCAAATGTTGATCCAAACCAACCGCGCGTTGGGGGGCGTATGGCGCTTCTAGCTGTGATTGAAACCGATGCAGACCCGATTTGTGCTGTCTCCACCCATTTGGAAAGCAATGCTGATGGTAAGCATCGGATGGCGCAATTCGCGCATCTCTTGGATGCGATTGATGATTTTGCGCCTGATCTGCCTGTGGTGATTGGCGGGGATTTGAACACAGGTAATCACATGCCACCTGACTTTGCGTGGCAGCGGGAAGGATTGTTCGATCTTGCGCGGTCGCAAGGCTATTCATGGGATATCAACCCAGAAGGGGACACCACGCGCCCAAGTTTGCTGACCCCCCATCCGACAAGAAAAATGAAGCTCGATTGGTTTGCTCTGCGTGGCATGCGGGGCGAGGGCGGACGCATCATTCCATCCGTTACACAAGAGGGCGATGTTTTGTCAGATCACGATGCCATCTGGTGCAGAGTGCATCCCTATGCGAGCAAAGGAGCGCAGTCATGACGCTTTCCACGATTGGTGTGGCCGTAACCCGTGACGGCTTCGATCACTTGAAGGATTGGATTTGTAGCGAAGATCGTCCCATTGAAATTCAAGACTTCGTTGCGCCTGATCTTATTGCGGGGGATTGTTCTGCAATTATAGCACATTACAAAAGCGCGCTTTCAGAGCATAAGGGGCATCGTGGGATCCATGGCCCATTTTTTGGTTTGGATTTGGCAAATCCAGATTACGATATGAGAAAACTGGTGCAGCAGCGGCTTTTGAAAGGCTTAGAGATCGCTGAGGCCCTGTCGGCAAAACATATGGTTGTTCACAGCCCGTTTTCTTATTGGGACTTGCTCAATCGTTATAATTACCCAAATTCCATTCCATCCATGAATGCTGCAGCAGCAGACTGTCTTGCTGGCGTCTTGCCGCGCGCAGCAGATATTGGGTGTGATCTTGTCATCGAGAATATTGAAGACACTGACCCGACCATGCGTGTAGCGCTTGTTCAGGAAATCGGGCATCGGAACCTAAAAGTGTCAATCGACACAGGACACGCCGATTTGGCGCATGGTCAATTTACTGCGCCGCCTGTGGTCGATTTTATAGCCGCAGCGGCAGGTTATTTGGGTCATGTTCATCTTCAAGATGCAGATGGTTACGCAGATCGCCATTGGCACCCTGGACAGGGACGGCTGAATTGGCAGCCTCTTTTTCAAGCGATTGATGCCCTTGATGAAACCCCTCATCTAATCATCGAAGTGCGTGATGATATGGCCCGCATTCCTCATACCGCACGTTGGTTGGGCGACCTTGCTAGGTCAAGTCTGCTAACCCCACCAACCCCGTCAACTAAGTAGTTGGCCAGGTTGGCAGGGTTGGCAAGTATCTTCAGGACGTTGCCATCAACGCGTCACGCTGATCTTTCTCGACCAATCCTCGCTCAATTAGCTTGGCGACCGCCCGAGAGACCGATCCTTTATCTGTGTCCAGGGCGTCAACGATTGCCTTTTGCATGCATCTTGGATGCTGCTTGATGATGAAGGCGTAGCATTTCTCTTCAGCGGCGCCACTCTTTGGCAAATTATCACGAAATATAAGTATATTGGCCAGATGGCCAATATACATGTCTACCCCATTTGCACCGCCATTGGATGCTCAGCATGCCGCTTCTGTGCATTTGGGTGTTGGCTGGCGCTTTCGTGCCGTTATTCGACCCGTGCCCATTCGCCACCATTGCGGCAGATCAGGCCGCCTAAGACGCAGCCGTTAACAGTGATCTGGTTCGTGGCCAATTCAAGCCGCGACATATATTCTTTATCACGATCAGGCGCGTAGATGCGTCCCTCATAGGCGCCATTGGCCGCAGGGGTTAGATCCCAGACAATCATGGTGCCAATCGTGTCGGGCGTAATGGCTTGGCCTGCGCTGTTTTCGGCGCGCTCCAATCTTCCGCAATAGGCCGCATCGCAGGCGCTAATTCGGATATAGCCAACATCGCCATGATCATCGGGCGCGGTGCGCCACAGCCCCTCGATCGGGTCAGCCGAAGCTGCGCCTGTGGCCAAAAGAAAGATCATTGTCGCTTGTTTAAGATATTTCATGTTGGGAAGTCTCCTAAGGCTAAAGGTGAGGCTCTGCGCGCGTCATACGCTGCCCATTCCGATAAAGAGTTGGCGGTTTGTATCCACAATCTCACGCCGCCCATGCATCACGCGGGTGTTGTCCAAGATGGCGATATCGCCATCTTGCCAGTTGATCTCGTGGGTATGCGTCTCAGCCAATTCAGCCAATTGGCCAATTTCTTCTGCGCTGACCACATCATCTGCTGCGAAGTAATAGCGTGGGGGGGCATAGTTGTGAGATGGGCCAAGCACCGCATTGGCAAAACCCTGACCCCCAGACAGGTTTGAGGGGCGCACTGGCGATACGGTCAGGCGGTAATTCATCCCGCCATCTTCCAAGAGGTCAAAATCTTGGTTTGGAATAAAGGCGCGGAATTCCTCAATATGACGTTCGGTCACTTCGTCAGGGCTGGAAATCGCGGGATGCTCGTTGGCAAGATAGCGTTTCCAAAGAGCCTCAGGCAAATAGCGTTCAACCACCATCGGTTGTTGCCAACGGGCTTTTTGATCCTCGGTCATGCCTTCAAACACGGCGCGCCCGTCACAAATAGTTGTTTGCGAGCCTTCAAAGGCGGCGATTGGGCTGTAGAATGCAACAATATCAGGGCAAACAGGTGTGTTGCCGTTTTCCGTATGCAGACCGATAGGCCCCGTGCCTGCATCAACCTTTTGCGTGTTTTTGTCGCCATACTCGCGGGCGGGGTCAAACGTGATCTTCTTGCACAAGGCGGTCGTGAGGGCACTGAATTTGGACATATCAGCGTCAAACCCGCGGAGAATGACCCACCCGTCACGGGTGAGATCTTCGCGCAGCTGTGTCAGAACAGCTGGGTCGGTGAGGGTTTGCGCCTCGGCTGTGGGGCGGATGATATTATAGCTCATGGATCAGACCTTTTCGTTTTCTGACGGCACATAGGGCAAGGGATGCGTGGGGATCCGTTTGGACTGCTTGATAAGGGCGTTATCCACCACCGCGGGAATGAGCGCATTGAGCCCTGCAAAAATCCGTTCAGCCATGCCTGGGTAAACAGTGCTGCGCCGTTTGGTGATGCCGTGCCATGCTTTGCGCGCGACTTGTTCGGGACTATCTAATTTCATCTCAAAGGGTGCGATGAGGTGGTCAAATTGCGATTGCGCTGGTGTCCGTGTGGCGCGCGGCGCGATATAGCTGACGGTGATGGAATATTCCTCTAATTCGCGGCGAAGTGCATCGGACAGACCGCGCAAGGCAAATTTGCTTGCGGAATAGCTTGTGAAATAAGGAAAAGCGATCATCCCAAACATTGAGCCGATATTGGCGATATGCCCTTTACGGCGCGCCAAGGCAGGGATCAGATCGCGCGTGAGCAAAATCGGTGCGATTAGGTTTGTCTCCATCACGCGCGCAATGTCGTGATCTTGTTGATCGGTGATCCGTCCTACGCTGAGACAACCTGCATTGTTGATCAGCAGATCCAACCCATCCCCGATTGCATCACAGATACGAAGGCGATCTTCGGAACGGGTGATGTCTGCATCGACTACAACTATGGAAACGCCCGTGATCTGTGCCGCTGTTTCCTCAAGTGCAGAAAGACGGCGACCAACCAAAACCAAATCGTAGCCTGCTCGCCCCGCTTCGAGGGCAAGGGCGCGGCCAATGCCAGAACCTGCGCCTGTGATGACAGCTAAGGGTGGATGGGACGACATTAAGCATATTCCTTTGCTGGGTAGGTGAGGGGAAATTTCGGGGCGGTTTTCGACAATTCGGACAGCATATTGCGGGCAATGCCGCCGCCTGCTTTCAATAGATTTGGCAGATTGGCAGGAACCATGATCACCGAATTTGGGCGGGCGTAACTTGGCAATGCTGCGAGATGGGTTGCGATATGCTCTGGGGTGATGTTCCCGCGCAAAGCGGCAAGAATTTCCAACTCGCCTTGTGGGGTCTGCCATAAACCTGCTGCAACTATGCGCGGATCCGCACCAAGGCAGGCTTCGACCCATTCGGGGTTTATATTGCGGCCCGCCGGGGTGACGATCAGCCAGTCCTTGCGGCCCTCGATGATAAGATACCCATCTTCAATGCGCCCCAAATCGCCTGTGCGCCATGGGGCTTCAGGGGCAGGGGCGCCAAGATAGCCCTCCATAACGCTTGGGCCAGACACAACGATTTCACTGTTATCAATCCAAGCGTTCACGCCTGATAGGATTTTTCCAACTGTGCCTTGACGCGAAGCACCCACGCGGTTCATCGCCACGACCGAGCCGCATTCTGACAGGCCGTAACCTTCGTAGACGGGAAGTCCGAGATCGGCAGCCTGTTCGAGCAATGAGGGGGACGTATGCGCGCCCCCGACTGCGACAAAGCGAAAGCTGTCGGGCGCTTTGATGCCTTTGGATTTCAGATGTGTCACGATGACCGATAGCAGTGCAGGCACAAGAATGGTTGTGCTGGGTTTGCTGTTTATCATCGCCGTGATCACGGGCTGTGGATCGCCGCCCGACAGGGCTGCGAGCGCTGCTGCGCAAAATTCAATGCGCGCGCCACATAAGAGCGGCACATAAAGACCCGCGATTTGCTCCAAAAGCTGCGCCATTGGCAAAAGCGAAAGATGCACATCCCGTGCATCAGGCGCGATCGCATCGCGTAGCCCTGTGATCACGGTTTGCATTTGTGTTTCGCCGATAACCACACCTTTAGGCGTCCCTGAAGAGCCTGAGGTGAAAATGATCCGCTTCGCACCCGCGATTGGCTGAAAATCTTCCAGATCATCATGCGCGGCAGGTGGCGCGGGTAGGGTAATCTGGGGAAGGTCAGGCTGGTCTTGTCCAATAACCGCGGTCAGGCCTGCGGCTTGGATGATATGCGCTTTTTGCGTGGTGGAAAAAAACGGGGGCAGATGCACGCTGATATGACCGCACGCGGTTAGCGCCAGATCTGCCAATGCAGCCTCTAGTGGATCAGATGTGGCAATGCCAATCACCTGTTGTGGCCCCTGCAAATGGTGGCGGCAGGCGGCAAGGAAACCCTGCAAAGCGCCATAGGTAATTGTCCGCGCCCCTTGGCCAAGTGCGATGGCCTCAGGCCTTTGTCTGGCCGTGGTGGCGATGGCTGCAAAGACTGACGCGACCATTACACAGCCCTCGCCGTGGTCAGGTCGTGACCCGCGACTTGGGCAGGATCACGGAACGCGCAGACCCAAGGGTCTTGCTCATAATAGCAGCCCCATTGGGACGCATGCGGCACGCAGGTAGCTTCGGCTTTGCTCAGCAGGATCGGGGTGATTTTGGCGCGCGACAAAAGTCGCCTAATCTGGCGGGTGGCCGTGAATATACCCCAGCCAATCTGCTGTGACTGACCCCATTGGAACACTGTGCGCAAGGTTGGGTAAATGGCAAAAGGTGACCGACAGGCAAGCCCCCCGACCTCTAGGACATCGTGCGGTTGAACATTGCATCCCGTTTGCAGGCTCAGGCGTTCATGAATGGGTTGATCAAGATAATGCTGTGAAAAGAACCCTTCGTCATGGGTGCGAATGCCCGCTGCACAGGTGATTTGGTTGGCATCGGCCATGGTTAAAACCAAGCGCGGTGGTCGAAAGGATATCTCTGCGCCAAATGCCGCGCGATAGCTGTCACGCATATGCACCAGTCCAGACTCATAAAGCGGCGCAGTGCGGATATTATTTTGTTCAATCAGAAGTGTATTCACGAGATGGCCTCCATCTGGCCGAAAGACCCAAAGCTTGAGTCGCCTCGTGTAGATTTGCGGCTTAGGCCTGCCGCGGGCTATTGGACTATGGTTATGTTTTGATCCAAACTTTGAATTTATAACTTCGGTTTACGGCGGCCTGAAAGTGATATGGCCCATATCTTCGTTGCCCCCAATCCAAAGCCCCAGTTGGATGGGTCGCAAGGCGGCGTTAGATATTGCCTTCATCGCTTGCCGCGGAACTTGATTGAGTGGCGGCGGTTACAGGGTGGGGCGTTTGTCCTTCCACGGATTGACGCTGTGATAGGCATTGGCAAGCGCCAGAAGCTGCGCGTCTGATCCTTTTGGCCCGATGATTTGAATGCCCGCGGGAAGGCCTGTTTCACCGAAACCAGCTGGCAGGGTTAGGGTGGGTAAGCCGCCAAGGCTTGCGGGTGTGACGACCGCCATCCAGTGGTGATAGGTATCCATTGCGCGCCCATTGATCGCCTTGGGATAGCGTAGCTCTGCCGCAAAGGGCCATGTCTGCGTTGCGGGGAGGGCTAGGAAATCAAAGCTTTCAAAGCTGCGCGCAGCGGCCCGTAGCCAGTCAGATCGATCCGCACTTGCGGCGAGAATATCGGCGGGGGTTAGAGACTGACCTCCCTCAATCTCCCAAATCGCTTCGGGTTTTAGCAGGTCGCGTTGGAGAGGATTGGACGCATAGCCCCCCAATTTTCCCAAGATTGCAAAATGCCGAAGCCTGCACCATGAGGCCCAAATCTTCTCGAATGGGAAAGGTGGTTTGTCTGGCGCAACTGTGGCACCTGCTTCGGACAGAATTGCCAAAGAGGCCTCGAGATGGGTGATCAGGCTAGGCTCCAAAGCTAAGGCCCTACCCCAATCGCCAAGCCATGCAATTTTGGCGCCAGAGAAATGCGGCAGGTTTTGGAAGTCAGATTTGGGCCAATGATACGGCACGCGCGGATCAGGCCCTGCAAGGACATTCAACAAAAGTGCCAAATCTTGTGGGTTGCGTGCCATTGGCCCATCGGTAGACAAGGGATGCATGACCATTTCGCCTTGGGGTTCGGCGGGTATCAGACCATGCGTGGGCCTTAGGCTATATAGATTATTCCATGCGGCCGGATTGCGCAGGCTGCCCATCATGTCTGATCCATCGGCAAGACTGACCAAACCCGCCGCCAAAGCCGCACCTGCGCCGCCCGATGACCCGCCTGCCGATTTTTCTAAATCATACGGGTTTTTGGTTGTGCCGTAGATGGGATTAAAGCTGTGCGATCCTAAACCGAACTCAGGCACATTCGTCTTGCCGATTAAAATCGCACCAGCGGCCCTGAGGCGCGCTGCAAGAAGGTCGTCTTTGCTTGGCACGAAATCTTTGAAAATTGGTGATCCCCAGCTGCTTGTGATCCCTTTGGTGGCAACCAAATCTTTCACAGCAAAAGGCAGGCCATGCAGTGGCCCTTTTAGAGGGGCCGCGTCCATGGCGCGGGCCTCGTCCATCAAGGCAGCTTCATCACGGAGCGCCACGATGGCATTGATCTTGGGATTGATCGCCGCGATGCGCGCCAAGCTTTCTTCCATCAGCGCGCTTGGAGAAAGACTGCCCTTGGCGATTTCATCCATCAATTCATGGGCGGGGCGATAAGCTGTCGTCATGATCCATCTCGCAAAATGTGGTTGCCCCATAAAGACCGAAGCCTGCGCTGTTGTGAAGATATAGCAAATCTCAGAAATTTTTGGCTTTTTGCACAAGTTGACACGCACCTGTCACAAAGACGCGCCATCTGAGACGAAGTTTGATGGCGGATCAGCGGGGCGACTATGGGCGGCACCTCAACAGCGCCAATGCCAAAACGGGTTTTAATCATTTCGGACGCATGGGGCGGCCAGATCAATGGTGTGGTGCGCACTTACCAAAATATCATCGCTGCGCTTGAAGCGCGCAATGTGGATGTTCGGGTCGTTGGCCCAGAAGATTTTCGGCGGATCGCGCTGCCGTTTTACAAAGAGATTGAACTGGCAATCTTACCCGCGCGCCCTCTCCGCCGATTGATTGAAGACTATGCGCCAGATGCAATCCATATCGCGGTTGAAGGCCCACTCGGTTGGGCGGCTTGGCGCTATTGCACGGCGCGCGGCGTTCCATTCACCACGGCCTTCCACACCGATTTTGCCCGATATATTGCGCTACGCGTTCCCAAATTTTTAAGCAGTTTCGCTGAGCGGAGCGTCATGGCCGTTTTGCGTAAATTTCACAATGCCTCGACCTGCGTATTTGTTGCGACTGCGCGGATTGAGCAGCAGTTGCGAGATAGCGGGTTTACCGCGCCGATGGTGCGGTTGTTGCGTGGTGTGGATTATGATCTGTTCTATCCCGCCCCCCTTCCAAAGCGCGCCGAGCCTCCGAGGCTTCTCTATGTGGGGCGCGTATCTAAAGAGAAGAATATCGAAGCTTTCCTTGCGCTTCCCATTGCAGCTGAAAAAATCGTTGTGGGAGATGGCCCGCTTTTGCCACATCTCCGCAAAGCCTATGGCAGCGTGCGGTTTACAGGCAGCTTAACAGGGCGCGCTTTGGCCGATGCCTATCGGGATGCGGATGTTTTCGTATTTCCTTCGCGCACTGATACGTTTGGAATTGTTTTGATTGAGGCGTTGGCCTCAGGCCTGCCAATTGCGGCTTTTGATGAACCAGGCCCATCGGACATTATGGGCCACGATCCGACCCTTGGGGCGATCAGTGACACTGATCTTGCGGATGCTGTGCGCCGCGCTCTTGCTGCCAAAGGTAGCCCGCAAGAACGGCATGAAAAAACCAAGGCGCGCTATTCATGGCCCGAAGTGGCCGATGTGTTCCACAAGAACCTTGTCTGCGAGAGCCATGGCTGATCCGCGCCCTCAGCCAATCAAGATCAGAAGCTTATTTCTCTCTGATCTGCATATGGGCCACAAAGCGGCTGATCTTGCGGCCGTTCGGCGGCTCTTGGCGCGTTATGAATTCCGCAACCTGTTTTTGGTTGGCGATGTGATTGATGGCTGGAAATTAGAAAAGCGTTGGTTCTGGAATGAGGATTGTCAGAACGTGTTGGGCGAGATACTGCGCCTGCGCCGCGATGAACGTGTGCGCGTGACGGTCATCACGGGCAATCATGACGAAAAGTTGCGCGAGATTTTGCCCACGGTTCTCCGACCATTGATTTTGCGAAAATTCGGGCTTCGGATTGAGGAGCGGGTGATCCATTTGGCGGCTGATGGGAGGCGGTATTTGGTCATGCATGGCGATCAATTTGACAATCGTCTGGTCAAAGGGTCGTCTAAATCCTTGGATAATCTTTGGTCTTGGTTGACTGAGAAAGGCTATGTTCAGCCCATCAACCCGCGCCGCGCCTCAGAGGTGGCCAGCCGCAAGAAACGATGGTCTTTGCGCAAATCCATTGAAGGAGGGATGCCGCTTTTGGGTCAGTCCTTCAAACGGCTCGCGCTTGAGCGCGCTGCGCGTGACGGGTTGGACGGCATCATTTGCGGCCACAGTCATATGCCTGAATTGAGCCAAGCCGGCGGGGGTGTGTTCGCAAATTGTGGCTCATGGGTGCGCCGTGACGGGCCGCATCACGCGATTGCCGAACATGAAAATGGCCAGCTTGAGTTGATTGAAACAGCGCCAACAGGGGACACGCAGTCAGATTTGCCCCGCCGCAATGATGTGCTTGGCGCGACTGTGGAAACCTATATCCGAAAGCTATGGCATGACCGCCGCGTGGGCTAATTACGCGCCATTTAGGGTCACGATGCGCCGCGTGGCGGCCTCATATCCGTCAAGCCCAAGCCCTGCGATCACGCCTTCGGCACGCCCAGAGACATAGGAATGATAGCGAAACGCTTCGCGTTTATGAACATTCGATATATGCACCTCAATCACCGGCCCCTCATAGGCACAAAGCGCATCATAAATTGCGATTGAGGTATGGGTATAAGCGCCTGGATTGATGATAATACCACAGGCGGCTTCGCGCGCCTCATGGATCCAGTCAATGAGTTGGCCTTCGTGATTTGATTGGCGCAAAGAGAGATCAAACCCTTCGGGAAGCAGCGCCTTACACCGCCGTTCAACATCTTCAAGGGTTTCATGCCCGTAAATATGCGGCTCTCGCTTGCCCAAGAGATTAAGGTTTGGGCCATTGAGAATGTAAATCATCCGCGCCATCGTTATGCCATCCTATATGAGCAGATTGTTCTTTTGCGCAGTTAACCACGGCTTTGGGGGAAGTGCAAAAGCCGTTTACCCGATCCTAAAGTTTCTCGCATTGCGCTATGGGCTCGTGAGGCTTTGTCTTTGGGAATGTGGATGCTGCCTATGGCTGAGGATCTGAAAAATCGCCCCATTATCATTAAACGGAAAAAGGTTGTTGGCGCGGATGGAGGGGGACCAACTGCGCCTGGTTATGGCAGGTGGGGTTGAAATCGCCGCCGATCAGGTGGAGGCGCTACGCATGCCATAAAGACGCCTATAGAAATTCAGCGATTGCCAAAATCCCCCCCGCCAAACCAAAGCCGAGCGCACCATAGGCCACACGCTCCTTCCACCTTGAGACAGGCTTTGTGGGTTTGGTGTTGACCTGCGCAAGCAGCGCCGCCTCAGCTAAATCTGGCAAACGCGGGCCAAACCGCGCGAGAACCTTTGCCGTTTTCAGAAGGTCGGCGATTACGGCTTTAGGCCCAATGTTGCGGGCGATGTAATCTTCGACCACGGGCTTTGCCACATCCCAAATATTGATATGTGGATCAAGGGAGCGCGCAACCCCCTCAACAACAACCATTGTGCGTTGCAGCAAGATCAGTTCCGTGCGCGTTTCCATGCCAAATTTTTCAGTCACATCAAAGAGATATGACAGAAGCCGTGCCATGGAAATGCGGCTTGCATCCATGCCGAAAATTGGCTCGCCAACCGATCTGAGGGCTTGCGCGAATTGATCAACATCGCGATCGGCGGGCACATATCCCGCTTCAAAATGCACCTCTGCCACGCGGCGGTAATCTTTGCGAATAAAGCCCATCAAAATTTCGGCATAGACGCGGCGCGTGTATTCATCGAGCCGCCCCATGATTCCGAAATCCAAGGCCACAATGTCACCTACAGGTGAAACTTTGAGATTTCCTTGGTGCATATCGGCATGGAAATAGCCATCCCGCAGCGCGTGGCGCAGGAACATCTGCAGCACGCGCGCGGCTAAGGCGCGGCGGTCAAAGCCTGCCGCGTCAATCGCCGCGACATCGCCAAGCGGCACACCTTTGGCCCAACTCATCGTCATCACCTGCCGTGATGACAGGCCCCATTGAATTTGGGGCACATCAAAGCCTTCGTCATTTGCCGTGTTGGCCGCAAATTCCCCTGCTGCGGCAGCTTCGATCCTCAGATCAAGTTCCTGCAGCACCACACCTTCGAAATGCTCGACCACTTCACGCGGACGCAACCGCCGCGTGGCAGGCGCAAGGGTTTCGACCAACCATGCGATCAGGTAAAAGGCATCGATATCTTTGCGAAAGGCGCGCCCGATTTGGGGGCGTAACACCTTAACTGCAACCTCTTGTCCTGTCTCAGCCAAGGTCGCTTGATGCACTTGTGCGATAGAGGCGGCTGCGACTGGCTCGGAAAAGGCGCTGAATAATTGGTCGACAGGAATTTCCAATTCATCAGAAATGACCTTTTTGGCGCGCTCTGTCGAGAAGGGTGGCAGCTTATCTTGCAGCACGCGCAATTGTTGTGCCAATTCTGAACCCACCACATCAGGGCGTGTCGATAGAATTTGCCCAAATTTGATATAGGCAGGGCCAAGGGCCGTCAGCGCGCGTGTTACAGGTGGTAGGGCGGGGTCGCCGCGATGCCCCAGCCATGCAAACGGCAGGCCCAAAACCCGTGCTGCAATGCGCAAGGATCGCGGTGCCTTCAGCGCCTCAAGCGCCACACGCATTGCACCTGTGCGCTCGAATGTGGCGCCTGTGCGGATAACACGCCAAATATTATGTGGCCCGCGCATCGGTTAAATTTTCCAACCAGAATGCAGCGCGGCGATGCCAAAGCTGAGATTGCGATAGGATACTTGCTCAAACCCAGCGGTGCGGATCATCCCTGCAAAGGTCTCTTGATCGGGAAATTTACGGATCGACTCGACCAAATATTGATAGCTGTCGCGATCATTGGCGATCATCTGACCCATGCGCGGTATCACATTGAATGAATAGAGATCATATAGCTTTTGCAGGCCCGTATTCGGCAATTGGCTGAATTCCAAAACCATCAGGCGTCCACCAGGTTTGAGGACACGAAACGCCTCATTCAGTGCATCCTGCACTCGGGTCACATTACGGATGCCGAAGCTGATGGTGTAGACGTCAAAACGATTGTTTTCAAAGGGCAGCGCCATGGCATCGCCCACAATCCAATTCAGGCTGTCGGCCATATGCGCGGCTTCAGCGCGCTTTTGCCCCTCGATCAGCATGGATTGCGTCATATCAAGCACTGTTGCCTTTGCAGAAGGCGCGCGTTTGAGAAAGCGGAAAGCGATATCGCCCGTCCCGCCCGCAACATCGAGCAAGTCCTGACCCGCGCGCGGGGCAAGCCAATCCATCATCGCATCTTTCCAAACGCGGTGAATACCTGCGGACATGACATCATTCATCACATCATAGCGGCTTGCCACATTGGAAAACACGCCATGCACCATGCCTGCCTTTTCATCCTCGCCCACGGTTTGGAAACCGAAATGGGTGGTGCGGCTGTCTTGGCTTTCATCTTTCGATGTCATCGGGCCTTGCCCTCCTTCTCAACTCCCCTCTCTTATAGGCAGCAAGGGCCGCCTGACAATGCGACGCTTGGAACAAGGAGTGAAGAATTTGCCAGAACTTCCCGAAGTGGAAACAGTGCGCCGTGGTCTGATCCCCGTCATGGAGGGGCAGGTGATCACAGAATTGCGCCTCAATCGTGAGGGTTTGCGTTGGCCATTCCCTGCCAATATGGCGCGGGATGTTTCTGGAGCGCGTATCCTAAGTCTGCGGCGGCGGTCGAAATACATCTTGATGGATTTAGATCGCGGCACGACTGTCTTGATCCATTTGGGCATGTCGGGGCGAATGTTGATTTCGCTGCCTGAAGGCGCACGCGAGACGCTTGCGCAGTTTGTGCATGGCCATCCTGCCCCTCAAAAACATGATCACGTTGTTTTCGAAATGGCACAAGGCGCGCGTGTCACCTTTAACGATCCACGCCGATTTGGTGCGATGGATTTGTTTGCGACTGCAGGTGAGGCGGATCACTGGTTGATCCGCGAGATCGGCCCAGAACCTTTGGGTAATCAGTTTGATGAACGCTATTTGGTCTATGCGCTGTCTGGGCGCAAAACACCGATCAAGGCGGCATTGCTCGACCAGCGGATCGTGGCGGGCTTGGGAAATATCTATGTTTGCGAATCCCTGTTTCGCGCGGGGATATCCCCAACCCGTCAAGCAGGTCGAATTGCACCTGCGCGTGTTGCGTCCCTTGTCCCAATCATTCGCGAGGTTTTATCCGAGGCACTTGAAGCGGGCGGGTCATCCTTGCGTGACTATCGCCAAGCAGATGGGGAATTAGGATATTTCCAGCATGGATTCCAAGCCTATGACCGCGAAGGCCAGCCTTGCCTCAAGTCGGGATGCGCGGGCGTGATCCGCCGTATTGTGCAATCGGGGCGGTCAAGTTTCTACTGCCCTGCCTGCCAAAGGTAGTTTCAACTTTTGGCTTATCCTGTTAACCCTGCCGCGAATGCGAACCTGCGAGGATTGACTGGCGATGGCCTATGAAACCCTGATTGTGGACATTGAAAACCATGTCTGCCTAATCAAGCTGAACAGACCCGATGCGTTGAACGCGCTGAACATTCAGTTACTCGGCGAATTGTCCAAGGTCATTAAATCCGCCAATTCTAATGATAAGGTTCGCGTGATCGTTATTACGGGCTCGGATAAGGCCTTTGCCGCTGGGGCAGATGTCAAAGAAATGTCCGAGAAAAGCTTTGTCGATGTATTCGCAGGTGATTTATTCACAACTGAGACTGAAGAATTACTGCGCTGTCGCAAGCCCATTATTGCCGCCGTTGCGGGTTATGCCTTGGGCGGGGGATGCGAATTGGCGATGATGTGCGACTTCATCATTGCAGCGGATACTGCAAAATTCGGACAGCCTGAGATCAATTTGGGCATTGTCGCGGGGATCGGCGGCACGCAGCGCCTCACCCGTTTTGTGGGTAAGTCGAAAGCGATGGATATGCATCTGACAGGCCGCTTCATGACCGCTGAAGAAGCAGAGCGGGCAGGTCTTGTCAGCCGTGTTGTCCCTGCCAAAAAATTGATGGAAGAGGTCATGGGTGCGGCGGCCAAGATTGCTGAGAAATCCATGGTTACTGTGATGGCTGTCAAAGAATCGGTCAATCGCAGCTATGAAACCACGCTCCGCGAGGGCGTTTTGTTTGAACGCCGCCTGTTTCATGCGCTATTTGCCACTGAAGATCAAAAGGAAGGCATGGCAGCCTTTCTTGAAAAGCGCGAAGCCCAGTTTCGCGACAAGTGATTCAGGGCTTCACATTCTGTCAGAATTCCCGTAATGCGCGCTTCAGACATGCGTGTGAGGCCCGCTTTGGCCAGAGGACCCGGTTATAAACCCGTGGTTGGTGCTGGACAGGCGCGCGTTGCATTTTAATTGATACGAGCCTGAGAGAAGGGATCAACCGATGGCAAATACGCCTCAGTCCAAAAAACGCGCCCGCCAGAATGAGCGCCGCTATGAAGTAAATAAAGCGCGCCGTTCGCGTATCCGCACCTACCTGCGCAAAGTTGAAGAAGCGATTGCAACAGGCGATGCATCTGTTGCTGCAGCCGCGTTGCGCGATGCACAGCCTGAGCTGATGCGCGGTGTGACAAAAGGTGTCCTGCATAAAAACACGGTTGCGCGGAAAATGTCGCGCCTGTCGGCCCGTGTGAAGGCGCTTTCGGCCAAGTAATATTGGGCTTTGACCTAATTATTATGACAAATTCGCCCGCTTCTGCGGGCGTTTTTTTTGGGAAAATCTTTGCCGATCAAGGCCGTTCTGCGGATGCATCAGATTCGGCTTTGAAAAAGAATTGTGTCAAGCGTGAAGTTCTATTGCGAGGGGGGCGCGACTCCCGCTAGCTTCGCAAGGTGATTCAGATTGTCTGGGGGGACAGCTGACAGGTGTAAGAACCAACGCGCGCAAATTTTTGTGCGCGGCGCAGGGTGGATTAATCTGCCTAAAGGTTGAGTGATGCCTTTGCGTTTCTACGCATGGTTATCGTTGTGACCTATGGCTTAGATGCCAAGCGTCTGCACCGAAGGTGTTTGTGTTCCCTCGAGAGAGTGACCGTATTTTTAAAACGGCAAAATAGGATCTCGCAAACTGCGGGTGGGCACCTTTTTTGCAAAAATCGTTTAAGACGGTTCACTCTCGCGGTTTGGGCGTTGCAAGCGGGCATAATTATGCCGTTGGACTTGCAATGGGTCAGGCAGATTTTCTGAAAACGTTAAGCGGGGATGATCCGCGTGGGAGTTGCCAGAACGGTGGTTCTCATGTGGCAAAATTAAAAATAAGCGTAGGTGCATGATGACGAACGACAAGTGGGTGGATGTGTGTAATGAACTGCAATCGGCGATTGGAAAGAATAACTTCAAATCTTGGATTGAGCCGATTGAGTTTGACCGCATCGATGCCCGCATCGCGCGTTTCCGTGTCCCCACGAATTTCTTTGGCACTTGGGTTTCGCAAAAATTTGGGGATGTAATTTTGCGCCACCTGCATGGCGCAGGGCTTGCGGTAGACCGCTTGGAATTCTTGGTGCAGAGCGCGCCCCAAACACCTAATGCACCGCAAACGCCTGCAGTTGAGGCGCCAGTGCAGTCTGCGCCTGACCTCTCGGCCGCGATCAGCGCCGATGCGGACATTCCTTTGTCTAATTTGAACCCTGCCTATACGTTCGAGAATTTTATCGTGGGCAAACCGAATGAGTTGGCCCATGCCGCCGCGCGCCGTGTTGCCGAAGGTGGCCCCGTGGCGTTCAACCCGCTGTTTCTTTACGGCGGTGTTGGCCTTGGCAAGACCCACTTGATGCATGCGATTGCTTGGGAGTTGACCAAAAACAAGCCCAATCAGCGCATTCATTACCTATCTGCTGAACAGTTCATGTATCGCTTTGTGCGTGCGTTGCGGGAAAAAGATACGATCGGCTTTAAGCAGATGTTCCGTTCGGTTGATGTTTTGATGGTTGATGATGTGCAATTCATCGCCGGCAAGAATTCTACACAAGAAGAGTTCTTTCACACGTTCAACGCTTTGGTGGAACTTGGTAAACAGATTATCATTTCGGGGGATCGTGCGCCCGTTGATATGGAGGATCTCGACAGTCGGATCGCCTCGCGTTTGCAATGCGGCTTGGTGGTGGATTTACATCCAACCGATTACGAATTGCGCCTTGGTATCCTGCAATCCAAACTCGAGACACAGCGCCAACGCTATCGTGATTTGAAAATCGCAGACGGGGTTTTGGAATTCATTGCGCATCGTGTCTCATCGAATGTGCGGGTGCTTGAAGGAGCCTTGACGCGTCTTTGCGCCTTTGCTGATCTGGTGGGTGCTGAGATCACGCTCGATCTGACCCAAGAATGCCTTTCTGACATTTTGCGCGCGACCAGCCGCAAGGTGACGATGGATGAAATCATCAAAAAAACCTGCGACTATTACAAAGTGCGTCCAGCAGATTTGATGAGCCCCAATCGCGCGCGCAATATTGTGCGTCCTCGGCAAATGGCGATGTATTTGTGCAAGAAATACACAACGCGATCCTTGCCAGAAATCGGGCGCAAATTTGGGGGCCGTGATCATACGACCATTTTGCATGGTGTCCGCAAAATCGAAGAATTGATGAGCACGGACAGCCAATTCGTGGAAGATGCAGAATTGTTGCGCCGTCTATTGGAGGCGTGATTTTCCGCACTAAGCCATGCCAATCGAAAGATTGTCATTGACCCCGACTGTGCCAATCGAAACATTGCTGATAAAATACTTGTGCTGCGGCGCAGAGATAGTAACCTCTGCGCCCCGCTATATGTTGGAGACGAGGCTATGAAATTTTCGATCGAGCGCGCGGCCCTGCTCAAAGCTGTCAGCCAAGCCCAATCTGTTGTCGAACGCCGTAACACGATCCCTATTTTGGCGAATGTGTTGATCGAGGCGGATGGTAGCCATGTTTCCTTTCGTGCCACTGACCTTGATATTGAGGTGGTCGACAAGGTGGATGCCCATGTTGAACAAGCGGGTGCCACCACGGTTTCGGCGGTCACACTGCATGAAATTACGCGCAAATTACCTGACGGGGCCTTGGTGCAAATCAGTGATGATGCAGCCTCGGGTCGCTTAATCGTTCAGGCGGGCCGATCGAATTTCTCTTTGGCGACATTGCCCAAGGAAGATTTTCCTGTGATGTCTTCGTCCGAATATAGCGCAAATTTCTCGGCCAAAGCGCCGGCGCTGCGCCGCTTGTTCGATAAATCCAAATTCGCGATTTCCACTGAGGAAACACGCTATTATCTCAACGGCGTTTATTTCCATATTGCCGAAGGTGAAGAGGGACGGATGCTGCGCGCGGTTGCCACAGATGGTCACCGCTTGGCGCGCGTGGACACTGAGTTGCCTACAGGTGCCGAGGCCATGCCGGGCGTGATCGTGCCGCGCAAAACCGTGGGTGAAATCCGCAAATTGTTGGAAGATGACGATGCGGTGATTGCGGTTTCCGTATCTGAGACAAAAATTCGGTTCGCTACACCTGAGATCACGCTGACCTCGAAGGTGATTGATGGAACCTTCCCAGATTATCAGCGCGTGATACCATCGGGCAACACCCGCAAATTGGAGGTGGATGCCTCTGAATTCGCCCGTGCAGTTGATCGTGTCGCCACAGTGTCGTCCGAGCGCTCACGCGCGGTGAAACTGTCCCTTGATGAGGATCGTTTGGTTCTGTCGGTGAATGCCCCAGATGCAGGCGCGGCCGAGGAAGAGTTGGCGGTTGCCTATGCGGATGAAAAGCTCGAGATCGGCTTTAACGCTAAATACCTCCTTGAAATCGCCAGCCAAGTGGATCGCGAGAACGCTGTGTTCATGTTCAATTCATCGGGTGATCCAACCTTGATGCGCGAAGGGAACGACACCAGCGCGATCTATGTTGTAATGCCGATGCGGGTCTGAGGCGCCGCGCGCGCCAAGTAGATTGAAAGAGCGCGCGGGATGAGTGCCTATATCTCGAATTTGCATCTGTCGCATTTTCGCAGCCATCGTGGTTTGCGGCTGTCTTTCGATGGGCGGCCTGTTGCGATTTATGGGCCAAATGGGGCAGGCAAGACAAATATCTTAGAAGCGATTTCGATGCTGTCCCCTGGTCGGGGGCTGCGCCGCGCCCCGTCCGAGGATTTGATCCGCCGCCCAGAGGTGATTGGGTGGCGCGTGGCGGCGACCCTGCAGATTGACGACACTGTGCATGAGATCATTACCCGCGCCGAGCCAAGCAGCCCCCGTCAGGTCGAGATAGATGAGAAATCCGCGCCCCAATTGGCGCTTGCGCGCCTTTTGCGGATGGTTTGGCTTGTGCCATCGCAAGATCGCCTTTGGATTGAAGGGGCCGAAGGCCGCAGGCGGTTTTTGGATCGCATTACGCTGAGCGTCTTTCCAGATCATGGTGAGGCGGTTCTGGCCTATGAAAAATCCATGCGGGATCGCAATCGCTTGCTGAAGGATCAGGTGCGCGATGCGGGTTGGTATGCAGCGCTTGAACGTCAGATGATGAGTGCCGCAGAGCAAATATGTGCCAATCGCAGCGCCGCCTTGACCCGCATTGCTGCCGCGCAAGAGGAGGCGGAAACCAGTTTCCCTATCGCAGATCTGACCTTAGAGGAGGGAGAGGGTTTTACCGCGCCCGCCGATTTGGTCACGTTGTGGTCTGACACGCGGTCACGGGACATGGCAGCAGGGCGCACGTTGGTTGGGCCGCATCGCACTGATCTTGGTGCGATTTATCGCGTCAAGGATGCTCCAGCGCGGCAATGCTCCACGGGTGAGCAAAAGGCCCTTTTGGTCTCTCTGATTTTGGCCAATGCCCGCGCGTTAAAGCAGGACACGGGCCGCGCCCCTTTGGTGCTGTTGGATGAAGTGGCGGCACATCTTGATGCAGACAGGCGAGCAGCCCTCTTTGACGAAATATGCGCGCTGAATGCCCAAGCTTTCTTGACAGGCACGGGCGCAGAATTGTTCATGGAATTCGGCGCGCGTGCGCAAGAGGTGCCGCTCGGAGTGGAAGCGGCCAATTAGGTAGGACAATGACAATAACGCTGGCCCAAATGGCGCTCTATGCGGGCGCGCTTTTCGTGCTTTTTCTCACCCCTGGCCCTGTGTGGTTGGCCTTGACCGCGCGCACATTGGCACATGGGATGCGCGGGGCGTTTCCCCTGATGCTTGGTGTGGCACTAGGCGATACTGCATGGTCAGTTCTGGCCTTGGTCGGGCTTGCATGGATTGTCGCAAGCTATGATTGGGTGATGGAGGCGCTGCGTTGGCTCGCTGTGGTTGTTTTTGTAGGTATGGGGGTCATGCTGATCCGTCATGCAGGCCACCAAATCAGCGCTGATAGCCGCCTTAATCGCAGAGGGGTCTGGGCAGGATTCATTGCAGGCCTTGCGGTGATTTTAGCCAACCCCAAAGCGATTTTGTTCTACATGGGGATGCTACCGGGGTTCTTTGATCTCAGCACGATTACCGCGACCGATATCGCGCTGATTGGGGCCATCTCCATGTTTGTGCCATTGGTTGGAAATACGTTTTTTGCGCTTTTTGTGGATCGTGCGCGCCGCCTTGTGACGAACCCAGTGGCGCTGACACGGATCAACAAGATCGCGGGCGGCCTGTTGATCTTGGTGGCCATAGCGATTGCGGTGTTCAACCGCTAAATATTGTGGCAAAGGCGTGACATTCCCACAACAACGCGTTATAAAACCGCATAAGAAACAGGCAGAGGTCCCCATGGCCGAAAACGCGCCCGCGCCGCAGGAATACGGCGCAGATTCTATCAAAGTTCTCAAAGGCTTAGAGGCGGTTCGCAAGCGTCCCGGTATGTATATCGGTGACACTGATGATGGCTCTGGCCTGCACCATATGGTGTATGAGGTTGTCGATAACGGCATTGACGAGGCATTGGCAGGTCACGCCACGCAAGTATCCGTCAAAATTCATGCCGATAATTCGGTTTCCGTGCGCGATAATGGCCGTGGTATCCCTGTGGATATGCATGCTGAGGAAGGCGTATCTGCTGCCGAAGTGATTATGACCCAGTTGCACGCAGGCGGCAAATTCGACCAGAACTCCTATAAGGTGTCTGGCGGTCTGCATGGTGTCGGCGTGTCGGTTGTAAACGCCCTTTCCGATTGGCTGGAACTGCGCATTTGGCGCAATGGCAAAGAGCATTACGCCAAGTTTGAACGTGGCGAAACGGTCGAGCATTTGCGCGTTGTTGGGGACTCCGATGGTGAAAAGGGCACGGAAGTGCGTTTTCTCGCCTCGCTGACCACATTTTCGAACTTGGACTATAGTTTCAAAACCCTAGAGACGCGTCTGCGTGAATTGGCGTTTTTGAACTCGGGCGTGAAAATCGTGCTTGAGGATGAACGCCCCGCCGAACCTTTGCGCAGCGAGATGGTCTATGAGGGCGGTGTGCGCGAATTCGTGAAATATATCGACCGCTCCAAATCAGGAATGCTGGAAGATCCAATTTTTATGTCGGGCGAACGCGATGGCATCGGCGTTGAGGTCGCGATGTGGTGGAATGACAGCTATCATGAGAACGTGCTGCCCTTCACCAATAACATCCCACAACGTGATGGCGGTACGCATTTGGCAGGTTTTCGTGGTGCGCTGACCCGCACGATCAATCACTACGCCAATACATCGGGTATCGCTAAGCGCGAAAAGGTTAATTTCACCGGCGATGATGCGCGCGAGGGGCTGACCTGCGTGTTATCTGTCAAAGTGCCTGATCCAAAATTCTCAAGCCAGACCAAGGACAAATTGGTGTCCTCAGAAGTGCGCCCTGCGGTGGAGAATTTGGTCAACGAAAAGCTTGGCGAATGGTTTGAAGAACATCCCCAAGAGGCCCGTAATATCGTGGGCAAGATTGTCGAAGCGGCTTTGGCCCGCGAAGCTGCGCGTAAAGCGCGCGAGTTGACCCGCCGCAAAACGGCAATGGATGTGGCCAGCCTGCCCGGTAAATTGGCGGATTGTCAGGAAAAAGATCCCGCCAAATCTGAATTGTTCTTGGTCGAGGGCGACAGCGCCGGCGGTTCCGCCAAACAGGGCCGGTCGCGGCACAATCAGGCGGTTCTGCCTCTGCGCGGGAAAATCCTTAACGTAGAGCGCGCGCGCTTTGATCGCATGTTGTCAAGCCAAGAGATCGGCACGCTGATCACCGCGCTTGGCACAGGCATCGGCCGGGACGAGTTTGACCTATCAAAACTGCGCTACCACAAGATCGTCATCATGACAGATGCCGATGTTGATGGCGCGCATATCCGCACGCTGTTGTTGACCTTCTTCTTCCGCCAGATGCCGCAGATCATTGAGGCGGGAAATCTCTTTATTGCGCAGCCGCCGCTTTACAAGGTGGCGCGCGGTAAATCCGAGGTCTATTTGAAAGATCAAGCAGCGCTTGAAGATTACCTGATCCAAATGGGCGTTGATGGCGCGGTTCTGCGTATGCCTTCTGGCGAAGAAATTGCAGGCGCAGATTTAGCGCGTGTTGTTGAGGGCGCGCGTGCCTTCCGCCGTGTTCTTGAGGCCTTCCCAACCCATTATCCCCGTCACATCCTTGAACAGGCCGCGCTTGCGGGCGGCTTTGACCAAGACCGCTTGAACAGCGATCTTCAGGGTGTTGCGGATCAAATCGCGGCGCGCCTTGACTTGGTCGCCGTGGAATACGAGCGCGGATGGCAAGGGCGTATCACCCAAGATCATGGGATCCGCCTTAGCCGCGTTTTGCGCGGGGTGGAAGAAATCAGAAACCTTGATGGTGCGGTTCTGCGGTCTGGTGAGGCGCGCAAGCTCTCCTCCGTCAGCGCTGAAACACGCGAGATTTTTGCAAAGCCAGCGCATCTTGCCCGTAAAGAACGCAACCAGATCATCCATGGCCCGACCGAATTGCTGGATGCCATTTTGGCGGAGGGTGAAAAGGGCCTGACCCTGCAACGCTATAAAGGCTTGGGTGAGATGAACCCAAGCCAGCTGTGGGAAACCACCCTCGATCCAGAGGCGCGCACCTTGTTGCAGGTCAAAATTGACGATCTGGCCGATGCGGATGACATTTTCACCAAACTGATGGGCGATGTCGTAGAACCCCGCCGCGAATTCATCCAAGCCAACGCTCTGAGTGTTGAGAACTTAGATTTCTAAACTTTCCCCCAAAGCCCCTCATTGGCGGGGGCTTTGGGTTATCCGTCTAGGCCCGAAGGGCCGAATTTTAGAATGACGGGAACCACCAGTTCTTCTTCATCTTGCAAATGCCGATCTAACAGACGGGACAGGCGGGCCATCTCTCGCTCAAGAGGGGCAATTGCATCTGGCCCTTTACCCGCAAGCGCGCCCGTAATCGCCCCATTTGCTGCCGTAGCAAAATCCGTCAACAGCGGATCAAGCGCGTGGTGGTCACGGTCAAGAATATCAAAACCACGTTCAAGTTTGGGCTCTTTTTGCACAAGCAACGGAAAATAATGCTGATCTTCGATCATGTGATGGCCGTGCAATTGCTCAAGAAGCATCCCACCAAAGCGCGACAGGTTGCGCGCAAAGTTTTGCGGATCATTATTGCGATCTAGCGCCTGTTGCACTGCATCGGTCAACATGGCGTCAAGTCTGCGGAACATAAGGTGGCGATCCAACCAGAATGCGACCAAGCCTCCAAAATTTGGATGCGCTTGCCATGTCTCGCGCGGGTAATCCTGCAACAGAATGCGCAGCGCATCGGGCAGGCCCTCGCGGTGGGCCAATGCAAGATGATCTATCTCAGTCATGGGAAACCTCTCATCGAAAAGGGCCGCTCTTGCAAGCGGCCCTTCGAGAAATCAGGAGGTGGGCGCGGTTAGGAAATCATCGCCCAGCCATTTCGGTTATCGCCCTTAAGGCTGCTTAAAGGCGCACCTCCATCGCTGTCCCGAACCCTTTCTCCAATACCTCTCTAGACACTGGATCACCTCCTTTCATTACGTTGCTGTTATCCACAGGTTGCCACATATTTTGTGTTTGTCAAAAGTTTTTACGCAACCTGTGCCAAAACTTTGCGGGTAATCAAGCGGAATGGCACAAGTGCGATCAGCGCGAGCGCGAGCTTGACCAACCAGTCAGCAATGGCAAGGGATACCCACAGCGGCGCTTCGGGGCCGTGGCCCAAGATGGGCAAGATATCGCCCGCCCAAGAGACATCATTGGCAGGTTCAAGGAAGCTGAGGCTTGCTGAAAACGCGATGGTGAAGAACAGCGCGGTATCAAGGCTAGACCCAACCAAGGTCGAGACGACAGGCGCGCGCCACCATGCGCCTGCGCGCAGGCGGTCAAATATGGCCACATCCATCAACTGCGCCACGAGGAACGCAAGGCCAGAACCAAGAGCAATACGCAACGTCACCAATGGCCCAAACTCGCCCATGATTTGCGTGCCGATCAGAGAGCAGATCACGCCCGTCACAAAACCCGCAAACACAACGCGCCGCGCGGCTGCGACACCATAGACGCGGTTCATGATGTCAGTGACCAAAAAGGCCAGTGGATAGGTAAAGGCACCCCATGTCAGCCAATTGCCGAATAGAAACTGCACAAGGATATTTGAGGCCAAAACGATGGCCGCCATGGCAAGGATGCCAGGAAGATAGGAAGATTTCATAATGTTCATCCGTTTTGACAAGGTAGTCGGAGACTTGGCCCCGCGCGCATCGCGGGACAGGGCGCGCTCTATGCTGATTGCCCAGCTTGTGCAAGCGCTGAAATGGCTTCGGCCACGATGCGGCTGGCCGTGGGTGTCATTGCTGCAAGATTGATGCGGCTGTCCTCAACCAGATAAATCCCCCGCGTTTCGCGCAACTGACGCACGTCATTGGGGCTGAGGCCCAGCAGCGAGAACATCCCGCGTTGTTCCGCGATTTGATCTGCGAGGCGACCCATTTGGTGCTGACGCAAATCATTGGCAAAGCATTGGCGGTTCGCGTCAATCTCTTGGCGCATCGCCGATAGCTCGGCCACCCAGTTGGCACGCAGTTCGGGATCATCCAAAATCACTTGCACCACCCGCGCCCCATGATCTGGGGGAAAGGCATAATTCTGGCGATTAAGCCATGTCAGCAAGCCTTGCATCTCAGATTGAATGGCAGGGCTGTGGCATTGAGCCAGAACCGCACCCACGCGATCCCGATACAGCCCAAAGGATTTAGAGGCGGAAAATCCCACCAAAACTTCAGGGCATTCAGTGCAGATCACATCTAAACCCGCGCGATCTTGTTCTATCCCACTGCCAAATCCCAGATAGGCCATGTCAATCACGGGCAAGGCCCCGCGCTTGGCCAGTGTAATGGCGATCTCGCGCCATGTGTCTGGGGTTGGTTCAATCCCCGTTGGATTGTGACAGCAACCGTGGATGACCACGGCATCCCCTTGTGCCACTTGTGCCAGATCCGCCATCAGGCCTGCGTGATCCAACCCGCCTGTTGCCTCATCGCGGAAGCGATAGGTCTGAACCTGCAGACCCAAATAGCGCAGGATTGAGGCGTGGTTGGGCCATGTTGGTTCTGGCAGCCATACCGTCAGGTTTGGGCGCAGATATTTGAGCGCCTCAAAACATTGGCGCAACGCCCCCGTTCCACCAGGTGTTGCAATCGTGGCTTTGGCCCCGCGTGTGGAAAATAGCAACTCTTCGACCGCCCCAAGATAGGCTTTATCGCCTGCAAGCGAGACGTAGGATTTGCTGTTCTGTGCGTCCCAAATCCGCCGCTCGGCCTCTTTGACCGCTGCCATGATTGGGGTCTGTCCTTGGCCGTTTCTGTAGACCCCTACGCCAAGGTCGATTTTTTCAGGGCGCGGATCAGCTGCAAAAATTCCCATCAGACGGATGATTTTATCAGCTTCGGGGGCGGTCAGCGTTTCAAACATCATAGGCCTTTAGGCAGGGTGAAGCGATGTGTCTCTGTCGCGGGTCAGGATGCGACTGCGATCTTCGAACCGCTCAGCCACGAAACCCGCCGATTGATAGAGCGCCAGAGCGCGCGGATGGTCAAGCGTGCAGGTGTTTATTGTGACGGATGTGACGCCTGCGCCCTCCCAGGCTTGCGCCAATGCTTGGTTCAGAAGGGCGCGGCCCAACCCTTGGCCAACGGCATTTGGCATAAGGCCAAAATACGCCAGATCGCAGATCGGCGGGTCGGTGAAATCAAGCATGAAAAACCCTTGCGGCACGCCGCCACGTTTGGCGACCCACAGCTCGACCAAGGGGCTTTCGAGAAAGGCGCGCAGTTCAGCCTCGGGGCGATTATGTTGATCTACCCATTCGTAATCGCGTCCCACCGCGTCATAGATCGCAAAAAAATACCAAAGGGGCGGATCCATAGCGCGCTCAAGCGTGATGTCTTGGGGCAGCGCGGTTTGGGTATCAGGCCGCGCGGTCATACGCAAAAAAGTGACGCGATAGGGAACCTTGGTTCCTGCCTTAATCAGGCTCATCCCGTCTCAACTTTCAGCTGATCGAATTGGCCCCATTCGGCCCAAGATCCATCATAAAGCGCATGATCGCGATGCCCAAGGATCTCTAGCCCCAAGGACAAAATAGCCGCCGTTACGCCAGAGCCGCAGCTTGTGATAATCCGCCGCTCCAGATCAACGCCTTGATCGGTAAAAGCGGCGCGCAAAGCCTCGCCTTTTTTCATGGTGCCATCGGAATTGAGCAGCGTGGCATAATGCACGTTCAATGCGCCTGGAATATGGCCAGCGCGCAGTCCTGCCCGCGGTTCAGGTTCCTCACCGCGGAACCGCGCGGGGCCGCGCGCATCAACAATCTGCCAATCGCGCAATTTCACGGCAGCAGCGACTTGGGTCACATCCTTGACCAAATTTGCTTGGCGTTGTGCGGTCATGTGGCGGTCGCGCAGGATTGGTGCCATATCCTCCAAGGGGCGACCCTCGGCCTTCCATTTTTTTAATCCTCCATCAAGAACGGCGATGTCCGTTTTGCCCATCAGGCGGAAAAGCCACCACACGCGGGCGGCTGAAAATATGCCCGCCCCGTCATAGACCACGACCTGATGCCCATCACCCACACCCATCGCGCGCATCCGCGACATGAATTTCTCAGAGGGTGGTGCCATATGGGGCAAGGCAGATTGGGTGTCGCTAATCTCGTCAATATCAAAGAAACGAGCACCGGGAATATGGCCCGCGTCATATTCCGCGCGGGCATCGCGGTTCATATCGGGCAAATACCAAGATGCATCCAAAATCCGCAGGTCAGGATCCGACAGATGGGCCGCAAGCCATTCGGTTGAGACAAGGGTTTTAGGATCATCAGTCATAGCAAACTCCACGGCGCGGTTGGTCAAGGCGACCTTCAAAAAGACCTAGCCCAAATTGGTGATCAGGCAAAGGGCGCATGACAGCTTACCCGTTTTGTTTAAGAATCCGCTGCTTTTGGCGGTTCCAATCACGCTTGGCGCTGGTTTCGCGCTTATCGGCGACTTTTTTACCTTTGGCGATACCAATCTTGAGCTTCACAATGCCACGATCGTTGAAATACATGACCAAGGGCACAAGGGTCATGCCTTCGCGTTGCGAGGCGTTCCAAAGACGCGCGACCTCCCGCTTCGAGCAAAGAAGTTTGCGTTTGCGCCGCTCTTCATGACCCCAAGTTTTGGCTTGGGCATATGGTGCGATATAGGCGGCCACCAACCACAATTCGCCATCCTCAACCGCCGCATAGCTGTCGGCGATATTGGATTGGCCTTGGCGCAGTGACTTCACCTCGGAGCCTTGCAAGACGATTCCAACCTCAAGGTCAGATTCAATAGCATAGTCAAACCGCGCGCGGCGGTTCTCAGCAATGACCTTGTAGTTTTTATTTTCGTCTTTCTTTGCCATATCGGCCCTTCTTGCCGATCAGGCGATCAGACCCGCGTGCTGCATGGCCGATTTGATCCGCGCTTTTGTCGCATCGCTCAGCGTGGTCAATGGCAGCCGCACCTCATCATTTGCGCGCCCCAACAGAGACAGCCCATATTTTGCACCAGCGACACCTGGCTCAAGGAAAATGGCCTCATGCAGCGGCATGAGCTTGTCTTGATATTCAAGCGCTGCCGCATAATCGCCGCGGAGAGTTGCCTCTTGCATCGCGGCACAGAGCGCGGGCGCAACATTCGCTGTGACGGAAATACAGCCCACGCCGCCTTGTGCGTTAAAGCCTATCGCAGTGGCATCCTCACCTGACAACTGCACGAAATCCGTGCCACAGGTAATGCGTTGCTTGGGCACACGGCTGAGATCACCAGTGGCATCCTTCACCCCGATAATATTTGGCAACTTGGCGAGTGCGCCCATCGTATCAGGCATCATATCCACCACAGAGCGGGGTGGAATGTTATAAATAATGATCGGAATGCCGACTTCATTTAATGCCTCGAAATGGGCAATCATGCCTCTTTGCGTGGGCTTGTTGTAATAGGGTGTTACCACCAAAGCGGCCTCCGCCCCCACATCCTTGGCGAATTGCACAAAGCGCAATGCCTCGACTGTGTTGTTGGATCCTGCCCCTGCAATAACGGGCACGCGCCCTGCGGCGGTTTTCACAACCGCCTTGATCACGGCCTCATGTTCTTCATGGCTCAGGGTTGGGCTTTCGCCTGTGGTGCCAACAGGCACAAGCCCGTGGCTGCCTTCAGTGATCTGCCACTCCACGAGTTTTTCAAGCGTGCCGAAATCAACAGCGCCGTTTGTGAACGGCGTTACCAATGCGGGCATAGAGCCTTTGAACATGACACGCTTCCTTTTTTCGTTTCTGGACAGATGATCTGCCTTGCCATCCCAACATAAGCGCAAGACCGCGCGGACACTAGCGATCTTCGACAGAATTGCCAAGTTCCTCTCTTGCAGATGTCGAGGGAAGATATAGCTTGGGGGTCAAAGAGGCGCATAATAGCGCCCGAGCAGGTTTTGACTTTTAAAATTTAGGGGTTCACCCGTGACAGGCGCGATAGGCACAGGACGTAGATGGCATAAGATCATTGTGGCCGTGGGTTTGGCTTTGGTCGCATTGGTGATGCCAATTCGCGCTGCGTTGGCCCAAAGCCCCCTCAGCGAGGCAATCGCGGCGGCAACAGAGCGCGATTTTGAGCGTGCGCGCGCGCTTCAATCGGGTCTGGCTGACGCTGTTGCCCGCGATGTTGTGCAATGGGTTATTTTGCGCGCCCAAGGGGGCACAGCGGCAGAATACCCCGATTTTCTAGAGCGCCGTAGCGATTGGCCAGGTCTGCCATATCTTCACCAACAAGGTGAGGGGGCCATGGCCGAGGGGGGCAGCCCTGATCAGGTTATTGCCTATTTTGGCGGTGCTATGCCCCTGACCACCGATGGGCTGCGCGGTTTGTTGGCGGCCCATGAGGCGCGTGGAAACAACACAGCCTATCAACAAGTGCTGCGTGAGGCTTGGGTGACCATGCCACTGTCCCGCGATTTGGTTGCAGATCTCTTGGCGCGGCATCGTTCGGATCTAGCCGCGCTGAATTTTGCGCGGCTTGATATGTTGCTCTGGGAGGGTGAAACCGCCCTTGCCGAGCAGATGATGGCCGAAGTGGAGAGTGGGGCGCGTGCCTTGGCGGTGGCGCGTTTGGCCCTTCGGGCTGGGCGCAGTGATGGGATCAATGCGCTGATTGATGCTGTTCCAGCACAATATGCAGATGATGCGGGGCTTGCTTTTGAGCGGTTTCGATGGCGCATGGAGGCGGGGCTTTGGGATGGCGCGCGTGAGATGATGTTGGCGCGCTCAACCTCGCAAGACGGATTGGGTCGCCCTGAATATTGGTCGTGGCGGCGTGCCTCATTGGCCCGCGATGTGATGCGCGAAGGGGATTTTGCGCAGGCCTATCAATTGGCCGCGCCGCATTTCCTCTCGCCCGAACGCGATGCAAGCGATTACGCGGAATTGGAATGGTTGGCAGGATATAATGCCCTGAAATCTGGCAATGCCGCCCGCGCCTTGACCCATTTTGAGGCTATGAGATCGGTTGTAGATTCACCCATTTCGTCAGGGCGTGCGGGCTATTGGATTGGGCGCGCGCATGAGGCCTTGGGCAACACAGAGGCGGCCCGTTCTGCCTATGCCTATGGCGCTGAATTCCAATCGAGTTTTTATGGTCAATTGGCCGCAGAGCGCGGAGGTTTCCCGCAAGATGAAGGGTTCCTAGGCCGCGAGCAATTTGGCGATTGGCGGCAGGCTTCCTTTGCGAATTCTTCGGTGTTTCACGCGGCGTTGTTGTTACATCAGGCCGGCGAGGGGGATTTGGCGGAACGCTTTATGACCCATTTGACCGAAAGCCTGAGCCGTGCCGAGGCAGGTGCGCTGGCCCAATTCGCGCTTGAACTGCGCGAGCCGCATTATGCGGTCATGATTGCAAAACGCGCGGCTTTGGATGGGCATGAGATCATGCCTGCCTATTTCCCCGTGACCGATTTGGCATCGGCAGATTTGGGGTTTGACCCTGCTTTTGTTCTGTCAATCGCGCGGCGCGAGTCTGAGTTTAACCCCACAGTTATCAGCCCTGCAGGTGCGCGCGGTTTGATGCAGGTGATGCCGCGAACCGCCCAATCCGAGGCGCGCCGACAAGGCATTGCTTATGAAGAGCAGCGCTTGCTGAGCGACCCCGCCTATAACGCGCGGCTTGGCGCGGGATATTTGCAATATCTTAGCGAAGATTTCGGGACGAACCCCGTGCTTTTGGCTGTCGCCTATAATGCGGGGCCTTCACGCGCGACCGCTTGGATCGAGCGATTTGGTGATCCGCGCGATCCCTCCGTTGATATTGTGGATTGGATCGAAGCCGTGCCTTTTACCGAAACGCGCAATTACATCATGCGCGTCACGGAGAGCCTTCAGATTTACGAGGCGCGTCTGACGGGGGCGTTGCAGCGTCCGCATTTGTCGGAACTGCTGCAACGGCGTTGATTTGCTCTGCTTTTTCTTTGGCGCGGGCGCGGAAGAGGGTGAACAACCCTGCCGCAACCACAAGCCCTGCGCCCAGTGCCACGTTTTCCCTCAGCACATCGCCGAAGATTAATATCCCGATGATCGAGGAAAACGGCATCTGCAAGTAGGCGAAAGGCTGCACGGCACTGGCTTCGGCCACCTCATAAGCGCGGATCAGCAAATAATGCCCAAGCGCGCCTGTCATGCACAAAAACCCCATCCAGATCCAATCGGTTGGGGCCATGGCCTCCCAAAACCAGATGCCAACTGCGGTCATAAAGATCGCACCCGTGATCCCCGTCCAAAAGAAACTGGTTGCCGCGCTGTCTTGGCGGGACACATAGCGCGTCAAAAGCCCATAGACCGCGAACATCAGCGCCGATGCCAATGGGATTAGCGCCTCAATGGCAAAAACAGTCACGCCAGGCTCCAAGATGATGAGGATGCCGATAAAGCCCGTGCCAATGGCCGCCCATCTACGCCAGCCCACCTTTTCCCCAAGGATTGGCCCAGATAGGGCCGCAACCAAAAGCGGATAGCACGCAAAGATCGCGTGGCTTTCGACCAGACCGAGAAGCGTGAAGGACAACACCGCCACGCAAATTTCGGCTGCTAACAGAATCCCACGGAAGGCCTGCAAAAAAGGTTGGTTGGTGGCGGCAGCCGCCTTGAGCCCGCCTGCCTTGCGGGCGGATATGGCGATGACGAATGCCGCAAAGAACCAATAGCGGATCATCACGACCATCATGACATTATATTCACCCGCCAAATGGCGGCTGATCCCGTCTTGAATTGCAAAGACGATGGTCGTGGCAATCATTAGGAAAATGCCCTTGCGGGTGTTCTGCTCGATCAATTCTTGCGCCCCTTCGTCATATGGCGTTTGCGGCCAAACCCTTGCGCCCTCGTGATAGAAAACCCCGCGCGCTCAAGGGCGCGGCGCACTGCGCCTGCGGCGGTGTAGGTCGCACAAGTGCCGCCCTGCTTGGTATGCTCTGCCACGGCTTGCATAAGATCATCTTCCCAAAGCTCGGGGTTTTGGGCAGGTGAAAACCCGTCAAGAAACCACGCATCTGCGACCCCATCCCATTGGGGTAATGTCATGCGCGCATCCCCGAAAACAAGCTGCAAAACGTAGTCAGGGCCTATGATTTGTGGTGGCAAATTAGGGCTTTGGGTCAGCGCGGCACAGGCATCGGCGGGCAAATTCGCGCGATGCGCCCCCCATGCGCGGGTCAAGTCATCACTTTGCAGCGGGAAGGCTTCAAAAGATGTGAAATGTAAAACGCCCGTGGTCTTGGCCGCGCGAAACGCGGCAAGGCTGGCCAGAAAATTCAAGCCTGTGCCAAAGCCAAGTTCCGCAATGTGAAACCCATCGCAAAACCGTTCGGGTAGGTCATTGCCGCTGAGGAAAACATAGGTGGTTTCCGCTAATCCGTTATCGAGCGAAAAGAACGGATCATCGAATTGGCGCGAGACGGGAATATCACCCGTCCGCCATTCAAGGGGATGTGGCTGGCTCTTATTCATGGCTTGCCTTAAAAGACCCGCGACATTGCGGGCTTGTGGCAAACTGAGCCTGTCGCCGAAATTTGGCAAGGGGCGAAATCATGCGCTACGATGTAACAGTTTTGGGGGCAGGGATCTTTGGGCTTGCCATTGCATGGGCCTGTGCCGCGCGCGGCGCAAAGGTGCAAGTCATCGATCCTAACGGCATTGGCGCAGGTTCTTCTGGCGGTGTTGTGGGGGCCTTGGCCCCTCACGTGCCCGAACAATGGAACGCGAAAAAACAATTCCAATTTGAAGCTCTTGATGGGGCAGCCGTATTTTGGGCAGGTGTCGCTGATGCTGCAAACCTGCCTTCTGGCTTTGCGCGGGTCGGACGCGTGCAGCCGATCATGGATCAGGCAGGGCTTGATCTGGCGCGCGCGCGTCAAAGCGGGGCCAAGACCCATTGGCAGGGCCGTTATATCTGGGACATCCGCCCTGCCGCCGATTATGCGCCATGGATCACAAGCCCCACCGCGCAGGTTATTTTCGACAGTCTCAGCGCAAGGCTTGCCCCGCGTCAGGGTTTGGTCGCCTTGGCCGCAGCTTTGCGGGCCAAGGGTGGGCAGATCGTCAGTGATGCCCCGCTGATGGGGGCCGTGGTTGAGGCTACAGGTGCCGCAGGTTTGGCAGAGCTATCCGATGCTTTTGGCGGGGTGGTGGGCGCGGGCCAAAAGGGACAGGCGGCAATCCTTGATGCGGATATGGGCCGCCTTCCACAGCTTTTCATAGATGGGGTGCATTTCGTGCCGCATGAAGCGCCGCAGGGGCGCGGGCAGGTTGCCATCGGGTCAACGTCAGAGCGCGACTTTAACGATCCATCCACCACGGACGCCAATCTAGATCTTTTGATTGAAAAGGCGCGCAGGCTATGCCCTGCTTTGGCAAAGGCGCAGGTCGTCACGCGTTGGGCGGGGCTGCGCCCCCGCGCCAAAAGCCGCGCGCCGATGCTGGGGCGGCATCCGCTTCGGACGGATCACTTTATTGCAAATGGTGGCTTTAAGATTGGGTTCGGCATTGCCCCCCGTGTTGCCGATGTCATGGCCGATTTGGTGCTAGAGGGGCGCGATACTATCCCCTCTGATTTCGCACCCGCTGTGTCCTTGCCAGCACAGGCCTAAAGCCCCGCTGCACGCCGCAATTCACCCATCAATTCATCAAGGGTTTTTTGCGCGCGCGCATTGATCAGGACCTCGCCATCAAATTGATCTGGCCCTTGCGCCAAACAGAGCTCGGGCCCAGTCAAAAGATGTGGACGAAATGGCGTTAGACAGAGGCGCAGCGAATATTGCGCCCGCTCGCCGCCTGCGCGCCCTGCTGCTGAAGACATAATCGCAACGGGTTTATCGCGCCACGGGTTGCTGTCGGTGCGACTGATCCAATCAAGCGCATTTTTCAAAACACCTGACAGCGCCTTGTTATATTCAGGGGTCGAGATGACCACCGCATCCGCCGCTGCGATTTGATCGCGCAGGCGGATCACCGCCTCAGGGATGCCTTGGCTGTCTTCAACATCCCCATCATAGAGCGGAAGCTGCAAATTCGCCTCAATAAATTCGGCGGGGTCAAAGCTCTGCGCAGCCGCGTTCATCAGTTTTCGATTGCTTGATCCTTTGCGCAACGCCCCGCACAGCCCGATTAATCTTCCTCTGGACATCTCGCACCCTTCTTCGTCTATGCTCCTCGCAAAGATAGTCAGGATAGAGATTGAAACAATGACCCCCCCTTCACGCCATGGCGGCAGAATCCTTGCAGATCAACTTGCAGCGCATGGGGTACGGCGTGTTTTCTCTGTTCCAGGTGAAAGTTTTCTGGCCGCATTGGATGGGCTTTACGATCACCAAATCGAGAACATCGTGTGTCGCCAAGAGGGGGGTGCGGCCATGATGGCCGAGGCCCATGCAAAAACCACGGGCGAGGTGGGCGTTTTATTCGTTACCCGCGGGCCTGGGGCCAGCAATGCCGCCTCTGGTCTGCATGTGGCCATGCATGACAGCACCCCGTTGGTCTGTTTTGTCGGGCAGGTTCCGCTGGCGCATCGGGATCGCGCAGCTTTCCAAGAGGTTGATTATCGTGCGTTTTTTGGCCCGCTCGTGAAATGGGTCGCGGAGGTGGAGCAAACTGACCGATTGCCAGAATATATCGCGCGCGCGTTTCGCGTAGCGCAATCGGGCCGCAAGGGGCCCGTGGTTTTGGCTCTGCCCGAGGATATTCTTTCGGCTGTGGCGGACTGTGTTGATTTGGCCCCTTCGGGTGTTTCGTCCTCTTTGCCTGATCCGCAGATTGTTCGGGAATGGCTTGGCGCCCTCGCCGCGTGCAAATCACCCATGATCGTGGTGGGTGGCAGCGATTGGTCAGAACAGACCCGCGCGGATGCTGAAACGATTGCAGCACATTTGGACATCCCAATCGCCACCAGTTTCAGGCGGCAGGATTACGTTGATAATCATCACCCTTGCTTCGCGGGGTATCTGGGTGTCGGGGCCTGTCCCGCAACCATGCAAAGTTTTGCCAAGGCGGATGGGGTTCTGGCCCTAGGCACCCGCATGGGTGAGGTGGTGACAGGCGGATATGTGTTGCGCGATCCGCGCAAGGGTTGGCAGGGGCGGCTTTATCACGCGCATCCTGATCCGGATGAATTGGGTCGCGTCTATCGCCCTGATGCAACTATGGTTTGTGACATCCCCGCTTTTCTGCGGGTGGCGCGGGCGGTTCTAGATGATATCCCCGCACAAGATCAGGGTCGCGCCGCGCGCGCGCATGCGGCCTATCGCGCGTGGCAAAACCCCCAAACCACAACGGGTGATGTGCGCCTTGAGGAAGTCGTGCTTGAGATGTCCCGTATTCTTGGGGGGCGTGGGATCGTGACCAATGGCGCAGGCAATTACGCGGCTTTTGTGCATCGCTATTTCTCTTATCGCCGCTACGGTCAACAGCTTGCGCCGACTTCTGGCTCGATGGGATATGGATTGCCTGCGGCGGTCGCGGCCAAATTGGCGCATCGTGAAACCCCTGTGATTTGCATGGCGGGGGATGGTTGTTTGCAAATGACCTTGCAGGAGCTGTCGACCGCGCGGCAATTCGGGGCGGATATTGTCGTGCTGATCGCCAATAATGGCCGCTACGGCACCATTCGGATGCACCAAGAGAAAACCTATCCAGCGCGCGTGTCTGGCACGGATTTATTCAACCCTGATTATGTTGCCTTGGCAAAGGCCTATGGCGGGACGGGTCATTTGGTGACCTGCACAGCTGAATTTGCGCCTGCCTTTGAGGTGGCTTTGGAGGGAGGCTTGCATCTGATCGAATTGCAGCTTGACCCAGATATGCTGGCGCCATCCTTTAACCTCTCTGATCTCAAAGGCTAGGTGGCGCGCTCACCGCTTGCGCCGCAGCCTCAAGCGCAGTAAATGGCCCATATGACACGGGTGTTTGACATGGATGATCGCGCGCGCCTGCCGTGGCGCTTTTTCGGGCGTGCCTCTGGCGACAGGGGGCGTTTGCCGTCCTTGTGACGCAAACCGATTTCCCTGATCCAATCGCCCGTAAGGAGTAAAGACATGACCGCAGGAAAAACGCTTTATGACAAAATCTGGGATGCCCATCTCGTCCATGAGGCTGAGGATGGCACCTGCCTTTTGTATATTGATCGCCACCTTGTGCATGAGGTGACAAGCCCGCAGGCCTTCGAGGGTCTGCGTATGGCAGGGCGCACTGTGCGTGCGCCAGAGAAAACCATCGCTGTGCCAGATCACAACGTCCCCACCACACCTGATCGTTTGAAAGGTGGGATGAATGAGGAAAGCCGCATTCAGGTTGAGGCGCTTGATAGAAACGCCAAAGATTTTGGGATACACTATTACCCCGTTTCTGATGTTCGTCAGGGCATTGTGCATATTGTTGGCCCTGAACAGGGTTGGACATTGCCAGGCATGACCGTGGTTTGTGGCGACAGCCATACCGCGACCCATGGGGCCTTTGGGGCGCTTGCGCATGGGATCGGCACATCTGAGGTTGAGCATGTTCTGGCCACCCAGACCCTGATTCAGAAAAAATCCAAGAATATGAAGGTCGAGATCACAGGCAGTCTGCGCCCAGGCGTGACGGCCAAGGACATTACCCTATCCGTAATCGGCCATACGGGCACGGCGGGCGGCACAGGCTATGTGATCGAATATTGCGGCCAAGCCATTCGTGAATTGTCGATGGAAGGGCGCATGACGGTCTGCAACATGGCGATTGAGGGCGGCGCGCGCGCGGGCCTGATCGCGCCTGATCAAAAGACCTTTGACTATGTCATGGGCCGCCCCCACGCGCCAAAGGGCGCGCAATGGGAGGCCGCTTTGACATGGTGGAAGACCCTGTTCTCGGATGAGGACGCACATTGGGATAAGGTCATCACCATCAAGGGCGAGGACATTGCGCCCGTGGTGACATGGGGCACTAGCCCTGAGGATGTGTTGCCAATCACCGATTTTGTCCCTGCACCCGAAGATTTCAAAGGCGGCAAGGTCGATGCGGCGCGCCGTTCCTTAGAATATATGGGCCTCAAACCGGGTCAGCGTTTGCAGGATGTCGAGATTGACACGGTGTTTATCGGGTCTTGCACAAATGGCCGCATCGAAGATTTGCGCGCGGCAGCTGAAATTCTGAAGGGTAAGAAAATCGCTGTAAAGCGCGCGATGGTTGTGCCCGGCTCTGGCCTTGTGCGCGCGCAGGCTGAAGAAGAAGGTTTGGCTGATATCTTCATCGAGGCAGGTTTTGAATGGCGTCTTGCGGGATGCTCCATGTGTCTTGCGATGAACCCCGACCAACTTCAGCCCGGTGAACGCTGTGCGGCAACATCAAACCGCAACTTTGAGGGGCGTCAGGGGCGCGGTGGTCGCACCCATTTGATGAGCCCTGCAATGGCTGCGGCTGCGGCGATAACAGGCCGCCTCACTGATGTGCGCGAGATGATGTAATTTCGCCCTTTGTGAATTTCGAAAAAGCCCCGCCGATTTGGCGGGGCTTTTTTGTTGCGTTACAGCAAGGTGCGCTCGACCACCCAATAGGCCCCAATGGCGGAGATGACCACCGAGGCGGGGATTGCGATGAAGGGGCGATACCAATCGCGCTTGCCAAACCAGAGGCCAACCGCAAGGAAAGCCAGACCGATTACCGCAAGCTGACCAAATTCGACCCCAATATTGAACCCGACCAATGCCACGCCAAAGCGGTCTGCGGTGATCCCAAAATCCCCAAGAACTGAAGCGAAGCCAAGCCCGTGCAGCAGGCCAAACCCGAACACCAACGCCGTGCGGGCGCGTAGGTTTTCACGGCCAAGAATGTTTTCGACACCCACATAGACGATTGAAGCAGCAATTAATGGCTCGACCACCGAGGCGGGGACGCGCACAATCTCAAGACTTGCAAGGGCAAGCGTAATGGTATGGGCCAAGGTAAATGCGCTGACCTGAAGCAACAAAGGCTTGAGGCGCAGCGAGAAGAAAAACAGGCCCAAAACAAACAGAATATGATCTATCCCTAAGGGGATAATATGCTCAAACCCTGCGACAACATATCGGGTAAAGACGGGCCATGCCCCCTCGCTAAGGGCAGTGCCGCGGGGCAAGGGTGCTGATAATTCGCCATTGGTGAGAAAGCCTTGATAGGCATCCGCGCCGCCGCCCACCTGACGCAGCACCAATTCGCCATAAGACGCGCTCCAGCCAATTTGAACGGGCGCATCCCCCATAGGTAAATCGGCGCGCAGGGTCAAAGTGGTGTCGCGTGGTAGTTCCAAATCGGGATTGGGGGTGATGCTGACACCCACAAATTCAGGGGGCAGTGTCACTCCATCCACGATAATCTGGATATTTTCCTGAATGCGCGGCCATGCCCCCTCGAACGCGGCGCGCAGGGCCTCGGGCGATTGCGCGCGCAATTGGTCATAGATCAACGCCTCTGGCGCGTCATTGGTATTTTCTAGACCCGCAAGGTTAATACCTGCAATCAGCGGCTCTAGCGTCAGGGAGATGCTCATCTCCACCGCATCGGCGGTGACAGACACATCGGCCACTGCAGGGCGGATTTCATGGGCCCGCGCTGATGTGCTGAACATCAAGCAGAGGGCCGCCAACAAAAAAGTGATGTGGGAATTGTTTGACAAAATGCGTCTTAAGATCATGGTCACTGCCTAGATTAAAGGGGAGAGATGCAATGAAACTGGCCGTTTGTTTGAACATTGGCGCAATTTTGTTGGCGGGCAAGTTATTTGCGCATGAATTTTGGATTGATCCCCTCGAATACATGGTTCCGTCAGGCGGGGATATTCGCGCTGACCTGCGTGTGGGCACCGAATTTCGTGGTGCGCCGATGGTATATCTGCCGCGAGATTTCACGCGGTTTGAAATTGCTGATGCCAATGGTTTGCGGCCTGTTGAGGGGCGTTTTGGGGATCGCCCTGCCGCCCATGTTTCGGGTGTTGCTGATGGATTGGTGGTGATGATCCACGAAAGCACGCCGAAATTGGTCACATGGTCAGAGTGGGAAACATTTGCAGCATTTGCCGCCCATAAAGATTTTGGCGCCATCGAAGCGCGCCACAATGCACGCGGACTGCCGCGCGCAGGTTTTTCCGAGGCCTATACCCGCCATGTAAAGGCGTTGTTCGCCGTAGGCGAGGGGGCGGGACAAGATCAGCGATTTGGTCTGTCGACCGAATTCGTTGCATTGGAGAACCCCTATCTTGACGATGTGAGCGATGGGTTCTTGCTGCAGCTTTTTGACCAAGACACCCCGCGCGCCGCTGTTCAGGTTGAGCTGTTTGCGCGCAGCCCCGAAGGCGAGGTTACGATCACGCTGCATCGCACCAATGATCAAGGCGAGGTGAACTTGCCTGTCATGTCAGGTTACGCCTATTTCGCCGATGCTGTGGTTTTGGATGAGATTACACCCCAAGAAGATGGCCCCGTGTGGGGCACGCGTTGGGCAGGCCTGAGTTTTATGATCCCATGAACGCAGGGTGTGAGTATGGCTTGCCCCTGCGTGCCAGATTGGCTAAAGCCTGACCGATCTCAAGGAGAGGCCTATGGATAAGTTTACAACCCTGACGGGGATTGCAGCCCCGCTTCCGCTGATCAATATCGACACAGATATGATCATCCCCAAGCAGTTTTTGAAAACGATCAAACGCTCTGGTTTGGGAAAAAACCTCTTTGACGAGATGCGCTTTGATCAATCAGGCAATGAACTCCCCGAGTTCGTTCTGAATAAACCTGCTTATCGGGACGCGCAGATTTTGGTCGCTGGCGACAATTTTGGCTGCGGCTCCTCGCGCGAACACGCGCCTTGGGCCTTGTTGGATTTTGGCATTCGTTGCGTGATTGCACCGAGCTTTGCTGATATTTTCTTCAACAACTGCTTTAAGAACGGGATTTTGCCGATCCCCCTGCCGCAGGAAGAGGTCGATAAACTGATGGATGACGCGTCAAACGGCGCGAATGCCACCTTGACCATCGACCTTGAGGCTCAAGAGATCACCCGCCCCGATGGCCAGAAGATCGCCTTCGAAATCGACCCGTTCCGCAAACATTGCTTGCTCAATGGATTGGATGATATCGGGCTGTCCTTGACCAAGGTCGAGGCCATTGACGCCTTTGAAGCAACCGCGCAAGCCGCGCGTCCTTGGGTCTAGTTTCAAGCGCGTCTGCGCTTTTGCCCTGATCTGACTGGATAAATTTCAGGCCCCTGCATCCTCATCGGTGTGGGGGTCTTTTTTAATGTGTTGCATTAGGTATTAAATTTAGGCAATATTGTGGCAATTGAGGCGGCCTTATCGTCAGAATGAGGCGAAATTGTGGAATAAGGGGCAGGCACGAACCGACCCCATCCAGAACGAGGAAGAGCAGGTGCTTTCACAGCTTTTTGGCGCTGTGCTTAGGGCAGTATTGGTGTTTTTTGTCATTGCGACACCATCGCTTGTCCTTGGCGATACATCCCGCGGGGATGTGGAAGGCGTTATGCTGTTTGGATTGATTGCGGCCCTCTTTGTGGTGTTTGAATACAGCGCCCGTCATCCCGCTATCATCGAGTTTCGCGATGCGCCGCCCTATAATCGTCTGCGCATTTTGGCCCTGTTTTCGATGTTATTCTTGCTGAGCCTTGTTTCAGCTGATCCTGTTCATTTGCAGCATTTCAACGGGCCAGAGGGTGCAGTCAGTGCAATGGCCAATAGAGCGCACCATTGGGGTGGCGTGCTGTTTGACAGCGGGCTTTCGCACCTTAGCCCTGACTATTTGTTGCAACGCTTGTTTGGGGCAGCGCCCCTATCCGTGCAGGCCATGGATCACGTCAGGGTCATGGCCGCTTTGGCCCTGACCATCGCCCTTGGCACATTGTTCTTATTCGCCCTGTTCATACGTTTTAGCAAATGGCCCGGACGGGGAATGTCGATCAATATGTGGGTGAACTTGCCCATGTTCGACCCGACAGTGGGCAGCGATGTGACCCATCGTTTAAAATGTGATGCGCGCAGAAATATCATATGGGGCTTAGGCCTGCCGCTGATATTGCCGCCCGTCTTGGGGGCTGTGTTTTCACAGACAGGCAGCACCCTTGCCTATGATGGGCAAGGCGCGGTTTGGGTTGTGACCCTATGGGCCTTTTTGCCAATGTGCCTGTTGATCAGGGCAATGGCCCTGCTGCGGTTGCGCTACATGATCCGCAGCTATCAAAAGAGGATCATCGCGGCGCTGACACCTGATGAAAGACTGGCCCTTTCTTGACCCTGACGCAGCCAAAGGATAGGGCGTGTGCAATCAGGATTTTCAAGACGGATTAGTTCCATGAGCAACCCATCGCTTCTCATTCTTCCCGGTGACGGGATCGGCCCCGAGGTTATGACCGAGGTGCGCAAAATCATCGACTGGTATGGCGCAAAGCGTGGCCTGACCTTTGATGTCACCGAAGATCTGGTGGGCGGTTGCGCCTATGATGCGCATGGCACGCCTTTGACCGATGAGACGATGGAAAAAGCGCAAAGCGTTGATGCCGTGTTGCTTGGCGCGGTCGGCGGCCCGAAATATGACAATCTCGATTTCAGCGTAAAGCCTGAGCGCGGCCTGCTGCGCCTGCGCAAGGAGATGGATCTCTATGCGAACCTGCGCCCTGCGCAGTGTTTTGATGCCCTCGCGGATTTTTCTTCGTTGAAGGCGGATGTGGTCGGCGGCCTCGACATCATGATTATCCGTGAACTGACCAGCGGCGTTTATTTCGGTGAGCCACGCGGCATCCATAAAGAAGGCAATGAGCGCGTTGGCGTGAACACCCAGCGTTACACTGAAAGCGAAATCGCCCGCGTGGCGCGGTCGGCCTTCGAACTGGCGCGCCGCCGCAACAATAAGGTCTGCTCAATGGAGAAGGCCAATGTTATGGAATCGGGCGTGTTGTGGCGTCAGGTTGTGAGCGAAGTGCATGCTGCTGAATATTCTGATGTGGAATTGTCGCACATGTATGCTGACGCAGGCGCAATGCAGCTGACCCGTTGGCCAAAGCAGTTTGATGTGATCGTGACGGATAACCTCTTTGGTGATCTGCTATCGGATTTGGCAGCAATGTTGACAGGGTCTTTGGGCATGCTGCCTTCGGCAAGTCTGGGCGCACCGATGGCCAATGGCCGCCCCAAAGCATTGTATGAGCCCGTTCACGGCTCTGCACCTGATATTGCAGGTCAAGGCAAAGCAAACCCGATTGCGTGCATTCTCAGCTTTGCGATGGCGCTGCGCTATAGCTTTGATCAAGGGGATGAGGCGACCCGTTTGGAAAAAGCGGTTGAGGCCGTTTTGGCCGATGGCCTGCGCACAGCCGATTTGATGGGGCCAGAAGGCGGCTCGCCCGTTTCGACCGCTCAGATGGGTGATGCCATTGTCAAAGCGCTAGACGCGTCTTTGTAAGTTTCGGCCCTGTTCTGATTTGCACCCGCTTGACCGCACGGTTGAGCGGGTGTTTTTGTGCAGATACGCCACACGATGCAAAGCTGCAGCATCGGGGGCAGGAATATCGCCATCTCGCATATTCAATCTTGGCAAGCGGCTGTGCCGATGCCTTGATTGAGGAATAAGCCAAGGAAATGCCATGTCCAAAGATCGCAAGAGCACCAATATCAAAGGCGCATTGATCGCATTGGCGGCATTCGGAATTTACGCGACCCACGATGTGGTGATCAAATATCTTGGCTCAAGCTATTCGGTCTTTCAGATCGTGTTCTTCTCGGTTTTGTTTGGCTTTCCCGTCACCATGTTGTTGCTGATGGGCGAGCCCAAGCCAGAAACATTGCGGCCCAAATACCCGTTCTGGACAGCATTGCGGTCAATTGCGGTGGTGTTCACGGGGGCGACTGCATTTTACGCATTCTCAACCCTGCCCTTGACCCAGACCTATGCGATCATTTTTGCGATGCCAGTTCTGATCACATTGCTGGCCATCCCTATGTTGGGCGAACGCATTGGCATTCGGCGCGCAAGCGCGGTGGTCGTGGGGCTTGTCGGTGTTTTGATCGTGCTTCGACCAGGGGCGGCGGATTTGAACCTTGGGCATTTATCCGCGTTGGCGGCGGCATTTGGCGGCGCCTTAGTCTCGGTGATTTTGCGCAAGATCGGGTCTGAGGAACGCTCCGTTACCCTGATGCTTTATCCGATGATGGCCAATTTTATCGTCATGGGCGCGCTTCTGCCTTTCGTCTACGAGCCGATGCCGCTCTTGGATATGGCATTGATGGCGCTGGTCGCAATTTTGGCCTTGCTTGCGATGTGGCTTGTGATTTTGGCCTATCGCATGGCGGATGCGGTGATCGTTGCGCCCATGCAATATTCGCAGATCCTTTGGGCCGTGTTTTTTGGCACAATGTTTTTCGGCGAAGGGGTGGATCAAGCCACAGTAATCGGTGCAGCCGTTATCATCGCGTCAGGTGTTTATATCGTGCTGCGCGAAGATAGCCGTCCTGCGGATAGCCAAAAGCCTGTCTTGCGCACCCATGGCCGCATTGGGGCACCAAGCGTGCCACGGATGACGGCAATTTTGCGCGGCAAGGAAGAAACAGACTAGTCGTGCATATTTCCGACTGTTTTAATCGGATGTCTTCCCTCAGGTCTGAAAATCACATAAGCCCTCTCTCATGACTGAGAAAATGCGCATCACGGGGGATCATTGGTTTGGCCTTTTGGGCAAGCTTGTGGTCGCATTATGCCTTCTGCCGATGATTGCTGTGGCGATTGCCGCGCTTTCGGGTGGGTTCGACACAGTTGTTAGTCTTAGCCAAAGCGTTCTGCCCCGCTATGTCGGGGCGACCTTGCAACTCAGTGTGATCGTAGGGCTAGGAACGGCTGTAATTGGGACGGGTGCCGCATGGCTTGTCACCATGACGCGGTTTTTTGGGCGGCGGGTGTTGGAAATTGCCCTCGCCCTGCCTTTGGCCTTCCCAGCCTATGTTCTGGCTTATGCCTATACGGATTTGCTTGATCATCCAGGTCTTGTGCAGTCCACCTTGCGCGCCTTTATGGGATGGGGCCCTCGCGATTACTGGTTCCCTGAAATCAGATCACTTGGTGGTGCAGCGGCAATGTTGGTCTTGGTGCTTTACCCTTATGTTTATCTTCTGGCGCGCGCAGCGTTTCTGCGCCAAAGCGCTACCGCCTATATCGCGGCGCGTACGTTGGGGCAGGGGCCATGGGGCGCATTCTGGCGCGTCAGTCTGCCTGTTGCTCGCCCGGCGATTGCAGGGGGTGTGCTGCTTGCTTTGATGGAAACCTTGGCTGATTACGGAACCACCGCCTATTTCGGTGTTCAGACTTTTGCCACGGGCATCTATGTCAGTTGGTTTGGCTTGTTTGACCGCGCGGCGGCGGCGCAGCTTGCCCTGTGTCTGTTGGTTGTGGCCTTGACCCTTGCCACGTTCGAACGCCGACAGCGCCGCCATTCCCGTCATCATGACGCGGGCCGTAGATTTGAGGTGATGGAGCCTGTCACCCTCAATGGCCGCGCTGCTTTGGGGGCTATTTTATTCTGCGGTTTGCCCGTTCTCTTTGGCTTTGTTTTGCCCGTGTGGATTTTGATCACGCTTGCGGCTGATCAAGCGCATATCCTTTTCACAGAACGCTATTTGGGCTTCTTGCGGCACTCTTTGACACTTGCCGCGATTGCGGCCTTCCTGACTGTCGGGGCGGCCATTGCGCTTGGATTTCGTGCGCGCTTGCGGCCCACGCGGATGTCAAAAACGGCCCTTAGGGTAGCGGGCATTGGGTATGCTGTGCCCGGTGGTGTGATTGCGGTGGGTCTGTTGTTTCCCTTTGCGGCTTTTGACAATGCGCTTGACCACTTCATGGAGACGAATTTCGGTATTGATACGGGCCTTTTGATCAGCGGGTCGATCTGGCTGATGATCATGGCCTATATGGTGCGTTTCATGGCGGTGGCGCTGAACACCTATGAGGCGGGCATGGCCACCCTGAACCCGAATATGGACGCGGTCGCGCGCACATTGGGGCATGGGCCTGCACCTATGTTGCGGCGGATCCATGTGCCGATCTTGCAGCCTTCGATCTTGACCGCGCTGCTGATTGTTTTCGTGGATGTGATGAAGGAGCTGCCCGCCACCTTGATCCTGCGCCCCTTCAACTATGATACGCTCGCCGTGCAAGCGCACCGATTGGCCGCGGATGAACGATTGGCTGAGGCCGCAGTTCCCAGTCTGATCATCGGTGCCGTTGGTTTGATCCCAGTGGCCATTTTATGTTGGAGCCTAAGCCGAGAAGATAGGTGAACGGGTTGATCATACCCCGCGCCCATAGGTGGGCAATCTGGGGTCAGGACATAACACGCCTCAGCGCCCCAAAAGCAAACGAGCGCCCCTTGAGAGGGCGCTCGTGAGTTGTTTGGTGGTTCGTGGCCTGTTGCGCGAATCTATTCCCAACCTGCGGTGTTCAGAACCTCAACCGCTGCGCCGACATTTTCGGCAATATCCGACAGATCAATCGCATCAGGGCGGAAGATGCCCAGTGCCGCGACCGATGGGGCGAGGCCAACACCCGGAACGGCAGGGTATTCATCATTGCCCGCTGAGAAATACTGTTGCGCCTGATCCGAGGTCAGATATTCCAGAAAGGCAATCGCGTTCTCGCGGTTCGGGGCATGGGCCGCGACCCCACCGCCAGACACGTTCATATGCGCGCCGATATCGTTCTGGTTTGGAAAGACCCATCCGATATTGGCCAGTTGGTCGGGGGTGATTTGGTCATCCCCTTGGCGCAGGATGCGGGCGAAGTAGTAGGTGTTCGACATCGCAATATCACATTCACCAGAGGCAATGCCGCGCAGCTGATCCGTGTCGCCACCTTGGGGCGCGCGGGCAAAATTTTCAACCACGGCGTTGGCCCAGTCCTGCACAGCATCGACACCCAAATGTGCGATCAAGGCTGCTGTGAAGTTCTGTGTATAGACATTCGTGGCAGAGCGGATGCAGATCTGGCCTGCATATTCTGGCTTGGCCAAATCTTGATAGGTTTGGGGCGGGTTGGCGACATCGGTTTTGTCATAGAACAAAATCCGTGCGCGCTGCGAGAACGCAAACCACTGGTTGCTGTCATCTTGAAGATAAGAAGGAATGCGGGTTTCTAGCACATCGCTTTCCACGGGCTGCAGCAGTCCCATTTCGGCAGCCCGCGCCAAGCGCACTGTGTCAACAGTCAAAAACACATCTGCAGGGCTATTGGCGCCCTCGGCCTGCATCCGCGCGATCAGCTCATCTGCATTGCCTTCGATGCGGTTGATGGTGATGCCTGTTGCAGCGGTAAAATCAGAATATAGCCGCTCATCCGTGTCGTAATGGCGGGATGAATACAGGTTCAATTCCTGCGCCTGTGCCGCGGTCAGGGTGGTTAGAAAAACGACGCTGCCAAGCAGCAGGGAGAGGGGTCGGGTCATCCTAAAGCTCCTGTTCGAGTTATTTCCTACAATTTTAGTCGGGATGCCGCTTTTGATCACGATTCACGCAGCGGGTCAAATAAATTCCGACAAAAATTATCAGATTTAACTTCTGGCTTGCCCTTGCCTTGGTGCTACGGCATCAGTTTGGCTAAGGGATGAGGAGGACAGCCAGCCATGAAAGCGGGCATTGCTTTTCTTGTGCTCGCCTATGTGCTGAGCCAGTTTTATCGTGCATTTTTGGCCGTCATGGCCCCTGTTTTGGCATCGGATATCGGGGCTACGCCGCAAAGCTTGGCGACAGCTTCGGGCGTGTGGTTCGCCGTTTTTGCAGCGATGCAAATTCCTGTGGGTATCGCACTTGACCGTATTGGACCGCGCCTGACCGCATCGGTGTTGCTGCTTGTTGGCGGTGCGGGGGGTGCTGCGCTGTTTGCGACTGCGGCGGATGTGCGCGATGTGCAAATTGCAATGGGGTTGATCGGATTGGGCTGTTCGCCCGTTTTGATGGCAACCTATTACATCTTTGCGCGGGTTTATTCTGCGGCCATCTTTGCCACGCTCGCAGGTGTGACGATTGGCATTGGATCAATGGGCAACTTGGCAGCTGCAACACCCATGGCTTGGGCGGTTGAGGCCGTGGGGTGGCGCGAAACTGTTTGGGGCTTGGCGCTTGTGACAGGTCTTGTTGCGCTGGCTTTGTTCCTTTTGATCAAAGACCCCGCCAAACCAGAGGGGGATCAAAAAGGCAGCTTGATGGATCTGCTGCGCATTCCTGCGCTTTGGCTTATCTTCCCGTTGATGTTCGTGGGCTATGCCCCGTCAGCGGGGGTGCGTGGCCTGTGGGTTGGGCCTTATATGGAGGATGTCTTTGGTCTAACTGTTGCTCAGATCGGCACGGTAAGCCTGATCATGGGGGTTGCGATGGTGGTGGGCAGTTTTGCCTATGGCCCGCTGGATCGGTTTTTTGGCACGCGCAAATGGGTTATCTTGATTGGGAACCTGTTGGGCGCCCTCGCCTGTTTGGCGATTTGGGCTGTGCCCGAAAGCAGTATTTTGACAGCCACCGTTCTGGTTGCGGCCTTGGGGTTATTTGGGGCGTCCTTCCCTGCCCTTGTTGCCCATGGGCGCAGCTTCTTTCCCCCGCATTTGGTTGGGCGTGGTGTGACCTTAATGAATTTGTTTGGCATCGGTGGGGTGGGTGTGATGCAATTCGCCTCAGCCCCTTTCTTCACTGCGCTGTCAGGCACGATGGCCTTGCCTGCCGCCTACGGGGCCTTGTTTGGGGTTTTTGGGCTTGCCGTTCTGATCGGATGCGCAATTTACCTCTTTAGCGAAGATCGCCTTGACTAAGCGCGACCAGATTGCGCGCCAAGTGCCCCTTTCGCTTTGGTCGCACATGATTTAAGGGCATGCGCAGTCGTAAGCCTGAAGGATATGGAACATGGGTTACAAAGTTGTCGTTGTCGGCGCCACGGGCAATGTGGGCCGCGAAATGCTCAACATTCTAGACGAACGTCAATTCCCCGTTGACGAGATCGCCGTGCTTGCCTCGCGTAAATCGCTTGGCACGGAATGCAGCTTTGGTGACAAGACCCTAAAGACCAAGGATCTCGATACATTCGATTTCACAGGCTGGGATATCGCATTTTTCGCGGTTGGGTCTGAAGCCACAAAAACCTATGCACCGATTGCGGCCTCGCAGGGTTGTATCGTGATCGATAATTCCTCGCTCTATCGCTATCATCCTGATGTGCCTTTGGTTGTCCCTGAGGTGAACCCTGAGGCGGTTGAGGGCTATGCGAAGAAGAACATCATCGCAAACCCCAATTGCTCCACCGCCCAGATGGTTGTGGCATTGAAGCCGCTTCATGATCGCGCGCGGATCAAGCGTGTTGTGGTCTCGACCTATCAGTCTGTGTCTGGCACAGGCAAAGATGCGATGGATGAGCTGTGGAACCAGACCAAGGGAATGTTCGTTCCAGGTCAGGAAGTTGCCCCGAGCGTTTACCCCAAGCAGATTGCCTTCAACGTGATCCCGCATATTGATGTGTTCATGGAAGATGGGTCTACCAAGGAAGAGTGGAAAATGGTCGCTGAGACCAAGAAAATCCTCGATCCTTCGGTTAAGGTGACTGCAACCTGCGTGCGTGTGCCTGTCTTTGTGGGCCATTCCGAGGCGATCAATATCGAGTTTGAAGATTTCCTAGACGAGGAAGAAGCCCGTGACATCCTGCGCGAGGCCCCAGGTGTGATGGTGGTCGATAAGCGTGAGACGGGCGGTTATGTAACGCCCGTGGAATGTGTCGGCGATTATGCCACCTTTATAAGCCGAATCCGTCAGGACAGCACGATTGAGAATGGTCTGAATATTTGGTGCGTCAGTGACAACCTGCGCAAAGGTGCTGCGTTGAATGCGGTTCAGATTGCAGAAACCTTGGGCAATCGGGTTCTGAAAAAAGGCTGACGCATGGCTTTGCGCAACAAATATGACGGGGGGCCATTGGCCCCCCTTTTTCTTAAAATCGTTCGGCGCGGAGGACTTCGCAGTCAGTCACGCTGACCACACCGATATGCCGCTCCACCACCGCGAATGCCGCTTTGAGCAGCGCCTCTAGCTTTTCTGGGCGAATGATGCAGACCACGTTGATCATTCCGCCTGCGCGGCTGACCTGACCCTCGCGGCTCCATTGTCCTGAACGGCCCGACCCGCCCAACACGGGCAGGATGGTGAAGCCTGTCACCCCCGCCTTGACCAATGCATCCGTGAGGCGGGTTTCCATGACCGCCTCAATTGTGATCTCAACCCGTTTTGCCTTATGCGTTTCCATTGCCTTAGCCTCCCGTGGCGGCGCGCGCCAATGCCAGATAAATTGGTATGCCCAATGTCAAATTGAACGGGAACGTAATCCCGAGCGATAGGGTGAGATAGATTGAAGGATTGCCCTCAGGCAGGGCCACGCGCATTGCAGCAGGCACCGCGATATAAGAGGCCGAGGCGGAGAGCGTCATCATCAACATCACGCCGCCTGTCGACAGACCCAAAAGCAACCCAGCTCCGAGGCCAAGGCAACTGCCGATTAAGGGCATCAGCACGCCAAAGGCAAAAAGCCCTGGCTTCAGCAAATGCCGCGCATCCCGCAGGCCGCGCCCCGCTACAAGGCCCATATCCAAAAGGAAAAGGCACAGCACCCCTTGGAAGGGAGATACGATGAAAGAGGCAATTTTATCCAAGCCCTCTTGGCCTGTGATCCCGCCAATAATGAAGGATCCGATGAGCAAAACAATAGACCCATTCAGCAGGATTTCCCGCAGCAGACCCGCATCCATACCGCCGCCTTGATCCGCTTTTGCATCGGCCCGTGCCACAAGCCACAGGGCGGCCAAGATTGCAGGGGCCTCCATCGCGGCGGCGACCGCGACCATATAGCCTTCGCTCATCAAACCTGCAGTTTGCAGCACTGAACTTGCCGCGACAAAGGTCACGATCGAGATCGAGCCGTAATGTGCCGCCACTGCGGCGGCATCAATGGCCGTTAGCCCTGTCATCACGCGCAGCAAAGCGAAGGCGATGAAAGGCAGAACAAACGACAAAATCACCCCAGCCAAAATTGAGAAGATCAACGTTTGGTCAATGCCATGCGCGGCCACGCTAGCCCCGCCTTTGAAGCCAATGGCAAAGAGCAAATAGAGCGACATCCCTTTCGCTACGGCCTCGGGCACGCTGAGGTCAGAGCGCGCAAAAGCAGCTGCAAATCCTAAGACGAAAAACAAGATGATGGGCGAGATCAGGTTCTGCGCCGCGAGCGACAGGATCGAGTCCATGAACACCTCCAGATTTTGCTCAGCGTTGCCTAACGAAGCGGGGCCAAGTGGTAAAGTTTAGACTTTGACAAAATGGCGTAATGTGCCGTCATAGCTTTCGATATCCATATCCGCGATATCGGCCCAAATCCCATGCAGGGTCAGGTTCTTTGAACCTACAGCCTCGGCCACCACGGGATAGCTCATCAGATTTTCAAGCGAGACTTGTATCCCCTCTTTCTCAAGCATGGTTTGTTGAACCTCAGGGGGGGTGATATCTTTGACCCTGTCAAATCCTGGCCGCAAAACATCCAACCAACGGCCCACAAAGCTTTCTTTCTTTTCCAAATCGGGGGCGCGGCCTTGGCACATGTCAATACACCCCCGCACGCCGCCGCAATTGGAATGGCCCATGATGATGAGATGCTCGATTTTGAGGTTCTTAATTGCAAACTCGACCGCGGCAGCGGTGCCGTGATGCTGCCCGTCAGGGGTAAAAGGGGGCACCAGATTGGCAATGTTGCGGTGAATGAATAATTCGCCTGTGCGTTGCCCAAACACGGATGTCACAGCAACGCGGCTGTCGCAGCAGGCTATGACCATGGCCTTTGGATTCTGCCCTTCGGTTGCCAATTTGCGAAACCAATCCCGGTTCTCAGGAAAGGATTTCACTTTCCAATCCTGATAGCGTTCAAGCAAATAACTTGGCAGTGATTTAATGCGGTGCATCCATAACGTCCCTTCAGAGCACTTGATCACAATCTCTGATATTTTTCTATAAACTGTCTTTTCATTCCTGCCTCAAATCAACCTTTTCTTCACCCCCAAATATCACCCTGTGACCACATGCAGCGCATGGTGGGATGGGAAAATGACGGATGTGGTGACCGTCTTGCGTTTTGAGGAACCTGCGCGGTTTGATCCCGACAGGTTAGAGCGGCTTTGTCGCGATATTGGCGAGACGCAAGCAGAATATGAAGTGGCTGTGGGGCTAGAGCGCATCATGATCGCGCTCGCGCAGATTGACTGTGTCGACAGCACGCTTGAACGGAAAAAGATTGTTGCTGAGATTGCCGACTCTGCCAGCAAGATCGGTATGGCGACTTTGGCGCGGGTGGCGCGCGATGTTCATATCGTGATGGCGCGCCAAGATATGGCCGCAATCGGCGCAACCTTGGCCCGTTTGCGCCGTGTGGGTGAGCGATCAGTTTATGCGATTTACGATATTGAGGATATGAGTGTGTGATCGCCCTTGCGGCGCGGGATGGTGTTGTTACTTTGCGTTGCAGCGATATTGCCCTGACCTCAAAGGAATGACGGAATGTCCCACGCGCTGCGATTTGCCCGCCCAGATGAATTTCCTGATACGGATGCAATCCCCGTTCATGTGATCAGCGCCGATGGGGCTGATGCGGCTTTGGCTCAGTTGGACGCGGCCTCACGGCAATGGGCCATAACCCATGGCTTTAGCGGGGCATTGGGCAAAACCTGTCTTCTGCCCAATGCGGCGGGTGGAATTGCCGCCGTTTTGTTGGGGGTGGGAACGTCCGCTGATCGGATCAGGAAACGGTTCGCTGCAGGTGCCGCGATTTCTGATTTGCCAAAAGGTCTTTATGAGGTGGCCTCAGCCTCATTGGAGGGCCACCCGCAAAACCTTCGCGAAGAAATTGCACTGGGGTATTTACTGGCGGGATATCGGTTTGACCGCTATCGTCAAAAATCAGGTCGCGAGGCGGCCTTGGTGGCGCTTGCGGGCATAGATGCCCCGCATTTTGAACGGCTCGCCGAAGCCGAGGCCATGGTGCGTGATCTGGTTAACACCCCTGCGCAAGACATGGGCCCCGAAGAATTGGAGGAGGCCGCCCGCGATTTGGCGGCGCGCTATAACGCCAAGATTTCCGTGATCCTTGGGGACGATCTATTGGCGCAGAATTTCCCGATGATTCATGCGGTCGGTCGGGCCAGTCCCCGCGCGCCTCGTTTGATTGATATGACTTGGGGCGAAGGCGGGCCGCAAATCACCTTGGTGGGCAAGGGCGTGTGTTTTGACACAGGCGGTTTGAACCTGAAACCTGGATCATCTATGGGCACGATGAAAAAGGATATGGGGGGGGCTGCCAATGTTTTGGGCCTTGCTCGGATGATTATGGATGCGGGTCTAAAGCTGCGGTTACGGGTCTTGATCCCTGCAGTTGAAAATGCCGTTGATGGTTCAGCCTTTCGCCCCAGTGATATTTTGACCGCGCGCAACGGCATGACGGTCGAGATCAACAACACTGATGCCGAGGGGCGGTTGGTCTTGGCTGACGCCTTGGCGCTTGGGGCCGAAGGTAGCCCCGATCTTATGATTTCTATGGCAACATTAACTGGGGCTGCGCGGGTCGCAGTGGGGCCAGATCTTGCACCATTTTACACTGATGATGAGGGTCTTGCCGCGCAGATCAGTGCCAAGAGCCCTGAACAGTTCGACCCTGTTTGGCGTATGCCCTTTCACGCCCCTTATGAGGCTATGATTGAACCGGGCATTGCCGATCTGGATAACGCGCCCTCTGGGGGCATGGCAGGGTCGATTACGGCGGCCTTGTTTTTGCGCCGCTTCACCCAAGGCGCCGCGCGCTATTGTCACTTCGATATTTTTGCTTGGCAGCAAAGTGATGCACCTGCGCGCCCAAAAGGGGGTTTGGGTCAGGGCATTCGTGCGCTATACGCGGTGCTGTCTGAAGGGGTTTAAGACATGGCAAGCGATCCACGGATCACGGCAAGCAATGGGCGGGTGGCGCTTCGGGCGCTGCAAGGTCAGGTTATGGCGGATGAATTCTTGGATGGCACATGGATGACGGTGCAGCAACCGTTGGCCAATATCATGACCGAACCAAAGGGCACACGGGCGAGCCAATTGTTGTTTGGCGAGCGGTTTTTGGCGCTTGAAACGCGCGATGGGCAAGTTTTCGGTCAAGCAGAGCGGGACGGCCAAGTCGGTTATATTTTATCGCAGGCCCTTGCGGCAGAAACGCCCGTCACCCATTGGGTCACCGCCCCTGCAACCCATCTCTATCCGCGCCCCGATGTAAAATCGCCGCCCGATGTGTCGATCTTTTTCGGCGCACGTGTGAATGTGGTTGAGCCTGCGAAAGAGGGCGAAAGCTTTCACCGCATCCAGACGGGGCATCATGTTCCAAAATCCCACCTGCGCCCCTTAACAGCGCGGTTTTCGGATACGGTGGGCGTGGCTGATCTATTCCTTGGAACCCCCTATCTTTGGGGCGGCAGCAGCCGATGGGGCATTGATTGCTCTGGCCTGATCCAATTGGCGATGCGCGCCTGTGGACAAGACTGCCCACGGGACAGTGACCAACAAGAGGCAGCGCTCGGCGCGCTTTTGCCCGAGGATGCACCGCTGCGCCGCGGGGATTTGGTGTTTTGGAAGGGTCATGTCGGGATCATGGCCGATGAAGAGATGCTGTTGCACGCAAATGCCCATCACATGGCGGTGGCCTATGAGCCGCTTGCCCATGCCGAGGCGCGTATTCGCACGTCTGGCGGTGGCGAGATCACCGCGCGCAAACATGTCTTGATAGAATGACGGGGTATTAATCGTCTACGGCGCGGATCAATTTGCGCTCTAGCACGCGCAGGACATTGCGCAGATCATGCCCGCGCTTGAGAATGCGCCCGTCCATCCCAATCACGGAATACATTCCCTGCTTGCCTGCCAATTTGGGGCGCTTTTCAATCCGATAAATGGGGTGTTCGGCGGTGCGGCGGAAAACTGAGAAAATCGCAACATCACTCAGCAGCGACATTCCATAATCGCGCCATTCACCTGCAGCCACCATGCGGCCATAAATCGACAGGATCGCCGATAATTCGCCGCGATCAAAGGCGACCTTTTCGGGAATATGGGAAGCGCCAAAGGATTGAGTATGCATCACCATAGGCTGATGGTGGCATGAATTCTAAGAAATGCAAGGGAGATCATAAAAAGGCCCGCAAGGTCAGCTGATCTTGCGGGCCGTGATGCGCGGTGTCGCTTAGGCGCGAACCAGTTTTTCGTAGGCGTCCGAGATGTTCCGCGTCAGGGCGCCAACCTCGAAATTATAGCTGCCAATCTGACCCACTGGGGTGACTTCTGCGGCGGTGCCCGTCAGCCAGCATTGTTCAAACCCTTCCAATTCTTCGGGCATGATATGACGCTCATGCACCTTGATTTGGCGATCGTTCAACATACCGATAACTGTCTGGCGGGTTAGGCCATTGAGGAAGCAATCTGGCTTTGGCGTATGCACTTCGCCATCTTTGACGAAGAAGATATTTGCGCCTGTCGCCTCGGCGACATAGCCACGATAATCAAACATCATGGCATCCGAGCAGCCTTTGGCTTCGGCCTCATGCTTGGACATTGTGCAGATCATATAAAGGCCTGCTGCCTTGGCATGGCTTGGCGCCGTTTCGGGCGAGGGGCGTTTCCACCGCGCGATATCAAGTTTGGCGCCTTTGGTTTTTGCATCCCCATAGTAATTGCCCCAGCCCCATGCCGCGATGGCCAAACGAACGGGGTTACGGCGAGAGGAGACACCCATATCCTCACCCGCGCCGCGCCACGCAACCGCGCGCACATAGGCATCGCTCAGGCCATTGGCCGCGAGAACCTCGGCCTTGGCAGCCTCAATTTGGTCAACAGTAAACGGAATTTCGAAGTCCAATTGGCCTGCGGAAAAATGCAGCCGTTCGGAATGGGCGCGGCTGAGGAAAATTTTGCCACCATAGGCGCGCTCGCCCTCAAAGACGGAAGATGCATAATGCATCGCATGGGTCAGAATATGCACATTGGCCTCGCGCCAATCGACCAAAGCCCCATCCAGCCAGATTTTCCCATCGCGGTTATCGTAGGTGCCGCTCATCTTTCCAATCCCATCTTTCCTTCAGGGCGCATATCTGCGCCAGTTTGCAAATGTTGTGCAAAATACGGCCGTTTCGGACATAATATTTCGCAAAACTGGCAATTCGGTAACAATTGATTCTTGGAAAGTCAACAAGGCTGACATAAACTGTGAAGTGTTCCTTGGTTCCGATGCCAAAGATCAAAAATGATGCGGGAGGTGAAGATGGCAGAGCGTGCAGTCAATAACCCTATCGGCACGGGCGAAAGCTTGCTCTTTTTGACGGATGAGCAGCTGCGCCGCGGGATTGAGGCGATGTTTTTCGCCTATCGGGGATTTACCGCTGATCCTGATCGCATTTTGCAGAATTACGAATATGGTCGCGCTCATCATCGTGCCATCCATTTCATCAACCGCACCCCTGGAACGACAGTCAATAACCTGCTGAATATTCTGGGCGTGACCAAGCAGTCCCTCAATCGCGTTCTGCGCAGTCTGATCGCTGATGGTTTGGTCGAAAGCCGCGTTGGGGTGCAGGATAAGCGCGAACGGCATCTTTATCTCACCGAAACAGGTGCCAAGCTTGAACGCGAATTGTCAGAGGCGCAGCGCAACCGCATGCGCGCGGCCTATCGCAATGCGGGGCCAGAGGCCGTGGCAGGATTTCGTGCTGTCCTTGAGCAGATGATGGATCCTGAGATGCTGCGCCATTTCCAAGCAGGTTTGGATACCTAAAATGGCAGACACCAACCCGCATATCTTGATCGTGGATGATGATGAACGCATCCGCGGGCTGTTGCAAAAATTTCTCATCCGCAACGGGTTTCTGGCCAGTGTTGCACGCGATGCTGCGCAAGCCCGCCGCCTGTTGCAAGGGTTGGATTTCGATTTGATTGTGCTTGATGTTATGATGCCGGGTGAGGATGGCATTAGCCTGACACAAGATTTGCGCAAAACGATGGATTGCCCAATCTTGCTTTTGACGGCCAAGGGCGAGGCGCAAGATCGTATTGCGGGTTTTGAGGCGGGGGCAGATGATTATTTGCCAAAACCCTTTGAGCCCAAGGAATTGCTATTGCGTATCGGCGCGATCCTGCGCCGTATGCCGCAACCCGAAGCCAGCCAAAATCTGCCCAAATTGCTGCATCTTGGGGCCATGCGCTTTGACATTGATCGTGGCGAGTTGTGGCAGGGTGATCAGCCTTTACGCCTGACTGCCACCGAGGCCGCATTGATGCGGATCTTTGCAACCCATGTGAACAGTTCTGTGACCCGTCAGCAGTTGGTCGAAGAATTGGGCCGTGACAAGATGGCAGGCGGTGACCCTGCGCAAGAGCGCGCAATTGATGTGCAAATCACCCGCCTACGCCGCAAGATTGAAGCTGACCCGAAACAACCCCGTTATCTGCAAACTGTCCGCGGCGCGGGCTATATGTTGGTGCCTGACTGATGGCGACATGGCTTTTTGAAAATCCATTTGCGCAAGATCATCGGACGCCAGAGGGCCATCCCGAACAGGTGGCGCGCATTGCGGCCATAAAGGCCCATTTGGATAGCTTAGATTTCGTGGGGCTTGAACGCCACGCGGCCCCATTGGCCACGGAAGACGATCTGCGATTGTGCCACCCCCAAGCCTATATTGACCAACTCAAAGCGGCTTTGCCCACGCAGGGGCAAGTTGCGCTTGATGGCGATACCTTTCTGTCGCCCGCCTCATGGCAGGCCGCGCTTTCGGGCGTAGGGGGTGTGATTGCAGCAATAGATGCCGTGATGGAGGGCCGCGCCAAAAACGCATTTGTCCTCACGCGGCCACCTGGGCATCACGCCGAAACTGCAACAGCCATGGGGTTTTGTCTGTTTGGGTCAGTGGCGATTGGGGCCAAACATGCACTCGAGCGGGCGGGGGCCGCACGGGTGGCCGTGATAGATTTCGATGTGCATCACGGCAACGGCACGCAAGATTTGCTGTGGGGTGAAACCCGCGCTTTGTTTGTCTCGTCACACCAGATGCCGCTTTATCCCGGATCGGGGGCGCGTGGCGAACGTGGCGTGGCGGGTAATATTCTGAATGTGCCCCTTCCACCCAATTCAGACGGGGCCCTGATGCAACAGGCCTATCTTCGCGATGTATTTCCGCGATTGGTTGAATTTGCGCCTGACCTTATCCTGATTTCCGCAGGTTTTGACGCGCATCAGGCGGATCCATTGGCCAATCTAAATTGGGATGAAACGGATTTTGCATGGCTGACGCGAGAAATTTGCGCATTTGCCGAAACCCAATGCGCGGGGCGGGTGGTCTCGGCGCTAGAGGGCGGTTATGATCTGCCCTCACTGGGGCGCAGTGTTGCGGCCCATGTCACAGAATTGATGGAAGCTTCTAAATGACAGATGACAACGACCTTGCGCAGATGAGTTTTGAAGACGCCTTGCGCGCCCTAGAGGAAGTCGTGGCCAAGCTTGAGCGTGGGGATGTGCCACTTGACCAATCCATCGCGCTCTATGAACGGGGGGCTGCGCTGCGCGCACGCTGTGAGGCCAAGCTCAAAGAGGCCGAAGAAAAAGTCTCCAAAATCACCCTAGATGGCACAGGCGCGCCAACGGGCAGCACCCCAGTTGAGGGGCTTTGAGCGCCTTTGGCCCCTATTGAGTTTCAAACCCGCCTCAGCACCCAGTCCCGCGTCATTGCTGCGTTCTTGACCGAGGCGCTTGCACAATATGGCTCAGATGATGTTGCTGCGGCGATGCGCTATGCGTTGCAGGGTGGCAAGGGTTTGCGTGGGTTTTTGGTGCTTGAGGCATCGGCGCTATATGGCATTCCTGCGGCCTCCGCGCTTCCTGCGGCGGGTGCGGTTGAGGCCATCCACGCCTATAGTCTGATCCACGATGATCTGCCTTGCATGGACGATGACGACCTGCGCCGCGGTCAACCCACTGTTCACAAGAAATGGAACGAGGCGATTGCGGTTCTCGCGGGGGATGCGCTGCAAAGTTTTGCATTCGCGCTTTTGGCTGATCCTAATCTTGGGGCTGCGGAGGTGCGGATCAAATTGGTGGCGACCTTGGCTGAAGCCGCAGGTGCGCGCGGTATGGTTTTAGGTCAGGCGCAGGACATTGCTGCAGAAACCGCTGCGTCCCCCTTGACCCTTGAGCAAATCACGGAATTGCAAAGCAATAAAACGGGCGCGCTGTTGGAATGGCCCGCCCATGCCGCAGCGATCATAGCGGGCCAAGATCCCGCACCACTGAGGGCATATGCCCGTGCAATTGGCCTCGCCTTTCAGATTGCTGATGACATTTTGGATGTGGAGGGTGACAGCAGCAAGGCAGGTAAGGCCCTGCGCAAAGATGCCGATGCGGGCAAAGCGACCTTTGTCACACTTCTGGGGCTAGACGGTGCCAAGGCTGAGGCAGCGCGCTTGGTCGCTGAGGCGGAAACGGCCCTCGCACCATTCGGGGATAAAGCCCAAAGCCTGCGCGACCTTGCCCGATTCATCATTGCCCGCGACAGATAGGCGTGATCCGTTGCCCTTGGCCCCTGTCATGGCTATATGGCGACCACTGGAGGGCCGATGACAGATAGACCTAAAACACCGCTTTTGGATCAAGTGACCACGCCGCGTGATTTGCAGCGGTTTTCTGATCATGATCTGATCCGCTTGGCCGATGAATTGCGCGCCGAGACGATTTCGGCTGTCTCCGAGACGGGTGGGCATTTGGGGGCTGGTCTGGGTGTAGTTGAATTGACCGTGGCACTTCACGCCGTATTTGACGCCCCGCGTGACAAGATCATTTGGGATGTCAGCCACCAATGTTATCCGCATAAGATTTTGACAGGGCGGCGGGATCGTATCCGCAGTCTGCGCCAAAAGGGTGGCTTGTCAGGCTTCACGAAACGCAGCGAGTCGCCCTATGACCCGTTTGGCGCTGCGCATAGCTCCACCTCTATTTCTGCGGCGCTTGGCTTTGCCGTTGCGCGCGATTTAAGCGGTGCCTGCGAGACAGGTTTGGGAGATGCGATTGCGATTATCGGTGATGGTTCGATTTCCGCAGGCATGGCCTATGAGGCCCTGAACAATGCGGGCCATCTGAAAAAGCGGTTGATTGTGATCCTCAACGACAATGAAATGTCGATTGCACCGCCGACAGGTGCGATGTCGGCTTATTTGTCCCGCCTTTATGCAGGCGCGCCGTTTCAGGAATTCAAAGCCGCCGCCAAGGGCGCAGTATCGCTTTTGCCTGAGCCTTTCCAACATGGGGCGCGCCGCGCGAAAGAACTGCTGAAATCCGCGACAGTCGGCGGCACCTTGTTCGAAGAATTGGGCTTTGATTACATCGGCCCGATTGATGGGCATGATATGGATCAGCTGCTTGCGGTTCTGCGCACCGTCAAGGCGCGGGCGGATGGGCCGATGCTCATTCATGCGATTACCAAGAAGGGCAAAGGTTATGCTGAAGATCGCCCAGATCGCGGCCACGCCACCGCGCGCTTCGATGTGGTCACGGGCAAGCAACATAAAGCACCCTCAAACGCGCCCTCATATACGCGTGTCTTTGCAGATGCGCTGATTGCCGAAGCCGCCGAGGATCCGTTGGTGACGGCTGTCACGGCGGCGATGCCAGACGGAACAGGCCTGAACCTTTTTGCAGAACGCTTTCCCGAACGCTGTTTTGATGTGGGCATTGCCGAACAGCATGCGGTGACCTTTTCGGCGGGTATGGCCGCGGGTGGATTAAAACCCTTCTGCGCGCTTTATTCGACCTTCTTGCAACGCGGCTATGATCAAGTTGTGCATGACGTGGCCATACAACGTCTGCCTGTGCGCTTTGCGATTGATCGCGCCGGGCTTGTTGGTGCCGATGGCGCCACCCATGCGGGCAGTTTTGACATCGCCTATCTGGCAAATTTGCCCGATTTCGTGGTGATGGCGGCCGCCGATGAAGCGGAATTGGTGCATATGGTGCGCACCGCCCTCGAGATTGGGGATCGCCCCTCTGCCTTCCGCTTTCCGCGCGGCGAAGGTGTTGGGGTCGAGTTACCTGCACGCGGTCAGGCGCTTGAAATCGGCAAGGGGCGGATGATCGCGGACGGCAATCGCGTGGCTCTCTTGAACTTTGGCACCCGTCTGAAAGAAGTGCGCGAAGCTGCAGAGATTTTGGCCCAGAAAGGGATCACGCCCACGATTGCTGACGCGCGTTTTGCCAAACCCTTGGATACAGATTTGATCGACCAACTCGCCCGCCATCACGAGGCGCTGATCACCATCGAAGAAGGGGCGATTGGCGGCTTTGGCAGCCATGTGGCGCAGCATCTCGCGGAAACGGGCGTGTTTGATCGGGGGATCAAATATCGCTCCATGGTGCTGCCCGATATTTTCATCGACCAAGCCAGCCCGCGCGACATGTATGCGGTCGCAGGCATGAATGCCGAGGATATCGTGACCAAGGTTCTCATGACCTTGGGTGTAGATGTTTTGGGGAAGCGGGCTTAAACGCCTATTTCCCCAACCGCTCCTCAATCTTGCGCAGCCGCTCAAGCACCTCATCGCGATAGGCATCAGTGGCGGCGTTGCTTTCTTCGGCATGCGCGTCTTGCATGGAATTGACGATCAGGCCAACCAGCAGGTTCACCACCGCAAAGGTCGTGACCATGATGAATGGCACAAAGAACAGCCACGCATAAGGATAAACATCCATCACGGGGCGCACGATGCCCATGGACCAACTTTCCAATGTCATGATTTGGAAAAGGGAATAGAAAGACGCGCCAAGCGTGCCGAACCATTCGGGGAAAGACGCCCCGAACAGTTTGGTTGCCATCACGGCACCGATGTAAAAGATGATCCCCATCAGCAAGAATACGCTGCCCATTCCTGGCAAGGCGGTGACAAACCCCTCGACCACGCGGCGCAATCGTGGCGCGGCTGAAATGACACGAAGCACCCTCAAGATGCGCAAGGCGCGCAGAACTGACAGCCCGTGGGTGGCGGGCATCAGCGCGATCCCAACGATCAAGAAATCAAAAACGTTCCATCCTGAGCGGAAAAACCGCGCGCCATGGGCCACCAGTTTCAGCGCAATTTCGATCACGAAAATCGCAAGGCAAATCCAGTCCAATGTCAGGATAATGGTGCCCGCCGTGCCCATAACTTCGGGCGATGTCTCAAGGCCCAAAAGAATGGCGTTAAAAATGATCACGCCGATGATGAATTGGCGGATGCGGGGGCGGTCTAGCCAATCGGCAAGTATCTGTCGCGTGGTCGCAAAATCACGGGTCATAGCAGCCATCCTTGAGCGCGTTACCGCGCCATATGGGGTCGGGTAAAGCGGGCGGCAAGTTCTATATGCGGCGACCAACGGAATTGGTCGATGGGCTGCACCCATTCAAGGCAATAACCTGCGTCAATGAGCGTTTTTGCGTCACGGGCAAAACTGATCGGGTTGCAAGATAGAAATGCAATCTGGGGGATCTCGGTTTTCGCCAATTCATGCACCTGTGCCTGTGCGCCTGCACGGGGCGGGTCGATGACCACCGCGTCATATTTGGCGAATTCGTCACTTAAAACGGGGCGGCGAAACAGGTCGCGGGTTTCGGCGGTAATGGGCTTTAGCCCGTCCGCATAGCGGGTGGCGTCTTGCAAGGTCTTGACCATATCGGCGCTGCCTTCGACTGCGTGCACGGGTGCTGTTTCGGCCAGCGGAAAGGTAAAGGTTCCACATCCCGCAAAAAGGTCAATGATGCGTGTGGCCCCCGAAATCGCGCTGCGTGCAGCGGCCAAAAGCGCTGCTTCGCCCGATTTGGTGGCTTGCAAAAATGCACCTGCGGGTGGGGTGACACGCGCGTGCCCCATTTGGTGATAGGGTGGGGTTTCCATAAAGACGACCTCATCCCCCCATGTCAGGCGCAGAAATTCGGTGCGGAATTTTGGCAATTCAGCCCGCAGCGCATGATCTAAGGGCTTGCCGCCCGTCACGTGGAGGTCAAGGCCGATGTCGGACTGGGTTAGGCTAAAGCCCAAAACCGCACTGCGCGATCCCCCTAAACGGGCGATCTCGGCCAATACGGGCAGCGTGGCCACCATCTCATCGGGCAAAAGGTGACATTCGCCGATTGGCACAATGACGTCCGATTTTCGGGCATGAAATCCCACCATCGCCCCCAATTTCGTGCGCCGCGCTGCAAAGGTGGCGCGCCTGCGTGAGTGCGCAGGCGAAGTTAGGGTTGCGCGGATATCGGTTGTGATCCCGTGCGCGGCAAGCGCAATGGCAATTTGGTCTGCCTTCCACGCACTGACAAATGTGTCCGAGGCATGTTGCAGGCTGCACCCGCCACAGGATTTATAATGCACGCAGACAGGTTTTACCCGCGCGGGGGAAGGGGTCACAATTTTGGCCCCGTCCAATTGACCTTCGTTTACCACGCCGTGCACCACCTCGTCTGGCAAGGTGAGGGGGACGAGGATTTGGCCTCCGTCTGCGTTCTGTGCAATACCATCGCCGCGATGTCCGAGGCGGGTGATTGTGAGGGTTTCTTCGCTCACGCGGAACCTCCGTCTGGATTAAGAAAGCCGCCCGATTGGCGGTTCCACAGCGAAGCATAGAGCCCGCCCTTTGCCAAAAGCACCTCATGCGGGCCATCTTCGATGATGTGGCCTTCATCTAAAACGATGATGCGATCCATCTGCGCAATGGTCGACAGTCTATGCGCAATCGCAATCACGGTTTTGCCTGCCATCAGGTCGCTCAGCGTGTTTTGGATGCTCGCTTCAATCTCGCTATCAAGCGCGCTTGTGGCCTCGTCCAAAATCAAAATCGGCGCATCTTTCAGAACCACCCGCGCAAGCGCAATGCGCTGTCTTTGCCCGCCCGAAAGTTTCACCCCGCGTTCGCCAACATGGGCCTCAAACCCTGTGCGGCCCTCTGGGTCTTCAAGATCATGGATGAACCCTAAGGCCTCGGCGCATTCTGCGGCGCGGATTACGTCAGCATCACTTGCATCGGGGCGGCCATAGGCGATGTTGTCGCGCACGGAGCGGTGCAACAGGCTGCTGTCTTGCTGCACAACGCCCATTGTGGCGCGCAGGCTGTCTTGTGTCACATCGGCAATATTTTGGCCATCAATGCGGATTACGCCGCCTTCACAATCATAAAAACGCAGCAAAAGTTTCACGAGGGTTGATTTCCCAGCGCCAGAGCGCCCGACAAGCCCGACCTTTTCGCCGGGCTGGATGGTTAAACTGAGGCGATCTAAGCCACCCGCGCCGCGCCCATAATGGTGACTGACCGCGTCAAATTCGATCAATCCTTTTTCGAATTTGAGGGCGGATGCGTTATGGTGGTCACGCAATGTGATCGGTTGGGCAATGGTCTCCATCCCCTCCATCACCACCCCCAATTCCCGGAATAGGCTTGAGAGAGCCCACATGATCCAGCCCGTCATTGCATTGAGCTGTAAGGTCAGGGCGGTTGCCGCAGCCACAACGCCAACAGTTGCCGTTCCCGTATACCACAACCAAACCGACCAACCGACAACGGACACGATCAAAAGTCCGTTCAAGGTCAATAGCGTGACGTCCATTATCGTGAATATCCGCATCTCGCGGGCGAATGTTTGGCGGGTGTGCTCAATGGCCTCGCGGGCATAGTCCAGTTCGCGTGTTGTATGCGCGAAAAGCTTGACTGAGTGGATGTTGGTATAGCTGTCAACGACCCGTCCCGTTGTCATGGATCGCGCATCTGAACTGGCCTTGGAGGCGGGGGTGACATTGCGGATTGTCCAGCGCACCAACAGCCCATAAAGCCCGCACCAAATCACCAAGGGCACGGCAAGCCGTGGGTCTGACTGGGTCAGTAGGATCAGCGCGCCGATGAAATAGGCGATGGAAAATGTGATGGCGTCAAAAATCTGAAAAACCGCATCGCCTGCGGCGGGTGGGGTTTGCATAATCCGCCCTGCGATACGGCCCGCAAAATCATTTTCAAACCATCCGACCGATTGACGTAAAACATGCCGATGTGCCCGCCAACGGATCAGCGTGCCGAAATTCGGCAGGATCGCATTGTTCAAAAGCCCCACATCCAAAAGCTGCATCAAAGGGCGGACTAGCACCACAAAAAGCGCGACTAAGCCAAGCTCGAGCCCGTGATTTGCAAAGAGTTCTGCGGGACTATTGACCGATAGCAGATCAACAACGCGCCCCAAATAGACGATCAACCCCAATTCAATCGAAGCGACCACCATCGACATAAAGGCGGCTGCGATGAACACCCGTTTGAAGGGTTGCGCATAGCTGCGCAAAAATGGCCAGAGTCGATTGGGGGGCGTATCCTCATCGGCGTAGGGCGTATAGGGATCTACCAGTGTTTCGAAAAATCGGAACATTGCATCGGGCCTGATTGGTTGATTGGGTCGCAGCCTGACCCTGTGGCGCAATATAGGGCGGGGCTCACATAAAGACCATTGCGGCTGTCAGCGCGAGGGCGCTTGCCATGGTTTTGCGAAAAATATTCCATGCACGCGGCGTGGTCAGAAGCCGCGCTAAGGCCGTTCCTGCCGCGGCCCAAAACAGACAGACAAAAAGATTAATTCCTGAAAAGGCGGAGGAAAGGCGCAAGGCTTCTGTCAAAAGCGTGCCGCCCGCGCCAAAGCCCGCGGCGGCGGCAAGGCTGACGGCCCAGACCTTGGGATTGACCCATTGAAACATCACAGCCTGAAGAAAGGTAAACGGCTTTGCGACCTGTCGCGCCTTAGGATCCGCCGGTTTGGCCCGCCATAGGGTGAATGCCATATAAAGGATCCAAGATGCTGCGGCTATTTTCATCAATAAGGCAGCCACTGGATAGGCCAATAAAATTGCGCTGACGCCAAGACTTGAGGCCGCGGCAATCACCCCCACCCCTGCGGCGACACCGAAAATATGCGGAATGGTCGCGCGAAACCCGAACAGCGCGCCTGATGTGGTCAAGAGGATAACATTTGGCCCAGGCGAAAACAGCCCTGCAAAAACAAATGGGTAAAGCGGATCCATGGGCGATGGTTAGGCAGGCTCACGCAGGATGCGCGGCACTTTGAACTCAACATTTTCCACGGCAGTCTCAACCTGTTCGACTGTCACATCATAACGCGCCCGCACGGCATCAATCACTTCATTGACCAACAGCTCTGGCGCAGATGCGCCCGCCGTCAGACCAAGGCTGGTAATCCCCTCAAGCGCGCGCCAGTCAATATCGGTCGCCCGTTGCACAAGCTGCGCATAGTTGCAGCCCATTTTTGCCCCCACCTCGACCAAGCGTTTTGAATTTGAGGAATTGGGCGCGCCCACGACAAGCATGGCATCTGCCTTGACCGCCATCGCCTTGACGGCCTCTTGGCGGTTGGTGGTGGCGTAGCAAATATCTTCTTTGTGCGGGCCGATAATCGCAGGGAACCGTGTCTTGAGGGCCGCAACAACATCGGCGGTGTCATCAATCGAAAGGGTGGTTTGCGTCACAAAGGCCAGTTTCAGAGGGTCGCGTACCGTGAGGGTCGCAACATCCGCCACTGTTTCAACCAAGACAACTTCGCCCTCGGGCAATTGGCCCATAGTGCCAATCGTTTCAGGATGGCCCGCGTGGCCGATCATCACGATCTGCAACCCCGCCTCATGATGTCGCGCCGCCTCGATATGCACTTTGGATACAAGCGGGCAGGTTGCATCAACATATATCATCTGCCGCCGCTCTGCGGTTGCGGGAACAGATTTGGGCACCCCATGGGCAGAAAAAATCACGGGTCGATCATTTGGGCACTCGTCCAATTCTTCGACAAAAACTGCGCCCTTTTCGCGTAGGGCATCCACCACGAATTTGTTATGCACGATTTCATGGCGCACAAAGACGGGTGCGCCCCATTTCTCGAGAGCCATTTCCACGATTTTAATTGCGCGATCTACACCTGCGCAAAATCCGCGCGGTGCGGCCAAATAGAGGGTGAGGGGCGGTTTTTGCATAGTATCTCTCCGATCACCCCACAGTTAAGTCTTTGTGGCCCCGCCGTCTAGCGTTTCTACCTACACCGCATCCGTGCAAGCGCCTCACACATGCCACATTTCCTGCGCATCAATGGGCAAGGTTGATCAACCCATCGATCAAAATATCTTCTGGTTATCGATAAATTTAATATTTTTCGGCACGATATTTGCATGGGTTTAACGCGTGAGGGTGAGTGCTATGTGCGGTGCTAAGGCGATGTTCAGAATTATCTTCCAAATTGGCCGCCATCGCGGGGAGATGTGATGAAAAGGCAATCAAACCAAACGGTGCAGATGCAGCCCACCCATTCGAGCCAAACACTCAATGCGCTCCGCAATCGTTCCGTCTATGTGTCAAATATTGTGGTAACCGTAACCGCCGCAGGGTGGTGCGCGATTGGCTTCGCGCTTGGGGAAATGCCGATTGTCTATCTTGCCCTGTTCATGATGGGCTCGACCACGCTTGCCATTTTAGTCACGTTTTTTGGTCATCACACCATCGGCAAAATCCTGTGGTTTTTTGCAGGCTTGGTGACAATTACGGGTGCATTCTTTGTCTCACATCCAACAGCGCGGGTTGAATTCATGTATTTCGCGGTGGTGGCGGGGCCGTTTTTGGTTTTTTCCACGCGCTATCAACGCGGCCTCATTGTGACGCTGTTATCCATTGCTATCTGCACATGGATGCTCGCTGAATATCTTGGGTATGATTATTTTGGCGGGCCTTACATCTCGGAAGAGATCGGCAGCGTGCTGCGCTATGTGGTCTATCTGACCGTGTTTGCAGTTTTAGCAATTGAATTATTGTTGATCGGTAATCTGACAGAAACCTTCAATCAGCGCCTGACCGAAAGTGAGGAACGCGCCATTGCCGCCAATCAGGCAAAATCTGCCTTTCTTGCTGCGATGAGCCACGAAATCCGAACCCCAATGAATGGGGTGGTGGGGATGATGGAATTATTGGATCAGTCCCCCTTAAGCCACGAACAAAAACGCTTCTTAGCAACAGCGCGCCGTTCGTCCTATGCCCTCTTGCGGATCATTGATGACGTATTAGACGTCTCCAAAATTGATGCGGGCAAACTTGAACTTGCCCCAGAAAAGACGGATCTCTTGGCGCAGGTTGAAAGCACGGTCGAGGTCATGCGCGGCTATGCTGATGAACGCAATGTCACTGTGCGGTTCCGTTATGATTTAAGCCTGCCAAAATTTGTGATGATGGATGGTGGCCGCTTGGGGCAGATCACGCTGAACCTTTTGTCCAACGCGATTAAGTTCTCCAGTCCCCGCGATCGCGATGGATTGTCAGCCCCCCGCGCGGAAGTGGTTGTTCAGGTTACCCGCTTGGGTGAAATCCATGATGGCCGCGGGCAATTTGTATTAGAGTTCCGCGATAATGGCATTGGCATGGATGCTGACTTCATGCGCGAGATGTTCGAGCCCTTCACACAATCGGGCGCATCTACGGCCTTGCATTTTGGCGGCACAGGTTTGGGCCTGACAATTGTCAAGCAATTGGTCGATAAATTGGATGGCCAGATTGCCGTGCAAAGTGCTGTTGGCAAGGGCACAACCATTCGCATCACGTTGCCCCTCATTGAGGCATGCGAAACATTGGATTGCCCGCAGCTTGATGGATGGGCGATCCAAGCTTGGGCGAATGCCCCCGAAGATCGTGCGACCCTTTCCCCCTATTTTGAGGCCCTTGGCGCCACCCAAAATTGGGTTGAAACCATGGAAGATTTGCAGAGCCTCGCGGAAACGGCACCCGATAAGTCACTTTTTGTAATGGTTTTAGAAAATGCTGACCTGCCTGATCCTACGCAGGATTTGGGCGCGTTTTCGAAGGTCAAGCTTTTGGGCCTCACGCGCCGCCGTGGGATGAGAACGGGACATTTGTCCCCAGATTTATTTGTTGCCCAAATTCGCCCACTATTGGCCAGTGACCTGCTTGCAGGTTTACGCCACCTCACAGGGCATCCCATTGCGGCACAATCCCCGCTTTTAAGCGCCGATATGATGCACCGCCCTGATCTAGCCTTTGAGAATGCCGAACGGGACCGCCGCGATATCGGCAAGACAAATTCACCCAATACCAAGCCACGGATTTTGTTGGTTGAGGATAACGAGGTGAATCAAATCGTGCTGACATCACAATTGCGACTTCTGGGATATGAAAGCCAGATTGCCATCAATGGGCGCGAGGCGCTTGCGGCGCTGGATCAAGACTGTTTCGATCTGATCCTCACCGATTGTCACATGCCCACGATGAATGGTTTTGAAATGACCCGCGAAATTCGGGCGCGTGAAAGTGCGTCAGGGTTCTCAAAAATCCCTATTATCGCCATCACGGCTGACGCCGTTGGCCATGACCGCCAAAAGGGGATTGATGTCGGCATGGATGCCTATCTGACCAAGCCTGTGCGCTTGGGGGATTTGTCGCAGATGTTGTCGCTCTATCTGGTGGGGGAGGAAGAGGGGCGCGGTGCCATGCGCAGGGCGCCTTAATAGCTTTCCTCAAAGTCATCCTCACCGCCATTTTCGCGCGGGGGGCGTCCTACTGCGTCTTTTAACTCGTCCAATTCAATGAAATTGTCCGCCTGCCGCCTTAGGTCATCGGCAATCATGGGTGGGTTCGAGCGGATGGTGGACACAACCGAAACCCGAACGCCCTTGCGTTGGATGGCAGCCACAAGCGGACGAAAATCGCCATCGCCAGAAAACAGCACGATATGATCGACATGGTCTGCGATTTCCATCGCATCGACCGCCAAATCAATATCCATATTCCCTTTGATCTTGCGGCGCCCTTGCGCATCTGTGAATTCCTTGGCGGCTTTCGTCACCATGGTGAACCCGTTGTAGTTCAACCAATCCACCAGAGGGCGAATCGGGGAATATTCGTCATTCTCAAGAAGGGCCGTATAATAAAATGCGCGAAGAAGTTTTCCGCGTTGCATGAATTCTTGGCGTAAGAGTTTATAGTCGATATCAAACGCCAAAGCCTTGGCTGCCGCATAAAGATTTGAGCCGTCAATAAAGAGCGCGAGGCGCTCATCACGATAAAACATTTGAAAGACCTTATAACAAACAGACCAATCGCGGCCTTGAATAATTCGTCAAAATATCACGATCAGCAATGCAGAGCAAAATAGGGGATAAATCATTTGGCGCAAGCTTTCCTTTCTAATGCGGAGCCGCGCAAAGCACTTGTCGCGCTTGGCTCAAATCTACCTGTCGAGGGGCAGGCGCCGCGCGTGGTTTTGGATCGTGCGATTGCACAGTTGCGGGACTATGTGACCGCACAGGGTGGTGGCGATTTCAAATTGAGCCAACTCTATCGAACCCCTGCATTTCCTGCAGGTTCTGGCCCTGATTTTGTGAATGCGGCGATCTCCTTTGACTGGCCATTAGACCCAAATTCGCTGCTGGAAAAGCTGCATGCTATAGAGGCCGATTTTGGCCGCAGCCGTTCACAACGCTGGGCCGCGCGTGGGTTGGATTTGGATCTTTTGGGCCTCGGCAATTTGGTTTTGCCAGACCCAGACACATGGCAAGTTTGGGCCAATCTCTCGACAAAAGAGGCGCAATCGCGCGCGCCTGATCAATTGATTTTACCTCACCCCCGCATGGCTGAGCGCGGCTTTGTTTTAATCCCGCTCTGTGATGTTGCCCCAAATTGGTGTCACCCGATCCTTGGCGAAACGGTTTCTGAATTGCGCGCAAAATTGTCGCCCGAAGAGTGTCGTGAGATCAATCCACTGTGAGGGCGCGTGCGGTCTTTTGCACTTGTATTTCGGGGGCGGTCTGACTATTTACGAGGCTTGCGCCCCTCCCTTAATCAGCCTTGGAGAGTTTAGTATGGCCCGCGTGACGGTAGAAGATTGCGTAGACAAGGTTCCCAACCGCTTTGAATTGGTGATGCTTGCTGCACATCGCGCCCGCGAAATGGCGTCTGGCTCGCCGCTTACTGTGGATCGCGACAATGACAAGAATCCTGTCGTTGCGTTGCGCGAGATTGCAGAAGAGACACAATCCGCAGATGGCCTGCGCGAGCGTTTCATTGAATCGCATCAAACTCAGATTGAGGTTGATGAGCCTGAAGAAGACACGATGACATTGTTGCAAAGCGCCGATCAGGATCGTCCACAAGCGGATGATATGACTGAAGAACAGATGTTGCGTGCCCTGCTTGAAGCGCAGGGGCAGAACTAAAACAGGCGATTTATGGACGGAAATGGATCAGATCGAAGCGGCCTTCTCGATGCCGATGATCTGATCAGTCTTGTCCGAAACTACAATCCAAAATGCAATGAGGCCCTCCTGCGGGGGGCCTATTCCTATGCGCAGGATATGCATCAGGGGCAAATGCGCCAATCGGGTGAGGCCTATTTCACCCACCCTGTTGCGGTGGCCGCGATCCTGACCGAGATGCGGCTGGACGATGCCACAATCGCAACGGCGCTGCTGCATGACACGATCGAAGATACCAAGGGCACCTATTCCGAACTGGAAAGCCGTTTTGGGACGGATGTTGCGGAATTGGTCGATGGCGTGACCAAGCTGACCAATTTGCAGCTATCCAATCGCGAATCAAAGCAGGCTGAGAACTTTCGCAAATTGTTCATGGCCATGTCCAAGGATCTGCGCGTGATCCTCGTGAAACTGGCCGACCGATTGCACAATATGCGCACCATCCGCCATATGCGCGCCGAAAAGCAGCTGCAAAAATCGCGCGAGACAATGGATATCTACGCGCCGCTTGCAGGCCGTATGGGGATGCAATGGATGCGCGAGGAGTTGGAAGACCTTGCCTTTCGCGTGGTAAATCCCGAAGCCCGCAATTCGATCATGCGCCGCTTTTTGACCCTGCAGAAAGAATCGGGCGATGTGATCCCAAAGATCACCGATGATATCGAAGCCGTTTTAGCTAAGCATGGCATTTCTGGCGATGTCTATGGCCGTGCCAAAAAGCCCTTTTCGATTTGGCGCAAAATGCAGGAAAAAGACCTCGCCTTTTCGCGTTTGTCTGACATTTACGGATTTCGCGTCATCGTTGAGACAGAGGATGAATGCTATCGCGTTTTAGGGGCGATGCATCAAAGATGGCGTTCTGTTCCGGGAAGATTCAAGGATTACATCAGCCAGCCCAAGTCGAACGGCTATCGTTCGATCCATACCTCTGTTTCAGGGCGAGATGGTAAGCGTGTTGAAATCCAAATCCGCACGCGCCAGATGCACGAAGTTGCTGAATCTGGTGTCGCGGCGCATTGGTCCTATCGAGACGGGGTGCGCGCGGCGAACCCGTTTGCGGTTGATCCTGCAAAATGGTTGTCCACGCTGACAGAACGCTTTGAGATGGCCGAGGACCATGATGAATTCCTCGAACATGTGAAGTTGGAAATGTATTCCGACCAAGTGTTTTGCTTCACGCCTAAAGGGGATGTTGTGAAGTTGCCGCGCGGGGCGACCCCGTTGGATTTCGCCTATTCGATTCACACGCGCATTGGCCATTCTTGCGTGGGGGCCAAGGTTGATGGCATTCGCGTGCCGCTTTGGACACGCCTGAAAAATGGCCAATCGGTCGAGGTTGTGACCGCCGAAGGTCAAAGCCCGCAGGCCACATGGATTGATATTGTGGTGACAGGCCGTGCTAAGGCCGCAATCCGCCGCCGCCTCCGCGAAGAGGATCGGGGGCGTTATATCAAATTGGGGCGCGAATTGGCGCGGGTGGCGTTTGAGCATGCCAATAAGAAATCCACCCCCAAGGCCTTGGACACAGCCGCCAAGGCGCTTGGCCTCGAAGATGGTGACGAGGTTTTGGCGCGGATCGGATCTGCTGAAATTTCGGCGCGCGATGTGGTGACCAAGCTTTATCCAGAACTCGCCACCAGCGGTGATTTTGTCGATGTCGATCAAAAGCGGGCTGTGATTGGTTTGCCCTCGGGGTCAGATGTGCAGCGTGCCCAATGTTGCCAGCCTGTGCCAGGTGAACGGATTGTGGGCATCACCTATCGCGGGCGTGGGCCAATGGTTCATGCGATTGACTGCGAATCTTTGGCTGAATTCGACAACGCGCCCGAGCGTTGGATTGATCTGCATTGGTCAGAAGGTCGGCACGCTGCGGTGCATAACGTCACGATCAACGTGACGATTTCGAATTTTAACGGTGTTTTGGGAAGAATCTGCACATTGATTGGCGAACAAAATGCCAATATCTCTGATTTACATTTTATCGACCGAAAGCCAGACTTCTTTCGTTTATTAATTGATGTTGATGTAAGGGATGCTGAACATCTGCATGCGGTGATGATGGCATTGGAGGCTGATAGCGATGTCGCCAAGCTTGGCCGTTATCGAGATGTAGAAAGGCGTCCTTAGACCCGACACGGCGCGGGTGTAGCTACGCGAGTAAGGGAGAGGAACAATCCGTGGTGTTTAAGCGAAGGGATCAGCGACCCTTGCTTCGGATTGTGGCCGAATGGGTCTATCCGCGTGGCGGATGGATGCGTGCCTTCCAATATGTCACCCATCGTCTGAACCGCCTGCCGGGATCGGCGGAATCGATCGGGCGTGGTGTTGCCGCTGGTGTATTTGCTGTCTTTACGCCCTTTTTCGGGTTCCACTTTTTCATCGCAGCTCTGCTTGCATGGATTTTGCGGGGCAATGTGATTGCTTCGCTTCTGGCGACTTTTGTCGGCAACCCGCTGACCTATGTGCCGATTGCGATAATCTCGCTTGAAACAGGGCATTTCATGCTTGGCTCAACGATGCGCAGTGATGTGAATGCAGGGTTGATTGCGCGGTTTCGGGGGGCGGCGGGTGATTTGCTGCATAACCTGTGGTCGATCTTCTCAGGGGCGCCCGCGCATTGGCATGAACTCAAGATTTTCTATGACACGGTATTTTTCCCATGGATGATTGGGGCGATTATTCCAGGGATTTTATCATCAATCTTGGCCTATTTTATCAGTGTGCCTCTGATCCGTGCGTATCAAAAGCGCCGTATTGCCAAGCGCAGAGCGAAGATTGAGAAACGCCGCGAACAGGCTGGCACTTCGGCCGCAAAACGCTAGATTAACTTTCATTGTCCAATGGGTGGGAGGCACCAGATGACCCGCGATCTTAGGCTGGGGGTCAATATTGACCATGTCGCAACATTGCGAAACGCGCGCGGTGGTGCGCTTCCTGATCCTGTGCGGGCCGCCCTCTTGGCCGAAGCGGCGGGGGCTGATGGCATTACGGCGCATTTGCGCGAAGACCGCCGTCACATTCGGGACGAAGATATCGCGGGGCTGATGGCGGCGATTAAAACCCCGCTCAATTTCGAGATGGCCGCCACCGCAGAGATGCAAAAAATCGCCCTGTCTCATCGCCCGCATGCCGCCTGTATCGTTCCTGAGCGGCGCGAAGAACGCACCACCGAAGGTGGCCTTGATGTGGCAGGGGACGAGGCGCGCCTTGCGGAATTCATTGCGCCTTTGCGCGATGCCGGTATCCGTGTGTCGATGTTCATCGCCGCAGACCCGCAGCAAATTGCGGCAGCCGCGCGCATTGGGGCGCCTGTGATTGAACTGCATACGGGGGCCTATTGCGATTACCACGCCGAGGGTGAGATGGAGGCCCACAAAGCCGAACTTTCCCGCTTGATTGCAGGTGCAAAACAGGCGGCTGATCTGGGCCTTGAGGTGCATATGGGGCACGGATTGAATTATGAGACAGTCACCCCGATTGCGGCCATCAAAGAGGTGCGCGAATTGAATATTGGTCATTTCTTGATCGGCGAGGCGGTGTTTACAGGGTTATCTGCCGCTATTGGTGAAATGCGTCGCCTGATGGAGGAGGCCCGCGCGTGATTTTGGGCATCGGAACGGATTTGGCAAATATCGAACGCATCCAACGTGCGCTTGATCGGTTTGGTGATCGGTTCCGCAACCGCGTATTCACCGAACATGAACAAAAACGTGCCGAACGCATGCAAAACCCCGCTGCGGTTTACGCCAAAAGATGGGCCGCCAAAGAGGCCTGTTCCAAGGCACTGGGAACGGGGCTGCGCATGGGGATTGCGTGGCGCGATATGTCGGTGACGAATTTGGAAACGGGCCAGCCCGTGATGCACGTCACAGGATGGGCGCAAGAGCGGCTCAACGAAATGACCCCAGAAGGGTATGATGCCGTTATCCACGTTACATTGACCGATGATCACCCATGGGCGCAGGCATTCGTGGTGATCGAGGCGCTGCCAGATGGGATATCTGCGCAACTTCCCGCTATGCCAACCCCGCCAAACCGTTCGCTTGCTTGACAGCAGGGCGCGCGCGGCCCATGAGGGGCGTGGGTCGGTTGACGTTTTGGCAATCCTGCCGCGATGCGACACAAGGGTGCCACAGGCGAAGGCCACCGCGATTTTTTAGCGGATGGGGCAAAACGCATGGCAAGCTATAAGGCAAAAAAAGAGGGAATCGGCGAGACGATCAAAACGATTGTCTACGCGCTGCTGATTGCAGGTGTCTTTCGCACCTTGTTCTTTCAGCCATTTTGGATCCCGTCAGGCTCGATGAAAGACACGTTGCTGATCGGTGATTTCCTGTTTGTGAACAAAATGGCCTATGGCTATTCGCGTCACAGCTGCCCTTTCTCGATGTGTCCCTTCTCGGGCCGCATCTTCGAGACATTGCCCGAGCGTGGCGATATCGCCGTATTCCGCCATCCCACCAATGATGCAGATTTCATCAAGCGTGTTATTGGTCTGCCCGGGGATGTGATCCAAGTTCAAGACGGCCAGTTGATCATCAACGGCACGCCCGTCCCACAAGAGCCAACAGCACCTTTCGTGGAGGCGTTTGAGCCACAAGGCCCGCTGGGCCACCTGCCGCGCTGTTCCAATGCGCCTGTTGGGGCGGGTGGGGTCTGCGAAAAAGACCGCGCGATTGAAACGCTTCCCAATGGGGTATCGCATGCGGTGTTAAATATTGATGATCGCTCCTTCGCGGATAACACCCCCGAATTTACCGTGCCCGAGGGTCATGTCTTCGTGATGGGCGACAATCGTGACAACTCTCAAGATAGCCGTTTCCCACGTTCTATTGGCGGGGTTGGATTCGTGCCTGTTGAAAATCTTTTGGGTCGCGCAGATCGGGTGATCTTTTCTTCTGCAGGGGATCGCATGGTCTATTTCTGGACATGGCGCAGTGATCGGTTTTTTAGAGCATTACAGTGAAATTATCGCGTGAGATTGATGAGTTTTGCGCCCGTTTAGGGCATAGCTTTTCCCGCCCCGAATTGATTTTGCGGGCTTTGACCCATTCTTCGCTCTCCTCTCCGACCCGTGCGGATAATCAACGCTTGGAATTCTTGGGGGATCGCGTGTTGGGATTGGTCATTGCTGAGCTGTTGCTCGAACAGGATCAAGACGCGCCAGAGGGGCAATTGGCCCCCCGCTTTAACGCACTTGTGCGCAAGGAAACCTGTGCCGAAGTCGCGCGCAGCGTAGATTTGGGCGCGGTGTTGAAATTGGGCAAATCCGAGATGATGACGGGGGGGCGCCGCAAAGATGCCCTTTTGGGCGATGCGATGGAGGCTGTGATTGCCGCCGTTTACTTGGATGCAGGTTATGACGCAGTGCGTGGGCTGATCCGCCGTCTTTGGGCGGGCAAGGCCGATACTGTGGCCGATGATGCCCGCGATGCGAAAACCGCCTTGCAGGAATGGGCGCAGGCCAAGGGGAAAGGCTTGCCTCGCTATGCCGAGCTAAGCCGTGAAGGGCCAGATCATGCCCCCACCTTCACCATCGAAGTGACGCTCAGTTCGGGCGAGGCCGCGCAGGCTAGTGCCAAAGCCAAGCGCCACGCCGAACAAGAAGCCGCAAAAAAATTGCTTGCCGCCCTCGAGGGTGGTTCCGCTTAATGCGTCTGGCGCTAGGGCTGATTTCCCTCTATGCCCAAAGATCGTTGAAAAAAGGAACTGCCTATGACCAGCCGCGCTGGATTTGTTGCCCTTATTGGTGAGCCGAACGCAGGTAAATCTACCTTGCTTAATCATATGGTCGGGGCAAAAGTTTCAATTGTGACCCATAAGGTGCAGACCACCCGCGCGCGTATTCGTGGTGTGGCGCTTGAGGGCGACAGCCAGATTGTTTTTGTCGACACGCCTGGTCTGTTTCGGCCGCGCCGCCGTTTGGATCGGGCGATGGTCGCGGCCGCTTGGACAGGGGCCGCAGATGCGGATGTGGTTGTCCTGCTCATCGAGGCCCATCGTGGATTGACCGAAGGGGTCAAGGAAATCTTAAGCGGTTTGCTTGAAAAGGCCTCGGGTCGGAAGATCGCTTTGGCGATAAACAAAATCGACCGTGTTGAGGCCCCTCAGTTGTTGAAGCTGACCGAAGAGGCCAACGCGGCTTTTCCATTTGTGAAAACCTTTATGATCTCCGCAGAGCGCGGCCATGGTGTGGGCGATTTGCGCGAATGGTTGGCGCAAGAGATGCCAGAGGGGCCGTGGCTTTACCCTGAGGATCAGATTGCGGATTTGCCAATGCGCATGATCGCGGCAGAGATGACCCGTGAGAAACTGACCCTGCGCCTGCATCAAGAATTGCCCTATCAATTGACGGTGGAAACCGAGAGCTGGCAGGAACGCGATGATGGCAGCGCGCGCATAGATCAAGTGATTTACGTCAGCCGTGACGGACATAAGGGCATTTTGTTGGGCCATCGGGGCGAAACAATTAAGGCCGTTTCGCGCGCCGCGCGCGAAGAATTGGCCGAGTTTCTTGGCCGCAAGGTGCATCTATTTTTGCAGGTTAAAGTGCGCCCGAATTGGCTCGAAGAATCTGAGCGCTATTCAGAAATGGGCCTCGATTTTAAGGACGGGAACACCAAGTGACCCCCCGTCTGCGCGCAGAGTTTTGGGTTCAAGCCTATCTGCGGCGGCTGTCTTTGTCCGAGATCCCCGCCTTTGTCGTGGCGCGGGGTGATAGTGATGCGGGTGCGGTCTTGGTTAAGCTGTCCTTGCTTGATGGCACCGCCTCCTTGTTTCATCGTGGGTTTGATCTAGAGACCGGTGCGCGGGTCTGGGATGTGCTGACGCAAGGGCCAGAGGCGGAGGTCGATGCAGCCATCACCAAACAGCGCGAATTTGACCCTGATCTTTGGGTAATTGAGGTGGAAGATCGTGCGGGTCGGCATATGCTAGATCAAGAGGGATTGCTTTAGCCGCAGCAAAGGGTCTGATCTGATGGAATGGCACGCAGAAGGTGTATTGCTCGCGGCGCGGCGCCATGGGGAATCTGCCGCCATCCTTGAAATTTTCACGGCAGAGCAGGGCCGTTTCGTGGGCGTTTTGCGGGGTGGCGCCTCTCGCAAAATGGCCGCCCATTTGCAAGTTGGCACGCAGCTTCAGGCGACATGGCGCGCGCGCCTCGCGGATCATATGGGCGTCTTCACAATCGAGCCTTTGATCGCGCGCGCGGCCCCTGTAATGAGCGACCCTGTGCAGCTTGCAGGGCTCAACGCGGTTTGCGCCCTTTTGTCTTTTGCCCTGCCTGAACGCAGCGCCTACCCCGCGCTTTATGCACATAGCCTTGCACTGTTGGATGGGCTTGGTGCGGATCATTGGCTCGATGCCTATGTGCAATGGGAATTGGCGCTGTTGTCTGAGTTGGGCTTTGGCCTTGATCTGAGCCACTGCGCCCGCACAGGCGTGTCGCAGGATTTGGCCTATGTGTCGCCGCGCACAGGGCGCGCTGTGGCGCGCGATGCGGCGGGTGAATGGGCAGATCGCCTTTTGCCCTTGCCGCGTTTTTTGCAGGGGGTTGGCCCCGCTGATCACGCTGAACGGCAAGCAGGCTTGCGCCTGACAGGGCATTTCTTGGCCAATCATTTGGCCCCCAGTTTGGGGGATCGCCCACTTCCCGCCGCGCGTGGGCGCTTGGTGGATATCCTCAACCGTCAAGGCTGAGGGCTGAAAACGAGGGCTGCGCCCTCAGCACTGCGCAGAACCAATTGCCCATCCTCCACAGCCGTGCTGCGGGTCGCCTCAAGGGCGCTGAAATAGGCGAATTCTTGGTCGAGATTGGGGCAGGCCATCAGCGTAGCGCCAATTGGGCCTGACCTGAGGCCAGTTTCCACCACTTCGAACCGACCAAAATAACGGTTGCAGGGGCCTTGACCGTAAAAGTTAAATTCTGCGTCCACCTCCAAGGTTATGCTTGGATCAGACTGCAATACCCATGCCCCGACAGGGGGCATGGGCTTGTCTTCATTGCAGGCGGCGAGTGCCAGAAGGGCGGCACATGCCCTCAAGGCGCGCATGATTAGCCAAGAAGGCGGCGCGCAATCACCTGAGCTTGGATCTCTGCCGCGCCCTCAAAGATGTTGAGGATACGGGCATCGCACAAAATACGGCTGATTTTATATTCAAGCGCAAACCCATTGCCGCCATGGATTTGCAATCCGTTATCCGCGGCGGCCCATGCCACCCGTGCGCCAAGCAATTTGGCCATTCCTGCCTCAAGGTCGCAACGGCGGTCATTGTCTTTTTCGCGAGCGGAGAAATAGGTCAATTGCCGCGCAATCATGATTTCTACGGCCATCATGGCCAATTTTGAGGCAACACGCGGGAATTCGATTAGGGATTTTCCGAATTGTTTGCGATCTTGGGCATATTGCATCGAAACATCCAATGCGGATTGTGCCACGCCGATGGCGCGGGCAGCGGTTTGGATGCGCGCGCTTTCAAAAGTTTGCATCAGTTGCTTAAAGCCTTGCCCCTCTTGGCCGCCCAAAAGGTTCTCGCCCTTCACCTCGAAATTGTCGAAGCCAAGTTCATATTCTTTCATGCCTCGATAACCCAATACCTCGATCTCGCCGCCCGTCATACCTGCGGTGGGGAAGGGGTTTTCGTCATCGCCCGGTGTCTTTTCAGCCAAGAACATCGACAGGCCACGGTAATCGGTGGTCGTGGGGTCAGTGCGGGCCAAGAGGGTCATGACATGGGTGCGTGACGCGTGCGTGATCCATGTCTTGTTACCCGTGATGCGGTAATTGCCCGCCTCATCCTTGACCGCGCGGGTGCGCAGGCTGCCCAAGTCTGAGCCAGTGTTGGGTTCGGTGAACACGGCTGTTGGCAGCTTCTCCGCGCTTGCCAAGGCGGGCAGCCATTTTTCCTTTTGCTCATCCGTTCCCCCAGCAAGGATCAACTCAGCCGCGATTTCTGAACGCGTTCCAAGGGACCCCACACCAATATATCCGCGGCTAAGTTCCTCCGAGACGACACACATCGCCGCTTTGGAAAGGCCAAAGCCACCATACTCCTCTGGAATGGTGAGGCCGAACACGCCCATCTCTGCCAGCTCTTCGATCACCGAGAGGGGGATCAGCTCGTCTTTCAGGTGCCAGTCATGTGCGAAAGGCTCGACCTTTTCCAGCGCATAGCGGCGGAATTGTTCGCGGATCATTTCCAGTTCATCTTCAAGGCCTGAAGCGCCAACAGTGATTTCTGCGGCGCGTTCCTGCATCAACTCAACAAGGCGCAAACGGGCTGCTTGGGTGTTGCCTCGTGTGACCAATGTGGCGATTGCATCCGTTTTCAGAAGATTTGCATCTGCGTCCCCAAGCCCAAGTTCAGACAGGCGCAGCACTTCGCCTTGGTTCATAGCAATCCCGCCCTGAAGTTGGGCCAGATATTCGCCAAAGGCAATTTGCAAGATTAATTGTTCAATATCACCAAACTTGCCCTCACTGCCCAAGAGTTCGGCCCATGTTTGCATCTGGCGCAGCGCCTCAACATAGGTGGCAAGCCAGGCCAGACCATGGGCAGCAGTCTGTTCCGCCTCAATCGCCGCGCCTGAGATTTTCCCGTCCACTGTCACCAAATCGCGCACGGCGTCTTTGGCACGGGCCAAAACCGCCTCGACTGGGGGCAGGGCCTCTGCTGTCAAAGCGGTGAGATTGGCCAAGATCACAGGGGCAGCGGTCATTTCGGCGTCACGGGGCATAGCGTCTCTCCAAATTGAGGGTGCGCAAGGGCAAGCTTATCTTTCGATTCTGCACCTGCTTCTAAATCATTTTGCAGATGCAGCGCAACATTAATTCGAAAAAATGCATCGAAAAGAATTAAAATGTCGCGCTTGTTTTGGTGTTGGATGTGCGCAATACCCTGACCAAGGCAGGGAGCAGCCATGACAGATTTCTTACACCTTATGCCATATTGGGCTTTCGCCCTCGCCCTTGGCGTGACTTTTGCAGCAGGTTTCGTGAAAGGTGCGGTTGGCTTTGCCATGCCCTTGATCATGATTTCGGGTCTGTCGATGTTTCTAGAGCCGCAATTGGCGATTGCAGGCATCATTTTCCCGATCGTCCTTTCCAACGGATTGCAGGTGGCCCGTTATGGATGGGCTGAGGCCAAAACGGCGTTTGAGGAATATTGGCGGTATATCCTGATCGTCTGTGTGATGATCGTTATCGTTGCGCAATTTGTGACCGTCATACCAACCCAAACGATGTATCTGATCCTTGGTTTGCCTGTGGTGGTGTTAACCCTGATCCAGTTGATGGGCATCAAATTTCACATTCCACCGCAGCACCGCCGCAAGGCGGAATGGGGTGTCGGCACTTTGGCGGGGGCTTTGGGGGGGCTGACAGGCACATGGGGGCCGCCCACGGTTCTTTATCTCATTGCCCTTGATACCCCAAAGGCCCGCCAAATGTTGGTGCAGGGTGTGGTCTATGGTCTGGGGTCGGTCAGCCTGTTGACGGGGCATCTTTCCTCAGGGGTGCTGAACCTGACCACGGCACCGTTTTCGGTGGCGCTGCTCATCCCTGCCTTTCTGGGCATGCAGGTGGGGTTTAAGCTGTCTGATCGGCTTGATCCCGTCAAATTTCGCAAGATCACATTGGTCGTTCTACTTGTGGCAGGGGCCAATTTGGTGCGCCGTGGTTTGATGGGCTGATAAAAAAACCGCCCCTGTGTCGGGGGCGGTTTTCGAAGCCTTGCTCTTGCGATGAGGTTTAGCTGATCGCTGCTGCTTTTACGTCTTCGTCTATGTAGGGCACATATTGCGCAAAGTTATCGGCGAACATCCCAACCAATTTTGCGGCCTGCGCATCATAGGCTGCGGCATCTGACCATGTGCTGCGTGGATCAAGCAGGGCATCATCTACCCCTTTAAGGCTGACAGGCACTTCGAAGCCGAAATTGGGGTCTTTGCGGAATTGGCCTTGATTGAGTGACCCATCCAGTGCCGCGGTCAAAAGGGCGCGTGTTGCTCTAATGGGCATACGCGACCCTGTGCCATAGGCCCCGCCCGTCCAGCCCGTGTTCACAAGCCAGCAGGTCGACCCGTAAGTGGCGATTTTTTCGCGCAGAAGGTTGCCATAGGCCTCAGGGCGGCGCGGCATAAAGGGGGCGCCAAAACAAGTTGAGAAGGTTGGTTCTGGCTCGGTCACGCCGCGCTCTGTGCCGGCAACCTTAGAGGTGAAACCTGACAGGAAATGATACATCGCCTGCGCAGGGGTCAGGCGCGCAATCGGAGGCAAAACACCAAAAGCATCACAGGTCAGCATGATGATATTTTTCGGATGCCCACCAAGCCCTGTGTCGGACGCGTTTGAGATCTGCTCCAACGGATAGGCGCAGCGGGTGTTTGCCGTCAGGCTTGCATCGTCAAAATCAAGCTCAAGCGTTTCTTCGTCATAGACCATATTTTCGATCACAGTGCCGAAACTATGGGTCGTGGCGTAGATTTCTGGTTCTGCCTCTTTGCGCAGGTTGATGGTCTTGGCGTAACAGCCACCCTCAAAATTGAAGATGCCGTTTTCTGACCATCCATGCTCATCATCACCAATCAAGACGCGAGCAGGATCAGCGGAAAGCGTGGTTTTTCCTGTGCCAGAAAGACCAAAGAACACCGCGCTATCATCAGGGTTGCCCGTGGCGTGATTGGCCGAGCAATGCATTGGCATGACGCCCTTCTCAGGCAAGAGATAGTTCAACAAGGTGAAAACCGATTTCTTGTTTTCGCCCGCATATTCGGTGCCACCGATCAAGATCAGTTTTTTGTCAAAATTCAGCGCGATCACCGTATCCGTGCGGCAGCCATGTTTCGCAGGATCCGCCTTAAAGCTGGGGCAATTGATGATTGTAAACTCGGGCACAAAGCTGTCCAGTTCTGTGCGCGATGGGCGGCGCAGCAGGTGGCGGATGAACAGGTTGTGCCATGCCAACTCCGAGATTACGCGCACATCAAGGCGGTGGTCTGCATCCGCGCCGGCATAGAGATCTTGCACGAAATATTCGCCGCCCTTCATATGCGCGACCATGTCGGAATAGAGGCGATCGAAGGCATCCATTTCCATGCGGGCGTTGTTGTCCCACCAGATATGCGGCTCGACCGACGGGGTTGCGACAACAAATTTATCTTTAGGAGAGCGGCCCGTATATTTTCCCGTGCTGACCAACAGAGTGCCGCCGTTGCCAAGGCGACCCTCATTGCGGGTCAAAGCGGCCTGAATCAGTGCAGGTTCAAGCAGGTTATAGTGAACCTGGCCCAGATCCGAAATGCCTTGATGCTCCAGCCGATGGGCGGGGTTCACGCGTCCTGTGCTCATGTTCTCTTATGCTCCTGTGCCGATGCTGCTCGGCAGTGATGAAAATCAACGCGGGAACAGAGCTGCACTCAACCCCGCGTAAGCCCCGTATAACATGACGGTTTTATTACTGAACAGGACGCATCCGCACAGTTAGCGCAACCATTTCCCCGATTGGACAAATTTTGTCGAACTCGCCCGATTTGTTGAGGCGCTAACGGTTCGTTCACACGCAGATGCCACATTCTGGCCGCAGAAAAACCGTGATTCGAAATATTTCGATTGATTCTCTCGCTCAGAAAAAGTGTTATACACAAAAAATAAATATAAATTGAGCAGGCATAAGGAGCCAAGACAATGTCGCGGATTGCTCTTGTGGATGACGATCGTAACATCCTGACCTCTGTTTCTATTACATTGGAGGCAGAAGGGTTTGAGGTCGAAACCTATAATGACGGCCAATCGGCCCTTGATGGGTTCAACAGGCGGATGCCCGAATTGGCTGTGTTGGATATCAAAATGCCCCGTATGGATGGCATGGATTTGCTGCAACGCTTGCGGCAAAAATCAAACATCCCCGTGATCTTTTTAACCTCAAAAGATGATGAAATTGACGAATTGATGGGTCTGCGCATGGGTGCGGATGACTATGTCAAAAAGCCATTTTCTCAACGTCTTTTGGTAGAACGCATTCGTTCTATTCTGCGCCGCTAAGAGGCAATCGCCACGGATGCAACGGGCGTTCCTGAAGAAAGCCAGATTTTGGTGCGGGGCGAATTGACGATGGATCCCCTCCGCCATGCGGTGAAATGGAAGGGTCGGGATGTTTCTTTGACTGTGACCGAATTCCTGCTGCTTCAGGCCCTCGCGCAGCGGCCAGGCTTTGTCAAAAACCGCGATCAGCTCATGGATGTGGCCTATGATGATCAGGTCTATGTCGATGATCGCACCATCGACAGCCATATTAAGCGACTGCGCAAAAAGATGCGCGAAGTAGACGATGAATTTAATGCCATCGAAACCCTCTACGGCATCGGCTACCGCTATAATGAGGAATAGATGACACTGACCTCTGACTTTTCGACTTCCGATCCCTCAGGGCGCGATACCCCGCGCTCTGAAGTGGTTTTAGGCGAGGATTGGGAAAAGCCAGAAATTGTCGTGGAACAAGAACTGCGCGCTGCCCGTGATCGGCGCAGCGTTTTCGCGCTGAACCGATCCCCTTTGGCGCGCAAGATCATTCTGTTTAATCTTTTGGGTATTGTCGTGCTGGTGGCGGGGATGCTCTATCTCAACCCGTTTCGTGACAGCCTTGTATTGCAGCGCGAGCGTGCGCTTGCCTTCAAAGCGCAGCTCATTGCCGATGTCTTAGAGGAACGTATCGCGAGTTTTGGCGGCACGATAGACCCGTCCCGCGCGGATCAGGCATTGGCACGCATTGGTCTGGCCGAAGGTTTGTTTGTTCATATTTTTGCACCCGATGGAACAGTCTTAAGCAGCAGCAGCGACATCTCCGTCAACCCCGCTCGACCTGTGCAGGGATTGGTTGAGCGCCCCGAACGGATCATGTGGATCACGGATTTTCTCAACCGTCTTTGGGACTATACGGCCGACCTGATCACCCGCGACACGGGCGGGGCCGCGCCGCTTGATGTTCAGGCACAGGCGCAGGCCCTTATCCCTGAGGCGCTGTCTGGGGCCACGGTCTTAAGCCGCGGGCAATCGCCTGATGGTGCAATTTATCTTGCCGTCAGCGCCGTTGACGGAAGTGCGGGTATTGCCGCGGTGGTTGCCGTTAGCACCGCGGCAGGTGAGGTGGATGATCTGGTGCGCGCAGAACGTGAACAGCTTTTGCAGTTCTTTGTTGTGGCATTGTTGATTTCGATTGTTTTGTCGCTTGTCTTGGCCTCAACCATTGCCAACCCTCTGTCCGATTTGGCCGATGCCGCCGAACTGGGCCGCGATAAAAATGCCCGCAAGCTTAGCCCCACCCGTGTGCGCATCCCTGATCTGACGGGGCGGCCAGATGAAATAGGCCGTCTCTCTGCGGCCCTGCGTGGTATGGTGGGCGCGCTCTATGATCGGATTGAATCAAACGAGCAGTTTGCCGCAGATGTCAGCCATGAGATCAAAAACCCATTGGCCAGTTTGCGGTCAGCGGTCAGCACTTTGCAGCGCGCCAATACGGATGATCAGCGCAGCAGGCTCTATGAGGTGATCACCCATGATGTGCAACGATTGGACAGGCTTGTGTCAGATATTTCGAATGCCTCGCGATTAGATGCTGATTTGGTAAAGGAGGAAGAAGAAGAATTCGATCTTCTGCGAACCTTGCGCAACATCTGCGACTATCACGCGGGCGAGGCGCGCGCGAAAGATGTAAGTTTCATCACGGATTTGCCAGATGCGCCCATCCTGATCACTGGGCTAGAGGGGCGTTTGGCGCAGGTCTTTGTCAACCTCTTGTCCAATGCCTTGTCTTTCTGCGATGCTGGGGATGCTGTCCGCATCTGGGCGCGCAAAAGAGAGGATCGCATTTTGGTGGTGGTAGAAGATACAGGGCCAGGCATTCCTGATGACGCGCTGACGAAAGTGTTCACCCGTTTCTATTCAGAGCGGCCCCAAGCACAATTTGGCAACCATTCGGGCCTCGGCCTTGCGATTTCCAAGCAGATTGTTGAGGCGCATGGTGGGGTGATTTGGGCTGAAAATATTCGCCCCACTGAGGCTGATGTCACCTCCGACCCGCTTGGTGCGCGGTTCATCGTGGGCTTGCCGATTTAATCTATGGCTGAGGATCGTGGGGATTTCGCCAATGCGCTCGATTTGGCGCAGTTTGGCCATATGCATGGTGCTGCGCTGCGTTTGCACGCCACGGCGGTGGCGTATGAAGGGCGGGGGGTTCTTATCTTGGGGGCATCTGGTGCAGGCAAATCCTCGCTTGCGCTTGATTTGATAGCGTTTGGTGCAGAGCTGATCTGCGATGACGCGATCCTGCTTGAGGCCGATACCGAAGGTTTGAGCTTGCGCGCGCCGCCTGAACGCCTGCCGATGATTGAGGCGCGGGGGATTGGGCTTTTGAATGCGGGGCCATTGGTGGATCAGGCCGCCCTTGCGCTTGTCTTATATCTGCAAGATATGCCGCAGCCACGCCTGCCTGCCACCCGCATGGCGATGTGGCGCGGGCATTTTGCGCGTCTTTTGGGTGTCAATGCGCGCGTCCCGCAGACCAGCGCGGTGGTTCACGCCCTGCGACATGGCTTCGCCCCGCTCGCGTAATCGCTTGGATCGCAGCCCATTTGCGCTACAGTTGTGAACAAGCGCCAATGCCACCCGTCCTTAACAAGTGCCAAGCCGATGGATCGCGAAGATAAAACAGGCCACCCAAAGCACAAGCGCCCCTCAGGAGATGACGAGGCGCAACGGGTGGTTTTTGTTACAGGGCCATCTGGTGCGGGCCGCAGTAGCGCCATTCATACATTAGAGGATTTGGGATACGAGGCGATTGATAACCTGCCATTGTCGCTCTTGCCCCGCCTCTTGGAAGGCCCACCTTTAACGCGGCCTCTGGCGCTGGGCACAGATCCACGAAACCGCGATTTCTCCGCACAGGCATTGATTGCTGCGGTCGATGGATTGGCCGCGCATGAGCAGGTTTTATCCGAACTGGTTTATCTCGACTGCGCCGATGATGTTCTTGTTCGCCGCTTTTCAGAGACGCGGCGGCGTCATCCAATGGCCCCCGCTGAGGATACACTGACAGGCATACGCCGTGAGAAGGAATTGCTTAGCCCCGTGCGCGCCCGCGCCACAAGCCTGATCGATACCAGCACCCTCAGCCCGCATGAGTTGCGCGAGGAGATTGCGCGCCATTTTAGCGCAACAACCCCGCATCGCTTGGCGCTGACGATCCAAAGCTTTTCTTACAAGCGCGGCCTGCCGACTGGCGCCGATATGGTGTTTGACTGTCGCTTTTTGGAAAATCCGTATTGGCACGATGATCTGCGCCGATCTGATGGGCGCGACCAAGCCGTGCGCGATTTCATTGCCAAAGATCCGCGGTTCGCACCCTTTTCCACCCAAGTCTTGGGACTGATTGAAACGCTCCTTCCTGCTTATGTTGACGAAGGAAAAACGCATCTGACAGTTGCGTTTGGATGCACGGGGGGGCAACACCGCTCTGTTGCAATGACGGAAATCATCGTAAGCCACCTTGCACAAGCCGGCTGGCAAGTGTCAAAACGTCATAGAGAATTGGAGCGGCGCGGCCTCATCGCCACGCCCTGAAATACAATAGGGTCTTGCGGGTGATAGGGATTGTTATCGTTGCACATGGTGGATTGGCCCGCGAATTGTTGGCCGCGACTGAACATGTGGTGGGGCCTGTTCACGCGGCCCGCGCGATTCCCATCGGCCCCGAAGATGATCGCGCCACCTGCCAACGTGATATTTCTGCCGCCGCAGATGCCGTGGATACTGGCTATGGCGTGGTTGTGGTCACCGATATGTATGGTGGTTCACCCTCGAACTTATCCTTGCCCGCGTGTCGCAGTGCCAACCGCAAAATTCTGACCGGCGTTAATCTGCCGATGCTGATCAAATTGGCCAAATCGCGCCATTTGCCCTTGGATCAAGCGGTGGCGCGCGCCACCGAGGCGGGGCGGCGCTATATCAACAGCTTTGATGGAACCCCTGAATGACCGAGACGGTACGCTGCGTTCTGAAAATCGTGAATGAAAAAGGCCTACACGCGCGGGCCTCTGCGAAATTTGTCNTGAATGACCGAGACGGTACGCTGCGTTCTGAAAATCGTGAATGAAAAAGGCCTACACGCGCGGGCCTCTGCGAAATTTGTCGAAACAGTCGAAAAATTCGATGCCGAAGCGACAGTGAGCAAAGATGGCATTTCTGCTTCGGGCGACTCGATTATGGGCCTTTTGATGCTTGCTGCCTCGATTGGCACTGAAATTGAGGTTGAAACAACTGGCACTCAAGCGCAATCTCTGGCAGAGGCGCTGACGGAGCTTGTCGCAGATAAATTTGGCGAAGGCCGTTAAGGCCCGTTTGCGACAGGCGGCTGGAGGGGACAGACTGCGTGACTGAGACGACAGAAACAAAATCTGGCGCAGCGCCCATCGTGGCGGCCGAAGTGCCGCAAGGCCCCGTCTATGATCGGCGCAGCCTGACCTACTCCAACACATTCGACAGCCCCGTCACACGCACGATTATTCGGGCGATAGAATGGATGACGGGCAAGATCACGATCATCCGCCGCGTGCGTGCATTTGAAAAACTTGGTGCCCCGAAAGGGCAGGAGTTTTGGCCTGCTACGATGAAGGTCATGGGCATTGATTTGCTGACCCCAGAGGCACAGCTTGACCGTATTCCCGCAACAGGGCCCGTGGTGTTGGTGGCCAATCATCCGCATGGTTTGGTGGATGGCATGATCTTGGCTGATCTGATCGGGCGCAAAAGGCCAGATTACCGCATTTTGACCCGCGCGCTGTTGACTGGGATTGATGAAAGCGCGGCTCAATACATGATCCCCGTGCCGTTTCCCCATGAATCCGAGGCCCAGCGCAAAATGGTTGAAATGCGCGACAAAGCGATGAGTCATCTCAAGGCGGGCGGTTTGATTGCGCTTTTCCCATCAGGGGTGGTCGCCGCCGCAAAAACCGCCTTTGGCCCTGCGGTTGAAGCGGAATGGAATGTGTTTACCGCAAAGATGATCCGCACATCGGGGGCAACAATTTTGCCGCTCAATTTCCCTGGATCAAATTCGCGGTGGTATCAAATTGCCAATCGGATTTCGCCCATTTTGCGGCAGGGTCTTTTGCTGCATGAGGTGGCCCATGCGTTTGATAAACCGCAGGCCCCTGTAATCGGGCACCCGATCCTACCAGAAGACTGGAAGGAGGCCAGCGCCTCCCCGCGTCAATTTATGGCCGATTTGCGGGAGCATGTTTTGTCTTTGAAAGACAACCCTGACGCGCGATTTATGTCTAGGCCCTAGCGGGTGGGCACGGGCACTTCGCCCCGATAATCGTAAAAGCCACGCTCGGTCTTGCGTCCTAGCCACCCTGCCTCGACATATTTGGTCAAAAGCGGGCAAGGCCGATATTTCGTATCGGCTAATCCATCATGTAAGACATTCATAATGGCAAGGCAGGTGTCCAAACCGATAAAATCCGCCAATTCAAGCGGCCCCATTGGATGATTGGCGCCAAGCTTCATCGACTCGTCAATTGATTGCACGCTGCCGACACCTTCGTAGAGGGTATAAACCGCCTCGTTGATCATCGGCATCAGGATGCGATTAACGATGAACGCAGGAAAATCTTCTGCTGTGGCCGATGTTTTCCCAAGGCGATCCACGACCGCCTTACATGCCGTAAAGGTTTCGTCATCTGTTGCGATGCCGCGGATCAGTTCAACCAACTGCATCACGGGCACAGGGTTCATAAAGTGGAACCCCATAAATTTCTCAGGCCGATCCGTGCGACTGGCCAAGCGCGTGATGGAGATAGAGGAGGTGTTGGATGTCAAAATCGTATGCGGCTGCAAATGTGGAAGCAGATCTTCGAAGATGGCTTGCTTCACAGTTTCGCGTTCAGTCGCGGCCTCGATGATGAGATCAGTTTTGCCCAAGTCAGAGAGGTGCAATGTCGTATGGATGCGCGCCAAGGCATTTGCCTTATCTGCGGCCGAGATTTTCTCGCGGCTCACTTGGCGCTCAAGGTTGCGGTCAATCAGCGCTACGCCCTTGTCCAACTGATCTTGGCTGACATCGTTCAGCCAGATTTCATAACCTGCCAAGGCGCAGACATGCGCGATGCCATTGCCCATCTGGCCTGCGCCTACGATGCCGATTTTGCTGATTTCCATCGCTGAACCTTTGTCTTGAAAACGCGTGGTCTTTGCACGCCGCACCATAAAAGGCGAAGCCCCAAAGACACAAGCCGTAACCGCGCAAAAGCGGTGCAGCAGTTGAGAATGCAAAGCTGCAGGATCATTCAAAAATCAACATAAAATCTCGTAAAATCTGATGGTTAGGGAATTCGTAAGAGGCTTTGGCCATTCTTTCCGTTGGGTGAGACGAATCAAGGTGGGAGCAGGCAATGAGCTTTGCCTTCAAGGGGCATGGCCCCCTCGATTATAAACTTGTGACCTATGAGGGGTCACAGATGCGGTTTCGTGGGCCGCAAATTGATCTAACCAAGCCGTTTTTGCTGTGTTTGGGCGGCTCTGAGACATTCGGCAAATTCGTGCCGCAGCCCTATCCTGACCGCTTGTCGGCGATGTTGGGGCGCCCCGTGGCGAATATGGCCGCAATGAATGCGGGGTTGGAATTGGCGCTTGGCGATGGGGCTATCGCCGATGCGATGAGTAGGGCCGAGGCGATTGTGTTGCAAATTACAGGTGCGCATCACCTGACCAACCGCTTTTATCAGGTGCATCCACGCCGCAATGATAGGTTCCTGCAACCCTCTGACATATTGCGGGTAATCTATCGCGAGGTTGATTTCACGGATTTCCACTTCTCGCGCCATATGTTGGAACATCTTTTAACCTGTTCCGAAGATCGGTTTCAGATCGTTGTGGATGAATTAAAGATGGCTTGGATGGCGCGTATGCGCAGCCTTTTGAACCGCGCCATTTGTCCAGTTCACTTGCTATGGATCGGGCACCGCCCTCCTGCGGAAACGGGCTATTGCCGTGAGTTGGGGGCAGACCCGCTTTTCGTCACCAAAGGAATGTTGGAAGAAATTGCTGCGCAAGCGGCCTCATTGACGATCTGCGTGACAACGCGTGAGGAGCAACAAAAACCAACGCGGGGTATGTTTTTTGGATTGGGAGAAGAGAAAATAGCGCGTGCTTTGCTTGGGCCTGACATCCATGTCCGCGCGGCGCGTGATCTCTCAGAAAAAATCCTCAAGCTTTAGAAAAAACAAAACCCGCGCCACAAATTCGGGGCGCGGGTCTTTAGAGCCAAGTTTGATTGGATCAGAGCTTGCCTGTCAATTCAGGCACGACATCAAACAAATCCCCAACCAGCCCGTAATCCGCCACTTGGAAGATGGGGGCTTCTTCGTCTTTGTTGATTGCCACAATCACCTTGCTGTCTTTCATACCTGCAAGGTGCTGAATGGCACCTGAGATACCAACGGCAACATAGAGATCCGGCGCGACAACCTTACCCGTCTGGCCCACCTGCCAATCATTGGGGGCGTAGCCAGAATCGACCGCTGCACGGCTTGCACCAACCGCAGCGCCCAGCTTGTCGGCCAGTCCTTCAATGAGGGCGAATTGTTCTTGGCTGCCAACGCCGCGACCGCCAGAAACAACGATCCCTGCAGAGGTCAGTTCGGGACGATCCGAAGCAGCCACCTTATCCTCAACCCATTGAGACAGGCCTGTTGTGGCGGCTGTGCCAAGGGCCTCAACAGGGGCTGAGTTGCCAGTGGCGGCGGCATCGAACCCTGCGGTGCGGATGGTCATGACCTTCACGCTGTCGTTTGATTTTACCGTTTGGATGGCGTTGCCCGCGTAAATGGGGCGCTCGAACGTGTCGGCATCCACAACGCCCACAACTTCGGAAATGATCATCACATCCAGCAAAGCGGCCACACGGGGCAGCACGTTTTTTGCGTCCGAGGTCGCCGCAGCAGCAATATGGCTATAGCCACCCGCCATCGACACGATCAAATCGGCAACGGGTTCGGCCAACATGTGGCAAAAGCCGTGATCGCCCGCAAAGATTACTTTGGATGCGCCTGCAAGGGTCGCGGCCTCTGCAGCAGCGGCATCGCTACCTTCGCCTGCAACCAGAATATGAACATCGCCCAAACCAGATACGGCTGTCAGGGCCTTGGACACCTGATCAACGGCAAGCTGGCCGTTGGTGACATCTGCAAGAAGAAGAACCGCCATCAGATTACCCCCGCTTCGTCTTTAAGTTTCGTGATAAGCTCTTCAACCGAAGCCACCTTGATGCCCGCCTTGCGGGTTTCTGGCTCGGTCGTTTTGATCACTGTCAAACGCGGGGTCACATCCACGCCGTAATCTGCCGCCGTTTTTTCATCGAGGGGCTTTTTCTTCGCCTTCATGATGTTTGGCAGTGACGCGTAACGCGGCTCGTTCAAGCGCAGGTCAACCGTGACGATTGCGGGCATTTTGACTTTAATTGTCTGCAAGCCGCCATCAACCTCGCGGGTCACAGTGGCGCTGTCGCCCTCGACCTCAAGGGCAGAGGCGAAGGTGGCTTGGCTCCATCCCAGAAGGGCGGCAAGCATCTGACCGGTTGCGTTCATGTCATTGTCGATGGCCTGCTTGCCTGCAATCACAAGGCTTGGGCCCTCGTCTGCAATCACAGCTTTCAGGATTTTGGCAACGGCCAGAGGCTCGATATCCTGATGCACATCATCGGCGGCTTCTACAAGGATCGCGCGATCTGCCCCCATGGCCAAAGCGGTGCGCAATGTGTCTTGCGCCTGTTTGACGCCGATGGACACAACCACCACTTCCTCAGCCTTGCCCGCTTCTTTCAGGCGGATTGCCTGTTCCACGGCAATCTCGTCAAACGGGTTCATCGACATTTTCACATTGGCGAGATCAACACCCGAGCCATCCGCTTTGACACGAACTTTTACGTTATAGTCGATCACGCGCTTGACCGGCACCAGAATTTTCATCCGCACGTTCTCCAGTTAAAGCATTTCGATCACGCGCCGCAGCGCGATTATTCAGACGTTGTTGTAATCGCTGATTCCCTGCGGCAACAGACCAAAAGCGGCATCTGAGACGCTCTAACGCGGCGCTGCTCTCGAGAAAACTAATTTTAAAGGCTTGTTTGCGGTAACCTAGTCAGCCTCGCGATTGGCGCCTGGTGTCCACAAAATATCGGCTTTGCCACCCTCATTGGCCACGCGACCCGCAACGAAGAACCAATCAGAGAGGCGGTTTAGATATTTCACCGCCATAGGGTTGACCGATTCCATCGTTGCCAATTCCACGCAATTGCGCTCGGCACGGCGGCAGACGGTGCGACACATGTGCAGATGTGCCGACAAGGCGGTGCCACCTGGCAAAATGAAACTGCGCAGCGGTTCCAAATCGGCGTTCATCTTGTCGATTTCTTTTTCCAAACGCGCCACTTGCGCCTCAACAATACGTAGGGCGGGATAGGGGCGTTCGGCGTCTTTCTCGATATTTGGGGTGCAAAGATCAGCCCCGAGGTCGAAAAGATCGTTTTGAATGCGGGCAAGATGCGCATTCATGTCATCACTGGCTTCAAGCCGCGCGATGCCCAAGGTCGCGTTCAACTCGTCCACGGTTCCATAGGCTGTAACGCGCATGGAATGTTTCGCCACGCGGCTGCCATCACCCAAGGCGGTTTCACCGTCATCACCTGTTTTTGTGTAAATTTTGTTCAAAACGACCATAGGTCTGCTCCCTTAATTGGCTGGCTAGCCGCGCAAAATGACAAAAAGAACGATCAAAATCACCGCCACAAATTGTGCGATGATACGGGCTTGCATGAATTTATTGGATTGCTTCGCGCTTTCGGCGGTGCCTTTGCGGAAAGAATTAATGCCAAGAAACAAGATCGCCACAACGACCAGACAGGCCAAGGCGACAACAATAAAAAGTGGGTCGTTGATCATTTGGGTTTCCCTTCGGTCGTGGCGGTCTGTGATAGGCCACAGCTAGGGCGTTTTTCACAGAGGCGAATTATTTTTGCCAGAGGGCAGTGGACGGATGCGGCAATCTCACCCTTTTGCGATCAGCCAATCAAGGGCGCGGGTCGGTAACACCCGTTTCGCGGTCGACATGAAATAGCTTGGCGTTGTGATGTAATAGCGCGGCTTGGGGCGTGGTGCCTCAAGCGCATGAACAAGCTTCTTCAGAACCGCCTCGGGAGGCAGTTCAAAGGGGTCAGGCCCGCGCTCTTCGTAGAGGCGTTTCAACAAGCCGTTGCGATATTGATCCGCGCGTGCAGAATTTTCCCAATCAATCCATTTTTCGAAAAGCGGAATAGAATTCTGTCGGATTTTCGAGGTGACGGGCCCCGTGTTCAATGTGCTGATGCTGATATTTGTATCCCGCATCTCAAGGCGCAGCGTGTCGGTTAGCCCTTCAAGCGCGAATTTGGTCGACACATAGGCCGCGCGCCATTTCAAGGTCACAAGGCCTAAGATAGACGAATGTTGCACGATGCGGCCATGCCCCTGTGCGCGCATCACAGGGATCACGCGGCGCGTCAGATCATGAACGCCAAAGACATTGGTTTCGAAAATCTCGGCCAAAGCGCCGCGTGGCAAATCTTCGACTGCACCAGGGATACCAAAGGCCCCGTTTGAGAAAAGCGCGTCAAGGGTGCCGCTCGTCATCTCAAGGCAGTTTGCAAGCCCTGTCTCCACAGATGCAGGGTCGGCGTAATCCAATTGCACGGCCTCGAACCCATTGGCGCGCAGCGCCGCAACATCCGCCGCTTTGCGGGCGCTTGCGATGACCCGCCAACCGCGTGCCCGCAACCCGCGCGCGCAGCACGCCCCGATGCCTGACGAACAGCCTGTTATCAGAATAGATTTTGTCATGGTCTTTGCCTTTGCCCTGTCGCAGCCTTTGCTATGTGTGACGCACAAAATGCGCAATCACGGATCACAGCGGTGACCTGCTATTCTGGCGATCTGGGGCAAAAAACCGCGCAGGCGAGGAATAATTTATCGCAATGGGCGCACGGGGCGCTTGTTTGGTCGGGGCAATTTGCCTATCAGGTTGTGCAATGAGCGAGCAGAATGACAGTTTTGACGAGAAGCGGGAAGTTGAGCCGCTCAGCCGTGCCATTGGCACGCGCTATCTGCAATATGCGCTGTCCACCATCATGCATCGCGCCCTGCCTGATGCGCGTGATGGCCTGAAACCTGTTCATCGCCGCATCCTGTTTGCAATGCGCGAGTTGCGTTTGGCCTCGAACGGGGGCTTCCGTAAATCTGCGAAAATCTCGGGCGATGTGATGGGGAATTACCACCCACATGGCGATGCCGCGATTTATGACGCAATGGCGCGCTTGGCCCAAGATTTTAACCTGCGCTATCCACTGGTTGATGGTCAGGGAAATTTTGGAAATATTGATGGCGATAACCCCGCGGCAAGCCGATATACTGAGGCGCGCATGACCGCGATGGCCGAGGCGCTGCTTGAAGGGTTGGACGAAAACGCCGTTGATTTCCGCCCCAATTACGATGGCACCTTGACGGAACCCGAGGTTCTGCCCGCAGCCTTCCCCAATCTTTTGGCCAACGGGGCGAGCGGGATTGCGGTGGGCATGGCCACAAACATTCCTCCGCATAATTTGGACGAGCTCATCGCCGCGTGTTTGCATTTGATCAAAACCCCAGATGCCCGCGATGAAACACTTTTGAATTATATCCAAGGCCCCGATTTCCCCACAGGCGGCGTGATTGTCGAGCCGCGTGATAGTATCGCGGAAACATATCGCACGGGCCGTGGCGCGTTTCGTTTGCGTGCAAAATGGGAGGTCGAGGATCAAGGCCGCGGATCATGGGTGATCGTGGTTACAGAAATCCCGTTTCAGGTTCAAAAATCCAAGCTGATCGAAAAGCTGGCCGAACTGATCCAAACAAAAAAAGTGCCGATTTTGGCGGATCTTCGGGATGAATCGACCGAAGATATTCGCATCGTGCTTGAGCCGCGCTCGCGCAATGTAGACCCAGAAGTTTTGATGGGGATGCTGTTCCGCAATTCAGACCTTGAGACGCGGTTTTCGTTGAATATGAATGTGCTGATCGATGGGCGCGTGCCAAAAGTGTGCAGCCTCAAGGAAGTGCTGCGCGCCTTCCTCGACCATCGCCGCGATGTATTGATCCGCCGTTCCGAGCATCGCATGGCAAAAATCGATCACCGCTTAGAGGTTCTTGAAGGCTTTCTGATCGCCTTCCTCAACCTTGACCGCGTGATTGATATTATCCGCTATGACCAAGACCCCAAAGCTGCATTGATGCGCGAAGATTGGTCACGCACATTCGTGCGCGCCACCTCCGAATTGGATTATCAGACCCCGCCCGAAGGCGAGGGTGAACTGACCGAAACGCAAACCGATGCCATTCTCAATATGCGTCTGCGCAGTCTGCGCCGACTGGAGGAGATGGAATTACAGCGCGAACGTGACGCGCTGATGGAGGAGCGTGCGGGCCTAGAGGATTTGTTAGAAACCGAAAGCCTGCAATGGGCGCGGATTGCCGATGAATTGCGTGAATTCCGCAAGAAATTTGGCGCAAGCGCCGAAGGTGGCGCACGCCGCACCGCCTTTGCCGAAGCGGGCGAGATTGAAGATGTGCCGCTTGAGGCGATGATTGAGCGCGAACCGATTACGGTGGTGTGTTCAGCCATGGGATGGGTGCGGGCGGTCAAAGGCCATGTTGATCTTGGCACAGAGATGAAGTTCCGCGATGGCGATGCGGGCCGTTTCCTGTTCCATGCGGAAACAACCGATAAGTTGCTGGCTTTTGCCTCCAACGGACGTTTCTACACGATCCAAGCCTCAAACCTGCCTGGCGGGCGCGGCTTGGGCGAGCCGTTGCGCTTGATGGTCGATTTGCCCAATGAGGCCGAGATTTTGGCGTTCTTCCCCTATCGTGAGGGGCAAAAGCTACTTTTAGCCTCCAGTGCGGGGGATGGGTTCCTCGTTGCTGAAGATGAGGTTTTGGCGCAGACGCGCACGGGGCGGCAAGTCTTGAATCTGCGCGAAGGTGTGCGTGCGGTTGTCTGCCATAGATTGGCGGCAGAGGATGATCACATCGCCGTTGTCGGTGAAAATCGCAAAGTGCTGATCTTCCCTCTTGACGAATTGCCCGAACTTGGGCGCGGTAAAGGTGTGCGGCTGCAAAAATACAAAGATGGCGGTTTGGTCGATGCGCGTGGCTTGCGTTTGGCTGATGGTCTAAGTTGGTCTGATCCTGCGGGACGCACTCGCACGGAAACAGAACTTGCCGATTGGATTGGCAAACGGGCCACAGCAGGGCGCATGGCACCGCGCGGTTTCCCAAGGGATAACCGCTTTACATAACCGCTTTGACAACACTGGGGGTCTGTCATGCGATTTTTAACATTCTCAAGGCGCAGTGTTGCGGCGGGAATGATGTCCCTGCTGCTACTTGGTTGTGCAGCCCCCGATCCTTTGGGTCAGGCGCAAATCCCGATGGGGGATTTTGCCTTGGGGTTCAATATTGTTGTTGCTGATAATATGCAGCAAGTCCCCCCCTCACGCGATGCCACACCCGAAGAGTGGATTGCGGTGATCTCCTCAGAGATTGATCGCCGATTTGGCGCATATGAGGGGGATAAGCTCTACCATATTGCGCTGAGTGTAGATGCCTATTCTCTGGCCCCTCCTGGTATTCCCGTCCTTCTCAGCCCAAAATCGGTTTTGGTGATTTCTGCCAATATTTGGGACGATGCGGCAGGGGTGAAATTGCATGAGGTGCCCAACCAAATCACCATTTTTGAGGGCGCGTCACCCGATACGATATTTGGGTCGGGCTTCACCCGTGACCGCGAAGAACAGATGCAGATTTTGGCCCGCAACGCGGCCAAGCGCGTGCAGGCATGGATGCTTGAAAACCCGCAATGGTTTGGCATTGACCCAGATGCGGCAAATGCGGCGCTTGAGGGATTAGATGTGCCCCCCGATCCTTTGGCTGAGGCGGATCTTACTGCCCTTGAGGTGCCCGAAATGGCCGTGACAGAAACCAGTGCCACGCCAACTGTCACGCCCGTTCCACGTCCTGCGCCCTAACCCAGTTTGCAACCATGGGCTGAATGGTCTGAATGTCGTCTTGATTTTTTGTCTCAAGCCTCGTAACGAGCGCGCGTGTTGAACTCGGGCACAGATTTTGCCCCCCAAAAAATGAGGCGCCAGGGCTATGGCAAAGGAAAAGTTTGAACGTAATAAGCCGCACGTGAACATTGGCACGATTGGTCACGTTGACCACGGCAAGACGACACTGACAGCTGCGATCACGAAGTATTTTGGTGATTTCAGAGCG
>NZ_JAWLVH010000004.1:0-55469 GCF_033100315.1 Roseovarius sp. 10
GTCATAGCCGCCATTTACGATGTAGAAGCCGCTCCACTTGGCGCGCAGACGCTCCATGACGGCGGTTTGGTCTGCATCGGTCTCGGCCCCTGGAGCCTGGCCGAGACCTGGGCCGCCTCGGTGAGGATCAGGCCGGCCGACGCGCGCTGGCCGTAATAGGTCTCGGCCATTGCGACCGGGGTGCCGTCATCTTCGGAACGGTTGCGCGTCAGGGGCGCCATCAGCACGCGGTTGGGAAGCTCGAGATCGCCAAGCTTGACGGGCTGGAACAGGGGGGAACGATCGGTCATGTGTATCTCCGTGGTTTTATTGGAAGGCTGTTGGGCGCGTCTCAGGCGGGCGCCGCGACTTACGGTTTCTCCGGGGTGGCGGCGGGACAAGCGGCGCGGTCCGCTGCCGGTCGGGACCTGCCGGGGGCGTTGAAAGGTCGGGGGTCGCGGAGGCGCGAGGGGCCGGCTGGCATCGCATCGCCGGCCGGCCCAATGATCGTACTTCAGGCCGCGTCTTTGCGCGCCTTTTCCCATGCGAAGGCCTTCATCGGCTCGTCGACCGGCGTTTCGGCCAAGTGGTTGGTGTAGTTCGACATGACCTTCTGCGACACGCCAAGGATCACCTCGAGCACCTGGCGCTTGGTGAAGCCGGCGGCGAGGAAGGCATCGACAGCCGCGGCATCGACATTGCCGCGGTCGCGCACCACCGCCAGGCTGAAGGTGCGCAGCGCCTCGAGACGGTCATTCGGCAGCGGCGTCTCGTCGCGCAGCGCGTTGGTGATCGCGTCGTCGACCTTCATCTTTTTGGCGATGCCGGTATGGGCGGGCACGCAGTAATGGCATTCATGTTCGACATTGATGCTCTGCCACACGACCGTCAGCTCGTCCTTGTCGAAGCTGGTCTTCTCGGCGAACAGCTTGTGCAGTTGCTGGTAGCCCTCGAGGAGCGCGGGCGCTTCGGCCATCACGGCATGCAGGCCGGGGATGCGGCCAAAGGTCTTTTGCGAAGTCTCGAGCAGCGGGCGGCTCTCTTCGGGGGCGGTCTCGGCGGAGTGGATGGTAAAGTCGGTCATAGAGGCTCCTTTCATTTTTGAGTGAGCGTTCAAGTTTGCGCCGGTTAAATAGCTTTACTTGAGCGGTCATTCAAGTTATTTTTGAGTGTTCACTCAAATGAGATCGGAGCCAGTGCATGGGGCGACAGGCGACATATGACCGGGATAAGGTTCTGAAATCCGCGATGGAGCTGTTCTGGGCGCGCGGTTTTCACAACACCTCGCTCAAGGATCTGGAAGGTGCACTCGACATGAGGCCGGGCTCGATCTACGCGGCGTTCGGCTCGAAGGAAGCGCTGTTTCGCGCAGCGCTCGACCGCTATGCGCGCGACGGACGGGCGGGGCTTAATGAGATCATGCGCCGCGCCGAGACACCCATCGCCGGGCTTGCGGCCTATGTGCGTCTTTTGGGCGGGATCGCGCGGAAGGCGATGCCGTCGCGCGCCTGCATGCTGGTAAAGACGCTGCTGGAAGCCCCGGATGACGCGCCCGAGCTGCGCAATTTGGCCGAAGAGATGATGCGCGCGGCCGAGGCCACCTTTGCGGAGGCGTTCCGCGCGGCGCGCGACAGCGGTGAAATCGCCCCGGACAGCGGCCCCGAGGTGCTGGCCGCCCAGCTGCAGGCGGCCATCTTCGGTCTGCGCGCCTATGCGCAGCGCAGCGATGCGGGCGACCGGGTCGAGAAGATCGCCAAAGAGATCGCCAGGGACCTTGAGGGACTGAGGGTTTGAATTACTACCCAACTCTTGAACGGTTTCCGGGGTATTTTTTTGGCTACCCTTTGCCTCTGCTGGTCGACGACGGTTTGGTTGCAGTAGATCACGGCGGGCGGTTATGGCCGCGTCCGGCCATCGCTGCGGGGACTGCCGCAGGCATTGTCTTTTCGCCAGGCATGGAAGGCTGTGTTCGTAACTGAATTTCCCGTGGGTCTCACCATTGCGTTGTTTTTGGCTCTCATCATCGAGCTACCCTTCGAAAGCTACTACCTCGTTGAGAAGCCCAAGCATGCTGAGTTGATGCAACTCGTTTAGATTAAACAAAAAAGGAACGACACTCATGCCTGATCGCCATCCTCTCTCGGCCATTGTCTTCGACGTCAACGAAACCCTGCTCGACATCACTACGCTGGAACCGCTTTTCAGACGACTATTCGGGACGGCTGGGGTCATGCGCGAGTGGTTTGCCGAACTGATCCTCTATTCTCAGGCGATGACACTCTCTGGGCGCTATGCGCCGTTCGGGGAGCTGGCTGGTGGCGTCTTGCGCATGGTTGGCGACAACAAAAGTGTAACAATTTCCGATGAGGACACCGCCGAACTTGGATCACTAATCGGCTCCATGCCGACCCACGCGGACGTAAAACCCGCGCTGAGCAGATTGCGGGATGCCGGGTTCACTCTTGTTACTCTGACAAACTCAGCGCCAACATCATCACCGACACCATTGGAGAAGGCCGGTATCGCAGAGTTCTTCGACCAAAACTTTAGCGTCGCCGAGCTCGGCAAATTCAAGCCACATCCCGATACCTACAAGATGGTTGCGGAACATATGGACATGGAGCCCACGAGCCTGTGCATGGTCGCCTGCCATTTGTGGGATACGATCGGAGCGCAGTCCGTCGGTTTCAAGGGAGCGTTCATCGCCCGCCCGAACAACAACATCCTCAAGGCAACGGGAGTGCCGATACCCAACTTCTCATCTGATGATCTTGTCGACTTGGCAGATCAGATCATCGCGGAAAATAGGGTGATTGGCTAATCACCTGAAGCCTTAACCGCTTGCGGCCTATTCCATTGGAAGATTCGGCTCAACAAACGAGTTACCCCTCATCCAAAATGTAGCTTCGGTCCGCGCGATGTTCTCCAGACCGACGAGATGAACCAATATGCTTTAACTGAAGATCGCAAGAGTGGGCTTGTCCAACTCGGTCAGTGAGGTGTCGGAACTCGCTCCGGGAAGGCATGCGCAAAGTCACTCTGTCTGCAGGAGGACTTCTTTGGCCCAGGGGCCATGCCTCAGACTTTTTCATCCCGCCCTCCGCATCGACCATCCTGCCTTCGATCTGGAAAGGTGGGCTAATGTCCGGTTCGCCAGATAATTCTTGGCGCGTTCGCACGTGCGGCGAACTTCCGGATTCCGCCCCTATCGACAGGCGCAAAAGCACCTTCGCGCGCCCTGGTGGACCTCGCGTCATGGTAACACGCGAACTGAAACATTCCGGTATGCGACTGCCATCTCACGTAACGCCACCGGCTCAATCACTTCGACCTCCCTGCCCCATTTCGCGAGATGCCAGGCCATCTCAACCAGCCCGCTGGCCTCAAAGCTGACCAGTAGCCCGCCATCCTCTAACTCGGTCATCTCTTGCTTTGGATGAAACTCAAACTCCCGGGCCGTCGGCGCAGCGGCCGGGCTGAACCGCCACACGACCCGGTTGAAATCGTCGTCTGAGTGAAACGACCCGAATGACCGCGCCGCATAGGCCTCAAGATCGAAGTCCTTGTCCTTCTCGAACCAGTCATTGGTGATTTCGGCGCTCTGGATCCGATCCATGCGGAAGCGCCGCAGGTTGGCATCTTTGGCGGTATCACGGGCAATCAAGTAATGCCGCGTGCCGAGCAGGATCCCATAGGGCTCGATCACACGCTTGCGCGGCTTGGCATCCTGCGCACCCTGGTATCGGATGATGAGCCGGAACGGCCCTCTGAGGGCAGCCGAAACGATGTTCAGCACAGCCGGAGAGGTTTTGACCTTTGGGCCTGGGCGGCAGGCATAGCCTTTGGCCTCGAGGATCGCCTCAGCATCCACCTCCATGCTCCGGGCCTGCGCTGACGGCAAGGTTGCCACCAAGCGGTCCCGCAGGGACCGTAGCGCCTCCACTTCCATATGCGCGCCCTCCCGCTCAGCCCGCGTGATGCTGGCCTCGAGCGCGACGAGTTCCCGGCGGTAGAGCCCTTGCATGCCGAGCATGCTGGTGTCGCGCAGCTTCCACCGTCGGCGGCGCTGGCTGTCCGTCTGATGCGAGATACTTGGGAAGACATCTTTCAGAGCAGCGATCATGCGCTGGGCGGTCCGCTCATTCACGCTGAACGCTTCGGCGACCTCCTTCACGGTGATACCACCGTGCCGGCTGGCCGACATGCCTGCAAGCTTCAACAGGTCTTGTGCCTTTTGGAACGACATGGCGCGCATCCCCGACAGTTCTTGACGTAGTGCCTGGGTTATAACCCGAGTGAGGACGATTCGTCCTAAGGATGCCGATCGATTGGAGAATTTGGCAGTCACCGCATGATCGTGAGTGCGGGGGTGCAGCTTCATGCGGCCTGCACCCCGGAGTTTCTGCCTCGCTGCCGATCGGGCGGCTTCTTCCACACGCGAGGCCGCCCGCTGTCTTACCTCGACATCAGAACTGGAGCCCGCATGGCACTACCTCAAAGAGCATTCTTCACCCTGCATGAAACCGCGTCCCGATGGGGCTGCACCATCGCCGACATTGGAGGCTGGGCAACCGAAGGCAAGCTGGACATCGTCACAGGGGTTTCTCTCGCAATCTGCGGCGACGAGAAGGTCTCGGGCAAGATCACGATCTCGCCGATGGATATGCTACCCCTCTTTCGCCGCGCGGGCACCGGCCCCACGGTCATCAAGCTGCAACGGATCAAGCCCGAGCATTCCCAAGACTGGTGCTATGTCACCGAACCCGCCGATGGGGTCGAAGTCTCGATCGCCGATCTCTTGATCAGCGGCCAGGACGTTCTGCGGTTCGAAGACGAGTACGATCTTCTGCGCCGTATCGGTGGCGGTACAGGTGCGCTTTCACCCTACGACTGGGAAGGCATGTATGTGGCGCTTCTGAAACGCGTCCACGAACATGGCATTCCAGAGACCCAGGCCGAACTGATCGGTTACCTTCAGGACTGGTTCGCCGATGTGGCCGAGAACGGAGAAATCCCCGACGAGAGCACCATTCGGCGCCGCCTGCGGCCCTTCTGGCGCGCGCTCCGCGGCGAGAAGTAAGCGGACCCGATTTCAGGCACGCTTGGTCTCTTTCTCGGCATCCGCGTCATGCACAATCTTCGGCCGTGGCCGGAACATGCCGGCCACAGCGTCGACACCCGCACGCAGGGGCGAGTCCATCAAATGCGCATAACGCAGAGTCGTCTGCATCTGACTGTGACCCAGAAGCTTCCCGATCATTTCCAACGAGGCGCCGCCGCTGACCAAGAGCGAGGCAAATGTATGGCGCAGATCATGGATGCGCACATCCGGCAGGTCCGCCTCGCGTTGCACCTTTACCCAAAATCGGCGGATTTCCTTGACGGGCTGGCCCGGCACATCGCCAGGAAAGAGCCACGGATTGCCCTTAGGCACAACGAGCGCCCGCTGACGCACGATCGCCGCAACGTCAGCGGAGATCGGCACCCGGTGGATCTTGCGCTGCTTCGTGGTCGCTGCAGGCTTTGACCAGATCCCAAGCTCTAGATTGAACTGCTCGAACTGCGCCTGACGCACCTCCCCCACGCGCGCCCCAGTCAGCATGCAGATGCGGATGAGGCCCGCGGCCCGCTGATCTTCGGCCGCATCCAGCACCTCGGCAAGCCTGCCGATTTCTTCATGGGAGAGGAAGCGCTCCCGCGCGGTCTCGACACGTTTCTTGAACCCAGCGGCCGGATTGTCCGTGCGCCAGCCCCATTGGATCGCCAGGTTGAACATCTTGCGCAGCACTTCACCAACGCGGTTGGCTCGCACAGGCGTGGGCTTGCGCCCCTGCAGCTTGCGCGCGCGATTGTTCGGCTTCGCTTTTGAGGGCCGGGCCCTGCCCTCTGCAATCAGGTTCAAAAGCTTTGTCACATCGTGCGGCGTGATTTCGGTTACCAGCTTGTTGCCCCAATGCGGTGCGACGAGCTTGGTCAGGAAGGATTTATGATCAGACGCGCTAAGGGGCGTCAACGTTGAGGCATGCTCGATCAAATACCGCTCGATCATGTCATTGAAGCGAGGCGCCTCCCGTAGCGTATCGCGCTCCTCCATCGGATCTGTGCCTTCGTCGATCAGACGGCGCAGTTCACGGGCCCGCTCCCGGGCCGCAGTGACGCTCCACTCAGGCCAACGCCCGATCGCCATGCGGCGCTGGCGGCCCGCAAAGCGGTAATCCATCACGAAGGACCGCTCGCCCGAGGGCATCACACGAATTGACAGCCCCCGTATCTCGGTATCGAACACCTGATAGGCCCGATCCTCTTCCGGGATCTGCTCACGCACGGTTTTATCATTTAATCGCAATCGGTTGACCATATTCATACCTCCTTCATGCGCATGACACAGGCGTAGATGCGCAGGCTTATCAAGCGAAGCATGAGGATTTGGCCGGCACATAGGCGGTGACCGGCGGTGATGCGGCAAAACTCTGCCGGTCATTGAAAACATGGGAGAAATTACCCGGGAGCGTTCATCGCGCTGGGCGAATCTACCGGCCAGCAGAGTATGTTTCGCCGCCTAAAGCGTGCTCCTCAGGCCATTTCGCTCCCAGACCAAGCCCTGATTTTGTAAATTCCGTTTAAAATCAATGACCGGCAAGGGTTCGGACCCCTTGCCGGTTGGGCGAATACCTTTGAACGCCCGTGAAACCCGCTGAAACAAGGCGGAATCTTGTAAATTGGCCGATTTTGGGTCGACACGACTCTGCATCTGTCAATTCGCGAGGGTTCTGCACCATCCTGTGCCGCAAACTCGACCGACGCCAAAACCGCGAAACCTCAATGATATCAATGACCGGCAGCCATTTGGCGCATCACCGCCGGTCTTTGCCTTCCCGCCACCCTTTCCGCTCTGCGCTTCTAAACACCTGAACTCTGCCCGTGTCGGGCCAAACTCAGGAGAACCCAGATGCCAGACATTGGAACTGCCCCCCGATCCAGTAGCCCTCAGCGCCTGATGAGCGGTTGGATCAGCCGCCTCGACCTCGCCCTTGAGCTTGGGGTCACCGTTGAAACCCTGCACCGCTGGGAGAAGATCCGTTTTGGCCCGCCCTGCGTGCGCGCCGGTCGGAAGATCTATTACCGCCGAGATGCCGTTCAGGAATGGTTGTTGCTGCAGGAAGCCCCTGCGCCACGTCGTGCGGGGTCGCGCCGATGAGCCTCCCCCTTCCCTTCCGTGAGCCCAGCGCACGGGACTGTGTCCGCCAGGAGTGGATCGAGGAGCGTCGGCGCGAAGCGCGCATGGTCATCGCTGATATGGTTCACCATTCCGACTATCTCGTTCGTCTCGCCTGCAATGTGCTGGTCCAGCATGGTGAAACCCCAGAGGAGCGCGAGGATGCACGCATCCTGCTTGTCGTGCTCGATGCCAAAACGCCTGAGCGGCTGCCCGCGCCAGATCGGGAGGGCCGCTCATGAAGCGACGCGGTACACCCGAGGCGGATCTACAGCGCGCAGTCGTGACCGCGCTGCGCTTTGCCCTCCCCAAAGGCGCCATCATCCATCACTGCGCCAATGAGGTGACCGAAGCCGGCCCGCGTGGAGCCAAGCGGCAGGCAATACTTGTCGGCATGGGCGTCCATCCCGGATTTGCCGACCTTATCATCCTCTGCGGTGGCCGCGTGCTGTTCCTCGAGCTGAAATCCCTCAAGGGACGGCTCAGCCCAGCGCAGGAGGCATTTCGCGACGCGGTGCTAGCGCAAGGCTTCGGTTGGGCGCTGGTACGATCGCTTGATGACGCGCTGAGTGCACTGGCAGACCACGGGTTCACGACGCGTGTTGCCTCTCCAACTGGGAGGATCACACCATGAGTCATGCTGCAACCAACTGGGCGATCCAGCAGCGCGGGCTCAAGCCCACCACCAAAATCGTCCTCTGGCATCTCTGCGACCGGTTCAACCCGGACTTCGGCTGTTTTCCATCCCAAGAGCAGCTCGCCCATGACTGCGAAATCAGCCGTTCAACGCTGAATGACCACCTCACGCTCCTCGAGAGCGCTGGGCTGATCCGCCGCGTGCAGCGGCTGAACCCAAGCACCAAGCGACAGATGCCGACCCGCTACATCTTGGCCTTCGAGCCGGGTTTTACCCAAGATCGCGCGGTCCCGGGTCCGAAAACCGGACACGGCTTCGATGCGACCCACACAGGCGAAGCTGAGGATTCGGAAATCACAGCCATTTCTAAGGATAACGCTGTGGATAACCCGCACCTGTGTCCGAAATCCACACACGGAGCCGTGTCCGATTTTGACCCCGACCCGTGTCCGGAAAATGCCGATTCCCGTGTCCGAAATCCGGACAGTAACCTTGTAAGAGAACCAGTAAAGGAACCAGTAAAGGAGGAGGAGGACGCGCAAGCGCGCGAAATCGTCGATGAAGAGTTTTTCGGGTTGCTGCTGGCGGCGCTGGGCTTCGATCCTGACGGGCCTCTCCCTGGCTGGTGGCAGGGTTGGCCACCCCGAGAGCATGTTCGGCGCTGGCAAACGAACCTTGGCCTAACCGACGCCGAGATCCTTGAGGCTGCGGAAGCTTCCCGCCAGGAACACACCGAGCCGCCAGATGGGCCCAAGGGCCTGGATCGCATCATGCAGCGCGCCGCCCAGCGCAAGGCAGACGAAAGGTCCCGGGGGCGGCGCAAGGCACGAAAGTCATCGAAGTCCGAGAACAGGCCAGTCACCGACCTGCCTGTCTTCTACGCCGAGATGGTCAACTCCGATCGCTACCTGCCCGTTAGCGCGATCTCCAACTCAATGCGCGATGCCATGCTGGCCCGGGGCCTCGTGACGGTCGAGCGCCTGCGTGAACGAGGTATCCGATGAAACACGATCGTAATCTGCACAGCCGTTCACCGCGTAACAGCCATGGGCGAGCAAAGCGCGTCATGTCCGTCCAGCAGGCGCTGGAATGGGCGTTTCGCGTTGAGCATGCCGAGCTGGAGTTACCCGAGCCACCCGACCCTGAGCGTGGTCAAGGATTCGGCTTCGGTCTCGAATACGTCCTCATGCAGCGCGCGGCGCTGGGCTGCAAAATCGACGGCGGGCAGTACAAGGTGGGCACCTACACGCACGAGGATGCCGAAGTGATCGCTGCCACCGTGGCTGGGATACCCGACAACCTCGGCGGCAAGCGAATGGCCATTCGTGTGGCCGAACTCGCCCGAGCTGGGCTGACGCCCGACTGGATGCCAGGGGCTGTGCCGCGCTGCGTGCCGGTCGAGATGAAGCGCAACCGCCATGGAGATCATGCGACGACTGTGGTGGTTGGCACTGAGCGCGTGCTATCGCGCGGGAAGTGGCGGACCGTGGAGGTACGGGCATGTCCAGTCACGTACCGACCGCACCCGGAGCAAATTATCGCCGCGCGGCAAGCTTATTCGGATTGGCGAAAAGCACTGAACTGGGTGCAAAATGGCTTGACCATCGGGGGTATGCTACGAGATCTTCAACTGAGCTCAGAATTACCCCTAAGCACTCCCTGGAAGCCAAGGTGATTGACGCAGTTTTGGACCAGACGGTATCGTTCCCGGAGTATGCAATCATGTCCAAGACGGAAAATGACAGTACAAAGATGATCAAACAGTCATGACGGAGGATCAATATGTAGCTTCCATTCTACAAAAATATGCCGTTAATTCTGTAGCCGCAAAACGAACTGCAGATGCCGTGGCCCCCCTAATTCGTTCTTGGGCTGGAACTCAACTTGCGAACCTCTTTTATTCAGGTTCGTTCGCAAAAGGAACGGGCAACAAACTCTCGGCCGATGTTGACCTTTTCATCTCCCTGAAATCTGACACCAGGCAATCTTTAAAGGAAATCTACGAAAGCCTCTTTTCCTTATCGCAACGAAAAGCTTGGTCTCCCGTACGACAAAATGTATCGATCGGCATCACACACTCTGGGATGAAGCTTGACCTTGTTCCGGGAAAAATTCAGTCAGGATACCAGAACTATCATAGCCTCTACAGGCGAAAGACAGATGGCTGGACCCAGACCAACATTAAGCTGCACATTGATACCATTTCGAAGTCAGGTCGACAAAACGAGATCCGTGCCATCAAAATTTGGCGCAACCTGCATAACCTCGATTTCCCATCGTTCTTTTTAGAACTTATGGTTCTGGATGCGCTGAAAGGAAAATCAACCAACAACCTTTCTGCGAACGTGATCAGCGCGCTAAGCCACATCGGAAAATCACTCCCGACTACGCGGGTAATTGACCCAGCCAACACGAACAATATCATTTCCGATGACATGACAAAGGAAGAAAAAAACGCAGTCGCGGCAATGGCAAATGCCAGCATTGGCAAAAAATATTGGAAAGATATTATCTGGTGAGCAAAACTGACGATACTTATGCAACAGCATTGCATAGCACCTACTCCGGCCTACAAGCCCGTTTAAGCTCTGGGCTGGCTTCTAACAGATCAGTCCTAAAACACCCCGTTGCAAAAGGTAACGGAGCGGAAGCAAACTGGCTCAAAATGCTCCAAGATCATCTTCCTCACCGATATCAGGCGGAGGCTGCTTTTGTCATAGATGCACAAGGCCATCTGAGTGAGCAGATCGATATAGTTTTGTATGATAGGCAATACACCCCGGAACTTTACAACGTTGACGGACAGAAAATCATTCCAGCTGAGGGCGTCTATGCAGTCTTTGAAGTCAAACAGGTACTTGACCGTGCCAATGTAGCATATGCGTGCAAGAAAGTTGCGTCCGTAAGGAGATTGAAGCGCACCAGTGCCCCCATCGTTCATGCCGGGGGAGAACATCAACCGCGTGGCGTCACACCAATACTTGGAGGCTTGCTTGCGACCGAGTCTGGCTGGAAGAATCCCTTCGGAAAAACTTTTTCCGATTGCCTTAGAAGTACTGAAACGGAAGAGCGTCTAGACATCGGTTGCGTCCCCACGGCCGGCGCCTTTGAAGCAATCTATGACAACAACACTATTAACATCATCAGGGGTGAACCTGAATTTGCTCTTGCTTCATTTTTCATGCGGCTCCTACACAGACTGCAACGGATAGGAACCGTGCCAGCTATTAATTATGCGGCTTACCTGAAGGCTTTCGAACGAGATCTCTAGGCTGATCCCCCCTCCCATGGTTCCTCCTTGGCCCTTTGCGTATACGGGGGGGCGCAGCGCGCAAGTTTCCTAGCGTCTGGCCTTTTCACCGGGGAATCCACCTGGAAGCCAGCACGCGGGCAACGCGCAAAAACCTGACTCATTATCAAAGGGTTACGCATCCCAGAGCCCTTTCAGGTGGATTCCACCGAGGAATCCAAGGAAGCCACCTTTCGTGGAATCCACCACCCCTTTAAGAAGCCATTGATTCAAAACAGAAAACGGATTGACATTTCTAGCCCCCTTGACCTATCAAAGAAACATCGAAGATTTGCGCCCGGAGGAGACCCTCGTGGGCGCTTTTGTTTTTCTGGCACCGCGATCGCTGACACGCCCATGCATTTGGAGCTGGCTTCAGCATGCCTTGCCTGCAGCCAGTGAGCGTCCCGCCCCATGGATCTTGTCTTTGCACCGCGCCAGATCGAGCTCTGGCCGATCGAGAAGCTGCGCCCTTATGCCAAGAACGCGAAGATCCATGGCGAGGCCCAGGTTGCGAAGATTGCGGCCAGCATGGCGAAGTTCGGCTGGACCGTCCCGTGCCTGGTGGCCGACGACGGCGAGTTGATTGCCGGCCATGGGCGCGTGCTGGCAGCCGGCGCGCTGGGCCTGACCGAGGCCCCTGTCATCCGGCTTGGCCATCTAGATGAAGCGGAACGGCGCGCCTATCGCATTGCCGATAACAAGCTGACCGAGCTTGGCGAATGGGACGAGGCGATGCTGCGCGACGAGATCGCAGGGCTCTTGGCGGAAGACTTCGACCTCGATCTGCTGGGCTTCTCAGATGAGGATCTGGATGCCCTGCTGCAGGATCCAGAGACGGTGAGCGACGATGGGGCCGTTGAGGGCGAGGATGATATCCCGGAGCCGCCGGTTAACCCGGTGTCGGTGGCAGGCGACCTTTGGCAGCTTGGGTCGCATCGGCTGATCTGCGGTGACAGCACCAGCGCCGATGTGGTCGGGCGCCTACTGGGCAGCGTCAAACCGTTGCTGATGGTGACTGACCCACCCTACGGCGTGGAATACGACCCGTCTTGGCGCAACCAAGCGGGCGCGGCCAAGACGAAACGCACAGGCAAGGTCCTGAACGACGACCGCGCTGATTGGCGCGAGGCCTGGTCCCTCTTTCCCGGCGATGTGGCCTATATCTGGCATGGCGCGCTTCATGCAGCGACTGTGGCCGACAGTCTAATTGCCGCCGGTTTCGCCATCCGCTCCCAGATCATCTGGGCAAAGGATCGGCTGGTACTCAGCCGCGGCGACTATCACTGGCAGCATGAGCCCTGCTGGTATGCAGTGCGTGCCAAGGGCAAGGGCCATTGGGCCGGCGATCGCAAGCAGACAACGCTCTGGCAAATCGCAAACAAGGACCAAGATGCCGAAACCGTACACGGCACGCAAAAACCGGTCGAATGTATGCGCCGCCCGATCCTTAACAACTCCAGCCCCGGCCAAGCAGTCTATGAACCGTTCATGGGATCGGGCACCACGCTGATCGCGGCTGAGACCACCGGGCGCATTTGCTACGGGGTAGAGCTGAACCCGGTTTACGTCGATGTCGCTATCGAACGCTGGCAAGCCTTCACCGGCGAGGAGGCAGTTCTGACAGACAGCGGGGAGAGTTTCGCCAGCCTCAAGTCCAAGCGCCTGGCAGCGTGATGCAGTCACGACGCCAATCGCTGATCGAGGCGATCACCAATGCTATGCGCTGGCCGTGCTGACGCAGATCGTGGTGTTCCCATGGTTTGGGCTTCAGATCCCTTTCCGGGATAACCTCGCGATCGGAGCAATATTCGTCATGATCTCGCTTCTGCGCAGCTATGCGCTGCGCCGGCTTTTCGAACGCTGGCGATGACTGGCGGAATCAGGCCGCGTCCAATTTGTAAACAGTGCCGCGCTCGGGGTGTTTCTCGGAAGTGATTGCTAGGCCGAGCTTCTTCTTGAGCGCCCCAGAGATTGCACCTCTCGCCGTATGTGCTTGCCAAGATGTCGCCTCAACGATCTCGGTGATCGAGGCACCTTCGGGGCGCTGCAGCATCTCAATCAAGAGCGCTTGCTTGGTGCCTTGCCGGATAGAGACCAGCTTAGGGCCTGCGCTTGCGTCTGCGGCCACTTCCTTAGATTTGGCCGCTGGCCGAGCCTTGCGGATATTGCTGACCGTGCTCGCGACAACTGGATCAATGCCGATGGCATCAAGTCCAGCCTCAGTTGCGATCAGGGTCGTGCCATGACCATCACCGGTCTCACGCCAGAGCGGTTCGCGACGACGGAGATTGGCATCAACCTCTTCAAGCCAGCCGCGCTCGATCATCTTGGTGACGGTCATCTTGGCCGCAGCGCCAGCAAGCCCGTCGGGCAGAGGCATGGCCAAGTTGCCGGGGCGGGATGCGGCGCGGGTGAGTATAATGGTTTGTGTATCGGTGAGTTTGGGCATCGTTTGCTCCTTTTCAAAAAGTGTCGTGAAACAGGTCAGTGGGCATCATCCATCGCGGCAGTGACTGCGAAGTGCTGCACCCAGCCAGTCAGATAAGGCAGCCCAGCAGGGATGCCGTGCTCACGTTCGGTCTTGCGATCGATGCGCCAGTCTTGCCAGCGGCGGATTGCGGAGGCGATGGCGGCTTCGAGCCAGATGTTGCAGCCGGTCATGTTGCCAACGACATCGTCGGCGAAGTGGCGGCCCATGCGACTGTCGAGAAAGTCGCGGATGCCGATCATCTCGTCCTCGCTGTCGGCGTGGATAGCTTCAGCGATCAGGCGAGAAGCAAGGCTCCAGACCTCCGAGCTGCGGCGGTCGCGCTGCGGGCAAACAGTCAGGGTGCGGAAGAAACCGTAATCCTCATTGCGGCTTAGCAGGATGGGGTGCTTGGTCATGTTGGGGATCCTTGTCATGGATGTTGGCGGGGCGCTTGGCCCCGCCGGTGTGCGATCAGGCGGCGGTGAGGGCTTCGAGCGTGGCAATGTGGCGGCGGAGCGTGGCGGCTTCCTCGCGCGCGGCGTCGGCCCAGAAGGCTGCACGGGCGTTGCAGGCTTGGGCGAGATGCTCGGCATCTGCCTTCGTGAAGCGGTTGACCTTGTGCGCGCGGCCATGGCCCGTGCAGGTGGCGCGATGCTTGCTGCCTTCAGGCGTCAGCGTGAAGGCCAGTGGTCCAAAGTCGTCGATGACGATCCAGTTGTGCGAGGCGATCATGGTGCAGGCGCTGGGCGCGAGGCGCGCTTCGATCTCTTCAGCGGCGGCGCGGAAGTTGGCGATCAGGGTCGAGGTGGTCATGGCGTGGGCCTTTCAGGTGAGTTGCATCGTTTTGGTGCAATCACAATCGCTCTGAAGAGCCGATTAACGTAGCAAAATCAGAGCACTATAATTGCTATCTGATCACTGCGCTTAATCCGTCGCATTGATCCAATGCCCGTCCTGCCAGAGGTAGAGATGGGACAATTCACAGGTCGGCCGCGAGAGGAACCGGGGCGGCCGAGGCGGGTTGAAACAATCCAGCGCCTCGGCGCTGACCTGCCGGATTTCCCGTGCGGCAAGGATATCCTCAGGCGCCCACACGGCTAGCGCGGGAAGCATGTGCTCGGGGTAACCATCGTAATGGACGTATACATGCGCCCATTCTTCGGGCCCGGTCTGGATGGCGATCTGTGCGCGGGTGCTCATAGGATCGCCCTCACTTCTGCTGCGCAATCAGCGCGAGGAGAACCGCCGCCATACCGCCCAGGTATTCGCTGCGGCGGAACACGATCTCGTCGATGTGGCCGGCGTTGTCGATCGCGGGGTCAACCGCGAGATCGTCTGCCATGTGCGGCATCAGGCGTTTGGCTTCTGCGTTGTAGCGGGTGGCAAGGGTCATCTGCGTTTCTCCAATCAGGCAATTTGCTTGATGTGAGAATCGCTCTAAGCGGAAGTGTAATCAACTCAAATAGGCAGATGTTTCTGTTTATTTTCAATGCTTTGAGGTCAATTCAAGCGCCATGGAAGGTATGTCTGAACGCGCCTATGCCGAGCATGCTGGGATCTCCCGCGGGGCCGTACAGAAGGCCCGCAAGACCGGGCGTCTGGTGCTTTTCGCAGACGGGTCTATCAATGCCGTGGCGTCCGATGCGCGGCGCGGTTCAGCGACCGATCCGGATCAACAGATGCGCTCACGTGGTGGGTTTGGTGCAGCTGGTGACGGTCCGGCAGTCTCCGGCCCCGGCGACAGCACGTCCTACATTAAGGCCCGGACGGCGCTAACCGTCTATCAGGCTCAGGAGCGTCAGCTCTCGATCCAAAAGAAAAAGGGCGTGTTGGTGGATCGCGCGCGGGCCGAGACTCTGGTGTTTCGTCTGGCCCGCCAAGAGCGGGATCTTTGGGTCACCTGGCCCACACGCGTGGCGGCGCTCATGGCCGCACAATTGTCCGCAGACATGGAGAAGGCATCCGGCAAGGCGGTGACGATCGAGACTGCGATCTTGCAGAGGGTGCTGGAAACCCATGTCCGAGAGCAGCTCGACGCCCTGGCCGACCTCAGGGTCTCGCTTGAATGATGAGGAGAACACATCTGATCTGACCGAGGGCCTCGCTCTCGCCTTTGACGGCGCCGAGGATATCCTGCGCGCTTGGCGCCGTGGGATGCGGCCCGACCCTGACCTGACCGTATCCAAATGGGCGGATAAGCACAGGAAACTATCCTCGCGGGCCTCGGCTGAACCGGGGCAATATCGAACGGCCCGAACGCCCTATTTGCGCGCCATTATGGATGCGCTGTCGCCAAACAACCCGGCGCAGCGGATCAGCTTCATGAAGGCTGCCCAGGTCGGCGCGACGGAAGCTGGCAACAACTGGATCGGCTTTGTGATCCACCACGCACCAGGCCCGATGCTGGCGGTACTGCCCACCGTGGAGATGGCCAAGCGCACATCGCGGGGGCGGATAGATCCGCTGATTGAGGACAGCCCGGCGCTGAAGGAGCGCGTACAACCTGCCCGTTCGCGCGATGCTGGCAACTCGATGCTTTCGAAGGAGTTCCCAGGCGGCATTCTGGTGCTGACCGGTGCGAACTCGGCCACTGGCCTGCGCTCGATGCCCGCACGCTATGTGTTTTTGGATGAGGTCGATGCTTATCCGGCCTCGGCCGACGAGGAAGGCGATCCGGTCACGTTGGCCGAGGCGCGCACCACGACCTTCGCGCATCGGCGTAAGGTGTTCATGGTCTCGACGCCCACGATACGGGGGCTCTCGCGCATCGAGCGCGAGTTCGAGGCCAGCGACCAGCGGCGGTATTTCGTGCCGTGTCCTCATTGCGGCCATATGCAATGGCTGCAGTTCGAGCGCCTGCGCTGGGACAAGGGCCGGCCGGAAACCGCGGCCTATGCCTGCGAGGGCTGCGAGCGCCCGATCGCCGAGCACCACAAGACGGACATGCTGGCGCGAGGGGAATGGCGGGCGACAGCGACCAGTGCAGACCCCAATGCGATCGGGTTCCACCTCTCGGCGCTTTATTCGCCGATCGGCTGGAAAAGCTGGGAGCAGATTGCACGAGACTGGCTGGCGGCCCAGGGCTCGGACGAAATGCTGCGCGCGGCGCGGAACACCCTTCTGGGTGAGACCTGGGTCGAAAGCGGGGACGCGCCGGAATGGCAGCGGCTGGCGGATCGGCGTGAGGCTTATGCGGCGCAGATCCCGATGGGTGGTCTGTTCCTGACCGCGGGGGCCGATGTGCAGAAGGACCGCATCGAGGTCGATGTCTGGGCTTGGGGCCGAGGTCTGGAAAGCTGGCTGGTCGATCACATCGTCATTCCGGGCGGTCCTGGTGATCCTACCTGCTGGAAGGCACTGACTGAGCTGCTCGGTCAGACCTGGGTGCATGAACAGGGCGCGGTCATGCCGATTGCGAAACTCGCAATCGATACCGGCTATGAAACCTCCGCCGTCTATGCTTGGGCACGGGCGCAGGGCATTGCACAGGTGGCACCTGTCAAAGGTCTGGAAGGATTCAACCGGGCCACGCCTGTCTCGGGTCCGACCTTCGTCGATGCGACCGTGAATGGGCGGAAGCTCAAGCGCGGGGCACGGCTCTGGACGGTGGCCACGGCCACCTTCAAAGCGGAGACCTATCGCTACCTACGGATCGAACGACCCTCCGATGAGGATCGCACGCTGGGCGCACCGAACCCGGCGGGCATGATCCACTTGCCCGATTGGACAGACAGCGAATGGCTGAAGCAGCTCGTGGCCGAACAACTGGTCACGATCCGCGATCGGCGCGGTTACGCCCGCCAGGAATGGCAGAAGATGCGCGAGCGGAACGAGGCGCTCGACACACGGGTCTATGCGCGGGCCGCCGCCTGGATTCTGGGCGCCGACCGCTTCGACGAACGGATGTGGCGACAGCTGGAGAAGCAGGCCGGCGTGGAAACGGTACCCACGACCCAGCACGCTGAGATCGAAAAACAAACAGAACCGCAGGCGGGGCGGATCGCAACGCCCCGGCGGCGTGGCTGGAAGATCAGCACGCCCAAATACATGGAATGACCAATGACCATCGAAGAGCTAAAACTCCGGCACAGCGCGCTCTTGGCTGCGCGCTACAGCGGCACGCGCTCGGTCAGCTATGACGGCAAGACGGTGAATTATGGCACCGACGCCGAGCTTGCCGCGGCCATAGGTGATGTCGAACGGCGCATCGCGAAACTCGAACGCGGCGCTGGGCGCGTGTTGCGCCCAAATGCCGTGAAGGATCTCTGATGAACTGGCGACAGCGCCTTGGGGCCTTCATAGGTGGCTTCGATGCTGGCCAGCATCATCGCCGCCTGCGTGGGTTCCAAGCGACACGCGCGCATGTGAATGCCTTGATTGCGGCCTCCGGGCCCGACATCACCGCCCGTGCCCGCTGGCTCGTGCGCAACAATGGCTATGCCGTGAACGCAGTCGAAAGCTGGGCAGCCAACACCGTCGGCGATGGCATCAAGCCGATCTCGAAACTTGCCGATGCCACGCGCAAGGAAGAGCTGCAGCGTCTTTGGCTTGCCTGGACCGACGAAGCGGATGCCGAGGGGCTGACGGATTTCTATGGGCTACAGCGCCGCGCGGCGCGTGAGGTGTACCTGGCAGGCGAAGTCTTTGTTCGCATCCGGCCACGGCGGGTGGAGGATGGCCTGACAGTGCCGCTCCAGTTACAGATGCTGCCGTCGGAAATGCTGCCGCTTCATGAAACGGGCGTGGCGCGCAACGGTAATGCCATCCGGCAGGGCATCGAGTTTGACCGGATCGGGCGCCGTGTGGCCTATCACTTCTTCCGTCGCCATCCGAGCGACAGCACCGATCCGGGGCTCTCTGGAGAGATTGTCAGAGTGCCCGCCTCGGAGGTCATCCACGTCATCGACCCGGTGGAAGGCGGCCAGCTGCGCGGCGTCTCGAAACTGGCCCCGGCGATCGTCAAGCTCTTCCTGCTTGACCAGTACGATGATGCCGAGCTCGACCGGAAGAAGGTCGCGGCGATGTACGCGATGTTCGTGACCTCACCCGCCCCGGAGAACCCGCTCGCCCCCTTGGACGATGAGGAGATGCCCGCAGGCGTCGAGATCAGCCCCGGTCAAATCGTGCGACTGGATCCCGGCGAGGATGTGACGGTCGGCCAGCCTGCCGACAGCGGGGCGACCTATGAGCCATTCCAGTACAGGACGCTCCTGCAAATCTCGGCCGCGCTGGGCATCCCCTATCCATATCTCGCCAATGACATGGTGAAGGGGAACTTCTCGAACTCGCGCCTGGCGCTGATCGAGTTCCGCCGTCGGGTTTCAGCATGGCAGCACTCAGTGATGGTCTATCAGCTTTGCCGCCCGGTCTATGCACGGTGGCTCGATCTTGCGGTGCTCTCCGGCGCGCTGGCCTTGCCCGGCTATGAAGCCGAGCGCCCACGCATGCTTGCCGCCGACTGGCTCCCCACGAAATGGGACTGGGTCGATCCGCTGAAGGACGCCAATGCCGAGATCGCGCAGATCGAGGCGGGGCTGAAATCCCGCACACAGGCCATCGCTGAGCGCGGCTATGACGCCGAGCAGGTCGACCGCGAAATCGCCGCTGAGCGAGAACGCGAGCGCGCGCTGGGCCTTGATTTCCGCCGGCCGGGATCGCCCGCGCAAGGCGTCCAGTCAGTTCCGATCGAGGATGATGAGACCGAGCCAAACAATGAGACCGATGACGCGGAAGACCGCCCGCGCCCTGACGAGGACCAGCCCTGATGCTCCACGCCCGAATTGCCGCGCGCGCGTTTAATACGCCGCTGCTGGTTGAACCCACCAAGGCCATGGCTTTTCTATCTGGCCTCGGACCGCGCATTCTCGGGCGGCGCATCGAGATGGTGGAGAGCGACGGGGCCTCAGATGGCGCCGCATATCTTCCCGCGCGCGCCAGCATTCTGGCCGAGAACCTCACCGAGCGCCTACAGCAACACGGCGATGCGCCCTACCCGGTCGTGGACGGCATCGCCGTGATTGAGATTGCCGGCGTGCTGATCCATCGCGGGGGCTGGATAGGCCAGTCCTCGGGTCAGACCAGCTATGAGGGGATCGCGGCTCAGTTTGAGGCTGCAGCCGGGGATCCGGCAGTCCGCGGCATCGCATTGGAAATCGATAGCTTTGGCGGCGAAGTTGCCGGGGTTTTTGACCTCGCAGATCGCATTCGTGCCATTCGCAGCCGCAAGCCCGTCTGGGCGTTCGTCGCCGAACATGCCTTCTCGGCAGGCTACGCACTGGCCTCCCAGGCGGACCGCATCCTTCTGCCGCGCACGGGTTCCGTGGGCAGTATCGGCGTGGTGGTGATGCATGCCGATCTGAGCGGCCAGCTCGATCAGGACGGCGTGCGCGTCACGCTGATCCACTCGGGCCAGCACAAGGTCGACGGCAATCCGTATGAGCCGCTGCCCGAAAACGTGCGCGACGACATCCAGCGCGAGATCGATGTCCTGCGGTTCCTCTTTACTGAGACCGTCGCCGCAGGGCGCGCTGGGCGTCTGAGCCAAGATGCGGCGCTGGCGACCGAAGCCGCGACCTATCGCGGGGTCGATGCCGTCGCCGCAGGCCTGGCCGATGAGGTGATCGACCTCACCCGTGGCTTTGCTCGCTTTCGCGAAAGCCTGTCTGCCCCATCACCTACCGCGCGGCTGCTCCGCGCCAGTCATCCCCGAGCAAAGGAGGCCGCCATGAGCGCCACAACTGACGCCACTGAGGCAAACACGGAAATCAGCGATGCCGAGAACACCGTGCTGGAGAGCGCGACTGAACAAGGTGAGCAGGAAGCTGAACAAAGCGTGCAGGAAGAAGACCCCGCGCCCGTGGCAGCTGCCGCGCCTTTGCCCGCCCCGGCGGCTGCGCCACCCAGCAATCTGGCGGAATTGTCGGCGCAGCTTCGCGAGGCGGCAGCGGAGATCGCCGAGATCGCGGCGCAAGCGGGCCGACTCGGCATCGCGATCGATGCTGCGAAAGCGCTCCGCGATGGCACTGCGCCAGAAGCCCTCCGCAAACTGGTCCTTCAACGCGCCTCCGCCGCAGCGGATGCCCGCGACATCGTTGCGGCCCCACCATCCCCAGTTCTGCCCAAATCTACGGAAAGCCCCATCGTGGTTGCCGCGAAGAAGGCTGCCTCGGCGGGCAGCAGGGGCTGAACTGCTCTCCCTGAAATCTGCACCGCCCACCTAATCCCCCGCCGTTCCTCCCCGGCGGGGGATTTCTTTTTGCCCCCCACATCTTCGGAGATTGCCCATGTCCGTGCTGACCCAACCGCCCACCATGGGCGATGTCCTCAAATACGAGCTGAACCCCAACTTCACCCGCGAGACCGTCACGCTGCTGGCCGGCACCAGCTACCCCGTTGGCGCTGTGCTCGGCCGCATCACAGCGAGCGGCAAGATGAAACTCAGCACCGCCACTGGCACTGACGGCGCGCAGAACGCGGCAGCAGTTCTTCTTTACGATGTTGACGCGACAGCGGCGGATGCGACCGGCATCGTCGTACTGCGCGGTCCTGTCATCGTCTCGAAAGCGGCGCTCGTCTTCGACGCCAGTGTCGATGACGCAGCCAAGACGGCGGCCAAACACGCCCAGTTGACCGCGCTCGGCATCATCCCACGCGACGCCGCCTGATCCGGCCGCAAGATTCCTCCCCTCATTCCCGGAGTTCCCCATGACTATCACGCGCAACCCGTTTGACGCGGGCGGCTATTCGCTCGCCGAGATGACGCAGGCCATCAACATCCTGCCCAATCTCTACACCCGCCTCGGCCAGATCGGCCTCTTCCGCTTCGAGGGCGTGACGCAACGCTCGGTTGTCATCGAACAGCGCGAGGGCGTCTTGAGCCTGCTGCCCTCGGTGCCGCTGGGCGCGCCGGCCACTGTCGGCACCCGCGAGCAGCGCTCCATGCGCAGCTTCGCCCTGCCCTGGATCCCGCATGACGATGTGATTCTGCCCGCCGATATCCAGGGCATGCCCGCGCTGGGCCTGTCGGATGCGGCAGACCCGCTGGTCGAGGTGATGAACCGCAAGCTGACGCTGATGCGCCGCAAGCATGCGCAGACCCGCGAATACATGGAGATGAATGCGCTCCGGGGCATCGTGAAGGATGGCGCGGGCACGACGCTCTACAACTACTTCACCGAGTTCGGGCTGGAGATGATCTCGGTCGACTTCGTCTTTGGCACGGCTGGCACCAACGTGCAGGGCAAGGTTCGCACCGTGCTGCGCGGGATCGAGGACAACCTGCTCGGCGAGACCATGACCACGGCGCACGCGCTGGTCAGCTCGGAGTTCTTCGACAAGCTGATCAGCCACCCCAAGACCGAGGAGGCCTACAAATTCTTCTCGGCCACCGGCGGTCAGCCCTTGCGCGAGGATATGCGCCGCGCCTTCCCGTTCGCAGGCATTCTTTTTGAGGAATACAACGGCTCGGTCACCCTCTCGAACGGCACCTCAGAACGGCTGATCCCCGCGGGCGAAGGCATCGCCTTCCCGCTTGGCACCTTCGATACTTTCACCACCTATGGCGGGCCGGCCAACTTGCTCGAGACGGCCAACACCGTCGGTCTGCCGCTTTACGCGCGGCAGATGATGGACACCAAAGGCCGCTGGATCGACCTGATGACCGAGGCATCAATCCTGCCGGTGAACAAGCGCCCACGGCTGGCGATCCGGATCTTCAGCTCGAACTGAGGCCGCTGAGACATGACGGCCTTTGCCGTGGCCCTCGATCTGCTCTTCGCTGATCCGAACCTCGCCCATGAGGCTTGGCATCGCGACAGCGAAGGGCAGTTCACCCGCATCCGCATCATCATGCGTCGCAATGATGATGTGACCACGTTCGGGGCCGCGCGCCTGGTCTCAGAGACTATGCGCTTTGATGTGCGCGTCTCGGAACTGCCTGCGCCCCGCCCTGACGAGCAGATCCTCATCGGTGATGAAACCTTCCTGATCCAGGGCGAACCGATCCGCGATCGCGAGAGGCTGATCTGGACCATCGAGGCGACGCCCGCGTGAAACTCGACCTCTCCGTCACGGGCGACATCGTCAACGCCATGCGCGCTGAAATCCTCGCTGGCGAAAAGGCCGTGACCACGGCCATGCGCGTTGCAGGCGCTGGTCTCAAATCCGACTGGCGCGCCCAAATCACGCGCGCCCGCCTCGGACAGCGGCTTGCCAACACGATCAGGTCGAAGACCTATCCCGCTGCGGGCGAAAGCCTCGAGGCGGCCGCACTGGTCTGGTCGAATGCTCCTCAGATCATCGGGGCGCATGACACGGGACCCTTGATCAGGTCGAAAGACGGGTTCTGGCTTGCGATCCCAACGCCAGCGGCCGGTAAGGGCACGCGCGGCAAGGCGCTCACGCCCGGCGAATGGGAAAGGCGGCGCGGTCTGCGCCTGCGCTTTGTCTATCGGCGGGGCGGTCCAAGCCTGCTCGTGGCCGACGGGCGGTTGAACAGTCGCGGGCTGGGCGTGGCCTCTCGATCCAAGACTGGGCGTGGACAGAGTACGGTGCCGATTTTCCTCTTGGTGCCGCAGGTGAAACTCGCCAAAAGGCTGTCGCTGGCGCGGGACGCAGAACGAGCGCAGGCAGCGATACCGGGGCTGATTTTGGCGAATTGGATGGAGGCGAAGAAGCCCTGATCGTCAATCACGGCTTAGAATAGAAGAGCAGCAAGCTCTTTTCGGAATTGCAGTGCTTGCATGGGGTTTGGGCGCCTATCTGCTCAAGCGTTAGGTTCGAAAGCTTGGCATAGTCTGCAGCCAGGTTTGCAGCACTGTGCTTTGTTTTCCTCAGGCATTTTGGGTTCTGACAGAGCGAGTTTACATCGTATCCGTAGCCCGCCGCTTGGAGAACCGTTAGCGCCTGATCAACAGGCGGCGGTTTCTTATAGACAGTCCGAACCGTACTGCCGTTCCGATATCCGCCTTGTTGAGCAGTACTCCAACCGTGGCTTGGCTTTCGAGTCATCGCATTCCCGCCCTTTTGCGAGTTTCCGCTAAATCTAAAGGTCAACAAGGCAGAACTCAACAATGCCCACCACCCGCGAAACCATCCTGACCGCCCTGGCGGACCTGCTCAGGACGATCCCGCATGTGCCAGTTCTCCGCGGGGAGGTTCTCCCAGAACGCATCCCGCCCGCAGGGCTGATGATCCTGCGCGACGGCACCCCGGGAGAGCCAGGCGTGACGTTGTCGCCGCTGACCTACCATTTCCAGCATCGCGCTGAACTCGAGATGATCGTGCAATCAACAACGGATCGGGACGCCCTTTTCGATGCGCTTGTCGCGCAGGTCGGCGCTGTGATCGCCGCGGACCGTACTTTGCGGGGTCTATGCGACTGGGTCGAGCCGGATGCTGCTGAACCTGTCGATCTACCGGTCGAGGGGGCCGCCTCTCTGAAAGCCGGGATCATTCCGATCACCCTTCACTACGCGACCAGTGACGCGCTGGGCTGACCAGACCAATTCAAGGAGAAACACCATGGCACGAGCCCAAGGCGCGCGGGCGCAAATGGCGCTGGCGTTCGAAACGACCTATGGCACGCCGCCTTTGAGCGGCTACACCAAGATGCCCTTTGCCAGCACGACGCTGGGAGCAGAGCAACCGCTGCAGACCTCAGAACTGCTGGGGTACGGTCGGGATCCGCAGGCTCCCATCAAGGATGCGGTGACAGCGGATGGCGATGTGGTCATCCCGATCGATGCCGAGGCGTTTGGCTTTTGGCTGAAGGCTGCTTTTGGCGCGCCCACCACAACGGGTGCCGATGCCCCCTACACGCATGAGTTCCGCTCCGGAAACTGGGCGCTGCCCAGCTTCTCAGTCGAGACCGGCATGCCTGAGGTGCCGCGCTATGCGATGTATTCCGGCTGCATGGTGGACACCCTGAACTGGCAGATGGCGCGCTCTGGACTGCTAACCGCGACGGCCAGCATCGTGGCACAGGGTGAAGCGATCACCACGAGCACTGCGGCGGGCACACCAGCCACGATCGCGCTGAAACGTTTCGGGCATTTCAACGGAGCCATCACGCGGAACGGGGCCAATATCGGTAACGTTGTCTCTGCCGACCTTACCTATGCCAACAATCTCGACCGGATTGAAACGATCCGCGCGGATGGCAAGATCGACGGTGCGGATCCCTCAATTGCGGCACTGACCGGCAATGTCGTCGTGCGCTTCGCTGACCAGACGTTGGTAACGCAAGCGATCAATGGCGAGGCCTGCGAGTTGGAGTTCTCCTACACGCTGCCAACGGGCGAGAATCTGACCGTTACCGCCCACGCTGTTTACCTTCCACGCCCCCGGATCGAGATTTCGGGCCCGCAAGGCGTGCAGGCCACCTTCGACTGGCAAGCCGCCAGCGATCCCGTTGAAGGCCGGATGTGCACCGTCACCCTGACCAACGACCGCGAGGTTTACTAACCATGCTGCGCCTGAACCTGTCGAATGAACCGCGCTGGCTTGATCTCGGCCATGGCGTCCGCTTGCTGGTCGAGCCCCTGACCACCGCCATCATGCTGGGCGCCCGCAGCGATCCGACGATCGTCGCGGCCGCCGGTGATGCCAGTGATGCTGACGGGAGCGCCTCCAACGATGACCTCGCGCGCATCGTGGCCAAGGCTGTCGGGCGCATCGTCGTGAAGGATTGGGAGGGCGTCGGAGACGAAGACGGAAAACCGCTGCCCATCACGCCTGACGGCATCGACGCTCTTCTGGAACTCTGGCCGATCTTCGAGGCCTTTCAGACGAAATATATCGCTGGCGCGCTCATTCTGGATGCGGAAAAAAACGCCTGACCGCTCTCGCCGACTGGGAGTTCGGCGGGGGCGGTGAGTATTGCGCGGCGTGCACCTTTATGTGCGCGGAATGCCCGCGCAGTTTGCATAAACCGCTGACCCTCGAGGGTTGGAGAGCCTGGGATTTGGTCCAGCGCCTTGGCGGACAGGTGCGCGTTGCTGGCGGCATGAGCGGCGGCGCTGTCCTCGGCTGGGACATGGGCGCAGCCCTCCAACTCGGGGCGGCCCTCGGGCTCTCGCCCCTAATCATCGCGGAACTGCTGCCGCCCATCGAGGCGGTGATGGTGCGCAAGATCAGTGAAACCATGCAGGCCGGATCAGGCCTGACCTGACCTCGTTTCCATTTGGAACGAGGTCTGACGCTTTTGAGGACGTCTTCCATGGCAGAGAAACGTGTATCCGTCCGGCTTTCCGCGACGGGCGGGCGCCAGGTTCGTGCCGAGTTGGAAGGCGTCGGAGAGGCCGGTGCGCGCGGCTTGGGGCGTCTCTCGCGCGAGATGGAACAAGCCAACGCACGCATGGCGGCTTTTGCCCGCCGGGCCCGGATCGCGGCGACTGCTGCGGCTACTGCCTTGGCCGGTGCCGTTGTCGCGATGACCCGCTCGACTGTGGCTGCGGCCAACGAAATCGGCCAACTCAGCCAGGTGGCTAATGCGACCCCGGAGGTCTTCCAGCGTTGGTCGGCTGCTTCGGCCACAGTGGGCATCGAGCAGGAAAAACTCGCGGATATTCTGAAGGACGTGAACGACCGGGTGGGCGACTTCCTGCAAACCGGCGGCGGCCCGATGGCGGATTTCTTCGAGAACATCGCGCTGCGCGTTGGCGTGACGGCCGATCAGTTTGCACGGCTATCCGGGCCTGAGGCGCTGCAACTCTATGTCGACAGCCTCGAGAGGGCGGGTGTCAGCCAACAGGAGATGACGTTTTATCTCGAGGCGATGGCCTCGGATGCCACGCGGCTGATCCCTCTGCTGCAAAACGGCGGGGCAGAGATGACCCGGCTCGGGGCGCAGGCGCAGGCGCTTGGGGCGGTGCTTGATGCAGATGCCATCGCCGCTATGCGCCGGTCGGAATTGGCGCTGGTCAGCATCGGCCAGGTGTTTACTGGCGTGCGCAACCGGATCGCCGTGGCGCTCGCCCCGTCTCTGGAGGCAGTGGCCAATGCGTTTGTCACCCTTGCGTCCAGCACCAGCCCGATCAGCCGGGCCTTTGATGCTGTGCTGGCCAACCTTGATCGGCTGGCCATCTACACGGGGACATTTGCCACCTTCCTCGCTGGACGCTGGGTCGCGGCGATGGCTGCCGCGGCGCTGTCAGTGCGCGGGCTCGCCACTACGCTGGTGGTGCTCAGAGGCGCCTTGATCCGCACCGGCATTGGCGTCCTGATCGTCGGCGCGGGCGAGCTGGTTTATTGGTTCACCCGGTTGGCCTCCAGTGCAGGCGGCTTTGGCGAAGCCATGGCCCTCTTGAAGGACGTCGCAGTCGAGGTCTGGGACCGGATCAAGATGGGGGCATCAAGCGTTGGGGCCGCGGCCACAGCCATGTTCTACGATCTGAAGGCTGATGCCGCTTCAGGCATGGCCGGCGCCATCGAGAGCGTCGTTAGCTTCGGCAACACCACCGCCAACACGTTTGAGGGCGCACTTTTGGCCGTGCGCGAGATTTGGTCGCGCTTGCCGGATGTGATCGGGGATCTGGTCTTCTCGGCTGCAAACCGCATGCTTGACGGGATCGAAGCCATGCTGAACGGCGCAATCCGCAGGATTGACGCGTTCACGGGTCGAATTCGCGATGCGCTGGCGGCGGTCGGGATCGAGACGACCTTTGGTCAGATCGGCGAAATCAGTCTCGATGACATCCCGAACCCGTTTGCCGGGGCCTCCGCAGATGCTGGAACGGCAGCGGCAAATGCCTTTCGCCGAGCCTTCGAAGATAGCCCGCTCACGGCCCCTGACCTTGGCCTTGACGCCATCGCGACCGAGGCACTGGCCACCGCGAACACGTACCGTCAGGCTGCGACCGATCTCGCCAATGGCGCGACGGTACCACTCACCTCCTGGGGTGCGCTGCGTGACGCCGTTGCCGGCACCGGCGAAGAAGGCGCAGCCGCGCTGGATGAGGCGACTGTCTCAGCAGATCGGCTGTCAGATGCTATGGGCCGAGCTGGTGGTGTAGCCGGGAGCGCTGGGGATCGGATCGCCACTGGGTGGCGTGCAGTCTCGGAGTCCCTTCAGGCCTATGCCACGGATGCTCTGAACTGGGGCAAAGGCCTCGGCGAGACATTGACCGGCGCTTTCAGTGGCGCGGAAAGCGCATTCCGAAGCTTCGTCGAGACCGGCAAGTTCGACTTCAAGGGCCTCGTGCGCTCAATCTTGGCGGACCTTGCGGTCCTGTCCTTCAAGCGCGCGGTGCTGGGGCCCATCGCCTCGGCGCTCTCGGGCATCTTCGGCGGCGGGTCCGTCGCGGCGGCCGTTTCGCATGCGGGCGGCATCGTAGGGTTATCGGGACACACTCGCTCGGTACCAGCGCTGGCGTTCGCGGCGGCGCCCCGGATGCATTCCGGCGGTTGGGCGGGTCTCCGCCCCGACGAGGTCCCGACGATCCTGCAGCGGGGAGAGCGGGTGCTGAACCGGCGAGAAGCGGCGAACTATGGTCGGGGCGGCAGCACTGGCGCGGGCGTCACCGTGAACATCGACGCGCGTGGGGCACAGATGGGCGTGGCCGAGCAGATCGACGCGCGCCTTCGCGCGGCCATTCCGGAAATCGCCCGCATTGCCAAGGAAAGCGTGGCCGATGGCCGACGCCGGGGTCAGGTGATCTGAAATGGCCATTCCTGTTTTGCCGCTGACGCTCGTCACCTCGCTCGAGCGGCGGCTGGTCACGTCGGTCGCCGAGGCCCGTTCGCCATTCACCGGCACGTCCCAAATCCAGGACTGGGGTGCCTCCTGGTGGGAATACCAGATCGAAATGGCGGTGACACAGGGGGCGAAGGCCCGACGGTTATCGGCATTTTTTACGGCCCTTGGTGGATTGCGGGGTCGGTTCCTCTTCCCCGATCCTTCGATCGAGCTGCCGGTGGCAGCGGGCAATCCCTATGTCACCGAGGCGCAGGTCGCTGGGGCATCCACCCTTCGCACGGCCGGTTGGGGACTTGGGCTTCGCGCGGGGGATTTCTTACAGCTGGGTTCGGATGCCACCACCCGGCTTTATCAGCTGACGGCGGATGTGACGCCCATCGGCAGTGAGGCGATGCTCGCCTTCGTGCCGCCGCTCCGGGCCTCCGTGCCGGTCGGAACGCTGCTCGGCCTTGATGCCCCGTCGGTTCTTTTGCGGCTGACGTCACCGGTTCCCTCAGTCATCGGCCGGGCGGATCAGCACCGATTTACAATCTCAGCGCGGGAGGCAGTCTAATGAGCCGCGATTTGACCCTCGCCTTCGCCACTGCGCTGGCTGATCAAAGCCTCAGACCGGTCATCTTCTTCGAGGGCGAGTTTGCGACGGGCTGGGTCCGGATCTGGTCAGGGCTGGGAGAGGTGAATTGGAACGGTCAAAGCTGGGCCGGGGCTGGGTCGCTTCTGGGCCTCGGCTCGCTCGATGAAACCGGGGAGGTCGTGGCCGGCGGCACCGCCGTCTCGCTTTCCGGCCTGCCGCTGGACCTCGTGCAGATGGCCATCGATGAAGCGCGTCAGGGCCTGCCGGGCCGGATCTGGCTGGGGCTTCTAACTGAGGATGGCGGCATCATCGCCGATCCGGTTCAGGCCTTCTCAGGCAGGCTCGATATCCCGGAAATCAAGGATGACGCCGACACCTGCACGATCACCATCAGCTATGAAAACCGTCTGATCGACCTGACCGTGGCGCGGACCTGGCGCTACACCCATGAAAGCCAACAGGTGCTGTTCCCGGGCGACCTTGGCTTCGAATATGTGACCGCGATCCAGGATCGCGAAATCACCTGGGGGCGTGGATAGACATGACCCGCGTTGATCACTGGGATCGCCTACTGGCCGCAGCCATCGATACGGCACGGGCAAAGCCCTTCGTTTGGGGCGTTCATGACTGCCCGACCTTCGCTTTTGAGGTCCGCATGATACTGACCGGCGGTGAGGACATCGCGGCCCTCTGGCGCGGGCGCTACACCACCGCGCTCGGCGGCGAGCGTGTGATGCGCCGCCTGGGCTGGGCCTCGCTCGAGGAGATGGGCAGCTCCCTTTTGGGAGAACCACGCCAAGCCGTTCTGCTTGCGCAACGCGGCGACATCGTACTGGCCGATACCGGCCTTGGGTTTGGCATTTGCAACGGGGCCTCGGCCGTTGGCATGGCGCCGGAGGGCCTCGTGACCGTACCGCTCACCTCTTGCCGGCTTGCCTGGCCCATCTAAATACGGACCCAATTCATGCCCTTCATCGTGACAGCCGTCACCGCGATCGCGGGGGCGATCAGCGGCGTACTGGCTGCAGGCGGAATTGGCGCGGCACTCTTGCGGATCGGCGGGACGCTGCTTCTGTCTTATGCGGCGCAGGCCCTGATGCCGAAACCGCAGACGACGATGCAGCCGCGGACGGTGACGATCCGCGAGCCCGTGGTGCCGCGCGATCTCGTCTATGGCCGCACCCGCAAGGGCGGGGTCATCGTCTTCCTGCACTCCTCGGGGTCGGACAACAAGTTCCTCGATCTGGTGATCGTGCTGGCCACGCATCGGGTCAAATCGATCGGGGCCATCTATTTTGAAGGCGAAGTGGCGGTGAATGCCGCCGGGACCGCGCAGGGGCGCTGGGCCGGAAAGGTCGTTGTCGAAAAGAAACTGGGCGCCGCCAACCAGACCGCCTTCGCGGGCCTGAAATCCGCGCTGCCCGACAAATGGACGGAAAACCATCGGCTGCGGGGCTGTGCTGCGATCCGGCTGCGCCTCACCTATGATCAGGATGCCTTCCCGGGCGGGATCCCAAACATCACGGTGGATCTGGAGGGCAAGGACGATATCTGGGACCCGCGGACGCAAACCGCAGGCTATTCCGAGAACCCCGCCCTCTGCCTTGCCGACTATATGGCCAACACGACCTGGGGCATTGGCGCGCGCATCGGCCAGCCAGACGGGATCGACGAGATGTCCCTCGTGGAAGCCGCCAATATCTGTGACGAGACCGTCCCACTCGCGGGTGGCGGGTTCGAACCGCGTTACGCCTGCAATGGGGTGATCACCCTCTCGGAGGTCCCGAAGACGATCATCGAGGGGATGCTGTCGTCCTTCGCCGGGCGCTGCGCCTTCTCGGGCGGGGCCTGGCGTATCCACGCGGGGGCGTGGCGCGCGCCGGATGTCGCGCTGACCTCGGACCATGTCCGCGAAGGCGGGCTGACCTTGGCGACACGCGTCACGATGTCGTCGAACTTCAACGGCGTGCGCGGACAGTTCGTCAGCCCCGAGAACGATTGGCAGCCGGATGACTTCCCGGCTTACGCCTCGGATGTTTACCTCGCAGAGGACGGCGGTGAGCGGAAATGGCGCGATATCTCGCTGCCCTTCACGATCTCTGCCTCGATGGCGCAGCGGCTTGCAAAGATCGAACTTGAACGCGCGCGACGGCAGATGACGGTGCGGCTCTCGGGCAAGCTTTCGGCTTGGGCGGCCACCGTCGGAGATGTGGTGACGCTGTCCTACGCCCGCTGGGGCTTTGCCGCCAAACCCTTCGAGGTGCATGGGGTGAGCCTCGATTTGACGGCCTCGGGCGATGGCGCACTGCTCCTGCCGGAACTGGTCCTGCGCGAGACCTCGCCATTGGTCTATGACTGGTCGGCGTCCGAGCAGCAGATCTACGCAGCTGCCCCACGGACGGCGCTGCCCAATGCTTACGACATCCCGGCACCCGGCGCACCGCAGGTCACCGAGGACCTCTATGTGACGCGGGACGGCGGGGGGCTGAAGGTGCTCGCGAAAATCAGTTGGGAGGCGGCACCTTCCGGGTTTGTCGCGGCCTATCAGCTGCAGGGCAAACTTTCTGGCGGGGCCGACTGGATCGACTATGGCCGCACCGACGGAACTGCGCTTGAAATTCGCGACATCGCGCCGGGGGCTTGGGCTTTCCGGGTAAAAGCGATCTCGGTTCTGGGCGTTTCTTCGCCTTGGCAACGGACCGAGGCAGAGATCCTCGGGCTAACTGCCCCGCCAGCACAGCTCGAGAATGTGACGCTCCAAACGGCCGGCGGCCTTGCGATCCTGAAATGGACCCGCTCGGCCGATCCCGATGTTCGCGTGGGCGGCAACATCGTCATCCGGCATTCCAAGGAAGCGACGGCCACCTGGTCCGACAGCTATTCGATGGACCGGGTCTCCGGCAGCGAAGCCATCGCCGTCGTGCCTCTGAAACCTGGCACCTACCTGGTGCGCGCCGAGGACAGCGGCGGCCGTGCCGGTCCTGAAACCAGGGTCTCAACCAAGGGCGCGCAGGTGCTTGCCTTCTCGACTTTGGACTTCCTGCAGGCTGATCCCGGCTTCGTCGGCCCGAAATCAGGGCTACAGGTTACGGGTTCGAACCTGACGCTCGCCACGGCGACCGCGAATGGTGTGACGCAGGTCAGCACGATGGACGGCCAATACGCCTTTGCCGCCGGTCTTGATCTTGGCGCCGTGAAGCGCGTGCGACTGCGCTCGGAAATCGGCGTGGCGGCACTCGCGTTGAATGACCGCATCGATGCCCGCACCGCGCTGATGGACACATGGGCCGACTTTGACGGATCGGCCGGTGCAGAAATCGACGTGCTCTTCGAGATCCGCGAGACCGACGACGATCCGGCCGCATCGCCCAACTGGGGCCCCTGGGGTCGTCTCGACAACCACGAAATCGAAGCCCGCGCGGTAGAGGCGCGGGCGTTTCTCACGACGAAGGATGCGTCCTACACGCCCATCGTCAGCCAATTGCGGCTCTATGCCGATAAGGTCGCGTAATGCCCCAGACATCCAGCTTCGTGATCGCCAACGACGCGGGCGCGGCCGTTCGGGCGCGCATCAATGAGGTGATCGCGGCCCTGCAATCGACGAGTGCGGGGGCCTTGGCGCCAACGGCAACCACGGCTGGCATGCTCTGGGTCGATACCTCGGTCTCTCCGCCGGTTCTGCGTCGCCGGAACGCCACGAACACGGGCTGGGACGCGCTTCTCGATGCGGCCGGCAATCTGGCGGGGCTCGCGAACACCGCCGTGGCACGCACGAACCTCGGGCTCGGGACCATGGCGACCAAGTCGGCGGCGGATTACGACGCGGCGATCGCGGCGAAGGCTGCGCTCGCTGGCGCGACCTTCACCGGCGTCGTCACGGCCCCGAACTTCGTCTCCTCGTCTGATATCAGGCTGAAATCCGATGTGGAGACCATCGTCGACGCGCTGGCCTTGGTCAGCGCCTTGCGCGGGGTGCGCTTCACCATGGATGGCAGCCGCCAGATCGGCGTCATCGCCCAGGAGGTCGAGACTGTGCTGCCCGAGGTGGTCCGCGACAATGAGGCGGGCCAGCTCTCCGTCGCTTACGGCAATATCACCGGCCTCTTGATCGAGGCCGTCAAGGAACTGGCCGCCCGGGTGGCGGCGCTCGAGGAGGCACGCCCATGAATGACGGTGGGTTCATCGACATGATCAACTCGTTCTTCGGTGGGGCCGTGACCACGCTGATCGGTGCCTTTACCGGACGGCTGATGTGGCATTCGGGGGAGGTAAAGCTCGGCAACCGCCGCTTTTTCGGCAAGGAACTCCTCTGGGAAATCCCCGTCGCCGTCGGCATGGCGCTGATCGGGGAGGCAGCAGCACGCTATATCGGCCTCTCGCAGCCCGTCTCGACCGGGTTCGTCGCAACCCTCGCTTATCTTGGCCCACGTGGGGCGGAAGCACTGCTGGCCGCCTGGCTCTGCCGTAAAAAGTAACACGCCCACCACTCACAAAATCCTATTCGCCGTCCCATCTGGGGCGGCGTTTTGCTTTGCATGGGAGACAACCATGACGCCGTTCGATATCGCCCGCAGCTACATCGGCACGACCGAGGGGCCGGGCCCCGCCGACAATCCCGTCATCATGGAGATGTATGACTCGGTCGGTCACGACTGGGTCGAGCATGACTCTGTGGCCTGGTGCGCAGCCTTCGTCGGACACTGCCTCGAGCGGGCCGGGATACGCTCGACCCGCAAGCTGACGGCACGGTCTTACCTCGAGTGGGGCGTCCCCATCGAGGTGGTGGACGCCCAGCAAGGCGATATCGGCGTGATCCCCCGCGGCTCGTCCAGCTGGCAGGGCCATGTGTTCTTCATCGACCGGATCGAGGGACAATGGGTCTGGGGCCTTGGTGGCAATCAGAACGACGCCGTCAATGTGAAGCGCTACCCGGTCTCAAAGCTCCTCGGGATACGGCGCGCGGGCAATGTCGCGCCTGTCGTGACGATGTCAGTCGAGGCGGTGCAAGGACGTCTGAAGGAGCTCGGCTATCACGAGGTGGGTCAGATCGATGGAAAGATCGGGCCGCGCACCCGCGCTGCCATCCTGGCCTTTCGCGATGACAACAGCCTGCCGCTTTTGCCGATCATCGACGCGGCGCTGACCAAAGCTCTGGAGAATGCCGCCCCTCGCGAAATCGCTCCTGTGCGTGCATCCGGCGCGCCTGCAGAAAGCCGGATCGTAACAGCGTCCAATGCGCAGATCGGTCTCGGTGTCATTGGCGCGGCGGGATCGATCGGCAGCCAGGTCGCACCTGCACTCATGGAGGCCGAACAGGCCCGCGATATGGCCGGGCGCGTGTTCACCTTGGTCGGGCTAGAAAGCTGGCTCTCCAATGCCCTGCCATGGATCGGCGCGGCCGTGTTCGTCGGCGTCATCATCTACGCGCTGCGCGCCAAGGAGGCCCGGATTGACGACTATCGCTCGGGGAAAACGCCATGACCTGGGTCTTGATCGTTGTCTCCTGCATCGCAGGCGACAGCCTGCCTGACTGCGGCAGTGGGATCAGCTCAGTTCGCTTTCCCGACTTTATCGCCTGCGAAGATGCCGCTGTCCGTACGCATGAACACGTGCGGGCCAGCGCCGATGCGCGCGGGCAAACCGTACTGCTGCTCGATACGCGCTGCTTGGCCCTCTCTCCGGGGGCACCCGCATGAGTGCCATCCTGACCATGCTGTTCGCGGGCCTTGGTCGGCGCTTCGCCTATTGGGGCGCGCTCATCGCCGCGGTGTGCATCGCCGTCTGGATCCTGCTCCGGCAGGGCAAGCACGCCGCAGAGGCCGACCTAGCCATCCGCCGCGCCGATGCCCGTGTTCGCGCACTGCAAACGTCCAAGGAAATCCGTCATGACCTTCAAAACACTGATCGTGCCGATCTTGAGCGTCGGGCTGATCGCTGGATGCGCGATTGACCCGCGGGGTTTGCGGGACGATTGCGATTGGGCCGAGCCTATTCGCCCTTCGCGTCAGGACGTTCTGAGCGATGACACTCTGGCGCAGATCGTCGCCCATAACGAGGTAGGCGCGCGGCTCTGCGGGTGGCAGCCATGACAATCGCTACTTTAAGCGAGGGCCCGGCCATTCTCATCGGCTACGCTTGGCGGCTGCAGATTGAAGCCGAGGCACCGGTTTTTGCAGACGGTGCAAGCTATGCCGGCCATCTGCGCCTCAAACCCAGTGACCCGACGCTGCTTGCAGAGCTGTCTAGCGCTGATGGCGGGATACAGCACATCACAGGAACTGTGTTGGAACTGTCTTTGACGCCTTCCCAAACCGCAGGGCTCTCGCCTGGGCGCGTGGTGCTGGATTTGGTGCGCACTGATCTCGAGCCAGACCTGCACTTGGGCTTCCTTCTCGAAATCCCCGTGATGTTGCCGGTGACGCGAGGGCTGAGCCCATGAGTGAAGCGATCCGGCAAACAGGCCCGATCACCATCACCGCGCCGATCAAGGTGCGTGTTGTAAACGGGCCATTCCGTATTCGGCTTGGCGGCCAGCCAGGCCCGCAGGGGGCGACCGGCCCACAGGGCGACAAGGGCGATCAAGGTGATCCGGGCATCACGATCCTGCCCACCGACGCCCCCATCAATGGAGGATTTTTCTGATGGCCAATACGATCCAGCTGAAACGCCGCGTCTCGGGCGTGGCGGGCGCGCCCGCTGCACTGAAATCCGGTGAGCTTGCCCATAACGAGGTCGACAACACGGTGTATGTCGGCAAGGGCGACGACGGGTCTGGCATTGCGACTTCCATCGTCCCTGTCGCAGGTAGCGGTGGGTTTGTTGCGCTCACTGGCACCCAGACTATTGGTGGGGCCAAGACCTTCTCGCTCGTGCCGAAGTCCAGCCAAGATGCCAGTGCCGCCACTGACCTCGTGCGCAAGTCGCAACTGGATGCTGGACTGGCCACGAAAGCCGCGCTCAGCCACAGCCACGCCATTGCTGATGTCACCGGTCTGCAGGGCGCGCTCGATGCCAAGCTCGGCGCGACTGCGAATGCGGCCTCGGCGAGCAAGCTTTCCACCGCCCGCACCATTGCACTCGCGGGCGATCTCTCCGGATCCGTGAGCTTCGACGGCTCGGCCAATGTCACCATCACGGCCGCTGTGACCGATGACAGCCATGCCCATGTGATTGCAAATGTTGACGGGCTGCAGGCAGCACTCGACGCTAAGGCACCGCTTGCCTCGCCCGCGCTGACAGGCACGCCGACCGCGCCCACGGCGGCTTCGGGCACAAACACCACGCAGGTGGCAACGACAGCCTTCGTGCAGCAGGCCATCGTCGACTTCGGCCCCGGCGATATGCTGGCCGCAACCTATGACACCGATGGCGACGGCAAGGTCGATGCGGCGGAGGTAGCCGATGCCGCGCCCTGGGCCGGGATCACCGGCAAGCCCACCAGCTTTCCGCCCTCGACCCACAGCCACGCGATCTCTCAAGTTACAGGTCTTCAGAACGCGCTCGATGCCAAAGCTGCATTGGCATCGCCGGCTCTGACCGGCACGCCGACTGCACCGACGGCAGTTACGGGCACCAACACGACGCAGGTCGCGACGACCGCCTTTGTGGCTGCTGCGATCGGCGCGTTGATCGATGCGGCCCCAGGCGCGATGGACACGCTGAACGAATTGGCGGCGGCTCTCGGGGACGATCCGAACTTTGCAACAACCGTAACCAACGCTCTTGCAGGCAAGCTCTCTGCCGCATCGAACCTGTCTGACCTCCCGAACAAGGCAACGTCGCGCTCGAACCTCGGGCTGGGCTCCATCGCCACGCAAGCCGCAAGCAGTGTCGCGATCACGGGTGGGTCGATCAACGGGATCATTCTTGATGGCGGGACCTTTTGACCATGGCAAACACCGTTTTGGTCAAACGCACCACCGTGGCTGGCCGGGTGCCCAGCACGGCGCAACTCGCTGCCGGAGAACTCGCCGTCAATGTTACCGACGGAAAGCTCTTCCTCAAACGCATCTCGGGATCGGAAACGGTCGTCGAACTGGGGCAAACAGGACCGCAAGGGCCCGCTGGCCCAACCGGGCCTCAAGGTGCGACTGGGCCCCAGGGCGCAACCGGACCTGCAGGGACCAAGGGGGATACCGGTGCAACGGGACCGCAAGGCCCAACAGGTGCCACGGGCCCAACACCGGCCCATCAATGGTCTGGTACAAGCCTTCGGTTCTATACCGGCACCGCCTGGGGCGCTTATGTCAATCTCAAGGGGGAAACTGGTGCCACAGGGGCAACCGGTGCAACTGGCCCTCAGGGCGACACCGGCCCAACTGGACCGCAAGGTCCGGCAGGGCCGACCGGGGCAACAGGCCCAAAAGGTGACACAGGCGCAACAGGTCCTCAGGGTCCGACGGGCGCCACAGGACCGACACCAGCGCATCAATGGTCCGGCACCAGTCTGCGTTTTTTCAACGGATCGACCTGGGGTGCTTACGTAAATCTGAAAGGCGCAACCGGTGCGACGGGGGCAACCGGTGCGACGGGAGCCAAGGGTGATACTGGCGCCACTGGCCCGACAGGACCCCAGGGACCTGCGGGTCCCACGGGTGCCACCGGGCCTACGGGTCCACAAGGCCCCGCGGGGGCCGATGGATCTCCCGACACGGCCGCGCAGGTACGTGCCAAACTGGTGACAGTGGATGGCTCTGGCTCTGGAATTGATGCCGACCTGCTGGATGGCAGCCACGCCAGCGCCTTTGCCCGCCTGTCGGGAGCGACGTTCTCAGGCACGGTGACAGCGCCGAACTTTGTCTCCTCCTCAGATGCGCGTCTCAAATCTGACATCGCGCCCATCGCAGATGCGCTCGCCAAGGTACAAGCGCTCAACGGCGTCACCTTCACAATGACAGGTAGTGACACGCGGCAGATGGGCCTCATCGCACAGGACGTGCAGGCGGTTTCGCCGGAGGCCGTGGTCGAGACGGAGGGCGTGCTGCGCCTCGCTTACGGCAATCTCGTGGGCCTCCTCGTGGAGGCCATCAAGGACCTCGCTCAGGAGGTCGACCAGCTGAAAAGGAGCGCGTCATGATCGAGACCGGGCTGCATGTCATCTACAACACAGGCTCGCGGTTGCATTACGCCGTCGATGTGCAAGAGAGCTATGCGGGGATTGCGGTCTTCATTCCGTGCGATGCCGAAGACGGAATGAGGGACGGCGTTGGTGTCATGGCTTGGGCTGATCTCGCAGCTGAACTTGCGACGCCCTATGATTATGCTGATGGCGCGGGCTTCGTCGATCTGCGCGGCAACGGGATCTTCGTTCCGGACCTGCCGGGCTGCCCACATGGCGGGATTTACAAGGGACGCTCCTACGTCTTTCCAGACGGTATGCGGGGTCACGACGAGATCACCGATCACGCTCTGATCGACATCATGACCGACAATGCGGGGTTTCCGCAGCCCTGGCGCAATCGTTTCGCCCAATCGGCGCGCGAGAAGGTCGACCTGTCGTTTCGGCACCGTGCGCGCATGCAGGCCTCGAATGCGCTGGTGATCTTCATGCCGATCAAGGGGCCGCTATCCTCGGCCCGGATTGAGATCCTTTGCGATCAGGACCCGATCCTGCTGAACGGCACCACCGTTGCTGGCCGGATCGATGACGCGACGATCCCGAATGACGGGCAGTGGTTCAAGCAGTTCTACTTCCACGCCGTGGCGACCGAGACGGTGACTGTGACCGCGGGAGGGCGCGCTTATGTGCCGATCGCGCTGCGCTGGAATGGAGATGGCGCGCCCTGCGCCCATGAGTTGGCGCTTAAGCTCGAGAGTGACGCCGGTTATCTGCCGAAGCGGCGTCTGATGACGGATGCGAACGGGGTCGGCAGCTTTGCCGTCGAAGCCCTGGGGCTCAGCCCAGGCGACCAGATCGCGGTCAAGATCAACACCGAGCATTACACCGCGATCGGCAAGATCGTGTTGGAGGTGGTCTGATGGAAATCGCGACCACGACCGAGTTCCAGCTGATCTATCCCGCCTTCGTCATGCACAAGCACTGGGACATGCCCGAGGGCTTCAATGACCGCCTCCACGCGTTGGCGGCCGTGGATGCGCTAGCGAACCGCATTCGGGAAGAGGGCGACGAGCGCAATGTGGGCGACCAGACCAACCATCTCGGGCATCTGCGTCACAACTTCCTCATGGACCGGCAGGACCCAGCGATCGCCGTGCTGGCGCAGATGGTGGCGGCCGGGGTGCGCGAATACCTGCAGTTGGCCTATGGGTACGAGCACGCAGGCGAAATCGCCATGATGTCGGACACCTTCTGGCAGCGGCGCGCGTCGCGCGAGAACGTCGGCATCAATGCCCACACCCATATCCAGACCGACATCGTCTGCACCTATTACCCGCGGGTCGTGTTGGACGCCGATTGTCCCAAGACCTCGCTGCATCGCGGGGCGGTAAGGTTTTACGATCCCGCGAATGTCGGCAAGCGGCTTTGGCCCTGCCAGAACCCGGACGCCTATGTCGGCGGCTGGTATGCGGTCGAGCCAAGGACGGGCTCGATGCTGGTCTTCGAAGGGCATGTGCCCCACGACAGCACATACTTCGAGGGCGAGGAGCGGATGTGCATCCCGGTCCTCTGCGCCCTCGATCTTCCGAATTCCCATTGCAAGGCCGGGCTCACCGAAATCCTGGCCCATCAGGCGCAAGGAGGCAGCCATGGCCTATAAGGTCGGAACGACCATCGTGATCGATGATAGCGGAAACGTGGACTGGTCGCGCATCGCCAACAAGCCTGCGATCGGCACGGGCGACATTACCGCCGTCTCGGTCAGCAACACGACGCCCACGTCCGGGCAGAGCCTCGGCGGCATCCTCTATCAGAACTGCGGGGGCGGTGCCTGCACGTCGAACTGCTATGTCGGCTCGCTCTCGGGCGGCGGTAGCACCGGGGCGGTCACCATCACGGCGAACCGCCAATTCTTCAACTGCAACTGCAACTGCCGGTGCTGATGATGGAAATCCGAAGCACGAGTATCGATCTCTGGCCGACGCGGGTCACGTTTTTCGAAACGCCAGTCGACTGGGCGGTGAACCGGCAACTGGCCGACGAGGCCATCGCCGCAATTGAGGCCGCCGGCAACGGGTCGATGGCCAACGCAGCAAAGCGCCGCACGCGCGGCATTTTGGAGAAAAGCGACGCAGGTCAGACCTTGAAAGTCCATCTCTTCGCCTGCGCGCGCGCTGTCCTCGGCCCTTGGGCCAAATACCTCGACCTCGACCACTGCGAAAACCGTGCCCTCGTCATCGAGCCCGGTGGCTTCATCTCAACCCACAAGGACAGCCGCGAGGGGGATCTCACCTGCGTGCACTTCCTGATCGGTGGCGGGGTGGGCCAGCCGGTGAACAGCGTGGGCACCCCGCGCTTCGTGATCGAGGATCCGTCGCGATATTTCGATGAGGGGCGGCTGCCTTATGAGAGCCGCCATGGTTTCTCTGTCAATCCGCGGCCGGGGCTCTCGGTCTTCTTCCCCTCCCATATCCCCCACAACCAGCACCCCTATGAGGGGAGCACGCCCCATGTGCAGGTCGTTGCGAACTTCCGGGTCAACCTGCCAACGGCGATTGAAGAAAGGCTGTTCGACTGATGTGGTTTGATCTGACACTGGAAGCGCGTGACGGCAGCCGCCACCACGTACGCTACAACCCGCACACATCGGAATGCGAGGGGCTGCCGCTGCCGATCGAGCCGGGGATTTTTGCACCGGTCGCCCGCGTGGCCAAAGATAAGCCCCTCGGAAAATCTCGCGCACCGCGCGTGCTGAAAATCCAACTCGGGCTCTCATGCAACTATGCCTGCAGCTATTGCAGCCAAGCATTCCAGATCGCTGACGCGACGGTCTCGAAGCTGGCCGATGTCGAGCACTTCCTGACCCAGCTCGACGGCTGGATTACCGACGCCCCGGAAAAGATCGAGCTCTGGGGCGGGGAGCCTTTCCTCTACTGGGCCAAAATCAAGCGGCTGATCCCGGCGCTGGCAGAGCGCTTTCCGGCGGCGCGGTTCTCGATCGTGACGAACGGTTCGATCCTCTCCCGCGAAAAGCTCGACTTCATCGCCAAACACGACGTTGAAATCACGATATCGCATGATGGGCCAGGGCAGCATCTGCGCGGGCCGGATCCGTTCGACGATCCTGACAAGGGCCACTGGATCCAAACCCTGTTGGCCGAGCGCCCCGAAAAGACCGGGTTCAATGCTGTGCTAACGCGCCAGCATCATGACCTTCGGGCCCTCAAGGCATGGTTCGCCGAGAAGGTCGGGCCGGACATCTTCGTCGGTCTCGAGGGCGTCGTGAATGTCTATGACGCCGCGACCGCCATCGGGACAGGGCGGTTCGAGCCGGCCGAGTTGAACAGCCTGACCCGCTCGATCTTCGAAGCACTAGTTGAGGACCCGAACGCCTTCGGTCTCGGGGAGCGCATCAACGAATTTTATGCCTCGATCCAGCGCCGGCGGCCGATTGAGGCCCTCGGCCAGAAATGCGGCATGGACAGCCCGGACGCCATCGCCGTCGACCTGCGCGGGAACGTCATGACCTGCCAGAACACCGGTGCGAAGGGCGTGCACAAGATCGGTCATGTCGCCGACTTTGACGCCATCGCGCTCGATACCGCGACGCACTTTGCATTCCGGGACGAGTGCATGTCATGCCCCGTCGTTCAGCTCTGCAAGGGATCCTGCATGTTCCTCGAGGGGGAGTTCTTCAAGCAGAGCTGCGCCAACGAGTTTGCATTCAATATGGGGATCCTGATGGCGGCAGTCTGGCATTTGACGGGGATGGTGGTGAGGGAAACCCGTGAAGTATGATTTCAGAACGATTCTTCTTTATTTTCTTGCGCAAAATTCGTAAAATCATCTACGCAAAGTAAAATACATGAGGCTCACAATGTTAAATCATGCCTTTTCGGCTTCCGTTTTCCTGCTTGCCGCAGCACTTTCATCGGCCTCCTCGGCTTCAGCCGAAACCTTCCGTTGGGCCGGCACCACGGATCCGCAGACGATGGATCCTCATGCGGTCAACGCCGCGCCGGTGCTGTCCTTCCTCAACAACGTCTACGAGGGTCTGGTCCGGCGCGGCCCGGACATGAGCGTCGAGCCGTCGCTTGCCACGTCTTGGGAGGCCCTGCCAGATGGGGCGGGGTGGCGATTCACGCTGCGCGAAGGCGTCACGTTCCATGACGGCGCTGCGTTCGATGCCGACGACGTGATCTTCTCGTACCAGCGCGCCGCGTCGGAGGCCTCCGATGTCCGGTCATGGTTCGCGCCCGTAACCGAAGTTGTTCGCGTCGACGACTACACGGTAGATTTCTTGACTTCCGCACCAAATCCGCTGTTCCCGGGATCGATCGCCAACTTCATGATCCTCGACTCCGGCTGGGCCACCGCCAACGGAGCAGACCTGCCGGCCCGCGATGCCGAGAACCATGCGACGCGCAACGCCAATGGCACCGGCCCCTTCGTGCTCGCATCGCGCGATCCGGGGATCGAGACGCGCCTCGTTCCGAACGAGGCCTGGTGGGACACGGCCGAACACAATGTGACAGAGGCGATCTGGACTCCGATCGGCAACCCGGCGACGGGCCTTGCGGCGCTGCTTTCAGGCGAGATCGACTTCATTTCGCCGATCCCGCTGCAGGATGTCGAGCAGGTCGAAACGCGCGATGGATTCAGGGTTCTGGCCGGACTTGAAACACGTGTGATCATGCTGGGCTTCGGCCATGACCACGAGGCGCTCAAATATTCCGATGAAACCACGGACGCCAATCCGTTCCTCGACCCGCGGGTGCGCCTCGCCGTGGCACAGGCGATCGACGTTGACACAATCAATCGCGTCATCATGCGCGGCGCGGCCGAACCGGCGAGCCAGCTGCTCCCCGAAGGCCTGTCCGGATGGTCCGCCGAACATGCCGAACGTCCGGCCTACGACCCAGAGGCTGCGCAGGCGCTTCTGGCGGACGCGGGATACGCGGACGGCTTCTCTTTCGGCTTGATGTGCACCAACGATCGTTACATCAGCGACGAGGCGGTTTGCCGGGCGGTCGCCTCGATGCTGGCCCGCGTCGGGATCACGGCGAACGTGAACGCCATGCCGGTGCGCGGCTATTGGGACGAGTTGCGCGCCGACAATTTCGACATGTACCTGCTGGGCTGGTCGCCGGGCACCTTCGACGCCGAACACCCGATCCGTTTCCTCGCCCACACCCCGACCGAGCGACTGGGCACCTGGAACTTCGGCGGCTATTCCAGCGCGCGCATCGACGAGCTGCTCGAGCCGATCCAGCAGGAGATCGACGAAGCCGCCCGTCAGGCCATGCTGGACGAGGTTGCGGGCATCCTTCAGGAAGACGTCGCCTATGTCCCGCTTTATACCGAGCCGCTGATCTGGGCGATGAAGGGCAGCATCGAGGTGGTGCAGCGCCCCGACAACTTCTTCATGCTCCGCTGGGTCACGATCAACTGAGACCGGAAGGGGGAAGGCGATGGTCGGCTACGTCCTGAAGCGGCTGGTTCAGTCCGTTTTCGTGATGCTGGCCGTCGCCTTTCTGGCCTTCTCGCTCTTCAAGTTCGTCGGCGACCCCATCAGCCAGATGACCGGGGTCGAGACATCGCTCGAGGACCAGGAGCGTCTGCGCGAGGAGCTGGGTCTCAACGACCCGTTCTTCGTGCAGTTCGCGCGGTTCACCGGGGACATGCTGCGGGGCGATTTCGGTTTTTCCTTCCGCACGCGAGAGCCCATTGGCGAGATGCTGCTGACCCGTCTGCCCGCCACTCTGGAACTGGGCACTGTTGCACTGCTGATCTCGCTCATCGTCGGCATCCCGGCAGGCATCTACACCGCGCTCCGCCCACGCGGGCTGGTCAGTCAGTCGATCCTGATCGGCACGCTGATCGGCGTGTCGATCCCGACCTTCGTGATCGGGATCCTGCTGATCTTTCTGTTCGGCGTGCAGCTCGGCTGGCTGCCGACCTACGGGCGCGGCGGCACGGTCGAGATCGGCTGGTGGCGCTCGTCACTCTTCACCGCGGATGGCTGGCGCGCGCTCGTGCTGCCTGCGCTCACGCTAGGACTGTTCCAGCTGACGCTCACCATGCGGCTGGTGCGCGCGCAAATGATGGAGGTGATGCGCACCGACCACATCCGCTTCGCCATCGCGCGCGGGGTGCCTTGGCGCAGCATCCGCTACCGTCACGCGCTCTCGAACACCATGATCCCGGTCATCACCATCATCGGCCTGCAGTTCGGAGGCGTGATTGCATTCTCCATCGTGACCGAAAGCGTGTTTCAGTGGCCTGGCATGGGCCTTCTGTTCCTGGAGTCGATCCGCTTCGTCGATATCCCCGTGATGAGCGTCTACCTCGTTGTGATCGCCTTCTTCTTCGTCCTCATCAATCTTCTGGTCGATCTGCTCTATGTCGTCATCGACCCGCGTCTGCGCGTCCGGGAGAGTGTCTGATGCTGGCACGGTTGATGAAATCCGAGGGGGTCTGGCTGTTCTCGCGCAGCCCGGCTGCGATCTGCGCCGCCATCGCGACCGTCCTGATCGTCGCGGGGGCGCTGTTCGCACCGTGGATCGCGCCAACGAACCCCTACGACCTTGCGTCCTTCTCATTGATAGACGGTCTGCTTCCCCCCTTATGGGAGGCAGACGGCGATCCGCGTTTCGTTCTCGGGACCGACGATCAGGGACGCGACATGCTCTCCTCGATCCTTTACGGCGCGCGGCTCTCGCTGTCGATCGCCGCGATGGCGATGGCGGTGGCGCTGGTGCTGGGCGTCGGGTTGGGGCTCGCGGCGGGATATTTCGGCGGGCGCTTCGACGCGGTCGTGATGCGGATCGCCGACGTGCAGCTTGCGCTGCCGGCGATCCTCACCGCGCTCCTGATCGACGGGATTTCGCGCGGGATCCTGCCCCGCGACCTTCATGACGACCTGCGCATCGCGGTCATCACTTTGGCCATCGCCCTGTCGCTCTGGGTCAACTTCGCGCGCACCGCCCGTGCGTCGGTCTTTGTCGAGCGCAACAAGGATTATGTTCAGGCGGCGATCATGATGGGCCAGCATCCCTTGCGGATCATGTTTCGCCACATCCTGCCCAACATCGTCGGGCCGCTCCTTGTGATCGCCACCGTCGATCTCGCCTCCGCGATTCTGCTCGAGGCGACACTCTCCTTCCTCGGTGTCGGGTTGCCCGCGGATTCACCCTCGCTTGGGACGCTCATCCGCATCGGAATGCAGTATCTTCTGTCCGGCGAATGGTGGATCCTCTGGATTCCGACCGTCTTCCTCGTCGTCCTTGTCGTCGCGATCAACCTGCTCGGGGACTTCCTGCGCGACCTCTTCAACCCGAGCCTGCGCTGATGCTGCGGGTCGAGGACCTTTCCGTGCGCTTCCGTCATCGCCATGGGGCGACCATGGCGGTCGAGGACGTCTCGCTCGATGTCGCGAAGGGCGAAATCCACGGGCTGGTCGGCGAGTCCGGCGCCGGAAAGTCGACCATCGGCGCGGCGATCATGGGGCTCCTTCCCGCCGCCGGGGAAATCGCAACCGGCACGCTGACACTCGGCGACACGGATTTGCGCAGCCTGACCCCGGCCGAGACGCATCGTCTGCGTGGCAAACGGATCTCCATGATCTTCCAGGACCCTCAGACCAGCCTCAACCCACTGATGACCATCGAGGCCCAACTGATCGAAACGATCCTGGCCCACGAGGACATCGGCATGGAGGAGGCCCGCGACAGGGCCGTTTCCCTGCTCGACGAGATCGGCATCGCCAATGCGGTGACGCGCATCCGCGCCTATCCGCACCAGTTCTCCGGCGGGATGCGGCAGCGGGTGGTGATCGCGCTGGCGCTGTGCACCAACCCGGAACTCATCATTGCGGACGAACCGACCACTGCGCTCGATGTCGCGGTGCAGGCGCAGGTGCTGGACCTGATTCGGCGCCTGGCCAAGACGCGCGGCGTCGGTTTCATCCTCATTACACACGATATCGGAGTGATCGCGCAGGTCGCAGACCGGGTCACGGTTCTGCGTGGCGGAAAGGTGATGGAGCAAGGTCCGACACGCCGGGTTCTGGGCAGCCCCGAGCACCCCTATACCAAGGCGCTGATGGCCGCCGTGCCGCCGCTCGACCGGCGACTCGACCGCTTTCGCCTCCCGCGCGTGGCCGGTGAACCGGAAACCGCCACAGAAGCTGCGTCTGCCCGCGAGGCGGAGGACTGGCTCATGGCAGGAAGCGTCGGCGGTCTTGGCCCGGCGCTGGATCTGTCCGGGATCACGGTGCGGTTCCGGGGTGAGCGGCGCGGGTTTTTCGGCCCGCGTGACGATTTCACGGCCCTCGACGACGTCTCGCTGTCGGTGCGTCCCGGTACGGTTATGGGACTTGTCGGCGAAAGCGGGTCGGGGAAATCGACGATCGCCAAGGTCATTGCCGCGCTGGTCCAGCCTTTTGCAGGCGAGATGAGGCTCGACGGAGATGTCCTTCCGCCGATGCGCGACCGCCGCCGGGATCACCCGTCGCGCCGCCTCGTGCAGATGGTGTTCCAGGACCCGTATTCCAGCCTCAATTCGCGTCACCGCGTGCTCGATATCCTGACCGAACCGCTCTGGCTCTACGGTCTGGAGCGCGACGGGTCAAAACGCGAGCGCATCGCACGCGCGATGCTTGCCCTGGTCGGGCTCGACTCCGCCGCGGCCGACCGTTACCCGCACCAGTTCTCGGGCGGCCAGCGTCAGCGCATCGCTGTGGCGCGCGCACTCCTGTCGCGCCCCGGACTTCTGCTCTGCGACGAACCGACAAGCGCCCTCGACGTGTCGATTCAGGCGCAGATCCTGAACCTGCTGAAGGACCTGCAGGCGCGGTTCGGACTGACGACGCTCTTCATCAGCCACAACCTCGCCGTCGTCCGCCAGATGTCGGACGATATCGCCGTCCTCAAGGATGGCCGGATGGTGGAAACCGGCCCGTCGGAGGCGTTCTTTACCGCACCGAAGGCTGCCTATTCCCGTGACCTGCTGGCACAGACCCCGACAGTAAGCTTCGACGCTTCCGCCGCCTGATCCGCAAGGGACTGATCACAAATTCCTGAGCGGTGTAACGATCGCCCACATTCAAAGGTCGTCTCACGCAAGAAACCGATGAACAGGGAGACATAGCGAATGACAGACCATCCTTCCTGCCGGGTCTTGCCGCTTGGCCTGTGCCGACAAATTCTGCGGGCCATCGCAATTGCGCCCGTTGCGCTAATCCTCGCCGTTTCCGTCGCTCTCGCCCAGTCTGACCGGTTCGAGCGCGCCTGGCCCAATACGGATTTCTCGCGGGTGGCCGTTGACCTTGGCGAGGTCATCTCGGGCGGGCCCCCGCGCGACGGCATTCCGGCGATCCTCGATCCCAGCTTCATTCGTGCGTCTGAAGAGACACGCCTCGATGATCGCGAACCGGTCATGACCTATGTGCCCGACAACGGCCCGGCCCGCGCCTATCCCATCCGATACCTGATGTGGCACGAGATCGTGAACGACGTCGTGGACGGCCGTCCCGTCGCCGTCACCTTCTGCCCGCTCTGCAACACGGGCATGGTGTTCGACGGCCGTCTCGACGGGCGCACGCTGACCTTCGGTGTGTCGGGCCTACTGCGCCACTCGGACATGATCATGTATGACCACCAGACCGAGAGCTGGTGGCAACAGGCGCTCGGAGAGGGCATTGCGGGCGAGATGACGGGACGAGAACTGACGCAGCTTCCGGCATGGATGGAAAGCTGGTCGGCGTTCCGCACCGCGCACCCCGACGGGCTTGTACTGGATGAGCCCAACTGGCGCCGCGCCTACGGCACGAACCCCTACCGCAACTACGACACGACACGACCCTTCCTCTATTCCGGCGAGGATCCGCCCCATGGCATCCCGCCGCTTGAACGGGTGGTCCGTGTCGGCGACCGGGCCTGGCCGCTGACGCGACTGCGCGAAGAGGGCCGCATCGCCGAGGCCGGCGTAACGCTCACCTGGGAAGAGGGGCAAGCCTCGGCGCTCGATACGGGCGATCTCGGTCGTGGCCGCGAGGTGGGAAATGTCCGCGTCCGCGACGTTCAAGGCCGAGACGTGGTTCATGACATTCCCTTTGCCTTCGCGTTTCACGCCTTCCATCCCGATGGCCGATGGATGCTAGGGAACTGACGCCGCGTGCCGGGATTCATTCGCTTTCTGACACCCGCCCTCACGGTCACACTGGCGCGCGCTGGCTTTGCCGCCGTTCTCCTGCCCTGGTTCGTGATCGGTGGTCTGACCAAAGTGGGAGGCCTCTCGCTGTCGGTCGGCCCTCCAGCAGGCGTGTGGCCGCTGAGCCTTGGCGCCTATTACGCTTTTCTGCCTGAGCTGATGGCGAACGGCGACGAGCCGAACCTCGGACAGCATGTCTTTGTCTGGTCGATGACCCTGTCCGAACTGATCCTGCCCGTCATGGTGGCGGCAGGGTTGTTCGGGCGGCTGTCGGCAGCTCTCCTGGTTGCACACATCTGGGCAGCGTCCGCCGTTGCAGGGCATTTGTTCACGACGGGCCGCTTGTTCGATTCCAGTCCGTTCGACCCAGGGCCCGATCAGATGGTTCTCTGGTCACTCGTCCTGCTTCCGGTTGCGATCCACGGGGCGGGGCCGCTTTCGATTGATGGGATCCTCTCTCGATGGCGGCGGCGGCGCATCCCGCCCTTTTGAATACGCGGGATGCGCGGATTTCACTCCACCTTGTAAGGGGCGAACACGTCATCGACCGGGGTTGCGGCGAGGTGATTGACGTAGTTCGAAAAGGTCTTGCAGGCGATGGCCAGCACGACACCCAGGACCTGCTTTTCGCCGTATCCGGCGGCCAGGAAGGCATCGACCGCCTCCTTGCCCGGATTGCCGCGCGACACGACCATTGCTTCGGTGAACTTGGCCACGGCGTCGAGCTTTGCGTCGGGCAGGTCGCCCCCATTCCGAAGCGCGGCAAGGCTGTCGGCGGGCACGCCGGATTTCTTGTCGGCGATCATCGAATGGGCCGCCGTGCAATAGGTACAGCCATTTACGCGGCTGATGGTGAGAAACACCGTTTCCTGCTCAGCCGGGGTAAACCCCGCCGTCTCGCGGAATGCCTCGTAGGTGCTGAGGTACCCGTCAAGCACGCCCGGCAGGTTCGCCATGTAGGTGTACATGTTGGGCAGAAATCCCAACCGGGCCTTCGCGCCGGACAGCAACTCTTTCGCTTCTCCGTCAGCCACGTCGAGGGTGGTCGGGGACATCTTCAGCAGGGGTTCACGGGTCATTTGTCTCTCCCATATTTACAGAATGACTGTTCTGTATATTGCGGTAGAGCCATCCACAAGCTATTATTGGAATGAACGGTTCAAATATGGGTGAGATCATGGAAGCCCACTCCGAAGCGCCGCGACCACGCGGCCGGCCTAGGGTCGTAAAGCGCGAGCAAGCCCTCGACGCGGCGATGCGCGTCTTCTGGGCGGAAGGCTACGACGCGGCCTCCGTGGATCGGCTCTGTCGCGAAACAGGTATGCCGCGCGCCAGCCTCTATCAGGACTTCGGAGGCAAGGAGGGGTTGTTCCTTGCCGCCATCGCCCATTACGTCGAGACCCGGATCGGGCCCGTCGCCGATGCTCTTGGTCCCAAGGGCACGCTTGAAACCGATCTGACCACATTCTTCGGCGAGGTGGTTGCGCTTGCGACGCGGGACGCGGCGACGCCCGGGTGTCTGATTTCCTGCGTCCTGGCCGAAGTCGCGGGAGCGAACGAGACCTTCCGCGAGGAACTCGACCGTCGCTTCGGTGCGCTCGAAGACAGAATTGCGCGGCGGCTCGACCACGGGACCGACGACAAGACGTCCGACGAGACGCGTGCCCTCGCCGGCATGCTGGCTGCGGTCGCCCGGGGCATCATGCTCAGGGCGCGGTCGGGGGCCAAAGCGCCGGACCTGCTTGCCATTGCTGGTGTTGCCGTCCGCAGCGGCGTCCAGGGTCTTGCCTAACCCTCGACCGCCCCCTTCGAGATCGTCTTCCACAGATGCGTGTAGCGATACTTTCGCCGCATCTCGTCGGTCATGTCCATGACGCGCACATGTCGCTTGATGCCCGCCCCTTCGAGAATTCGGTTCATGAAGTTGTAAAGCGCCGTCACCGAGATCACGTCGAACAGGCCTTCTTCACTGAACCCGGCGTCATAGACCGCCTGCGCATCGGCTTGCCCCGTCCCGGCTGGATCGACAGTCAGGCGACGGACGAAGGCCAGGACGGGCTTCATTCGTGCCGGCAATTCCGGATGGTCGAGGTCGACCCGGACGTCGCCGAACAGGTCGGCCGGGATCCCCCATGCCTTCGCGTTGTCGCGATGGGCTGAAAAACAGTAGTGACAGTCGTTCAGGGACGACACATAGGCCGCGATCAGTTCGCGTTCGCCCACGGTCAGCTCGCTGTCGTTCCGCAGGATCGCGTCGTGGTATTCCAGCAGCGGTAGGATCCCTCGTTCCGGGAATTTCCGAAAGAGCCCCAAGAGCTCGAGGTTCGGGATGGATGGAAAATGCGACATGTGTTCTCCTCATTTTGCACGTGCCATGTTTTGGAACGTCGGTTCGGGCTTGGCGAGGACCCGACGACGGCTCAGCCTGCATGCTCACAGACCTTTGATTACGTGAAACCATTTTTTTAGACAACTCGTTCTGTATTTCAGATAGTTCGTGGCATGAGCGCAGTCACCCCTCGGTGGCACCGACCATCCGGAGGGCCTTGCCTTGAAGAAAATCGTCATCCTGCTTGCATTCTTGGCCGCGACAATCTCGGCCTTTATGGTCCTGAGGCATCAGCAGATCGATCTCGATACGATACGCGCTTACGTTGCCGCCCTGGCAGAGTGGCGGGCCTCGAACGCGGTTCTTGTCGCCGTCGGCTTTTTCGGCGCCTACGTTCTTGTCACGGCCTTGTCGTTGCCGGTTGCGACCTGGATGACCCTCGCCGCCGGGGCCCTGTTCGGTTTCTGGCAGGGTGTGCTGATCGTCTCCTTCGCCTCGTCGCTCGGCGCGACGCTCGCCTTCCTGGCCGCGCGTTATCTTCTCAGGGACTGGGTACAACAGCGGCTCGGCACGAAATCGCAAACGCTCGACGAGGGTTTCGCAAGGGACGGTGCCTTCTATCTCTTCACACTTCGGCTGATCCCGATCGTTCCCTTCTTCGCGGTCAACCTGCTCATGGGCCTGACACCGATCAGAGCACCGACGTTCTATCTTGTCAGTCAGGCAGGGATGCTCGCCGGGACCGCCGTCTATGTGAATGCCGGTACACAGCTTGCCGGGATCGAAACCCTGTCCGGCATTGTTTCGCCCCCGCTTCTGTTCTCCTTCGCCCTGCTGGGCCTTTTCCCCTGGATTGCACGCATGGTTCTGAATGTCCTGAGGCGCCGCCAAGTCTATGCACGTTGGAAGAAACCCTCTCGGTTCGACCGCAACCTCATCGTCATCGGAGGGGGCGCAGCCGGCCTGGTCTCGGCCTATATCGCCGCTGCAACCAAAGCGAAGGTGACACTGGTCGAGGGCCACAAGATGGGGGGTGACTGCCTGAACTACGGCTGCGTCCCATCCAAGGCGCTGATCAAGAGCGCGAAGCTTGCCTACCAGATGCGCAAGGCCGATCACTACGGGCTGGAGCCGGTCAAACCGCAGATCCCTTTCGCCAAGGTCATGGGACGCGTCCATCAGGTGATTGCGGACATTGAACCGCATGACAGCGTCGAGCGCTACACGGATCTCGGGGTCGAGGTCTTGCAAGGCTACGCGCGGCTGATCGACCCTTGGACAGTCGAGGTCAAACTGAACGACGGCGGTGTGCAGCGCCTGACCACCCGGGCGATCATCATCGCCACGGGCGCCGCGCCCTTCGTGCCACCGCTGCCGGGCATCGACGAGGTGGGCTACCTGACCTCGGACACGCTCTGGGACCGACTCAAGGACCGCGACACCGCGCCGAAGCGGCTGGTAGTGCTTGGCGGCGGGCCGATAGGTTCGGAACTGGCGCAAAGCTTCGCCCGGCTCAGCTCCTCAGTCACGCAGATCGAGATGGCACCCCGAATCATGATCCGCGAGGACGAGGACGTGTCCGCCCTGGTGAAGACTTCGCTCGAGGCGGATGGCGTCAAGGTCCTGACCGGGCACAAGGCGCTGTCCTGCGGCGTCACCGACGGCGAGAAGTGGATCGAGGTGGAACACGAAGGCGAAAAGCACCGGATTGGCTTTGACGAAATGATCGCCGCCGTGGGCCGCGCGCCACGGCTCAAGGGCTTTGGGCTGGAGGAGTTGGGCATCAAGACCGGTCGCGTGGTCGAGACCAACGAATATCTCGAAACGCTTTATCCCAACATTCTTGCGGCGGGGGATGTAGCGGGTCCCTATCAATTCACCCATACAGCCGGGCATCAGGCCTGGTTCGCCGCCGTCAACGCGCTCTTCGGCGACTTCAAACGGTTCAAGGCTGATTACCGTGTGATCCCCTGGGCGACCTTCACTGATCCGGAAGTTGCCCGCGTCGGCCTCTCGGAAGCCGAGGCGAAGGAAAAGAACGTGCCGCATGAGGTCACGCGCTACGGCATCGACGATCTGGATCGGGCAATCGCCGATGGATCCGCGCATGGCTTCGTCAAGGTACTGACAGTGCCCGGCAAGGACCGGATTCTTGGGGTCACCATCGTCGGGGAACACGCGGGCGACCTGATCGCGGAGTTCGTCCTGGCGATGAAACATGGCCTTGGGTTGAACAAGATACTCGGGACCATCCACATCTACCCGACATTGGCGGAGGCGAACAAATATGCGGCCGGCGAATGGCGGCGCGCCCATGTCAGCCCACGCGCGCTGTCGTTGCTCGCGCGTTTCCATGCATGGCGGCGCGGATGATCGACGCCCGTAACCTGCCCTTGCAGCGCATGTTGCTGCTGACGCCGGCACAGCGCCTGATGGCGCTTGGTGTCAAAGCAGATCATGTGACGCTGGCGGGTTTTCTGATCGGTGTCCTGTGCATTCCCGCTCTCGCGGTCGGCCATTTCGGGCTTGCGCTGGTGTTGATCGGACTCAACCGCGTGATGGACGGGCTCGATGGTGCGGTAGCCAGGCTCGCCGGCCCGACGGATCGCGGCGCGTTTCTCGACATTGCGCTCGATTTCGTCTTCTACGCTCTCGTGCCCGTCGGATTCGCGCTGTCCGACCCACAGCAGAACGCCCTCCCGGCAGCGATCCTGATCGCGGCTTTCGTGGGCACCGGATCTTCTTTTCTGGCGTTTGCCGCCGTGGCCTCGAGGCGCGGCCTGTCCACTGACGCCTACCCATCGAAAGGCATCTACTACCTGGGCGGATTGACAGAGGGTGCGGAAACGATCGCCCTGTTCGCGGCGATGTGCCTGATGCCTCACTTTTTCCCAATCCTGGCCTACGGGTTTTCGGCGGCCTGCGCGGTGACGACGGCCACGCGCTGGTACCAGGGATGGGTCATGCTGGGGCGTGAGAAATATTAACAAGACCCTGTAACAACAGGGTCCGCCAAGTGTCCATTTACAGAACCATGCTCCACGAGGAAACTTGATGCGATTTCGACTGATTTTGTCTGCCCTTGCAGCCTTTCTATCCACGCCCGCCCTTGCCGACTGGCAGGACACGCTCGACGCAGCCCGTGGCCAGACCGTCTACTGGAACGCTTGGGGCGGTGACGATCGGACCAACGCCTTCGTCGCATGGGTCGGGGAACAGACCGAAGACCTCTATGGCGTCAGTGTCGAGCATGTGCGCCTCAGCGATACGGCAGAGGCCGTGACGCGGGTGATCTCGGAGCGGGCGGCGGGCCGGGATACGGATGGTTCCGTCGATCTTATCTGGATCAACGGCCCGAACTTCCTTGCGATGAAGGAGCAGGGCCTGCTGTTCGGCCCCTTCGTTGCCGATCTGCCGAACGCACAATACCTCGACCTCACGCCCGGGGCCGCGGCGTCGCTGGACTTCACGGTGCCGGTCGAGGGCATGGAAAGCCCGTGGCGGCTTGCGCGTTTTGTGTTCAACTACGACAGCGCGCGGGTCGATGCGCCGCCGCGCAGCATGGCAGAATTCGTGGACTGGGCCGCGGCGAACCCGGGCCGGATGACCCATCCCGATCCGTCGAACTTCATGGGTGCGACCTTTCTCAAGCAGGCGCTGATCGAACTGGCGCCCGACCCTGCGGCGCTGCTGGCCCCGGTGACCGAAGAAGCCTTCGCTGCGCAGACCGCACCGCTCTGGGAGTGGTACGACGCGCTGCGCCCGAACCTCTGGCGCGGAGGCGAGACGTTCCCCGAGAACCAGAGCATACAGCAGCAGCTTCTGAACGATGGCGAGGTGGACATCTCCATGTCCTTCGACCCGGCATCGACGGCCGCGGCCATCGCGCAGGGTCTGCTGCCCGAGACGGCGCGTGTCTTCGTTCCCGAAGGCGGGACCATCGGCAACGTGAGCTTCGTCGCGATCCCCTACAACGCGGCCAACGCCGAGGGCGCCCAGGTTGTCGCGAACTTCCTGCTCGACCCGGCGGTGCAGGCGCGGATGCAGAACATCGAGGTGCTTGGCTCGTTTTCGGTGCTGGACCCCGCCAGGCTTGACGACCCGGCGCGTGCGGCTTTCGATGCGCTGCCAACCGCGCCGGCCCTGCCGACCCTCGAAGCGCTCGGCCCGACGCTGCCGGAGCCGCACGCCAGCTGGATGACCCGCCTGACCGAGGAATGGGCGCGGCGCTACACCCGGTGAGCACAGCCCGCGCAGACGGAAACACTCTGAGGGCCGCCGTGCTTGTCACGGTGGTCCTTGGTCTTGTGCTGCCGATCGGAGCGGGCATGTGGCAAACGGCCCGGGCCGGGGCCGGTCTTATGCCCGCCATCGGGGCAAGCGACCTTTCGCTCGCCCCCCTTCGCGACCTGCTCGCGCTGCCGGGGTTCACAACGGCACTGCGCCTGACGCTTGTGACAGGTNGACCTTTCGCTCGCCCCCCTTCGCGACCTGCTCGCGCTGCCGGGGTTCACAACGGCACTGCGCCTGACGCTTGTGACAGGTTTGGGCGCCACGGCGCTTTCGGTCCTTCTGGCGGTGGGAGTCTGCGCGGCGGTGCATGGCCGGATGACGCCGCGGGCCGGCGGGCGCATGCTCACCCCTTTCCTTGCCGCACCGCATGCAGCGCTGGCGATCGGGCTGGCTTTTCTGCTGGCGCCGTCGGGATGGATCGCGCGGGCGCTCGCCCCTCTGGCAGGCTGGGACCGACCACCCTTGCTGGCTACGGTCAACGACCCGGGCGGCGTTGCGTTGATCGTCGGGCTGATGGTCAAGGAGGTGCCGTTCCTCCTGCTTGTGATCCTGTCGGCCCTCAGCCAGATTCCGGTGCGCCAGCACCTCGCGGCGGGCCGGTCGCTTGGCTACGGGCGCGGGATCGTCTGGATCAAGGTGATCATGCCGCAGGTCTGGCCGCTCATCCGCCTGCCGGTGATGGTGGTGCTGGCCTATTCGCTGTCGGTGGTGGAC
>NZ_JAWLVH010000005.1:0-38851 GCF_033100315.1 Roseovarius sp. 10
TGGCGCAGGGAACGTTTCCAGTAACAAACTCTCTCCCCTGTCATATTGATTTCGCTCAAAGGATTTCGTCAAAAACCTCATCTGCCGATTGGTTTTTCCCCATTTAAACTTACAGGCTAAGGTAAAGAGCAGAAGACATGAGTGAAGCTGAAAATTGAAACATTGGGGCAAAGTTGCAGCGGGGGCTGGATTAGCCCTATGTCTAACTGTCATCATGCAAACATAATTTAGATGTCATAGCACTGCCGGACGACTGCAACGGTTTTTGTGACAGACTCGGTACCCTATGCGTTCAAAAAGTGTGCTTTGAAACGCTCAATGCACGTCCGAAAGCCTGCCTCAAAATCGCCATCACCATCGTGATAAACACTTTCAAATGAAATCACGCCGTCATAGCCATCACGTTGCAAAGCATTGGCGATTTGCGGAAAATAGGGTGCCAACTGCCCTTCATCCATAGGGCGCACCTCGAGGCGCGCGCGAGGCGTGTCAACTTGAACATCTTTTATATGTACGTGTCCCAAATAACCTTCGCGTAGCTCGTTATATCCATCAGGATAAGCGACTTCATGGCACCAACAATTATTTGCCGGATCCCACAAAACACCCAAAACATCCTTCGCATCCAGATCATCAATCAAGCGTCGACCGGTATAGCTTGAATTCACCATGGTGCCGTTACCGGTTTCAACTACTAACTTCACCTCTTCAGAACGCGCCAACTCGATCGCTGGAGCAATTAACGGCAAGATCGCATCCCAAGCCCCTTTTGCAACGTTCCACTGTTCCGCGCCATGGCCGCCCCAAAGAATTTGTTCTTTCTTTGGCGTCATGATGCGAACAAGACCTGCATCTAAAATGTGCGCCATTTCTATCACGCGCTTCAAGGCATCCATATGGGTTTGGTGTAGAGTATCGTTGGGACGATTTTGTTGTGTCATGCCAGCAAAAATATGGCGCGATAAGCATGAAACAGGTTTCCCTCGATCTCGAAGCAGACGATCTATTTCAGAGATTTGTTGCGCGGTATGATCGCCCACTTCTGCATCCCACACGAACTGCAACTCGGCATATTCAAGATCGAACTCATCCATGACATCCACAGCATGGTAAAGATCACGACTGATACCATCGCAAATAACGCCTAGTTTCATTTCGCAGCCCTCGCTCCGTTACGGTGCAATTCTACACCAACAATGTCCTCGATAACGCGTGTACACACCCAATTATCTCCATTCGGATATTTCGACTTTCCAGCATGAAATATTTGCATCGCTTGCGCTGCCATATGCAGAGGGACGTTCATGTTTTGCGCTAAGTCTAACGAGATAGTGAGATCTTTATGCATTGTAGAAATATGGCTGCCTGTACCTTCGAACTTACGATCGATAATGTTTTCGAGGGCGGCCTTAGTGACACCACACCCCGCCCCTGATGTTGTGAACACGTCGTGGATAACTTGCCCTGAAATACCTGCCTTGGCCGCAAGAACGCTCGCTTCGAAATTGGCGGCGAAGATTGATCCAATAACCGTTTGTAAGCATGCTTTGACTGTCTGGCCCTGGCCAGGGATATCTCCCACGTGATGAATTGTGGAAGAAACAGCCTTCATCACTGTTTCTGCGCGCTTAAGCACATTAGACGGGGCTGCTGCCATCATTGTTAATGTGCCTGACTGCGCACCGGGAAATCCGCCAGAAACAGGTGTGTCGATTAGGGCTAAGCCTGTATCCTGCAAACCTTCAGCGATCTCAGTCAGTTCAGATGGCTTAATTGTTGCGGTGATTAGGATCAGACCACCTTGTTTCATGCTTTGAACCAGTCCACCTTGCCCAAATATAACATCTTTGGCTTGAGTACCGGTCATTACCATCACAAAAATAGCATCGGCATTACGTCCCAGCTGCGCAATATCTGATGCGGGACTTCCTCCAAACTCTGCGAATGCCCTCATGCGTTTAACGTCAATATCAAAGCCCCAGGTTTCAAATCCAGCCTTGATCAGGTTCAACGCTAAGCCGCTGCCCATATCACCTAGGCCAATTACTCCCGCTTTCATTGCGATCCTCCCTTTGTCAAAACGCACAATCAAGAAACGAGACTAACAAAGCGAAAATACCAAGAAAAATTGAACATACTGAGAGTATTTGATTTAATTTGATGTAATCATAATTTATATTTTGGATTATTTGATGTGTTTTGATGTATTTAGGATGAGCTATGACGGGTCGCGCTCGCATCAAAGAAATCGCTGCACTTGCCAATGTTGGTACGGCAACGGTTGATCGTGTTTTGCACGGACGTAGCCATGTCGCCCACGCAACCAGACAAAAAGTCTTACAAGCCCAATCCGCAATTGAAAGTGGCGCATGGACTGTTCACGGGCCTAGGCCATGGCGTTTAAAAGTCATACTGCCAGAAATGGCTGGGCTTTCGACAGAGTACTTAGCGCGATGTTTTGAAGAATTTGGAGCGCGAGGCAACGCGGTTGTTGAATGCGGCTTTTCGAAAAAACTAGAGCCTAAGGCGCTTGCTAGAAAATTGCGGAGTTGCGGGTCTGGCAAATGGGACGCAGTAGCGTTTCAAGCGCTGGAAGATCCGAGAGTGAGAGAGGCAGTCTCCTATCTCAAAGAGCGTGAAGTACCGTGTTTGAGTTTGCTATCACCGCTCCCCAATTCTGACGTAGTTGGTTTTGCGGGTAGCGATGCTCGCTCTGCAGGACGGACAGCGGGACTTTTGATGGGGTCAAGTTGCTCACATGGTGGTACACTTGCCATTATTTCTGGCGGCCAACTTTATCGATCTCATGAGAGCCGCGAGATGGGATTTCGGTCACACATTCGAGAGCATGCAAAACACCTTACGGTTCTTGATACCTTGATAGGTCAAGACGACAGCGATCAGAATTACCAAAACGTGACGGCACTCATACGCGGCTGCCCAGATTTGGTAGGCATTTATAATGTTGGCGGTGGGAACGAAGGTATTGTTCAAGCGCTTCAAGAGGCTGATTTAGCAAACGAAGTTTGTGTTATCGCACACAACCTTACTCCGAGAACACGCAAACATCTCAGCGAAGGCACTGTGAACTTTATATTACATCAAGACATGCGTCTTCTCGCTGAGCGATCAATGAATGCAATAATAGGCTCTCTCGCGAAAGAACACCACGAACCCAGCTTGATTCCAATTGAAATCGTTACGCGTGAAAATCTGGAGTGGCGTAATTTGTAGAGCCCATTTTGGTCAGCAGCTGGTGAATTGCCATATAAAGCCGTCTGGATTTTAAATACTAGGAGTATCACCCAATGAACGACATGACCTTGCGGCAAATCGAAGTAATACGTGCTGTCATGCTGACGGGCACAATCTCTGGAGCAGCGGGGCTTCTGAATGTCTCTGCTCCAGGTATTAGTCGCCTAGTCAAACACACGGAAGAAACGTTGGGAATACGATTGTTCGAGCGTAAAGCTGGGGTATTCATACCATCAGTTGAAGCCAGCCGCGTATTTGACCAAGTGCGGGAAGTTTATAGACAAGTTGAAAGTTTGAATGCGGCAGTAAGCTCCCTCAAGTGCGGCGAAGATGTTAGGCTGTCATTTGCCACCGCTCCCTCAATTGCACAATTTATCGCTGCGCGAGTTTTGCAGAAAGTGAGAGGCGTTTATGGTGACTTATTTGTCGACATGAATGTTCTCAAAATTGAAGAGGCGGTGGATTACCTTCTGTTAGAAAGAGGTGAATTTGTGATCATGAGCTCCCCTGTTAAAAACGCGGCTATAGAAAATGAAGAGATCGCAGAGGGACGGTTGGTTGCTATTTTGCCTGAGGGGCACGAGCTATCCCAGAAAGAACAAGTTTCAGCATCGGATCTTGCTCGTGAACCAGTCATAGGTGTTGATCCAAATGATCCATATGGAGCGCTATTAGCGAAGCCGTTCGTGCAGGCTGGCATTGAGATCAAATATGCGATGCGCGGACGCTTTGCACAGACCGTTGTTAGTCTAGTGAGACACGGTCTTGGGGTGGCGGTTATCGATGAATTTTCAGTAGCGGAAGTCTATATGCCTGGATTGGTGCGCCGTCCGCTCGTCGAAGATGTCCCTATAAAATCATATGTGACGCGCAAAAAAGGGCGCGTGCTGTCTCGATTTGCAGAAGACTCGATTAATCACTTCCGACGTCAACTAGAGCGTGCGGTCAAAGATGGCCCTTGGTATCGCGCACAGAAATAACATTATGTTAATGGTAAAATAAATTAAATATTTGACGTTAATTTTTGTTGCGCCGACAATGAACGCATCACTACTGGCATCGCGTAAAGCTGGGCCTTTTGGGAGAAAGTGTTCATGAACAAAAAGGTTGATATTTATCTTGGCCTTATTGGCGACAATATAGCTCAATCAAAGGCGCCGCTACTGCATCACCTCGCAGGTCTACAAAACGGAATGAGCGTTCAGTATGACCGTCTCGTTCCTAGCGAGCAGAAAAAAGATTTTGATGCGCTCTTTGATGCTTGTCCGTTAAGTGGATATCGCGCCATCAACGTAACTTATCCTTACAAAGAGCGTGCAGCGCGCAAAGTGTTAATAAGTGACCCACTAGTCCGGGCCATGGGAGCAGTGAACACAGTCTTATTCAAGGAAAATGGGCCTGTTGGATATAATACTGATTATTCTGGGTTCATCGCGGCATACCGTAATCAACGTGGCGATAAGCTGCCCGGTGTGGCGTGTTTAATTGGCACCGGGGGCGTGGGGAGAGCACTTGCTTTCGCGTTAATTGCTCTTGGCACTAATGAGATAAGACTCGTCGATAACGACAAAACAAAAGCTGACGTGTTAGCTGACGATTTGCGCAAAGTGGTACCAACTGTATCGGTGCGCGTGATGGATAACGCCGCTAGTGCGGCTGACGGCGCATCAGGGCTTCTAAACGGTACTCCAATTGGCATGGTGGGTTATGAAGGTACGCCTTTACCTGCGTCGGCGTTGACCGGAGCGGTCTGGGCTTTCGATGCAGTTTACACGCCAGTCAATACTGAGTTCCTTATGGACGCGGAAAGTAGAGGATTAGAAGTCATTTCTGGATATGAATTGTTCTTCTATCAAGGTGTGCACGCCTGGTCACATTTTGCAAACTTACCCCTGGATGAAAATCGTCTGCGGATTGACCTCAAATCTGAAGGAAATGCAGCATGAAGACCTCTATTGCGACTGTCTCCATTTCTGGAAATTTGCGGGAAAAGCTCGATGCAATCGCCGCTGCAGGTTTTGATGGCATTGAAATTTTTGAGCAAGATTTTGTAGCAGATAGTGGAACGCCGCGCGAAATTGGTGACATGATCCGTGACCACGGTCTCGAAATAACACTCTTTCAACCATTTAGAGACTTTGAAGGACTCACAGGAGAAGCCCGTCGCAAGGCGTTCGACCGAGCAAAGTACAAATTCGACACTATGCAGGAATTGGGTACGGACTTGATTTTGTTCTGCTCATCCACTCGGGCTGATGGGCTCGGCGGAATTGATCGTGCTGCTGCGGATTTTTATGAGCTTGGAGAGCTTGCTGCAACTTACGACATTCGCGTTGGCTATGAAGCATTGGCATGGGGCAGGCATGTTTATGATCATCGTGACGCGTGGGAGATTGTGAGGCGCGCAAGCCATCCGAATATCGGTTTGATACTCGATAGCTTTCATTCCTTGGCAAGAAAAATCGACCCTAATACGATCCGCAGTATTCCCGGCGATAAAATATTTTTTGTTCAATTAGCAGATGCGCCTTCAATTGAAATGGACCTTTTTTATTGGTCTCGGCATTTTAGAAACATGCCAGGCGAAGGAGACCTTGCTGTAACTGACTTCATGCGAGCCGTCATGGCAACTGGGTATACCGGACCCATAAGTCTGGAAATATTTAATGACCAATTCCGCGGAGGGCTACCGAAAGGATTAGCAAGAGATGGCTACCGTTCTTTAGTGGCACTCATGGATGATGTTCGCAAAAGCGAACCCGGCATCACTGTTCCAATGCCCAATTTACCGCCGAGGATAGAGGTACAAGGGGTCGCATTCATTGAATTCGGAACTGATGAAAATGAAGCTGAGGCGCTAGGCCACCAATTAAAGTCAATGGGCTTTTTACATGTAGGAAACCACGTTTCAAAAAAACTTAAGCTCTGGCAGCAAGGTGAAATCCGTATTCTGTTAAATACTGAAAAAACCGGCTTTAGCCATTCATCTTTCGTAGCAAATGGTACGAGCATTTGCGACATTGGCGTATTGGTGAACAACGCATCCGACACTGTAAAACGAGCTCAAGCGCTGGCGGCGAAACCTTTCACACAACAGGTCGCTTCAGGTGAGCTGGACATCCCTGCAATTCATAATGTTGCGGGCAGCGTCATGCATTTTATTGATAAAGATAGCGGATTATCAAATGTGTGGGATGTAGAATTTGTCCCAGTTGAGAACAACATCGAAAATCAGGTCGGGCTGACCCAAATTGATCACTTGGCAGAAACTATGAGCTATGATGAAATGCTCAGCTGGTCATTGTTCTACACGTCAATTTTTAACATGGATCGCACGCCAATGGTGGATGTTATCGATCCTGACGGACTTGTCAGGAGCCAAGCAATTAAAGCAAAAAATGGCTCAATTAGAATAACTCTTAATGGTGCAGAGACTCATAGAACTGTCGCGGGCAGATTTTTGGCAGAGCGCTTTACAGGTGCTGTGCAACATGTGGCCTTCAGAACAGAAGACATTTTTAAAACTGCAGTAGGCATGCAAGAGCGTGGCTTTGAACCGCTAGAAATGACCGAGAATTACTATCACGATCTACAGGCTCGTTTTTCAATTAACGATGAAAATTTAACGCGAATGAAAGCGCTCAACATTCTTTACGACGAGGATCAAGATGGCGCATTCTACCAGCTTTATGGCAAGCCTTTTGCGGGTGCTTTATTCTTTGAAATTGTTCAACGTATCGATCAATACGACGGCTATGGCGCAGCAAATGCACCCTTTAGAATTGTTGCGCAAAAACGGCTCATGCGGCCAAAGGGAATGCCAAGCAAATGATTGCTAAAATAGGTTACTTCCACAATTTATCTTAGAGCTCTCGGGAACCACTCCAAATATTAATTTCTAAGACGCCATGTGTCGTACGCTTTGTTCCAACCGAGAAGATTGATCACTTTTTTAGCGCACAGCTAATTGTGGGCACTTGTTGACTATTGCTTAGATGCCGCAAATTGCAGGCATTCAGCAAAGACACTGCGCTCAACATTGATTGGCGCTCCTCTTGCTACGCTGAAGCCAACAGGGCCGGAAAGCAAAGGTGAAGACAGTGCAACAGCAACCAGCGTTCCTTCTTTCAATTCGTCGGCAACCACTCCATGTGAGATGAACCACAGCGCATCCGAGAGACGCACAAGCTTACGCCCCACTGGAAGTGCAACAGTCTCATAGGCCGCACGTATCTCTGGCAAACCAATACTGGAGAGGTAGCGCTCGACCGTTTGAAAAATAACTGCACCCTGCGGAGGTAGGATTAGTGTATAGCCCTCGATCTTCTGCTCCGGTACTGGCTCAAGTAATATGGGATGACCGGGACGGCAGACGAGGACGATATCCTCTATGTAGAGTTGCTGGAAGGTAACACCTGTTCGAGCGTCTCGCTCTGGCATTCTTCCAACCACCAGATCAACTTGCCCGTCTCGCAACTGATTGAAAAGAAGCCAGTTTGGCCCAGATTGAATTTGCAAACGCACATGCGGCATTTCCTTTCTGAATGCCAGAGCTGCTCGAGGAAGCAGATCCGTCGCAGCCGTCGGTAAAACCCCAATTGATAAACGTGTCGTTAGTTCGCCATCAGCTGTAAGGCGTTCTGCTCCTCGTATGAGTTCGGTGAGCGACGAGCTTGCGTGCCCCTGAAATACACGCCCGGCCTCATTTAGTCTAAGCCGCCGGCCGACGCGATCGAATAGTCGCACACCGAGCATCTGCTCCAACTCTTTCAGGCTGCGTGACACCGCTGGCTGAGTGATCCCTAACCTGTCCGCTGCAAGCGACACGCTTTCCGCACGCGCAATTTCTAGGAAGGTTCGAACGTGCCGAAGATTTAGATGCTGACCCCAATTCATAACATATTTGGTATATGATGTACCGATAAAAGCAATATAAAAAGCAAAATAATGATATATACTGAGATTAGGGTTGGATTAACGATGGAGAATAATGTTGTCCGAGCGTCACCAAAAAGGCATGCAGGTGCGTCGCTTAGTTCTTGGCGACGCTCATGTCGACCGTGCCGAAGCGGCAAAAACAGCCTTTGACGAACCATTTCAAACGTTAATCACCGAGAGTGCATGGGGCACAGTCTGGGCCGATAAGACAATCAGCCACCGTGAGCGCTCTATGCTAACGCTTGCTCTACTGGCTGCAACCGGCAACTTTGAGGAAATACCAATGCATATCCGCGCCACGGCGCGCACTGGCGCTTCCAAAGAAGATATAATGCAAGCATTTCTGCATGTGGCGATCTACGCAGGAGTGCCGAAGGCAAACCATGCCATCAAACTGGCAAAACAGACCTTCAGCGAAATGGAAGAGTGTCCATGACCCACCAGATGCCACTACGACACAGATCATCCGCATAAAAGGGGAAGTAATATGACAGGATTAATTTCTGCCCGTGATTTAGACTGGCACCCCGCACCACTAGCACCCGACTATCGCAGCTCAATCTTGCGTTCCCCAGCCCATGCGCGTCTCCACTATGATCCAACTGAAACTGAGATGACTGGACCGACATTTGGCCATAACATGCTTGGAGCGTTGGATGACAATTTGATCCTGAACTACGCAAATCCTGGGGAAGCAGCCATCGGCCCGCGCATCATCGTACATGGTAAGCTGATAGACGAAGATGGCCGTCCGGTACCTGGAAAATTGATCGAAGTCTGGCAAGCTAACGCAGGCGGTCGCTATCGGCACAAAAAAGATGGCTACACTGCGCCGCTTGATCCAAACTTTGGGGGCTGTGGGCGTTGCATCTCTGGGGAGGATGGGAGCTATAGCTTCCAAACCATTCAGCCAGGCCCCTACCCCTGGCCCAATGGTGGCAATGACTGGCGTCCGGCGCACATCCATTTTTCGGTTTTCGGCGATGGATTTGCACAGCGCTTGATCACCCAAATGTATTTCGAAGGCGACCCTCACATCGCGCTCTGTCCAATTGTTCAGTCGATACCTTCAACCCAAGCCATCAACACACTGGTTGCACGATTGGATATGTCGAACACGATCCCGATGGACATTCGAGCTTACCGTTTTGACATAGTGCTTCGTGGCCGCAATCAGACACTCTTTGAAAACAAGATGGAGGGATCGTGATGGCAAACTTCAAAGAATCTCCGTCGCAGACCGCTGGACCTTACGTGCATATAGGCTGCGTGCCCACTTTTGCTGGACTTGAAGGCATGTATGGCGGCAAAGACCTCGGCAACACGATGATTACCGGCAACCCCGCCGGCGAGCGGATCACCCTATGTCTGCGTGTCATTGACGCTGCTGGAGAACCAGTGACTGATGCGATGATCGAAGCCTGGCAGCCCGGTCCAGAAGGCTCATTCGGCCCGACCGAAGGCTTTAACCATTGGGGGCGCCAGCCGACCCATGCCGAAACCGGTGAGGCAATCTTCAAAACGCTTATGCCAGGCGCACCTACCGGCCAAACACCACATATTCTTCTCTGGATTGCTGCTCGCGGAATAAATATGGCGCTGATTACGCGAGTTTACTTTCCTGAAAACGACAACGCGGCTGATCCAGTCTTTGCTATTGCCGGGGAGCGTGCTGCAACACTTGTAGCCGAAAAAACCGACAACGGTTATGTTCATTCAATCCACCTACAGGGTGATCATGAAACGGTGTTTTTCGATGTCTAAACCTTGCATTATCTGTGTCGCAATCACCGGGTCTCTACCGACTAAAGCAAACAACCCCGCTGTGCCGATTACAGTGGCAGAGCAAATTGAAAGTACGCATGAAGCCTTCGAGGCAGGTGCAGCGATTATGCATGCCCATGTACGTAATGATGACCAAACCCCTTCTTCAGACCCCGAGAAATTTGCGGCTCTAAAAGAAGGGGTTGAGAAACACTGCCCCGGTATGATCATCCAGCTGTCTACTGGTGGAAGATCTGGCGCCGGCAAAACACGCGGTGGAATGCTCCCACTGTCACCTGACATGGCCTCACTGTCGGTAGGATCAAACAACTTTCCCACTCGAGTGTACGAGAACCCTCCCGATCTAGTCGATTGGCTGGCGTCGGAAATGCGAACTTACGGCATCAAGCCTGAGGTTGAAGCCTTTGACCTTAGCCACATCCATCAAGCGGCTATGATGCACGCTGAGGGCCAGATCATAGACACGCCCTATGTGCAATTCGTAATGGGCGTTAAGAATGCTATGCCGGTGGACCGCGATGTCTTTGATTACTACGTGAAGACAGTAAAGCGGCTGTTTGGTGACGACGCTCCATGGTGTGCTGCGGGAATTGGTGCACATCAGCTTACCCTGAACGAATGGGCCGTCTCATCAGGTGGTCATGCGCGAACAGGCTTGGAGGACAACGTCCGCCTCGATCGCGAAAAGCTTGCCCCGTCAAATGCAGCATTGGTGAAACGCGTTGTTGATCTTTGCCAGACCTACGAACGTCCAGTCGCCACTTGGCAGCAAGCTCGGGCAATTCTTGGGCTAAAAAAGGAGGTCGCGCAAGCCAATGGCTAAGTTCACTAACGTAAACGGACGCGTGTTACACTTTCGTTTTAGATCCGGCAATGGCGGCATACCCGTCGTTTTCGCAAATTCACTTGGGACCGACTTCCGCATTTGGGATGATGTTATTGCGCGCCTTCCGGAAGGCACATCAACCTTGCAATATGACAAATCCGGCCACGGCCTGAGTGAAAAGGGTGCAGTCACAATTTTTGACCATGCTGCGGACCTTTCCACTTTGATGGATTCCTTGGGTCTGACACGAGCATTGGTCTGTGGTGTGTCAGTGGGTGGAATGATTGCGATGGCACTGTCCGCCGCCCGCCCTGACTTGACTGCAGGGCTCCTGCTTAGCAACACAGGACACAAAATTGGTACATCAGAAATGTGGGCCGACAGGATCAGTGCGGTTAACGAACTAGGACTTGATGCAATGGCTGATGGTGTGCTTGAGCGGTGGTTCTCCAGTAACTTCCGGCAAAAGGAAACGGTTCAGATTGCTGGTTATAGGATGATGCTGTCGCGCACGCCTGTGCAGGGCTATGCATCTGTCTGCGCAGCAATTCGGGATGCCGATCTAGCGTCCGAAGCTGCGTCTATCAGTTGTAGGACGGTTTGCCTTGCAGGATCCGAAGATAAGGCAACAACGCCAGAGGTTGTCGCAGCCTTAGCCGACAAGATTACAGGAGCAATTTACCATGTAATCGATGGTGTTGGGCACATCCCGGCGATCGAAGCACCTGACACCGTCGCGCGGCTTATAAGTGAGCAGATGGCTCTCTTGGCATGACATCAATCTTTGACCATCCCTGGCTTGGCGGCCTCTTTTCTGACCCAGATCTTCAAGCGCTCTGGTCGGCCGAAGTTCAGATCATGCATTACCGTAAGTTCGAAATAGCTTTGGCGCATGCGCTCGAAGCACATGGGTTGGTAGCAGCCGGTTTAGGCCAAAAAGCCGCCATTCGCATCGAGCAAGCACCGCTCGATATCCCACAATTGGCCCGAGCGACCGCTATTGACGGGCTACCAATCCCCAACTTCGTAAAACAAATGCGTGCGGCTGCCCCAGACTGTGCAGAGGCGATCCACGCAGGAGCCACATCGCAGGATGTGCTGGACACAGCCCTATCTATTACGCTTGCTTCGACGACTAACCTTTTGACGGACCGCATCAGCAAGTTGCTTAAACATCTCGACGGACTTACAGAAGATTATGGCTGCAATCGTTTGGTAGCTCGGACGCGAATGCAGGCGGCATTGCCCGTAACAGCAGCTGAACGAATTGCTACTTGGCGTTCTCCCCTTCAGTCGGCGCTAGCCAATCTCAATGATACAAGTTTGCAGATTGCCCGCCTGCAACTTGGTGGCGCGGTGGGCACTCGCGATGCCTTTGAGGGCAAAGGGGACGCCATTGCTGAAGAAGTGGCCAAAGCGCTCACGCTCACTGAAAATGGAGTTTGGCACAGTGACCGTAGCCAAATTGCCAGTTTTGCATCTCTTCTCTCGCAGATCACTGGTGCACTGGGCAAGATGGGACAGGACATCGCGCTGATGGCGCAGCAAGGCGTGGACGCGATCGCATTGTCTGGCGGTGGTGGATCATCTGCGATGCCACACAAATCAAATCCAGTGCTCGCCGAATTGCTTATCACCCTTGCACGTTTCAACGCTACACAGCTTTCCGCCATGCATCATAGCCTCGTCCATGAACAGGAACGATCCGGCGCCGCATGGATGCTAGAATGGATGGTGCTACCGCAGATGGCGATGGCCACTGGAAGCGCGACTTTGGCAGCAAAAGACTTATGTCAAAAGATCAGACAAATAGGCGACGACGGTTAGATACCTTATTTCAGCAGCCTAAGACTGAATTCAGACAGGTTAGGAATACCTACGGCTGCAAATCGAGCTCTGTCTTGTTGATCTTTCGACACGTCTCAGAACTAAACATGCGCTAAACCTACATAAAAACACTGATTTTATTGAAATATTTTTTGAAGTGGCGCCCGGGGACGGAGCATAATTACGTTTTTAAATCATTGACTTAAGGACAAGTGGGACTTTTCAAAAAATTAATTTCATTGGATTTTTTTGGGATCTTAGTCCCACCCAATAGGGCAATTTTTTATGGTAGGCCCGGCGGGATTAAACCTATGCCGAACTCAAATTTATAAATAAGAAATTTGAAGCGTTCACACGTACGATTTTTCTAACGGTTTTCCTGCACTCGCAGGATCCTGTAGATGAAACGGTACGTACTATAATGTTTGCGCAGGCATAACCAAACTGCTCAAATTATGAGCAAATGATCCATTTGCGGTTCTAATTTCATGTTTTCCAGGCGGTTATCCGTAACCGCCTATTACGCCTGTTGCACTCCCTCCTCCGAAGGTCACAAGTTGAAGCCGTGGTTTTGGGAGTGAGTGCAATGACAGAATTCTACGAAAGCCCAATGGAATACGCGAGCTTCATATATGAGCGCAGCAAGGTCATTTGCTACGACCTTAAAAACAACGCGGGCTAAACGAGGATATTATCGACGCAGTGTACGGGCTTTTGATCAATGGCACTGTAAACGATCCGGTGCCGGATGGCGCAGATGCACCAACAGTGGCACCACTGGAAGCATTCCCCTATCTGGCATCGCCTAATACTGGAATGAAAGCATGGTTTGCTGCAGTCGCTGGCCGGATTTTAGCAGCATTATCTGTCGAAGGTCCAAGGCGGATGTTGATATTGTCATTCGGGGCAATGATTATCCTGATCCCGATACTCATTTTAGGAAAATTTGCATTAAATAGATTCAAGTCCAAAGCGTAATCATTCAGTGGTAGAACTAAATCCAAAACTCGGGCCTATGTTGCCTCAGCAAAATGACAAGCAACTTGAACACCATTGTCTAACGACCTCAGCTCTGGAACAAGTTTTGTGCATTTGTCCTTAGCAATTGGGCATCGGGTTGCAAAAGCACATCCGAGCGGCGGATTAAAAGGATCGGGTAATTCTGCATTATCCGCCTCTGGGCGTTTTAGGCGAACACCTACTCTGGGAGCACTACTGGCCAAAAGTTTAGTGTAAGGATGACAAGGTTTTGAAAATACCCGGAAGCCACATGCGCCGGCTCGGCTGAGATTTCGATTCATTTTCAGGGACTTGCGCAACCAGCACTCAGGGAAAGGTGGATTCCTGAAGGAATCCAGAGACCGTAGAAGTCACTCCGGAAGCCACCTCGCCTTCAGGCACCTTCTCCTGCCATCTCCCCACGCCTGGAACCGAGGCCGCCAGTGCGTCAATTAGACCTCTAAGAAATCGCTTTCTACCATGGCATAGATGTACCTGCGTTTATGTAGGTATGAACATGACTGCGGCTATCCTAGAACACGATCTGCCTGGCCTCCTCGTATCACTTCGCGTGGCCCGGGAGGACGCCGCTCGATGTGTGGCCCTCTTTACGCGGATGCGAGAGGAAACGAGTGCCACCGCGCGCCTATTGTCTTGGGACATAATTCGCAGGGATTGCCGTCTTGGCACCAATGTCTACGTCATGCTCCGTTTTGCTAGCACGCGAGCAATGTTGGAATGGAAGAGCGACCCCTCGCAGCTACCGCTGATGGCTGAGATCGAGGCGCTGGCCCTAGCCGAGATCACGGAGCGGCAAGCACGGGGGCGCAACGGATTTTTCGAGTTGGACACAGCCAGTGTCCCCCCGCCGCCAATGCCACCGATGTGGAAACGCTGGACGGTCAGCATGTTGGCTGTCTATCCCGCATTGGTCCTACTTGTCGTTGTGCTGGAGCCCGTAACGACACGGCTTCCCGCCCCCTTCGGCCTTTTCTTGGTGGCGCTCGTCCTCACTGGGTTGAACACGGCCTTCATACTTCCCTGGCTGAATAAGCATCTTCAAACGTGGCTTGCCAATAGCAAGACCGCCATTCAGGGCAAAGCGCAGTTGCGCGCGACCTGCTCAGCCGATTGCGACCATGACGACCCCGACCGTGGCCAGGACCGTCGCTAGCACCAGCCAGAGGCCAGGCGGTGGCTCGGTCTTGAATAGATAGGCGGCCAGATATGCGCCGATGAACAGCTCGGTGGTGCCGATGATCGCCACTACGGCCACATCAGCATGTTTTAGCGCGAAAAACAGCAGAACCTGACCGACAGACAACGAGGCCGCCGCGATCCACTGCCAGGGTCCGGCATCCTGGAAGACACCTGTCAGGCTAGCATGGTAACGCGCGCTGAACGGGGCCGCAACGATGTACCAAAGGACCCCTGTGATAGCGCCAACCATCGCCCCAAAAGCGGCATCCGGCACGGCCCCCATCGCCAGTTTCCGCGCCACATAGGCCGCTGCGTAGCACAGCGCACAGACGGCCCCGAAGATTGCGCCAAGCCGCAGTTGGCTGGCAGGCACTTCATCGAACGCCTGCCGTGCAGGCGCGCGTTCGCGCATCGTCAGGACGACACTGCCTAGGATCAGTCCCATGCCCGCAAAGGCGAAAGGCTCATACCGCTCCCCGAGGAGCACGAAAGCGAGGATCAACGAAAAGACCGGGATCAGCCGTCGGTAAAGACTGGCGCGAATGGCCCCGGACAAAGCGATAGCACGGAAATTGGTCAGACGTCCGAAGACTGTGGCCAGCAAGCCTGAGGCAACAAAAAACCCCATACCCGTGGCCAAAACGTCCCATCTTGTCGGCCATCCCTGCTCCGGCCCGAGCACGAGCCAGATGAGCGCCCCAAAAAGCAAGGTCAAAACGATCGACAGGAATGCGCCGTTGTCGCCCCGCTGATGCTGTGCGCCCTTGGCGATGGCCGCCCCAGCGAGGCCGAAGAAACCTGCCGAACACAGCGCGATCAGTTCGCCCAGCATGGCGCCTCCCCCACATTCTTGAACGATCCGATACGGACTTCTGAGATCCAAAAACACACCTGCACCAGAAGCTTCACAACGGCTAACTCTCCGGCGTGGGCTTTGGGCTTTCTGAAGCGCAATGAAGATTTCGCAACCGACACCCTGCTCTGCTCGCGCAGAACTGATCGCGCCATGATTAGCGCAGATCGTCGAGGGTCGATGTGATCGTCCAGTATGGAACAGCCTTGCTTCAAAATCGACCTTGCTCAGTAAAAGGACGTAAATGCCGCTTACAGGATTCAGGCAGGTACCGACGCCCTTTTGGGTCAAAAATTTAGAATAGTTTGTCCGACTTCTTATTCGTTTTTCTTTTGCAGGCGTTGTTCATGCCGCCAAACAATCGACGCCGTGTCCGCTACTTGGTCGAAAAGTTTCATATCGCTCTGCAAGTCTTTATGCGCCCGGTTGGCATGCAACCGGGTGCATGTTTCTTTGATGTAGAGTAATCTTCATGTGCTGTTTTTTGTCTGGGAACTGACTTGCTCTGTTTGAGAACGCTTATAGAAAACCCCAAGGAGCACAACTGTTCCCACGATCCCAATCGAAGCAATCATGGGTTCAGGGGCAACAGCGGCAACAGCTCCTACTAAGAGCATGATACGCTGGCCCCAGCCAAGGACCTTACTTGCTGCGCAGACCCATTCGACAGCCACGGCGATGGCCGCAGCCGCCGCCATACCGCCCACGGCGATCATCGCGATTTGCACGGGGTCGCCCTGCCCGATGATGGCAGGGTTCCAGATGAAGACGAAGGGCATCAGGAACCCGAGCACCGCAAGCCGCACAGCCGAGAACGCTATGCGGAACGGATCTTCCTGGGCGATGGCCGCCGCCGCGAGCGCCGCCACCGCGATGGGCGGTGTCAATGCCGACAGGATCGCGAAGTAGAGCAGGAACATGTGGCTGGCGAGCATGGGGAAGCCCACCTCGATCAAGGCCGGGCCGACCAGTACGGCAGCCAGGATGTAGGCTGATGGCGTCGGCATCCCGAGGCCGAGGATAATGGTCACGATCGCGGCGATGACCAGCGTGGCAAAGGCTGCCCCGCCCGATACTTCGATGATGACATTTGCCGCCTTCATCCCGAGGCCCGTCATCGACAGCCCTCCGATGACCAGACCCGCCGCGGCGCAGGCCCCGGCAACCGGCAGGATGCGCAGGGTCGTCTCGGCCAGCGCCTCGACAATGCGCCACAAGGTCATGCGTGTGCGCGCCGTCAGCATCGCCGCGGCCACGACAGCAGCCGCCCCCGCACCGGCGGTGAAGACCGGCGAATAGCCCGCCATCAGGACGCCGATGATGATCCCGATCGGGATCAGGAAGGGCCAGCCCAGCCGCACCGTGCCCCACAGGGTCGGCATGTCGTCGCCGTAGGGGCGCAGGTCTTCGCGCACGGCGCGCAGATGCACCTGAAGAAACACCCCACAATAGTAGAGAAGCGCAGGCAACACCGCGGCATAGACGATCTCTCGGTAAGGTGTGCCGGTGTATTCGGCGAGGATGAAGGCGGCCGAGCCCATGATGGGCGGCATCGCGCTACCCCCGGTCGAGGCGGCCACCTCGACCGCACCGGCAAAGCGTTTCGAATAGCCCAGCCGTTTCATGATCGGGATCGTGATCGACCCCGTCGCCACGACATCCGAAGTCGGGCTGCCCGACATCGTGCCGTAGAGACCCGAGGAGATCACCGCGATCTTCGCGGGGCCACCCNTCCGAAGTCGGGCTGCCCGACATCGTGCCGTAGAGACCCGAGGAGATCACCGCGATCTTCGCGGGGCCACCCCGGCTGCGGCCAGTTGCGGCCGAGGCGAGGTTAAAGAAGAATTCCCCGCCGCCGGCCGCCGACAGAAGCGTGCCGAATAGGACGAACAGGAAGACATAACTCGCGACGACCTGAACCGGAACGCCGAAGATGCCGTCGGTGGTGAAAACCAGGATGTCGAGCAGGTAGCTAAAGTCCGAGATCCCGTGTCCGAAGGGCGGTGGCAGCAGGTAGCCGAACCAGTTGTAGAGCAGGAACAGGACGACGATCCCAGTCAGCCCCGCACCGGTCGTGCGCCGCGTCGCTTCGAGCGTCAGCAGAAGCAGGGCAGTGCCGAAGAAGAATTGCGGCCCGGTAAACGGATCAAGCAGCGTGATGCGATCCGAGATCACCTCGGCATTGAGAAAGAAGAAGACGCCCGCCGCGAAGCTGACGCCGGACAGCACCCAGTCAAGGATCAGCGGAGTGTCATCCGAGTTCGGCGACGGACCGATGACCGGGAACAGCAGCGTCAGGATCCCGGACACGAACAGGATGCCCAGCACCAAGGGGTCTGAAATCACGAACAGGTTCGCGTAAATGACCCACACGGCGAAGGCTGCGGCCAGCACGGTGAGGGTCGTGGCCGACGCACCCGTGAAGGTGCGCCGGCGCCCAGTGGAAACCAGGGAGAATGTCACTCCAGCAGCCCTGCTTCGCGGTAGACGGCCTCTGCGCCCGGGTGGAACGGCAGGACCGTCTGGCTGACCAGAAGCTCAGGCGTGAGCTGTGCCATGGCACCATGCACGGCACGCACTTCGTCGACGTTGGTGTACAAACTGCGGGCCAGCGAGGCGGCGACCTCATCGGACATCGCATCAGTGGTGACCAGCATCGCACCAAGCGCCATGGTATTTACGTCGGCACCCTGGTTCGAATAGCTGCCCGCCGGAATGACATAGCTCGAGGTACCGAAGGCTTCGTTGGTCGCGGCGATCACGTCGGCCGGGATGTCGAGCAGAACGACGTCGGTGTTTTCGTCGATCGCCCGGAAGGACGAATGCCCGATGAAGATCCCGTTGGTGGCCATGTCGATCCGACCATCCTGCATCAGGTCGCCCTGCTCATTTGCCCCGGCGCGCACGAAGGACCCCCCGTTGGCTTCCAGAGTGGCCTCGTCGAGCCCGGCCTGCGCCAGCATGAACAGCGCCACATCGCCCGTGATGTTGCCCGAACGATTGATCCCGATCGTGACCGATGCACCCGATGCCGCGATATCCGCGATGCTGGTGATCCCGTATTCCTCGGCCATGTCGCTATCGAGGAAGAAATGCATCGGGGCCCAGTTGTACATGTAGCCGATGGCCATCATGTTGGTCACAGGGGCGCTGAACGGCTCCTGTCCTGCAAGCGCAAGTGCGATTTCTGCGTCATGGACAAGGCCCAGGTCCGTACTGTTGGCTGCGAGCAGACCGATATTGGCGAAACCGCCGCCGGTTGCCTGGTAGGTGATAACCGAGGTGTCATCGTCCACCTTGACGGCGCGATCGAGTCCGGCGCCCAGCAGCGACCAGAGACCGCCGGGGTTTCCCCCCGACAGAGTCAGGTCCACCGATTGTGCCTGTCCCGCAGTGGCCGACAGCATCATGCCGACGGCAAAGCCGAGTGTCTTGAGTTTCATAGCAACCTCCCTTGCTGTTGTTGAATGCCACTGCCGCGGCGCAGGGTCCTTCAACCCTGCGACACGATGGTGACGGTCTTGGTTTCCGTGTAGGCGAGCATCTCGCCCAAGCATTCTTCGCGTCCGATGCCGGATTGCTTGACCCCGCCAAAGGGCGCGCCGAGGTAGTGATCGCTGGTGTCGTTGACCCAGACGTAGCCAGCCTCGATCCTGCGGGTCAGACGCATCGCCCGGTCGATGTCACGCGTCCAGACCGAGGCCGTAAGACCCACGTCCAACCCGTTGACCACCGACAGCATCTCCGCCTCGTCGCGCCACGGCAGAACGGTCAGAACGGGGCCGAATACCTCTTCGCGGGCGATCTCAGCATCAGCTGCGACGTCACAGAACAAGGTCGGGCGCACGAAGAAGCCCTCGGCGGGGACGCCTTTGGGCGGGCCGCCGGCGGCCATCCGCGCGCCGGACGTCAGCGCCCGGTCGATGAAGCCCTGAACCTTGTTGTACTGCGCCTCGGTCGAGAGGCAGCCCATCTCGGTCCCCTCCTCCTCCGGACGTCCAAGCCTGACCGCATCGAACTCCGCGGCGATCCCCGCCACAACGGTGTCGTAATGCCTTTCGTGGACAAGGACGCGGCTGGTCGATCCGCAGGATTGGCCAGCCGTCCAGCCAAGGTTCATGCCCTTGACCGCGCCTGCGATCGCGCGTTTGACGTCCGCGTCCTCGCAGATCACCAGCGCGTTCTTGCCGCCCAGCTCCAGCTGAGTCTGCTTTAGGGTCTCGGCACTGCCGCGCATGACTGCGCGCCCCGTGGGCACGGAGCCGATTAGCCCGACGGCCGCAATGCCGGGATGTGCACAGATCGCCGCGCCGATATCGGCACCACCGGTCAGAACCGCTATCAAGCCCTTGGGGAACAGATCGCCGATCAGATCGGCCACCCGCAAGGCGGAGAGTGGCGTTTCCTCGGAGGGTTTCAGGATCACCGCATTGCCCGCGGCCAAGGGCGCGGCAAGCTTCGCGATGGCGAAAAGCGCGGGGTGGTTGAAGGGCACGATTCGCGCCACCACCCCCATGGGCTCGCGCGTGACGAAGGTCAGCTTGTTGCCGGGCTGCGGAATGGTCTCGCCCTTGGCTTCGGCCGTCAGACCCGCGAAATACTCCATTAGTGTCGCGCCGAGGCCGATATCGAACCGCATGCCCTGCAGCGGGTTCCCGCAATCCAGCGCATCGATCAGGGCAAGTTCCTCGGCTGAGTCCCGGATACGCGCAGCGGCCGACTTGAGCGCCACACCACGGGCAACAGGCCCCATATCAGCCCAGGCGCGCTGCGCTTCCGACGCTGCCGCGACAGCCTCGTCAAGATCAGATGCGATGGCGTCCTCGATCTGCGCCAGCAGGTGCCCATTGGACGGGCAATGCACCGCCCGCATAGAGCCACGACCAGGGCGGAAGTCACCCCCAATATACTGACCGAGCGGCACGTGAGACACCGCGTCCCCCACCGGCGCGTGTAGTCGATCCTCGGGCATTAACCCCTCCCCTTACAGCGGGCTGTGAAAGGCTCCACATCCACCACTTCAGATATCTTAGATATCTACGTCTTAGAAATCTATCTTTGCCCGCGACAATCCGTCAAGGGATTCGTCCGCCGCCGCGCTCATTCGGCGGCGGCGACGGCTCCTGTGGAATCCTCGATGGTCCGCCAATCGACGTCCTTGGGATAGACACCCTCCTTGGACGAGATGGTCACCTGCGGAACCCGCGGCTCCTCGGTGCCGATTGCCGGTCCGCCCTCGGCCACGCGGCGCGCGGCGTCGCTCATCAACCGGCGGAACTCCACGATCGCGAGGTCCGATGCCCCCAACAGGTCCGAGGACCGGTCCACCCGCGCGCCCATCGAGACCCACATGACGAGATCCTGGTTGGGAATGCCTAGAACGCCCGAGAAATGCCCCTCCTTCATCAGGTCGCGATCCTGCAGAAAGTCATTCTCAAGCGTCCGCTTCGGCCGCCACAGATGATCCAGATGCTCTCCCGGAACGGTATGGGCAAAACGCCGCCACTCATCAGTGGGCGGACAGGCGACGCCGCCCCAAGCAATGAAATGGAAATGCGATTCCTCGTCGCTGATCGGCACGATCACGGTTGCCACGTTGTAATTGTTATTGGGCGGGATTAGCGAGGTGAAGGGCGCTATATACTCCGTGATCCGAAGGTAGTTGTGCGTGCCGGCGTTCTTGATCGGCTTGCGGATCGCCGCGTAGTGGAAGCCATAGGGCGTCGTCTGGGTCTGCATCCGGGGCGACTTGTCGGTCGACGGCCGGTACCACGACTTGTCATCGGCCGCCGCACCCTCCACCCGCGCGGGCTTCATGTCCGAGGAGTGCAGCGACGAGGAATGCGCGCTGTCAATCTGCCCTTCGGTGATCTGCGCCCAGTTGGCCGGGATGCGCATCTTCAGAATCGACACCCGAGTGTCGTCGTCCGGCGCAAAGGCCGGGCGCTGGAATTCGGGGGCTTCTATCTCGGTATGCAGCCAGGCCCAGACAAAGCCGCCGCATTCCACCACCGGATAGGAACGGTGTTTGACCTTGCCATGCAGCGGCGATTCCTGTGGCTCCGAGGACATGGCCACGCAATTGCCGTCTACATCGAACTTCCATCCATGATACAGGCAGCGCAGGCCGCATTCCTCGTTGCGCCCATAAACCAGCGAAGCCTTGCGATGCGGACACAACTCGTCAAGCAGGCCCAGCCGCCCCTCGGTGTCGCGGAAGCAGACGTAGGCTCTGCCGATCGCTTCGACCCGCAATGGCTTGCCGTCAGGTTCCGCCACTTCCTCGGACAGGCAGACAGGCACCCAATGCTGGCGCATGAGCTCGCCCATAGGCCAGTCGCCCTCGACCCGTGTCAGCAGATCATTCTCTTCCTTGTTCAGCATCGTGCGCCTCCCTTGAAATTCCGGCTGCCTGCGGCAACTTGACGAATAGATTAGATATCTAATATAAAGCCGTCAAGAGGCTGAACGGGAGGCAGCGTACATGATCCCTGAAAACAGGATGACATTGCAGGTCGGCGCGCGCGACAACCTGACGAAAGACATCTGCCAATTCACGCTAGCGCGGCCAAAGGGCGGCAGCCTGCCCGCCTTCACGCCGGGTGCCCATATCACCGTCGAAACGCCCAGCGGGGCGATGCGGCGCTATTCGCTCGTCAATGACGGGGCGGCACCCGACACTTATGTCGTTGCGGTCAAGAGAGAGCCGAACTCGCGGGGCGGCTCTTCCTCGATGCATGACGATGCGCAGGTTGGCTCGACGTTAAGCATCGAGCCCCCCGAAAACGACTTCGAACTGGTCAAGGCCGACGCGTATCTCCTGATCGGTGGCGGCATCGGCATCACGCCGATCCTGTCGATGGCGCGCCACCTGAAGGAGCAGGGCAAGCGTTTTCAACTGATCTATTGCACGCGAAGTCCCGAGGAGACCGCCTATCTCGAGGAATGTAGCGCCTTCGAGCACGCGATCATCCATCATGATGGCGGGCAACTCGACAATTTCTATGACTTCTGGGATCACTTCGCGGAGCCGGGCAAGGAGCATGTCTATTGCTGCGGCCCCTCCCCCCTGATGGAAGAAATCAAGGCCATATCGGGCCATTGGCCCGAAGAGCGCGTGCATTTCGAGGATTTCAACGCCGTCGCTGTCGTGCGCGAGGACGACGCGGCCTTTCGAGTCACCCTTGCCAAGAGCGGACGCACCATCGAGGTGCCGGCGGATCGCTCCATCCTCGAGGCGCTGCGCGACGCGGGCGAACCCACCGTCAGTTCTTGCGAAAGCGGCACCTGTGGCACCTGCAAATGCACGCTGGTCGAGGGGGATGTCGACCACCGCGACCTCGTGCTGATGGACGAGGAAAAGAGCGATCACATTATGATTTGCGTGTCGCGCGCCAGGACGGGTGATCTCGTTGTCGATCTCTGATCCCCTCCGGCTGGGCGTGGCGGGCTTGGGGCGCGGCTTCATGCTGACCCTGCCCAGCCTGCGCGTTGATCCGCATGTCCGCCTCGTGGCCTGTGCGGCGCCGCGCGCCGAAAGCCGCGCCGCCTTCGAGGCGGAGTTCGGCGGGCGCGGGCATGCGACCGTGGCCGATCTGGCAGACGATCCCGAGGTCGAGGCGGTCTATATCGCCACGCCCCACCAGATGCACCGCGAACATGCAGAGATCCTCGCGGCACGCGGCAAGCACCTGCTGATCGAAAAGCCGCTCGCCGTGTCGATGGAGGATGCCAACGCCATCGTCGCCGCGGCGCGGCGGGCCGGGGTGCAGCTTCTGACCGGACCGAGCCACAGTTTCGACCAGCCCGTTCTGAAGGCTGCCGAGCTGATCGCTTCGGGCGCCTATGGCAAGGTGCGGATGCTCCATGCCTTCAACTACACGGATTTCCTCTACCGGCCCCGCCGCCCCGAGGAACTGGACACCGCGCAGGGGGGCGGGGTCCTCTTCAGCCAGGCAGTGCACCAGGTGGACGTGATGCGCCTCCTGATGGGCGCGCGCGCCACCCATGTCATGGCCATGACCGGCGCGTGGGATCGCACACGCCCGACCGAAGGGGCCTATAGCGCGCTGGTGGGCTTCGAGGGGGGCGGCTTCGCCACGCTCACCTACTCGGGCTATGCCCATTTCGACAGCGATGTGCTGATGGGCGATGTCGGGGAACTGGGCCATCCCAAAGCCGCTGACGCCTATGGCAAGGCCCGGCGCGCGCTTGCGACGGTCCGCACGCCGGAGGAGGAGGCGCGGCTGAAATCCGGCCGCACCTATGGCGCGGTCGAGGCCCCGCCGCCGGCGCCCCACGCCGAGCATTTCGGCCCCGTCACCATCAGCTGCGATGACGCCGATCTCAGGCTGGTTGCCGATGGCGTCGAGATCTGGGGCAATGTCGAGCGCGGCCTCGTCCCCGCCCCGCCCGCCCCCGCGCCACGCGCGCCGGTGCTGGCGGGGCTTCACGCGCTTTTGCGCGGCCGGGGCGCGCGCCCGGCCCAAAGCGACGGCTGGGGCCGCGCCAGTCTCGAGATCTGTCACGCCATCCTGCACAGCGCCGAAACCGGCGGCCGGGTGACGTTGCACCACCAATGACACCCAAGACGAACAGGAACCGGGAGGAAAATACATGGCCAAACTGACGCTGTCCCTGGCGATGGGCGATTATGACAGAACGCGGCCGATTCATGACGGTCGCGTGCAGATCGACGGGGTCACGCCCGTCACGCAGCTCCTCTCGCCCGAGGAGATGTTCTTCCGCGCCTTCCGGCACGAGGCGTTCGACATCTCGGAACTGTCCTTTTCCTCCTATTGCGTGAAGACCGCCGAGGAGGCCTCGCCCTACGTGGCGGTGCCCGTGTTCCTGTCGCGCGCCTTCCGGCACTCCTCGATCTACATCCGCACCGACAAGGGGATCACCGGCCCCGAGGACCTGAAGGGACGCCGCATCGGCATCGCCGAATGGCAATTGACGGCGAATGTCTGGGCGCGTGGTATCCTCGAGGACTACGGCGTCAAACCCTCGGATATCGAATGGGTCCGCGGCGGTATGCATGCGCCGGGCCGCCCCGAGAAGATCAAGGTCGATCTGCCCGAGGATGTCACGGTCATGTCGGCGCCCGAGGATACCACGCTCGACGCGATGCTGCGCGCGGGCGAGATCGACGGCTTCATCGGCCCCCGCTCTTTGGCCTGTTTCGACGAAGGTCACCCCCATGTCGGTCGCCTTTTCGCCGACGGCATCCGGGCCGCCTCGGAGCACTACGAGCGCACGGGCATCTTCCCCATCATGCATGTGCTGGGCATCCGCCGGACCATCGCAGATCAGAACCCCTGGCTGCCCGGCGCGTTGCTCAAGGGCTTCACCCAGGCTAAAACGATGGCCGAGACCGCGTTGGCAGATACTTCGGCCACCAAGGTAACCATGCCATTCGTCGAGGACACGCTGAGCCAGGCGCGACAGCTGATCGGTCGCAACCTATGGACATACGGGGTGCCGGGCAACGAGCACGTGCTCGACACCTTCCTCGACATGCATCACCGGCAGGGCCTGTCGAAGCGTCGCCTGAAGGTCGAAGAGATCTTCCACCCCGCCAGCTACGAAGCCTATTCCCTGTGAGGTCCCGATGATCGCGCACGTCCAGCAAGGCCCCGAGGCCAGACCGGTTCTGCTCGCCCCCGGCGACATCCTCGAAATCGCAACAGAAGCAGGGCCGAGGCACCTGCAGGTCACCCATGTCCGCGCCCCCTACCCGGACGTGGTCCGCGCCATCGCGCCTGTTGGTGGCACCCTGTCGGCAGCAGAGATCGCCCGTGGCGACACCGCCTTCACCGCTATGGTGGAACTGTCGCGCGCGCTCTCGGAGGAGGGAGCGAAGGCCCGGGCGATCGGTCATGCGCCTCTGCCTGAGGGTGCCCGCGCCTTTCCGCTCTTCCGCCTTCCGATCCGCAACCGCGCCGGTGAGATCGTCTACTGGTGGCATTGGGACGGCGAAGGCCTCAGCGTTGCGCCCGAAGCGGGCGAAAGCGATCTTCCGATCCGCGAGGTGATGCCGATGTCCAGGCTGAGGGCACGGCTTGCCGAGCTGGCGGGGTAACCGGGCGATGCGCTCAGACCGCGAAGCCGCGTGTCGGCGGAATACGGATGCCCGCCTCCTCGGCTTCGGCCTCGTCCCGCGCGAGATTTTCAAGGATCGTGATCAAGAGATCATGCAGAACCTGCCGATCTTCGGGCGCGATCCCGGTCAGCGCAACCTCGTTGGCGTCCACGGCCAGCGGCTCAAGAACGGCCTGAAGGTCCCGGCCCTTCCGCGTGAGGTAGACATGCTGTTTGCGCCGATTGCCATCTTCGGTGCACCGCTCAATAATGTCGGCCTTTTCGAGCTTGGTCAGCGCGCTGTGAACCGTGGGCTCGGTGAGGCTGGCCATCTCGCTCAGTTCCTTCTGGGTCAGCCCTTCCTGCTTCCACAGGATGCGCAGGAAAACCCATTGTCCAAAGGGAATGCCATGCTCCGCCAGCCTTCGCGCCAACGAACGGTTGAACCCGCGCGCGCAAAGCCGGACAAGATGCGCGACCCGCTCCTGCGCATATTGCGTCGACGGCAACTCCGCCGGAAGGTCCTGACCCCTGTGATCTTTCAAAGCTCTGCCGATTCCATCACTTCACTCGCAAAGAATACCGAGCCGCGCAGGTCTTGGAAAGCCCTGCTGCTCCGGATCATTTGGCGCGCTCTGACGCAGGCGGCCGGCCCGACCCAGAAGGAAGCTTCCCGATGACATCCGACCCCCGTTCCGTCGAAACCCCGGTGCCGTTCCTGGCATCTCCCGACTGGGGCAGCGACCGCATCGCCGAGACCCTGCGGGACATGGGCTTTCGCCATGTCGCCCTCAACCCCGGTTCGAGCTTTCGCGGCCTGCATGACAGCCTCGTCAATCACCTCGGCAACCGCGATCCGCAAATCCTTTTGTGCCTGCATGAGGAGCATGCCGTGTCCATCGCCCATGGCTGGGCCAAGGTGACGGCAGAGCCGATGGCGGTAATCCTGCATTCCAACGTCGGGCTGATGCATGCCTCCATGGCGATCTACAACGCCTGGTGCGACCGGGTGCCGATGTTCATCCTCGGGGCAACCGGCCCGCTAGATGCCGCGCGGCGGCGGCCCTGGATCGACTGGATCCACACCGCGCGCGACCAGGGGGTACTCGTGCGGGGCTTCGTGAAATGGGATGACCAGCCGATCAGCCTGTCGGCCACGCTCAACGCGATGCACCGCGCCAATGCGATCACCCGCACCGCCCCGATGGCCCCCACCTATGTCTGCCTCGATGTGAGCGTGCAGGAAGATCCGGTCCCCAAAGGCCTGCCCCCACGCCGCGTCGCGACACCGGCCGTTCCGACCCCGCCGCCTCCCGCCGAGGCAGACCTGGCCTGGCTTCTTGCGCGGCTGGCCGAAGCCGAGCGGCCTGTGTTCCTCATGGGCAGGGTGTCGCGCAGCACGGCGGATTGGGACGCCCGCGTCGCGCTGGCAGACGCCGTAGGCGCCAGTGTGATCACCGATATCAAGACCGGGGCCAGCTTCCCGACCGACCATCCGGCACATATCGGACCGCCTGCCTTTTTCATCGCCGAAGCGCCGCGCCGGGCTTTGGCCGAGGCCGATCTGATCGTCGCCTTCGACTGGGTCGATCTGGCCGGGACGCTTGCCGAGGCGGGCGTCACACCGGGCGCTGACACCCGCTTCGTCGTCGAAATCTCGCTCGACCACCAGCTCGCCAGTGGCGCAAGCCTCGACCACATGGGCTACGCCCAGCCCGATCTGCACATGGCCTGCCTGCCCGACGCGGTTATCGCGGCGCTGTGCAAGGCCATGGGCCTGACACCCACACCCGGTGCGAGGGAGGCGGCAGCGGCGGTGCTTCCGCCGCTACCCGACGAGGGCGTGACGGCAATGGACATGTCCGGCCTTTCGGCTGCCATCGCCCATGGCTTCGCGGGGGAAACCCCGTGCTTCGTGCGCCTTCCGCTGGGTTGGGACGGGGCCGCGCGCCCCTTCCGCCATCCGCTCGACTACCTTGGCTACGACGGCGGGGCGGGCATCGCCTCGGGGCCGGGCATGCTGATCGGCGCGGCCCTTGCGCTGCGCGACACGGCGCGCATCCCGGTGGCAGTGCTTGGCGACGGGGACGTGATGATGGGCAATTCCGCCCTTTGGACCGCGGCTCGCTACAAGGTGCCGATGATCGCGGTGGTCTGCAACAACCGCTCTTTCTTCAACGACGAGGTCCACCAGGAAAAAGTCGCCCGGATGCGCGACCGGCCGGTGGAAAACAAGGCCATCGGACAGGCCATCACCGGCCCGGACATCGACATCGCGGCCATCGCGCGCGCGCAGGGTTTGCGGGGGTTCGGCCCGGTCGAGACCCCCGCGGCCCTTGTCGATGCGATCAGGCATGCCATCGCGCTGTGGCGCGAAGGTCATGCGGTGGTGATCGATGCCCGCGTCCTGCCCGGTTACTCCAAGGAGATGCAGGCAGGCATGACCGAGACCGGCGGTTGAAACCCTTTTCAACCCTGTAGGCGCGAGGAACCCGAATGAACAGATCGGAGGAAGGCGTCACATGACCAATCCCTGCACCATCTGTGTCGCCATCACAGGCTCTTTGCCCACCAAGGCGAACAATTCCGCCGTGCCGATCAGCGTTTCGGAACAGGTGGAATCGACCCACGAGGCCTTCGAGGCCGGGGCCGCCATCGTCCATGCCCATGTCAGGAACGACGACGAAACCCCCTCCTCCGACGCCGAGAAATTTGCGCGGCTGAAGGAAGGGCTCGAAAAACACTGCCCCGGCATGATCATCCAGTTCTCGACCGGGGGGCGCTCGGGCGCGGGTCAAGCGCGCGGTGCCATGCTGCCCTTGCGCCCCGACATGGCCTCGCTCAGCGTCGGCTCCAACAACTTCCCCACGCGGGTCTATGAAACCCCGCCCGATCTCGTTGATTGGCTCGCCACCGAGATGCTGGCCCATGATGTGAAGCCCGAGATCGAGGCTTTCGACCTCAGCCATATCCTGAAAGCCAAGGAAATGGCCGACAAGGGCCAGCTGGCGGGGACGCCCTATGTCCAATTCGTCATGGGCGTGGAAAATGCCATGCCCGTGGACCGCGAGGTCTTCGATTTCTACATCAAGACCGTCCATCGCCTCTTCGGCCCTGATGCCCCGTGGTGCGCGGCGGGCATCTGCCAGCACCAGCTGACGCTGAACGAATGGGCGATCGCTGCGGGCGGCCATGTCCGCACGGGGCTGGAGGACAATGTGCGGCTCGACCGCGACCGGCTTGCGCCCTCGAACGCCGCCCTTGTCCGCCGCGCGGTCGAGATCTGTCACAAGAACGAGCGCCCCGTCGCTACATGGGCCGAGGCGCGCGCGATGCTCGGACTGCGCCGACACGAGGAGGCCTGATCAACAGCATCGGACCAAGAGGCGGGCTCTTGCGCCGAGGCCTGCGCGCCTCTAAACCCTTCGTCACCAGAGGAACGTCGCCGTGCGACAGTACATCAATACGAGGAGGAACCGATGCGGATCGGCAAGCAATCACAGGCCTTCACGGCCATAGCGACGTCGGATGCCGAGAGCGTCACCATCCGTGGACATGACCTTTGTGCGGATCTGATCGGCAAGACCACCTTCACGGATTATTTCTGGCTGCTTGTGACGGGCGAGACGCCCGACAAGACCCAAAGCGCGATGACGGATGCGTGCCTTGTAGCGATTGCCGAACATGGGCTCGTCCCCTCGGTGCAGGCGGCCCGGATGACGCTGGCCGCCGCCCCCGAGGCTTGGCAAGGGGCGATGGCGGCAGGATTGCTGGGCATGGGCAGCGTGGTGGCCGGAAGCTCCGAGATCGCTGGCAACTACCTGGCCGATCTTGTTGCCCGCGCCGGGGACGATGACGACCTCGAGACTACCGTCATCGCCAGCCTGCACGAGCACAAGGCCGCGCGCCGCAAGGTGCCCGGCCTTGGCCATCCGCAGCACAGTGCGGGCGACCCGCGTGCGGACCGGCTACTGGCCATCGCAGCTGACCTGGGCCTTGCGGGTCGCCATGTCACGGCGCTCAGGCTGCTGGGTCAGCACGCAGGACCCATCATGGAACGCCCCCTGCCGGTGAACGTGTCGGGGGCGATCCCGGCCTGCATGCTGGATGCAGGATGGCCGCAGGGTGCGATGAAAGCCATACCGCTCATCGCGCGCGCAGGCGGCCTTTCCGCGCATCTCTTCGAAGAGACGCGGCGGTCCATCGGGTTCATCATGTCCCACAAGGCCGACGAGGCGATCGCCTATGACGGCCCCGCGTCGCCAGAAGACGCAGCGGCCGGGGAGTAACCTGATGGTCAGGATCCTGTCGGGCATCCGCGTCGTCGAAATCGGCACCTATATCACCGGCCCTGCGGCGGCGATGCACCTCGCCGATCTTGGCGCGGATGTCGTTAAGGTCGAGCAACCTGGAACGGGTGACCCGTTCCGCGCCTTCAAGGGGGGGCTCTATTCCCCGCATTTCCAGACCTATAATCGCAACAAGCGATCCATCGCGCTGGATACCAAGACGGCGGAGGGGAGGACCACGCTTCACGAGCTGGTCGCCTCCGCCGATGTCTTCATCCAGAATTTCCGCCCCGGCGTGGCCGAGAAACTCGGCGCAGGCGAAGAAGATCTCCGCCGGCATCGCCCTGATCTCGTGTATTGCGCGATCTCGGGCTTCGGCACCTCCGGTCCGGCGCGCGATCGGCCCGCCTTCGACACCGTAGCGCAAGGGGCCAGCGGCTATCTGCGCCTTCTGACACCGCCTGATGCGCCGCGCGTCATCGGCCCGGCCATAGCGGATGCGGTCACCGGCCAATACGCCGCCATGGCCTGTCTCGCCGCCTTGCTGGAACGGGCGCAAACCGGCCGCGGCCGACGCATCGACATCTCTATGCTCGAGGCGATGTACCATTTCAACCTGGACAGCTTCACCCATCACTTCTCGGCCGGCGAGGTGATGGGCCCGCTCTCGCGCCCGGTCGTTTCGCAAAGCTACACTTTCGAATGTGCGGATGGAAAATGGGTGGCCTTGCACCTGTCGTCGCCACCAAAATTCTGGGAGGGGCTGTTACGCGCAACGGGTCAGGAACATTTGGCCGATGATTCCCGCTTTTCCGAACGACTCGAGCGGGTAAAGCACCAAGACGCACTGATCGCCCATTTCACTCCGGTCTTCCGCACGAGGTCGCGCGACGAGTGGTGTGACCGCCTCCTCGAACAGGAAGTACCCCATGCTCCGGCCTACGAGGCCGACGAGGCCCTGGAGGATCCTCAAGCCCGTCATCTCGGTATCAAGATCAGCGCCCCTTCGCGCGAACTGGGTCGCTTCACGACGGTCCGCGCCCCCTACAACTTCGACGGACAGCCGGAAAAGGAGGTGCGCCCGCCGCCGATTCTCGATGAACACGGCGAGGAGATCCGCGCAGAATTGGCGCAGCTCAGACAGGCGTGATGCCACCCCTTCCCCGCGCCGCACGACACGAAAGTAAGATATCTAATGTATTGACAGGTGCGCTTCCTGTTCAGTAACGATTATGGGTGGGGACGGTCTGCGGGCCGCTCCTTCAAAGGGAGGAAATCTCGGGGCAATCTTCGTAGCGGGCCGCTTTGGCTCGAACGGCAGCGTTGTGCAACGCACTGCCTGGACGGATGAGTTTTGACCTCGCCACCTCTCGCCGACGGACGCCCTGGGAGGAGAGGCCGTAGAGCATGAACGACGAAAGCCATGGTGGCCTGGCGCCACGGGAGCTAGCGCAGATCCTCGAGGTGATCGAGGGATCGGCCTTCGACAGCATCGAATTGCGGATCGGCGACCTGCATCTGTTCGCCAGCAAGTCAGGCACGCATCAGCCGAACGCACTCGCTCCCCCTACCGCGCCGGCCCCTGCCCTGACACTGGCGCAGAAAGAGATGAGGGCTGAGGGTCAAGCCTCGTCCGCCGCCGCAGCTGGCGAGGCGCAAACTACCGCCGCGGCGGTTGGCACAACGACTGTTACCGCGCCCCTGCAGGCCAACGACACCGAGGGCGAAACAGTGGGACAGACCGTGATCACTGCACCTGTCGTGGGCACCTTCTACATTGCCCCCGACCCAGAGGCTTCGCCGTTCATCGACATCGGCGATCGCGTGACGCCGGAAACGACTGTTGGCCTTATCGAGGTGATGAAAACCTTCATCGACGTCAAGGCAGGCTGTTCAGGCAGGATCACCCGCCGCCTTGTCGAGAACACCGCCGGCGTCGAATTCGGCCAAAGGCTCTTCTTGGTCCGGTCGGACACGGAGTGACGACAGGCATGGCACCGCGCATCCACCTGATCGACACCACCTTGCGCGACGGCCAGCAAAGCCTTTGGGCGCTCAATATGCGCACGGGCACCATGCTCACCGCGCTGGAACAGCTTGACCAAGCCGGCTTCGAGGCGATGGAATTCTTCGTCCCTGTCGTCCAGATCAAGAAGATGATCCGCGATCTCGACGAGGATCCGTTCCAGTGGCTGCGCTTTGGCGCACGCAAGGCCTGCCAGACGCCCCTGCGCCTTCACGCCGGGTACCGCAGCGGGCTGGGCAAGGTGCCCGAGGCGATCGGCAAGCTACTGGTGCAACGCGTCATCGACAACGGCATCACGGTGGCCCGCATCTCGGACCCGTGGAACGATTTCGACACCCTGCGCGAAGAACATGACGGGTTGCGCGCCATGGGCATGGAGAGCGTGGTCAACATCGTATACTCGGTCTCGCCCCGCCATACCGATGCCTATTTCATGGAGCGCGTCGCAAAGGCCGCCAGCCTTAGGCCCTGGCGGCTGTGCCTCAAGGATGTCGGCGGGTTGATGACGCCCGAACGCATGGCCGAGCTGGTGCCGCGGGTCCTGGAGGCCGCAGGCGACATCCCGGTTGAGTTTCACGCCCACTGCAACAACGGGCTGGCCAGCTACAATGTGCAGCGGGCCGCCGAACTGGGCATCCGCCACATCCACACTGCGGTTCCGCCGCTGGCCGATGGCTCGTCCCAGCCGTCCGTCACCGCGGTCTGTCATAACCTCAGGGCAGCAGGGTTCGACGTGCCTCTTTCCATGGAGCCAATCGAACGGACCTCTGCCTTTCTTGAACGTATAGCCCGGCGTGACGGGTTTGCGATCGGCCAGCCCAGCGCCTTCGATGCAACGATCTACGAGCACCAGGTACCCGGCGGCATGATCTCCAACCTTTATTACCAGCTGGAAAAAGTCGGGATGTCGGACCGTTTTCCCGAGGTCTTGGAGGAAGCCGCAAGGGTCCGTGCCGATTACGGTTATCCGATCATGATCACACCTTTGTCGCAATTTGTCGGAACCCAGGCCGCCGTGAACGTGATCACCGGCGATCGTTACGCGCAGGTCACGGACCAGTCCATCCAGTATGCCCTTGGCCTGTGGGGGCGAGAGGCACTCGACCACATGGACCCCGACATCCGCGACCGCATCCTCGACCGACCGCGCGCTCGCGAAATCGCGGCGCAGGATCATCCCGAACCGAGCCTTGCCGAGCTGCGCCGCGATTTCCCCGGCCTGTCGGACGATGAGCTGATCCTTCGGGCCTATGTCGACGCCGATGCCGTCACGCGTGTCCGGCAACTCCCGCCGCCCACCGAGGACAGCCTCTCGGCCAGCACAATCATAGATCTTGTCGCCCGTCTTGCCCGGATGGAACACCGAAAGACGATCTCGCTGCAAAAGGGCGACCTGTCGATCACCCTGCGAAGAACTGACGACGACGATGGACGGTGACCACACATCGAGGATAGGCGGCGTGACCGGGCCAAGCAGATCTGCGCCGCCTTCGACAAAAGCTTGGCACAAAATCAAAGGGGCGTGCGGAAACCTGCCCCGTTCATAGGGAGAAAGAAATGAATTCTATCAAGATGCTTCTGCAGGGCGTAGCCGTCGCGGCGACAGTCCTGCCTTTCGCGGCGCAAGCACAGGACATGCGCGTGCTCAGCAGTTGGGGAGAAAGCTACGCACCCGTGACCGAGGTTCTCGACCCATTCCTCGCATTGCTTGAAGAGGAATCCGGCGGATCCCTCAGCCTCACGCGGCTCGGCCCGGAAACCATCCCGCCCTTCGAGCAGCTCGACCCGGTGTCGCGTGGCCTTTTCGACATGCTCTTCACGAATGGCGCCTATCACTACAACGACACGGCCGTCGGCATGTCGCTTGATGCGATGGACGGCACTGCGGCTGAACTGCGCGAGGCCGGCATCTGGGATTTCGTGGATCAGCACTACCAGGAACGCGGCCTGAAGCTCATCGCCGTCCTCTATGACCTGAACGGCTATCACATCATGCTTAAGGAGCCGCTGGGCGAGGACGCACTGGCCGGTCGCCGTATCCGGGGCACCCCGATCTATCATCCGATCATCGAGGCGCTTGGCGGCGCGCCAGTGGTTCTGCCCGGCAACGAGATCTACCCGGCGCTCGAGCGCGGCGTCGTCGATGGCGCGGCTTGGCCGACCGTGGGTGCCGTTGGCTTCCGCTGGTTCGAAGTGGCCGACTACATGATGCGCCCCTCCTTCGGACAGGTAGGCCACCCGGTCTTCATGAGCCTCGACACCTGGAACGGGCTCGACGCCGACACCCAGGCCCTGATCTCGCGCGTTGCCGAAGAGTACGAGGCGATGGCTGTCGAGAACTTCAACCGCGTGGTGGCCGAGGAAGAGGCGACGCTTGCCCAGGAAGGCATGACCGTAACCGAGCTTGGCGCGGATTACATGGGGATGCTCAATACCGCATGGTACACCGGCGCAATGGACCTCGCAGCGCAGCAAAGCCCTGACGCCATCGCCACCATCCGCGAGATGGCACGCGAAGCGGGCATCGCACCCTGACTAACGCCTGGCCAATCCTCTCTGTCCTCCGGAACAGCTCCGGGGGACAGTTTTGCCGAAGGAGTTTCCGCAATGACCACTGACAGCCCTGGTGGGCTTTTACCGAGGCTTGCATCTGCCCATGACGCGATTTCCTTCGCGGGCTTCATGCTCGGAGCCGGGGCCATCGGCCTGATCGTCGCGATCTACGCCTACGAGGTCACGATGCGGTACTTCTTCGTGGCACCGACCATGTGGGCCAGCGATTTCGTATCGTTTCTCCTGCTGTTTTCCGTCTTCCTAGTGATGCCATGGCTGACCCGCGAAGGAGGTCACGTGGCGGTCACGCTCCTTCCCGACATGCTACCCGAGCGCCTCGGCTCGCTCCTTCTGCGGCTGGGTTGGATCGCCGGGTCCGCGGCCTGTCTCTGGGCCGCCTGGATCAGCTTACAGGAGAATATCGTGCTGTTCGAACGTGGCACCGCCACGCTCACCGTCGTGCGCTTTCCAAAATGGGCGCTGACGGCTGTCATAACTTATGGCTTGCTGAACTCGGGGCTGTATTTCGCCCGGCTCGCCATTTTCCCGGCCGCCGAGGTGCAAGGCGACGGGGGCCGCCATGCTTGAGGGCATTCCCGCCGTCGCGGTCGGCATCGGCCTTCTGCTCGCGCTCATGGCTTTCGGCTTGCCCGTCTTTGTCGCCTTCATGCTGGTCAATCTCGTCGCCGTCGGCGCGATCATGGGTCCGGCGGGCTACGGCATGTTCATCAACAGCCTGTACGACACCACGACGACCGGGGCGCTTGTCACCATCCCTCTGTTCATCCTGATGGGTGAGATCCTGTTCCGATCAAACGCGGTGGATGTCCTGTTCCGCTCGATCGACACGCTGGTAGGCCAGGTGAAGGGGCGGCAATACGTTCTGGCCGTTGCGCTTGCCACAGTCTTCAGCACTCTTTCGGGGGCCGCGATGGGCGTCGCCGCGATGCTCAGCCGGTCGCTGCTGCCCACCATGATCAAACGCGGCTACGATCCGGGCCTTTCGATCGGCAATATCCTTGCCGGGGCCAGCCTTGCGCCTTTGATCCCGCCCAGCGTTCTAGTCATTATCATAGGAACACTCGCCGGGGTGTCCATCGCTGGCCTTCTCGTGGCAGGCATCCTGCCGGGGCTATTGTTGGCTGCGCTCTTCCTTGCCTATTCTTTTTTCCGGGTCTGGCGAAACCCGGCCCTCGCCCCGCCCGAAGAGGACGGGACAGGCCGCCCGAGCGCGGCGCAGGTCGTCATGGCGGCCGTCCGGCTTATCCCCTTTTCTATCGTCATCATGATGGTCATGGGCCTGATCCTGATGGGCATCGCCACTCCGACCGAGGCCGGTGCAATGGGCGTGATCGGCGCGCTCATGACCGCGGCCGTATACCGACGACTTGGCATCCCGATGATGATGCAATCGCTTGCCGCCACAGCACGGATCTCGGCGATGATCCTCGTGATCATGGCTTCCTCCAAGCTGTTCAGCCAGTTGCTCGCCTTCACCGGAGGCGCAACCGCGCTGACGCAGATGGTGGTCGGGATGGACCTGGGATGGTGGGGCATGCTCTTCGTCCTGATGGCCCTGCCCTTTCTTCTTTGCATGTTCATCGACCAGATCGCGCTGATGCTAATCGTGATCCCGATCTACACACCGATCATCGCGACAATGGGCTATGACCCGATCTGGTTCTGGCTCTTGTTCCTCGTGAACATCACCGTCGGCGGGATGACGCCGCCCTTCGGCTATACGCTTTTCGCGCTGAAGAGCGGCTGGAACGAAGGGCGCCTCGGCACCGTATTCCGAGCGGCATGGCCCTTTGTTGGGCTTTTCGTCATCGGCATGGTGATCATCGCCGTCTTCCCCGCAATCGCCACATGGCTTCCCAGCCTGATTTGACGAAAGGGCATCACATGACCACACACAGCATGGCCGGACAGGCCGTCATCGTCACCGGAGGCGGACAGGGGCTCGGACGTGCCTTCGCGACCCGCTTCGCGGCCGAGGGCATGAGCGTTCTGGTCGCCGATATCCGGCACGAAGCCGCCGAAACAGTCGCGGCCGAGATCACTGAGGCAGGCGGCACGGCCCGCGCCATTCATGTCGACGTGACGGAGGAGACCTCCTGCCGCACCATGTGCGACACCGCCCTTTCGGCCTTTGGTCGCCTCGATATCCTGGTCAACAATGCGTCGATCTTTTCGACACTGAAGATGCGCCCCTTCACCGAGATCCCCGTCGAGGAATGGCGGCAGGTGATCGATGTGAACCTCACGGGTGTCTTCCTTGCCTCGCGCTCGGCCGTCCCCACGATGAAGGAGGCGGGCCACGGCCGCATCGTCAATATCGCTTCGGCCGTGGTCCCGATGGGGCGGCCCAATTACCTGCATTACGTCGCATCGAAGGCAGGCGTGATCGGTATGACTCGCGGCATGGCGCGGGAACTGGGGGGGTGGAACATCACTGTCAACGCCGTGCTTCCCGGCGCCACCGACACGGAGATCGAGCGCGAGACCGTCTCGCCCGAGCAGCGCGCGGCCCTCATCGCCAGTCGCGCTATCCAGCGCCCCGGGACACCGGATGACCTGACAGGCGTAGTGCGCTTCTTCGCCTCTGATGACAGCCGCTTCGTGACAGGCCAGAGCCTCGTTGTCGATGGCGGGACGGTTTTCCTGTGAGCGGCGCACAGGAAATCTGGGGCCGCCGCCTGGGCTTCGGTCGCGCACCCCTTGTGCTGGTCGTTGATCTGGCACGGGCCTTCACCGAACCGCCGCGCCCCCTTGCAAGCGATGCGACCACGGTCATCGCGGCCTCCAACCGGCTGATTGGTGCGGCACGCGACGCCGGAATACCGGTGCTGTTCACGACTGTGGGATATGAGCGCGACGATCTAGGCGATGCCGGTCTCTGGGCACGGAAGATCGGCGGCCAATCCGACTTGCGTCTTGGCTCCGACGGGGTGGAGATCGACCCGCGCATGGACCGAGATCCGGCGGATTCGGTGCTGGTGAAGAAATACGCCTCGTGCTTCTTCGGAACGGATCTGTCCAGCCGCCTGACCTCGGGAGGGATCGACACGGTGATCATTTGCGGGCTGACGACCAGCGGCTGTATCCGCGCAACGGCCGTCGACGCGATCCAGCACGGGTTCCGCCCGATCATCGCGCGCGAAGCCGTGGGTGACCGCTGGCCGAAGGCCCATGACCAAGCCCTGTCGGATCTTGATGCGAAATATGCCGATGTGATGGACCTCGAAGCTGTGCTGAGGGAGATTTCCCGCCGCTGATCCACCATCCGGTCGAGACCAGCGCCGGACGGCAACCCAAGCTTGGCGTTCACGCTATTCGCAATTTCGACGATCATCCCTTTTGGAAGGAAATGTGTGGTAGGCGAAGTCCCTACGCGAAATGTGTGCATTGCACATAGCCCGACCAGCATTGAGGAGACGGTGCCTGTGTGCGATGCCGGGTCCCGCCTTGCGAAGCGCTTTCGCCAAGGATCATGTCCCCTCGACTTTGACAGCGTTAATCCAAGTTGCTGCAGAAAAGACGAACGACCGGTTTAGGGACACGGTGCTGTCGAATTCAGCCTCAGGCGACCGCTTGCAATGGGCCGATTGTCAAGCCCCCTATGTTTGATCCAATTTTAGGGTCGTAGTTTCTGGTATTGGTGGGCGCATTCCGAGGCTTTGATGGGGCCGGATATGGTTGAATTTGCACACGAGCCTAATGCGTCTTGCTCCCGCCTAACATGCCAAATCAAAGTTACTGATGCGTTGGACGGGTTGATTTTGACAATCCCAGAGAAACAAGCTTGACTTAACTACGGCGCAAATAACCAACTGCAAAAGTAATAAAGCCCTGACTATGCTTTAAATATTTGGTATTGTGCCGATGCAACGCAAGCCGATAGAGAGGCGGGATTAAGCCTGTGTCGGTCTCGAGTTAACCAACGATAAGTTTTCAGCATTCAGACGCATGATTTTTCAAAAGCTGCACCCTGCTGATTCCAACTATCGTTGAGGAAAGAACACCAACCGAGCGAGCTTTTAATATAAAGTGGGTATCGTAAGATTACTTGCCTGAGACCCCCCTTGAATGATGCCGAAAATCCCAAAATTTCTGCAGCGCAACCTCAATGCGGCTTACTATCACATGTGCCGCTTGGGGACGCCGTTGCCAACTGAAGCTGAACGCATGCTCCGCGACGGGCTACATCGTTGGGC
>NZ_JAWLVH010000006.1:0-34801 GCF_033100315.1 Roseovarius sp. 10
GATTGAGATCGTTGGTATCCGCGACACCTCCAAGACGACCTGCACAGGCGTTGAGATGTTCCGCAAGCTGCTTGACCGTGGTGAAGCGGGCGACAATATCGGCGCGCTTCTGCGTGGTGTTGACCGTGAGGGCGTTGAGCGTGGTCAGGTTCTCTGCAAGCCAGGTTCTGTGAAGCCACACACGAAGTTCGAAGCTGAGGCCTATATCCTCACGAAAGAAGAAGGTGGTCGTCATACCCCGTTCTTCGCGAACTACCGTCCTCAGTTCTACTTCCGCACCACGGACGTTACCGGCACTGTGACCCTGCCTTCTGGCACGGAAATGGTTATGCCCGGCGACAACCTGAAGTTCGAAGTCGAGCTGATCGCCCCAATCGCGATGGAAGATGGTCTGCGCTTCGCGATCCGCGAAGGCGGCCGCACAGTCGGCGCAGGCGTGGTCTCCAAAATCATCGCTTAAGATTTGAGATTGGCACGCGGGGGAAACCCCGTGTGCCAACTTCACCCGCTGGGTGCAATATCGCACCCAAATTGAAACCGGTTCGACGAGGGGATGTGGTGACACATTGCCCTCCTCTCAATCGTAAAGGATCAGAGTAATGGCCATTCAAAGCCAAAACATCCGTATCCGCCTCAAGGCGTTTGATTACCGCGTTCTGGATGCCAGCACGCAGGAAATCGTGAACACCGCCAAGCGGACGGGTGCACAGGTGCGCGGGCCTATCCCGCTGCCAAACAAGATCGAAAAATTCACTGTTCTGCGTGGGCCTCACATCGACAAGAAGAGCCGCGACCAGTGGGAAATTCGCACCCATAAGCGTCTGTTGGATATTGTTGATCCAACACCACAGACTGTGGATGCATTGATGAAGCTCGACCTCGCCGCTGGCGTGGATGTCGAGATCAAGGTCTAAGGGGGGCATCGGATATGTTGCGCTCTGGAGTGATCGCTAAAAAATTGGGTATGACCCGCCTGTTCATGGAAGATGGTCGTCAGATCCCTGTGACCGTTTTGCAATTGGATGGTCTTCAGGTTGTGGCACAGCGCACCACTGACAAAGATGGCTACACTGCCATCCAGCTCGGTGCAGGTTCCGCAAAAGCAAAGCGCGTTTCGGCGCCAATGCGCGGCCATTTCGCCGCTGCAAAGGTTGAGCCTAAGCGTAAGCTTGCGGAATTCCGTGTTGACCCTGAGAATTTGGTGGCCGTTGGTGAAGAAATCACCGCAGACCATTATTTCGAAGGCCAATTCGTTGACGTGTCTGGCACCTCGACTGGTAAAGGTTTCGCGGGTGCGATGAAGCGCCATAACTTCGGCGGTTTGCGTGCGTCTCACGGCGTGTCGATCAGCCACCGTTCGCATGGTTCGACAGGTCAGTGTCAAGATCCTGGTCGCGTGTTTAAGGGCAAGAAAATGGCAGGCCATTTGGGTTCGGTGCGCGTCACCACTCAAAACCTGCAAGTTGTTCGCACCGATGCAGATCGTGGCCTGATCATGGTCAAAGGCGCTGTTCCTGGCACCAAAGGTGGTTGGGTGACCATCAAAGACGCGGTGAAAAAGCCATTCCCTGAGAATGCTGTTTTGCCTGCTGCTTTGAAATCCGCCGCCGCCGCAGCTGCGCCTGCAACCGAGGCCCCCGCAGAGGACGCCCCTGCCGAGGGAGGTGAAGCATAATGAAACTTGACGTCATTAAATTGGACGGTGGCAAAGCGGGATCTGTTGATCTTGGCGATGACATTTTTGGTCTTGAGCCCCGTGCTGACATCCTGCACCGCGTTGTCCGTTGGCAGCGTAACAAGGCGCAGGCCGGCACGCACAAGGTTAAAACCCGTTCTGAAGTCAGCTATTCGACCAAGAAGATCTATCGCCAAAAGGGCACTGGTGGCGCGCGCCACGGGTCTCGTAAGGCGCCGATCTTCCGTAAGGGTGGCATTTACAAAGGCCCAACCCCACGCAGCCATGCGCACGAGCTTCCTAAGAAGTTCCGTAAGCTTGGTCTGAAGCACGCTTTGTCTGCCAAAGTGGCAGCAGGCGAGTTGGTGATCATCGAAGCAGCGGCCATGGCCGAGGCGAAAACCGCGCAATTGGCCAAGCAGGTGAAGAACCTTGGTTGGAAGCGTGCCTTGATCATTGACGGTGCAACGGTTGATGCGAACTTCGCCCAAGCGGCGCGTAACATCGAGGGTCTCGATGTGCTGCCATCCATGGGCGCGAATGTCTATGACATCCTCAAGCGCGACACTCTGGTGTTGACGAAGGCGGGTGTCGAAGCACTGGAGGCTCGCCTAAAATGAGCACGAAGCCAGAACATTATGACGTGATCCGCCGCCCGATCATCACGGAAAAAGCCACTATGGCCTCCGAGAACAATGCGGTTGTGTTCGAAGTTGCGATTGATGCGAATAAACCTCAGATCAAGGAGGCTGTTGAAAGCCTGTTTGGTGTGAAGGTGAAAGCGGTCAATACAACTGTCACCAAAGGCAAGAACAAGCGTTTCCGTGGCATCGCGGGCACCCGTAAGGATGTCAAGAAGGCCTATGTAACGCTGGAAGAAGGCAACACAATCGACGTGGCCACAGGTCTTTGATCTGTCCCACGTTCGGGCGTTTTGCCTGATCTGACCTCAGCGAGGCCCCGACTGCGGATGCGGTTGGGGCCTTGTTCATCGCAAAGGCGGCTGCACAGTCGGGAAGGGGCCTTGACCTTAGGGCGTCACTTTCCTACACAGCGCCATCGCGATAGCCCCAGATTCGTCTGGGGCTTTGCTGTTGTTCGTATGAACGACATTTCACTGGGACCTTCGGGGCCCTCATTTATCGGTCACCCAATTCGGGGGACTTACAACATAGGTGGGTTTTTAATGACCTGCCGTTAGCAAACGGAAGACAGAAAGCATGGCACTTAAGTCGTATAAGCCGACGACGCCGGGCCAGCGCGGGCTGGTGCTGATCGACCGTTCGGAGCTGTGGAAAGGACGTCCTGTCAAATCCCTGACTGAGGGTTTGACGAAAAAGGGCGGTCGGAACAATACCGGACGGATTACCGCACGCCGCCGCGGTGGTGGCGCGAAGCGTCTCTATCGTATCGTGGATTTCAAGCGTCGTAAATTTGACGTCACAGCCACGGTTGAACGGATCGAATACGATCCTAACCGCACCGCCTTCATCGCGTTGATCCGCTACAGCGATGGCGAGCAGGCCTATATCCTCGCGCCACAGCGTTTGGCTGTTGGGGATGCGGTTGTCGCCTCTGCAAAAGCAGATATTAAGCCCGGTAACGCAATGCCATTTTCTGGCATGCCCATCGGGACAATCGTTCACAATATCGAATTGAAGCCCGGTAAGGGTGGCCAAATCGCACGCGCGGCGGGCACGTATGCCCAGTTCGTTGGTCGTGACGGTGGCTATGCTCAGATCCGCCTCTCTTCTGGTGAATTGCGTCTGGTGCGTCAGGAATGCATGGCAACCATTGGTGCCGTGTCAAACCCTGACAACTCGAACCAAAACCTTGGTAAAGCGGGCCGCGTCCGCCACATGGGCAAGCGTCCAAGCGTCCGTGGTGTTGCGATGAACCCAATCGATCACCCACATGGTGGTGGTGAAGGCCGCACATCTGGTGGCCGTACGCCAGTTACCCCATGGGGTAAGGATACCAAGGGCACCCGCACCCGCAACAAGAACAAGGCATCGCAGAAGCTGATTATCCGCTCGCGTCATGCCAAGAAGAAAGGGCGTTAATAGATGAGCCGTTCTGTATGGAAAGGCCCTTTTGTCGACGCATACGTCCTCAAGAAGGCAGAAAAAGCGCGGGAGTCTGGGCGCAACGAAGTGATCAAAATCTGGTCGCGCCGTTCAACCATCCTGCCACAATTCGTTGGCCTCACCTTTGGTGTCTATAACGGGCAAAAGCACATCCCCGTGAACGTCACTGAAGACATGATCGGTCAGAAATTCGGTGAATATTCTCCAACGCGCACCTATTACGGGCACGCTGCGGATAAGAAAGCGAAAAGGAAGTAAGCCATGGGCAAGGATAAGAATCCCCGCCGCGTGGCGGACAATGAAGCGATGGCAAAACTGCGCATGTTGCGCACAAGCCCGCAGAAATTGAACCTCGTCGCGCAAATGATCCGTGGGAAGAAAGTTGACAAGGCTTTGACCGCGTTGACCTTCTCCAACAAGCGCATCGCGATTGACGTGAAGAAATGCCTTCAGTCTGCCATTGCGAATGCTGAAAACAACCACAGCCTTGATGTGGATGAATTGGTCGTTGCCGAAGCATATGTCGGCAAGAACCTGATCATGAAGCGTGGTCGTCCACGTGCCCGTGGTCGGTTTGGCCGCATCCACAAGCCGTTCTCTGAACTAACCATCAAGGTTCGCCAGGTCGAGGAGCAAGCGTAATGGGTCATAAGGTAAATCCAATTGGCATGCGCCTGCAGGTCAACCGCACTTGGGACAGCCGCTGGTATGCGGACACCAAGGATTACGGCAACCTGTTGCTCGAAGATCTGCGTATGCGTGAATTCGTGGCGAAAGAGTGCAAGCAAGCTGGTGTCTCCAAAGTCATCATCGAGCGTCCGCACCGCAAGTGCCGCGTCACCATCCACACCGCTCGCCCTGGTGTTATCATCGGGAAAAAAGGTGCGGATATTGAAGGCCTGCGCAAAAAGCTGGCCGCAATGACCGACAGCGAATTGCACCTCAACATCGTTGAAGTGCGCAAGCCAGAAGTTGATGCGGCATTGGTGGCAGAGTCCATCGCGCAGCAGCTTGAGCGCCGCGTTTCGTTCCGCCGCGCAATGAAGCGCGCCGTGCAGAACGCGATGCGCATGGGTGCCTTGGGTATCCGTGTTAACGTGGCTGGTCGCTTGGGTGGCGCTGAAATCGCCCGCACCGAATGGTATCGTGAGGGCCGCGTGCCGCTTCACACATTGCGCGCAGACATTGACTACGCGCATGCAGAAGCGTCCACACCTTACGGGATCATTGGGATCAAGGTCTGGATCTTCAAGGGTGAAATCCTTGAGCATGATCCATCGGCGCGTGATCGCCGTTTGGCCGAAATGCAGGATAGCGGTGGGGCACCACGCCCGCGCCGTGATCGCTGAGGAGTTTGACAGATGCTGCAACCAAAGCGCACAAAATTCCGCAAGATGCACAAAGGCCGCATCAAGGGTGAAGCAAAAGGCGGGTCTGACCTGAACTTTGGCACCTTTGGCCTGAAAGCCCTTCAGCCTGAGCGCGTTACCGCGCGCCAGATCGAAGCTGCCCGCCGCGCCCTGACACGCCACATGAAGCGTCAAGGTCGTGTATGGATCCGCATCTTCCCTGACACCCCTGTAACTTCGAAACCAACCGAAGTGCGTATGGGTAAAGGTAAAGGTTCGGTCGATTACTGGGCATGCAAGGTCAAACCAGGCCGTGTTATGTTTGAGATTGACGGCGTTAACGAAGAAATCGCACGCGAGGCGCTGCGCCTTGCCGCGATGAAGCTGCCAATCAAAACACGCACAGTGGCACGCGAAGACTGGTAATTTCAGCTTCGCTTGTGAAAATCAAAACCCCCGCAGAGCAATCTGCGGGGGTTTTTCTTTAGTCCCAACGATAATTAAAGCTGACGCTGATCCGCTCATCCTCGGCCATATTCATCGGCACCTCATGGCGCAACCAGCTTTCCCAGAGCAGCACATCACCGACATTTGGCTTTACATAGATAAAGGGCTGTAATTCTGCGCGTGCGGTCTTGGCCCGCGTTGGGGCCGCCATCATGCGCGACAGGCGCGGGTCTTCCAGTTTCAACGCCGATGCACCTTCGGGCATTGCAACATATGTTGTCCCCGAAATTACCGAATGCGGATGAATATGCGAGCTATGCGTGCCGCCTTCGGGCAGGATGTTGATCCATAAATCCTCAAGAACCAGAGCGCGGCCATCCAAATCGAATTCCAAATCCTTGACGAATTCCGCGACATGATGATCGAGAATTTTCACCAAATCCGCAAAGATCGGAAAGCGCCAAGGCAGATCGGTGAGCGAGGCATAGGACGTATATCCAGGATATCCGTTTTCCTCGCACCATGTTTGACCCGCTTCGTCATCCTCTGCGATAACGAGGCAAGATTGCTCTAACTCGGCCAAATCAAGCTGAGGGGCTGCCTCGTGCAGATTGCCGTGATAGAGGCGTGTGACGAATAAGGATGATATCTGTGCCATAGGCCTTCCTTAGATCAAGATGCGCCAAGCCGCGCGGAACGGATGACGGAACCATAGCCTAGGTCTAGGTGCGGGGCGAGGGTAGACCACAACAGCCTTTGAAAAACGCGGATAAATTCCCCCGTGGGGTTGCCATATGCCCAAGATGCGCGTATGTGCCGCCCCTATCCACCTACTCCAACGGAATCAGGGTGACGCTTTTTGCGGCCCTCCGTTGATTGTTGAAAAGGAAGACCAACGCGATGAACGCGCAAGACCTACGTGATAAAACGCCTGACCAGCTGCGTGATCAGCTTGTTCAGTTGAAGAAGGAAGCGTTTAACCTGCGCTTCCAACAGGCCACTGGCCAATTGGAAAACACCGCCCGTATGCGCCAAGTGCGCCGTGACGTGGCCCGTGTGAACACGATTCTATCTCAGAAGGCAGCAGCAGCCGCAGGGGAGGCCAACTAATGCCCAAACGTATCCTGCAAGGTGTTGTCACCTCTGATCAGAATGAACAAACCGTCACCGTGTCTGTAGAGCGCCGCTTTACGCACCCAGTGATGAAGAAGACGGTTCGTAAGTCCAAGAAGTATCGGGCCCACGATCCGCAGAACCAATTCAAAGTTGGCGATATCGTCCGCATTCAGGAATGTGCGCCAATTTCGAAGTCGAAACGCTGGGAAGTCATCGCAAACTAAGCGCTGAATTTCAGTTTAACGAAACCCTGGGGGTAATGTCCGCATCGGCGCCCCCAAAGGTCGGGAGATACCACTATGATCCAGATGCAGACCAATCTGGATGTAGCTGACAACTCTGGCGCTCGCCGAGTTCAGTGCATCAAGGTTCTGGGTGGATCCAAGCGGAAATATGCCTCGGTGGGTGACATCATCGTGGTATCCGTGAAGGAAGCCATCCCACGCGGTCGTGTAAAAAAGGGCGATGTCCGTAAGGCCGTTGTCGTGCGCACCGCAAAAGAAGTTCGCCGCGAAGATGGCACAGCCATCCGTTTCGACCGCAATGCGGCCGTGATCCTCAACAACAACAACGAGCCTGTTGGCACCCGTATCTTCGGGCCAGTTGTGCGTGAGTTGCGTGCGAAGAACTTCATGAAGATCATCTCGCTCGCTCCGGAGGTGCTGTAATATGGCTGCCAAGTTGAAAAAGGGCGACAAGGTCGTCGTGCTTGCTGGCAAGGATAAGGGCAAAGAGGGTGAAATCTCTGCCGTTATGCCAAAGGCCAACAAAGCCATTGTGGACGGCGTGAACATCGCCATCCGTCACACCCGCCAATCTGCACAGGGCCAAGGCGGCCGCCTTCCAAAGGCGATGCCAATTGACCTGTCCAATCTGGCGCTTCTGGACAAAAACGGCAAACCCACCCGTGTTGGCTTCAAGGTTGAAGACGGCAAGAAGGTGCGTATCGCCAAAACCACGGGGGAGGTCATCTAATGCTTGATACGGCAAACTATACCCCACGTCTGAAGGCGGCTTTTGCTTCGACTGTTCGCCCTGCGATGAAGGAAGAGTTCGGCTATAAGAACGATATGCAAATCCCACGTTTGGATAAGATCGTTCTGAACATTGGCGCAGGCGCCGAAGCCGTGCGTGACAGCAAAAAAGTGAAATCCGCTCAGGAAGACCTCAGCGCGATTGCAGGCCAGCAGGCCGTTGTGACCAAGGCAAAGAAATCCATCGCGGGCTTCCGTGTTCGCGAAGATATGCCTCTTGGCGCAAAGGTTACCCTGCGCGGCGACCGCATGTATGAATTCCTTGATCGTCTGATCACTGTGGCTATGCCGCGCATCCGCGACTTCCGCGGTGTGTCTGGCAAGTCCTTTGACGGCCGTGGCAACTACGCCATGGGGATCAAAGAACATATCGTTTTCCCTGAAATCAACTTCGACAAGGTCGATGAGGTTTGGGGGATGGACATTATCATTTGCACCACCGCGAAAACTGACGCGGAAGCCAAGGCGCTGTTGAAGCATTTCAACATGCCCTTCAATTCGTGATCGCGGGAGGAGAGTAGAACAATGGCAAAGAAGTCCATGGTTGCACGCGAAGTGAAGCGCCAAAAGCTTGTTGCGAAATACGCAGCAAAGCGTGCCGCGCTGAAAGAAATCGCGAATGATGAATCGAAGCCGATGGAAGAGCGTTTTAAGGCTCGTCTGAAACTGGCAGAGCTGCCACGTAACAGCTCCGCCACTCGTCTTCATAACCGTTGCCAGCTCACGGGGCGCCCAAAGGCCTATTACCGTAAGCTGAAAGTCTCGCGTATCATGCTGCGTGAATTGGCCTCGAACGGCCAAATCCCCGGCATGGTTAAGTCGAGCTGGTAAGGAGGTCTGACAGATGAATGATCCTCTTGGTGATATGCTGACCCGCATCCGCAATGCACAGATGCGTGGTAAGTCCACAGTCGTGACGCCCGCTTCCAAGCTGCGTGCTTGGGTTTTGGATGTGTTGGCCGATGAAGGCTATATCCGCGGCTACGAGCGCACCTCTGATGCCGCAGGGCATCCTGCGCTGGAAATCAGCCTGAAATACTATGAAGGCAGCCCCGTGATCCGCGAGATTAAGCGCGTATCCACCCCCGGTCGTCGTGTTTACATGAACGTGCAGGATATTCCGCAGGTTCGGCAAGGTCTTGGTGTTTCCATCGTCTCCACCTCCAAAGGTGTGATGTCCGATGCGAATGCACGTCAGGCCAATGTCGGCGGCGAAGTTCTCTGCACCGTATTCTAAGGAGGCCTGAAGCATGTCTCGCATTGGGAAAAAACCGGTCGGACTGCCTGGTGGTGTAACAGCCACTGTGTCGGGCCAGACGATTGAGGTGAAGGGGCCAAAAGGCACCCGTAGCTTTACCGCCACCGATGATGTCACAATCGCAGTCAATGACAACGCGGTTGATGTGACACCACGCGGCAAGTCCAAGCGTGCGCGCCAGCAATGGGGTATGAGCCGTTCGATGGTTCAGAACCTCGTCACTGGCGTGACGGATGGCTTCAAGAAAGAGCTGGAGATCACAGGTGTGGGTTACCGCGCCGCGATCCAAGGCAATGTTCTGAAACTGTCCTTGGGCTACAGCCACGATGTGGATTTCCAAGTGCCACAAGGTGTGACGGTGACAACACCAAAGCCAACCGAAGTGGTGATCGAAGGGATTGATCAGCAATTGGTCGGTCAGGTTGCAGCAAACATTCGCGAATGGCGCGCGCCCGAGCCCTATAAGGGCAAGGGGATCCGCTATAAGGGCGAATATATCTTCCGCAAGGAAGGTAAGAAGAAGTAAGGGCGACGAAGATGGCAAACAGCAAACGAGAACTGTTCCTCAAGCGCCGCCTGCGCGTTCGGAACAAGCTGCGGAAAATGGCAGACGGGCGCGCGCGCCTCTCTGTTCACCGCTCGAACAAGAATATCAGCGTTCAGTTGATCGACGATGTAAAAGGCGTGACTTTGGCCTCGGCATCTTCGCTCGAAAAAGATCTGGGCGTTGTTGGCAAGAACAATGTCGAAGCGGCCGCAAAAGTGGGCGCAGCGATTGCAGACCGTGCAAAGAAAGCGGGCGTGTCGGAATGCTATTTCGACCGTGGCGGTTTCTTGTTCCACGGCCGCGTCAAAGCTTTGGCTGACGCAGCCCGCGAAGGTGGTTTGAAGTTCTAATCCATGTAGGCGGCGCGCAAGTGCCGCCTCGATGATCGGGGAGAGGGCCTTTTATGTGCCCCTCACTGCGATTGACCAAAACAGGCGCGCGGGATGCGCCAGAACTAAAGGATGCCAAACATGGCAGAACGTGAACAACGTCGGGGCCGTCGCCGCGAAGAGCGCGAAGAAACCCCAGAATTCGCCGACCGTCTGGTCGCAATCAACCGCGTATCGAAGACCGTAAAAGGTGGTAAGCGTTTCGGCTTTGCCGCTCTGGTGGTTGTCGGTGACCAGCGTGGTCGTGTGGGCTTTGGCAAAGGTAAAGCCAAAGAAGTGCCTGAAGCGATCCGTAAGGCAACCGAACAAGCCAAGCGCAACCTTATTCGCGTGCCTCTGCGCGAAGGCCGCACCCTGCACCACGATGCGCAGGGCCGTCATGGCGCAGGCAATGTCGTGATGCGCACCGCCCCTGAAGGGACGGGGATCATCGCGGGTGGTCCAATGCGCGCCGTGTTCGAAATGCTTGGCATCAAGGACGTTGTTGCGAAATCATTGGGCTCGCAGAACCCCTATAACATGATCCGCGCAACCCTTGATGGTCTGCGTCAGGAAAGCTCGCCTCGTCAGGTGGCTGCGCGCCGCGGCAAGAAAGTTGCCGACATCCTGCGCAAGCCCGAAGCCGAAGTTGCGGCAGACGCCTGAGGAGAGTGAGCAATGGCTAAAACTATCGTTGTAAAACAGATCGGCTCGCCGATCCGCCGCCCTCAAGATCAGCGCGCAACGCTGATTGGTTTGGGTTTGAACAAGATGCACAAAACCCGCGAGTTGGAAGATACCCCTTCCGTGCGTGGCATGATCAACAAGATCCCGCATCTGGTAGAAATCATTGAGGAGCGCGGTTAATCCGCGCCCTTAATCCTGCCCCATCTGTCTGGGGCGCTTTTGATCATTGTGCCGCGTTTGCCGCCACGGTCGCTCGGGTGGTAATTCCGGCTAGAGGAGTAGCGACATGAAACTGAATGAATTGCGCGATAACCCAGGTGCAACCAAGAAAGCCAAGCGTATTGGCCGTGGCCCTGGTTCTGGCAAAGGTAAAATGGGTGGCCGTGGTATCAAAGGTCAGAAATCCCGTTCGGGTGTGGCCATCAACGCCTATGAAGGCGGTCAGATGCCCCTCTATCAGCGCCTTCCAAAGCGTGGCTTCAACAAGCCAAACCGCAAAGAATTCGCTGTCATCAATTTGGGCCTGATCGAGAAATTCCTCGAGGCGGGCAAATTGGACGCAAAAGCAGAAATCACCGAAGATGCATTGGTTGCATCGGGCTTGGTGCGCCGGAAATTGGACGGCATCCGCGTTTTGGCCAAAGGTGACATCTCGAAGAAAGTAACGATCACTGTCACAGGTGCTTCCAAAGCAGCGGTTGAAGCTGTTGAAAAAGCAGGTGGCAAGCTCAACGTAGCGGCACCAGCAGCGACAGAGTAATCTGCCGCAGGCTTTCGACCAAGATGAGCCTTGAGACTTGCGGCTGAGCCGCATACATCAAGGGCAGGGTTTTTCGCGCCGCAAGATCGCAAGCTCGGTCTTGCGGCGCAATACATGATGAGGGGCGGTATGGCTTCAGCAGCTGAACAGATGGCGGCTAATCTGAGTTGGAAGTCGTTTGGCAAAGCGTCCGAATTGCGCCAGCGCATTTGGTTCACGCTTGGTCTTTTGATCATTTATCGGATCGGCACCTATATTCCTGTTCCAGGGATTGACGGGCAAGAGTTGCGCAATTTCTTTGACGCGGCCTCTGCAGGTCTGGGCGGTGTTTTGAACATGTTCACAGGCGGCGCCCTAAGCCGCATGGGTGTGTTCGCATTGGGGATCATGCCATATATCTCGGCCTCGATCATTGTGCAGCTGATGACCTCGATGGTGCCTGCCTTGGAGCAGTTGAAGAAAGAGGGCGAACAGGGCCGTAAGAAAATCAACCAATATACGCGCTACGGCACGGTCGCCTTGGCAACCGCGCAGGCCTATGGTCTGGCTGTCAGCATGGAGTCGGGCGGTCTTGCCTCGGATCCGGGTTGGTATTTCCGCGCGGCCTGTGTGATCACCCTTGTGGGCGGCACGATGTTCCTGATGTGGCTTGGTGAGCAGATCACGCAGCGCGGCATCGGTAACGGCATTTCTCTGATCATCTTTGTCGGTATCATCGCAGAAATCCCTGCAGCTCTGGCGCAGTTTTTTGAACAGGGCCGTTCTGGTGCCTTGTCCACGCCTATGGTTTTGGGCGTGATTGTGATGTTGATCGCAACGCTGTTTTTCGTGGTGTTTATGGAACGCAGCCTGCGCAAGATCCACATCCAATACCCCCGCCGCCAAGTCGGCATGAAGGTCTATGATGGCGGCAGCAGTCATTTGCCGATCAAAGTTAACCCTGCGGGCGTGATCCCAGCGATCTTCGCATCATCCTTGTTGTTGTTGCCAACAACCATGACGACCTTTTCGGGCAGTGAGGCGGCAGGGCCAGTTCTGTCATGGATCCTTGCAAATTTTGGCCCCGGTCAGCCCCTCTATCTGCTGTTCTTTGCAGGTATGCTGATTTTCTTCACCTATTTCTACACGCTGAACGTGGCCTTTAAGACCGATGATGTGGCGGACAATCTGAAAAACCAAAATGGGTTTATCCCAGGCATCCGTCCTGGTCAGCGCACTTCGGAATATTTGGAATATGTGGTGAACCGCGTTCTTGTGCTTGGTGCAGGGTATTTGACCTTGGTCGCCCTCTTGCCGGAGATTGTGCGCTCGAACTTGTCAATCACGGCTTATTTCGGCGGCACATCCATTCTGATCATCGTATCGGTCGGCATGGATACGGTGCAGCAGATCCAATCGCATTTGCTAGCCCATCAATACGAGGGCTTGCTTGAGCGCTCTCAATTGCGTGGTCGCAAAGGGACGGGCGCGGGGCGTGCCAAGCGCCGCACGCCACAGCGCAAATGACCGCGATTATTCTTCTCGGCCCCCCAGGTGCGGGCAAGGGAACCCAAGCGCGCCTCTTGGTTGAGGCGCGTGGCATGGTTCAGCTTTCCACTGGGGATATGTTGCGCGAGGCGCAGGCCTCTGGCACGGAAATGGGCAAACGGGTCGCCGATGTGATGGCCCGTGGTGAATTGGTGACGGATGAGATTGTCATTGGCCTGATCCGCGAGAAACTAGATGCTGGCCCTGCTGGCGGCGTCATCTTTGACGGGTTTCCCCGCACCTTGGCACAGGCAGATGCGCTTGAGGCATTGCTGGCCGAGATGGGTCTTGCACTTGATGCCGTGATTGAAATGCGTGTGGATGATGAGGCCCTTGTGGCGCGGATCACGGCGCGCTCAACCTGCGGTGGTTGCGGTGAGGTGTATAATGACATCACCAAACCAATTCCTGCCGATGGCACCTGCAGCACCTGTGGCGCTACCGAGTTCAAGCGCCGCGCGGATGACAATGAAGACAGTCTGCGACAGCGCCTGATGGAATATTACAAAAAGACATCGCCGCTGATTGGCTACTACTATGCCAAGGGGCATTTGCAGGCGGTGGATGGTTTGGGCGAGATTGATGCGGTCGCAAGCGGCATCGCAGCCATATTGGATCAGCCCAAATCTTAACCCCTATCCCCTTGACTGGCGGGGGGAAAAAGCCTATGCGCAGGCTTCCCATTAAGGGAATCATCGGGCGGATGCCGCCCGGTAAATCGAAAAAGGTCTTGCGGCTTTTTTGCAGCAAGACCTTTTGGTTGTGAAAAAAGGTTCTGGGGCTACGGAACCGCAACGAGAGGAAAGATAAGTGGCACGTATCGCAGGGGTCAACATCCCCACAGCCAAGCGCGTTCCTATTGCGCTGACATATATCACTGGCATTGGCCAATCATCCGCATATTCAATCTGCGAAGCCGTAGGGATCGACCCTGCGCGCCGCGTGAATGAATTGTCTGACGCCGAAGTCTTGAAAATTCGTGAACATATCGATGCGAACTTCACCGTAGAAGGTGACTTGCGCCGTGAAGTTCAGATGAACGTAAAGCGTTTGATGGATTTGGGGTGCTATCGTGGCCTCCGTCATCGCCGCAACCTGCCTGTGCGCGGTCAGCGCACCCACACCAACGCGCGAACCCGTAAGGGGCCTGCAAAGGCAATCGCGGGTAAGAAGAAGTAAGGGGAGGCAGATAAATGGCTCGTGATAAGACCCGCGTAAAACGCAAAGAACGTAAAAACATCGCCGCTGGTGTGGCGCATGTGAACAGCTCGTTCAACAACACAAAAATCCTGATCTCTGACGTGCAGGGCAATGCGATCTCTTGGTCGTCTGCTGGCACGATGGGGTTCAAGGGCAGCCGTAAATCCACCCCCTATGCCGCGCAGATGGCCGCAGAAGATGCGGGCCGCAAGGCACAGGAACATGGTGTTAAAACACTCGAAGTCGAAGTGCAGGGGCCAGGCTCTGGTCGTGAATCCGCACTTCGTGCTTTGGCCGCTGTTGGGTTTCAGATCACGTCTATTCGTGACGTGACCCCAATCGCGCACAATGGCTGCCGCCCGCCAAAGCGTCGCCGCGTGTGACAAGTGCGATTTTTCTTGGGCCGCGTGCGCGTCACGCGGCCTGAGTGGTTATTTGATCCTCGAGCGTCTCTGGCCTTGGATCGGTCAGCGACAGGAATGGAGGCTCCACAATGATCCATAAGAATTGGCAAGAACTGATCAAGCCAACCCAGCTGGTTGTAAACCCTGGCACCGACCCTGCGCGCAAGGCAACAGCGATTGCCGAGCCGCTTGAGCGTGGCTTTGGTCTGACGCTTGGCAACGCGCTTCGCCGCGTTTTGATGAGCTCGCTGCAAGGCGCGGCCATTACCTCTGTGCAGATCGACAACGTCTTGCACGAGTTTTCCTCGGTCGCTGGTGTGCGCGAGGATGTAACGGATATCGTTCTCAACCTCAAAGGCGTGGCCTTGCGCATGGAAGTTGAGGGGCCAAAGCGCCTTTCCGTGACCGCAAAAGGGCCTAAGGTTGTCACCGCAGGCGACATTTCCGAAAGCGCAGGTATCGAAGTTCTGAACAAGGATCACGTGATCTGTCACTTGGATGACGGCGCGGATTTCTTCATGGAACTGACGGTGAACACGGGCAAAGGCTATGTCTCTGCAGACAAAAACCGCCCAGAAGATGCGCCAATTGGTCTGATCCCGATTGACGCGATCTATTCGCCCGTCAAGAAAGTATCCTATGACGTGCAGCCGACCCGTGAAGGTCAGGTTCTCGATTATGACAAACTGACTGTCAAAGTCGAAACAGATGGCTCGGTCACCCCTGAGGATGCCTTGGCCTATGCTGCACGTATTTTGCAGGATCAATTGCAGATCTTCGTCAACTTTGACGAGCCAGAAGCCGCAGGTCGTCAGGATGATGATGATGATCTCGAATTCAACCCACTGCTTCTCAAGAAGGTGGACGAGTTGGAATTGTCGGTTCGCTCTGCAAACTGCCTGAAGAACGACAACATCGTCTATATCGGTGATCTGATTCAGAAAACCGAAGCCGAGATGCTGCGCACGCCAAACTTTGGCCGCAAATCCTTGAACGAGATCAAGGAAGTGCTGTCTGGCATGGGTCTGCATTTGGGAATGGATATCGTTGATTGGCCGCCAGACAATATCGAAGAGCTGGCCAAGAAATACGAAGACAATTTTTGATTTCGCAAGGGGCGCGTGTGATGCGCGCCTCTCGCACCCCCCGGGCATCCCGCCCCAATAAGGAGAGAGACGCAACGCACGGCTCTCGGACAAAGCATGAAATGAAGGAGATTTAACCATGCGTCACGGATCTGGCTATCGCCGTCTGAACAGAACCCATGAACACCGCAAAGCGATGTTCTCGAACCTTGCTGGCTCATTGATTGAGCATGAGCAGATCAAAACCACCCTGCCTAAGGCGAAAGACCTGCGCCGTGTGGTTGAGAAGCTGATCACATTGGGCAAGCGCGGTGACTTGCACGCACGCCGTCAAGCGGCTGCTGCGCTGAAGCAAGACGCCCATGTAAAGAAATTGTTCGAAGTTCTTGGCCCCCGCTATGCGGAGCGTCAGGGCGGCTATGTGCGCGTTCTCAAGGCGGGTTTCCGCTATGGTGATATGGCGCCAATGGCCATCATCGAATTCGTGGATCGTGATCCCGAAGCAAAAGGTGCCGCAGACCGTGCGCGCCTTGCTGCAGAAGAAGCGGCTGCTGAATAAGCACACCCCTTTTGCGAATAGTTTTGAAAACCCCTCGCGCCAATCGCGGGGGGTTTTCTTTTTGTGCGACCGCGCATGGGGGATTTTCCTCTGCCCCTGCAAAGGCTAGGCTTTGGCCATGAGTGATCTCTTTCAATCTGATCCAGACCCCTCCCCAAAGGCGCAGGCTATGCGCCCCTTGGCAGATCGTGTGCGCCCGTCCGAGTTGAAGGATGTGATTGGTCAGCAGCATTTGCTAGGGCCTGAGGGCAGTTTGCGGTTGATGTTGGATGCCGGGGCGCTGTCCTCGTTGGTTTTCTGGGGGCCACCTGGTGTGGGAAAGACCACGCTTGCACGGCTTTTGGCGCGCGAGACGGATTTCCACTTTGAACAAATCAGCGCGATTTTTTCTGGCGTGGCAGAGCTGCGCAAAACATTCGATGCCGCAAAGCTGCGCCGCAAAGCGGGGCAGGGCACGCTTTTATTCGTGGATGAAATCCACCGCTTTAACAAAGCCCAACAAGATAGTTTTTTGCCCCTGATGGAGGATGGCACAATCTTATTAGTGGGGGCCACGACCGAGAACCCCAGTTTCGAGATCAATTCCGCTGTGCTGTCCCGCGCGCAGGTTCTCACCTTGAACCGCCTCAGCGAGGGCGACCTGCGCGCCCTTTTGGCACGGGCTGAGCGCGAATTGGCGCGCGATTTGGCCTTGCCTGAAGAAACTCAAGCGGCACTCATTGCAATGGCCGATGGGGACGGGCGTGCCATGTTAAACCTCATCGAACAGGTGGCTGCATGGCCCGACCATGCGGGGGTGTCCGCAGCAACGCTCTCTGCGCGGCTACAGCGCCGCGCTGCGCAATATGACAAGTCGGGCGATGGCCATTACAACCTGATTTCTGCTTTGCACAAATCCATTCGCGGGTCTGATCCAGATGCGGCTCTCTATTGGTTCTCGCGCATGTTGGAGGGGGGCGAAGACCCGCGGTTCTTGGCGCGCCGTCTGACGCGTATGGCGGTAGAGGATATTGCCCTTGCTGACCCACAGGCGCAGCAGGTGTGTTTGGCCGCGTGGCAAAGCTACGAGAGTTTGGGGTCGCCCGAGGGTGAGCTGGCCTTGGCCAATGCTGTGATTTATCTGGCCCTCGCGCCAAAATCGAATGCCGCCTATGTCGCCTATAAGGCCGCGCGTAAATTGGCGGCGCAGACAGGGTCACTTGCCCCTCCGAAGCATATCTTAAACGCCCCGACCAAGCTGATGAAAGAGCAGGGCTATGGCGCAGGCTATGCCTATGATCACGATGCAGAAGATGGGTTTTCTGGGCAGAATTACTTTCCCGATACAATCACGCGCCCCAGTTTCTATGAACCTGTGGAACGTGGGTTTGAGCGCGATCTTGGAAAGCGGGTAGCATATTTTGCGAAGCTTAGGCGCGACCGAAACCGCGATGAGTGACCCGTGCCGCGGCTTTTGGTTGACAACAGACAGGCAGGGGCAGAAAGAGCCACCCATGATTTGGACAGTTTTTCAGGTGGCCCTTGGGGGCGCGATTGGTGCATCGCTGCGCTATCTCGTTGGCGTGGGTCTACATCGTGCGCTTGGGCAGACCGCGTTTCCTGTTGGGGTGATCTCGGTCAATATTCTTGGCTCTTTATTGATGGGTCTTTTTGTGGGCCTTGCCGCACAGCGCGGGCTGACCCATTTATCCCCTTTCGTCATGACGGGGATCTTGGGCGGGTTTACAACATTTTCTTCCTTTTCGCTTGAGGTCATCACGCTTTATGAGCGGGGCGATTTAGGGTTGGCGGCGGCCTATATTCTGGGCTCGGTCATCCTCTCTATCGTTGCGATTTTCGTGGGGTTACTGCTGACACGGGTGGCGCTGCCATGACGGGTGTTCAGGTTTTGGCTGTCGCGGATTCAGATGCGGATCAGCGGCTTGATCGGTGGTTCCGCCGGCTTTTCCCGCATATCCCGCAAGGCCGCATTGAGAAGATGTGCCGCAAAGGTGAAATCCGTGTCGATGGCGGGCGCGTGAAACCCGCCACACGCCTGCAATCTGGGCAGGAGGTGCGCATCCCCCCCTTGCCTGACCCAATGCCCGGAGATGCGCTTGGCGCGCCGCGGGTGCAGAAATCGGCCATCTCGGACGCGGATGCCGCGATGATGCGCCGCGCGGTCATCTATCAAGACGATCATCTGATCGCGATTAACAAACCCGCAGGCTTGCCCACGCAAGGCGGCAGCGGGCAAGGGGCGCGGCACGTTGATGCGTTGGCGGCCTGTCTCGCGCGCGAGGGTGAGGATAAGCCGCGCCTTGTTCATCGCTTGGATAAGGACACATCGGGCGTTTTGCTTTTGGCGCGCAGCAGGCAAGCCGCGCAGGCCCTCACCGATGCCTTTCGCCATCGTGAGACGCGCAAGATTTACTGGGCCGCCGTTGCAGGCGCGCCTTTGCCCCGAATGGGCAAAATCAAGTTTGGACTGGTAAAGGCTGCAGGCCATGGCAAAGGGGGCGAAGGCGAAAAGATGCGCTGCCTTCATCCATCTGAAATCGCCACCACCGATGGGGCCAAGCGGGCCGAGACAGATTATGCAACGCTCTCTGCGCTTGGGGGGCGGGTGTCATGGGTGGCGATGGTGCCGATTACTGGTCGCACCCATCAATTGCGCGCCCATATCGCAGAACTTGGCCACCCGATCGTGGGGGATGGCAAATATGGCGGCAGCAGTCAGGAAAATTTGGGCGATGGATGGGGCGCGCAATTGGGGGGTGAAATCAGCCGCAAGCTGCATCTTCACGCGCGCTATCTGAAATTCCGTCATCCTTTCTCCAAACGGGATCTCACGCTAACCGCAGCCTTGCCTGATCACATGGCCCGCACATGGGATTTGTTCGACTGGCGCGCCGAAGATGTGCCCGTTGACCCGTTTTATGACGAGCTCGGATGACTGCGCCTTATCTGATCATTTTCGATGTCGATGGCACGTTAATCGACAGTCAGGCACATATTGTAGCTTCGATGGAGGCGGCATTTAGCGGCCTGGATTTGCCTGCGCCAAGCCGTGCGCAGACCTTGTCAATTGTAGGCCTATCGCTACCGGTGGCCATGCTGCGCCTTGCGCCTGATCATAGTGCCGAGATGCGCGCTGATTTGGTCGAAGGGTATAAGGCGGCTTTTCAATCATTGCGCCTCAGCGCGGATGGCGCGGCCTTATCGCCGTTGTTTGAGGGGGCGATGTCAGTTCTAGAGACACTGCAGGCTGACCCGCGCTTTGTTTTGGCTATTGCGACTGGCAAGTCACGGCGGGGGATGGAACATATTTTGGATCAACATGGGCTGCGACCCTATTTTGCCTCCGTTCAGGTCGCCGATGATCACCCCTCAAAGCCACATCCCGCGATGGTGAAGGCTTGTTTGTTCGAATGTGATGTGCCCGCCGCGCGGGCCGTGGTGATCGGTGACACGACCTATGATGTCGAAATGGCGAAGGCTGCTGGCGCACAGGCTATTGGCGTCTCTTGGGGGTATCACAGCGTAGAGGATTTGCGGCAGTCTGGGGCCGACCCCATTTTGCGGCGCTTTGGCGAATTGCCCGCTGCCCTTGAACGAATTTGGAGCCTGACATGAGCGAATGGAAAGCCCGCCGTTTTTGGACATCTGCCAGCGTTGAAACGGTGGAAGGTGGCTATACGGTTCACTTGGACACACGGGCGGTCAAAACACCGCTGAAGGCGCCGCTGATTTTGCCAACCCAAACTATGGCCGAGGCGATTGCAGCAGAATGGATGGCCCAAGCCGAAGAGATCAATCCCCTCACCATGCCTGTCACACGGTCGGCAAATGCCGCGATTGATAAGGTCAGCGCACAAAAGCCAGAGGTTGTGGCGATGCTAGCGGCCTATGCTGAGACAGATTTACTCTGTCACAGGGCTGATCACCCACAGGAATTGGCCACACGCCAAGAAGCGGGATGGCGACCCGTTTTGGACTGGGCTGCAAGCGAGTTGAACGCGCCCTTGATTGTCACAATCGGCGTTTTGCCCGTGCCGCAACCGCAAGATAGCCTTGATCGGGTGCATCAACTTCTCTCGCAGTTTGATAATTTTTCTTTGACCGCATTGCATGACCTGATTTCTATCTCTGGCTCAGCCCTATTGGGGCTTGCTGTGGCGAAAGGGCAGTTCTCGCCGCAAGAAGCATGGAATCTGTCGCGAATCGATGAAAATTTTCAGGCAGAGCTTTGGGGCGAAGACGAAGAAGCCTTGGATGTGGCCGCGAAGAAAAAGGAAGCTTTTCTTCACGCAGCACATTTTTACAGACTTGCAGGCGGGCACGAGGCCCTTGGGGCAGGTTGAGGCCTTGTTTTTTAATGAATATGTAATCTGCATAAGCAGCAAGCATCCCTCGAACGGCTGCTATAAAGTTAGGCTTTACGTTTCGTAAACCTAGCTTCAAGCCTTGACCTTGGGCGGTATATTTGCCCAATTAAGCGGCATTGGCTCGCTTCTGCGGGCCACTGACATGAAGGTGGTCTTACGGCCATTGAGGAAACAGCCCAAAAGGGCGGTCCAATAGGAAGAGGTAAACATGAAAAAATCTGTAGTCCTAGCTACGCTGGCAGTTGCTGGTATGGCTGCGGGTATGTCCCAAGCGTCGACCCTTGATGAGGTCAAAGCTCGTGGCAGCCTGAACTGTGGTGTGACCACAGGTCTCACAGGCTTCGCAGAACCAAATGCCAGCGGCGTTTGGGAAGGTTTTGACGTTGCGGTATGCCGTGCCGTTGCAGCCGCCGTATTCGGCGACCCAATGGCGGTTGAGTTCGTTCCAACCACTGGTCAGACCCGCTTCACCGCGTTGGCCTCTGGCCAAGTTGATATGTTGGCACGTAACACCACATGGACCTTCAGCCGTGACGTTGATCTGAAGTTCGAATTCGTGGGCGTGAACTACTATGACGGTCAGGGCTTTATGGTTCCTGCATCCTTGGGCGTGTCTTCCGCGCTTGAGTTGGACGGTGCAACCGTATGTATCCAGACTGGCACAACCACCGAGTTGAACTTGGCTGACTTCTTTGCTTCGAACAACATGAGCTACGAGCCCGTGCCTATCGAAACAAACGCGGAAGCACAGCAGCAGTATCTCGCAAACGCCTGTGACGTTTACACCACAGACGCGTCTGGCCTTGCGGCAACCCGCGCGACCTTCGAGAACCCAGGCGACCACGTTCTTCTGCCTGAAATCATCTCCAAAGAGCCTCTCGGGCCGCTTGTTCGCCACGGCGACAACGAGTGGGGCGACATCGTTCGCTGGTCTTTGAACGCTTTGATCGCAGCTGAAGAGCTGGGCATCACTTCGGCAAACATCGCTGAATTGGCTGCTGCACCTGGTCAGAACCCAGAAATCAACCGTATTCTTGGCACTGAGGGCGACCTCGGCGCGATGCTCGGTCTGGAGGCAAACTGGGCGGTTAACGCGATCTCTGCTGGTGGTAACTATGGCGAGATCTTTGAGCGTTTCTTGGGCGAAAGCACCCCAATCGGTCTGGCACGCGGCTTGAACGCGCAGTGGACTGATGGTGGCCTGCTCTACTCCCCACCATTCCGCTAAGGTCTGAACGGAAGTTGGGCGCGGCATTCCCGCGCCCTTCTTCTATTCTAATATCCAAAATTACGCTGAAAGTGTTGCGACCCGTTTGTGCCGCACTGAAACTTTTTTACGCTGATATAATGACAGGATTCCGCCATGGCCTCGATACCGGATCCAAGTTCTGAACCCTTCCGCTTGGGTCAGTTGATTTATGATCGTCGTTATCGCTCAATGACGATCCAAGTATTCGCTTTCATTATGATCATGGCTTTTCTTTGGCAGCTTGGCTGGAACACGGTTCAAAACCTGTCCGCGCTTGGCAAAGATTTTGATTTTGGCTTTCTAGGGTCGCGCGCGGGCTATGATATCAACCAGCGCTTGATCGAATATTCCAACGACAGCACCCATGGCCGTGCTGCGATTATTGGGATCTTGAACACGCTGCTTGTCGCCTTTCTGGGCTGTATTCTTGCCACGATAATTGGCGTGATAGCAGGCGTTTTGCGTCTTTCGAAAAACTGGATCGTAGCGCGTTTGATGACGGTTTATGTGGAAGGGTTCCGCAATGTGCCGTTGCTGTTGTGGATCCTTGTGATCTTCGCCGTCATGACCGAAGCCACCCCACAGCCGCGCGATTTCCGCGAAGGCGGGGATGCGTCCATGATCCTGTTCGACAGTATCGCGATTACAAATCGCGGTATCTTTATCCCGCGTCCGATTTGGGGTGAGGGCTCAACCCTGCTTGTGGCGGTGTTTTTTGCTTCACTCTTTGCGATTTGGGCTTTCCGCCGCTATGCGCGCAAAAAACAAGAGGCAACGGGTCAAATCTTGCCTGTGTTCTGGATTTCTACGGCTTTGTTCTTTGTGCCTTCAATTATTTTCTACTTCATTCTGGGCGGGCCAGTCACGCTGCAGTTGCCTGAATTGGGTGGGTTCAACTTTACGGGCGGCCTACAGGTGCGCAACTCGCTGATTGCCTTGTGGTTTGCGTTGTCGCTCTACACGGGTGCGTTCATCGCAGAGATTGTGCGCTCAGGTATTTTGGCGGTATCACGCGGGCAAACCGAAGCAGCCTTTGCCTTGGGCTTGCGCCCCAACCGCACGATGAATTTGGTGATCCTGCCGCAGGCCTTGCGCGTGATCATCCCACCCCTGATTTCGCAATATCTGAACCTGACCAAGAACTCCTCCTTGGCGATTGCTGTGGGTTATATGGATGTGCGGTCTACCTTGGGTGGGATCACGATCAACCAAACAGGCCGCGAGCTTGAAGGGATGCTCCTCTTGGGCGTCTTTTACTTGGTCACATCCCTAATCATTTCGAGCGTGATGAATGTCTACAACAACGCCGTTAAGTTGAAGGAGCGCTGAGATGGCAAATTCTGCGAATAGCTCCGTTTCTTATGTGCGCACCGAGATGCTGCCCGAGCAGGCCCCGCCTGTCTCGGAAGCGGGCGTGGTGAAATGGGTGCGTGAAAACCTGTTCTCTGGGCCGCTCAATACAATCCTAACAATCCTGTCTTTGGTCGCGATTTATTGGGTGGTCAGCCATGTTTTCCAATGGTTTGCCTATGGCATTTGGACTGCAAATTCACTGAGTGAATGCCGTGAGGTGCGTGATGCGCTTTACGCCGATGGTCGCAATGTCGCCTGTTGGGCCGTCTTGAGCGAGCGTTGGAACCAACTTCTCTTTGGGTTCTACCCCGCCGATGCATATTGGCGCCCTGTTGTGGCTTTGATTGTGTTCTTCATCGCCGTTGCGCCTGTGATGTTCAACTTTGGTGGCCGCAAATTGGCGATCTTCTCGGCCGTGTCGCCCTTCATTTGCTACTGGCTGTTATGGGGCGGGTCGATTTGGGGGCCAATCCTGACGGCTCTGGGCTTTGTTTTGGCATGGTTGGCCTATGGCCAGATCACACGGCAATTCGGGGCTTTGGCAGGCGTTGTGGCGAGCATCCTTGTGCCGCTGATCTATTGGCGCTTTGGGGTTGCCCCACTAACGGGACTGGCCGATGGCATCTTGCCCATTGGAATTGAAAATATCCAATCCAAGGATTTCGGCGGGTTCATGTTGGCGCTGATCATCGGGATCACGGGCATTGTTCTGTCTTTGCCGCTTGGGATTTTGCTTGCGCTTGGGCGTCAGTCTGATTTGTTCATCATCAACAAATTCTCGGTGATCTTTATTGAGGTGATCCGCGGCGTTCCGTTGATTGTGTGGCTGTTCACGGCATCGCTTTTGTTGAACTACTTCCTGCCGCCTGGAACGAATTTTGACCTGATGCTCCGCGTGATTATCATGGTCACGCTCTTTGCCGCTGCCTATATGGCCGAGGTTGTGCGCGGTGGTTTGGCCGCCCTGCCTCGTGGGCAATATGAGGGGGCAGATAGTCTGGGCTTGGATTACTGGCAATCCATGCGCTTGATCATCCTGCCTCAGGCTTTGAAAATCTCAATTCCGGGCATCGTGAACACGTTTATCGGTTTGTTCAAAGACACAACTCTCGTGGTGTTCATCGGTCTGCTTGACCCGATCGGTCTGTCTAACGCAATCCGCGCCACGACCGAATGGAACGGGATTTACTGGGAATTGTTCATCTTCATCGGGCTTTGCTTCTTTGTGTTTTGCTACGCGATGTCCCGCTATTCGCAATATCTTGAGCGCAAGCTCGCAACAGATCGTCATTAAGGAGAGGCCGATATGAGTGAAGCCACCCCCTCCATCCAAGATCGTGAGATCAACCGTTCGCAGATGAAAGTCACCGATGAGGTGGCGGTTGAAATTCGCGATATGAACAAATGGTATGGTTCGTTCCATGTTTTGCGGGACATCAACCTTACTGTGAACCGCGGCGAACGTATCGTCATCTGTGGGCCATCTGGCTCGGGGAAATCTACGCTGATCCGCTGCATCAATGCATTGGAGGAGCATCAAAAGGGCTCCATCACTGTGGATGGCACATTGCTGTCAAATGACCTCAAGAACATTGACAAAATCCGTTCCGAGGTCGGGATGTGCTTTCAGCATTTCAACCTGTTTCCGCATTTGACCATTTTGGAAAACTGCACATTGGCCCCAATTTGGGTGCGCAAGACGCCCAAGAAAGAGGCCGAAGAAACGGCAATGTATTTCCTTGAGAAGGTGAAAATCCCCGATCAAGCGCATAAATATCCAGGGCAGCTGTCAGGGGGCCAGCAGCAGCGTGTGGCCATCGCGCGCAGCCTCTGTATGCGTCCGCGTATCATGCTGTTTGACGAACCGACATCGGCACTTGATCCTGAGATGATCAAGGAAGTTTTGGATACGATGATCCAATTGGCTGAAGAAGGTATGACCATGCTCTGTGTGACCCATGAGATGGGCTTTGCCCGTCAGGTTGCCAATCGCGTGATCTTTATGGATGCAGGCCAGATTGTTGAGCAAAACGAGCCTGAGCCGTTCTTCACCAACCCGCAAAATGACCGCACCAAGCTGTTCTTGAGCCAAATCTTGGGCCACTGATCCCGCTTAGGGCAAGTCACGCGGTGTGATAAAGGCGCGGGCAACCCCCGCGCCTATTTCTATGTTGGCCCAAGATGTTGCGTTAAAGTCCACGACCAAGGTCGCGGCTGTAGGGTAGCGGGTGAATTTCTCGTGTTGGGGCTGTGTCGCCACCAGAGAGCGCGCTAAGCTCCCAATACCAGGATTATGCCCGATGACGGCCAATGTGTGGCCCTCACTGGCCCTGATGACATTCAGCATATCAGGCGGCATCGCGAGATAGAGCGCGCGTGTATAAGAAACTTCGATTTCCGCACCGCTGAGGCATCGGGAAATCGCTGCCCATGTATCGACAGCACGGGTTGCGGTCGAGCAAAGCACATGATCAGGCCTATACCCCTGCGCCTCAAGCCATGTTCCAACGCGCGGTGCATCCTCTATTCCGCGGGCATTGAGGGGGCGGTCATGGTCATCCAACCCTGCATCGCCCCAATCTGATTTTGCATGGCGGATTAAGATCAACGTCAGGGTCATGGGTGAAAGCTCCGCATGTGGAAATGTGATTGCGCCTCAACGCGTCCAAAGTTTTGTGAGATCGGGCAGGCGCGCCGCGCCCTGCAGCCCTTGGTCATGCAATCTGCCCCCGCCATTGTGTTCAGATGGTCGTGGCATCGGATCGTATCATAGCCCGATCCGTCAAAGGCTGCGACAGGGCATGCGCTGCGGCAGGGTTGGTGCGTGCAGCTGTCGCATGGGCGGTCTTGGGCAGGCGCTTGAGGCATTGCATAGGGCAAGCCAAGTGCGCCGCGAAAGGAAACAAACAATCCCGATTGCGCATGGATGAGCAACCTTATTGGGCTAGGCCATACCGCACCTGTCGCCAAAGCCCATTGGTAAAATGGTGCATAGGGTGGGCCACCAAAGGGAAAATAGGCTTCCCCCCCCAATCTCGCGGGCCCAGTCACCGATGACCCGCGCAGACCAGCGATCCATCGGGTCAGGGGCGCCATCACGATATTCGGAGCTGTCTTCAAACGCAGACCAAAAGCGAGGCTCATCTGGCCCCAAAAGCACCACGGTTTTTACCTCAGGGCCTAGGCCGTGACTGTCCTCTGGGGCAAAATGCCCCAAAATGCGAAGGTGCCGCGCATGCGCGCCTTGTGAAAGGTCGGTTAGGTTCATTCTTTAGCCTGCGCTGATTGCTCTGCGCTGCGCAAGCGAAACTAAGCGCGGATGATTGATCCTGCCCCGTGATCCGTGAACAATTCCAAAAGGCAGGCATTGGGCGCGCGCCCGTCCAAAATAACGGCGGCGCGCACGCCTGCGCGCACGGCTGACAGGGCCGTTTCGGTTTTGGGGATCATTCCGCCTGCGATGACCCCGCTTTCGGTCATGGCCTCAACATCGGCGGCGCTCAATTCGGTTNGCCTGCGATGACCCCGCTTTCGGTCATGGCCTCAACATCGGCGGCGCTCAATTCGGTTACCACTTCGCCATCGGCATTTTTGACGCCCGACACATCAGTCAAAAGCAGCAGGCGATCTGCCTTCAGGGCGGCGGCAATAGCCCCCGCTGCCGTGTCGCCATTGATATTATAGCTGTGACCATCACGATCTGCACCAATGGGGGCAATCACAGGGATCATCTCGGCCTCAAAGAGTTGCCGGAGAAGGGTCGTGTCTACCTCGCTGGGTTCGCCGACAAAGCCAAGTTCGGGGTCGGCCATTGTGCAGGTGATCATCGAGGCATCTTTGCCCGACAGACCAACTGCGCGCCCGCCTTCGGCGTTGATCGCCTGCACGATCCGCTTATTGACCTGACCCGATAGAACCATTTCCACAACATCCATCGTGGCGGCATCCGTGACCCGCTTGCCGCGCGTGAAGGTGGAAGTCACGCCAAGCTTTTCAAGCATCTCATTGATCATTGGCCCGCCGCCATGCACCACCACAGGGTTCACCCCAACAGTGCGCATCAGCATCACATCGCGCGCGAATGAGGCCATCCCCTCATCCGATCCCATCGCATGACCGCCCAATTTGATCACCACTATCGCCCCGTGATAGCGCTGCAAGTAAGGCAGGGCTTCGTTCAAGGTGCGGGCGGTCGAGAGAAAATCACGCATTTTGGCTGTCTGCTTCTTCATCTTTGGCGTTCCAAACTGATCCCGCGCCATATTGGGCGCGCTCGATTACTTCCATAAGGCAGGAAGGCTTGGCTGTGAAGGTGGCTGTTCTCAAGCAAGCCCTGCGATCAAGGCCCGAAGGTTTTCAATACCCCAACCTTTTTCTGACGAGGTCATCAAGAGCTCGGGATAGGCGGCAGGGTGTTTTGACAGCGCCTTGCGCACTTGGGCCAAAATCTTATCGCGTTCAGCTTCTTTTACCTTGTCGGCTTTGGTCATCACGACCTGAAAGGTCACAGCTGATTGATCAAGCAGGGTCATGATCTCGTCATCAACCGCCTTGATCCCATGCCGTGTGTCGATAAGCACGAAAGCGCGGCGCAATGAGACGCGGCCTGACAGATAGGCTTTGAGCAATTTCTGCCATTTCTCGACCACCGCAACAGGCGCTTCTGCATAGCCATAGCCCGGCAAGTCGACCACATAATGGCTCTCGCCAAGTGTGAAGAAGTTGATCTCTTGTGTCCGTCCGGGTGTGTTTGAGGCCCGTGCCAAGTTTTTACGCCCAGTCAGCGCATTGATCAGCGAAGATTTCCCAACATTCGAGCGCCCAGCAAAGCATATTTCAAGCCGATCTGCTGGGGGCAGGCCATCCATGGCAACAACGCCTTTGACAAAATCTGCACCGCGCGCAAACAGCAGCCGCCCCTTCTCAAGGCTGATCTCATCGGCATCTTCGGCCAGCGGGAAAGGCAGGGCTGCACTCACCAGATAATCTCCACTTTATCCCCTTGGGCGATATGCCCCGCTTGGGTGGTTTCAGCGTATACGCCAAATTCGCTGTGATCCCAACCGCTTTGCAATATTTGCAGAGTTGGCACATCCCTTACCCCTGTGTCAGGATTTGCTTCAGTTGCACGACAACGGGTTATTGGTTCTACGATTTTTAGGCGGGCCTCGCCAATCACGAGGGTCGCCCCAATCAGGTCAAGCTCTTCCCAAGGGGCTAGACCCTCAAGCCAAAGATTCCCACGAAAGCGGCGCGGATCCAGTGGCATATCGGCCCGCGCCTCTAAGGCGCGCAGTGAGGCAAGATTTAGAATTGAGATCGAGGCAAAATTCGCATCGGTCATGCCTGATTTAGGCGCTGTGACCACCGCCATCGGGGCGGGTCGTTCGGGCGGATAAATTGCCCCTAGCCATGCAATCAAATCGCTGTGGTCGCCTTTTGGGTCGAATATGTGATCGGGCAAATCAGGGTGCGACAGGCGGATTGTGCCATTGTCCAAACAGCAAGCCGTGATGGCCATAAGCTGAGGGGCCTTTGCGCCGCGCAGGAAATTTCGGCAGGGCTGCCATTGCCCCTGCAAGGGGTCAGCCCCCGCTTCAATAACCGCATAGGCGCGATCAAGCGGCAAAGCGCAATCGGGGGCCATAAAGGCCCCCGAAATACGTTCTGCGCCAATACCCTTAATCGGGTGTCGCCATATTTGGTCGAGTGTGATGCTCACTTAGCGTTCTTTGCGCCGCCGCGTTTGAAACTTGCGCGGATATTGCCAAACAGATCGGGCTTATACCCTTGGTGACGCATGATCGTGTATTGCTGCGCAAAGGTCAGGGTGTTGTTCACGATCCAGTAAATCAACAAGCCTGTCGCGAAATGGCCCAACATGAACATAAAGATAAAGGGCAGCCACGCGAAAATCGCGGCCTGTGTTGGGTCAGTGGGCGCTGGATTCAGCTTTTGCTGCAACCACATCGAGATGCCCAAAAGGATGGGCAGAACCCCGATAAAGACCAGCGCAAGCATCGTGCCTGGCTCTGGCGCTGGCCATGGGAACAGGCCGAACAGGTTGAAGATCGAGGTTGTGTCAGGTGCTGACAGATCCCGAATCCAGCCAAAGAACGGTGCGTGGCGCAATTCTAGCGTCACGAAAATCACCTTATAGAGCGAGAAGAAAATCGGGATTTGCAGCAAAATCGGCAAGCAGCCCGAAGCGGGGTTCACCTTGTTCTTCTTATACAGCTCCATCATGCCTTTTTGCATGGCTTCGCGGTCATCACCTGCGCGCTCTTTCAGCTTCTCCATCTCTGGTTGAAGCTCTTTCATCCGCGCCATGGAGGCATAGGATTTATAGGCAAGCGGGAATAAGACAGCCTTGACGATGAAGGTCAGGGCGATAATCGCAAGACCCATATTGCCAATCATCACATTCAGATTGTGCAGCAGCCAGAACATCGGCTTGGTGATGAAATAGAACCAACCCCAGTCAATCGAGTCGAGAAAGCGATCAATCCCGCCTGCGTCCTGATAGTTGCGGATGGTTTCCCATTCCTTCGCCCCTGCAAAGAGCATGGTGGTGACTTCGGCCGTTGCCCCAGCAGCAACATCAACTGCGGGCATCCGCGCTTCTGTTTGATAGATGTCCGCCCCCGCCACGTGGCGCGTTGCGGCCACAAAGGGCTGACCCGCGCCGGGGATCAAGGTGGTCATCCAATATTTATCGGTAAAACCGATCCAGCCGTTTTCGGCAACATCCACCAATTCTGCCGCCGCGCCTTCGCTGGGCATGACATCGAATTCGGTGACTTTTTCATAACCGATCTCGTCCAAAGTGCCGTCTGCTTTACGAACAACACCTTCGTGAAGGATGAAGAAATTCTGCAAATCTGCGGGTAGGCCGTGGCGGGCCACGATACCGTAAGGGGCCAAGCGCACAGGCGCGCCCGTGGTGTTGCGCACAGATTGCGTCACAGAGAAAATGAAATTCTCATCGACTGAGATCACGCGATTGAAAATCAGGCCGTTGCCATTATCCCATTCAAGGGTAACGGGGGTCGTGGTCGTTAGGGTTTCGCCCTCGACCAAACGCCATTCGCTGTTGGGGCCAGGCACTTGGTCAAAATCAAGCGCGCCGCCGGGCGCCCATCCATAAAGGGCGTAATAGGCATTCGGGCCGCCAACTGGCGATAGAAGGCGCACGATATTTGCGTCTTCATCAATCGTTTCACGGTAGTTTTTCAGGGATAGGTCATCAATCCGCCCGCCCAAGAGTGAGATTGAGCCGAGCAATTCATCGGTTTCAATCGCCACGCGTGCCGAGGAGGATAAAGCCACGGCGCGTGTTTCTTCCGCACCGATCAGAACGGGGTCGCTTGACCCTGCGCTCGGCGGCAGAATGGCATCTGCGGGCGCGGTCGTATCGGATGCGACTGCCGCGTCCGTTTGCGTTACCTGTGGGTCTTCAGGGGGAAACAGAAGAAACCACACCAAAATGACGAGAAAGCTCAAGGCCGTGGCCAGGATCAGGTTCTTGTTCTGATCTTCCATGATCGCGCTATGCCCTATGATTTATTGACAGTCGGGTTCAATAGGCTAGCGGCGCAAAGGTCAAGGGGTTTGCGCCGAATATCGCGAGAACTGCGCCAATCTGGCCTAGTCTTGTCCCGTATTTTCGGCACGCCGCGTCAGGCCGATGAAATCAAATAATTCAGGGTCAAGCAGATGCGATGGGCGCGCATTCATTAAGGCCGAGAAAATCTTTTGCCGCCGCCCAGGTGCGCGGGCTTCCCACTCATCCAAGAGGCGTTTGATGGCTTGGCGTTGTAGCCCGTCTTGCGATCCGCACAGATCACAGGGAATGATGGGATAGTTCATCGCGCGGGCGAAGGTTTCACAATCCGCTTCGCTGACATGGGCCAGCGGACGATAGACAAAAAGATCCCCTTCATCATTCAAAAGCTTGGGTGGCATTGAGGCCAGTTTGCCGCCGTGAAACAGATTGAGGAAAAATGTTTCCAGAATGTCATCGCGGTGGTGGCCCAAAACAACGGCTGAACACCCTTCTTCGCGGGCAATGCGATATAAGTTGCCACGGCGCAATCGTGAACACAGCGCGCAATAGGTGCGGCCTTGCGGCACTTTATCCATCACAATTGAATAGGTGTCTTGATATTCAATCCGATGCGGCACGCCCATCTTTGTGAGAAACTCTGGCAATACCGTTGCAGGAAATCCAGGTTGGCCCTGATCTAAGTTGCAGGCCAAAATCTCTACGGGCAGCACGCCGCGCCACTGCAATTCGGTCAAGGCTGCCAAAAGCGTGTAACTGTCTTTGCCACCCGACAGACAGACCAACCATTTCGCGCCGCGCTCGATCATCCCGTAGCGGTCAATCGCCTCGCGAGTTTCACGGATGATCCGCTTGCGCAGTTTTTTAAATTCGGTGCTTGAGGGCGCGCCGTGAAAGAGCGGGTGGATATCCTCTGCATCGTCCAACATGGTGCGGCCTTCATCTTCACGCGGTTTTGATGTGCCTGCCATAGGCGAGGCAAGGCAGAAACGTCAAGTAAACTTGCTTTCTGCTCGTTTGCGCTAGCTTCGAAAATAGGCAGAAAAGGACGGGGCATCATGAAAAAATTGGCATTGGCGGCGCTTTTGATGTTGGCGGCCTGCACGGGCAAACCTGCGCTTGATGATCCAAATCTCAGCACCCGCGCCTTGAACCTAGAAGAATTTTTTCAAGGTGATCTTGTGGCCTATGGTCAGTTTCAGGATGTCTTGGGCGAGGTGCGCCGCCGCTTCGAGGTGAAGATCAACGGGACATGGGATGGAGAAACCCTGCGTTTGGTCGAAGATTTCGTTTATGAGGATGGCAGCACCGAACAGCGTATTTGGCTCTTGGAAAAGCTGGATGAACAACGATGGCAAGGAACGGCTGACGGGGTGATCGGCATCGCAACGGGCGAGGAGCGTGGAGATGTCTTTAATTGGGCCTACACGATTGACCTGCCAGTGGGGCAAGGTGAAACCCTGCGGGTCAGCTTTGATGACTGGATGTGGCTCTTGAGTGATGACCGATTGCTCAACCGTGCCTATATGAAGCGCTTTGGCGTGACCATCGGCGAGGTCATCATTTATTTCGAACGGGTTTGATCTCCGCCCTTGGGTGGCACTGGGTCGTAACCTGATCCGCCAAGAGGGTGGCAGCGTCCAATGCGGCGCAGCAAAAGATAGCTGCCTTTGATCGGCCCATGTCGCTCAAGCGCCTCAAGCGCATAGGCGCTGCAGGTTGGCTGATAGCGGCAGTTAAACCCTACCCATGGGCTGAAAATCAGCCGATAAGCCCGAATGGGCAAAGATAAGATCCATGCCAATATGCGCATCTACGCCCCCCGCTTTCGCGGCGCGTGGATGCGGGATAAGGCTGCGGCCAACTCTACCTGCATTTGCGCAAAAGGATGCAACAAGGTGACTTCGGGACGGCCCACCAACACATAGTCCCACCCCGCTTGCCCATGCAGGGCCAGTGTGTCGCGCGCAATTTCACGCAAGCGGCGCTTTGCGCGGTTACGCGCCACCGCATTGCCGATCTTTTTAGAGCAGGTATAGCCAACGCGGATCACCTTTGGATCCACGCCCTCAGCCGCATCGCGCTTGCGCGCCTGAAGCAAGAAGGCAGGCGCAGGCGCACGGGCCGCTTTGGCAGCCCGTAAGAAATCGGCACGTTTGCGCAAGGTTTCCATGATCCAAGCCCGATTTGGCGTTCAAATGCAAAAAGCCCCTGACGAAATCTCGGCAGGGGCGCGTTGAGGGTTGCCCCTCAAAGCCTGAGAAACGCTTATGCGCTCAGAGATTTGCGGCCACGCGCGCGGCGCGCGTTCAAAACCTTGCGGCCTGCTTTGGTCGCCATGCGTGCGCGGAAGCCATGACGGCGCTTGCGCACGAGGTTTGAAGGCTGAAAAGTCCGTTTTGACATCGGCTTGCTCCAGTTTGCTGGTCGGCGCGCGCCTACGCGCGCAAGTCACACGACCAAAAGAATCCGTATAAGGCCTGCGGCATACGCAAAGCAAAGCGGCGTGTCAATAAATGCGCGCGGTAAAATGCAACCTAACTCAAGTTTATTGTGATGGGCATAGAATCGCGCAACATATGCGCGGGGCGTTACAATTCCACAATAAAACAACTATCTATGTGGCTGAGGGTATGCGGGGAAGGTTTCGTGTTTAACACACTCTCGGGACGATTTTTGATTTTGACCCTGTGCTTCGTAATGTTGGCAGAGGTTTTGATCTTCGTGCCATCGGTGGCCCGATTCCGTGAGGATTATCTTTTGTTGCGCCTTGAGAGGGCGCAAATTGCGTCACTGGCCCTTTTGGCGAATGATGGGATGGTTGATCCTGCGCTTGAGGATGAATTGCTGCGCAATGCAGATGTTTTAAACGTTGTGTTGCGGCGGGACGCGGTGCGGGAACTGGTGCTCGCTGCGCCGCAAATCCCACCTGTGGCCACCACCTATGATCTGCGCAATCCTCCATCCTTGGGTTTGATCCGCGATGCCATGATGCAGCTTTGGGATCAAACGGATCGCACAATCCGCGTGATTGGCGCGCCTGTGCGCGATGCGGGCCTTGAGATCGAGGTGACCATGCACAGCGCCCCCTTACGCGCCGCGATGGTCGAGTTTGGCCTGCGGATCCTTGCCCTGTCGGCGGTGATTTCTGCTTTCACGGCGGCGCTTTTATTTTTCTCTGTGCGGTATTTCCTTGTGACACCGATGAACCGCGTGGTCGGGCAGGTGCGCGCCTATGCGGATGCACCCGAAGATGCCCGCCGCATCATAACGCCAAGCGCGGGCTTGCATGAGTTGCGGGATGCCGAGGTCGCTTTGAACAAGATGCAGACCCAATTGACCGCCGCCCTGAAGCAGAAGGATCATCTTGCGCAGATGGGTGCGGCTGTGGCCAAAATCAGCCATGATTTGCGAAATATCCTGACCACAGCCAGTCTGATGGCAGATCGTTTGGAGGGCAGCGATGATCCTGCCGTGCAGCGCACCGCACCAAAGTTGCTGCAATCTTTGTCACGGGCGGTCAATCTTTGCGAAGGCACCTTGGCCTTTGGCCGTGCGCAAGAGCCACCACCTGCCTTGGCGCGGGTGGATGCCGCGGGGCTGCTGCGCGATGTGGTGGAAAGTGAAACGTTGGGGCCAGATGCAGAGGCGATTGAATTCGATGTCTCTGTTGAAACAGGTTTGACCCTGCGCTGTGATGCTGAACAGATTTTCCGCGTGTTGAGTAACCTTATCCGTAACGCAAGGCAGGCCATTGCAGCACAAGGGGGCGCAGGCGTGATCCGTATCTCGGCTCAAGCTGCGCCAAAGGAAGACGGGTGGGAAATTCGTATTCGCGACACGGGGCCGGGACTGCCAGAAAAGGCGCTAGAACATTTGTTCAAACCTTTCCAAGGCGGCGCGCGCAAAGGTGGCTCGGGTCTAGGACTTGCCATAGCGGCGGAATTGGTGCGCGGGCATGGGGGCGCGCTGACTTTAGAATGCAGTACCTCTGAGGGCACTGAATTTAGAATTTGGCTGCCCTCGCAACCTTTGGGGTGAATTCGCCCTTGCGCTGCGGTGACATGGGCGTTAAGAGCCACCTCCACGCGCTGGTAGCTCAGTTGGATAGAGTACTTGACTACGAATCAAGGGGTCGGGGGTTCGAATCCTCCCCAGCGCGCCA
>NZ_JAWLVH010000007.1:0-31942 GCF_033100315.1 Roseovarius sp. 10
CCTTCAGGTTATGAGCCGAAAATCCAATGATTTCAATAAGTTATAAAATTCAAAGACTTAAGCCCTAAGGCTTTGATCTTACTCGTTTTTCTTCGCCACGCTCAACAACACTTAGCCACACCCAACAACAACCAATTGTTTTTAAATAACTTTCATGTGTTGACGTGGTGTTGACTCGAACCATGTCGCCTGTCTCAAAGTATAATCAATTTTGCTCTCCCTGAAGTACACTCTAAACCCTCTGTGCAGCAAAGCAAATAAGGTGGTTATGGGCGGAAACCGGACATTCGCTGCGATAGCGAGCCAGCTAAAGGTCGGCGGTGAAAGCCGACATTTAGAATCCTGAGATCGGGCGTTTTGCTACGACGCATTCGTAGTCCGCTTCGAGCCCAAATTGTGAATTCGACTTTCATGCTGCGAGCGCTCGCAGCACCAAAATCGCTGCAGGGGCAAAAAGACTTGCGTTGCTAAGGCATGCAAAAAAGAGGTCATCCATGACAGCAATCGAAAGACGTTTGGTCCCGCGTGGGAGAGGGCTCATTTTCGCGGCTCACTAGCGCTCTTAAAGCTTTAGTTCGGAAACACTGAGAACAGGTCGCCTGAGATCATTTATCCATTTGACGCTTATGCGCGATCAATCTAATCATGGGGGCATAACTGTTGGGGTGCCCCTATCGGGGCTGAGATGCACGCGCTGCAAACCCATTGAACCTGATCCGGTTAGGACCGGCGGAGGGAACAGCTCGCGGATCTCGCTTCCGTATTGGCCTTTCCTCTTTACTGTCCTGATCCCTGAACAAAGGGGCGATGCCATGGTGGCAAAGGCGTTAACAATTGCCGGGTCCGATTCCGGCGGTGGGGCTGGCATTCAGGCGGACCTCAAGGCGTTTTCGGCGATGGGAGTTTATGGGGCCTGCGTGCTCACAGCGGTAACCGCCCAGAACACACAGGCGGTGACAGCTATTCATCCAGTCCCCGATGACGTCGTTGCAGCACAGATCAAGGCTGTTCTTGAGGACATCGCCATTGATGCGATCAAGATCGGGATGCTGGGGACGCCATCGCTGATCGCGGCAGTGGCGGATGCGCTGGCGGGCTACGAGGGGCCGATTGTGCTGGATCCTGTGATGGTCGCCAAATCAGGCGATACGCTGCTGGCAGATAGCGCGATTGATGCGTTAACGTCGTTGCTGTTTGGCCGCGCGACCCTGCTGACACCGAACTTGCCTGAAGCTGCGAAACTGGTCGGCGAAGGCAGCATGCAATCGCAAGCGAATGCTCTGCTGGAACTGGGCGTCGGAGCGGTTTTGATGAAAGGTGGACATGCAGACGGTGCGACCTGCACTGACCGCCTTATTTCGCAAACAGGCACGCAGGAATTCGCGGCCCCCCGTGTGAACACCCGCAACACCCACGGCACGGGGTGTTCCTATTCCTCTGCCATCGCTGCGGGCTTGGCCCAGGACATGGAACTGGGCGATGCGGTATCGCGTGCGCATACCTGGCTGCACAATGCGATCCTGCACGCGGATGAATTGCACGTCGGACGTGGTCATGGGCCCGTTCACCACTTTCATGCGCTTTGGACATGAACGGCCCTTATACCATTCTGGGCGGCGGCGTTTGCGGGCTGGCTATGGCGGCAGAGCTGTCGTCACGTGGCGCCAAGGTCACAGTCATTGATCCAAAAGGCGCGCCTGGCGATCATGCGTGCTCTTGGTGGGCCGGCGGCATGCTCGCGCCTGATTGCGAAGGGGTCAGCGCCGAGCCCGAGATCGTGCGCCAAGGCCGCAAGGCCGCCGGGTGGTGGGCAAGCCACGGGGCGCAGGTCCAACACGAGGGCACGCTTGTTGTCGCACTTCATCGCGATCAAAGCGACCTGACGACTTTTGCGCGCCGTGCGCCAAGTGCTGCCACCCTGTCGAAAGAGCAGATCGCCGAGCAGGAGCCGGATCTGGCAGACCGCTATTCCAAGGCGCTGTTTTTGGCTGACGAAGGCCATCTTGACCCGCGCGCGACCCTGATAGCTCTGCATGCAACCCTCGCACGAAGGGGGGTGCGTTTTGGCGGTGACATCAAGGGTCAGGTGATTGACTGCCGTGGCCTTGCGGCGCGCGACAGCCTGACAGATTTGCGCGGCGTCAAAGGCGAGATGCTTGTGGTGCGCTGCCCGGATGTTTCGCTTTCGCGCCCCGTCCGGCTGCTCCATCCGCGGTTCCCGCTGTATATCGTGCCGCGCGGCGACGGAGTTTTCATGTTGGGGGCCACCCAGATTGAATCGGGCGAGCGCACCCGCGCGACCCTACGTTCCGTCATGGAATTGATGAATGCGGCCTACGCCCTGCACCCTGCCTTTGGCGAGGCGGAGCTGCTCGAGATCGGCGTCGATGCCCGGCCCGCCTTTCCCGACAACCAGCCTCGTATTCGGCGGATCGGGGATGTGATTTACGCAAACGGCCTGTTTCGGCACGGATTTCTGCTTGCACCTGCTTTGGCGCAGATGACGGCGGATTTGGTGCTGGAGGGTAAGATACCGGAGGTTTGGTATGAAGATCATCGTGAACGGTGAAGCACTTGAGACCGGCGCGCCCACGCTGGCGGCGCTCCTGGACGACCTTGGAAAGGGCGCGGCCAAAGTGGCCACGTCCGTCAACGAAGCCTTCGTGCCTAAGCATCAGCGCACCGATCACAGCTTGCATGACGGGGACCGCGTCGAAATCGTCGCCCCCCGACAAGGAGGATAGCATGCCTACGTTTTACGGCACCGAAGTGACATCGCGGCTGATGCTGGGCACCGCGCAATACCCTTCTCCGGCCGTGTTGGCGGACGCGTTTCGCCGCTCCGGCGCGGGGATCGCGACGGTCTCTGTGCGCCGCGAGGCGGGAGGCGATCAGGCAGGACAGGATTTCTGGGCGTTGATCCGCGATCTGGGCGTTGCAGTGCTGCCCAATACGGCAGGCTGCTATTCGGTACGCGAGGCGCTCACCACGGCACAGATGGCGCGGGAATTGTTTGATACCAACTGGATCAAGCTTGAGGTCATCGGCCACGCGGACACGCTGCAACCTGACCCGTTCGGCCTGGTCGAAGCCGCCGCACAGCTGGCCGAGGACGGGTTCGAGGTGTTTCCCTATTGCACCGAGGATCTGGTGCTATGCGAACGGCTGGTTGAGGTCGGCTGCAAGGTGTTGATGCCATGGGGCGCGCCCATCGGCACGGGGCTGGGCCTGAACAACATCTACGGGTTGCGCAGCTTGCGGGCGTATTTTCCCGACATTCCTTTGGTTGTCGACGCAGGGCTCGGCCTGCCGTCTCAAGCCGCCCACGCGATGGAGCTGGGCTATGACGCCGTCTTGCTGAACACCGCCGTTGCAAAGGCCGGTGATCCTGCGGCAATGGCACAGGCCTTTGGCCTTGCGGTGGAAGCTGGCGCACTGGCTGCTACCGCCGACCCGATGGACGCCCGCGATATGGCGGCCCCGTCAACACCAGTCTTTGGAAAGGCCATGCTATGACGCTGCCGCGTTTTTACCCGATTTTTGATGATGTATCCTGGCTGCGGCGGATGCTGCCTTTGGGGGTGAAGCTTGTTCAACTGCGCATCAAAGACCAACCCGAAGACGCGCTACGCGTGCAGCTAAGCGAAGCGCGTGATCTCTGCACGGACCATGGGGCGGTGCTGGTAGTCAATGACCATTGGCAGCTCGCTATCGAACTGGGCTTTGACTGGGTTCATCTGGGCCAAGAGGACCTTGATGAGGCGGATGTCCCCGCGATTCGTGCAGCCGGTCTCAAGCTTGGTCTTTCGACCCATGACAAAGCTGAACTGGCACGCGCGTTGGCGTTGAAACCAGACTATGTGGCACTTGGCCCGATCTATCCGACGATCCTGAAAAAGATGAAATGGCATCAGCAGGGTATTGAAAAGCTGAGCGTGTGGAAGGCGCTTGTTGGGGACATTCCACTTGTCGCCATTGGCGGGATGAGCACGGAGCGCGCCGGGGGGGCTTTTGAGTCCGGGGCCAATGTGGTCTCCGCGGTGACGGATATTACGCTGCATGACGACCCTGAGGGCCGCGTGAAAGCGTGGCTTGAGGTCTGCGGATGAGCCGTTACGCCCGCCAAACGGCTGTCTTGGGAGGTGGCGCGCAGGCGCGTCTTGCCGGCGCCTCGGTGCTTGTTATTGGTGGCGGTGGGTTGGCCGCGCCTGTGATGCAGTACCTTGTGGGCGCGGGCGTGGGGCATATCCGAATTGCGGATGCAGATGTGGTCAGCCTGTCGAACCTGCACCGCCAAACGCTGTTTCGCGCGGCGGATATTGGCCTGCTTAAAGTCAACGTGATCGCCAGCACGATGGCTGCATTGAACCCGGACACCACCGTTGAGCCGGTGCCTGAGCGTGTTGATCCGGCCAATATTGCGGCGCTGTGCCGGGGCATGACGCTGGTTCTTGATTGTGCGGACAGCTTTGCGGTCAGCTATATCGCGTCCGATCATTGCCTTGGCACGGGCCAGCCGCTGATCAGCGCCAGCGTGGTGGGCCGTGATGGCTATGTCGGCGGCTTTTCTGGCGGCAAACCGGGGCTGCGCGCAGTGTTCCCGGACCTGCCGGACCAGCTTGGGTCTTGCGACACCGACGGCGTGCTGGGGCCGAGCGTCGGCGTGATCGGCAGCCTGCAGGCGCAAATGGCGATGGCGGTCCTGACGGGAGATGTGCGCGGCTTGGGGCAGCTTGTGAGCTATGACGCCGCCACGCTGCGGTTCGGCGGGTTCCGCTTTGACACGGCCGCTGATCCTGCGCCCGACCCGGCCTTCATCGCCCAGGATGACATTGCGGCGGCCGATTTTCTGGTCGATCTGCGCGCGCAGGGGGAGCCGGGACCGGAGCTGCCGCACGCCACACGCCATGCCGTGTCCGATTTTGGACCGGATGGCCCCACACCACACGACACCCAACGCGCCGTTCTGGCCTGTCGGTCGGGCCTTCGTGCCTGGCAGGCGGCGGAGCGGCTTTCACAACATTGGCAGGGCGAGATCAAACTCATCGCGCTCGGAGAGTAAGGAGACCCATATGAAATACCTCATCACCGCTGCGGCACTACTGGTCGCGACGCCAGCCTTGGCACAAGACAAGATGACCGTGCTGCTGGACTGGTTCATCAACCCCGACCACGGCCCGATCATCGTGGCCGAAGAGCTTGGCTATTTCGCCGATCAGGGGCTTGAGGTCGAAATCATCCCACCCGCCGACCCCTCCGCCCCGCCCAAACTGGTGGCGGCCGGCCAAGGCGACATTGCGGTCAGCTATCAGCCCAGCCAGCATTTGCATGTGGCCGAAGGTTTGCCGCTGCTGCGCGTGGGCACATTGGTGGCAACGCCGCTGAACTGCCTTTTGGTCCTGAAAGACGGACCGATTCAAGAAATCAGCCAACTGAAAGGTGGCACGATCGGCTTCTCGGTTGCCGGTGTCGAAGAGGCCGTGCTGAGCGCAATGCTGCGGCGCCACGGGCTCTCTCTGGCGGATGTCGAGATGGTCAATGTGAACTTCTCGCTCAGCCCGTCGTTGATGTCGGGTCAGGTTGACGCAGTCATCGGCGCCTACCGCAATTTCGAGCTGAACCAGATGGAGATCGAGGGGGTTGAGGGCCGCTGTTTCTATGTCGAGGAAGAAGGCGTGCCGACCTATGATGAGCTGATCTACGTGGCCAACCCCGACCGCATGGACATCGACCAGATCCGCCGCTTCCTGCGCGCCACCGAATTGGCGACGCAGTATATCGTGAACAACCCCGAAGCGTCGTGGGAGCTGTTCAAAGGCTACGCCCCGGAACTGGACGATGCGCTGAACGCAAAGGCATGGGTCGACACGCTGCCGCGCTTTGCTCTGCGCCCCGAAGCACTGGACGAAGGCCGCTACACACGGTTCGAGGCTTTTTTGGCCGAAAGCGGGCTGGTCGACGGGACGCGTCCTGTGTCGCAAATCGCCATCGATCTGGGTGCAGAATGACCTACGGCCACATATTTCAGGCTTGGCGGGATAATACCCCCGCTTGGCCCGCCTACACCCGCCATAGTTTTGTGCAGGGCTTGGGCGACGGCACGCTGCCGCGCGCCGCCTTCCTGCACTACCTCAAGCAGGATTACGTCTTTCTGATCCACTTTTCCCGCGCTTGGGCGTTGGCGATCACCAAGGCCGACACGGTCGAGGAAATGCGCTTGGCTGCGGGCACCGTCAACGGGTTGATCAACGAAGAAATCGCGCTGCACATTAAAACCTGCGCCGCGGCTGGCATTGACGAGGCAACGCTGTTTGCCACGCAGGAACGGCAGGAAAATCTGGCCTATACGCGCTATGTGCTGGACGCAGGCCACTCGGGCGATCTGCTCGATCTGCTGGCAGCCTTGGCCCCTTGCGTCATGGGCTACGGTGAAATTGGCGCGCATCTGGCCACCTCGAAAACCTCGGACACCTACGCCGAATGGATCAATACCTATGCCAGCGCCGAGTATCAGCAGGTCTGCCACGATGTGGGCATGCTGATTGACGGGGCGGTTGCGCGGCGCATTGGTGGCACTGCAAATGCCAGCCCGCGTTGGGCCAACCTGCAGGGGCGGTTTGCAATGGCCACGCAACTGGAGGTCGGGTTTTGGGACATGGGGCTTGATCCGTGAACCAGCTGCTGCGCATGACGGGCTCTGCGGCAATCGACGGGACGCCGATCTTCTCGCAGCTCGATTTGGTGCTGACACCACACAGCTGGACCTGTCTGTTGGGGGCAAGCGGTGTGGGCAAATCCACGGTGCTGCGCCTGTTTGCAGGGCTGGCCGAGGGGATTACCTTTAATGGGTCCCTCAGTAAACCCGGTTGCGTTGCCATGATGGCGCAGCAAGACCTATTGATGCCGTGGCTCAGCGTGATGGACAATGTCCTGCTTGGCGCCAGTCTGCGGGGGGAACGTGCAGACAAGCCCCGCGCCCGCGATAGGCTGGAGCAAGTTGGCCTGGCCGATCATGCGGACAAATTGCCCGCTGCCTTGTCCGGCGGCCAACGTCAACGGGTCGCCTTGGCGCGCACCTTGATGGAAGACCGCGCGGTTGTGCTACTGGACGAGCCGTTCTCAGCGCTGGACGCGCTGACCCGTGCGCAGATGCAGGAACTAACGGCAGAGCTGCTGGCCGGACGCACGGTGCTGCTGGTCACCCATGACCCCAACGAGGCCGCGCGATTGGGTCAGACCATCCTGATCATGACGCCCACAGGGCTTGTTGATATCGCCGCCCCGACCTCCCCCATCCCGCGCGACATACATGCAGCGGATGTGCTGCGCGCGCAGGCCGACCTTTTTGACCACCTTCGGAGACCGACATGAGCGCCACAGACCACTTGAAATCACTGGTCGCTGAGGACTGGCACGCCGCGACGCATCACGCCTTTACCAATGCCTTGGCCGACGGGACCTTGAGCCGCGACAAGATGGCGGGCTACCTGCAACAAGATTACCAGTTTATCGAAGGGTTCGTGCGTCTTCTCGCCTCGGCTGTGGCGCATGCACCCAGCTTGGCCGATGCCGTGCCTGGCGCGCAGTTTCTGGGGCTGATTTGTGGCCCGGAAAACACCTATTTTCTGCGATCCATGGAGGCGCTTGAGCTGCCATCCGCCGCCCCGGCCGCCCCTGAGACGGTCGCGTTCCAACAGCTGATGGATCAGGCGCGCCGCTCGGGGCGCTACGAGATCATGCTGTCGGTTCTGGTGGTTGCGGAGTGGATTTACCTTGACTGGGCCTCCCCGTTTGAAGACCGTGCGGAGGTGCTGCCGTTTTGGCTGGGGGAGTGGATTACCCTGCATTCAGGCGACGGATTTACGCAGGTCGTGGCCTATTTGCGCGGTCAGCTGGATCAAGCGTGGGACACGCTTGATGACGCCGCCCGCGCAGACGTCACCGGGACCTTCGCGCAAGCGGTCCGTCTGGAACGCGCCTTTTTTGATGCCTCCTGGGCTGGCTTTACGGTCGAAAAATGACCGGTTGGCGGGCCGGGATCGCGGCGACATGTTTGATGTTGGCGCTGTGGCAAACGGTGATCTGGACCACGGGCGTCGCCCGCTTCATTCTGCCGCCGCCCGCCTTGGTTGCGCAGACCATCTGGGACAGTCGCGCGCTTCTGGCGGAACATGCGGTGGTCACAATGGCCGAAGTGCTGATCGGCCTCCTGCTGGGTGCGGCCCTTGGGTTTGTGTCGGCGATCGGGCTGGTGGCCTCCCCCACGGCGCGCGCACTGGTGCGGCCCATCTTGGTGTTCAGCCAATCTGTTCCGGTCTTTGCCTTGGCCCCGATTCTGACCCTTTGGCTGGGCTTTGGGCTGTGGTCCAAGATCACCATGGCCCTGATCATCATCTATTTCCCGGTGACGTCCTCCTTTTTCGACGCACTCATGCGGACGAACCGCGACTGGATCGGTTTGGCAAAGGTCATGGGCGCGAGCCCCGCGCGGATCATGTGGCATATCCGGGTCCCTGCGGCCTTACCGGGCTTTGCCTCCGGCCTCCGGCTGGCGGCGGTCTACGCACCCATCGGCGCGATCATTGGCGAATGGGTGGGGGCCTCAAAGGGCTTGGGATATCTAATGCTTCTGGCAAATGGCCGTGCCAAGACGGACCTGATGTTTGCAGCCCTGATCGTGCTTGCGATCCTAACGATCCTGCTGCACGCGGCGGTGAATAAGCTGTGCGAAAAGACTTTAGATCGGCCAGAGTAGCCTTGGCTGGCACAGATTGAGAGCCGCTTTCATCATAAAGCGAGCTCATGTGAGTGGCATCCGCGACGAGGGAAACGCCAAAAGCAACTCGACCCGCGCGTCGCCTGTCCAACCGTACCACGACGAACGTAAAGATCGAGGATGTGGGCTTATTGCGAATGGTCAGTTTGGCGACACTAATTGCGTGGTGGCACGAAAATGCTGCAACTGCGAGCAAATGCTGCGTTAGCAACATGCCCAAACATCAATGTCGGGAAAGTCCGCAGACCGGCGTTTCAGCCTACAAAATGCTACACGATATACGAATGGCCGGTTTGGTGAAGCTGCACCGCAGCACTGGACGGACCAATGAACGGCAGCAATGGGCCGAAAACAGCCTCAGACCCAGTACATAACCCCTCACTGCAATTGGCGGCAATTTCTAGCCCACAAAATATCTAGATCAGTTTTTACGGTTAATATCTCAACTTCACCTTAACCGAGCCACACAATGATTTGGGTATCAAACGAGGCCCAAGTTTCGGCGCTGAAGCGTGTGCCAACCCATTCCCCCCCAAGACGGACACGCTTCCCTAGAACTTAATCACTAAGACAACGTAGCTGATCAAGCCGACCGCTGACCATCGTGCATACCATGCACCACCTTCAGCCGTGGGCGCACCGCATCAGCCACCGCATCAAGCCCTGCTCTGAGCGGCGCATCAAGCAGGTGCGCGTAGCGCTGAGTGGTCTGCATTTGCGTGTGACCCAAGAGCTTGCCGATCATTTCGAGCGAAGCGCCACCGCTGACCAAAAGAGATGCAAAAGTGTGACGCAAGTCATGGATACGCGCATCTTCGATACCCGCCTCACGTTGAATACGGCGCCAAAAACGACGGATTTCTTTAACCGGCTGGCCGGGAATTTCGCCTGGGAAGAGCCATGGGTTACCGGCAGGCACGACAATCTTGCGCTGACGAACGATCGCAGCAACGTCTTCTGAGATTGGCACGCGGTGCACCTTACGCTGCTTTGTGGTCGAGGCCGGCTTGGCCCAGATCCCAAGGTCAAGATTGAACTGCTCGAAGCGAGCTTGCCTAACTTCTCCGACGCGAGCACCCGTCAACATACACATCCGAATGATGCCTGCAGCCCGTTGATCCTCATCCGCGTCCAAGGCCATTGCCAAGCGGTTAATCTCATCTTTGGTAAGGAAGCGCTCTCGTGCGTTCTCAACCCGCCGGTAAAAGCTGCTAGCGGGATTATCTGGGCGCATGCCCCACTCTACCGCCAAATTAAACATCTTGCGCAAGGCCTCACCGGTACGGTTTGCTCGGATCGGCGTTGGGCGTGCTGGCTGCAGCTTACGGGCACGATTATTTGGCTTGTCTTTGTGCGGGCGCGCCCTGCCCTGAGCGATCTTTGCGAGCAGACGCTCCACATCCGCTTTTGTAATCTCAGTGACTAAGCGGTTTTTCCAATGGGGAGCGACCAGCTTATACATCATGCTGGCCTGATCTGACGCATTGGTTGGCGCAAGCTTAGAGCAGTGCTCGCGCAAATAGCGCTCAATCAGTTCTTCAATGCGCGGCGCCTCTCTATAATCATCACGATGCGCCAAAGGATCTTCGCCTAAATCAATTTCTCTGCGCAGTTCCTTAGCCCGCTCCCGAGCAGCCGTGACCGACCATTCTGGCCAGCGCCCTATGGTCATCCGCCGCTGACGGCCTGCAAAGCGATAATCGAGCGTAAAGGCCCGGACGCCACTTCGATTGACCCGGACCGCCAGCCCTCGAATTTGATCGTCGAATATTTGATAATCTTTACTCTCTGCTGGGACCGCATCCCGAACCAGCTTTTCTGTTAACCTTTCACGTCTCGCCATGGTCAGCGCCTCCTCTTTTGGTGTCATAACGCGTAAGCGCGCGGCGAGATCAAGTTAATCAGTGCAAGACCACCGGCGGGGTGGCAGAAGGTGGCGCAGATAAACGCCACATTGCGCCACCCCCATATTTTATGGGGCTATATCGGTCTCAATAGCTGGAAGAGACTGCACACAGTTCATCGCACTCAGTCTTGCGCACGAAGCGCAGACCATATCGGGGTGAGACGCCTGCGAATGGTGCGTTCATCAGGAACATTGCCGTCCGCTGAATGCTCGGCAAACCAATCCTGGACTTCTTCCACCCAGGAAGATTGGCTGGCGGGGATACCACGCTCATAGACCCGCAAGATTTGGCTGACATACATGTTCTCCCAGTCATAGCGCGCGGTGGCGCCAATATGAGAGGCAGGGCGACGCAGCAAATCATGGGCAGCTTCAAAGGAATGGACATCCTGGGTCAAAACCAGAAGGTCATCGATGCGCACCGTAATCGCTTTCTGGCCCTTGCTGGCGCGCCCATCTTCAGCTCCCAGATCCAACCAATCAGGCGTGTTCGGCACTCTAACCCGCTCCAGACGAACCTCCTCTGGCGCCCGAGAATAGGGCCGCACTAAGGGAAACACATCCGGCACCGACACCACCACAAAACCACTGATACAGGCTTCCCCAACACGCACAGAGGGCAACATCGTCATGATGTCGAACTTCTCGACCGCGGCCCACCCCATGAGGTCATGCAGGCTGCACTCCCAACGATAGGTCAGTTCAACTACCGAATAATACGCACGCGGTGGTAAAGCCATCTGCCCCCTCCCATAGGTCTTAGGCGCGGCGAAACGCATGCCACGTCTGTTTGAGTTTTTGTGTGTGCCCCCACGCCAATCACACGGACATTGCCCAACGGCATCGAACACGGCGCGTGTCCAATCCCAAGTTGGCGGTGGAATGAGGGAGATTGTTCGACACTCGAGCGCGATTCGGCAAACAAACTTTACTGTGGATGTTCACATAATGTTCTTGACACATCACTTGGTAGCTTAAGGGGTGACTATGCGCCCGCGCCCGACGCACATGCGTAAAGGCTCCAAGCACGTTTGATCCAATGTTTATTGGAGGTGGCGCAAATATGGCGCTTTCAACGCCACCTTCCGCCACCCTGCCACCCCCCTCCTTCATGCTCTGGATAGCTCACAACATTCGCCCGCATCGGGCTAACCGAAGGAAGGATTGTTATGAGCGATTACACAGAAATGAGAGATCATGGCGAGGCGCCTCAAGATCCTCTCAATACCACCCCCTGCTTGCTTCACGGCTGGATGAGCCGCGCCGAGCTCGCCGATGAATTGGGTCTTTGCGTTGAGACCCTACGGCGCTGGGCTGACGCCCGCAGAGGTCCCAAATTTGTCCGTGCGGGGCGGAAGATCCTCTATCGACGCTCCACAGTGCTTGCCTGGCTGGAAGAGCAGGAAGGGATCGGGCCTGTGGCCTCTGCTGGACAGACGCGCGCGGGGCGTCGCCCAGGCGGCAAATCCATGTCCCGTCAGGCGCTTGGCAAACTGGGGAGGGCGCAATGAATCTGCCCTCTCATTTGAAGCGACTTACCCCGAGCAAATCCAAAGGCGATCAGATCCGCCAAGACTGGATTGAAGAGCGCCGGCGTGAAGCACGCATCGTCGTTGCCGATATGGTCCATCACTCAGACCACAGGCTGCGCCTCGCTTGTGATGTGCTTATTCGCCATGGCGAAACTCCTGAGGAGCGCGAGGATGCCCGCATCCTGCTCGTTGTGCTGGACGCAAAAACGCCTGGGCGGTTGCCTGCGCCAAACCGGGAGGGCCGGTCATGACGCGACGCGGAACTCCAGAAGCTGATCTGCAACGCGCCGTTGTGACCGCACTGCGCTTTGCCCTCCCCAAGGGCGCCATCATCCATCACTGTGCCAATGAGGTAACCGAGGCAGGCCCGCGTGGGGCCAAGCGGCAAGCGATCCTCGTTGGCATGGGCGTTCACCCCGGCTTTGCCGACCTAGTCATCCTATGTGAGGGTCGCGTGCTCTTCCTCGAGTTGAAATCCCTCAAGGGGCGGCTGAGTGCAAGACAGGAGGCGTTTCGTGACGCGGTGCTGGGGCAGGGCGTTGGCTGGGCGCTGGTGCGATCGCTTGATGAAGCGCTGGGCGCCTTGGCAGACCACGGGTTCACAACGCGTTTGGCTTCTCCAACTGGGAGGGTCGCACCATGAGCCATGCCGCAACCAACTGGGCGATCCAGCAGCGTGGGCTCAAGCCTACCACAAAAATCGTGCTTTGGCATCTCTGTGATCGGTTCAATCCCGACTTCGGCTGTTTCCCGACACAAGAGCGGCTCGCCCATGATTGTGAAATCGGCCGCGCAACGCTGAACCGACATCTCGATGAGCTAGAGGCGCGCAGATTGATCAAGCGCGTGCGTATCATTGACACCAAGACTGGCCAGCAGCGGCCCACGCGGTATCTACTGGGGTTCGAGTTCAACGAGGGGCCCGGAGCGCAACCACCCAGCTCAACCGCTGATGACAGCGCCGTTACGGATACGGATGGCACAGCACCGTCTGGCATCCCTGAGGGTGCGTCACCCGCAGTCCAAAACACCTCCAAAACGCCGTGTCTTGATTTGGGACACGGGCCAAGTGCGCAAAAGCCCAATGGCGATGCGGCGAGAGAGCCCCAAGTGCCCACCCTGCCGTGTCTCAAATCAGGACAGGGAGAACAGACGCTGCCCGTGTCTCATTTTTGGCAAAACCCGTGTCTCAAAAATGGCGATTCCCGTGTCTCAAATTGGGGCACTAACCCTGTAAGGGAACCTTTAAGTAAACCAGTAAAGGAGGAGGAGGACGCGCGAACGCGCGAAATCGTCGATGAAGCGTTTTTCGGATCGCTGTTGGCAGCGCTGGGCTTTGCCCCTGACGGGCCTCTCCCCGGCTGGTGGCAGGGCTGGCCGCCCCGGGAGCATGTTCGGCGCTGGCAAACGGACCTCGGGCTGACCGACGCTGAGATCATTGAGGCTGCGGAAGCTTCCCGCCAGGACCACCCCGCACCACCTGATGGGCCCAAAGGCCTGGATCGCATCATGCAGCGCGCCGCCCAGCACAAGGCGGATGAAAAGTCCCGGGGGCGTCGCAAAGCTCGCAAGCCATCGAAGTCGGAAAACAGACCGATTACCGACCTACCTGTCTTCTACGCCGAGATGGTCAACTCCGATCGCTACCTGCCCGTCAGCGCGATCTCTAACTCCATGCGCGATGCCATGCTGGCCCGGGGCCTCGTGACGGTCGAGCGCCTGCGCGAACGAGGTATCCGATGAAGCATGATCGCAAATTAGACCCCTCGTCACGGCAAGCCGGTCATGGACGGCCGAAGCGCGTCATGTCTGTGCAGCAGGCGCTGGAATGGGCGTTTCGCGTTGAACACGCCCAGCTAGAGCTTCCCGAGCCGCCCGACCCAGAGCGTGGCCAGGGATTTGGCTTTGGTCTGGAATACGTCCTCATGCAGCGGGCGGCGTTGGGCTGCAAAATTGACGGCGGTCAATACAAGATGGGCCGCTACACCCATGAGGATGCCGAAGTGATCGCTGCGACAGTTTCAGCACTGCCGGACCATCTTGGTGGAAAACGTATGGCTATTCGGATGGCCGAACTCGCCCGAGCTGGGCTGACGCCCGACTGGATGCCAGGAGCGGTGCCGCGCTGCGTGCCTGTCGAGATGAAGCGCAATCGGCACGGGGATCATGCGACGACCGTGGTGGTTGGCACTGAGCGAGTGCTATCGCGCGGGAAATGGCGGACCGTAGAGGTGCGGGCTTGCCCAGTGATCTATCGCCCACATCAAGGACAAATTGACGGCGCGAGGCGAGCATACAAGGCTTGGTGGCAAGCTTTGGAATGGACACGAGATGGATTAATGTCAGGCCTAGAAATGAAATACACAAAAGTTGTGTCAAACATGCCGCAAAAACATCCATGGTCTAAGATTCAACCGACGCCATAGACTATCAGATCTGGACATCAAACGGACTCAGCCTCTGGCTGAATCCGTTTTCAGATTAATTGGATGATTTCGCATTAACAAGCTCGGTGAGCTTGTACGTAAAACATCATTTTGCGATCAAGATTTATACAACCATTCTTTTCGCATCATCATATGCACGCCCTTTTCGCCATCGACCACTTGCGTAATACGCAAGTCTCCGGCCAAGCTCAGAAGCATGTACGCCTGCTCCTTACTAATTCCAGCCCTTTGACTAACCAATTCAATCATTTGCCTAACAGCACGCCGCATAGCTTCATCGAGGGATTCATGAAAACCCATCGAAATAAGATCCGTGTCCGATTCAGCGAAAGGACCCGCTAACTTCATATCTTTGCGAACCGTGAGCCGAAATCTTCCTCGCAAAGCCGTTTCGAGGGCCGCAATACAAACCTCACCATCCCCTTGCCTGCCATGTCCATCCCCAGCAGAAAACATTGCACCCTCTTGGAAAACCGGCAGGTACAATGTTGTACCAGGACGAAGCTCTTTGTTGTCCATATTACCGCCGTGAGCCCTTGGCTGAGGTGAACCGATGCGCCCCCAAGCTTCTGGTGGAGCCACTCCCAAAACGCCAAAGAATGGATCGAGAGGCATGGTCAGTCCCCAAGGAACCTTGCACGTGTTAGCGTCACGATCTATCGATATGTGAAGGTGTTGGTAGTTTGTGTATTCGTCTGGCAAAGCTCCAAGCCAAGGCATAATTGCAGTAAAACCCCAATCCTGCATCGGTGTAGCTTCCAATATGTCGACCTGAAGAACATCACCAGGCTTCGCAGTCTTAACATATACGGGCCCTGTCATGAAATGTGGCCCTGGCCCCATCGCCCCAGCATGGGCCTCTAAAGCTCTTTGGTGGTCAGGCAGAACTCCAACGTTTCCCGGCGGCAAGTCCTCTACAGTACAAGCTGGCAGGCAATCCAGAGTGACTTCGTCGCCACTTTCAATCTCAAGCACTGCAGGGGTTTTTGCATCAAAGTAGCCCCAAAAAAGGTGTTCAGGTCGCCAGTCAATGTGATGGTGTTTCATGATATACCTCTTTATAGATTAAACTGATAAAAAACTAGGAACGCCATCTGTTTCCATATCGCACCCGGCGCCACGAAGTACGATCCGCCCTCGATCTAAAACCACATAACTGTCGGCCAGAGAGCGCGCAAAATCATAGTATTGTTCGACCAAAAGGATCGCCATACGGCCCTTTAGTGCCGCGATAGCATTTTCAATATCCTCAACTATCGAAGGCTGAACTCCCTCGGTTGGTTCATCAAGAACTAGCAGCTTTGGGCGCGGTGCAAGCGCTCGAGCAATTGCCAGTTGTTGTTGTTGTCCTCCAGAAAGGTCACCACCGCGCCGTCGCCACATCTGTCCCAGGACTGGAAACAGATTAGTTAGCTCTTCCTTAATGGAATCCGGATCTGGCGTCCGATGGTTGCGAAGCACAATGTCGATATTCTGCCCAACTGTTAGATCAGAAAAAATTTCGCGGCCTTGCGGAACATATCCGATACCTGCCCGCGCACGCACATGTGACGGTGCCCGTGTCAAATCAGAGCCATCGAACATAATATTACCAGAGCGTGTAGGCATAACGCCCATGAGAGTGCGTAATAAAGTAGTCTTACCAGCACCATTTCTACCAAGCAGCGCCGAACAAGATAAAGAATCAATTTGAAAGCCAATATCTTCAAGAATAATGGCCGTTCCATAACTCTGAGACAAAGAAGAAACTGTTAATGGCATTAGTGGCGCCCCAAATATACTTCTCGAACACGTTCATCTGCACGTGCCGCAGACATCTGGCCTTCAAAAATAGGAGTTCCCTCATGCAAAACCGTCACTCGGTCCGCAATCTCCTCCACAAAAGCCATGTCGTGCTCAATTACTAAAATTGCCCGATCTGGAGACCGGAGACGACGCACAAGATCTGCGGTGCGTTCAGTTTCTGCATCGGTCATCCCCGCAACTGGTTCATCTAACATAAGGAGCTTTGGCCGTTGCATTAGCAACATACCGATTTCGAGCCATTGTTTTTGCCCGTGGGCAAGTGTACCCGCGAGAGCATTCGAGCGATCTGTCAAACCAATTTCTTCCAAAACTTCTTGAACACGTGCATCGCGTCGACGATCAGCCCAATTTCTCAATTCAAAAAAAACTGATCTAGGATTAAGCCGTAACGCTAACTCTAGATTTTCAGTCACGCTTAGAGCTTCAAACACGCTTGGTTTTTGGAACTTGCGACCAACTCCAGCTAATGCAATTTGTGGCTCAGTTAGACGGAGCAAGTCACTTACTCCATCAAGAACAACTTTGCCTTGACTTGGGCGTGTTTTGCCCGTGATCACGTCGAGAAGCGTTGTTTTTCCAGCGCCATTAGGTCCTATTACACCATGTATCTCACCGTAACGCGCAATAAATGTTAGCGCAGGGATCGCTACGAAATCTCCGAAGGCAACGCGCAAACCATCAACTTGAATTGCTTGTCCTCCCAGTGCTTCAGTACTCACGACGCGGCCCTCCTTTGGCTGGGATCACACCACGCAAACGCAGATCTGAGAGGCCATTAGGGAGGTAAACAACCACTATGAGCACTACTAATGCCAAGATGAATGGCCAAACATCAGGTGCAAAACCAGTAAGCCAAAACTTAAGAGCACTAATAACAGCCGCCCCTATAACGGCACCTGACAAGGTACCTCTTCCCCCAAGCGCCACCCAGACCGCTATTTCGATGGAAAGCTCAGGCGACAGTAATCGCGGATTAATAATACCGACTTGCGGTACATAGAGGGCGCCTGCAATTGCAGCCAAAACGCCTGATACCGTCCAAGCTACAAGCTTAGGCCACACTGGATCGTAACCAAGAAAGCGAAGTCGTGCCTCATCATCTCGAACAGCAACGAGCATTCTGCCGAACGGAGAGTTGACGAGGCGGCCACAGACCAAAAAACCTAAAAGAAGAGCCGCTGTACTTGCTGTGGCGAGCCAAATTGCAGTGCTGTGCTCTCCCATTTGCAGGCCAAGCAGACTGGTAAACCCAGTCATTCCATTGTTGCCGCCAAATCCAGTATCATTTCGGAACATTAGCAACATGACAACATATGTAAGCGCTTGGGTAATGATCGCGAAATAGACCCCGCTCACTCTGCTACGAAAAGAAATCCAGCCGTAAAGTAAAGCTACCATTCCCGGCGCTAACAAAATGAGCATCACCGCATATGGAAAACTTTCAAAGAAAACCCAATAATTTGGTAACTCTGTCCAACCCATGAAAGTCATAATGTCTGGCGTGATATTTTGATATACGTAGCCCGCTTTGAGCATGTGCATGGCGATAAGATACCCGCCGAGCGCGAAAAATAATCCATGGCCGAGAGACAGCACTCCAGCAAATCCCCAAATCAAATCAAGCGCTAACGCAAGAAGTGCGAAGGTAGCGATTTGGCCGATTATATTCGCAATATATGGCGAAACACCCAAACCGGTGTTAGCAAGAGGTCCACCAAAGATTGGTAATACTACAGTCAACGCTGCAAGAGTGAACGCAACAAATCGAAACAGGCTTAACTTGGTCATCACCGACGGCCTTTCGGTGCAAAGAAACCTTCAGGCCTGCGCTGTATAAACGCGATTACCAGGAGCAAAACGACCACCTTTGCAGCAACAGCTCCATAAATAGGCTCCATGATTACGTTGATCTGGCCGATCCCAAAAGAAGCTACAACTGTGCCGACAAGACTACCTACTCCTCCAAGGACAACCACAATAAAACTGTCTACGATAAATCCTGCCCCCATGTTAGGGTTCACATTGTAAAGAGGAGCAAGTGCTACGCCAGCTAGACCAGCAAGGCCTGACCCCAGCGCTATAGCCCTCCGGTCTGTTCCGCGTGTATCGATTCCTACTGCACCAGCCATTGCACGGTTTTGCGCTACAGCTCGAACATTCATACCAAATGTCGTGAAGCGCAAAGTGGCAACCACACTTGCAAAAGCTGCACATGCTAATGCGATGGCAAACAATCGGTTCCAAGTCATTATAAAATCTCCCACAACCGGTATTCCCCCCGAAACGTAGATAGGCTGGTAAAACTCAAGGTTTTGGGTGCCAATGGTAATACGCACCGTATTTATAAGCAGGAGACTGACGGCCCACGTGGCCAATAGAGTCATCAACGGCCGATCATAGAGTCTTCGAAGCACCAAAGCTTCCATGATCAAACCAACTAATGCTGCAGCCATGAACGAAATTGGCAGAGCGGCTAACAGATACCAATCCAGTAGGTTCGGAGCAAAGCTCCGGATAGCATTCTGCACGAACCAGGCCGCATACGCACCGATCATTATAAATTCACCTTGAGCCAAGTTTATTACACCCATCAGGCCGAAGATGATTGCCAGTCCAAGTGCTGCCAAAAGAAGCACGCTCGCGTAACTTACTCCACTGTAAAGACTTGCAAGAATGCGCCCAATGGCTAGCTCTCTATCAATACTAGAGATTGCAGCTTCACCCGCCTCGATAACTTGTGCATCAGATTCTTTCGAAATCTGTTCTTCGATAAGCGTTCTGTTCCGCAAAGTTGCCTGCTGAGCGATTGCTTCAATCGCGATAATACGGTTGTTCGGATCGGGGTCATCGAGAAGCATTTGTGCCCGAAGGGCCTCAATCCCTTGTAACACCTCGAGATCATTGTTGTATTCAGTGGCGGCGTTTAGAACTTCCACAGTCAAAGCTTCTCGCCTGCGTTCCAATGTGGACAAAGCTTGAAGCCGCTCCGCTAGTCCTTCAGTCAAAGAAAAAAGTTTTAAAATAGCCTCCGCTGACGCTGCAGTGGCACGTACTCGATTATTTACTGGAGGTGAAAACGCATCGACTGGGAGAGTGGTGGGAGCCAAGGAAACAGCATCAACCGCAGTCTCTGCTTGGCTAATGTATACACCCTCTGCAGAACATGACAGAGATCGGTTTCCTACTGCGGACACCACCGTTTGCGCCCACGCAACCTCATTTATTCCGCGGTCTAGGCCTATCCTGGCAAGCTGCTGAAGCCCAAGAACTTGATCAGAAATTTCAGTTATACAGAGAGGTTCAACTAGCATCGCACGATCTGAAAATACGGGCTTTGCGAACAGTGGAACGAACAAAATAAAGAAAAAAACGAAGGGCATTAGCGGCATCTCCAAGAAGCGCGGCGACTAAAATCGCCGCGCTCATTTGAGGATTACGAATTCATGAAGGGGCTAAATGGCACTGGGTCAGGCGTACCTTCGGATTGCCACAGTACATCGAAACCCTGGCTCTCGTTCAATGAACCTATGAAAACCCCACGTTTGATGTAGGTGTTATCTGCCATCATCGAGATCTCGTAGCCCGATGGACAGTCAAAGGAGACCGAAGGACTTGCAGCTCTGACTTCAGGCACATCAAACGAACCTGCCATCTCGGCAGCACGCGCCCACAAATGAACGCCGTCATAAACTGATACCATGGGGTCAATTGCAACGTCTGGTCTATACGGTACACCAGAATTTGCTACGTAGTTCGCCCACGAACTTAGAAACTCTTGATTTTTTGGGCCAGACGCTGTCTGCAAGTAAGCCCAGCAATTTAAGTGGCCTACAAGGGCGGCCGTGTCTAGACCTTCAAAATCTGCCTCCAAGGCATCAAGTCCAAGCACAGGCACGTCGAGTGCGCTGATGCCTTGGTTCGCAAATTCTCTGAAGAAATCGGGGATAGAATTGCCAACCACTGTGAGGATAACAACGGGCTGGCCTCCAGGCTGATCAGCGAATTCACGGATTTGGTTTACCAATGTTTGGAAATTCGAGTGTCCAACCGGAACATATTCCTCGCGCCAAGCGTCGTCCGTGATCCCTTTTGAGGCCCAATAGCCCTTAAGCTGCTGGTTGATTGTTCGTGGCCAAACATAATCCGAACCAAGCATGAAGAAGCGCTTTGCCTCTCCACCATCAGGACCCATCAAATACTCCACAGCTGGAAGCACAGACGAAGAGGGAGGAGAATTTAGATACACAACGTTCTTAGAGTTTTCTTCGCCCTCAAAATGCAGTGGGTAATACAAGAGGGCGTCTTCTTGCTCGACCACGGGTAGGACTGATTTACGGCTCACTGAAGTCCAGCAGCCAAATAAGGCGGCAACTTGGTCTTGTGTGATCAACTGACGCCCAAGTTGTGCATAAAGAGGCCAGTCAGACGCTGGATCGGTGCCAACGACCTCAACAGTACGGCCTAGCACACCACCGGCTGCGTTAAGCTCTTCGGCAGCCATCCTTACCACGCTGGTCAGGCGCCCCTCAACGTTAGCCATGGCGCCTGAAGACGAGAAAAGGCACCCTAGCTTTACAACATCTGACGCTCGAGCGCTTCTTATTAAACCCGGCACTGGAAAACTGGAGGCTGCAATGCCCAGGGCAGTAGCGCCAGCGCCCTTTAGAACGCCGCGACGGGACAAACTTTTAGTCATCTTTCGCTCCTTATTCTGGCCCCTAAAACAACGGGGGTTAAAGGTCTAACTTCTAATCACTAGTTCAGTGATGGACCCAACAGTTAAGGCGTCAATGACCTGCTGCAGCGCGGCATCCCGCTGCAACGCAGCGATAAAGTTTTAGGCGCAAAAAGTTGCAATTGCTACCAAAATAGGCAGCTCCAGTTAAATATTCGAATGCGAAGTTGAACGATCGCTGACAATTCTGACACCAAAAATCGATTCGTCCGACACGATGCATCCCACAAAAGCCAATGACCCCCGCCCACGGTTCCTCCCTGGGCCTTTGCTTATACGGGGGGGCTCAGCGCGCGAGTTTTCTAGCGACTTGGATTTTCACCGGGGAATCCACTTTGGAATCCACCCTGGCTTTAAGTTAATTTTTATTGTTTAGTATCAATGCCCTGAGCCCAAAACGGATTGATTATTTGGATTTTCATGGGAATCCAAATAGAATCCACCCGTTTTGGCGAAGAATCCACCCAGCAGCCACCGCGCTGCACTTAACCATTTGCCCCCCATGAATTCTCTTGGAGTAACTCCACGGCTAATCTCAGAGCAGAAGGAGCAGCAATCCGTGTCTGTAAAGTTTGACATCCTCACCAATGTTGCGCGGTTGCGTTACACACTGGAACAAATGGAGAGGCTAGCGGGCATTCATCAACTCACTGAAGCTGAAAAATATGTGCTCAGTGCCGCGGCACTGGCTGCAAAAGCAGACGGATCATTTTCCCTTCATGATTTAGAGGCGCAGGATTTGATCGCAGACATGCCTGTGAGCACGAAGTTTCGCACACTGCGTTGCCTGATCGAAAAGGGTAAGTTGAAGCGAGCGGGTCTAGGTCGCAAGTCAGATTACATCATCTTAGCTTGATCTTTTAAGTTACGCATTCAGGCCGTGCTTAACAGGACAGATAGGCGAGCTCAGCCACAGGAAATTCTCAGCAGAAACTGAAAAGCACAAAATTTTATTGAACTCGCAAGCCCGCCAAAGTTTAGCTCAGATCGCCTGACGGCAAACTTGATAAATGCTGTAGCTAGTTGTCCCAGCGCATTATGATTGAGACATATGCTTGACTTAAGTTATCCCACGGGGCGCTGGGCGCGCGCTGTCAAAATTGACTAGATCTGCCGCTTTCCAATTGACTTCTCTAGGCCCCTTGACCTACCTTCTAATCATCGAAGAATAGCGTCCTGGGGAGAGCCTCATGGGCGCTTTTGTGTTTCTAAGGCCTGAGCATTTAACTGCCACAAGGGCTAGCGCGTCGTTTTGACGGCGTAAGCCTCCATCACAAACTTCAGACTGCAGTCAGATGAGCGCTGGGCGGGCACGCAAGTTCAATTACCGACTGAGCGCGTGCTATCGCCGATCTTAGGGCAGCTGTACTCAATCCATGTTCCATCTTTGTAAATGTATAGATGGGACAGCTCGCAAGTTGGGCGCGGCAGGATGCGTGGCGGGCGTGGCGGATCAAAAGATTGTAACGCCTCAGACGTGATCTGTCTGAGTTCTTGGGCTGCACAAATATCTTGTGGCGTCCAAGGCGCGAGGGCGGGAAGCATATGAGCGGGATAGCCATCGTAATGGCAGTAAACATGGGCCCACTCTTTCGGTCCAATTTGAATAGCGATCTGTGCCCGGGTACTCACGAGACACCATCTTCACTTCTGCTGCTCAATCAAAGCCAAGAGAACGGCCGCCATACCACCTAAATACTCGCTGCGGCGGAAGACAATCTCGTCGATCTGGACAGCATCATTGATGCTCTGATCCACTTCCAAGCTATCAGCATGTTGTGGCATCAAGCGCTGGGCTTGGGCATTGTAGCGTGCAGCTAAGGTCATTTGGCAGACTCCAATCGGGCGGTGTGTGTGATCCAAGCTTCGCTCTAGGCGGGCATCTAATCAACTCAAATAGACATATTTAGCCGCATTATTGCATGTGTAACTTATTACTTGCGCATGTAATTAACCCAAGCCCCACCCAATCTCGACCATCTCTGCACCCACTCATGCGCGCAGTTTAAAATCCGCTGTAGGCCTCTCTTCCAAGCAAGCCTCGCGATCCCAAGATTGCACCCCCCCACACTGCCTCGTCCGTGCAATCCCGCCTGCAAAAGCCAAATCGCCCCATCCCACAGCCCGCAGCTCGCAACATCCATCGAGACCCATCAAGGAGCGCCGCATGAACCGACCAAATCCCCAAAACCCTGACCGTATGAGTGCGCAAGAGCGCCGCGCCGAACTATCTAGCCTCCTCGCCACGGCTATGCTGCGCCTTGTAGCCTTAGAGTGCGACCATCTATCCCATAAGGTGAGAGACAGTTCCCTACACTTCCCCCGCAAACAGAGCGGTACTGCAACTCCAACTCACAGGAGACCAGCATGACCCATCAAGACCCAATCCCTGCGCGCATTGCAGCCCTCCCCCATACACCGATTGAGAAGCTTAAAGAGCAGTGGCGTGATCTCTTTGGCGACACGCCGCCGCCCTTCTCACGGGCCAATCTCGAACACAGGCTCGCCTACCGCATTCAAGAGCTGGCTTATGGCGGCTTGGATCCCAACACAAAGCGCATCCTGAACAGTTTGGCTGATGAAGCAGAGGGGCTCGTCCGCCGTAAAAGCCTGACCGAAGACCCGCGCAACCCCGTTATTGGCACAACCCTCGTGCGCGAGTGGAATGGTGTCGCGCATCACGTTACTGTCCAAAGGTCAGGCTACGAGTGGCAGGGGCGCACCTATAGATCCCTCTCCGGGGTCGCGCGCGCAATCTCTGGGACAAGATGGAATGGCTATCGCTTCTTTGGCCTGCGATCTGAGCGGGGGCACCAAACATGACCCCCTACACAACCCCACAACCGACACAAGCACCCCTAGACAAGCCGCGTCGTCAACGCTGTGCGATCTACACCCGCAAATCGAGCGAAGATGGGCTTGAGCAAGAGTTCAACAGCCTACATGCACAACGTGAGGCTTGTGAGGCCTATATTGCAAGCCAGCGCTCCGAAGGCTGGGTATTGGTCCGTGAGAACTACGATGATGGTGGCATCTCAGGCGGTACGCTTGAGCGCCCTGCTCTGCAGCAACTTCTGCAGGATGTGGAGGCAGGTCTCATAGATGTGATCGTTGTCTACAAGATTGACCGACTGTCACGATCCCTCACAGACTTCTCCAAGCTCGTTGATATTTTTGACCGCAATGGCGTGACTTTTGTCTCCGTCACTCAAAGCTTCAACACAACCAATTCGATGGGACGACTGACCCTCAACATTCTTTTGAGCTTTGCCCAGTTTGAACGGGAGGTCACAGCTGAGCGGATACGCGATAAATTTGCGGCAAGTCGCAAGAAGGGTCTTTGGATGGGCGGGAACATCCCCTTCGGATATGACCTCGACAATCGAAAGCTGCGCGTAAACCCTCAAGAAGCGGCCATATTGCGCCATATCTTTGAACGCTTTGTCGAGATCGGCTCTGCAACCGTCTTGGTCAAAGATATCCGAGCACGCGGCATTGTGGGCAAAAAGGGGCGACCCTTTGATAAAGGCGCCCTTTATCGCATGCTGCGCAATCGTCTTTATCTCGGAGAAGCCGTGCATAAGGGCACATCTTACCCTGGCGAGCATGAAGCCATCATCGACCAAGCACTCTGGGACAAGGTGCATAGCACGCTGGAGATCAGCCCCCACAAGCGCGCCCTGAACACACGCACCCAAACCCCCTCCTTGCTCAAAGGATTGATCTACACCGCTCATGGCGTGGCCATGACGCCCGCGAGCACGAAGAAGGGCAACCGGCGTTATCGTTACTATGTCTCCATGGATCTCATCAAAACCAGGGAGCCAATCGAAGATGACTGTCCCACGCGCCTGCCCGCTGGTACAGTAGAGGGGGCCGTCATCCGAGAGTTACGCCGGATTATCCGCGCCCCCGAAACAGCAGCGCAGGTCATCATGGCCCTCTCGCGGGAGGGGCATGATTACTCTGAGCCTCGTGTCGTCTCCGCCTTGCAGCAGTTTGATGATCTTTGGAAGCAGCTCTTCCCAGGGGAGCAAGCACGGATCATCCAATTGCTCGTGCGCAAGGTGACTGTCACAGCACAAGGCTTGATTATGGATATCCGCGCAGAAGGGATCGCAGACGTTCTGCGCGACATGATGGTTAAAGATCAAAGCGAGGCCGCATAATGACCGACAGCATCCAAATCTTCGTTCCCCTGACACTCCGCAAAAAGAATGGTCGCCCCAAAATCCTTCCTCCAGCAGATGCCCATTTAGGCCATGACGCTGTTCAAGAGCCGCATGTACTCCGCGCCATAGGGCGCGCTTGGAGCTGGCGAAGGCGCCTTGAGGCTGGTGAGTTCGAAACAGCAAAAGATCTCGCAGCGCATCTCAAAATGGATCGGCGCAGCGTATCGCGGCAATTGCGACTGGCCTATCTTGCACCCGACGTGCTCAAGCGCCTCGTTTACATGCGCAACACACCCGCCCTCACTTTACGAGAGATGATGGATATCAATGAAAACCTTTGGGCCAAGCAAGAAAGCCTCGTGTTCGCGGAGGACAGGGTTTGAAAACCACTGACCGCGATGGTGTTTTGTCTCAGTGAAGTTTATGGATCGCGAACTGTTCACGGGCACTTGTGTTTACCCAGCTCCCCTCAGAACCGCATTTCCAATCCGAGGGCTGCGGTTGAGCGGCGCGCACTGCCCACCTTGTCGATGGCAAAGCGGAAGTTGGCATTGCGCAGGCCATCATCGGATTGCGCGCTGAAGCCCACCTCACCCCCACTGCCGCAGTTCTCTGTGCGCCGCGTGGACATAGTCCGCTCACAGATCAAGCGGGGCGCGAAGGAGAGCGTCGCGTTGGTATTGGCTAGGAGGCCGTCTTCAAGCGTGTAAATCACCTCAGGGCGAAGCGTGAGGTTCGCGATCGATACGGACCCCGCATTCAGGCTCAGCGTGTCATCCACAAGACCGTATGCGCGGCCCGTGAAGAACACCGTCCCAAGCTCTGACTTGCCGTAGTTGAATGCAAGCTCAGGACGGAACTCATAAGCCTCCATAACATAGGCCCCAGAGATCGAGGCCCCCGCTGTCACCGTCTCGCTGCGGTAATCGCTCTCAAGCGCCAGCGTCCCATTGCTGATATCCAGGTCGCTATGGCCAACCCCGATGGAGATATAGGCATCCGTGTAGAGCGTCTGCGCAAGGCGGTGGGCAACGTATCCCCCCACACTCAAGCCAAGGCGGGTTTGGTCCCCTGCGAATGTCCCCTTCAGATCACTCTCTGCGGCCTCTGCCCCAACGTAATATCCCAGCAGCGTTCCATCCCTGACCATGTGCTCCCAAGCCAGCCGTGCGGAGAGCGTTGCGGTTGTGTCATCGCGATCAAGGTCATGTTGGATATCAAAGTCGCTAAAGAACAGTCTGCGGTAAGCCCCACTGTGTTGGATGAGGCTCGCTGTAGCTGTCCCTCTGGTGCTGAGCGTTACTGCATCCGCAGAGGCCACGCCCTCAATCTCCAATGGAACTGAGCGGGTCGAAAGCGTGGGTAGTGTGCAGCGATCATCGCTCTGACTATCCTCATCGCGGCAGCGGTCATCTGCAATCAGGCGGTTGCGGGCATCGCGGATCATACGGGTCGAGGCGTTCAACCCGCTGCGCACAGCGCGCATCATGTCATCGATAATGATGGAGCGTATTACTGCCTCGTTCTCAGCAAAGTCGCTTGCTGGTGAGGCAATATTTGCTGTGACTGTAAATATAGCCGAGCCGCCTGCATAGGCGTTATCGGATGAATCTTCGATCGTTGCCCCGATCGCGACGTACACCACCTGCGATGTATCGAAATCGCTCGTTGGAGTGATTGTAATTACATTACCACTCACCGTTGCATCAAAAGCGATGTTTGAGCCGCTGGAGCCGGTATCCTTCAGTGTAATCAGCGCATCCACGTTTGCGTCTGATAGCGCAGTATTGTCGATCAAGCGCACCGCTTCATTGAACGTAATCGCGATGTTCGCAGTTGTCGCGATATCAGTCGCGCCATTCGTCGGGTTGAATGTGGCAGTGGGTGCAGCCTGATCATTCAGTGTTGCAGTATTATTAGACTGGGTCGTAGATGCCGGATTACCAGCCACATCATAGATCGATGTTGCGCTTACGGGCACAACACTCACAATCTCACTTCCATCTGGTGCTCCAGAAAGGCCTACGCCAAGGACCCAAACACTCTGCGACGTCTTCGTTATAGAGCTTGGCGTAGACGTGACTGTTGCAGTCCCACCTGTGATGGACAGAGCAAAATCAGCAGCTGTTAAATCACCCGAACCGCCACTTGTGCCATATACGGCCTCAGAGAACGTTACGGTAAGTGAACTGTTATCAGCACTCAGGCTGACTGAGCTTATCGCCGGAACGGTGGCGTTGACCAACACAGAGGATGTGCTGCCGACACTGTTGAGCGTGAGGTTCAGGTCATTGCCAGCGCTGTCTTTGAGCGTTCCTCCATTGCCAGATAAAGAACCAACAGCGATACCATCTGCATCCTCGTCGCCTGATTGGACCGTGTAGCTAAACAAGAGTGCTGTGGACGCGCTCCCAGACACATAGGTTGCCTGCCGCGTGGTGCTGCCAATGGTTAAAGCAATCTCAGGCGTGCCGCCAGTGGTAATCACAGTGACATTCTCGGAGGTGTTTACCGTGAAACTCAGGGTCTGTCCTGCCCTGTAGGTCCCATTTGATGGTACTGAGACAGAGGAGATCGTTGGAGCTGTCGCATCATAGGTGACACTTACCTGCGTTGCTGCGGTATTGGTGTTGCCTGCACCATCTTGGGCAACGTTTGCAGCTACATCTATTGCAACATTACCACCTGCGCTCGGTGTGATGTCTGCGGTGTAGGTGTTGCCATCGACAGTTACGAAATTACCAGCCGTGCCATTTGTGACGGTGATATCGCCAACTGCAAAGCCAGTGACATCTTCTGAAAACTCAAACGTTACACTGAACGCTGATGTGGAGTTCACAGTCGTTGGTGCATTTTGAATAGAGATCGTTGGCGCGGCGCCATCGGCAATCACCCCACTTAAATCACCAAAGTTGTTGAGCGCCGATGTGATTTGATTGTTCGCACCGTCACGAATAGCCGCACCGTTCACCGTCATAACCGTGGCGCGTTGCGTAACGGCTCCCACATCACCAGATTGCACCGTGTATCGGAACAAAAGTGCAGTTGAGCCAGTTCCTGAGACGTAAAGCGCCTCCCTAAATCCACCGTCGATATTAAAAGCAATTTTAGGCGGACCGCCGGAAACAGTCACCGTTTCTGAGGTGTTTACGGTAAACTCGAGAGTATCGCCTGCTTTATAACTGCCGGCGCTGGATACGGTCACAGAAGTGATTGTTGGAGCGGTCGTGTCGGATGATGTTATCTGGCTGCTGGTGGCCGTGGTTAATGCCCCAGAGGATGCTTGAAGGTTCAGTGTCTCTGATGAGCTCCCAGATGCTGAATAGGTTATCGACATCCCTGCAAACACTGCAACACCATTAACCGGTGCAATTGAGACGGTACTTGATGAGCCGTCAGTATCGCCCGATGCAGACAACGTCGCCGATCCTACGCCATTGACTTCGGAGATGGTTATGTTTGTCGTATAGCCTGTATCTGTGATGCCATTTGCATCTTGCGCGTCAACAACCGGCACCGTCGTGAACGCTGTCGCAGTTCCATGTTCAATCGCTAGGGGAGCTGGTTGAGTACTGAAGGCCAATTTGGTGGCGACCACATCTGAAGTGATAGCATTGGCGCTCACTGCAGATAAGTCGCTGCCAACCCCATTCTGATCATCAGCCGTCAAAATAAAGCTCTCTTGATCTGCTGTGGCGGTGTAGGTAACATCCGTGAATGTCGCGACACCCGCAACTGCCGCAACATCCACATCGCCAGACAATGTGCCTGCGCTGGCTTCCGTAAGCGTTATTGTTTCTGTGAAGTCTACGTCCGTATTACCAAAATCGTCTTGAGCAGTCACGACAGGCTGCGTTGTCAGGGCAGAGCCACTCACACTCCCTGCAGGTTGGGTTGTGACAGCCAAAGTAGTCGCGACAACGTCAACGGTTGTCCCAGTGCTGTTATTGACAGCTGTGGTTGCAGCAAACTGGGTTCCGCTTGCCCCCACAGTCAAATCTGTATCGCCATCAACACTCAAAATAATGGTCTGGTCTTCCGTGACATTCGTATTGTCGTTGAAGTAACCATTAATGGTATACGTCTCACTACTCCCATCAGCGATTGAGATGGACAAGCCAGTAAAAGTGATTGTGTCATTAGACGCGTTATATGTTCCGGTCACATTGGACGCATCAGGACCATCGAGGCGCCACGTAATTTGATCGCGAACCGCGTCCGAGGCAGTACCAGAAACATTGACAACGATTTGGCTGATGGTTGTTGCAAGCCCATCTCCGCCCCCATCAGAGATCGTGAAATCAAATAGATCGACGGCTTCTCCAACGGTATCGACAGTCGTACCAATACCAACGGGCTCTGATACCGTGGCGGAGGCGACCAGGTTGGCATCAAAAGTTGGGATAGTCACGGATAACGCGCTCGACTCCAGCCCTGGACCAATGGACGTCACACCGCGAACCTTCACCGAATATGTTGAGCCATTGGTCAGCCCGGTGATGTTGATGGAAGTCGATGTGGACGAAGTGCTCACCCAGGAGCCACCATCAAGTTGGTATTGATACTCCGTAATCGGACTTGTTCCAGAACCACTTGGCGCGGAAAATGAAAGGCTCATCTGCCCGGACGCAACTGAGGCAGACAAGGATGTTGGCGGCGACGCGATCGAGCCGGTGTCAAAGTTCAGAGTTGTGGTATCGCTGATCCCCGCGAATGAGTTGCCCGCAAGGTCATCGATCGCAGTTGACGCAATCTGAACATTATAGCTTGTTGAAGGTAATAAGTCAGCTGTCGGGTTGATCGTGACCGTTGACCCAGAAATGCTAACCTGTGCGTCGCCGATCGCAATGGCACGAGTGTCGCTGGACCCGCCAGAAGTTTGTCCTGAAATCGTGATATTGCCCGTACCAGCTTGGACACTCTCGCTAAAAGTGAGAACGATGTTATCTGCCAACGCTATGCCCGACGCGTCATCAGAAGGCGTGGAAGACGAAAGGGTTGGGGCGGTCGCATCGAGCGTTGTGGCATCAACCTTTGCGAGGCTTGCTTGGACGTTGGGTGTGGACGCATTGTCTTGCGCGACAAAATAGACGTCATAGGCTGTAAATTCCGACAGAGTCGTGACCGCGGAGAAGCTACTCGAAAAAGGTGCGCTGGAGACCGTCTCACTGTCAGACGCAAGCGCGACAGAACCTGTGGAGTCTTGACCAGCCGTGACTTGTGCTACGCTTGGAGCCGTGGCGCCATCCGCAACAACAACGTAGTATATAGTCCCCGCCTCATCAATCGACGCTGAAGGTGTAAAGCCAGAAGATGTCACGCTGCCAACAGAAGGTGCAACATCAAAGGTCGGAGACGTCGCATCATAAATCCAGCCAAACTGCGCAGAGGCAGTGTTGCCATTGCCTGCCGTATCAGTGAACTTCCCCGATACAACATCAATCGTAGTGGCCCCTTGAGACGTAGGCGTGAACGTTGCGGTATAGCTCGTACCCGACCCCGAAAAACTACTAATACTGCCATTGGTCACAGTGATGTCATTCGCATCAAAATCAGCCGTAGTCTCGCTTGTGGTGAACGTAAGCGACAATGTCGCGTCACTCGATGTAGCGCCATCACTCACTTCAGATGCTGCAATGGCAATCGTGGGAGCCGTGGAGTCATAGGTCCAATTGAACTGTGCAGAGGCAGTGTTGCTATTGCCTACCGTATCAGTGAACTTCCCCGATAAAACATCAATCGTAGTGGCCCCTTGAGACGTTGGCGTGAACGTCGCGGTATAGCTCGTACCCGACCCCGAAAAACTACTAATACTGCCATTGGTTACAGTGATGTCATTCGCATCAAAATCAGTCGTAGTCTCGCTTGTGGTGAACGCAAGCGACAATGTCGCGTCGTTCGATGTAGCGCCATTGCTCACTTCAGATGCCGTAATCGTAATCGCAGGCGGAGCGTCAACTGTGATCGTCACAGTATCCGCAACCGAGGAAATGCCACGATTGTCAGTTACGACCAGAGAAAAAGTTAGAGATCTGTTGCTTCCCCCAGCAGGGATGGTAGGCGCCGTGAATGTTGGTTGCTGAGCAGCAGTATTCGAGAGCGATATGCCGGACGGCGCTGACCAAGAATAAGTTGCAAGGGTTCTATTCGCATCGTTTGACTTGGAGCCCGAGCCACTTAGCGCCACGCTTGAGCCTGATTGCACCACCCGATCTGATCCTGCATTCGCGGTCGGAAGCGAGTATCGCAGGATCACGATGCCAGAACCACCGTTAGCACGCGCACCGCCACCGCCACCAGTATTTGGCTGCCCGGACACACCTCCAGCTCCTCCACCACCGATACCACCACTGCCAATCGATAAGTTTCCGTTACCATCGACTACGAAAGACTGACCACCACCTCCACCAGCATAAAAAGTCGCTGTGCCGGAAATGGAGCTAACCTTACCTGCACCTCCATCCCCGGACACGCCACTTGCGCTGTCACCGCCGGCAGTACTTGCACCACCCCCTCCCCCGCCACCAAAAGGGGTAAATTGCAAAATTGTATCCCCGCCGTCATTTCC
>NZ_JAWLVH010000008.1:0-18975 GCF_033100315.1 Roseovarius sp. 10
CGCTCTGAAATCACCAAAATACTTCGTGATCGCAGCTGTCAGTGTCGTCTTGCCGTGGTCAACGTGACCAATCGTGCCAATGTTCACGTGCGGCTTATTACGTTCAAACTTTTCCTTTGCCATGATGGCCTCCTTGTCTTGTTCAGAGCGGCGGGAAACTGCCCGCCCTACGGTTGGTGGGTAGGGCGGGGTTCACCCCGCCACCCTGGTTTAGGCGTATTTCGATTGAATCTCGTCCGAGATGTTCTGCGGAACAGGATTGTAGTGATCGAACAGCATGGTGAACTGCGCGCGGCCCGAAGACATCGAACGCAGAGTGTTGATGTAGCCGAACATATTCGCCAACGGAACGAAGGCATTGATCGCAACAGCGTTACCGCGTGGCTCTTGGCCAGAAACCTGACCACGGCGCGATGTCAAATCGCCAATGATCGACCCTGTGTATTCTTCAGGGGTGATCACCTCGACCTTCATCATCGGCTCAAGCAGTTTCGCGCCTGCTTTTTTCAGACCTTCGCGCATACACATACGAGATGCGATTTCGAAGGCGAGAACGGAGGAGTCCACATCGTGGAATTTACCGTCCAAAAGCGCGACTTTGAAGTCGATCACAGGGAAGCCTGCGAGCGGGCCAGAGTCCATAACGGACTGGATGCCCTTTTCAACACCAGGGATGTATTCCTTAGGAACAGCACCACCAACGATGCGCGACTCAAAGCTATAGCCTTCGCCAGGTTCAGTTGGCGTGATTTCCAACTTGACTTCGGCGTATTGACCCGAACCACCCGACTGCTTCTTGTGGGTGTAGGTATGCTCAACCGCGTGACCAATGGTTTCGCGATAGGCCACCTGAGGCGCACCAATATTCGCTTCCACTTTGAATTCACGCTTTAGACGATCCACCAGAATGTCGAGGTGCAATTCGCCCATGCCCTTCATGATGGTCTGGCCTGATTCAAGGTCAGTTTCCACACGGAAGGAGGGGTCTTCTGCCGCCAGACGCTGAAGACCTTGAGACATTTTCTCTTGGTCGTTCTTTGTCTTTGGCTCAATCGCGATCTCGATCACGGGATCGGGGAAGGTCATGGTTTCGAGAACCACAGGATCTGCCGCATCACAAAGCGTGTCACCTGTTGTGGTTTCTTTCAGACCGGCCAAGGCGATGATGTCGCCTGCAAAGGCCTCATCAATCTCTTCGCGGTTGTTGGAGTGCATCATCATCATACGACCAACACGCTCTTTTTTGCCTTTGGTCGCATTGAGGATAGAACCGCCCTTTTCCAATTTGCCCGAGTAGATACGGGTAAAGGTCAAGGAGCCAACAAACGGGTCGTTCATGATTTTGAACGCCAGACCTGCAAAGGCCATGTTGTCATCTGCGCGGCGTGCAATGTTACGAGTTTCCGTCTCATCGCCTGGCTTAAAGCCCATGTAGTCGACCACATCGAGAGGGCCGGGCAAGAAGTCAATCACAGCGTTGAGCAAAGGCTGAACGCCTTTGTTCTTGAACGCAGAACCGCCCAATACAGGCACAAAGCTCAAGGACAAGGTGCCTTTACGGATCAGTTTGCGCAGGGTTGCGATGTCTGGCTCGTTGCCTTCGAGATAGGCTTCCATCGCCGCATCGTCCTGCTCAACCGCATTCTCGATCAGGATCGAGCGCCACTCGTCAGCCGTATCCCGCAAGTCAGCGCGGATTGGCTGGCGCTTCCAAGATGCACCAAGGTCTTCGCCTTGCCAAACCCATTCTTCCATCGTGACCAGGTCGACAATGCCTTCCAGCTTGTCTTCGGCACCGATGGGGAAGTTCACAGGAACAGGTGTTGCACCTGTGCGGTCTTTGATCATCTTCACGCAGTTGAAGAAGTCAGCGCCAATCTTGTCCATCTTGTTGACGAACACGATACGGGGAACCTTGTAGCGATCCGCCTGACGCCAAACGGTTTCCGTCTGAGGCTCAACGCCTGCGTTACCATCAAGCAAGCAAACCGCGCCATCGAGAACAGCCAAAGAACGTTCAACTTCGATGGTGAAGTCAACGTGTCCGGGTGTGTCGATGATGTTATAGCGGAACTTCGTGTCCGAAGTGCCTTCCGCGGATGGGTCTTCCTGCCACTGCCAGAACGTGGTGGTCGCAGCGGAGGTAATGGTGATCCCACGCTCCTGCTCCTGCTCCATCCAGTCCATGGTGGCCGCGCCATCATGCACTTCGCCGATCTTGTGCGAGCGGCCTGTGTAATACAGGATACGTTCTGTGGTTGTGGTTTTGCCCGCGTCAATATGGGCCATAATCCCAAAGTTGCGGTAGCGCTCCAGCGGATATTCGCGTGCCATCTGGTGGTCCTCAGGCTAGAATTAAAATTACCAACGATAATGGCTGAACGCTTTGTTCGCATCCGCCATCTTGTGGGTGTCTTCACGTTTCTTAACGGCTGCGCCGCGTGCGTTGACCGCATCCACCAATTCGCCTGCAAGGCGCTCTTCCATGGTGTTTTCGTTACGAGCACGGGCCGCGTTGATCAGCCAGCGGATCGCAAGCGCTTCACGGCGCTCAGGGCGCACTTCAACAGGAACCTGATAGGTCGCACCGCCCACACGGCGGGAGCGCACTTCAACAGCAGGTTTGATGTTGTCGAGCGCTTCGTGGAACACTTCCACAGGCGCGCGCTTGAGACGCTGCTCAACGCGATCAAACGCGTTGTAAACGATCTTTTCTGCGACCGATTTTTTACCATCGATCATCAGATTATTCATGAACTTTGTCAGAACACGATCACCAAATTTGGCATCGGGCAAAACTTCGCGTTTTTCAGCGCTGTGACGACGGGACATGTCTGTATCCTCTTACTTCGGACGCTTCGCGCCATATTTCGAACGACGCTGACGGCGATCTTTAACGCCCTGCGTATCAAGCACACCGCGCAGAATGTGATAACGCACACCTGGAAGGTCTTTCACACGGCCGCCACGGATCAGAACAACAGAGTGCTCTTGGAGGTTGTGTTTCTCACCAGGAATGTAGCTGATGACCTCAAAACCATTCGTCAGGCGCACCTTGGCAACCTTACGCATAGCCGAGTTCGGCTTCTTTGGCGTCGTGGTGTAGACGCGTGTGCATACGCCGCGCTTCTGCGGGCAGGATTCCAAGTGCTGCGACTTGGAGCGTTTTACTTTGGGCTGCCGTGGTTTACGGATCAGCTGTTGAATCGTAGGCATTCGGTTCCCCGTCTTGCTCATGTCAAAGGGCATCTTGCGTATGCAAAACACCAAAACCGCAAGCGCCCTTTCCCTACCTGGAGGCCGCCGCGGTGGAATTCTCAGAGGATCGAGGCATCAAATCGCCTGGATCATGACCACTCAGTTCTGTATCTCGGGCAAGCTCGCGCAAGGCGCAAAATGCCGCTCATGGCGCGGCGTATAGGGGGAATCGTATGGGGTGTCAACAGCGGCAGGGTCTGCGCTAGTCCCGCTGCATTTGAGACGGGCCAGATATTGGGGCATCGGCCACTGCGGTTGCCGTCAGCGAGGCCGCCAACCGTTCAGCACGGCGCGCCACGCGATGTTCACGCAGTAGCGTGAAAATGCCCGAGGCCACGACAATCGCAGCCCCAAGTAAGGTCAAAAGATCGGGCCAATCCCCAAACACGAGGAACCCCAAAATCAGCGCCCAAACAAGGGCTGTATAGCGAAACGGCGCGACCACGCCAATTTCACCCACCCGCATGGTCATGATAGAAAACAGATAACCCCCAATGATGCAGATTGCAGCGCCAATGATATAGGTCGCCTCAATCATGTTGATCGGTTGCCAATCTTCACTGATGGACAAAACCCCACCCGATAGGCCAACAGCAACGGCCGTAATAAATGCCACACCCATCGAGGGGGCCTCGGGTGACAAGCGGCGGGTCAGAAGATCACGAATGGTCACGAAACCCACAGTCATCAGCGCATAGATGGAGTAGATAGTGAACCCCTCGCCCCCGGGTTTTACGATCAACATGACACCCGCAAAACCAACCGTAATGGCCAGCATCCGCCGCCACCCCACAGGTTCGCGGAACACGAGAAAGGCAACCAATGTCACACTTAGCGGCAGAGCCGCCAGAATTGCGGCAACATTGGCCAAGGGCATATGGATCAATGCAATCATAAACGTGATCATGGCGGCTATTTCGGCCAATATGCGGCCGATCACCTTGCCGCGATCCACAGGTGGAATGTGAAAGCGCAGCTGCCCCATCCACCAAAGCAGGGCCACCATCATAATGGCTGTCAGAACCCCCCGCAAAAAGATCATCTGAAACAGTGGCACAGTCTGGGTGACCAGTTTCACCAATGTATCATTGAGCGTAAAGGCGGCCATGGCGCCTGACATCAGCAATGCGCCCTTGATATTGGGTGTCAAAAACCGCGCTCCTTGTGGTCTGAGCGGAAATCTAGGCTCAGTCATCGTCACTATTGGGGTCATTTTCGCGCAATCGTGCAAGCGCAGCAAGGGTCTTGATCGGTTGCAGCGCAAAGCGGTCGCGCATCAGGGTTTGTGCTTTGGTGATCTCCATCAACTCGGCAGTGGGGGGGATAGAACGATCACTGTCATTCACCCCATGCAGCGTGCGCACGAACATCACATCATTTGGATCGCACCATGTGCGCACATTGGCCGCAATCTTGCGATGGTTCCACCGATAAACATTGGCGAGACTGTCATTATGCGTGACCATCGCGCTGGCCAATCCCAAAGGGCCGATTTCCGAAAATTCCCAATAGGGTTTTTCTTGGGAATTCATGTTCCAATAAATGCCCCGATGAAAGGCGATAGCGGCAGGGGTGTCTTCATCAGCCCACCCCAGTTCCAACAACTGATCTGCGACCGCGCGGGTCTTGGCGATATAGTCACAGGCCACAGCATCATCATCATCAATGCGAAACCCCGTGATGAATTTCGAATGCCGATCCCACCCACGCCGAAAGGCGCGGCGGGTGGAGTTTAGAGGCCCCGCTGCCTCAAGGGTGCAAACCTGCAGGAAGGGATAAGGGGCCATCAAATCCTTCAGACGCCGCCGCCACCGATAGGGCATCGTATCCGCGATCAAAGCGATCAATTTGAAATCCTGATCCGTTTGAGCGGCCAAGGACGGGAGGCAGATTTGTTCAAACAACACAAAGCGCTGCTTCATGCGAGCAGGATCATAGAGCATGGCCTCTAGCGCCCATTGCTCCATCGTGGCCGAAGCAAAGCCACCTTCGCCCGCATAGGAAAAACGGCAGACGCCCACAATCTGATTGGATAAATCCTTGGCCATATGCCGCTTTCATTCCCAGTTTAGCACCCCAAGCTTACGGGATGGGCGCGCATCGGAAAAGAGGCGGTATAAAAAAGGAAACGCCCCATTGCGAGATCGCAACGGGGCGCTTCAATAGCTTACTGCGCATAGCGCAAGATGCTCTTACTCTTCGCCTTCGCTTGCAGCGTCTGCAGTAGCATCGGCCAGATCAGCTTCGCTTGGCGCAGCAAGGGCTGCAGCGGCTTCTGCCTCAGCGCGGGCCGCCTCAATCACCTTGTTGTCACGCTCGGCTGCGATGCGGCGAACACGCTGTGTCGCGCCGCCTGTGCCCGCAGGGATCAAGCGACCCACGATGACGTTTTCCTTGAGGCCAACCAACTTGTCACGCTTGCCCTGCACCGAAGCCTCGGTGAGAACGCGGGTTGTCTCTTGGAAGGACGCCGCAGAGATAAAGCTACGAGTCTGCAAGCTGGCCTTAGTGATACCAAGCAGCACGGGCTCACCTGTCGCTGGACGACCACCACGGGCTTCGACTTTGGCGTTCTCCTCATCGAATTCCGCCTTGTCGACATGCTCACCCTTCAGCAGCGTTGTCTCGCCTGAGTCGAGGATTTCAATCTTCTGCAACATCTGGCGCACGATCACTTCGATATGCTTATCGTTGATCTTCACACCTTGCAGACGATAGACATCCTGCACCTCGTCAATGAGGTAATCTGCCAAAGCCTCGATCCCCATGATCCGCAAAATATCATGCGGTGCAGGGTTGCCGTCCATGATGTAATCGCCCTTCTGAACGAAATCACCTTCAACAACGGGGATGTGCTTGCCTTTTGGAACCATGTATTCCACGGGCTCCATTGACTCATCAACAGGCACAACACTGATGCGGCGCTTGTTTTTGAAGTCACGGCCAAAGCGCACATAACCATCAACCTCTGCGATGATGGCGTGGTCTTTTGGACGGCGGGCCTCGAACAATTCCGCAACGCGCGGCAGACCACCGGTAATGTCCTTGGTCTTTGCACCTTCGCGCGGGATACGGGCCACAACATCACCCGCCTCAACAGATTGGCCATCTTCCACCGAAAGAATGGCGTCCACCGACATCGGATAGGTCACAGGGTTGCCCTGATCATTGCGCACAGGTTCGCCATCGGCACCCACGATCAAGATTTCGGGCTTAAGTTCATTGCCCTTTGGCGCAGCGCGCCAATCCATCACGATCTTCTGGGTCATGCCAGTCGCGTCATCGGTTTCATCGCGAACTGCGATGCCACTGACGAGGTCGACATATTTCACTGTGCCCGATTTCTCAGCGATGATTGGAAGGGTATATGGATCCCACTCAAACAAGCGGTCGCCACGAGACACTTTGGCGCCCTCGGCCACATGCACCTTGGTGCCGTAACCCAGTTTGAACGCGGCGCGCTCGACCCCGTTATCATCAATGATAGCAATCTGCATATTGCGGCCAACAACGATCACATCGCCTGCGGCGTTCTTCAGCGTGTTGGCGTTGCGATACTCAATTTTGCCTTCTTGACCAGCTTCTTGGAAACTCTGCTGGCCACCTTGTGCAACCCCACCAATGTGGAATGTGCGCATCGTCAGCTGCGTGCCAGGTTCACCAATGGACTGAGCCGCGATGATACCGACCGCTTCACCCACGTTTACACGGGTGCCGCGTGCAAGGTCACGACCATAACAGACGGCGCAAACACCCTCTTCCGCCTCACAGGTCAAAGGCGAACGGATTTTGATCGATGCCAGACCGGCGGCTTCCACCGCATCTGCCTTGCGCTCGTCAATCAGCTCACCCTTGGAGACGATTACTTCGCCCGTTGCAGGTGCGATGACGTCTTCGCCAGCCGAGCGGCCCAAAATCCGCTCTGCCAATGAAGAGACAACCTCGCCATCATTGATCGCTGCTTCAGCGGTGATTGTGGCATCAGTGCCGCAATCGACCATACGCACGATACAATCCTGCGCCACGTCCACCAAACGGCGGGTCAAGTAGCCCGAGTTCGCCGTTTTAAGCGCCGTGTCAGACAAACCCTTACGGGCGCCGTGGGTCGAGTTGAAGTATTCAAGAACGGTCAGACCTTCCTTAAAGTTCGAGATGATTGGCGTCTCGATGATCTCGCCCGATGGTTTGGCCATCAGACCGCGCATACCACCCAGCTGCTTCATCTGCGTCACAGAACCCCGCGCGCCCGAGTGGGCCATCATGTAAACGGAGTTTGGTTCGGACTCTGCGCCATTCTCATCGAATTTCTTGGCCGAGATGGTCGCCATCATCGCGTCAGTGACCTTGTCATTGGCCTTCGACCACGCATCAATCACCTTGTTGTATTTCTCACCTTGGGTGATGAGACCGTCCATATATTGCTGTTCGAATTCCTTCACTTGGTCGCGGGTTTCATCAACCAACGTCCATTTCGTGTCAGGAACAACCATGTCGTCCTTACCGAAGGAGATACCAGCACGGAACGCTTCACGGAAACCAAGGCTCATGATCTGGTCACAGAAAATGACGCTCTCTTTTTGACCGCAATAGCGATAGACAGTGTCGATGACCTGCTGCACTTCTTTTTTGCGCAGCAAGCGGTTCACCAATTCAAACGGCGCTTTTGCGTTTAGCGGTAGAAGCGCGCCAATGCGCAAGCGGCCAGGCGTGGTTTCAAACCGCTGATAAACCTCGTTGCCCTCGTCATCAATTTGCTTGATGCGCGCGGTCACTTTGGCGTGCAGATGCACCTCACCTGCGGTCAGGGCGTGCTCGACCTCCTCGATGGAGGAGAAGGACATGCCTTCACCCTTCATGCCTTCGCGTTCCATGGTCACATAGTAGAGACCCAAAACCATGTCCTGAGACGGAACAATGATCGGCGCGCCGTTTGCAGGCGACAGAACGTTGTTCGTGGACATCATCAAAACGCGGGCTTCAAGCTGCGCTTCAAGGCTCAATGGAACGTGAACGGCCATCTGGTCGCCGTCAAAGTCTGCGTTAAACGCAGAACAGACCAAGGGGTGCAGCTGAATAGCCTTACCTTCAATCAAGACAGGCTCGAATGCCTGAATGCCCAAGCGGTGCAAGGTCGGCGCGCGGTTCAAAAGAACGGGATGCTCGCGGATCACTTCGTCCAAGATATCCCAAACTTCGGGCCGCTCTTTTTCAACCAATTTCTTGGCTTGCTTGACTGTCGAAGACAGGCCCTTGGCTTCAAGGCGCGAATAGATAAACGGCTTGAACAGTTCCAACGCCATTTTCTTTGGCAGGCCACACTGGTGCAGTTTCAACTCTGGGCCCGTCACAATGACCGAACGACCCGAGAAGTCGACCCGCTTACCCAAAAGGTTTTGACGGAAACGACCCTGCTTGCCCTTGAGCATATCAGACAGCGATTTCAGCGGGCGCTTATTGGCACCTGTGATCACGCGACCACGGCGGCCATTGTCAAACAACGCATCCACAGATTCCTGCAACATCCGCTTTTCGTTACGGATAATGATGTCAGGTGCGCGCAATTCGATCAGACGCTTTAGACGGTTGTTGCGGTTGATCACGCGGCGATAAAGATCGTTCAAATCCGATGTCGCGAAACGACCACCATCCAGCGGCACAAGCGGACGCAACTCTGGTGGGATCACGGGGATCACTGTCAGCACCATCCATTCTGGACGGTTGCCAGACTCGATGAAATTTTCAACGATCTTGAGGCGCTTGATGATCTTCTTCGGCTTCAACTCACCGGTGGCTTCCTTAAGGTCTTCGCGCAACTGTGCTGCTTCAGCCTCAAGGTCGATATTGGCAAGCATTTCGCGGATTGCTTCCGCGCCGATATTCGCTTGGAACGCATCCGCCCCATAGGCGTCCTGCGCATCCAGGAATTCTTCTTCGGACAAGAGCTGACCATAGCTCAGATCGGTCAGACCTGGCTCAATCACCACATAGTTTTCGAAATACAGGATCCGCTCCAGATCACGCAGCGTCATATCCAGCATCAGACCAATGCGGGATGGCAGCGATTTCAGGAACCAAATATGCGCAACAGGTGCAGCCAATTCGATATGGCCCATGCGTTCGCGGCGCACCTTTTGCAAGGTCACCTCAACGCCACATTTTTCGCAGACAACGCCACGATACTTCATGCGCTTATATTTGCCGCACAGACATTCGTAATCTTTTACGGGCCCAAAGATCCGCGCGCAGAACAGGCCGTCACGCTCGGGCTTAAAGGTGCGGTAGTTGATCGTCTCAGGCTTTTTGATCTCGCCATACGACCAGCTGAGAATACGCTCAGGGCTGGCAAGCGAGACTTTGATCTCGTCAAACGCTTTTGGCGCGACAAGCGGGTTGAACGGGTTGTTCGTGAGTTCCTGGTTCATTTTCAAATCCTTGAATTCGGGCAGAGAGATGGGGGATCAGGCAGCGGCGGGGACGGGCCCCGCCAACCGCTTACTCTTCATCCTCCGCATCCAGGAGTTCCATGTTGAGGCCGAGGCCACGCACTTCCTTGACGAGAACGTTGAACGATTCAGGCACGCCTGCTTCGAAATTGTCCTCGCCTTTGACGATCGATTCATAGACCTTGGTGCGGCCTGCAACGTCATCCGACTTAACAGTGAGCATTTCCTGCAAGGTGTATGCAGCGCCATAAGCCTCCAAGGCCCAGACCTCCATCTCACCGAAGCGCTGCCCACCGAATTGCGCCTTACCGCCGAGCGGCTGTTGGGTGACAAGGCTGTATGGCCCTGTCGAGCGCGCGTGGATTTTGTCATCCACGAGGTGATGCAGTTTCAGCAGGTATTTCACACCCACGGTGACGGGACGGGCGAATTGCTCACCCGTGCGGCCATCGTAAAGAACCGATTGGCCCGATGTGTCAAAGCCCGCGCGGGTCAGCGCATCGTTTACATCGGCCTCTTTTGCACCGTCAAATACAGGCGTTGCAATCGGAACACCGCGGGTCACGGTTGAAGCGGACTCAACCAATGCTGTGTCGTCCAGATCGGCAAAGGCCTCGCCATACACCTCATCACCATAAGCGATTTTGAGGGCATCGCGCACAGGCGTCATGTCACCAGAGCGGCGATATTCGTCCAAGGCTTCGTCAATCTTCAGACCCAGACCGCGTGCGGCCCAACCCATATGGGTTTCCAAAATCTGACCCACGTTCATACGCGAAGGCACGCCGAGAGGGTTCAGAACGAAATCGACAGGGGTGCCATCTGCAAGGAAAGGCATATCCTCCATCGGAACCACTTTCGAGATCACACCCTTGTTGCCGTGACGGCCCGCCATCTTATCACCTGGCTGAAGCTTGCGCTTCACGGCGATAAAGACTTTGACCATTTTCATCACGCCTGGAGGCAGGTCATCGCCGCGGCGAACTTTCTCGACCTTATCCTCAAAACGGTGATCCAAGGTGCGCTTCTGTGCGTCAAACTGTTGGTTCAGCGCCTCTACTTCAGCGGCGTCCTTCTCATCACCAAGGGCAAGCTGCCACCACTGGCCGTGGCTGAGCGTTTCAAGCAACTCTTCCGTGATCTCAGACCCTGCTTTGACGCCTTTTGGCCCTTTTACCGCAGTTTTGCCAAGCAGCATGGACTTGAGACGCGCATAGATGTTGCGCTCAAGAATTGCCAACTCGTCATCACGGTCGCGTGCCAGACGCTCGACAATCTCGCGCTCAATTTGCAGCGCGCGCTCGTCCTTGTCGACACCATGGCGGTTGAAAACGCGCACTTCCACGACTGTCCCGAAATCACCGGGTGGCAGGCGCAACGATGTATCACGCACATCAGACGCTTTTTCGCCAAAGATCGCCCGCAGAAGTTTTTCTTCTGGGGTCATTGGGCTTTCACCCTTTGGCGTGATCTTACCAACAAGAATGTCACCCGGCCCAACTTCGGCGCCGATATAGACGATGCCCGCCTCATCGAGGTTGCGAAGGGCTTCTTCCCCTACGTTTGGAATGTCGCGGGTGATTTCCTCAGGCCCAAGCTTAGTGTCACGGGCAGCAACTTCGAATTCCTCGATATGGATCGAGGTGAAAACATCATCACGCACGATGCGCTCGGAAATGAGGATCGAGTCTTCGTAGTTGTAGCCGTTCCATGGCATAAACGCCACGACCACGTTCTTACCCAAGGCCAATTCGCCCATATCGGTCGAGGGGCCATCGGCAATCACTTCACCTTTGCCAACACGATCGCCCACTTTCACCAAGGGGCGCTGGTTGATGCAGGTGTTCTGGTTTGAGCGCTGGAATTTACGAAGGCGGTAGATATCCACGCCAGCATCGCCCAGTTCCAGATCTTCGGTGGCGCGCACAACGATACGTTCTGCATCCACTTGGTCGATGATCCCGCCACGTTTGGCCATGATCGCCGCACCAGAATCGCGTGCGACAACACTTTCGATGCCTGTGCCCACGAAAGGCGCGTCAGCTTGCAACAGCGGAACCGCCTGACGTTGCATGTTCGAGCCCATCAAAGCGCGGTTCGCGTCATCGTTTTCCAAGAATGGAATGAGCGAGGCAGCAACCGAAACCAACTGCTTGGGCGATACGTCAATCAGGTCAACCTGATCGCGCGGTGCAAGCGTGTATTCGCCCGATTGACGGGTGTTCACCAGATCATTGATGAACTTGCCGCTTGCGTCCAAAGTGGCGTTGGCCTGCGCAACTGTGTGGCGCATTTCTTCGGTCGCGGACATGTAGACGACCTCATCGGTCACTTTGGTGTCCACAACGCGGCGATATGGGGTTTCGATGAAGCCGTATTTGTTCACCCGCGCGAAGGTCGCAAGCGAGTTGATCAGACCAATATTCGGCCCTTCAGGCGTTTCAATCGGGCACATACGGCCGTAATGGGTTGGGTGAACGTCACGAACCTCGAACCCTGCACGCTCGCGCGTCAGACCGCCAGGCCCAAGAGCCGACAAGCGGCGCTTATGGGTGACTTCCGACAGTGGGTTGGTCTGGTCCATGAACTGAGACAACTGGCTTGAGCCAAAGAATTCGCGAACAGCCGCAGCGGCGGGTTTCGCGTTGATCAGATCCTGTGGCATCACAGTATCGATTTCGACCGAGGACATACGTTCCTTGATCGCGCGCTCCATACGAAGCAGGCCCACGCGATACTGGTTCTCCATCAATTCACCCACCGAACGCACGCGGCGGTTGCCCAAATGGTCAATATCGTCAATGTCGCCCTTGCCATCGCGCAGTTCGACCAAGGCCTTGATGCAGGCAACGATATCTTCGCGGCGCAGAATGCGGGTTGTGTCAGGCGCATCGAGATCGAGGCGCATGTTCATCTTCACGCGACCAACGGCAGACAGATCATAGCGCTCGCTGTCGAAGAACAGCGTGTCAAAGAGGGCGCTTGCCGCTTCAACGGTTGGTGGCTCGCCTGGGCGCATGACCCGATAGATATCCATCAACGCGCCTTCGCGGTTCATGTTCTTATCAACGGCCATAGTGTTGCGGATATAGGCGCCAACATTGATGTTATCGATGTCGAGAACGGGGATGTCGGTGATGCCCGCATCCATCAGATCCTTCAGCGTGCCGCCCGTGACATTGCCATCCTTGTCGGTTTCCCATGTCAACTCGTCCCCAGCTTCGACATAAATCGCGCCAGTTTCTTCGTTGATGATATCCTTCGCAACAAAGCGGCCCACGATGTGATCGAAAGGCACCAACAGCTCGGAGACTTTACCCTCATCAATCAGCTGCTTCACGGCGCGCGGGGTGATCTTCTTGCCTGCCTCAGCGATGACTTCACCCGTGGCTGCATCAACAAGATCAAATGTAGGACGGGTGCCGCGCACGCGCTCGGGGAAGAACTTGGTTGCCCAACCTTTGTTCTTAACAGAGCGGAACATCACAGTGTCATAATAGGCATCCATGATGCCTTCTTGATCCAAACCAAGTGCATAAAGCAGCGTGGTCACTGGCAATTTGCGGCGGCGGTCAATGCGCGCAAATACGATGTCCTTGGCGTCAAACTCGAAATCCAACCAAGAGCCGCGATAAGGAATGATGCGGCAAGCAAACAAAAGCTTGCCCGAAGAATGGGTTTTGCCTTTGTCATGGTCGAAGAACACACCAGGGGAACGGTGCATTTGGCTGACGATCACGCGTTCGGTGCCGTTCACGATGAACGTGCCATTTGGCGTCATCAAAGGCATATCGCCCATGAACACATCTTGCTCTTTGATGTCTTTGACGGATTTTGCGCCCGTATCCTCGTCAACATCAAATACGATCAAACGCAAGGTCACCTTGAGCGGCGCAGCATAAGTCAAATCGCGGCTTTGGCATTCCTCGACATCAAACTTCGGGGCTTCCAATTCGTATTTAACGAATTCCAAAACCGAAGTTTCGTTGAAATCTTTGATCGGGAAAACCGACTGGAAAACACCCTTGATGCCTTCACCATCCAAAGGCGTGTCTTGGTCGCCTGATTTCAGGAAAAGGTCATAGGAAGATTTTTGAACCTCGATGAGGTTCGGCATTTCCAATACTTCACGGATTTTGCCATAGAATTTGCGAATGCGCTTCTGGCCTGCGTAGGTCTGAGCCATGCTCTGATACACCTTTCGTTTCTTTCGCTCCACGCGCACCGTCGGGGCCACGGCACGGGGGGCTTTGAAACAAGCGGATGGAGGATCCATTCATGCCTGCCGTCCCACCGGCAAGCTCCCGATCCTGCACCACACCTAGAAGAAGGTCTTGGCCACCAAGGCCCTCATCTAGGTGAGGATGGCTGGACAGGAAAAACCCGCCCAGCCACATCGCAACATGGGGAATGCGCCACGCGCATTCCTTCCATGATTACTTGAGTTCGACTTCTGCGCCAGCTGCTTCGAGCTTGGCTTTGATGTCGTCTGCTTCTGCTTTTGCAACGCCTTCTTTGACGGCCTTGCCACCTGCTTCAACGAGGTTCTTCGCTTCAACGAGGCCAAGACCTGTGATGCCGCGAACTTCTTTGATGACAGCAATTTTATTGCCGCCAGCAGATTTCAGGATAACGTCAAATTCGGTTTTCTCTTCAGCAGCTGCGCCGGCGTCACCACCAGCAGCAGGGCCTGCCATCATGACAGCGCCGCCTGCAGCAGGCTCGATGCCATATTCGTCTTTGAGGTAGTTCTTCAGTTCTTGTGCTTCGAGAAGGGTCAAGCCCACGATCTCTTCGGCAAGTTTTTTGATATCAGCCATTTTTCGGTTTCCGTATCTAAAATTTGTGATCCAACGTCATGCGGCATAGCCAAACATAACGGGTCTCAAGGTTGCATTATGCGGCTTCGGCCTTCTCTTCGATGGTCGAAAGGATGCTCGCAATATTCGAAGCAGGTGCGCCAATTGCGCCAGCGATGTTGGAAGCAGGTGCCCCAATGCAGCCCACGATCGAAGCAATAAGCTCCTCACGGGATGGCATGGACGCAACGGCTTTAACGCCAGCTTGATCAAGCACAGTGCCACCCATAGCACCGCCAATGATAACGAATTTAGCATTCGCCTTGGCGTAGTCCTCGGCAACCTTGGCCGCAGCCACAGGATCCTCGGAATAGGACAACACAGTCATACCCGTCATCAGGTCAGCAATGCCTTCGGCAGGCGTTCCTTGAAGGGCGATCTTGGCGAGCCTGTTCTTGGCGACGCGTACAGACCCACCAGCTTCGCGCATTTTCGCGCGCAGGTCTTGCATCTCAGCAACCGTGAGGCCCGCGTAGTGAGACACCACGACAACGCCAGAGCTTTCAAAGATTTGGCCGAGTTCCTCGACCACTCTCTCTTTCTGGGCTCTATCCACAGTTCTACTCCAATTAGGGGGTCACCCCCCGGCTCAAGTTTGGCAGGTTTCCCTACCTCTTCGGGTCCAAGTGAGGGGCCCGAGCCAGACCGCCCGAAGGCGCGGTGGCCTTGCGGAAATCCGAAACTCGTTTCCCATCTCAGGAAGGATTTACGGGCATGCGCCCACCCTCCGTCTCGGACAGGTGACCGCGCCCACGAGCGAATCGCAGACACAGGTCGAAACGGGGCCATACGACAGAACGCAAAGAAACCCAAGAGGGAACACCGCTTTGTGACCAAAGTTGCCCCACCCGAGTTCTTGCGGTCAAACCCCGCGGCTTTCGGCCCCCTCGCACAGAGAGGGCCAAAACTGTTTACGCGTTGGTCGCGCTTTCAACGCTAACCGACACACCAGGCCCCATGGTGGAGCTGAGCGTGATACGCTTCAAATAAGTGCCTTTTGCGCCTGCTGGCTTGGACTTCGATACAGCGTCAACAAAGGCGCGGATATTTTCCGCCAGTTTCGCTGCGTCAAAGCTGGCTTTGCCAACCGCACAATGAACGATGCCCGCCTTCTCGACCTTGAACTGAACCTGACCGCCTTTGGCCGCTTCTACGGCCTCTTTAACGTCCATGGTCACAGTGCCGATTTTTGGGTTTGGCATCAGGTTACGAGGCCCAAGAACCTTACCCAAACGGCCCACGATTGGCATCATGTCAGGGGTTGCGATGCAGCGATCAAACTCGATCTTGCCGCCCTGAACGATTTCCATCAGGTCTTCCGCGCCAACGATATCCGCGCCCGCAGCCTTGGCTTCATCTGCCTTAGGGCCGCGTGCGAAAACCGCAACGCGCACAGATTTGCCTGTGCCATTTGGCAAGGTCACTGTGCCGCGCACCATTTGGTCAGCGTGACGAGGGTCAACGCCCAAGTTCATTGAAATATCAACCGATTCATCGAATTTTGCCGAAGCATTCGCTTTGATCAGCTCAACGGCTTCTTCGATTGTGATGTCTTCTTTTCCTGCGAAGGCGGCACGGGCTGCCGTTACGCGCTTACCAATCTTGCCCATAACTTACCCTTTCACCTCAATACCCATCGACTTTGCAGAGCCGAGGATGATTTTCATTGCCGCTTCAACATCGTTCGCGCTGAGGTCTTTCATCTTGGCTTCAGCGATTTCACGAACCTGAGCAACAGTCACAGTTGCGATGGTCTCACGACCAGGATTTTCGGCACCGCGTGGGCGGTTGCGCTTGCCAACAGATTTCAAACCTGCGGCCTTTTTCAGGTAATAAGACGCAGGCGGCGTCTTAATTTCCATCGCAAAAGATTTGTCTTGGTAATAGGTGATCACGGTGGGGCAAGGGGCGCCTTGCTCCATATCTGCGGTCTTGGCGTTGAACGCCTTGCAGAATTCCATGATGTTAATCCCGCGCTGACCCAATGCAGGGCCAACAGGTGGGGATGGGTTAGCTTGACCTGCAGGGATCTGCAGCTTCATCGTTCCAGCAAGTTTCTTGGCCATCTGGCCTCTCCTTTTTTTCATCGGCACAGCTTGGCTGCACCCTATCAGGATCGGGACGCGTCCCTTTCCCAGTCGCTAGCGTGGTTCGGCACATCATGCGCGCATGATCCTGCCTCCCACGAATGAGCGGCGCTTGCGCGCCGCACCCACATCAGGCGGTTTTCGACACCTGCGTGAATTCCAATTCCACGGGCGTTGCGCGCCCGAAAATCGAGACCGTCACCTTGAGGCGCTGGTTCTCATCATCAACTTCTTCGACCATGCCATCGAAATCTTCAAACGGCCCGTCATTAACCTTAACCTTTTCACCAACATCAAAGGTGATGGTTGAGCGGGGGCTGGCCTCGCCCTCTTCGACACGGTTCAGGATCGCGTTCACTTCATCATCGCGCATCGGCATGGGGCGGCCCTGCGGCCCAAGGAACCCTGTGACGCGCGGGATCGAAGACACAGCATGATAGGCGCGGTCGGTCAATTCCATGCGCACCAGAACATAACCAGGCATAAAGCGGCGCGGGACGGTGACTTTCTTGCCACGGCGAATCTCGATCACTTCCTCTTCAGGAACGAGAACTTCTTCGATCTCATCCTCGAGGCCCTTTTCGGCCACGGCGTTTCTGATCTGCTCGGCGATGCGCTTCTCAAAATTTGACAGCACGCTCACCGAATACCACCGTTTCGCCATCCGCTTCTTCCATCCTCGACATAAGGCGCGATCGCGCGCCAGTTATTTTAGTGTCCAACCGCTTGGCATCATGCCGCGCGTGCCGTCCCGAAACAAAAAATCAGCGTGTATCTCGAATCGATACACGCCGCCGGGAAATATTCTCCGTCCCCCTACCCCCCGAAATAGGGAAAATCAAGGGTTCAAGGGTCTTAGCCTACCGCCGTCAGCAGCAATTCCAAACCTTGGCGGATCAGCCAATCGACCATGAAAAAGAACAACGCCGCCAAAACCGCCATCGCGAATACCATCGCGGTGGTGGTCACAAGCTCGCGGCGGGTCGGCCAAACGATCTTGGCAATCTCGGCGCGGGTTTGTTGAACAAATTGGATCGGGTTGGCCATGGTCTTTTACCTCTTTCGATTGTCGGCTGATATAGGCAAGCGCGCCCGATGATGCAAGCCGCGAAGCACGCTATGTGCAGTCCAAGGTTGATAATCGGGAAAGTGGCAGGGGCAGCAGGATTCGAACCCGCGGCCTACGGATTTGGAATCCGTTGCTCTACCAACTGAGCTATACCCCTAAGGCCGTGCATGCTGATAGCGGGGCTTGGCCCCCAATGCAAGAGGAAGGCTGCGCAGATTTCCATGGTTTATCTCCCGCTTGGCGCTTGCACGGCGGGACAGTTTGCGCGAAGGAACCTAGCTATGACCAAGACCGCAACAACCCTACGCAAAAGGATCGCAAATTCCGCCTTTGCAAATCGCGCGGTTGCAGCGGTTTTTGGGGCATGGGCGCGGTTGGTGCGCATAACCTCGCGCCGCGAGGAAGAGGGTTGGACACAGGTTGAGACGGCATTGGCCACCCACGGCGCTGTGATCATCGTTTGTTGGCATCAACGGCTGATGATGACGCCCTTTATGTTTGATCTTTCTAAATATCGCTGTCGCAGCCTGACGTCTGATGCACGGGCGGGGCGGTTGGTGGGCCATATCCACCGCCATTTCGGCTATGAAAGCGTGCCAATGCCGCGCGGTATCCTTGGGGCCGCCGAAATGCGCCTCATCCTAAAAGGGTTGCGCGAGGGTATCTCGATTGGTGTCTCGCCAGATGGGCCACGCGGGCCTGCGCGGGTCGCAAAATCAACCCCAATCCAATGGGCGCGCTCCGCCCAAGTGCCCGTGGTCAGTTTTACGTTTTCAGCCAAACATTATCTCATATGGCCAACATGGGATCGGCTGATCTTCCCGCTGCCCTTTACCAAACTGCATCTGCGTTGGCGGGTTTGGGAGGAGACTGTGCCCCCGAAGCTCTCGGAGGCCGAGACCGCCGCACTGGCCGAAAGACTGCAATCCTTCATGGATGCAGAGGCGCTCGCAGCAGATCACAAAGTAGGTCACAATACCGCACAGCTTTAATGAAAAAGCCGCCCCCGAAGGCGCGGCTTTCTTTGAGTTTAGAAAATCGCCAGCGATTAAGCGATGATTTTGGAGACCACGCCTGCGCCGACTGTGCGGCCGCCTTCGCGGATGGCGAAGCGCAGACCATCTTCCATCGCGATGGGGGCGATCAGCTCGACTTCGAACTTCAGGTTGTCGCCGGGCATAACCATTTCCGTGCCAGAAGGCAGGGTCACAGTGCCGGTAACGTCCGTGGTGCGGAAGTAGAACTGAGGACGGTAGTTC
>NZ_JAWLVH010000009.1:0-14066 GCF_033100315.1 Roseovarius sp. 10
GCTCTTCGTGTTTCCCTATGTGCTGATCGCATTGTCGGATCCCTGGCGCGCGCTCGATCCGCGGCTCGTGCGCGCAGCGGCGTCGCTGGGTGCAGGGCCCTGGCGGCGGCTCTTCACCGTCAAGCTGCCGGTGCTGCTGACGCCGATCATGACAGCCGCGGCTATCGGTGTAGCCGTATCGGTTGCGCAATACCTGCCGACGCTTTTCATGGGCGCGGGCCGTATCTCCACGCTGACGACCGAAGCGGTGACGCTATCCTCGTCCTCGGACCGACGCGTCACCGGCGTTTACGCCACTTTGCAGGCGGCACTGCCCTTTGCCGCCTATGCCGCGGCTTTCGCGATCCCGGCACTACTGCATCGCAACCGGCGCGAGCTGCAACCGGGGGGCACGACATGACTTTGGACTTGAGCTGCGTCACGGTCGCGCCAAGGGGGGCGGTGGCACTCTTTCCGCCGGTCACGCTGACAGCACGCCCGGGTGAGGTCGTCACGGTGATGGGGCCGTCGGGAATTGGAAAGTCCACCCTACTCGATGCGGTCGCCGGGCACCTCCCGCATGGCTTCACCCTGTCGGGGAACATCACGCTCGACGGCGTCGACCTGACACGGCTGGCGCCCGAGGCGCGGCATGTCGGACTGATGTTCCAGGATGCCGTGCTGTTCCCGCACCTTTCGGTTGGCGACAACCTGGCCTTCGGACTGAACCGCGCCGTTCGCGGGCGCGATGCGCGCCGGGCGGCAGTCGAAGAGGCATTGATGCGCGCGGGGCTCGGGGGCCTTTACGACCGTGACCCCGCGACGCTATCGGGCGGGCAACGCTCTCGCGCGGCGCTGATGCGCACGCTCCTGGCGGAGCCGCGCGCGCTGTTGCTCGACGAACCCTTCTCAAAGCTCGACGCTGCGTTGCGCGACGATCTTCGCGTTTTCACCTTTGCGCACGTCCGAAACAAAGCCATCCCCGCCCTCCTGGTGACTCACGACCCAGCCGATGCCGAGGCTGCGGGTGGCCCTGTCATCAACCTCACGTAGCCGGAGACACCGTCATGCCCGGAACAACGCGAACAGATATCATGATTGCCGTCAGCGTAATCGCTCTTTCCGTGGTGGCGACGCTGGCAGGCCCGACCGCGGCCCTCGGGGCGCATCCGTGGTGGGCAACGCAGACCGGCATCATCGGCGGCACCGTCGGCGCAGCGCTCTGGTTCGGTCTCAACCGGGCCGGAGTATCGACAACAAGACAGGTGATGCTTGCCGCGCTGGCGCTTCTGGCGTCAGCGGCGGCCGCACGTGTCGGCAAGCAGGTCTTCGTCGGCTCCTTCGCCGAGAACGCCCTCGCCGGACGTTTCTGGTACTTCGGCTGGTTCGGAATTGCGGGTTCCGCCGCTTTCTTCCTCGGCGCCGTTTCTCGCGTCCTGATCCGGCGGTAAGGCCCAGGTCAATCTGCGATGATCGAACCCGCCCGCGATATGCGGCTTCACGATCTCGAAGTACGGTGACAGGTCGAAATCCCGCGGGGCGAAAAGCGAATGGTGCCGGATATGCAGGATCTCGGCCCGCGCCTGTCGCGACCCCTTGCGGGTCTTCACCTTGGTCACATCGGGCAGGATTGGGTAGCGCACCGACTGGAAAGCGCGCGCGATCAGCGATGAACAGATCGCCCGTGTGGGATCGCCCGACCCGAAGGCAATCATCCGTCGCCGCCAGCGCACCGGGACGGGCGGTGTCGGAACGAAATACCGCAGAAGATCGAAGATGTTCCGAAGATCGTATTTCAACCCGATCCGCCGGATCATGAAGGCCGTGACCTCGGCACGCTCCTCTTCAGTCAGCCCCACCGGGCGGCAGATGCGCGTGTTGTAGCTGGCGTATTTCGACAAGGGGACTGAGACGCAGCCTTCGCCAAGGTTGACCTCGACAAGATGATGCCGCTCGGACCCGTCGGCGGGATCGGGAAGGTGGCTGCCCACATACATGGCCGCGTGCGACCAGGTGGATTGCGTCAGATACTTGATCGCGGTGGAAATGCGCTCGCCACCTTCGACAAGGAGGACGTCGCCAGGGCGGAGGATCCGGCAGAGCGTCGGGAAATCCGAGGGCGTGTAGGGCTTGTAGCCCGAACAGGGGCTGTTCAGCTTCGACGCGAGCCTGTGTCCGATGCGGTCCAGCATCCCGTCCAGCCAGTTCGTGTTCTGCCGCGCCATTATTCTGCGCCTTTCATGTGTCTTTGTGAACAGGACTCGTGACACGGCACCGCGTTACAGCCCGGTTCGGCAGATATCGCTTTCGCAGCGGATCGTCGGTATGCGTGCACCCAAGGCCCGCATAACGGCCAGCGCCATCCAGATGCCGACGACGATGCCGAGCCACGATGGCAGGGCATGGGGCGACAGCGATGGGATGCTGAAGAGGATCAAACCGTCATTGCCACCGGGTATCATGGCCGCGCCAGCGCCCATCAGACTGCCGGCCCCGAGCCGTCGCAGTCCCGAGCGCAGGCGCACGGGACGCAAGCGAAAGCTGCCGCGCAGCATTGCGGAAGCCACCATGGCGAGCACCGCCGCGCCGGACACGACCCAAAGCGTCACGGGATGCGCGCAAGGAGCGATTTCAGCGGCACCGGACGTGCAGATCGCGGTCGAAGTGAAGGACCAGGGACGCTCCATGAGGAGCAGGCCGGAATTCGCAAGCGCCACCAGAAAAACGCCGAGCGACAGGGGCCAGGCCCCCTTTGCCAGTACTCCACTGCCCCGGCGCAGGAACACACGGACAAGCCGCCCGCCCTCCCAGACGATCCAGGCCAGTCCGGGCAAGAACAGCCAGGATGGCAACGACGTCGCGGACGCATTCACATCGGGAATCGACACAAGACCCTTGGCGGCACTCAACCCCATCCCCCATCCGACGAGGGTCAGCAGCATGACGCCATGGCCCTCGGCGAGCCGCGCCAGTGTGGAAAAGCTGCAGGCTCCGTTCAGACCGGCACCAACGCCGAACAGGATCCCGCCGAGTGCACCGGTCAAGAGTAGCGGTCGGGCCGAAAGGCTTGCCTCCGCTCCCGCAAGCGCTGCGACCGATAGCAAACCCATCGTCCAAAGCGAAGCCTTCAGAAAGGACCACAGGACATGGGCTTGTCCTGTGGTCATAATCTCCGCCACCGCCTTCACGGTGCAGAGACCGGCCCTGTGCGCCGAGGCTCCGAGCAGCACGCCCATCAGGGCAGGCAGGGCGAGGTCGGGGAACATCGGAGCCTCGACGCGGGCTGGATCACCTTTGCCTTGGGGTCAGTTTGCGATCAGGTGATCCGAGGTGAAGACCATGTCGTCGGCTGCCCCCTGGTGGCAGGCGATGCAGCCTTCATCCATTCCCTTGGCGACGCGGCCGGCCAGCGCCATGCCCATCGGGTTCTCCGCGATCGAACCATCGGGGTTGTAGCGCGCCCAGAACCAGTCGAGGTTTTCGCGGTCGTAGCCGTCCTCGCGGCGGAACATCACGGTATAGGCGCCGAGATGCCCGTCGGGGTTCGCCAGCACTTCGTCGACCGAGACGCCCTCGGGGCCGAAGTTGCGTTTCACGATCAGGTCCCCGGTGTGGTCGCCGATGGTGCCGACCGAATAGAAGGTCTCGAGCATCATGCCATGCGGCTCGGTTCCCATGTACGGGAAGGACCGGATCATGTTCGGGCCAGCCAAGCGTTCAGCCTCCATCAGTTCCCAAAGCAACTCGGCATAGGCGATGTCTTCTTCGGTCCCGAAGGCCATATCGCCGTCCTGCGCGAGGGTTGGCCCCGCTGCGATGGCGAGGCTTGCGACGGCGGCGGAAATGAATGTTCTCATGAGGAGTCCTCCCTTTGTTGACGAGGTGTGGACTCGGCCGGACGCAGGACGTTACAGCCTGGGTGATCACATGGACGTGACCCTCACGGCGGCATCACCTCTGCGAGATATCGCTGCTTTTCTGTTTACCGAACGGCACGCGGAGAGAAAGCTGACCTCGGAGGATCTTGATATGAAGGCCATATATCTGGCGCTGATCGGCCTTGCTCCCGCATTTGTTCTGTCGGGCGGTGCCAGCGCTGCTTGCGTGGAAAACGGCACGGACGAGCCTCTCTACTTCACCATCGAATCCCGGATCGACGAGGCGCGGATAGGGGCGATGCTCGAGCCGGGATCGGAACTCTGTCTGCCGAAAGCGTCCTCGGCCGTCTTTACCGCCTTCGCCTCAGAGACCAGCCTCGAAGGATGTCCGCGACTGTCCGGCCCCAACGGCCGCGATCGGCTCGTGCATTTCCTGCCGACCGACAGTTGCCGCTGGGCCTCGCATGGGGAATGATACCGGGCCCCTGTCACTGCGAGCACGTTGCGGTGCCGTCTGCCGGATCGCGCTGAGGCTTTGCGCCGTTCTTCTCATCGCCTATGGCATCCATCTTCTGATGGGCTGGGTCACGGGTCTGGCGCTTTTCGAGGATGACCGCCTCCGCATCGGAATGCTCGTTGCCTTCCTCCTGGCCTATGCACTTCTGATCGCAGTTCCTTTCGTTCCGGGCGTCGAGATTGGCCTGTCGCTCATGGTCATGGAGGGGCCATGGATCGCGCCGCTCATCTACATGTCGACCGTCGCCGGACTCGCGATCGCCTATGGCGTTGGTGAATGGATTCCCTATCCGAGGCTGCACCGCATCTTCGAGGACCTGCGCCTGATGAAGGCTTGCCGACTGCTGGAAGCCGTCGAACCAATGTCGCGCGTCGAGCGTCTGGAGGCGCTTCGGTCCCAGGCGCCGACATGGTTGCGTCCGGTCGCGACACGCTACCGTTACCTGCTACTCGCAATCCTTGTGAATTTCCCGGGCAACGCCGTTCTGGGGGGCGGCGGAGGAATCCTCTTTAGTGCTGGTGTCAGTCACCTGTTCCCTCCGAAACCGACAATCCTGACCATACTCTTCGCAGTGGCGCCTGTGCCTCTAGTTGTATTTCTTTTTCACATCAATCTGTGAGAGGTGTTTTGCCGAGCGAATGATAATTCGCCGAGAATGAGAGGGGTATAGGTCATCGCCTCATCCCACAATAGTCAACGCCCGATAGATCCGACATGTCCTTACTCCAAGTCGTGAGGTCGTCTGTATTGAACTTCGAAAGATGATCGTGCCCGCAGGCGCGGGCCATCAACTGCATAAGCTCAACCGACGCCTCAAAGAAATTGGCCAACTGCCGAGCAGACTTCTCGATAATCAGTCGACTGACGAGATGCGGTTTTTGTGTGGCAATTCCTACCGGGCAATTGTTGGTATGGCAGGCTCTCATTGCAATACACCCAATCGCCTGCATGGCAGCATTGGAAACCGCAATGGCATCTGCCCCCAAGGCTAGTGCTTTCACAAAATCGGCTGGCGTTCGCAGACCGCCAGTGATCACCAACGTCACATCCGGAGCCACCCGATCGAGATGATGCCTGGCACGCGCCAATGCCGGAATGGTGGGAACACTGATATTGTCACGGAAAATCACCGGTGCGGCCCCAGTTCCGCCCCCTCGGCCATCCAGAATTATGTAATCGACACCAACCTCCAGAGCTGCGTCGATGTCCTTTTCAATATGCTGAGCAGATAGTTTATAGCCAATTGGAATGCCTCCGGTGCGCTCGCGCACTTCATCAGCGAAATCTCGGATTTGCTGAGGCGAGGTCCAATCCGGGAACCTTGAAGGGGATATTGCATCATGACCCGCAGGAATGCCCCGCACCTCGGCAATTTTTCCCTGATTTTTATGGCCGGGCAAATGCCCGCCGGTGCCGGTTTTCGCGCCTTGCCCCCCCTTGAAGTGAAACGCTTGCACTTTGGCCAACCTATCCCAGCCAAATCCAAAGCGAGCAGAGGCCAACTCGTAAAAATATCGACTATTGGCGTCTTGTTCCTCTGGGAGCATTCCCCCTTCGCCCGAGCAGATGCCCGTTCCCGCCATTTCGGCCCCCTGCGCCAAGGCAATCTTGGCAGGCTCCGACAGCGCCCCGAACGACATATCGGACACGAAAAGAGGAATTTCCAACCGTAGAGGTTTCTTCGCCTTGGGGCCGATCACAACATCGGTTCCGACCTCATCCTCATCCAGAAGTGGCGCGCGGAAAAGCTGTGCGGTGAGTAACTGTAAGTCGTCCCACTTGGGTAATTGATCTCGCGGGACACCCATGCTCTCGACCACGCCATGATGGCCCGTTTTGGAAAGACCGCTGCGCGCGTATCGCTGAATCAATCCGTTGTTTGGCTCTTCCGCCGTTCCATGGCTGGTATCGGCATAAAGGCCCAGATAGGCCTTTCTATTAAAAGGCTGCGGGTTTTTCTCGGCCCAGGAAAATATTTCCTCTTCGTCTACAAAGACTTGACCATCTTCCAACCATGAGCGGAATTTTGGCAGCTTTTCTTCATTGGCATATTCCGAAACACCTGTATCAAGCCGGTAATCCCAGTCATGCAGTCCACAAATTAAATTTTTCCCGCGCACATAACCGTCCGCCATAAGCGCGCCGCGGTGAAGGCAGCGACCATAAAATACCGACACCTCATCGTCGAAGCGAACAACCACGAGATCAACCTCACCAATAAGCGCATACTGTGGCTCTCGGTCGGGAAGCTCATTCAAATTTACGATCGCAACTTTTCTCATCGTACTATCCTGACGTATTGTTTTTGTTTAGGGAACTTCCCGAACTTCTTACCAATAGTGCGATGTGCAGCTTTGCCATTTTGAGTTTTCGCGGGCCGCACTTCGCACCCTGCACTTGATGGCGAAGACCCAATCAGCGCTTGAGTGAGGTCGACCCACCGTCAATCAACTTGGTTTCCCCGCCCGCCTATTGCGCGAATGATGCGGCGACCGAAGCGCTCGCCCAACCCGGATTTTACCGTCAATGGCCGGTGTTGTCGCTCTGCCGCCGCAAGCTTTTGAAAGTAAACGGTCAAATCATCGAAGCCACCAATGTGCTGCCCTTCCAGAAAGATCTGCGGAACCGTGCGAAACCCCGGAACCCGTGCCTTGATCTCGCCCCAGTGAGAGCGCTGGGTGATATCTCGCTCAACATAGGGAATATTCCGTTTGACCAGAAGTTGTTTGGCCGCAACGCAATAGGGACAGCCAGGTTTAGTGAAAACTTCAGCTTGCATCTTGAAGCTCCTTTCAATTGGGAAGGCGCACGATATCCGCGACCGAAAATGCCGGGACCATGCGCGGGGTCGACAAACGTTCATAAAGACCGGGCGGCACTGAAATATCGGCCAGATATAGCTCTCCGACCGAGGGGCGCTGCGCCTCAGCCTGAAGGCCCTTTTTCGGCAGAGCCAATGTCAGCGTCGCCGCCGCATTAAGGCTGACGTCCGAGAGCCTCCCTGTCTGACTGTCAAAGCCAGACGGCACGTCGAGCGACAGCACAGGCGTGGCCGTTTCATTGGCCCAGTGTATCAAATCGAGGGCGCGGCCCCGGGGCGCCCCCCGCAAAGAATATCCGATCAGCCCGTCCAGGATCAGATCCGATTGCCCCTGCGGCTGCTCCGAAGGCTTGAGACCCATCTTTTGCAGAATGCCCATCTGAAGGCCCGGAACAGGGGTCAAAGCTTCGACGGGGCCAGAGAGCACAACACTCACCTTCGCCCCCCAGCCGGCCAGACGCCGCGCCGCCGTCAAGGCTCCGCCGCCGTTTCCACCCGCTCCGGCCAGAACCGTCACCCTGCGGCCGTCGGAATTACCCCCGAAAAACCGATCCCGTGCCAGTATTGCGAGCGACCGACCCGCATTTTCCATCATCTGGGGCAGAGTGATGCCATAACTCCCTGTCATCAACAGATCTACCTCTGCCATGCCCTGGGCATCTATTTCTGGCCATCCACCTGAAATTGGAAATCCATACGCATCCGTTGTCATGATCTACCCCTGATGTTCTGGGCCGATGCCCTGAAACATTGAACGAATATCGACCGTTCCTTTCTCTCCGACTGCCGTCCAATTCTGCGTGAGCCACGCGCGGGATGTCTCGCGGCCAAGATCGCGCAGATGCGTTAGAAAGGCCCATTCCGCATTCAACTTGGATGATGCGCCGAGCGGCTGAAGAGCAGCTTGATTTTCGATGATGTGAATGCGGGAACGGCGATAGGCCTTCGGATCTAGTTTTCCTTCGTCAATCAGGCGCGCCACAAAATCGATCGAGCGCAGTTCCTTCAGGAGCGAAGCGTTGAAGGTGATCTCGTTCAGGCGGTTCTGAATGTCGTGGGCACTCCTCGGCACACCTTTGCGCTCAATCGGGTTGATCTGAACAACCACCGTATCCGCCGAGTCGCTTTCGGTGTGAAATGGAAACAGGGCGGGATTGCCCATGAAACCGCCATCCCAGTAAGGAACCCCGTCGATCATCACCGCCTTGTAAAGATGCGGCAGGCAGGCCGAGGCCATCACCATGTCGGCGGTCAGCGTGTGGCTGTCAAACACCTTGACCCGTCCGGTTTCCACATTGGTGGCCGAGATGAACANCACCATGTCGGCGGTCAGCGTGTGGCTGTCAAACACCTTGACCCGTCCGGTTTCCACATTGGTGGCCGAGATGAACAGCCTAATCGCATTGCAATGACGCACGCAGTCGAAGTCGATGCATTCCTCAACCAGATCGCGCAGCGGGTTAAGGTCGAGCGGGTTCAGCTGATAGGGCGAGAACATGCGTGTCATCATGTCCATCCACTGATAGCCGGGTGATCGTTCCAAGCTCCAGTAGCCCATCATCACGTCGATGGGTGCGCGGCGGATGGGCGAGTGGCGCGCGGCCTCGCTGATCGATCGCCAAAAGGTTTCAAGCTTTTCACGCGCAGCCTCTGGACCACCGGCTGTGTAACCGTCAGCCAAGGCAACCGCGTTCATCGCGCCCGCCGAAGTGCCCGATATGGCAGCGATCTCCAGCCTGCCATCTTCCAGGAGATGGTCCAATACCCCCCACGTAAAGGCACCATGCGCGCCCCCACCTTGCAGGGCAAGATTGATCCGTTTTTTTGTCATCTGCCGTCTCCCTGTTTTTTTCCCGCCTATGGCTCAGTGTGCTGTCCAACCACCGTCCACCGGCAGCGCCGTTCCGGTAATCGAAGCCGCGCCTTCAGTCGTCAGGAACACCGCAAGTGCCGCCATCTCCTCGACGGTGGCAAATTTCTTTGTGGGCTGCGCGGCCAAGAGCACGTCGCGGATCACCTGCTCTTCGGTCATCCCGCGTGCCCTGGCGGTATCGGGAATCTGGCTCTCGACCAGAGGTGTCCAAACGTAGCCCGGACAGATCGCATTGACGGTGATGCCATGCTCGGCCACTTCAAGCGCAATCGTCTTGGTTAGCCCCACAATCCCGTGCTTGGCCGCCACATAGGCCGACTTGAACGGCGAAGCCACCAGCCCGTGCGCCGAGGCAATGTTGATGATCCGGCCCCACCCGGCCTTCTTCATACCTGGGACTGCCGCCTTGATCGCATAGAACGCGGCAGACAGGTTCAAATTGATGATCGCCTGCCACTTCTCGTCGGGGAAGTCATCAACCGGCGAGACGAACTGAATACCGGCGTTATTCACCAGCACGTCCACGCTGCCAAACCGTTCCTCGGCGCCAGCCATCAGGGCGCGCACTCCTGCGGGTTCCATAAGATTTGCTCGGTCATATCGAGCCTTGACCCCGAAATCGGCCTCAATGGCGCGACGGATCGGGTCGACTTGCTCCTCGGGTTCAATACCGTTCAGAACAACGTTCATACCCGTCGCGGCTAGTCCGCGCGCGATCCCAAGGCCAATTCCGCTGGACGATCCTGTGATAACAGCAGTTCTATTGATGCTCATTTGGCATCTCCTGTCGGTGAAAGGTAATCGTGGAGCACGCGACCGTAGGGCAGCGTCAAGTCAGCCTTGAAGTGACGACCTTCGATTACCCGGTGCACCGGAAGATCGGCCACCGGCGCATTGATGTGCGGCACAAGGCTCAGGCGGGCTGGACCCGAAAAATGAAAGTGCATGCGGATGTCGGTCAAATTGTAGGCGACCAGCTCGGCGATACGTGTGCCTCCGGTGACACAAGGGATGATCTTCAGATTGACCGAAGTCTTGCGTAGGTGTGCCCCGCGTTTCGAGGGATCTGGTGCCATTCGATCCTCATACTTATAGGTCATCGTGCCCATGGCTACCCGCTCGCCACCATAAACGAGTGTGCCGGTCAATGTATCCGCGCGGACATCAAGTCTCGGTTCGCCCCACCGCTTCGGAAAGCCCCAGATCTCGCGCCCGGCGCTGATCGGAGGTTCATCGTTCAGGAACATCATCGCGGTGTAGTTGACCGGCTCGCCCTGAAAGACGCAGGGAATGACCACGCCGGATTCGTGATAAGAACCGAACCCGGAACTGTCAGGCATTGCGATCCACTCGTAATGCACTTGCCCCGACCCATCTGGTTCAAGAGGCTCAGGCACCATGGCGCGGATCGCCTCGGGATCGGTTGCATAGGTAATGATCATGTATTCCCGGTTCAGGAATCGATAGGGGCCTCGCGGGTAGCTTGGGTTCGCTGGCGGCATCGCCGAGAGTGCACGCACGGTGTCTGGTGTCATTTTTTGGTTTCCAGTTCTGTTCGGATCAGAGCTTGTCCGTGTAAGGTCTTGTGGACGGGGCATTTGTCGGCAATGGCCAGCAAAGCGGCACGCTGCTCGTCGCTTAAGGCACCCTCCAGCCGGATGATCCGCCGGAACACGTCGACCTTGGGTTGCGTCGTGTCGCAGGTGTTGCAATCTTCGGAATGGCACCTGTCATGCGTCACATCACAGGAGACATGGGCAAGCGGAATGTCCTTGCGGCGCGCATAAAGCCGTATGGTCATTGTCGTGCAGGCCCCAAGCCCCGCCGCCAGAAGCTGATAGGGGCTTGGCCCCAGATCGGTTCCTCCCATCGCGATGGGTTCATCGGCAATCAGCTGATGGCGGCCAGCAATGACGATGTCTTGGCGGAACCCGGATGCCTCAGCCTCGGCCACGCGTACTACACCCTCCGGAGCGTTTGGACGCATTTCTTCGATTGGCAAGGACAAATACCGCCGCGACCATGAGGCAATGACCTCGGCTGCGTATTCGGCGTCTTCTTCGCGGCTCACCAGATGATCGGCATCATCCAGTGAGACAAAGCTTTTGGGATGTTTCGCCGCGCCAAAAATATGGCCAGCATTTTCTATGCCCACAACGGAATCGCGCGGAGCATGCATGACGAGAAGCGCCGCTTTGAGCTGCGGGATAGCGGCACCGAGCGAGGCTTCGGTGATATCGTCCAGAAAGCTCTTGCGGATCTCGAAGCTGCGCCCCGCGAGCATCACCTGCGCAGCCCCGCGCGCCTTGATCTCCTCCAGCTTGCCGCCGAAATTGTGGGCCACATGAGCCGGGTCAGCGGGCGCACCAATCGTGACGACAGCACGCAGTCCTGAAATTTCGGGGGCAACCTTGAGAACAGCTGCGCCGCCGAGCGAATGGCCGATCAACAACTGAACAGGCATGTCGCGCTCTTGCAGGAACATCGCAGCATGTTTGAGGTCGGCTACATTGGAACTGAAATTTGTGTTCGAAAACTCACCGCCGGAATGTCCAAGACCGGTGAAATCGAACCGCAGGACGGCGATGCCCAAAGCCGCCAATCGACCGGAAATCCGCCGCGCTGCCGCGATGTCCTTCGAACAGGTGAAGCAATGCGCGAGGATTGCCGCCGCCCGAACCGACACGCTGGGTTTATCCAACCGTGCCGCCAACATATCGCCGGAATGCCCCGGAAACTCTACTCGTTCTGAAATCATCGGAAGCTCCTTTTCCAGAGCACGGGCATGGCTATGCACCATGCCCGGCTAGACCTCAGGCAAGCGCGGGCTTGGATTGCATCTGGTAGACCGCACCCAGCACCGCCCCGAAAATGATGTGCAGCACCAGCGTCATCATCGGCGCCATGATCCCGAACGCCATTCCAAAGAATCCAGCGCCTGCCATCGGCATCACCATGATCATCATTCCCAGCCAGGCAGCGATACCGAACAACACACCTTTCAGCACCGCCCCCGATCCGGGGATCATGCCGTAGAGGAGTGCGAACCCGCCTCCCCAGGCAATCGTGCCAATCATGAAATGTCCAAGCCATCCCATGGCGGCGGGGGCACCCATCATCGCGCTGAGCATATGGATGACATCGAGCTCAGGCATGACGCCCATCATCGACTTGGCGACCATCATCGCCGACAAAACGATAGTCGCAGCAAACCCGGCGGCGAGGCCGGCTCTGATATTGCTCATTTTTCTAATCCTTTCCGGGGCGTTATGAACCCGATTGCTTCTCTTCGTGAAGCTGCGAAAGGATGGCAGAGAGGCGCTGATCGTCGCCTTGAATGTCCGCAGGCTCGGTCTCCAATGCGGAATTCGTCAGATCACGGGTCGTGCGCATCTGGCGAACAAAGGCATCGCAACCTTTGCACATCGCCAGATGAAGGCGCATCTGAAGCAGATCGAACAGTCCAAGTTCCCCGTCTATCAGGGCGCTTGCACGTTCAGATACCTCCTTGCAGCTCAACATCGTGACGACTCCTTTTTCAAGCTTCACATCAGAAAGACCTGTGAAGCGGAAACTTGTTACACGATTCTGCAAAAATAAATTTTGCGTCAGGTGCTTCAACCATTTTCGGCTAGAATTTCGTCCAATGCTTTGCGAACAGCAAGCCGGGCGCGGTGCAAGAGCACCCGCATGTTCCCTTCGCTGATATCGAGGATGCGACATACCTCGGCGGCGTCCATCTCCTGCTGCCCGCGTAAGATCAGAACAGTTCTCTGCGCAGGAGGCAGGCCTTCAATCGCCTCTGCAACATGCGCCAACATATTTTTGCCCTCTACGATCCGGTCGGGAGTAACCGTCTCCCACAGTTCTGGCAGATCCTTCCACCTACCCCGTCCGTCGAATGCGGCGGCAAGGCCGTCATCTTCCCCCTCCCCTTCAAACGAAATCGATCGACCGTCGCGTTTTGCGCGGGTTCGCGCCTTGTTCATTAGGATCGCGTAAATCCATCCGGCCAAGGAGGATCGACCTTCGAACCCTTCGATTCCTTTGAGCACCGCCACCCAGGTGTCTTGCACGACTTCTTCGGCTGTCGCACGATTCCGAACGAGGCCGGTGCAGACGCGGATCATCGCTGGATTATGCTTTCGATAAACGCCCTCGAACGCGGCACGATCACCCGCTGCAAGCTGTCCAACCAGGACATTTTCGTCGACCACGCCCAACTTCATACTATCCCTCACTTTTTGGCATTTTCAGAACAAATGTTCTGAATGTCTAGCAAAGAATTGCAACAAGTTAGCTACGGGTTTGAAACCTTTAAATCTTGGGCTTGCCGATGAACTCACAAGGTAGTGAACCCATGAAATGTAACACCCTGTGGAGGGGACAGACTTAACTAGCGTCGGTCGGCGCCTGAAGGCTTGGCACTCCCACTTCCGTGTTGATCGACACGAAACCTACACTGCAGCTATGGGACACGGCTGAAGCCGCTAATTTCGTAGTTCAGTGCTTCGAGAACCGCAGAAACGATAAATGCGGCACCTGAGCATTTTTCACCCTCCGCAGATAATTTATCTTTAACGGTAAATCAGACAAGATATCGTAGCCGAGACACCTCATATTATCGAAAAAGGTAAGGCAAAAAGATGATCCCAACATCTATTCTCGACTACGTTGAACGTCGTCGAATTCGGGTTGGGGCCAGCCATCGCGGTTCATTACCAACGATTACGGCTTTTCGAAGGATGCGACTCGCCAAACGTTGACATGGCGTTGACATGAGATGCGCTTATAATTCCCCATCATTTCTGTCAGGACCTAAGCGTTTGATATTGTTTGTGATTTTGGTTGCGGGGGTAGGATTTGAACCTACGACCTTCAGGTTATGAGCCGAAAATCCAATGATTTCAATAAGTTATAAAATTCAAAGACTTAAGCCCTAAGGCTTTGATCTTACTCGTTTTTCTTCGCCACGCTCAACAACACTTAGCCACACCC
>NZ_JAWLVH010000010.1:0-3900 GCF_033100315.1 Roseovarius sp. 10
GTTTGATGCTCGGATTAGATTATTCGCATCATCCCTAGTTAAGCATAGATCAGGCCGCATCTTGAGTAAGCCTAAGGCTGTAATTGGAATGTTGCCTCTGCGGATGAGTTCAAGCTCCAGCCTAGCAGGCATCAGCTCGCTGAAAGTCACCAACTGATCAATCGGCAACTCCACCGGCAGGTTACTGAGTAGAAACACCCGTTTTTGATAAGGGGCATGAACTAATCGTAAACGGCCTAAAGCCTGCATCGTCTCGGCATCTCGGGATTGAGCTAAGAGTGCATCTATACGTGCATCCGAGAAGGCAAGAACATGAATGCCAGACTGCGGACGCGGGTTGCGACTGGATTGAATATAGCCTCTGAACTGTGTGGCCTTTTTAGGGGTGTCTGCACCTTTCAGCCTAAATTGAGCCGCTTCATCATGCTGAAGGGGTTCAGCCCCATCCCAGAACAAGGCTCTCGCTTTGAGATCCACTTCGGGAGGTGGAGGCATGTTCCGCCCCGCAATGAAGATCACTGAACAATCTTCGGCAGCGTTGCTTCCTCGCAAAGCTTGGAAGTGCATCACAACCACATCTTTATGCCGCTTGGGGTTATCTCTCAGCTTGTCTGCTGCTGCCTTGTTAGCAACAATCAGAGGCTTCTCTCCAAATTCTGCCCAAGCATTCGCAACTTCAATAAGTTCATCCAAGGGAGCATTGGTGCCACTCCAAGAGGCCTTTCTGCCCGTGCGGTCATAGACTTGCGTGACAACGGCTTTTTGCTTCACATCAATCCGCTCGATTGACACAGGGCCGATAACTTGTTCGAGGAGGGTTTGATCGGCCGTGGCATCCAAAAGTAAAACGGCCGTGGTGTCGGGGATGTCTATCTCACGCAAAACAGCCATGCGGATTTCATCTGCTTTTGGGTCATAGACCAAGCGTTCGATATGATCACGCGGAGGAGAAAGGGACAGCTCTTCTCGAAGTATCCTCACAAACTGCGAGAGAGATCGATGAAGTCCCGCATTACCTGTTGTGGACAAGGGCGAGTTGCATGTTGAGGAGAATGATACGCTTGGCCGCAAGCCATCTAGATTGATCTCATCTAAATCCTCAACGGTAACGCCTTCCTCCCGAAGGAACTGCAACAATGGGTCACCGTCCTCAAGAGCCTCCACAATACGCCGGCCTAGTTTTGGATGACGATCAGTCACAATGTGTGGCTTAATCTGGGCGGGAGCCAGACGCATATCAGTGCTAATCACCTGATCTAGGAACGCCTCATCTATGATGACCAGATCAGCGTCTGATTGCAGGGGGTTTCTTGGCAACCCCAGGTGGGAATGAACGAAGACCCGGACCACATTGCCGTTATTGTCAGATGACAAATCTGGGCTGTTGTATTGCGCGATATAAGGGCAGGCCTCGTAATGCTCACACCGCTCGCCGTCATTGCTTCGGCACGCTGCTTGGAAGACTCCAACCTTTGCAGCCTCGAGACTGCGAACATAATCTGGTCGGAGGCACAGGACCGGCAGATCCCCTTTGGCCCCTCCAGTTCTTGGGTAATGCCGAATGACTTCAGCTTTAATCCCACCTTCGAGAGCCTGAAGATCACAAATATACTGATCTGCAAGATCGTGCCGTGGCACATATACTTCAACTTTTTGACCGAACTGTCCCGCAAGCCACTTTTGCAAATGCTTCAGCGTGTTGCGTGTTTTGCCTGCACCCATCGTGATCCGAAGGGCCATGCGAGGGGCGTCATCAACACTCTGAAAGAACCGCTCAAGTGCAGTATCAAGCCGCTTAGCCGCCTCATCAGCCGTTACCAGGTCCAGATCAAGATAGGGTGCATATGCCGGCTCGAGTGTTGTAACATCAGTCCGGGAGACAAATGTGTATGCACCACTTTCTAACTCAGCCCGGCGTCTACGAGCCTCAGCACGTGCATTCTCATAGCTCCACTTGCCATCTTCCAGATCTGCCTCAGCGGAAAACAGCTGCCATGTGCGTTCAGCAATGGCCTGCTCACTCGGATAGCCTCGAGGGTCATTGCGTTCCTTGAGAAGCTCTCTGACTGCATCGTTTGACTTCAGGAGTAGGAAGCGTTCCCTCCCATCAACCACCAATCCTGTCTCACGATCACGAGCGATATTCTGGCCGTCTATCACAGCAGAAGAGTTCTTAAACCGTCTGTTGCTTTGGACTAAAGAGGCTTTTTGCGACAGGTTGTCTGGAACTTCTACGACCTTTGTCGCGCCATCGGGAACATAAAGGCCCACACGTTTGGCGATTGGATCAATTATACCCGGGCCAAGCACAGGATTGGCTGTGTAATGCGGCTGCACGGTTCGATAAAGGCTGAGATCAACAGGATAGTCTGCCAACCATGACTTGGCTTCTTGATCGTTGATCGCACGACCCAACCAAAACCATAAATGCACCCTAATTTGGTTCGGCTTGAACCCCATGCTGTTGGACCACTGATAGACGCAAGCGGCGTTGTGGAACTCAGTAGGTAGGGCTGCCAGAGTGGATTGGAGGATCTGATCAGCTGATGGGTCAATATCTGCCCAGTCAGACGGCAAGGGAAGATTGTCGATGTCAATCATCACCCATCGTCTCGGCGAGGGGTCGAAAGTCTTTGCGTAGCCCACTTGATCTCGAGATAATCTGCGTATGCCCTCAGTAGGCTTCCCTTCGATCAAACGCCCACGGATGACCATTTTGTGTGGATCATGCTGAAGCTTTAAAAGCATAGCATGCAGGTCATCCAGCCCACTCACCTCATACTCTTCAACATTGAATAAAAGGCTTGGTTCTATCCGCCTAATACTTGGTAGACCATCTTGACCAATCTCCACGCGCTTCGCCGATAGCCGTTCTGATTCAAGGATCGTGACGAAGTCGTGTTGAGAGTGTTTGGGCATGTTCAGGTAGTCCTTACCAGGGAACTACTGAAATGGTGATCAGAAGGTCTCATGGCAAGTCACAACAAGAGCGTGATGCTACATTAGTGGGCCGCGCCTAAAACCGCATCTCCATCCCAAGCACAGCGCTGGAGCGACATGAGATAGCTGAATGCTTGGGCTTTGATCTCGATAACTACAACTCCAAAGCCCTAGAGGTCCGGTTGTTGCGTCTTCGTAGAAAAATGGAAGCCATTGGCTTGGAGGCCAGCCTGATTGAGACAATGCGAGGCTTCGGCTATCGCTTGAGAAGTGACGTGCAGTTCGTGTTCGTATGACGAGGCCACCAGCTTAAAGGCGTTTGACGTTTAGGTCACAACAGTCTTCGTCCGTCTATTTCCCAAAATGATCCATACGAACTTGAGGCTCGTATCATAGGCAAACAAACTATGAGGATGCGGCGATGAACAAAGGTAGGCTAAAGCCATATCTCGTAGACTATCTTGATGATCAGGGTAATAAAATCGATGGTCAGTTAATCTTCGCCCGTGATTCAACCTCGGCTGCGATGCTTGTGCTTGATACCCTGCCCGAAGCGAAAACCATTTTGTCTGTCCAACGATCGATCTAAAGAAAACGGTTGTTTGTGATTTGATAACATTCAGCGGATGGTTGTAACGTTGGCGCGACACTGAAGCTGTGTGGTGGTGCAGTCCCCTCCCGCTTCCCATCAGGGAATGACCCTCGGTTGCGTCAGCACTTACCCACAGTTTACGTTTAGTTCATGCCCCTTTTCAAAAACGGGTGTTTCTACTGAGTAACCTGCCGGTGGAGTTGCCGATTGATCAGCTGGTGACCTTCAGCGAGCTTATGCCTGCCAGGCTGGAGCTTGAACTCATCCGCAGAGGCAACATTCCAATTACAGCCTTAGGCTTACTCAAGATGCGGCCTGATCTATGCTTAACTAGGGATGATGCGAATAATCTAATCCGAGCATCAAAC
>NZ_JAWLVH010000011.1:0-3635 GCF_033100315.1 Roseovarius sp. 10
TATGCCTAAGCTGCGTCTCTCCCATGACGGGCTCTCCGAGAAGAATGCAGCCTCTATGCATCAGTTCGATGATCCAAAGGCCGTTCTGCGCTTCCTCACCTTACCCCAAGTGCTCTGGGACCGCGCCCTCTCCATGTCCAAGACGGTTGAGAACCGCAGTGTACGCAAGGACGCACATCTCTTGATACAGGCGGCCGTTGCCATCGAGATCCTGCAGTTCGCGCCGATGCGGATCCGCAATCTTAACGCTCTGCGTCTTGATCAGCACTTCATCTGGCATGGGAAGTGTCTGCGCATTGTCGTGCCCATGGAAGAGGTGAAGAACAAGGTTGCGCTCGACTTCCTCTTGCCAGAGGCCACGACCGAGCGGGTAAAGCGCTATATCGATGACTGGCGCATGATGTTCACCCCTGGCGCAAGCCCCTATCTCTTCCCTGGCCGCAAGGGGGCTGCAAAAGACTGCTCAGCCTTGCGCAAGCTCATTACCAACACGCTCTGGTCCCATGCCGCGATCCGTCTGACCCCGCACCAGTTCCGCCATGCAGCGGCCAAGCTGCTCTTGGACCGNACCCCGCACCAGTTCCGCCATGCAGCGGCCAAGCTGCTCTTGGACCGCCTGCCTGGCCATTACGAGGTCGTCCGCAAGCTTCTAGGTCACAAGGCGCTTACCACCACCTATGCGCATTACGCAGGCGCTGAGACCCAAAAGGCGATCGAGCTTTACGGTGAGGTGATCACCAAAACGCGGCGAGATGGTGTAGCCGAAGCCTTTCGCGCGCAAAAGCAAAACCCAAAGCGTCATGAGGACCTCTTCATGGATCCTTTAGCCTTAATGGGTAAGCCAAAGGGGAAGGCGTCATGAGTAAGATCGAACGCACATCCCTGCCCCTCACTGACTGGCCTGATCAAGACCGCCGCCTTTGGCAGGCCGCCACAGAAGAGGGTCGTTACTTCCAGATGGCGGGCAAAGCCTCTTCCTGGGCAGAGCCCACAAAGCGGCAGGTTCAAAAGGGCTATGCCAAATGGCTCTGGTATTTGCACAATAGCGGCGTGCTTGATCCGCTGGCCCTGCCCTCAGAGCGCATTTGTGAGGCGCATCTGCGCGGATATCTTGCAGAGCTTGAGCACCAGGGGCTGGCCAGTGTCACCATTGCCTCACGCATCACGGATCTGACCGAAGCCATTCGCGTGATGGAGCCAACGGCTGATCTGGCTCTGCTGCGAGATCTCTGCGCCCGGCTCACTGCCCGCGCAGTGCCCTCACGCAAGAAGGCTGAGCGCATAAGGCCCCCCTCAGAGATCTGGGAGGCTGCTGCTGCACAGATGTGGTCAATTAGTTCAGAAGGCCCCATTACCACCCAATCTGCCTCGTGCTATCGCGATGCGATGTCTGTGGGCTTCCTTATTTGGTCGCCCATCCGGCTCAGCAATCTGCAATCCCTCACCATAGGTGAGACCATCACCTTCGCAGGCGACCTCTGGCGCTGCAGTTTTGCTGCGCATCAGATGAAGGACAAGACGCCCCTCGACTTCTATCTCCCGCAGGACGAGGAGTATCGCGCGCTCATGCAGCTCTATCTCCGCCGCTACAGGCAGCACCTCCTCCGGCAACCGGAGCTGCCCATTGACGCCGCCCTGCCCTCAAGCGGCCCGCTTTGGGTCTCCACCCGTGGGCACGCCATGTCTGGCCAATCCCTCTATTATGGTTGCAAGCGCTGTACCAAAGCCACGCTCGGCGCGGCTATTAACCCGCATCTCTTCCGGGACTGCGCCGCTAGCGCGCTCACAGCCGACAAACCAGAATACGTGCTCGCTGCAGCGCGCATTCTCAACCACAACCAGCTCTCCACCACCCTTACCCATTATGAGCACGCCTCCATGATCCAGGCCGCCTCTCGTCTCCATGACGTCATCGGCCAGATCATCGATGAGGCTGCGGAAGGAAACGATGTTTTCGAGGCGCTCTTCGACAAATGGGGGGATGAGTGATGCGCGTTGCTGTCTATGCCCGCTTCTCCACTGATATGCAGCGCGATACGTCCATAGAAGATCAGGAGCGACTTTGTTTACGACTGATCGAGGGGAGGGGATGGTCACATGTAAAAACATTCGCCGACCGCGGACTGTCAGGCGCTTCTCATACACGTCCCGGATATCAAGAGCTGCTTGGCTTTGTCAGAGAAGGTGGTTGTGATGTCGTGGTGGCCGAAAGCATTGATCGCCTTAGTCGAGATCAAGAGCACATCGCTGGCTTCTATAAAGCGATGGCATTCCAAGGCGTGGTGATTTGCACTGTAGCTGAGGGGGTCATCAACGAACTGCACATTGGCCTGAAAGGCACAATGTCAGCCCTGTATCTTAAAGACCTCGCACAGAAGACAAAGCGTGGCCTTGAGGGGCGCGTTGCAAAAGGAAAAAGCGGCGGTGGTAACGCCTATGGTTATTCAGTCGTTACAGGCGATGAGCGCGGCGACCGAATAATCAATGAAAGCGAAGCACGAATAGTCCGCCGCATATTCGAAGAGTTCGCCAACGGCAAATCCCCCAAACAAATTGCACGGGACTTAAACAGAGATCGCATACCTGCGCCGAGAACACCGCTGTGGCGTGACAGCGCAATACGCGGCCATGTGCAACGTGGAACGGGCATCCTCAACAACGAACTCTACATCGGCCGATTGGTTTGGAACCGGCAACGGTACATCAAGGATCCAGAGACGGGGAGGCGGGTCTCTCGCCGCAATGCCGCACACGAGATCCAAGTCACCGCCGTACCCCACTTACAAATTATTGATGACGAGCTCTGGAGGCGGGTGAAGCAACGCCAAAAAGAGATTTGGCCCAACCACAAACGCGCACCGCAAAAGCAACCAGACTTTTGGCAAGCGAGGCGTCCTGTTCACATCCTATCCGATAAAACCCACTGTGCTCATTGTGGAGGGAAGATGGTTGCAGTTGGACGCGACTACCTCGCTTGCAGCAACGCGAGGAAGCTACAAACGTGCAGCCAGAGCAAGGGAATCCGCCGGCCAGCACTGACCAATAAAGTGGTCGAACTGCTCAATCATGGATTAATGCTCCCAGAGGCAGTGAAGGCATTCGTCAACGCCTATCACCGGGAATTCAACGAATTGCAAAAACATCGTTTTGCTGCAAGCAATGCCGTCAAAGACGACCTTACGGCAACCAGCAAGAAGTTGAATGGCCTGTATGATGCTGTAGCTGATGGAATGCGCACTGAAGGTATTATGGCCCGGATCAGCGAGCTAGAGGCACGCATAAAGGAGCTTGAGGCAGCTCAGGCTCGCCAAGTGGATCCCACGCCTGTGTTGATGCATCCAAATCTGGCGGACGCGTATCATCGCAAATTGGGCCAACTTACCGAAATGCTAAATGATCCAGTGTTCGCGTCAGAAGCCATTCCGCTGATACGTGAATTGATTGACCGAGTTGATCTGCGGAACACTTCCGAGGGCTGGGAGATCGTATTGCACGGCCAGTTGGCTGCTTTGTTCAATGTCGCACTATCTGACAAAAAACAGGCCCACCCTGTTACGGATGAGCCTTGTTTTATTAGTTCGATGAAAGTGGTTGCGGGGGCAGGATTTGAACCTGCGGCCTTCAGGTTATGAGCC
>NZ_JAWLVH010000012.1:0-2449 GCF_033100315.1 Roseovarius sp. 10
CGGTCCCAGAGCACTTGGGGTAAGGTGAGGAAGCGCAGAACGGCCTTTGGATCATCGAACTGATGCATAGAGGCTGCATTCTTCTCGGAGAGCCCGTCATGGGAGAGACGCAGCTTAGGCATATGCTCTGCATAGAAGGCCACATCTTCATCAGATGGATCACAGTGCTTAACGGCGTAACAGCGCACACTCCAGGCAATCTCTCCGATATGCTTCGAGGTCTCACCGCCATTGCGATCGAGAAGCCAGCTGATGCCGGCCTCAAACATGGTGGGCGTGACCAGATCGCGGAGGGAAAGAGCGCTGCCCACATCCACGCCCTTGTAAGAGAGCGCAGAGATATAGCGATGCAGATGTCCGTGCACTGCATCGATGCTGATTGGCGCGAAGGGCTTCTTTAAACCCTTGCTGAAGACATCCTTGCTTGAGAGGTGGCCTAGATAGGCATCGATATCCGCCCTGACGGCATCAGAGAGAAGAGACCAGTCGATCGCATAAAGGCGCTCGTCATAGCGCGGCACGTTAAGCGTGACCTGTGGCCAGCCCGCTTCGCGATGCGTCTCCACCATTTGGTTCCACACACGGCAGGTGGACTGATGCCGCACGCGCGGGTGTTTGATCAGGCTCTCGGTCTCGAGGGCTAAGAGATAGCCATCAGCAACCAGATCAGTGACATCATCAGGCGCAATAGCTTGGTTTGAGCAGTAGCGCATAAAGCGGCTGAGCTCAGACTTACGATAGGTGTCGCCCTCAAGTAGGTCATAAAGCATCTGCCACTCAGGCGTGAGCTTTGCTGAAGCTGGCGCAAGCTTGGTGTTGATCTTCAGATGCCGCATCGCGCCCAAGATCAAAGACCGCACATTTTGCACGCGGCGCCGCGTTACATTGATCAAGGTTGGATGCACGCGCTCAAGCTTCTGACGGATATAAGGCGCAGAGGCTGGGATGCTGGTCTCAGGCAAGTGGAACCACTCCGCCAAGCTGCGGCAGGCGGAAGCGATATCGCGGCGCTTATACACGGATAGCTCATGATCCGCTTCGATGCGTTCGCGCAGTTCAGCCAAGCTCATCTGACCGGCGTCAAAGAACGGGTTAGCTTTACACAGGGTCATGGCAGTTACTCCAAGAAGACGTGAAGGAAGATGCAGGACAGTCTGGGCCACGTGAAGCCATCTGAGATAAAATACTACATATAGTGCAAATATACCACAATTGATGGTAAAGATAACAACATATAGATTTACACGATAGCGCGTGACTGAGGGTCAAAGCAGACCCGAAGGGGACAATCAGGGTCACCCGAACATCCCCCCAGAGCGGTTGCGGGCGATGAAGGCCTCAAGGTCTGCAAAGGCAAACCGCAAGGCATTGCCCACACGAATGCAGGGCAGATCACCGCGTGCGATGAGGCGCTTGATCGAGCGCTCGGATATAGCGAGATACTCCGCTGCCTCACTGATCGTGAGCAGGCGGAATGGTCTTGAACTGCTCATGAGCAGGTCCTCCGTTACGATGTTCACAAGATGCGCCCGCCATATCCGCTCGCGCGCAGTGCCGCGCCATCAGGCGCGCAAGCGCCTCAAGCGTGGCACAAAGATCAGCCGAAGCTGACTGTGCAGAAAGGGGGATATGAGGACGCAGATTAGACATGCGCCGAGAATAAATCTGCGATTCGGGCTGCGCTAACTTAGGCAGCGTAAGCAGATTTTATAAATTTATATCAGATACTTAGGGCCTACGACCCATTGCCGTGTCATAGGCTTGGGCCGCGACTTTAAATTTTGTTTTTTCCCTGACGATCAGCTTTTTGCCTTTAAAATCTTGAGTTTGATAATCACCCAGCGGTTTACCCATGCGATAGGTGGCGAGGATAGCTTTGTCGTACGAACTTTTTGCAAGATTGTCGTAAGTGGCAGACAGCCGCGCCGGTTGGCCGGTGGTGGCCTCATATACATCTGCGAGGCAATAGAAAGCTTTATCCAATGCTTGGTTAAACTGTGGGTCATCGAACTCGTTTAGCGAGCAGCGCATGCCCTTAATGGCATCGAGTAGTGTTTGTCGGTGCTGAGGGTTTGCGAAGTCGATTTGGACGAAATCCTCAACTTGAGAATACATGCGGCTCTTAAAGGCAGCGTTTAGGATTGCTTTTGTGTCTGCGGAGAGCCTATCAAACTGCTGCTCGGTGCGAGCATGGTTCGGCTTTTTATGACGGTCGACGGCCTCCTTCAGCATACTGAGCTCTTTACGCATTTGAGGCAGTCTGTTGGCTTGGGCCTGCTTCTTGCCGCTCTTGCGCGATGCGGCGCGCTGAACAAGTACAGCTTCGGCCCAACGATGTAGCCCGTCGCGGAGCATGCGTTCAGCTTCAGTTGGCAACGGCGTCCCCAAGCGGCACATGTGATAGTAAGCCGCATTGAGGTTGCGCTGCAGAAATTTTGGGATTTTCGGC
>NZ_JAWLVH010000013.1:0-2100 GCF_033100315.1 Roseovarius sp. 10
GCGCCATTTACCCAGATCCAAGGTCCACGGACCACGGTCCAAGCAACTGTTTTCAAACGATTAATGTTCGAAAGCAGGAGTGCTTGAAGATATGGTGCAGGTAAAACTTCCGGTATATTTTTACAATCGTAACGGTGTTTATTACTTCTCCCGAGCTGTCCCGTCTGATCTTCGGCATCGATTCAATAAGCCTAAGATCGAAATGTCTCTCCGCACGAAATCGCCCGTAAAAGCAAAAAAATTGGCCACAGTACTGTCCGATCGGCTTGAACGGTACTGGGACGGTATTCGCATGGATGATGTTTGGTCAAAGGAGCTTGGGCTTGTTGCTCTTAAGTCTCCGAAGCAAGCGCGTGATGAGAGCCCAAGCCTTGATGATGCTCTGAGGCTCTATAAGGATTTAAAGGGCGATGGAAAAAACAAGTTATTCTTCGAATCGGCAGATCGCAGCCTTCGATACCTAAAGGATTGCTTAGACCACGATGAGGTGGCCGATTTGACTGCCTCAGATGCATCGAAGTTTCGCGATTATTTATTCGAGCGTGGGTTGAGTAGCTCGTCAGTGAAACGCATTTTTTCGTCTGTCCGGGCTATAACCAATTTGGCTGCTAGAGAGTACGGGCTTGCTATTGGTAATGTTTTTGGAGGCACGTTTATTCCTGATCGGACCGTTGCAAAACGTCGTCTGCCAATCCCAGTTTCTGACATCGACTCTATTCAGGCTGAGTGTTTAGAAATTGGGGATGGGCCGCGACTGCTCATTGCGTTGATTAGTGACACTGGCATGCGGTTAGCGGAAGCTTGTGGTCTCGCTTTGTCTGACATCCGCCTCGATTGTGAGGTCCCCCATATTGCACTTAGAGAGCATCCATGGAGGCGTCTGAAAACTGCTAAGAGTGAGCGTGACGTTCCTTTAGTCGGCGTGTCACTCGAAGCCAGTAAACGTTTGGCCAAAGGCAATGGTATGTTTGCATTTCCTAAGTACTGCAGTGGTGAAGGGTGCAACTCAAATTCCGCCAGCGCAGCTTTGAACAAGTGGTTGCGGCCTCGCGTCCCGTCCGGCTGCGTTATCCATTCATTCCGTCACTCGTTTAGAGATCGCTTGCGTGCAATCGAGTGCCCAAGCGACATAGTCGACCAACTTGGTGGATGGAGTACAGATGGTGTCGGTCATAGTTATGGGCAGGGGTACTCTTTGGCCATCAAATCTAAATGGCTAACTGAAATGGTTAAGCGTGGAAAATAGCTCATAGCCACGGCCTAAGCTTACTTTACCTTAATCAGGCGAGACAACGGGCAACCCCGCCTGCAACGGTCGAAGTTGAAGGTCTCGGGGCGCGTACGAAAGATGATGTGCGTTTCAGCCTATTAGCTAGCTCGCTGCCTTCAAACCGTTTGGTGTAGTACACGCCCCAACTGGCGCTGGGAGACCTCATCCATGTTAAACGTTGATTGTTGGCGTCAAAACCGCGGAAACCTGCGCCTGTGTACTGTGAAGCGTAACCGGCAATAATGCTCGGGTCATCGGTGGCATCAAGCAAGAATCGGATGGCATCATGGATACTTCTTCCTCGAGCCTCAAAACTATATAAGTCTACACCTTGGCCAGCGGCCAGCTCAGCAGTTAACACTAAGGATGAAATAGCTAAGTTAGTGTAATGGATTGCACTTCCGCCCCGGCCACTGTCTTGAGGCAGGCTACCATCATTACGGAGATTTCTAATCGCAGTGTAATACGTTCCAATGCCTCTGCGAATTAAGCCGTCATCCTGCGTGACTATGCCGAAAGCTAGCGCAGCATTTCCCCACAAATAGCCTTTATTATCTACCGACCATCTGCGCATCCTTTCGTTATTGCCGGTTCGGTTAACAAGTTGGCGCAGCCAACGTTCGATTGTTTCTTGCTCCTCTGCAGAGAAGAGGTCCCTGTGCTCGCCATAGGCGATTATGGTGGGAACCAGTGTGTTCGTTGTGAAATAGACAGTTGCGGGCCCAGAGTCGTTCCCATCATTCCAGTTGCGTGGCCATTGCATGGCGTTTGCTGCGGCCCAGGAAAGCAATGCGTTCCGCAGTTGTGCCTGTGCCGACGAAGACACAAAC
>NZ_JAWLVH010000014.1:0-1315 GCF_033100315.1 Roseovarius sp. 10
CCTCCATCCCCGGACACGCCACTTGCGCTGTCACCGCCGGCAGTACTTGCACCACCCCCTCCCCCGCCACCAAAAGGGGTAAATTGCAAAATTGTATCCCCGCCGTCATTTCCAGTACCGCCACCGCGACCACGCCCGCCTAAAGCACCGGGCCCATGCGGTGATGCCCCCCCTCCTGAACCTCCATCGAGCCCATTCCACTCTGACTGCGATGCTTGTGAGACATCGGAAGTTTGGTACCCACCGCCTCCACCACCGCCACCGATAGCTGTGACTAACGGTGCATTTTCGAAGCCAATCCAACTATTTCCGCCATTCTGACCACGCTAACCCGCCGGAGCCACACTTGTGCCTGCTGCTCCACCGGCACCAATTTTAATATCTATGTTCCCCATAGGTATCAGCGCCGTATTTCCAGTCCCGATCGTTCCCTCCATAAACTGACCAGCACCGCCACCTCCACCGCCAAGATTATAAACGCCACCACCTCCTCCCCCAGCTACAACTAAGTACTCGATGGCACCGAACGAGTTAGCTTGAGAGTTGTTGTTCAATACCCCATCAGCCGTAAATTTGTGGACTCGGTATTGCACACCATCGACCGTGATAATACTTTCGGATCCGCCAGTTAATGACTGCCCGTAGGCCGCATCTGGAAAAGACAGGGACATGCAAATTATGAAAATGCACCGATATATACTCTCAAACATTTGCTCGCTTTGGGGCAAAAAAATCATTCTCCAAAGAGGCCGGTTGAGGCACCTGGTACCACTCAGAGCGTACAATGAGCTATAAATCGTCAATTAACTGTCCCATGTTCTGATGCCATTTACCAGGCATTCAAGTCGATGTCTGCCAGTCAATTTATGACTAGGTTTTAGCACTAGCCATTCGTTACTTGTAAATTTTTTCATGTTCAATATACGTGAAAGTCATTCAAGTTCACAGACGCACTAAGGCTCCCAAACAATTTTTCGAGTATGGTTATCAACGGAGCGAATGCGGCTTGAACTTCGGCCGAACACTATACTCATAAGTCAAAGCATGGGCCAAGGATTTATCAACCCTTTTGGTGCATTTGAGGTTCACAACTCCCCTTTCAACAAAACACTCAGGGACCAATATTTTATTGGTCAAAATCTCAGGGGGCAGCCAATATGACGCCCCTCGATTTAGAGACAAACCGCGCCCAGAGACCAAATCTTACTCTAGCCCACTTCTCTGCAGCCCCCTGACGCGAGCTAAACCCCTTTGACACAAAAAGAAAAAAGCCCCGAACGGGACCATGGCGTCAGTTGGATTTTGGGAGTGGCGC
>NZ_JAWLVH010000015.1:0-974 GCF_033100315.1 Roseovarius sp. 10
AGGCTGGAGCTTGAACTCATCCGCAGAGGCAACATTCCAATTACAGCCTTAGGCTTACTCAAGATGCGGCCTGATCTATGCTTAACTAGGGATGATGCGAATAATCTAATCCGAGCATCAAACTTAGCTGATCCAAAGCAATCTCTTCATTTGATGCCTGGCCTATGGCGTTCCAGTATTTTTATTGCCCGCTTCCGAGCAGGCAATCAGCGGAATACCAATCAACTGCATCTGTTCTTGGGAGAGCAGATGGAGAGTGATGGATTGGCTATGGCAGGTAAGCCCCCACGACTTGAAGATGTGCGGACAACACTCGAGAGAGGTTATCCTGATCTTGAGGGGTCAGGATGGGGCGAAGTCCAAGATTTAACTGTGGACTTTCTGCATGAAGGCATCATTGCGGATGCATCAGCCGATGACGGAGATGATCTAGCTTGAGGTAAAATGGGCGGGGGCCATCTAACCCCACTCCTTATTGTGGAAAACTCCTATAGGGACCTTATAGGAAAGTTGCACATTAAGCCCTTGCTGGGGTCTCTATTGTCCCCCCGCGCCAACACCCACCTGACGATACATCAGGCCTATCTCCTACCTTTGCTACAGAAACCGTCAAATCGGCTAAAGCACAGCAAAGTTGCCCCTAAGCTGTTTACGGTTTGCAAATCCCAATCTCAGGTCAGGCACGTATACAATATCCCTATAGGGGGGCATGGCACTCGCCCCCCATGCCATGCTGCCACGGTAGACCAAATAGTAGACCACAAATTGCCTACTTGCATCAAACTGGCCTTGCGTGATTCAATGAAAACAAAGGGTTAACAGTAGCATGACGGATCAGTAGGGAACACAAGTCCCACCTCCTCCGCCATCAGGCATCATATTTTCATGAAAATAATGGCTCTAAGCTACTGATTTACCTCGAAAATGATAGTTCGAGGCCGCCTTTGCGTGCCAGTAGAGTAGACCAAAATGAA
>NZ_JAWLVH010000016.1:0-839 GCF_033100315.1 Roseovarius sp. 10
ATGGCAAAGGAAAAGTTTGAACGTAATAAGCCGCACGTGAACATTGGCACGATTGGTCACGTTGACCACGGCAAGACGACACTGACAGCTGCGATCACGAAGTATTTTGGTGATTTCAGAGCGTATGATCAGATTGACGGCGCCCCTGAAGAGAAGGCGCGCGGGATCACGATTTCGACTGCGCATGTTGAGTATGAGACCGATGCGCGTCACTACGCGCATGTGGACTGCCCTGGTCACGCTGACTATGTGAAGAACATGATCACCGGTGCGGCGCAGATGGACGGCGCGATCTTGGTTGTGAACGCGGCGGACGGCCCTATGCCACAGACGCGCGAGCACATTTTGCTTGGTCGTCAGGTTGGTATCCCTGCGATGGTTGTTTACATGAACAAAGTCGATCAGGTTGATGACGAAGAGTTGTTGGAACTTGTTGAGATGGAAATCCGCGAGCTTCTGTCTTCTTACGACTTCCCTGGCGATGACATTCCTGTTGTTAAAGGGTCTGCTTTGGCGGCGATGGAAGGCCGTGACGCAGAGATCGGTGAGAACTCGATCCGCGCGTTGATGGAAGCTGTTGACAGCTACATCCCAACGCCTGCACGCGCAGTTGACCAGCCATTCTTGATGCCAATCGAAGACGTGTTCTCGATTTCTGGCCGCGGCACCGTTGTGACGGGCCGTGTTGAGCGTGGTGTGATCAATGTGGGTGACGAGATTGAGATCGTTGGTATCCGCGACACCTCCAAGACGACCTGCACAGGCGTTGAGATGTTCCGCAAGCTGCTTGACCGTGGTGAAGCGGGCGACAATATCGGCGCGCTTCTGCGTGGTGTTGA
>NZ_JAWLVH010000017.1:0-767 GCF_033100315.1 Roseovarius sp. 10
TTCAATGTCGCACTATCTGACAAAAAACAGGCCCACCCTGTTACGGATGAGCCTTGTTTTATTAGTTCGATGAAAGTGGTTGCGGGGGCAGGATTTGAACCTGCGGCCTTCAGGTTATGAGCCTATTATCAAATGATTCCAATAGCTTAATAATTTCAACGACATAGACGACAAGCCTTTGAATTCACAAATTTTCAGCCCTGAAACTCGCTGACATTGGCCCACATCCGCAGTGCCTCACACTCAAAAAATGACGTACGCTCGTTGACATGGCGTTGACATGAAACTTCAGCGGCGCGGCTAAAGATGATCGCTTTTCGGCCCACAGCCGACACTCGAGTCAGTGATTTGCGCCGGGGTGCGGCTTAACCGAACCGGCCATTCGTGCGTTGCGCAGCATTTTTCGGGCCATATCGCAAGCGCCTCATAAAGGTGAGTGCGACAAAAGCAAGATGCACTTGCGTATGGCCAATTTTCTAAACGCTTTCGACAGTGTCAAATATGCAGGATCGGAGTGACGATTTTCTACGGAGGTGGAGAAAAATTAGGGCCGCATTGAGCGGAATCTTTTTATGTTACGCCAACATTAAGTTTGACGAATTTTGGAGCCGGGATAACCTCGTAAATCGATGCGCTTAGCGCCTTCAATTGCGATGGCGCACTGATGAGACACGCGCGATCCGTTGCCAAAAGCGACCGCGTGTGCCTTCAGGTGATAAGGATGATGTCGAGGGGGGTCGAATATGACGCGCGCCCGCACTTCTGAC